>NZ_BMMS01000026.1 GCF_014646055.1 Wenjunlia tyrosinilytica
CCGTAGCGGCTCCAGTCCACGCACCGGGCCAGTTCCTCGGCCAGCCTGCCGTTGACGGCGTCCATCGAGGACAGGAACCGGCGCACCCGCCCCGGGTCCTGGTAGGTCCGGGCGAAGAAGTCCCCGTCCTTGGGCTGCTCGACCTGCGGTTCCCCGCTGCGCAGCCCCTCGGTGAGCCTGGTCCATGCCGGGAACAGCGCGGTGCCGGACAGCTCGGCGAACCCGCCGACGTAGCTCGGTCGGCCACGGTCGAGGTACCGCGCCGCGAGCGCGCTGTTGCGGTACCGGTCGTCGCCGGTCCGTTCCAACATGCCCAGCGCGGTCAGCGCCTCGAGGAAATCACCCGCCGCGCGGCGGTGCAGGCCCAGCCGTTCCCGGATCTCCTCGAGACCGGCCGGCCCCTCGGCCAGCGCGGTGAACAGGTCCAGCTCCACGGCGCTCATCAGCGCCCGCGACGCAAAGTAGGCGGTGCCCAGTTCCAAGATCGGGTCAGGGCTCAGGACGTCGTCATCAGCCACGACGGATTCTCCTCCCTCAACGGTGAAGGGTCGGTGGAATGCGGCTCAGCGGGGCGCGGGAACCTCGGCGGCCGCCCGCCCGGTGCCGGCCGCGGACTCCTCCTCGGGCTCACCGGTCGCCGAGCGCTCCGCCAGCAGCACCCGCAGCGGGAGTCCCTTCGGCGCGTGGGTCTGGATCGCGGTGAAGCCGCCGGCCGTCAGAATGCGCTGGTACGCCTCGGCGGAGTGCACCTCGCCGTTCGAGGTCCACGCGAGCATCAGAACCGAGAACAGGTGCGGCAGCGGATCCTGTGCCGGGGACTCCCCACCGGTGACGAAGCCGACGATCGCCAGCCGGCCGCCCGGGCGCAGCGCCTTGGCCGTCCGGCGCAGCAGCTCGGTCGCCTTCTCCTCGGAGAAGTGGTGCAGCACGTTGGTCACCATGGCCAGGTCGTACGGACCGCCCAGCGGGACCTCGAACATGTCCCCGGGCAGGGCGTGCATACGAGCCCGAACGCCCATGCGCTCGGCGTGGCGTGCCGTCACCTCCAGCACGTTCGGCCAGTCCAGCGAGTACACCTCGGCCGCGGGATGACGCTGTGCGAAGGTGAAGCCGTAGTACCCGTGTCCACAGGCGACGTCCAGGACATCGAGCCGGGACCGCCCCCGGGCCCACGGGTCGAGCGCGTCCGCCATGGTCACCGCGGTGGGCGCGGCGACCGCGGTGGCGTACTCGGCGAAGTCCTCCCAGTAGCGGTAGCCCGGAGTCTCCGCGTTCTCCGGCACCACGACGCCGCCGTGCCGCACCGCCTCGCTCAGGCGCCGCAACGCCTCCCACTCCCAGTCGCCGGCCATCACATGGACCATGTCGCCGAGGTATCCGGGCCGGCCGGGGACGAGGCACTGCGCGGCGCCGGATACGAGCCGGAACGCGTTGCCGTCCAGGTCGAGCAGCCGGACGGCGACGAGCGCGTTGAGAAGGATGCGCATGCCACGTGGATCGGTTCCCAACCGGGCGGCCAGCGCCTCGGCGCCCTCCGGCCCGGCGGCGAGTCCTTCGAAGACGCCCAGTTGGACCCCGGTGCGCAGAAGGGAGGTCGTCTTGTACGCCTGCATCATCGTGAGCACATCGTCGCGAGTGAGCTCCTGGCCATGGATGTCGTTCACGTGTTCCACCTTCGGTCGAGGGGACCTGGGATGTCGGGCCGACCGAGCGGACCGGGCGCGGATGCCAGGCGCACCGGGTATGCGGGCGGCGCGTGCGGGTCGTCCTGAAGCCCGGCTGATCGGGGCGGGGAGGCATGGCGTGGACCGATCCGCGGCGGGCGTCCTTCAGAGCGGCGGGCGCCCTGAGCGTGTCGGCGCGGGGAACGGCCCCGCGGCCGAAAGCCGTTCCGTTGCCTGGAGCAGGATCATCGTCACGAAGGAGCCGGCCGACCGGTACGGATGCAGCTTGCTGCGATGCTCGATGTGCGCATCGCTGTGCTCGAAGTCCCGGAACCCGGCCTCGTCGCGCCAGTCGCTGACGATGTAGTAGACGCCGGGATCGTCGTCGGCGCGCAGCAGGGCCTGTCCGAGGTTGGCCTCATGTCCGGCGACCACATCCGTGGTGGCGCGCCAGACCTCTTCGAACTCGCGCTCCCTCCCCGGGAGGATCTCCATGCGCAACTGCACACGGTACGGCTGTGGTCTCTCCTCGGCGCTCGGCTGCATTGTCGTCTCCTCGTCGCTGGTGCGGCGTTGCTGTCGGCCCTTTCGCCACCTTGGGGACCGGCGAGTTGCCCGAGGGTAGGTCGACCGGCGTGGAGGAAGCGTTGAGCAGATCGTGGAGCGGATGCGACGGCACGGCGGTCATCGGCGCGGAAGCGCGGAAGCGCGGAAGCGCAGAAGTGCGGAAGCGCAGAAGCCCAGAAGCCCAGAAGCCCAGAAGCGCAGAATCAATACGGCTCACCGGCCCGTGGGGCCGCCCGGCTCGGCACGGGCAGCCGGATGAGGCCGACCGTGGAACAGTGGAAGTAGCGGCTCGGGGCGTGCGGCGCGTGCGCGGCATCCGGTGAGGCGAATGGAGGGTGCGATGAGTCTGCCGGTGGTAGCGGGGGTCGACGGCTCCGCGCGAAGCCTGGCAGCAGCCGACTGGGCTGCCCGGGAAGCGGTGCTTCGCCGGGCGCCGCTGCGACTGGTGCACGCCGCACCGTCAACGCCCGGTCTGGTCATGCCGGTGACTGCGGCGGAGGTGTGGTCGCAAGTCGGCGAAAAGGCTCTCCAGCACGGGGTCGCCGAACTCGGTGAGCGGTACCCGGACCTCGTCGTACGGGGCGAGCAGGTGTCCGGGCGTCCCGCCGAGACTCTGCTGTCGGCTGCGGCGAACGCCGGGCTGCTGGTGATCGGAGCTCGGGGTACGGGCGGCTTCGACGGCCTCGTGGTGGGGGCGGTGGCCCTGCGTGCCGCGGCGGCGGCCGCCTGTCCCGTGGTGGTGGTCCCCGAGCAGCCGACTCATACCGGTGACGAGGCGGAGTCCCCGGCGGCGGATGGCTGGGCGTGCGTGGTGACGGGTCTTGACCCGCACGAACCGGTGCACGAGACAGCGGACTTCGCCTTCGCCGCCGCCCGGGCGCACGGCGCCCTCCTGCGGGTGGTGCACGCGTGGGCCCTTCCCGCCACCGCCGTGTCCCCGTTGATGCTGGATGTGACGGAGGAGGACCGTGCCACCTGGGAGGACCAGGAGGTCCAGCTGCTCTCGGACGCCCTGCGGGAGTGGCGGGAGAAATACCCGCAGGTCGCCGTGGAGCCCGATGTCAGGCTGCTCCATCCGGAGATGGCGCTGGTGCACGCGTCCTCGGGCGCGGACCTGCTGGTCATCGGGCGGCGCGCCGACCCCCGGGCGCCCGAGGGACGGCTCGGTCCGGTCGCCCATGCGGTGCTGCACCACGCCCGCTGCCCGGTGGCGATCGTGCCGCACGCCGGATGACCGCGCCCGGAACGGCGGCCCGGCCGGTCAGCCGAAGAAGACTTCGAACTCGTCGTAGAGCGAAGGATCGACCGTCTTGCCCCCGACCGTGGCATCAGCGAGGGGGATGCGGACGATGTCCGTACCGCGTACGGCCACCATCATGCCGAAGGCTCCGTCCCTGACCGCGTCGACCGCGTGCAAGCCGAAGCGCGTCGCGAGCCACCGGTCGTACGGGCTCGGCGTGCCGCCCCGCTGGACGTGGCCCAGGACCGTGGTACGGGCTTCCTCCCCGGTGCGGTCGGTGATCTCCTGGGCCACCCATTCGCCGATGCCGGACAGCCGAACGTGCCCGAACTCGTCGACCGTCCGGTCCTTGAGGACCATGTGGCCCTCCTTGGGCACCGCCCCCTCCGCCACGACGACGATCGGCGCGTAGTTGATTTTGAACCGGCTCTCCACCCAGCCGCACACCTGCTCGATGTCGAACGGCCGCTCAGGAATGAGGATCGCGTTGGCGCCGCCCGCGATGCCGGCGTGCAGGGCGATCCAGCCGGCGTGCCGCCCCATCACCTCGACCACCAGGGCCCGCATGTGCGACTCGGCGGTGGTGTGCAGGCGGTCGATCGCCTCGGTGGCGATGTTGACGGCGGTGTCGAAGCCGAAGGTGTAGTCGGTCCCGGACACGTCGTTGTCGATGGTCTTCGGCACGCCCACCACCTGGATCCCCCGGCGGCTCAACTCGGCGGCAACGCCGAGCGTGTCCTCGCCGCCGATCACGATGAGCGCGTCGATGCCGTGCGCGGTGAGCGTGTCCCGCACCCGGCCTTCCCCGTCCTTCTGCTTGAGCGGGTTGGTGCGGGAGGAGCCGAGGATGGTCCCTCCTCGGGGAAGGATTCCGCGCACGGCGGGGATGCCCAGCGGGACGACCTTGTCCTCGATCGCGCCGAGCCAGCCGTCGCGCAAGCCGATGAAGTCGTATCCGTACTCCTGGACGCCCTTGCGCACCACGCTGCGGATCACGGCATTGAGCCCGGGGCAGTCGCCGCCGCCGGTCAGCACCCCTACCCTCATGGGCTTCTCCTTCGTGCCTGCCTGCGCGGCCACCGACGAGGAGCATCACTGGTGACCGCGGGAGAGATCTCGCCCCTGCCTCCAGCCTCCACCCATTCGATCGGCAGTGCCCACTCAGCCGGTACCGAGCACTGCGCGCTGCGCCTACCGGCGCCGGTGGATCAGCGAGGACAGTGCGGCGAGCAACCTTTCCGCCCGAGGTGCGATCGCTATCACATTGGCTACAATTTGATATTGTATTGATATCTCCTGATTCTGGGAGGCGATGCCGCGATGTCTCCGCTCATCCCCGCGTGTCACCGTGGTGCGCCTGCGCCCGGGATGGGCGCGCCTCGACGATCCTGTGCGGACATGTGTCGCACGCCACAACACGCGCGGGAACCCCTGCCCTGATCGAACCGACTGCTGAGGTGGCCCGGGGGACGCGCGGTTGTGGGGATCGGAGACATCGTGGGGGCGGAGCAGGCGGAGCAGGCGGAGCAGGCGGTGCAGGCGGTGCCGACGGCGTCGGCGGCGTCGGCGGCGTCGGCGGCCGGAGCGGACGGTGGACTGACGGCCCTGCTCACCTGCGCGATGGCGTTCTCGATGATGCAGCTCTTCCTGCTCGGAGCTCTGGGCCCGCGCCTGGTGGACGAACTGGGGATCTCGCCGACGGTGCTGGGCCTGACGACGACGATCGGCTTCGGGACAGCGGCTGTGCTCTCCCCCGCGGGCGGGCGGATCGTGGACCGGATCGGCCCCAGGCGGGCGCTCGTTGTGCTGTTGCTCGTGTCCGCGACGGCGCTCGCGCTGATCGGTGCCGCGCCGGGAGCCGGGTTCCTCCTCTCGGCGGTCGCGCTCGGCGGTCTGCCCCAAGCACTGGCCAACCCGGCGACCAACAAGGCGATCCTGGCCGGCGTCGCACCGGTCCGGCGGGGATCGGTGACCGGGATGAAGCAGTCGGGGGTGCAACTGGGCGCCTTCGTCGCCGGGCTTCCCCTGGCGGCGCTGGCCGCGGGTGTCGGCTGGCGTGGGGCGGTGTGGACGGCGGCCGCGACGGCGGTGGTGGCGGCACTGTGGGCGCTGCGCGCGCTGCCTGCCGATCCCGAGGTGAACAGGGCGGGGCCTCGGTCGTCGTTGGTGCCGCGCGGCGCCATCGCGTGGCTGGCGGTGTTCTCCTTGCTGCTGGGCTGCGGAATCGCGTCGGTCAACACGTATCTGGCGTTGTTCGGGGCACAAAGGCTCGGTCTGGGCCCCACCGCGGCCGGTGCCCTGGTGGCGGTGCTGGGCGTGGCGGGGATCGCCGGCCGGGTGGGCTGGTCGAGGGCCGCCCGGCCGGGGCGCGCGGAATGGCTGCCGGGATGGCTGGCGGCCGGTGCGGTGGTGGCGGCCCTTCTCCTGGCGGCCGCGTTGCTCGTGCACCCGCTGGTGTGGCCGGCCGCGGTGGCGGTGGGCGTGTTCGCCGTGTCGGGCAACGCTGTCTCCATGGTGCTGGTCATGCAGCGTGCCGCACCCGGCCGGGCCGGGCAGGACTCGGCGCTCGTCTCCGCCGGGTTCTTCACCGGCTTCGCCGTCGGTCCGCCGGTCCTGGGCGCACTGGCGCAGGCCGGTCACTACGGGCCCGGCTGGCTGCTGGTCGCGGCTGAGTTCGCGGCGGCGTGCGCGGTCGCGACGACGTGGGCGGTGCGGGAGCGGCGGCACCGCGCGGTGGTTGAGGCGTGACCGAAGCGGACTGGGCCGAACGCGCACTCGCGGAGGTCATCGACCGGGTCGCCGTCACCAGGGCTGAAGTCGGTGATCGCTTCCCCTTGTTCGCCGCCCCGGACACCGGCCGGTGGACGACCACCGGCCGGGGTGCGTGGACCGGTGGCTTCTGGGCCGGGCTGCTGTGGCTGCGGGCCCTGCACACCGGCGACGAGGTGGACCGGGCGGCGGCCTCGGCATGCACGGCGCGCCTGGCGGGCTGGGTGGAGGCCGACACCGCCGCCCGAGGTCTGATCCACTGGTACGGAACCGCTCTGGCCGTCGGCGATGCCGGGGCCGAAGGACTGCGCGAGCGGGCCGCCCGGGCCTGCCTGACCGCGCTGGACCCCGAACTCGGCCTCGTTCCTTGGGGATCCGCGTTCGGCGGACCCAGGCTGGTGGCCCGCGTGGACGCGGTCCCCGGCATGGTGCCGCTGCTGGCCACGGCAGGCCGCGAGGGCGCGCAAGCGGCCGCCTCCCACCTCCACCGGCATCTCGACCTGTGCCACGCAGACGGGCTGCCGGTGCCGGCCCTGCGTTTCGAGGCGGCGACGGGATGGCAGCCGTGCGACGATCCGGCTCCTGGCTGGAGCCGGGGACGTGCTTGGCTCCTGCTGGCAGTGGCCGACGCGCTGCACCGCCCGAGCGCGGCCGGGGCAAGGGCGGCCCGATTGGAGGCCGTGGCGGCCCAGTTGGCCGCCGCGCGGGGGAGGACTGCCGGACAGCTCGTCCCCGTGGCCGACGAGGCGCGGCCCGACGGCCCCCTGGACACCTCCGCCGCCGCGATCACAGCGGTGGCGCTGCTGAAGCTCGCCGCCATCCCGGGGCCCCGGTCCGCGGAATACGCCCACCGCGCCGTGGCGATCCTGAGCCGGTTGGCCACCGGGCACCTTTCCGGCGACGGCGGGGCCCGGCCGATGGGCATGCTGCTCGACGGCTGCTACGACGCCCGGCGGGGCATCGCCCCCCGCCACGAACTGGTGTGGGGCGACTTCTTCCTGGCCCTCGGGCTGGCCTGCCTCACCGGAACGGTCGACGTCCGGGCGGTGTAGCCCGCCGTAGCCGGGCACGGCGGACGAGACCCGCCTCACGGTGAGCGCAGCACCCGGCGTGCGACGGATGTGATGTGCAGCTCGTCCGGGCCGTCGAGGATGCGGGCGGCGCGGCCGGTGCGGAAGAGCGCGGGCAGAGGGGTGTCGGGGCCGAGTCCGGCCGCGCCGTGGACCTGGATGGCCGCGTCCGACACCTGCTGGAGCATGCGGGCGGCGGCGACCTTGGCCAGGCCCACCTCGATGTGCGCGTCCAGCCCGGCACCGATCCGGGCCGCGGCCTCGTGGACCAGTGGCCGGGTGGAGCGCACGGCGAGCAGTGACTCGAAGACGTGCTGCTGAACCAGTTGGTGGCCCGAGAGCGGACCGCGCGACCCGGAACGGGTGTTGGCGCGCTCACACATCAGGTCGAAGGCTCTCTGGGCCTGACCGAGCCAGCGCAGGCACCGCAGGGTCCGTCCCAGCTGGAGTCTTTCTCCGGCGATGGCCAGGGCCCGGCCCCGCTCGCCGATGAGGTGGTCGCCGGGGACGGTGACGTGGTCGAGGGCGATCTCCCATTGGCCGCCGGCGCCGAGGACGGGCAGTTCGCGTACGACGCGGAAGCCGGGGGAGTCGGTGGGGACCAGGAGGAGGGACAGCCCCGCGCGGTCCGGGGGCGCTGCGTCGGTGCGGGCCAGGACCGTGACCAGGTCGGCGTCGGCGGCACGGGAGGTGAACCATTTGCGGCCGCTGACGGTCCAACTCCCGTCCGACTCCCGCACCGCGCGCGTACTGGTCATCGACGGATCCGTGCCCGGGGCGTCCGGTTCGGTCATCGCGTAGCAGGCCCGGAGTTCTCCCGCGACCAGCCGCTCGAGGTACTGGTCGCGTATCCGCGTGCGGCCATGGCGTCGCAGCATCAACACGTCGAGCAGGGGCGCCGAGCCCAGGGCCGCCGGTCCGTGGTCGCTCGCGCCCTCGGCCTCCGCCAGCTGGAGGTACCGCGGCAGCGCGAGGCCCTGCCCGCCGAACTCGGCGGGCAACGGCAGAGCCCACAGGCCCTCGTCCATGGCCCGCGCGCGCAGAGAGCGCATCGCTGCCCTTCCGGCGGTGCCGCCGGAGTCCAGAACGGACTCCAGGGGAACGACCCGGCTGCGTACAAAGTCCGCCACCCGCTCAGTCAACTCCACGGCGTCCGGCCCCGGTCCCGGCCGTCCCCGGCCGGCGCTGCCCGCGCTGCCCACCACTTTCCTCCGCTCTGCCGGGAACCCGGGGGAACGGCAGTCCGACTGCCTCTCCGAGGAACTGGTCGGGTGCGACGGCGCCCTGGTTCCCGTGTTCCGCACATTCCAAGCGCCGGCCACCGCCGCGCCAGGAAGGGAGAGGCATGGCGCCACCAGCCACCACGCAGACGGTCCGGCCACTCGACGGGCTGCGCCTCGACACCTCGGGACCACCCGAGCTGACCGGCCTGGTCAGCGAACACCTGCGGCTCCTGGGAGCCCGGACGCCATCGGCACCGGCGGCTTCGGGCCATGCCGGCAGCGCGCATGTCACGCTGACCGGTGACGGCTTCGAGTGCCTTGAAGCCCGGGCCGCCTGGGCGCAGCCGTCGAGCGGGATCACCGACGAGGCGACCGTGCAGGCTGCCACCGGCATCATGGCGGTGCACGGCCGCCGCGACGGTGAACCGCGCGGCCTGGCAGTCGACTACGCCGCCACCGCGACCGCGGTACTCACCGTCCAGGGGCTCCTGGCCGCAACTCTGGGCCAGGCCCGCGGCGGACCGTGCGGCCGAGTGGTCACCGGTGCCGACCGGGCGGGGCTGCTGGCCGTCTCCCAGTACCTTGCCGCGGCCGGTGCCGATGAGGGCGAGGCGGCCGAACTCGCCCCGGGCGGCCCGCCGTTCATCGCGGGCGACGGCACCCTCTTTGAGCTGGAGACCCTCGACCCCGCCGACTGGGCCGCCTTCTGGCGCGCCCTGGACGCGCCCGCCGACGCTATACGGGCCGGCTGGCGGCCCTTCCAGTTCCGCTACGCCACGGCCTGCGCACCCGTCCCGGCCGCGCTGCACGCCACCGCACGCGCCCGCACATGGCACCGCATCCTTGAGGCGGCATCGGACTCAGGTGCCGAGGTCTGCCCGCTGCATACGCTGGCCGACCGCGCCGCCGAACACGACGGGGCCGCCCCGTGGTCGCTCGCAGCCCAGGGATCCGGACACCGCGCCGCCGCGATCCCCCCGACCGCCGCCCAGCCATTGGCGGGACTGACTGTCCTGGAGGCCGGTCGCCGCATCCAAGCGCCACTGGCCGCCCACCTCCTGGGACTGCTCGGCGCGACCGTGGTCCGCGTCGAACCGCCGGGCGGGGATCCGCTGCGCGCGATGCCCCCGGCCTGTTCCGGCATCTCGGCCCGGTGGCTCGCACTCAACCGGGGCAAGCAGGCCGTGGAGATCGACATCAAGTCGCCGTCCGATCGCCTCCGGCTGCGGGAGATGGCTGCGCAAGCCGACGTCTTCCTCCACAACTGGGCCCCGGGCACAGCCGCCCGGCTCGGCCTCGACGCGGGCGACCTGGCCGCCGTGAATCCGGCTCTGGTCTACGCGTACACCAGCGGCTGGGCCGACCGGATGCCCGAAGCCCCCATGGGCACGGACTTCATGGTGCAGGCACGCACCGCGGTCGGGGAGGCCGCACGCCCGGCGGACGAGCCCCCCGCCCCCTCCTTGATGACCCTGCTCGACCTCCTGGGCGGGCTCCTCGGCGGCGAAGCCGTGCTCGCCGGGCTGCTGCTGCGCGAGCGCACCGGCCAAGGCGTCCGGGTCGACTCCTCACTGCTGGGCGCGGCCGACGTCCTCACCGCCCCTGCCCTGCGCCGGGCCGCGACCGGCGGAAGCGCCCGACGCCCGGCCGGGTTCCGAAGGCCCCTGCGTACCGCGGACGGCTGGGTAGCACCCGCTGACGCCTGCGCGGCTGCCGCGGGAACGCACGAGCTGCGCGAATTGCGCACCGGCGAGGCCCTGACGCTCCTGCGTGAGCACGGCCTGGCCGCGACCGCCGTCACCACCGATCTCGCCGACCTGCACCACGATCCGCGCTTCGCCGGCTCGATCGGCCGCGACAAGCACGGTGCCCCAGCCGTTCCCGACCCCTGGAGCTTCACATGACCGTCGCACTGCACGACCTGCTGCCCGCCGGCCTGCGCCGCTCCTGGGTGATCGACGGGACCTGCCCCGACCTCGACATCTACAGCCTCTTCCGCGCCCGCCAGATCGCGGACCTGCACCGCACCGCGATCATCGACGCCAAAGGCGTACTCTGCTACACCGCACTGGACCGCAAGGTGCGATGTCTGGCCACCGGCCTCAGAGACCTCGGCATACGCCCGGGAGACGTCGTCGGCGTCCAACTGCCCAACGGCCGCAATGCCGTCGTCGCCGATCTCGCCCTGGCCGCTCTCGGCGCCGTGGCGCTACCGTTCCCCGTCGGCCGAGGAAGCCTGGAGGCCGAATGCCTGCTCCGTCGAGCGGAGGCCGTCGCCGTCATCGCCTCCATCGAGCACCGAGGCAACCGCCACGCCGCCGACCTGCACACTCTCGCCCCAGCTCTCCCGGCGCTGCGCCACGTCATCGCCGCCGGACCCGGCACCGCACCAGAAGGAACGATTCCTCTCTCCGGGCTGCTGCGCTGCGACCCGGCCGAGTTCGCCCCCGAACGGCCGCACCCGGACAGCGCGGCACGCATCCTCGTCTCGTCCGGCTCGGAAGCGGAGCCGAAGATGGTCGCCTACTCCCACAACGCCCTGGCCGGCGGACGAGGCAACTTCCTCGCCTCGCTGATGCCCGACCAGGCGCCGCCGCGCTGCCTGTTCCTGGTGCCGCTCGCTTCGGCCTTCGGTTCCAACGGCACCGCGGTCACCCTCGCCCGCCACGGCGGAACGCTCATCCTGATGGACCACTTCACCCCCGAAGCCGCGATCGACGCGGTCCGCGAGCACGGGCCCACGCACATCCTCGGCGTGCCCACGATGGTGCGCATGATGCTCGACCGGCTGAAAACCACGGGAGACGAACTGCCCGCCCCCACGGCCCTGGTCCTCGGCGGCTCGGCCCTGGACGAGACCACGGCGCGCAACGCCGCCCGCGCGTTCGGCTGCCCGGTCGTCAACCTCTACGGCTCGGCCGACGGCGTCAACTGCCATACCGGGCTCGGCAGCACGACCCCGGACGCCGACGGCCGGGGCGTCGTGGCCGGACGCCCCGATCCCCGCGTGGCCGACATCCGCATCGCCGACACCGACACCCATGAGCCACTCCAGGACGGCGCGACAGGAGAGATCATCGCGCGCGGCCCGATGACCCCCATGTGCTACGTGGCCTCACCGGACCTCGACGCCCGATACCGCACCCCCGACGGCTGGGTCCGTACCGGAGACCTCGGATTCCTCGACGACAACGGCATCCTGCACATCGTCGGACGGCTCAAGGACGTCGTCATCCGCGGCGGCGCCAACATCAGCCCCGCCGAGGTGGAACGAGAACTGGCCGCTCACCCCCTCGTACGCGATGTGGTGTGCGTGGGGGTTCCGGACGAGGTGATGGGGGAGCGGCTGGCGGCCTGCGTCGTACCCAGCGCCGCCCGGACCCCCACCCTCGATTCGCTGTGCGCGCACCTGACCCAGCGGGGACTGGAACAGCGCAAGCATCCCGAACACCTGCTGGTGGTCGGGGAACTTCCGCTGACCCCGGCGGGCAAGCCGGACCGGGCCGGGCTGCGGCAGCGCCTGACCGGCAGCCCGCCGCCGAAGCGGGAGCCCGCCGCTGTTCCGTTCGCCCGGACCGGCTGAGTCCGGGGGCCGCGCGGCCGCGCGCACGGCACTCGGGGGGCAGTCCGCACGGACTGCCCCCCGAGTGCGCGGGACGGCGGCGCGCGGTGACGCCACGGGCTCAGGACCCCGACATGGCCTTCTTCAGCTTGGCTGCCGCATCGCGGTACACCGGGAGGAGGTCGAGGTCGCTGTTCGGGTAGTTGACGATCTCCACCTGCTTCGCGCCGGAGTCCGGCAGGACCTTCCCCGTCGACATGTGGACGTTGTCCAGGACCAGGGCGGGCTTCTTCTTCGAGAGCTCGGAGAGCTGCGCCGGGGTGACCGCTTCCGGTCCGTAGGTCCCGACCGACGTGGCGCCCGCCAGCTTCGCCGCCCAGCTCGTGAACACCTGCGTGATCACATCGGGGCTCTTCCCGCCGGGCCACGCCGCTTTGAGGTCCTTGGCCAGCGCGGTGTACTGGGAGTCGAAGCCCGTCTTCCACCTCGCCGCGGCGTCCTCGGTGCCGAAACGCTTCGCCAGCTTGTCGACCTGCGACTTCACCTTGTCGGGGTCGTTGTCGAGGCTGACCTCGACCAGATCGGCTTCGGAACCGGCGGCTTCCTTGATCTTCGCGGCGTACGGCTCGAAGGGCGCGTAGAGCACGAAGTCGGCCTTGGCCACGGCGGCGAGGTCGGAGGGCTTCGGGTCGTAGTCGGGCGCGTGGTGAACGGACCGCGGCACGATGACCGTGACGTCCCGGGCGCCCGCGGCCTTGGCGAAGGCGCCTTCCCAGGTGGTGGTCGCGACCACGACCGGCTTCCCCTTCTTGCCTTCGGTGCTGTCCTTGGACGCCGTGTCGCCGCCGCAGCCGGCGGCCAGGGCCAGTGCCGCGCTCAGTGCGAGGAGGGAAGTGATACGGACGCGGGTGCGCGCCATGAGCTGATTCTCCGTTCGGGGACGAGATGAACCGCGAGGACTGCCGCCCCCGCGGTCAGGACGAGGACCGGCCCGGGCGGCCAGTCCAGCCACAGGGCGATGAGGAACCCGGTCAGGTTCACCCCGACGCCGATGGCGACCGCCCAGAGCGTGATCGACTTCAGCGAGGTGCCCAGGCGCCGTGCGGCGAGCGCGGGCAGCAGGGTGAGCGCGTCGACCAGGAGCGCACCGGTGAGTCTGATCGCTCCGGCGACCGAGATCGCGACCAGCACGAGCAGCACGAGGGTCAGTCCGCGCACGGGTACACCTGAACACTGGGCGAGTTCCCTGTCGTACAGCAGCAGTGCCACATCGCGGCGGCGCCACCAGAACAGGCCGGGAACGATGACGGCGAGGACTCCGAGGACGCTCAGGTCCGCGGTGCCCACGGACAGGATCGACCCCCACAGGAGCGCGAAGGCCCCCGAGGCGTTGACGCCGGAGACGGCCAGGACGAGCAGCGCGGCCGCGATCGCCAGACTCATCAGCAGGCCCATCGCGCCGGACAGGCCGTCCGGAGTGCGGGCGAGCGGCGCGACCCCCGCTCCGGCCAGGGCGCAGGCCACCAGCGCGCACACCATGGGGTCCAGGCCGGTCAGGAGGCCGACCGCGATGCCCAGCAGGGCGACGTGCATCACCGCGAACCGGACCGGCATGATGTCCAGTCCGACGACGACGACGCCGATCACCGGCAGGCCGATCGCGGCCAGCAGCAGGGCGAAGCCGGCCCGCTGCACTGGCAGGAGCCGCAGGAGTTCGCCGATGTCGGCGGTGGCGAGGGTCACCGGACCTCCCGCAGTCGTCCGGCGGCCATCTCCAGGACCCGGTCGCAGCGGTCGGCCAGTGACCGGTCGTGAGTCACGACGATCAGCGTCACCGGCAGTTCGGTGAGGACGTCGGCCGCCTTCTCCTGGCCGGAGAAGTCCAGGGCGGCGGTGGGCTCGTCGGCGAGCAGCACCTCGGCTCCGGCGGCCACGCATCCGATCGCCCGGGCGAGATACATCCGCTGCAACTGCCCGCCGGACAGGGTGTGCAGGGGGCGCTCGGTCAGCGCCCCCACGCCCAGGCGGGCCGCGGCTTGGGTGGCCTCCCTCGGAGCCGCACTGCCGGCCAGCAACTCCTTTCCCAGCAGGGGGAATCGTCCGGTCGCCGGCTTCTGCGGGATCCAGGCGCACACTCGCCTGCGCCACGCCCATTCCGCCGGTGAACGGGTGTCCCGGCCGCCGACCAGGATCGAGCCGGTCACCTGACGGTGCAGGCCCAGGACGGCACGCAGCAGGGTGGTCTTTCCCGAGCCGTTGGTCCCGGTCAGCGCCACGCGTTCTCCAGCGGCGATCTCCAGATCCACGTTCGCGACCGCCTCGACCCGGCCATGGCGGCAGGCGACCTCCCGCATGCGCACATTGAGCCCGCCCATCACACGCCCCTCACTCGCCCGTTGCCGCCGGGGAGAAGGCGGGGTCCGCGCCCTCCCACGCGGCAGTAGTCGGATGACGGGCGTGCCGGGTTCCCGCGAACCCGGATTCCACGGGGCCGCGGCTACCGGTTGCGGCTCGCGCTCGAAGCGGGCTCGAATCACCGCGTGCGCCGTGGGGAATTCCGGCGGACGGGTCGCCGGGCGCGCGCCCCGAGGCCCCCGCGATGGCATCATGAGGCAACCTGGGCGGGTGGTTGTCGAAGCGGAGGTGAGAGTGCTGCACGCAGCGGGATTACGTGGTCCCGCGCCACACGGCGCGGCCTCTGCCCGGACCGGGCAGGCATTGCCTGATGCGGCGTCAGGCGCAGGCTGGGCACAGCCCGCGGTAGGTGACCTCGACGTCGGACACCGTGAAGCCGAACCGTTCCTCCGCGGGGAGGTCCACCAGCGGATCGCCGGTCGGGTGGACATCGCGGATGGTGCCGCAGCTGGAGCACACCAGGTGCTGGTGCGGGTGGTGTGCGTTGGGGTCGTAGCGCTTGGCGCGGCCGTCGGTGGAGACCTCTGTCACCTCGCCCAGGGAAACCAGCTCGCCCAGGGTGTTGTAGACGGTCGCCCGGGAGATCTCGGGCAGCCGCCGCGCCGCGCGGGCGTGCACCTCGTCGGCCGTGAGATGCACGTGGTCGCCGTCGAGGACCTCCGCAACGACACGCCGCTGGGAGGTCATCCGCCAGCCGCGTCCTCGCAGTCGCTCCAGCAGGTCGCTCATATCGGTTCACCTATTCAGGTTCAGTGGGTTACCTGAAGTTTATCAGTGGACGTCCGAGTCTCGATGAGATACGGCTTTGGCCCGCTTCTTGACTTGGACTCTGTCCATTGTAGGATCGGTTCCGGCGATAGCCAAGGGACAGGAAGACTCCAGTACCGCAGGGGACCAAGACGTGACGGGATCATCGCCGAGGAGCCGCGCGGCGCCGGCCTGCGGCCGCCCGCGTGGTGCTGCTCGACGCCGTGCGGACCGTCCGGGACGCGACCACCTCGGCGTCGAGGCGATCGCCGCCGGGGTGCGCGATCACGTGGACCGTATGTGGGCCATATTTGCCTTCACGTCATCGTCCTTCACGTCGTGTGTACGACCCTCGGCGCGCTTACCACAGCGCGACTCGTACGCCGCAGCGAACCGGTCGGCAGTCCGGCCGGGTTCGAGGGACGCGTCGGGGACAACCACCACCATGTCCTGTGCCGGTCGTGCGGTGTCGTCGCTGACGTCGACCGCGCGGCCGGCGCGGCCCGCGGCTGACCGCACCCGACGGCCACGGCTCCTCGATCGGCTTCTCGATCGACGGGGCCGAGGCCATCCACCGAGGTCATCTCCTGGGGCCTGTGCCTCAACTGTTCGACCGCCCGCAGTTCTGAGCACCATGATCCGCCCAGTCCGGAAGGATTCCCATGTCCGAGAACCATGACGCAATCGTCGTAGACGCGAAGACGGAGGGCGGAGGTGGCTGCCCGGTCGCGCACGGGCGAGCTCCGCACCCGACTCAGGGCGGCGGAAACCGCCAGTGGTGGCCGGAGCGGCTCAACCTCAAGATCCTCGCCAAGAACCCCGCCGTGGCCAACCCCCTCGGCGAGGAGTTCGACTACGCGGAGGCGTTCAAGACCCTCGACCTCCCGGCGGTGAAGCAGGACATCGCGCAGGTGCTCACGACCTCGCAGGACTGGTGGCCGGCCGACTTCGGCCACTACGGCCCGTTCATGATCCGGATGGCGTGGCACAGCGCGGGCACCTACCGGATCAGCGACGGCCGCGGCGGCGGCGGGGCCGGCCAGCAGCGCTTCGCCCCTCTCAACAGCTGGCCGGACAACGGGAACCTCGACAAGGCCCGCCGCCTGCTGTGGCCGGTCAAGAAGAAGTACGGCAAGAGCCTCTCGTGGGCCGACCTGATGATCCTCGCCGGCAATGTCGCCCTGGAGTCGATGGGCTTCGAGACCTTCGGCTTCGGCGGCGGTCGTGCGGACGTCTGGGAGCCCGACGAGGACGTCTACTGGGGTCCTGAGACCACCTGGCTCGGCGACGAGCGCTACACCGGCGACCGGGAGCTGGAGAACCCCCTCGGCGCGGTCCAGATGGGCCTCATCTACGTCAACCCCGAGGGCCCCAACGGCAACCCGGACCCGATCGCCGCGGCCCGCGACATCCGGGAGACGTTCCGCCGGATGGCGATGAACGACGAGGAGACGGTCGCCCTGATCGCGGGCGGTCACACCTTCGGCAAGACCCACGGCGCGGGCCCCGCGGACAACGTGGGCGCCGACCCGGAGGCCGCCTCGATCGAGGAGCAGGGACTCGGCTGGAAGAACGCCTACGGCACCGGCAAGGGCGGCGACACGATCACCAGCGGTCTCGAGGGTACCTGGACGAACACCCCGACCACGTGGGACAACAGCTTCTTCGAGATCCTGTTCGGCTACGAGTGGGAGCTGTTCAAGAGCCCCGCCGGCGCGCACCAGTGGAGGCCGAAGGACGGCGCCGGGGCCGGCACGGTCCCCGACGCTCACGACGCGTCGAAGAACCACGCCCCGACGATGCTGACGACCGACCTCTCGCTCCGGTTCGACCCGGCCTACGAGCAGATCTCGCGGCGCTTCCTCGAGAACCCCGACGAGTTCGCGGACGCCTTCGCCCGGGCGTGGTTCAAGCTGACCCACCGCGACATGGGCCCGGTCGTGCGCTACCTCGGCCCGGAGGTCCCCACGGAGACGCTGCTGTGGCAGGACCCCCTGCCCGCCGTGACGCACGAGCTCGTCGACGCCGAGGACATCGCCTCCCTCAAGAGCCAGATCCTCGCCTCGGGCCTGTCGGTGCCCCAGCTCGTGTCCACCGCGTGGGCGTCGGCCTCGTCCTTCCGTGGCAGCGACAAGCGCGGCGGCGCCAACGGCGCGCGCATCCGCCTCCAGCCGCAGAGCGGGTGGGAGGTCAACGACCCCGACCAGCTGGCGACGGTGCTGGGCATCCTTGAGGGGATCCAGAACGCCTTCAACGCCGCCGGGACCGGCGGCAAGCGGATCTCGTTCGCCGACCTGATCGTGCTCGCCGGCGGCGCGGCCGTCGAGCAGGCCGCCAAGAACGCCGGCTTCGACGTCGAGGTCCCCTTCACGCCGGGCCGCGCGGACGCCTCGCAGGAGCAGACCGACGTGGAGTCGTTCGCCGCGCTCGAGCCGACCGCGGACGGGTTCCGCAACTACCTCGGCAAGGGCAACCGTCTGCCGGCCGAGTACCTGCTGCTCGACCGGGCGAACCTGCTGACTCTGAGCGCCCCCGAGCTGACGGTCCTCGTCGGTGGCCTTCGGGTGCTGGGCGCGAACTACCAGCAGTCGGCCGTCGGCGCCTTCACCACGACCCCCGGATCCCTGACCAACGACTTCTTCGTCAACCTGCTCGACCTGGGCACGACGTGGAAGGCGACGTCCGAGGACGCGAACACGTTCGAGGGCCGCGACGCCGCCACGGGCGAGGTCAAGTGGACCGGCAGCCGCGCCGACCTCGTCTTCGGGTCGAACTCCGAGCTGCGCGCGCTCGCGGAGGTCTACGCGAGCGATGACGCCAAGGAGAAGTTCGTGAACGACTTCGTGGCGGCGTGGGACAAGGTGATGAACCTCGACCGGTTCGACCTCGTCTGACCATGACGTCCAGGTCGGCCCCCGCGGGGGCCGACCTGGACGTCCTCGGTGGGAGGAAGGCGTGCTCGGCGTTCCCGGCTTCGCCACACCGGACGCACGCGGCACCCTGGCCGACGCGGAAGCCGTGCTCACGGTCACCGCCGGAGAGGTGGTGCACCGCGCAGGGTGAGCCGGCCCTTGGCCAGGTACCCCTGCCGTCGGCCGCCCCGAGGCTCAATGTCCACTTCGCTCGGATATGATGCGTTTTGTGATCATGCTCGAGCGACTGCGGGGCCGTCGTCCTGCCTCCGGCGGCCGGTGGGATGCTTCCCTGCTGTCACCGGTGGTCCTCACCATCCTCGTCGCCGCACTGGCGTTCTCCACGCCGAGGCAGATCGCCTTCAGCCGCCTCCTGCCGGCAGCACCCGCCCTCGCCGCGGCGATGTGGCCCGTGCTCCCCACGATCCTGCTGGGAACCTTCTGCCTGCTGGTCATGATCGGCCTCGGCTTCATCTACACCGACCTGGGGACGCAGTACACCTCGGCTGCGATCGTCGCGGTCACCTTGGCGGCCGCCTACGCGAGCCATGTCCGACTCCAGCGGGAGGAGACACTCCTCAACGTCCGGCTCGTCGCCGACGCGGCCCAGAAGGTACTGCTGCGTCCCCTGCCGCCCCGCATTGGGGGCGTCGAGATCGAGTCGCTGTATCTGGCGGCCCAGGAGCAGGCCCGGATCGGCGGCGACTTCTACGAAGTGGTCGGCACGCCGTACGGGGTCCGGCTGCTCATCGGTGACGTACGCGGCAAGGGCCTGTCCGCCGTGGGGGCGGCCTCGGCGGTGATCAGCTCCTTCAGGGAGGCCGCGTACGACGAGCCAGACCTGAGCGGCATCACCCATCGGCTGGAGAGCAGCATCATCCGCCACAGCGCTGCCTTCCCGGGACAGGACCTGCCGGAGCACTTCGCCACCGCGCTTGTCGCCGAGATCCCGCCCGGCGGTGGCCGCCTCAAGCTCCTCAACTGCGGGCACCCGCCGCCGTTGCTCGTGCACGGGGGGGAGATCCACGTCCTGGATCCCACCACCGCCTCGCCGCCCCTCAACCTCGCGGCGCTCATCGGAGACCACTACTGCGTCGACAGCGTCTCCTTCGCCCCGGGCGACCAGCTACTGCTCTACACCGACGGGGTGACGGAGACCCGGGACCGCGCCGGCGAGTTCTTCCCGCTGCCGGACTGGCTGCGGAGCCAAGGCCCGGGGTCGCCCCGTGAGCTGCTCGACCGGCTTCACCAGGACCTGCTCCACTACAGCGGCGGAAGGCTCGACGACGACATCGCGGCCCTCGCTGTGACATTCCCGAGCACCGGGAGCACCGGCAGCACCGGGGTCCAGGAGCCTCTCGCATAGGCGGCTGGAAGCGCCGGGCGGGCTCGCCGGACGGCCGGGCACGGCGGTTCGCGGCGCATGGTTCACCCGGCCTTCGCCGGGGCCGAAGCGATTCGAGGTGGAGACCGAAGCATTCCCGCGCGGAGGGCAGTTGCGGGTTGTTGCGCCGCCGCGGCTTTGGTGAGGTTGAAGCGATTCCACATCGCGACGATGGGAATCGAACCTTCACGAGGTGGCCATGCATCCCCCGAACCTTCCGCCGGAATGGCGCTGTTCTCCCATCCCGCCCAATCTCATGTCTCATGCGGCGTTCCTGGACGCGTTCCGGCGCCTTTCCATGGGATCGGCCGAGCGACCCACGCCTGGGAAGGTGGCTTCCCCCAGGAATGTGCGGCACGGCTGACCGCTGCGCGTCACCACTCACCGCGGAGCACTGCCACCGCGCCGCGCACCCGGTACCCGCAGGTGTGGGCCACCGCACGGTGGTTGAAGCACTCGCCGAGTACCACCGCACCACCTGAGCACCCAGCCGGGGCACACTCCCGCCGGCCCGGGCAGTACCTTCACCCCATGGCCGCGAGCGAGGTCACCAGGTCCAGCCGTGGCCGCCGCTGTTGTGCAGGAGGGCGAGGGAGACGGTCGCCACCGTCAGCCAGGGGACCAGTGGGTTGCGGGGCAGCCTCGCGGCCAGGGCCCAGGCCATCGCCGTGTACCAGGGCATGGTCCAGGGCGCCACGAGAAGCCAGGCGCAGTTCAGGACCAGAGGGCCGGTGACAGTGTCCGCCGGTTCCCGCAGGACCCGGCGCCGTATCACCGGTGTCATCGCGAGCATGAGCACCGGCCACAGGGCACTGATGACCGCGGCCACCACCGCCGGGCCGACGACCGTGCCGCCCAGGCTTCGCAGCACCCCCCACGGCGAGAGGTCGGAGACGAGGCCGGAGGCGGCGGACAGCGGCGCCAACGCGTGCAGGCCGTAGGCCCCGTACAGGCCGACCAGCGTGAGAGCGGCGGTCAGTGCCAGCCGGACGACCCGCCACGGCCCGTTGTCGCGAAGCACCGGCCACGCCAGACCGGCGCCGAGCAGCACGGCGCTGACCTTGAACCCGCAGGCCAGGCCGATGAGAACACCGGCGAACACATCGTGCCGCAGCCGTGTGCC
Organism: Wenjunlia tyrosinilytica; assembly: GCF_014646055.1. Taxonomy (GTDB): domain Bacteria; phylum Actinomycetota; class Actinomycetes; order Streptomycetales; family Streptomycetaceae; genus Wenjunlia; species Wenjunlia tyrosinilytica. The sequence goes on from NZ_BMMS01000026.1 coordinate 20,677, forward strand.
CCGGCGGAGCTGGTGGACGGCGCAGACCGCGAGAGCCGCCATATAGGTGTCCAGATGCCCTCCCGCGACCAACTGCCCGATCAGGATCGGATTGGCCACCCACAGCAGCCCGGCTCTGACCTTGTCCTCGCACGTCCGCAGCAGCAACTGCCCCACGGCGAGGAAGACCGCGCCATTGGCGATCATGAGGATCCAGATCGTCACCCAGGGGTGGACACCGCCGATCAGCGCGGCGCCCGCCTGCGCCCATGTCGCCATCGGTCCGTACACCGAGGGTGTGTGCACCCAGACATCGCTCACCAGCGAGGCATAGGCTCCGCCGAGATCAGCCGGGGTGGACACATATGGGTCTGCCCCCATGGCCGCGATCCGCCCGTAGGCGGCGTAGCTGGCCATGTCCGCGGAGCCCACCGGGGTGAGGCCGACGAAGACCGCCACCGCGGCGACGCCTGCACGGCGCAGCGTGCGGGGGCTGGGTGACCAGCCCCGTTTCGCTGCGCCCAGCATTCCGGCCAGCCCCAGCCCCGACAGGACGAGGGCCGAGAACGTCAGGAGCGTGGAGACCAGCCCGGGCATCGGGAACGGCAGGGAGAGCGGCAGCCGCACATCGAGGGTGTGGTTGTTCGGCGCGCACGCGGCTGTCAGCGCGAGCAGCCCCGTTCCACCCACCGACAGGCGCACGGCCACGCGAGGCCGGGTGAGCGGCCCCTCGACGAGTCGGCCGACGAGCGCCGCGGTACGGCTCCCCTCGCCGGCGAACGGAACCAGAGCCAGCGGCGCGGTCACCGGCGGCCGCCGTCGTGTGCCATCGCGGGAACTTCAGTCATGGCACATTCGCTCTTTCGGACGGGACGGACGTCGGCCCTCAGTTGTCCCAGCACCTGATGGCAGCCGTGCGACAAGGAGACGAACGCGCCGCGACCGCGCATCGGAGACAAGGCGACGCGCGGCGCCCCGGCACTCGATCGGTACCGATGGGCGGCGGCGTCGGCCCGATCTCTGCGCAGCTTCGGAACTCGAGTCGTAGTGACCGACGGGTCGGCGATACGGCATCGCCAACCCATCACCTGATCGGCGACCCTGGACCTCCCCGACCATCTGGTTGAGCCCGGGGCCACCGCGGTCATCGACTGAATGAGGGTCGTGACAACGAGCGCTCCATGGTGCTGACAAGCAGAGCCCGTGCCATTGCGGCGGCAGGGACGGGGGGCACCGTCCGACGATCGACTCGATCCTGGATGAATGGGCAGGTAGGGGAGTGGTTTTGGCACCTTCGGCGCGGTCGGGGCCCGCTCGATGACGTCTTGTCATCCACTCGGGCATCATTTGTCATAGCTCTGGACACCATGTGTCATGGATGGCTACCGTGTGACCCGACGTCAAGGTTCGGCCGGGCCACCGGTACACCGCCCGGCGTGCCGCCGGGCGACGTGCGGCGAAACGCTCTACCACCCGTGACCGGCTGGGTGGATCCCGTGTCAGCAGTCAGTGATCGTGGAACGAGGGTGGAAAAATCGTGACATCTGAAAGCGCGAGGCAGCGTCAGCTGACGGACGAGATCGCGGCGAGCGGTGAGGCTCCGGCGATCGCGGCGGCAGCGGCCCTGCTCGAAATGGGAGACCGCCTCGGCGTCCTGGACGTCATCATTCCCGGCAAGGAGTTCACCGTCCGGGAGTTGGCGGAGTACGCCGACCTTCCCGAGACGGGTGTCGCCCACTACCTCGAGGCGATGGAATCCGCGGGAGTCATCATCCACTCGCCGTCCACCGCCGGAAGCTTCGTGACTGCCCCGGACTACGACCGCATTCAGCACCAGGCCGGCTACGTGTCATGGGTGATGAACGCGAACCGGCCGTTCATCGAGAACGCCCGTGAGTACCTCTCCGACCCCGGAAAGGCCAGCGGCGCCTACATCCGCGACGGCCGTCAGGTCGCGGTCAGCTCCCAGTGGATGGGGTCGAAGGCGTTCTACCCCGCCGCTCTCGGGACGATATTCGAGGCCAAGCCGGAGCGGATCGCCGACCTGGGAGCCGGTACCTGCCGTCTGCTCATCGAGGTCCTTCAGCAACTCCCCGGCTGCTGCGGCGTCGGACTCGACCTGGACGCTCCCTCCTGCAACGCCGCGAAATTGGCGGGCGAGCAGGCCGGAGTCAGCGACCGTCTGACGGTCGTCGAGCGGTCGATCCAGTCGATCGCCACCGACCCCTCGCCGGTCGAGGGCAGCGATGTCATCCACGCCGGTTTCGTCTTCCACGACATGATGCCGGAGGAGGAGGATGTCGCCGACGCTGTCTTCGCGAACTGCCGTGAGGCGCTGAGGCCGGGCGGCATCATGGCCATCACCGAAGCGGTTCCCTACCTGCGCAACGAGCGGGAGCGCCGGTTCAGCTCCATCGTGACCTACTACCACCGTGAGTTCATGAAGCGGAAGCTTCTCACCGAGGCGGAGTGGGAGGCCAAGCTGCGGGACGCCGGCTTCAACGACGTCAGGACCGTGGAGCTGGGCTTCCCGACCGGTCGCCTCTTCGTGGCGACGCGGTAGCCGCACCCGACGCGCGACACGGGCGTGGGTTCCGGGCACGAACCGAATGGTTCGGCACGGACCCCACGCCCGTCGTCGTTCCCGAGGGAAGCCGCGGCCGGCGCCACACGCCAAACCCCCGAACCCCCGAACCCCCGAACCCCCGAACCCCCGAACCCCCGAGACCCCGGAACGCCGGACGCCGGACCCCAGAACTCCGGACGCCGGACGTCTGACATCGGACGTCTGACATCGGACACAACAGTGCCCCGGACACAGGCCCCGACACAGTGCCCCGGACGCAGGCCCCCGGGCCCCGACTTCGTACGGCGCCGCGGGACGGTCACATCGCACGCGCACGGCGAAGAGGGGAGCGCACCGCCTTCGTACACCGTGATCGCTGGGCACCCGCGGGATGCGGGGCGCGTGCCCCCGCACAACACCGCGGCCCCGGTGGATTTCCGGGGCCGCGGTGTTCGGGCGATCGGATCAGGCGCTACTGAGGCCAGCGGGCCTGCGCCACCGCGCGATCCGTCAGCCCGTAGAGGGTGACCGCCCCCTGGAGGGCCGCCAGGGCGAGGATCGCGGTGGTGGTGCCGGTGAACTGCAGAAGTAGGCCGGCGCCCATCGTTCCCAGGGCGGGACCGGACTGGAGCACGGTCATCGTGGCGACGATCGTCCTGCCTCGCCGGTCCTCCGGCACCTGGCGCAGGATCATGATGTCGATAAGCACCCGCAGGGCGGGTGTCGTCAGGGTCGAGAACACCAGCACGCCGAAGACCCACCACGAGCCGAACGGCACCGCCAGCAGCGCCATCGCGACGGCCACGGTCACCGAGACCAGCAACAGCAGCCGCCCCGGCGCCATCCAGTCGTGCAACGGCTTGACCAGCGGGGAGCCCAGTAGCATGCCCACCGCGGTGCCGGTGAGGGCGAGGCCCACGGCTCCCGGCGCGGTGCCCTGGGACTGCAGTTTCACGACGACCACCAGCGTGACCGCGGTGATGACGAGATAGAACGTCCCGATCAGCAGCAGGGCGCCGCGCAGCGCGGGCTGCCGCACGAGTTCGCGCACGCCCGCGAGGACGCCCCCGGAATCCTCGGCGGGGGACGGCTCCCCGCCGTCCTCGGGCTCGTCCGCGTCGACGGGCTTCCCGCCGCGGGGCGGGACACGGACGATGAGGGCGCACAGCAGGGAAAGGCTGAACGTGCCCGCGCACGCGATGAACGGCAGCACACGGGAGACGCCGTACAGCGCGCCACCGAACGCCGGCCCGACCAGGCCCGCCGCGCCTTCGCGCACCTCGTCCTGAGTGAGCGCCTGAGTGAGTTGTTCGTCGGGAACCACGGCACGGACCAGCAGCATGCGGACCGGACCGCCGAAGGCCGTTCCCAGGCCCAGGACCAGGGCCACCAGCAGGAGATGCGCGACGGTGAGCGCGTCCATGGCCAGGGCCACGGCGACCGAGGCGGTGGCGCCGGCGCGGGCTCCCTCGGCGCCGATGAGCACGTACCGGTGGTCCCAGCGGTCGGCGAGCGCGCCGATCGGCAGTCCGAGGACCAGGATGACGATGAGCTGGGTGAAGCCGAAGAGACCGGCCAGGGCGGGCGATCCGGTCATGGCGAGCACCAGCAGGGGGTAGGCGATGTCCGCCGCCTCGACGCCGAGCGTGGTGCTGGAGGCGCCGATCCAAAGGAGCTGGAACCGCCAGTTGCGGCGCAGCGGAACGAGCGGGGGCCGGTTCGCGACCGGGTCCTCCTCTGCCGCCGGTGCGGGGGACACCTCGAGTGGCTCGGTCTCGGACTGGCTCATGGCCGCTGGTCTTCCTGTTCGCCGATGGGGACGGATGTGTCTCGGTGCCGGCGTGCTAGGTGGTCGGGGCGTGCTCGGCCTCGTAGCCGACGCGCATGCGTCCGCCCTTCACCTTGATGGACCGGATGCGCACCTCGCGCAGAAAGGACAGATCGGGGACGTGGGTGCCTGCGCAGGGCTCGGTGTGCAGGCCCTCGATGGTGACGTTGCGCACCCCGTCCCGGTGGTCGGCGGTCACGGCGGTCGCCGCGCGCACTGCCTCGTCGAACTGCTTGTTCAACTGCTCGGTGAGCGCGTCGCGGTCGACCTCCCGGTCGTCCAGGGCGTAGTCGACGCGGGCCTGTCCGGGGAAGTGGCTGTTTCCGACGTGGGCGAAGCCGAGTCGGCTGACGAACGCGTGCACCAGATGGCCGGCCGTGTGCAGGGCGGCGTGCAGGCGGCGTACGTCGGCGTCGACACGGGCGACGGCGTCCGTTCCCGGCGCGGGGACCGCGCCGGAGTCCTCAGCGGCTTCGGGCAGGTCGAGGACGACCCACCCGGCGTCGTCCCGGCGCGGCCGGGCGGTCAGGCCGCCCACCGTCCCCCGGTCCGCGGGCTGCCCGCCGCCCTGGGGGTGGAAGATGTTCTCGGCGAGAGCGACCCAGACGACACCGGAGTCATCCCGACCGGACCTCGCCACCGTGGTGGCGACCTCGGTCGCATAGGTGTCGGTGAGGTACAGGTGGTGCTGCAAGACCATTACCTACTTCTGCTGATACGGGCCGCGCCCGGGGACAGGGAGCGGGTGACAACGGCGGGGACGAGCCTCGGGCGCGGGGCCGTGCGCTCACGACCACAGGCACAGGGGGCCGCGGCCCGTGATCCCGATGAAGAAGGAGAGTGTGACCCGGCGTCCACCGCCCTCCACGGGCTCCACCAGGTGGTAGTTGCGCGGGTCGAACAGGACCGCGTCCCCCAGGTCGGCGCGGATGATCGCGGCGGGCTCGCCCTCCACCAGCGCCCGGTCGTACCCGTATCCGTCCCGCTGGTCCTCGTCGCGCGGGCGCCAGCGCCGCCGGTACGCCACGGCCTCACCGCCCTTGAACGGGGTCGAGAGGTGGCAGTTGAAGGCGATCTGCGCGATGGGCGACTGGTCCATGACACCGCCGAACTCACGGATGACCTCGTCGAAGTGCATACGGGCGCCGTTGTTGATCTCCCGGATCATGCCGGCGAACATGTCCCGGCCACCCGACGTGGCGGGCCGGACTTCGTCGCCCCAGACCTCCGCGAGCGTCTTCGCCGCGATGTCCAGCGGGTCGCTGCCGTTCAGCAGCCGGGACCGCACGCGCGTGGACTGTTCCGCGTGCTCCCAGTACGCGTCGTGCAGCTTGCCGTCCCCGTAGAAGTCGTAGGCGGCCGGCCCGAGTTTGGCGATCCTGGGCTGGACGAGCTGCTCGTCGTACGTGCCCATCTCGCAGGTCTCCAGCGCGCGCATGACCTCAACACACTGATCGGAGTCGAAGAAGTTCCTGATCCGCACGGAGCCGACGGATCCCGCGGCGAGGGACGTGATGTGATCCGCGGTCAGCCGGTCGGCTACCTCGGTGGAAAACAGAGTGGGTATGGCTGGAGAGCTGACATGGGCGGTACTCACGGCTGCGGACTGCTCCCTTCCGGCAAGGGTGGGCACGGTCGGTCGGAACTGCTGAGGAGTGGGCCAGGACTGGCCTGCCCGCCCGGTCCCGTCGACCCCGCTCCGTGCGGGCCCTGAGGCCTGGTCGCACTGGCGTCGGGGGACACGCTAGCCATCCGTGACAGGACATGTCCAGCGTCGTGACAATTGGGTGTCAAGGGAATGACAGCACCCTCTCCGTGGGTAACTCCTGGTACCGGCGCGTCCGCGGCCGCTCCGGCGCTGTCCTCTGCGCCCCTTCGGTGATGCGGTCTTGACGGGAATGTCATTGCGCATGCCGCTTGCTGTCATAATTTCTGGACGCGTGATGCCAACCTGACTATGGTGATGCCGGATCAGGATGCAGGACCAGGATGCAAGCAGAGAGATCTTGGACGGCGTCTTCGGGATGCGGCCGACCCCACGATGGAGTAAAGAGAATGCCTGACTCTCGGGACCAGAAGCTGACCCAGGACACTGCGGCCGAGCGCGTCCGGATCCTGGGGGAGTGGAACGACACCCAACGGCCGGTCGAACCCGTGACGTTGCCGGAGCTGTTCCAGGCGCAGGTGGAGCGCACCCCCGACGCTCCGGCGTTGGCCTTCGAGGACGACGAGTTGTCCTACGCGCGGCTCAATGCCGAGGCCAATCGGCTGGCCCGGCTCCTGCTCGACCGGGGCGTGGGCCCGGAGTCGGTCGTGGCGGTCGCGGTGCCGCGCTCGGTGGAGTTGGTCGTCGCGCTCCTGGCGGTGCACAAGGCAGGTGCCGCCTATCTGCCGCTGGACACCGACTACCCCGCCGAGCGCCTCGCGTTCATGCTCGGTGACGCGCGGCCGACATGCGTACTGACCACGAGCGCGGTGGAACTGCCGCAGTCGGCCGTACCGCGGGTGCTGCTGGACACGCCGGATGTCCTGGCGCCCTACGCCGATCACCGCCTCTCGTCCACGCCTGCTCCGGGGAATCCGGCGTATGTCATCTACACCTCCGGCTCCACCGGGCGGCCCAAGGCAGTGGTGATCGCCCACTCCGGCATAGTCAACCGACTGCTGTGGATGCAGAACGAGTACGGACTGACCGCCGCGGACCGGGTCCTGCAGAAGACTCCGTCGAGCTTCGACGTCTCGGTCCAGGAGTTCTTCTGGCCCCTGATCACCGGGGCCACTTTGGTGGTGGCCAAGCCCGGCGGGCACCGCGACCCCGCCTACCTGGCCCGGCTGATCCAGTCGCGGCGGATCACCGCGCTGCACTTCGTTCCCTCGATGCTCCAGGTCTTCCTGGACGAGCCTGCCGCCGCCGGGTGCGCGAGTCTGCGGCTGGTGCTGTGCAGTGGGGAGGCCCTGCCGCAGCGGTTGGCGCAGCGCTTTCACCAGGTGCTCGGTGCCAGCCTGCACAATCTGTACGGCCCCACGGAAGCCTCCATCGACGTGAGCTCGGCGCAGTCCGTTCCCGGCCGTTCCTCCGGATCGGGTCTGGTTCCGATCGGCCGGCCGGTGTGGAACACCCGGCTCCATGTCCTGGATGCCGCTCTGGAGCCGGTGGCGCCGCAGATGCCGGGGGAGCTCTACCTCGCGGGTGTGCAGCTGGCCCGTGGATATCTGAACCGTCCGGGTCCGACCGCGGAGCGCTTTGTGGCCGATCCCTTCGGTGCGGCGGGTGCCCGGATGTATCGCACGGGAGATCTGGTCCGGTGGACGTCGGACGGTGAGCTGGACTTCATCGGCCGGGTCGACGAGCAGGTGAAGATCCGCGGGTTCCGGGTGGAGCTCGGTGAGGTCGAGGCGGTGCTCGCGGCGGATCCGGCGCTGGCCCAGGTGAAGGCGGTGGTGCGCGAGGACCGGCCCGGTGACCAGCGCCTGGTCGCCTATGCCGTCCCCGTCGCCGGTGCCGTCCCCGATCCGGAGGGGCTGCGCCACTGCCTGGCCCGCACACTCCCGGAGTACATGGTGCCCTCCGCGGTGCTGGTGCTGGAGGCGCTGCCGCTGACCCCGAACGGCAAGCTGGACCGCAGGGCGCTTCCGGCGCCGGACTACTCGGCCGAGGTCGACGGCGCGGGCCCGCGCACCCCGCAGGAGGAGATCCTGTGCGGCCTGTTCGCGGACGTCCTGGGCCTGGATTCGGTCGGGATCCATGACAACTTCTTCGACCTCGGCGGCCACTCGCTGCTGGCCACTCGGCTGGTCAACCGCGTCCGCACGGTCCTGGGTGTGGAATTGGGGGTCGGCGGGCTCTTCGAGGCACCCACCGTGGCCGGGATCGCAGCGGTACTGGCCGAGCACGGCGGCGGGGTGGAACGTCCGGTGCTCCGGGCATCCGCCGACCGCGGGCAGCGGGTCCCGGTGTCGTTCGCCCAGCGGCGACTGTGGTTCCTGTCCCAGGTGGAAGGGCTCAGCGCCACCTACAACATCCCGCTCGCCCTTGGCCTCACCGGTGATGTCGACGCCCGCGCGCTGGAAGCCGCGCTGGGCGATGTGGTGGACCGGCACGAGAGTCTGCGGACGGTCTTCGAGGAGGTGGACGGAGAGCCGGTCCAGGTCATCCTGCCCGCCGGTGAGATCCCCGTCGAGCTCAGGCGGCTCGATGTCGCACCCGAGGGGCTCCAGCAGGCCGTGACCGAGGCCTCCCACCGGACGTTCGACCTCGGCGCCGACCTGCCGCTGCGCGCGTGGCTGATGCGGACCGGCGAACATGAGAGCACTCTTCTCCTGGTGCTGCACCACATCGCCGGTGACGGCTGGTCCTTGGGCCCCCTGGCCCGCGATGTCGGCACCGCGTACGAGGCCCGTCTCGACGGCCGTGAGCCGCAATGGCCCTCGCTGCCGGTCCAGTACGCCGACTACGGCCTGTGGCAGCGTGGACTGCTCGGCGACGAGAGCGCCCCCGACAGTGTCGCGGCCCGCCAGATCGACTACTGGCGTGCGACGTTGGCGGGAGCTCCGGAGGAGCTCGAGCTCCCGAGGGACCGTCCTCGCCCGGCGGTGCCGACCAACCGCGGCGCCAGGGTGACCACGCACATCAGCGCCCCGCTCCACCGCAGGCTGACCGCGGTGTCACGAGAGTCCAAGTCCACGCTGTTCATGGCGCTCCAGGCAGGGCTGTCCGCGTTGCTGACGCGCCTCGGCGCCGGCACCGACATACCCATCGGCTCCGTGATCGCGGGTCGCACCGACGACGCGCTCGATGATCTGGTCGGCTTCTTCGTCAACACCCTCGTGCTGCGCACCGACACCTCCGGGAACCCCTCCTTCGGTGAGCTCCTGGCACGGGTCCGGACCACCGATCTGGCTGCCTACGCCCACCAGGACCTACCGTTCGACCGCCTGGTCGAAGCCCTCAACCCCGCCCGCTCCCGCTCCCGCCACCCGCTCTTCCAGGTCGCGCTAGTCCTCCAGAACAACGCCGCCGCCGAGTTCTCCCTGGGCGACGGTGTCACCGTCGGCGAGGGAGAAGTGCCGCTGCCCGGCCCGCACTTCGACCTGTGCCTCAATCTGCGCGAGCAGCGTGACGACGACGGCGGTCCCGGCGGTGTCCGGATTCACTTCGAGTACGCCGCAGACCTCTTCGACCGCGGCACGGTGGAAGCCCTCGCCGCTCGCTTCGTGCAACTGCTCGATGAGCTGTCGGCCCATCCGGATCTGCCCATCGGCAGTGCCGAGATCCTCACCCCGGCCGAACGCGAGCTGATCCTGGGGGAGTGGAACGACACCGCGGTCGCCGTGTCCGGCGGCGGGCTGAACGAGGTGTTCCTGGCACGGGTGGCCGAGGCCCCGGACGCGCTCGCGGTGGCGAGCGACGTCGAGCGGCTGACCTACCGGGAGCTGAACGCGCGCGCCAACCGTCTCGCGCACCGGCTCATCGCCGCGGGCGTCGGCCGGGAGTCGGCGGTGGCGGTACGCCTGGAGCGCTCGGTCGACGTCGTCGTCACGAGCCTGGCCGTCGTCAAGGCCGGTGGCGCCTATCTGCCGCTGCCCGCCGGGTACCCGGCCGAGCGGATACGCCTGGTCATGAGCGACACGGGCGCCCGCATCCTGATCGTCGACCCCGCCAACCGCACCCACGCGGCAGCCGGTGCCGCCGAGGAGCTGGGCGCCGCCGTGCTCGTCGTGGACGGCGAGGAGGGACTGAAGGACCGGCCCACCAGCGACCCGGACCTACCGGCCCACCCCGACGATCTGGTCTGCCTGCTGCACACCTCCGGCTCCACCGGCACACCCAAGGGCGTGGCGATCACCCACCGCAATGTGGCGACCTTCGCCGCCGCGCCGGACTGGAAGGACGCCTCGCAGGAGCGCGTGCTGCTGCACTCCGCGCACGCCTTCGACGCCTCGACGTACGAGATCTGGGTGCCCCTGCTCACCGGCAACCAGATCGTCGTCGCCCCGCCCGGCGTCCTCGACACCGAGACGTACGCACGCGTCATCACCGAGCACAGGGTCACCGGCCTGCTCGTCATCACCACCTTGTTCAACCTGCTGGCCGAGGAGATCCCCGAGGTGCTCGGCGGGCTCGGCAGGATAGTGACGGGTGGCGAGGCCGCCTCACCCCGTGCGATGCGCCGCGTGCTCGAGCACGGCCCCGACCTCAAGCTCATGCATGTGTACGGGCCCACCGAGTGCACGGTGCTCGCCACCAGGGCGGTGGTGGCCGCCACGGCCACCACCGGCACCGCGGTCCCCATCGGCGGACCGATGGACAACACCCGGCTCCTTGTCCTGGACCGGTATCTGCGGCCGGTGCCCGTCGGTGTCACCGGTGAGCTGTACATCGCCGGCACCGGTCTCGCCCGTGGCTATCTGAACCGCCCCGGGGTGACGGGTGAGCGCTTCGTGGCCGATCCCTTCGGCCCCGCGGGCACCCGGATGTACCGCACGGGCGACCTCGTCCGCTGGACACCGGACGGAGAACTCGACTTCGTCGAACGGGCCGACGGGCAGGTGAAGATCCGCGGGTTCCGCGTCGAACTCGGGGAGATCGACGCGGTGCTCGCCGCCGATCCGGCGCTGGCCCAGGCCAAGGTGGTGGTGCGCGAGGACCGGCCGGGCGACAAGCGCCTGGTCGCCTATGCCGTCCCCGCCGCCGGTGCCGCCCCCGATCCGGAGGAGCTGCGCCGCTCCCTGGCGGCGACCCTGCCCGAGTACATGGTGCCCTCCGCGGTGCTGGTCCTGGAGGCGTTGCCGCTGACCCCGAACGGCAAGCTGGACCGCCAGGCGCTTCCGGCGCCGGACTACTCGGCCGAGGTTTCCGGTGCGGGCCCGCGCACCCCGCAGGAGGAGATCCTTTGCGGCCTGTTCGCCGCACTCCTCGGCCTGGAGACGGTCGGGATCCACGACAACTTCTTCCACCTCGGCGGCCACTCCCTGCTCGCCACCCGGCTGGCCAACCGCATCCGAGCGGCCCTGGCCGAGGAACTGGCCGTGGGCAGCATCTTCCAGGCGCCCACGGTGGCCGGGATCGCGGCACTGCTGGCCGGGGACGGCGGCGGCCCGGAGCGTCCGGTGCTGCGGGCGTCGGGTGAGCGCGGGCAGCAGGTGCCGCTGTCCTTCGCCCAGCGGCGACTGTGGTTCCTGGCGCAGATGGAGGGACCGAGCGCCACCTACAACTGCCCGTTGGCCCTGCGCCTGACCGGTGATGTCGATGCCCGCGCGCTGCAATCCGCGCTGAGTGATGTGGCGGGCCGCCACGAGAGTCTGCGCACGGTCTTCCGGGAGGTGGACGGGGAGCCCGTCCAGGTGATCCTGTCCGCGGATGGCACTTCGGTGCAGCTGATGCCGGTGGATCTGGCACCGGAGGAGCTCCAGGAGGCGATGGCGGCTGCCTCCCGTCGGCCGTTCGATCTCGGCGCCGACCTTCCGGTGCGTGCCTGGCTGTTCCGCACGGGTGAGAGCGAAAGCACCCTTTTGCTGGTCCTGCATCACATCGCGGGCGACGGCTGGTCGATGAGACCACTGGGGCGTGACCTCGGGATCGCCTACGCGGCCCGGTTGGAGGACCGGGAGCCGCGGTGGCCAGCCCTGCCGGTGCAGTACGCCGACTACGCGCTGTGGCAGCGCGAACTTCTCGGCGACGAGAACGACCCGGACAGCGTCTGCGGCCGCCAGCTCGCCCACTGGCGCGAAGCGCTCGCCGATCTGCCCGAGGAGCTCGAACTGCCGTGGGACCGTCCCCGCCCGGCGGTGCGCGGCCACGAGGGTGACGTGGTGGCGCTGGAGGTGCCCGCGGACACCCACCGTCGGTTGCTCGCCGTGGCCAGGGACAACCACGCCACCCTGTTCATGGCCGCGCAGGCGGGGCTTTCGGCGCTGCTGACCCGGCTGGGGGCCGGCACCGATGTCCCGATGGGTTCCGTGGTCGCCGGACGCGGCGATGACGCCCTGGACGATCTGGTCGGCTTCTTCGTCAACACCTTGGTGCTCAGGACCGACACCTCCGGGAACCCGTCCTTCGGTGAGCTCCTGGAGCGGGTCCGCGCCACCGACCTCGCCGCCTACGCCCATCAGGATCTGCCCTTCGACCTGCTCGTCGAGGCCCTCAACCCGGTCCGCTCCCGGGCCCGCCACCCCCTCTTCCAGGTCGCGCTCGTCCTGCAGAACAACGCCGCCGGGGACTTCTCGCTCGGCGGCGGTGTCACCGTGGGCGAGGCGGAGAGCCTGCTGCCCGGGGCACAGTTCGACCTCTGCCTCAACCTGCGGGAGAGGTACGACGAGGAGGGCCGGCCCGACGGCCTTCTCATCGAGTTCGAGTACACCGTCGACCTGTTCGACCGGAGCACGGTCGAGGTACTGGCGGCTCGCTTCACGCAGTTGCTGGAACAGGTCTCGGTCCGCCCCGATCTGCCCATCGGCCATGCCGAGATCCTCACCCCGGCCGAGCGCGGCCTTGTCCTCGGGGAGTGGAACGACACCGCCCGGCCCCTGCCCGGGACAACCGTCCTCGGACTCTTCGCGGAGCACGTCGCCCGCACCCCCGGCGCCACGGCCGTCGAGCACGGCGCCGTCCGCCTGAGCTACACCGCGCTGGACCGCTCCGCCGGGCGCGTGGCCGCGCTCCTGCGGGCACGGGGGATCGGCGTGGGTGACGTGGTGGCCCTGGCAGTGGAGCCCTCGACCGACCTGGTGGCCGCCGTCGTCGGTGCGCTCAAGGCGGGTGCCGCCTTCCTGCCCGTCGACCCGAAGATCCCACCGGCGAGACTCCGGACGATCCTGGACGACGTCTCGCCCGCCGCGGTCCTGAGCCAGTCGCGAGTGCTCGACGCCCTGCGTGACGCCGTCTCGGGCCTGGAAGTGATCAGCCTCGACGATCTCGCGGATGCCGAAGGAGCCCAAGGAGCCCAAGGAGCCCAAGCAGCCCAGGGAGCCGAAGGGCCCGACGGGCCCGACGGGGCGGCTTCAACCACGGCTTCGCGGCAGAGCCCGGTGCCGCCGCCCACCGAGCCGGGCCCCGAGGATGTGGCCTGCGTCTTCTACACCTCCGGATCGACCGGACGCCCCAAGGGAGTGATGTTCACCCATGGCGCGCTGCTCAACTACACACTGACCATGGTCGACGCGTTCGCGCTCACCTCGGCGGACCGCATGCTCCAGGTGGCGTCCCCCGGCTTCGACGTCCTTCTCGAGGAACTGCTGCCGATACTCGCCGCGGGAGCGGCCGTCGTGATCCCCGAGACGCCCGTACTCGCCGCCGGAGCCGACCTCGCGGGCTACGTCGAGGAACACGGCATCACCGGGCTGGAGCTCACCACCGCATACTGGCTCGAATGGGCCCATGAGCTGCACACCACCGGCCGCCGACTGCCCAGCAGCTTCCGCTTCGTGGCCACCGGCGGCGAGCGGATTCTCCCCGATCGCCTCCTGATGTGGGAGGAACAGCCGACCGAGCTGATCCACGTCTACGGGCTCACCGAGGTCTCCTGCACCTCCACCGTCTGCCGGCTCGGCTCCGCCGCCGGGAGGGCGGAGACCTTCGCCGCTCCCATCGGCAAGCCCCTGTGGAACACCCGGGTGTACGTCCTCGACCAGCATCTCCAGCCGGTCCCCGTCGGGGTCACCGGTGAGCTCTACATCGGCGGCACCGGCCTGGCCCGAGGCTATGTGAACCGTCCGGGTCCGACCGCGGGACGCTTTGTGGCCGATCCCTTCGGTGCGGCGGGTGCCCGGATGTATCGCACGGGAGATCTGGTCCGGTGGACGTCGGACGGTGAGCTGGACTTCGTCGGCCGGGTCGACGAGCAGGTGAAGATCCGCGGGTTCCGGGTGGAGCTCGGTGAGATCGAGGCGGTGCTCGCGGCGGATCCGGCGCTGGCCCAGGTGAAGGCGGTGGTGCGCGAGGACCGGCCCGGTGACCAGCGCCTGGTCGCCTATGTCGTCCCCGTCGCCGGTGCCGTCCCCGATCCGGAGGGGCTGCGCCGTTCGCTCGCCGGGGCGCTGCCGGAGTACATGGTGCCCTCCGCCGTGGTGGTACTGGAGGCGCTGCCGCTGACCCCGAACGGGAAGCTGGACCGCAGGGCGCTTCCGGTACCGGACTTCTCGGGTGAGGTTTCCGGTGCGGGCCCGCGCACCCCGCAGGAGGAGATCCTGTGCGGTCTGTTCGCCGGGCTCCTGGGCCTGGATTCGGTCGGCATCCATGACAACTTCTTCGACCTCGGCGGCCACTCGCTGCTGGCCACTCGGCTGGTCAACCGCGTCCGCACGGTCCTGGGCGCGGAGTTGGGGGTGGGCGGGCTCTTCGAGGCGCCGACCGTGGCCGGGATCGCGTCCGTGCTGGCGGCGCACGGCGGCGGGATGGACCGTCCGGTGCTCCGGGCGTCGGCCGATCGCGGGAGGCATGTCCCCCTGTCCTTCGCCCAGCGCCGGCTGTGGTTCCTGGCCCAGGTGGAAGGCCCCAGCGCCACCTACAACATCCCGCTGTCCCTGCGCCTGACCGGTGATGTCGACGCCCGCGCCCTGGAGTCCGCGCTGGGTGATGTGGCCGCACGGCATGAGAGCCTGCGGACGATCTTCCGGGAGGTGGACGGGGAGCCCGTCCAGGTGATCCTTCCCTCCGCCGAGGCGCTCGTCGAGCTGACGCGGGTGGAGCTCGCACCCGAGGAGCTCCAGGAAGCGGTGACCGCCGCCTCCCACCGCACCTTCGACCTCAGCGGCGATCTGCCGCTGCGCGCGTGGCTGTTCCGGGCCGGTGCCGAGGAGCATGTGCTCCTGCTGGTCCTGCATCACATCGTCGGTGACGGCTGGTCGATGGCGCCGCTCGGTCAGGACCTCGCCACCGCGTACGAGGCCCGGCTGAAGGGCCGGGAGCCGCAGTGGCCGCCGTTGCCGGTGCAGTACGCCGACTACACCCTGTGGCAGCGCGCACTGCTGGGTGGCGAGAACGAACCGGGCAGCATCGGGGGCCGCCAACTCGCCTACTGGCGGCAGGCATTGGCCGACCTGCCGGAGGAACTGGACCTGCCGAGGGACCGTCCCCGTCCGGCGGTACCCACCTACGCGGGCGACTCGGTGGCAGTGGAGATATCCGCGGACACCCACCGGCGGTTGCTCGCGGTGGCCGGGCAGAGCGGGGCCACGCTGTTCATGGCCGTGCAGGCGGGGCTGTCGGTGCTGCTGTCCCGGCTCGGCGCGGGCACCGACATCCCCATCGGCTCCGTGGTCGCGGGCCGCACCGACGAGGCACTGGACGATCTGGTCGGCTTCTTCGTCAACACCCTGGTGCTGCGCACCGACACCTCGGGAAACCCGTCCTTCGGTGAGCTTCTGCGGCGGGTCCGCTCCACGGATCTGGCCGCGTACGCCCACCAGGACCTGCCGTTCGACCGCCTGGTCGAAGCCCTCAACCCCGCCCGCTCCCGCTCCCGCCACCCCCTCTTCCAGATAGCGCTGGCCTACCAGGACACACCCGAAGTCCGTCTCTGCGTCGACGGGCTCAAGTCCGAGGTGCTCCCCGCAGAGTTCCCGGTGGCCAAGTTCGACCTGACCTTCGACGTCCTCGAGCACAAGGGGGAGGACGGCAGCGCGAGGGGAATCGATCTGGCCGTCGACTACGCGGTCGACCTGTTCGACCGTGACACCGTGGAGGCGCTGGCGGCACGTTTCACGCAGTTGCTCGATGAGCTCTCCCGGCGTCCTGATCTGCCCATCGGCAGCGCCGAGATCCTCACCCCGGCCGAACGCGAGTTGATCCTCGGGGAGTGGAACGACACCGCGGTCCCGGTCTCCCGCGGTTCGCTGACCGGGGTGTTCGGGGCGCGAGTGGCGCAGGCCCCGGACGCGGTCGCGGTGGCGAGCGACGTCGAGCGGCTGACCTATCGGGAGCTGAACGAGCGCGCCAACCGTCTCGCCCACCGGCTCATCGACGCGGGCCTCGGCCGGGAGTCGGCGGTGGCGGTCAGGCTCGAGCGGTCCGTCGACGTCGTGGTGGCGAGTCTCGCCGTCGTCAAGGCCGGCGGCGCCTATCTGCCGCTGCCCACCGGCTACCCGGCCGACCGGGTCCAGGCGGTCATGCGGGACACCGGCGCCCGCCTGCTGGTCGTCGATCCCGCCAACGCGACCCATCCCGCGGCCGAGGCCGCCCGGCAACTGGACGCCGCCGTGGTGGTGGTGGACGGCGAAGCCGGCCTGGAGGGTCGGCCCGGCAGCGATCCGGCCATCCGTATCGAGCCCGACCACCTGGCATGTGTGCTGCACACCTCCGGGTCCACCGGCACCCCGAAGGGGGTGGCCGTGACGCACGACAACGTGGTCGCCTTCGCCGCCGACCGCGGCTGGCGGGACGGTTCACAAGAACGTGTCCTGCTGCACTCCGCCCATGCCTTCGACGCGTCCACCTACGAGATCTGGGTTCCCCTGCTCACCGGCAACCAGATCGTCGTCGCCCCGCCCGGCGCCCTCGACACCACGACGTACGCGCGACTCATCTCCGAACACGAGGTGACCGGCGCGGTCATCACCACCTCCCTGTTCAACCTGCTCGCCGAGGAGATACCGGACGCGATCGGCAGGCTCGGCAAGATAGTGACCGGGGGCGAGGCCGCCTCACCGCACGCCATGCGCCGGGCGCTCGAGCACGGCGCGGACGTCAAACTCATGAACGTCTGCGGACCCACCGAATGCACCGTGCTCGCCACATGGACCCGGGTCACTTCCGCGACCCGCGGGGGAGCCACGGTGCCCATCGGCAGGCCCAGGGACAACACACGTGTCCATGTCCTGGACCGGCGCCTGTCTCCGGTCCCCGTCGGGGTCACCGGAGAGCTGTACATCTCCGGCACCGGACTGGCCCGCGGATACCTCAACCGCTCCCGCGTGACCGCGGAGCGGTTCGTGGCCGACCCGTTCGGCCCCCCGGGCACCCGGATGTACCGCACGGGCGACCTGGTCCGCTGGAGACCGGACGGTGAACTCGACTTCGTCAACCGCGTCGACGGACAGGTGAAGATCCGCGGATTCCGCGTCGAACTCGGGGAGATCGAGGCGGCTCTCGCCGCCGATCCCGCCGTCGCCCATGCCGCGGTCGCCGCCCGCGAGGACCGGCCGGGGGACAAACGCCTGGTCGCCTACGTGGTGCCCGCTCCCGGTGCGGTCCCGGACCCGGACCGGATGCGCCAGGAACTGTCCGGCACCCTGCCCGAATACATGGTGCCCTCCGCGGTGGTGGTGCTGCAGGCGCTGCCGCTGACCCCGAACGGCAAGCTGGACCGCGGAGCCCTTCCGGCCCCCGAGGTCGCCACCGAGGCCTCCGGCGCGGGCCCGCGCACACCCCACGAGGAGATCCTGTGCGGCCTGTTCGCCGATGTCCTCGGCCTGGAGGCGGTCGGGATCCACGACAACTT
Organism: Wenjunlia tyrosinilytica; assembly: GCF_014646055.1. Taxonomy (GTDB): domain Bacteria; phylum Actinomycetota; class Actinomycetes; order Streptomycetales; family Streptomycetaceae; genus Wenjunlia; species Wenjunlia tyrosinilytica. The sequence continues at coordinate 38,486 of NZ_BMMS01000026.1, forward strand.
CTTCCATCTCGGGGGGCACTCCCTGCTGGCCACCCGACTCGTCAACCGCATCCGCACCGCCCTGGCCAAGGAACTGGCGGTGGGCAGCTTCTTCCAGGCCCCCACGGTCGCCGCAGTCGCGGCCCTGCTGGCCGCTTCGGAACCGGACGAACGTGCGCCGGGCCGCAAGCGCACCCCGCCCTCGCGGCCGGTCCTCCGGCCGAGGAACCGGGGCTGAGCCCGTCCACAGCACCGCGACCGGTCGCCTCACCCGCGAAAGGGCAGTGACCGACCCCGTGTCCTGACCGGTCCGGTGCTCCTCCTCCCGCCCCGAACCGCGCCCGTCCGCGGCGCTCCACCGTGCCCGAGGCCCCTTCTCCAGGAGACAGATCCGATGACGGTCCAGCTTTCTTTCGCGCAAGCGCGCCTGTGGTTCCTGCACCGCCTCGAAGGCCCGAGCCCGACGTACAACCTGCCGCTCGCGCTGCGGCTGACCGGCAAGCTCGACCGGGAGGCCCTCAGCGGCGCGCTGGCCGATGTGGTCGAACGGCACGAGATCCTGCGGACGGTGTACCGCGAGGTGGGCGCCGAACCCGTCCAGGTGATCCTCGGCACCGAGGACGCCCGCCCCGAGTTGACCGTCGTCGAGGTGAGCGCCGAGAAGCACCTGGCGTCCGCGCTGGAGGAGAAGGCGGGGCACTGCTTCGACCTGGCCGCCGACGTGCCGCTGCGGACCTGGCTGTTCGAGCTCGGTCCCGAGGAGCATGTGCTCCTCCTGCTGATGCACCACATCGCCGCGGACGGCTGGTCGATGGGGCCTTTGGGACGGGATCTGGGACTGGCGTACGCGGCGCGGCTGGAGGGCCGGCAGCCGGGGTGGGCCGAACTGCCGGTGCAGTACGCCGACTACGCGCTGTGGCAGCGCGAGCTGCTCGGCGACGAGAACGACCCCGACAGCGTGGCGGGTACCCAACTCGCCCATTGGCGCGCGGCGCTGGCGAACCTGCCGGAAGAGCCGGCGCTGTTCACCGACCATCCGCGACCGCCCGTCTTCGGCCACCGCGGGGAGATCGTCGGGTTCGGGATCGACGCGGCCACCCATGCCGGACTCCTCGATCTGTGCCGGGCGACCGGCGCCACCGTGGCCATGTCGGTCCAGGCCGTGGTGTCGGTCCTGCTGTCCCGGCTCGGAGCGGGCACGGACATCCCCATCGGTACCGCCGCCGCCGGCCGCACCGATGAGGCGCTGGACGATCTGGTCGGTTTCTTCGCCAACACCCTGGTGCTGAGGACCGACACCTCCGGCGATCCCACGTTCCGCCAACTCCTCGCACGGGTCCGGGACATCGCCCTGGCCGCGTACGACAACCAGGACCTTCCCTTCGACCGCCTGGTCGAGGCCCTGAACCCGACCCGGTCGCTCTCGCGCCACCCGCTCTTCCAGACGATGGTGGCCCTGCGGACCAACGAGGTCGACGCGTTCGGATTCGGAGGACTCGAGGTCCGCGTCGAGGACATCCGCTCCGGTATCGCGCAGTTCGACCTGTCGATCACCCTCCAAGAGAACCACGGCGCGGACGGCTGCCCGGACGGCCTGACGGGCACCCTCGAATACAGCACGGATCTGTGGACCGAGGACTCCGCCCGGTCGATGGCGGGCCACTTGGCGTCACTGTTCTCCGCGGTGGCGGCCGAGCCGGATCAGGCGATCAGCCGCGCTCGGATCCTGTCCGAGGCCGAGCGTGCCCGGATCCTCGGGGACGGGCACGGTCCGGCCGGTGAGATCCCCTCGGCGAGCATCACCGAGCTGTTCCGGGCGCAGGCCGAGCGGACACCGGACGCGGTCGCCGTGGTCTTCGACGGTGCCCCGGTCTCCTACCGCGAGCTCGACGAGCGGTCCCGGGCCCTGGCCCACCGCCTGATCTCCTCGGGGGTGACGCCCGAGAGCAGGGTCGTGATCCTCCAGGAGCGCTCCGCCGATCTGATCGTCTCCATCCTGGCCGTCCTCGAGGCGGGGGCCGTCTACGCGCCGCTGGACGTGCGCTCGCCCGCGAGCCGGATGGCCTCCGTCCTTGCCGACACCGCCGCCCGCGTGCTCCTGACGGACCGGGCGATGCTGGGCCACGAGTTCCTCGCCTCAACTCCCGCCGATGCGGCGCGGATCCTGGTCGTGGACGATCCCGGGTCCGTCGCGCCGGACCCGGCCGCACCCGGGGCCGCGGCCGTACGGGGTGACACCGGGGGCCCGCTCGTGCGCACGCATCCCGAGCAACTGGCCTATGTGATGTACACCTCCGGGTCCACCGGGACGCCCAAGGGCATCGGCATCACCCACCAGGACGTGGTCGCGTTCGCGCTGGACCAGTGCTGGCGCGGCGTCGACCACCGGATACTCCTGCACTCCCCGGTCGCCTTCGACGCCTCGACCTACGAACTGTGGGTCCCGCTCCTCACCGGCGGGCGCGTCGTCGTGGCCCCGCCCGGTGACCTCGACCCGCACGCGCTGGCGGCCATCATCCGCGAGCAGGAACTCACCAGCGTCCTGCTCACCGCGGGCCTGTTCCGCGTCGTCGCCGAGGAGGTCCCGCAGACCTTCGCGGGCCTTCGGGAAGTGCTCACCGGCGGCGATGTGATCCCGGTGACGGCGGTGCAGCGGGTCCTCGACACCTGCCCGGACACGGCGGTCAGGCCCACCTACGGCCCCACGGAGACCACGCTGTTCGCGACCCAGCATGTGCTGCGGGCACCGCACCGGGTGGGCCGTACCGTGCCGATGGGGCGGCCCATGGACCAGATGCGGGCCTATGTCCTGGACGCCGCCCTGGAGCTGGTCCCGACCGGGGTGACGGGGGAGCTGTACGTGGCCGGTGCCGGTCTGGCGCGCGGCTACCCGGGACTGCCGGGCCTGACGGCCGGGCGCTTCGTCGCCGACCCCCACGGTGCGGCCGGGTCGCGTATGTACCGCACCGGCGACCTGGTCCGCTGGAGCCGCGAGGGCATGCTGGAGTTCGTCGGCAGGGTCGACGAGCAGGTGAAGATCCGCGGATTCCGTGTGGAGCCCGGAGAGATCGAGTCGGTCCTGGGCGGCCTGGAGGATCTGGCCCAGATCGCCGTGGTGGTCCGCGAGGACCAGCCCGGTGACAAACGGCTCGTGGCGTACGCGGTGCCCGCTCCCGGCGCCGAGCCCCCTCGCCCCGAGTCGCTGCGCGAGCGTGCCGCCGCCGTGCTGCCGGACTACATGGTCCCCTCCGCCTTCGTCGTCCTCGACACCCTGCCGATCACCCGGAACGGCAAGCTCGACCGCAGGGCCCTGCCGGTCCCCCGGGCCGCCGACACCAAGGGCCGAGGTCCGCGCACGCCGCGGGAGGAGATCCTCTGCGAGATCTTCGCGGAGGTGCTGGGACGGGCCCGGGTCGGTATCGACGACAGGTTCTTCGACCTCGGCGGCCACTCGCTGCTCGGCACCCGCATGATCAGCCGGATCCGCAATGTCCTCGGCGCCGAACTCGGCATCCGCGACCTCTTCGAGGCGCCCACGGTGGCCGCCCTCGCGGCCAGGATCGAGCAGTCGGGGGCCACCGGGCCCACCGTCCGGCCGCTCCGCTCGCGGGCGAAGCGCCCCGAAGCGCTGCCCCTGTCCTACGCCCAGCAGCGCCTGTGGTTCATGCACCGTCTCGAGGGCCCCAGCGCCGTCTACAACCTGCCGCTGATGGTGCGGCTGACCGGCAGGCTGGAGCGGTCCGCGCTGGATGCCGCGCTGAGCGATGTGGCGCACCGCCACGAGGTCCTGCGCACCGTCCTTCGTGAGGTCGACGGTGAGCCACGTCAGATCGTCCTCGCCGAAGCCCGTATCGAGCTGACCGCACACACCGTCGCGGAGGAGGAGCTGACCGCGGCGGCCGAGGCGGCATCCCGCCGGCCCTTCGACCTGGCCGAGCAACTGCCGGTACGTGCCTGGCTGTTCGAGCTGGGCCCCGAGGAACACGCCCTTTTGCTCGTCCTGCACCACATCGCCGCCGACGGCTGGTCGATGGGACCGCTCGGACAGGACCTGTCGGCCGCGTACGCCGCCCGGCTGGAGGGCCATGAGCCGGACTGGACGGCGCTGCCGGTCCAGTACGCCGACTACGCGCTGTGGCAGCGGGAGCTGCTCGGGGACGAGAAGGACCCCGGAAGCGTCGCCGGCCGCCAACTCGACTACTGGCGGCAGGCCCTGGCGGGTGTGCCGGAGGAGCTGGAGCTGCCGCGGGACCGCCCCCGTCCGGCAGTTCCCAGCCACCAGGGCGACTCGGTGCCGCTGGAGGTCTGCGCGGACACCCACAAACGACTGCTCGCGCTGGCCAGGGAGAGCCAGGCCACCTTGTTCATGGCCGTGCAGGCGGGGCTCTCGGCGCTGCTGACCCGGCTCGGCGCGGGCACCGACATCCCCATCGGCTCCGTGGTCGCGGGCCGCACCGACGAGGCACTGGACGATCTGGTCGGCTTCTTCGTCAACACCGTGGTGCTGCGCACCGACACCTCCGGAGCCCCGACGTTCCGCCGGCTCCTCGAGCGCGTGCGGGACACCGACCTGGCCGCCTACGCGCACCAGGACCTCCCCTTCGACCGCCTGGTCGAGGCCCTCAACCCCACCCGCTCGCTGGCGCGCAACCCCCTGTTCCAGACCACACTCATCCTGCACAACCAGAGCACCGAGTTCGCGATGGCGGGGCTCGAGGTCCGCAATGAGAACGTCGGCGCGTACGTGGCCCAGTTCGACCTCCAGTTCCACCTGGACGAGCGGTACGACGCCGATGGATCAGCGGCCGGGTTGCGGGGCGGCATCATGTTCAGCACCGACCTGTTCGACCGGGAGACCGCGCAGGCCCTGGCCGAGCGGCTGGTCCGGCTCCTGGACATCGTCACCGCCGACCCCGGACTGCCCATCACCGGCGTGGACCTGCTGTCCGAGCAGGAGCGCGAACTCGTCCTCCACACCTGGAACGGCCCCCGGCGGCAGGTGCCCGACCAGGACCTTGCACGGCTGTTCGAAGCGTGCGCCGCGCAGCGGCTCGACGCCGCGGCCGTGTGCGCGGACCGTACGGTACTGACGTACGGCGAGCTGAACACCCGCGCCAACCGCATCGCGCACCGGCTGGCGGATCTGGGCATCGGTCCGGACCGGACCGTGGCCACCCTTCTGGAGCGCTCGCCCGACGTGGTCGCCACCACGCTGGCCGTCGTCAAGGCGGGCGGCACCTACGTCCCCCTGTCGTCGGGCTACCCGCTCGAGCGGATGCACTACGTCATGGAGGGCACCCGCGCGTCCGTTCTGGTGGTCGACGCCTCGACGCGCGGCCACGAGCTGGTCGAGCGGGTACGGCAGGGCGGCACCCGGATCGTCGGCCTGGACGATCCCACGCTGGACGACGAGCCGTCGGACAACCTCGGCGTGACCGTCCACCCCGACCACCTGGCCTATGTGATCTACACCTCCGGCTCGACCGGGGCTCCCAAGGGAGTGGGAGTGACCCATCGCAACGTCGCCGACCTGGCCGCCGACGAGTGCTGGTCCGGCGGTGCGCAGCGGGCCGTCCTGATGCACGCCCCGCACGCCTTCGACGCCTCGACGTACGAGCTGTGGGTGCCCCTGCTCACCGGGGGCCGGGTCGTCGTGGCGCCCGTCGGCTCCCTGGACACACGCGAGTACGCCCGGGTCATCACCGAACACGGCGTGACCTCGGCCCTGTTCACCCCCGTGCTCTTCAATCTCATGGCCGAGGAGGAGCCACGGGCCCTCGGACGGATGCGGCAGGTGTGGACCGGAGGCGACAATGTGCCGGTCAGCGCCGTGCAGCGGGCCATCGACCTGTGCCCCGACACGCAGATCGTCGCCACCTACGGCCCCACCGAGACCTCGGTCATCTGTTCCTGGCACCCCATGCGCGCCCCGCACCGGGTCGGCCGCTCGGTGCCCATCGGGCGGGCCATGGACAACACCCGCCTCTATGTGCTCGACGAAAGGCTCGCCCCGGTGCCGGTGGGTGTCCCCGGCGAGCTGTACATCGCCGGACCGGACCTGGCACGCGGGTACATCGGCCGCCCCGACCTGACCGCGGGCCGGTTCGTCGCCGATCCGTTCACGCGGGAGCACGGCTGCCGTATGTACCGCAGCGGCGACATCGTGCGGTGGGCCGGGGACGGAGTGCTGGAGTTCGTCGGCCGGGCCGACGGCCAGGTCAAGGTCAGGGGCTTCCGCATCGAACTCGGTGAGGTCGAGGCGGCGCTGGCCCAGGACCCCGGACTGGTCCAGGTGGCGGCGATGGTCCGGGAGGACCGTCCGGGCGATCGGCGGCTGACCGGCTACCTCGTCCCCGCCGAGGGGGCGAGCGTGGATGTCGCCGCTGTCCGGGAAAGGCTCGCGGCAGGACTGCCCGAGTACATGATCCCCTCGTCGTTCGTCGTCCTCGACACCCTGCCGCAGACGCCCAACGGCAAGCTCGACCGCAAGGCCCTTCCGGCACCGGCGGCGGCGAGCACACAGGGCCGTGACCCGCGCAACCCCACGGAAAGGGTCCTGTGCGGCCTGTTCGCCGACGTGCTGGGCCTGGAGCGGGTCGGTATCGACGACAACTTCTTCGACCTCGGCGGCCATTCGCTGCTCGCCACCCGGCTGGTCAACCGCGTCCGCGGCGCCGTCAACGCCGAGATGGCGGTCGGCACCCTGTTCGCCGCTCCCACGGTCGCGGCGCTCTGCGCGGCACTGGGCGCGGGGACCGGCGCGGCCGCGGCCGCGCCGGAGGAGGAGACCGACGGCGCGCTGGAGACCGTCCTCCCGCTGCGGCCGTCCGGCCACGGCACACCCCTGTTCTGCATCCACCCCGGCGGGGGCATGGGCTGGTGCTACGCCGGGTTCACCCGGTACGTGGACGAGGACACCCCGGTCTACGCCTTCCAGTCCCGCGGCCTGGCGCGGCCCGTGCGGCTGCCCCGCAGCGTGGAGGAGATCGCGGTCGACTACCTCGCGGAGATCCGGAAGATCCAGCCCGAGGGCCCCTACCAGCTGGCCGGATGGTCGTTCGGCGGCGCGGTCGCGCACGCCGTCGCCACCGATCTGAGGGCAGCGGGGGAGGAGGTCGCCCTGCTGGCTCTGCTCGACGCCTATCCCGGCGGCGCCAACGGCGAGTACGAGGTGATGGACGCCCGGGACGTCCTGCGCCTGGCCTTCGACGGCGTCGACGTGCTCGAGGGCACCGCCGACGCCGACGGAACCGTGACGGCGGCCCGGGTCCTGGAGCTCCTGCGCGAGCGCGGCAGCATCCTGTCCGGCCTCGACGAGCGCGCCGTCGCCGCGTTGATGGAGGTCACCGTCAACAACGTCCAGCTCATGCGGGAGTTCGCCCCGAAGCGGTACGACGGGCAGGTCCTGCTCTTCCAGGCCGGGCGGGAGAGGCACCTGGACGCCACGACCGCGTCCGCCCTCTGGGCTCCCCATGTCGGCGGTCTGGAGCACCACATCGTGGACTCCACGCACGCCGACATGACCAGGCCCGAGGCGCTCGCCGTGATCGGCCCGGTCCTGGCGAGCCGCATCGCGCAGGCGGGCGGGGCCGCCCCGGCCGCCCAAGCGCCTTCCGCCCCCGCCGCCCAAGCGCCTTCCGCCCCCGCCCGGACCCGCCAGGCGCCGACCGGCCAGGCGCCGACCGGCCAGGCGCCGACCGGCCAGGCGCCGACCGGCCAGGCGCCGACCGGCCAGGCGCCGACCGGCCGGGCGCCGGGCGCCACGAGCCGCTGAGCCCCGCCCGCTCCCCGAACGTCACCAACCGACCGGAGGCACCACCGCATGTTCCGCGAGAGCCGCACCACCGCGCCCGATGCCGGGAGCAAAGCGCCGACGTCCGACACCGATCCCGTATCCACCCGGCCGACCGGGGTCCACCGATACCGGTTGAGCCCGAGCGAGTCGGGCGAGGCCTTCGCCCTCGCGAGCAGCCTGGCCAACGAGTACCGGCGGGTGGACAACCCGCGCTTCCTCGCCGACGTGAGTGTGATCGCCCACGATCTGCCCCGAGGGGTCAGACTGGCCGTCAACACCGCTCGCCTGGACGACCGCAAGCACGGACTGGTGATCTGCGGCAACCGGGTGGACCAGGCCGGGCTGGGTCCGACGCCGGCCCGCTGGCAGCTCGCGGACACCCCGGAGAGCAGGGCCCACGGGTTTCTGATCATGCTCTACGGCTCGCTCCTCGGCGACGTCATCGCCTGGGCCACCCAGCAGGACGGGCGGATCGTGACCGAAGTCGTGCCCACGCCCGGCATGGAGGAGAGCCTGGTCAGCTCGAGCAGCCGCAAGGAGCTCGGCTGGCACACCGAGGACGCCTTCTCGCCCTACCGCGCGGACTTCGTGGGCCTGCTGTGCCTGCGCAGCCCGGAGCTGACCGCCACCACGCTGGGCCACCTCGACCCGGCGGCGATGCCCGCGGAGGTGATGGACGTGCTCACCCAGCCCCGTTTCCACATCGTTCCGGACGCCTCGCACGACGCCACGCTCAACTCCTGCCCGGCCGCCGACCGGCGCGCCGAGGCATTCCGCCGACTCGACGAGGTCCGCCGCCGACCGCCGCTGATCCCGCTGGTCACCGGGCACCCCGGCGCTCCGGTGCTGCGCATCGACAGCGACTACGTGGCACCCGCCGAAGGAGACGAGGAGGCGGCGCACGCGCTCAAGTGGCTGATCGACCACCTCGACGGCAGTCTCTACGACTTCCCGCTCGGCCCCGGCGACATGGGCTTCATCGACAACCGGAACGTGGTCCACGGCAGGCGCCCGTTCCGCCCCCGGTACGACGGCACCGATCGATGGCTCAAGAGGATCAACGTCGTCGAGGACTTCAGGCGCACCCGCCCGGGCCGCGCGGACATGACCACACGAGTGATCGGCTGACCCGAGATGCCTTCCACCGACCCGCTACTCGTGCGCACGGTTCTCGACGAGGCCTCCGGCCACCGGATCCCGCCCGTGGGCGATGTCTCCCCCCGCGCACTCGGTGACATCGAGCCGGCCCTGCTGGAGGACTGGTTCCGCACCCGCTACTTCGACGCCCGTATCGATGTGTCCAGTTCGGGTGCCCAGAACTACACCCTCGGCCGGCTGCGCACCATGCTCGGCATCGGGACCGAGGAGCTCGACGCGCTCATGTTCCGCGACAGCCCGTCGCTGGGCTGCGAGCCCCTGCGGGCCGCGGTCGCCGCCCGCTACGCCCCCGACCGGCCCGAGCGCGTCATGGTCACCCACGGCTCGACGGAGGGCATCTTCCTCGCCCTGTCCGCGATCGTGCGTCCGGGGGACGAGGTGGTCGTCCTTCGGCCGGTGTACCAGTCGCTGTCGTCGGTGGCGGCCGCGCTGGGCGCGACCCTCAAGGTGTGGGAGCTGCGGCCGGAGGACGACTTCGAACCGGACATCTCCCGGCTGCGGGACCTGTTGGGGCCGCGGACGCGGGCGGTGCTGGTGAACTTCCCGCACAACCCGACCGGCGCCATGCCGGAGCCCGCCGCCCACCAGGAGCTGCTGTCCCTGGTCGAGTCCCATGGCTGCCATCTGCTGTGGGACGCGGCCTTCGCCGAACTGGTCCACGAGCGCCCGCCGCTGCCCGACCCGGCCGCCTCACTCGACCGCTGTGTCTCCTTCGGCACCCTGTCGAAGGCGTTCGGGCTGCCCGGCCTGCGCATCGGCTGGTGCATCGCGCCCCCGGACGTCCTCGCGGCGATGGTCAAGCTGCGCGACTACGTCACCATCAGCACCTCCCCGCTCAACGAGCTGATCGCCACCAGGGTGATGGAGCGCGCGGACAGGACGCTCCGACCGCTTCGGGAGCAGGCGCGCCGCAATCGGCGGGTCCTCATGGACTGGGCGGCGCAGAACTCCGCTCTGGTCGGCCTGCCGACGCCCCATGGCGGAGTGAGCGCCTTCCCGCTCTTTCCCGACGTGCCCGACATGACGGGGCTGTGCGAACGCCTTCTGGAGGACGACGGGGTGCTGGTCGTCCCCGGCGAGTGCTTCGGGCACCCGAACCGGCTCCGTATCGGGTTCGGCGGTCCGACCGAGGAGCTTCGCGGCGGACTGGACGCGGTGGCCCGTGCGGTGGCGGAAGCCGTGGCGCCGCTGCGTGGATCGCGCCGACCGGAAAGCTGACCGGAATTGCGGTGCCTTTCCGGCATTGCCGCACGTCTCGATGTGGATACTATGACCAGCCGTGGCGGCGTCAGTCACTACGGTGGCATAAACTGTCAATGGCGATGACGTGTTGTTTGTACCGGTGGACCAGGGGGTTCGATCCCAACGGTGGTCGGCGCTGTTTCATCAGCTCGCACCGGCTGCTGAGAATATCGTGGCCACCGACTCCGGCGGGGGCCGGACCATGTGCTGGTCGGCGGAGGTGACCGGGACGACAGCTGATCGGCTCGAACACCGCTTGGCGTGCGCCTCCCATTCACGGCATGGAAAGCAGCGAGACGATGAACTACCTGGCACAGCCGGCATTCGGCCAGCTGCTCGGCCGGCTCCGGCGCGAGAAGGGCCTGTCCCAGGCGGACATCGCCGGTGACGGGGTCTCCTCCAGTTATGTCTCGCGGCTCGAGTCGGGGCATCGCGCACCCACCGCCCAGGCCGTGCGGCACCTGTCGGTGCGCCTGGACGTCCCCGAGGACGCCTTCCTGGCCCGTTCGCCGCAGATGATCCCCGCCCTGCTGGCCGAGGGCGTCGCCGCGCTGGAGGACTCCCGCCACGTGGCGGCGGTGGAGGCGCTGACCGCGGCCGCCGAGGAAGCGGGGGACGTCGCCCCCGAGCTGCTGTGGCAGGTCCTGTGGAATCTGGCCAGGGCGCATGAGCAACTGGGTGAGCACGCGGAGCGGCAGAAGGTGCTGTCCCGGCTGCTCGCCGTCGGCGAGACGCTGAACTCACCCGTTCTGCAGGTGAAGGCCCTCGTCGGGCTGTCCACCTGCGCCCAACTGGCCGACAATCCCGAGGAGGCCGTCGCGCTGGCCGACCAGGCCCTCGCGCTCAGCGAGCGGCATCCGCAGGTCTCCCGCGCCGACGAGGCCCGGATCCTGCTGGCGCTGGTGGCCGCGCAGTCCCAGGCGGGGCGGTGGTCCGAGGCCCAGCGGCATGCCGAGCTGGCGCTGGAGATCCCCTCGGGCGAGCTGGGACCGCTGCGCGCGCAGGTGCTGTGGACCGCCGCCACGGTGGCCGCCCGCCAGGGACACACGGACCAGGGGCTCGCCCGGCTGGAAGAAGCCCTCGGCATCGCCGACCGGAAGGAGAGCCCGCTGCTGTGGGGCCGGTTGAGGCTGGCCGCGATCCCGCTGGCCCTGCGTGTCCAGGAGGAGGTGACCTCCCAGGTGGACCAGTGGTGCCGGGAGGCCGCGAACGTCGTCGACCTGCTCGGCGACCGGGCGGACGAGGCCCGGATGAAGGCCGTTCAGGCGCGAGTGGCCTTCCACCGGGGAAACCTGGAGTCGGCGGCGGAGCTGGCCCGTGACGTCCTGGCGGATCCGGATGCCCTTCCCCACCAGGACCGGATGAGGGTCGAGATCCTGCTGCACCAGGCCGAGATCGGGCTGGGGCGGCCCGACGAGGCCGTGGCGGCCCTGCGATCGGTCGCCGAGCGGCTCCAGGCGTCCGCCAGCCTCGATCTGGCGACGGAGGCATGGAAGGCCCTGGCCGAGGCGCTCGTCCGAGCGCAGCGCTGAGCCGGCCGCCTCCGAGCCGGTCATCCGAGTCGGCCGCCTGAGCCGGCCGCCGGGCCTCGTTCCGCCGTCGGCGCGTCCGTCCAACGGCCCGCGGTCCGGGGCCCCATGGCCGCCCGGTTGGGCCAACTCCCCGGCCCACCAGGGCTGTCATCACTACTGGCAATTCTTGTCATGACGCCTTGACTGAAGTTGACATCGCGTCTAGTGTCGCCTGTGACGTCAGGGTGTGTCGTCGGGCCGCCCCGGCTGTACGCAGCGGCCGCCTCCGGCGTGCCGCCGCACGACGTGCGCGCACCGCGGCACCTCTCACTCGCATCTCATCCGCAGCTCAACTGCTGATCCAACTGGAGGGCGGAAGTGTCCAATCCGTTCGAGGACGACTCGGCCGAGTACAAGGTTCTGATCAACGACGAGGGCCAGCATTCCCTCTGGCCGGCGTTCGCCCGGGTGCCGGACGGCTGGACCGTGGCCCTCGACGACTCTTCCCGGCAGGACTGCCTGGGATACATCGAAGAGCACTGGACCGATCTGCGCCCCTTGAGCCTCATCGCCGCCAGTTCCTGACGGCCGGCCGACGACCACATGCCTGCTTTCCGGCAGCAGATGCACCGAGGTGCGCAGCGTGATCACTGATGTGCGAACTCCGTCCCCTCGTCTGATGGGGCTGGGCACGGCGAATCCCGCGACCAGCTATTCGCAGGAGGACATCCTGCGGATCTTCGGGATCAAGGACCCGCGGGTCACCTCCCTCTTCCTCAACAGCCATATCGACCGGCGGCATCTGCACCTTCCGCCGTTGGACCCGGACGGCTCGCCACGAGTGGAGACACAGGGCGAGCTTCTGCTCAAGCACCGGACCGACGGGATCGAACTCGCCGCGCAGGCGCTCCAGTCCTGCCTCAAGGACATGGGCGCCGATCTCGGGGAGGTCGGCTACCTGTGCTGTGTCACGTCCACGGGAATGCTGACGCCGGGATTCAGCGCGCTCCTCATCAAGGAACTCGGGCTGCCGGTCACCTGCGGTCGGCTGGATGTCGTGGGCATGGGGTGCAACGCCGGACTCAACGGCCTCAATCCCACGGCCGCGTGGGCGAGCAGCAACCCGGGCCGGCTGGCGGTCATGATCTGCGTGGAGGCGTGTTCCGCCGCGTACGTCTTCGACGGGACCCTGCGGACAGCGGTGGTCAACGGCCTGTTCGGTGACGGCGCCGCAGCCGTCGGCGTCATCGCCGCCGACAGCCCGGCCGCCGAGGGGCCCGCGGTGCTCAAGTTCAGCAGCCGTATCATCCCGGACGCGGTCGAGGCCATGCGCTACGACTGGGACGAGGTCCACGGCAAGTTCAGCTTCTTCATCGACCGCGATGTGCCGTACGTCGTCGGTGCGCACGCCGAGGAGGCGGTCGCCAACCTGCTGCGGGGAACCGGTCTTCGGCGCAGCGACATCACCCACTGGATCGTGCACTCCGGCGGCAAGAAGGTCATCGACGCGGTCAAGATCAACCTTGGGTTGGCCTCGTACGACCTGCGGCACACCTCATCGGTGCTCAGGGACTACGGGAATCTCTCCAGCGGATCGTTTCTCTTCTCCTACCAGCGGCTCATGGCGGAGGAGGTCGCCCGGCCCGGCGACTACGGAGTGCTGATGACCATGGGGCCGGGTTCCACGATCGAGACAGCACTCGTCCAGTGGTAGCAAACTCCCTCGAACGAATATCAGGGCGGGCGAATCATCTGATGGCAATTCACCAGGAGACCGACTTCACCGTCGAGATCCGCAGCGCCGACATCCTTGAGGCTTCCACGGTCCGCAGGATCGCCGAGATCTGCGACCGCGTGGAGGACGCCCGGACCGGTGATGTCCTGCTGGTGCAGGTGCGTGGCGACGACGGCGGTGACACGGGGCATCCGCGCTCGCGCGACCTCGACATCCATCTCGTCAACAAGTGGGAGCGGGCGCTGCGCAGGCTGGAGCGGCTGCCTGTGGCGACGGTGGCAGTCGCCACAGGTGAGTGCGCTGGTCCGGCCGCCGAGGTCCTGCTGACGACGGACTACCGTGTGGCGGCTCCGGACCTGGTGCTGCGGCTGCCCTCCTCGGGCGGCGCTCCCTGGCCCGGCATGGCGCTGTTCCGTCTGGCGACCCAGATCGGGGTCCACCGGGCACGTCGGTCCGCGCTGTTCGGCGCCGCGACAACAGCCGAGAAGGCACTCGCCCTCGGGCTCGTCGACGAGATCACCGACGATCCCGAGGAGGCCGTCGGCGTCGCCGTGAAGAACTTCCAGGGCGCCCGGGCCGGCGACATCTCGGTGCGCAGGCGACTGCTGATGGACGCCATGAGCTCGACCTTCGAGGACGCGCTCGGCTCCCATCTGGCCGCGTGCGACCGGGCCCTGCGTCCCGCCGGGCAGCTCTGAACAAGCGGACACCACTGCGACCGGACGGGGATCAAGGCAATGTCACCACCCACTGGAGCCAACGCCCCGCTCCTGACCGGGGACTTCACCGCGGACACCGCGGCGGTCGGCGCACAGCTGAGCACCGCGCGGGAGCAGTTGGCCGAACTGCCCCCGCGCCGGGAGCGATCACCCGAGCAGCACACCCTGGGGGAAGCGGTCCTCGACCGCGCGAGGGCCGCCCGGCTCGGCTTCGTCCGAGCGCACGGGCAAAGGCTCCACGACGAACTCACCGACGCGGGGCGTACGGCGCCGCGGCTGCCCGAACTGGCCTTCGGGGCAGCCGATCTGCTCCCCGGGCTGGCCCCCACTCGTGAGGTGATCGCCGCCGAGCGGCGCAGGATCCAGCCGGACAAGGAGGGGCACGAGGTCGACCAGGGCATTCTGTTCTGGGGTCTGCTGCGTGCGCGAGTGGCCGGCTCCCGGCTCATGGACGCCATGCGCCGGCCGACGCCCAGGGCACTGGCCGCACTCGAGGAGTTCCGCCGCGCGGGTGCCGCGGAGCTCGGCACGGTCACCGTGGAGCGCCGGGACGGAATCGGCCATGTCACGGTCCACAATGTGAGCTGCCTGAACGCCGAGGACAACGCCCTCGCCGACGACTTCGAGACCGCCGTCGACCTTGTCCTGCTCGATGACAGCGTGCATGTGGGGGTCGTGCGCGGGGCCCGGATGACGCACCCCCGCTACGCGGGACGGCGGGTGTTCAACTCCGGCATCAATCTGACTCAGCTGTACAACGGGCAGATCTCCTTGGTCGATTTCCTGCTCCGCCGCGAACTCGGCTACATCAACAAGATCCTGCGCGGAATCCGCACCGAGGCCGGTGACCCCGCCGCTCCCGACGAGTGCGTCGAAAAGCCCTGGGTCGCCGCCGTCGACACCCACGCCATCGGCGGTGGAATGCAGCTGCTCCTCGTGTTCGACCATGTGATCGCCGAGACCGGGGCGTATTTCACCCTGCCCGCGGTCCAGGAGGGCATCGTCCCGGGAGCGGCCAACTTCCGGCTGAGCCGCGTGGTCGGGCACCGCCTCGCCCGCCGGATCATCCTGGGCGGCAGGAAGGTCCGGGCAGCGGACCCCGAGGCCCTGCTGATCTGCGACGAGGTGGTCGAGCCCGGGCGGATGGACAAGGCGGTGCGGTCCGCCGCCGAGCGCCTGGACAACCCTTCGGTGGCCGGCAACCGCCGGATGCTCACCGTCGCGGACGAGCCCGCCGAACGCTTCCGTGAGTACATGGCCGAGTTCTCCCTGGAACAGTCCCGCCGCCTCTACAGCCGCGATGTGATGGACAACCTGGAGAGGACCTGGATCAGCCGCGCACAGCGGCGCTGACCTCGGCCGGGCACCCGGCGTCTCAAAACTTTCGTGAAGGGCGTGAACATGGCCGATCATTCGGTGCTTTCCCGGGAAGCCGTACTCGAGATCGACCGGTCGGCGCTGCATGCCGCCGTCGCCGATCCCGTCATGGAGTCGGTGACCTTCCTGACCGAGGTGATGTCGAAGTTCCCCGACGCCGTCTCGTTCGCACCCGGTGCGCCGCATGAGAGCTTCTTCGGCAGCGTGGACATCGCACGCCACATCGAGAGCTATGTCGGGTACCTGTGCCGGGAGCGGGGGCTGACCCGGGCCCAGGCCGAGCGGCGGGTCTTCCAGTACGGGGCCACGCCCGGTCAGATCAACGAGCTGGTGGCGCGGGCGCTGCGCACCGACGAGGGCATTGACGTCCCGCCCGAGGCGGTGGTGGTCACCGTGGGCTGCCAGGAGGCCATCTTCATCACCCTGCGCGCCCTGCACGCCGGCCCCGAGGACGTCCTCCTCGTGGCCGACCCCTGCTACGTCGGAGTCGTCGGCGCCGCACGCCTGCTGGGCATCGAGATCCGGGGTGTCGAGCAGCCGGCGGACGGGTTCGACGTGGCCGCGCTGCACCGCGAGTGCCTGGCCGTCCGCGCGGAGGGCAAGCGTCCCAGGGCCCTGTACCTGGTGCCGGACTTCTCCAACCCCTCCGGTGCGCGGCTCGACCTGGACGCCAGGAAGGCCCTGCTCGAGGCAGCGGCCGAAGAGGATCTGGTGATCCTGGAGGACAACCCGTACGGCTTCACCGCGGCGCAGGGAACGCGCCTGCCCACCCTGAAGGCACTGGACCGCAACCGCCGAGTCGTCTACCTGGGCACCTTCGCCAAGGTGTGCCTGCCCGGAGCCCGAGTCGGTTTCGCGGTGGCCGACCAGCAGGTGCGCGGGCCAGGTGAGCGGCCACGTCTGCTGGCAGCCGAACTCGCGGCGGTCAAGAGCATGGTCACGGTGAACACCTCCCCGATCGGCCAGGCGGTCATCGGCGGCATGCTGGTCGAGTCCGGGGGCTCGCTGCAGGCGATGATCCGGGAGAAGTCCGAGTTCTACCAGCGCAATCTGAAGCTGCTGATCGACGCCCTGGAACGGCACTTCCCACCAGATGCGCGGGCCAGGGAGGGGATCCACTGGGAAACACCGGAGGGCGGGTTCTTCCTGGTCATGACGCTTCCCTTCACCGCGGACGACGCGATGGTGGAAGTGTCCGCCCGCGACTTCGGCGTCCTGTGGACCCCCATGAGCCACTTCTTCGTCGGCGGGAGCGGAGGACTGCGGCAGATACGGCTGTCGCTGAGCTATCTGGACGACGATCGGATGGAAGAGGGCGCCGCCCGGCTGGCGGCGTTCGTCCGAAGCCGGACCGAGACCCGGAACTGCCTTGTCACCACGTCGGGATAGTCCGGGAACCCGCCGCGGGCCCCCGGACCGGACGGAGCGCTCGCACATGCCTGGCTCCCCGTGCGGCCGCCCCGGGGCGGGTCCGCGCTCATACCCCCCGCCACCGCGTCGTCAGCTGTCGGTCGGCGGGTCCGTCCACCCGCGCCGGGTCGTACGGCTGATGGGTTCCGGGGATGCTGGTCACCGGGGAACGTGTCTTCGGTCGTCCAGGGTCCGTCCGCCCCACCCGCTGATGTCCAGCTCCTCCAGGGTGCGGATGTCCCACACGCTGGTGAGCAGGTCGCCGCTGGGCTCGGGCTGGACCGGCCATCGCGTCACCCCGCTCAGGCGCAGGACACGAAGGCTGGGGAGCCTGGCCAGTTCGGGAAGCCGCCGCAGGTGGGCCGACAGCGACCCTCGAAGGTCCAGTTCCTCCAGCGAGGTCATCGCGATCAGCTCGTCGGGGATCTCCGACAGGAAGATGCCCGACAGGTCCAGGGACCGCAGGCCGGACAGCCGTGTGACGACCCAGGGGAAGTCCACCGGCGAGCCCGGCTGCCGCGGGCACATGCTCGCCAGGTCCAGCGTTCGCAGTGCCTGGAGCCCGGCGATGGAGTCGGGCAGGGGGCATGTCAGCCGGGCCGCGCGCAGCACCTCGAGGCGGGAGAGGTCGCCCAACTCGTCGGGCAGGGCCTCGAAGCGGTTTCCGGAGATGTCGAGGACACGCAGGTTGCGCAGTCGGCCGATGGCCTCGGGCAGCCGGGTCAGACCCATCCCGGAGATGTCCAGTTCCTCCAGCGCGGTCAGCTCACCGATGTGGTCGTCGAGGATGCCCGGATCGTTGTCGCCGGCCAGTGAGAGGTAGCGCAGATGACGGAACGCGAGCAGCGGCGCGGGCGCCTTGCCCGGTGTGTGCTCGGGGAGTTGGGGCTCGGTGGCCTCGACGGCGCCCGGCGGCGGGGGGCCGAGTGACTTCAGCACCCTCAGCCCGCGCGGCTGGATGCCCGGACGCAGGATCGGCTCTCCGGCACGCAGTGTCCGGCTGATCCGGTGCTCGTCGACCTGACCCTTGTCGAGCAGTTCCGGCAGCACGATGTCGGCCAGCTCATCGGCGGTGAAGTCGACCGGGCAACTGGTCCGGCAGGGGTCCGCGGCGACCACGGCTTCCGGCCGCGCGGCGAAGGACATGGTGAAGAACAGTGTGTTGACCACGATCTGAGCGCGGGTACGCCCCTTGACCACGAGGCGTCCCCGGTCCTGTCCGTGGTGGCCCTGGATACGGCCGGCGACGACGAGATCGCCGCCCACGACGACGTTCGGGCAGCCGGAGAGCAGCACATTGCGGGCCCGCAGGTTCCCGGTGACGAGGAAGAAGCCACCACTGCCCTCGTCCCACCAGTCGAGGTCCGCGTCGATGGTCAGATCCCCGTCGACGATCACGTCGTAGGGGATCCGGTGGGAGTCGGCCTCCGGCGCCAGGTTGCCCGCGATGCGCAGGCCGCCCCGGTAGAGCCGGACCTCCCGCTCGCCGGTGAAGTCCTGGTCGGGGCACTCGGCGCCGGTGGACAGGCCGAACCGGTCGAGTGCCTCCGTGACGGGCACCTTTTCCCAAGTGGACGTCAGCTGCTCGAAAGACATGTTCCCTCACGTTCTGTGGTCCGGGCTGTCCGGAGCACGCACGGCGTCGCCGTGTCGAGCCTCCGGCCAGTGGAGCGGGCACACCTGACAGCCTTGCTGTGTTGCGGGCGGTCGACGCGCGCCGGTTGATGCGCGTAGAACCAAGCTGGCAGGGTCGTTCAGGGTGGGGGACGGGCATCCGCGGGCTTCGCGGCAGGGGGCATCGGGCACCTTCACGTTCACGGGCGGCAGCGGGTGGCGGCTCAGCAGCGGTCGGACGGTTGGGGAGGGGCGACGACCCGCGGGCGTCGCCTGGCCGACTTGGGACGAATCGGGCCTGGACGGGACCGTGGGAACCGCGTGGGCCGACCGGACGGCCGGGCTCGGCGCGGGCCGCCCGACCCGGCGGGCAGCCGTACCACGGTGGAGCGACCAGGGGCGCGCTGAACTTCCGGGCCGCGTCCGGGGGCCGGTGGATCCCTTCCGGGATCCCGGTCGTGAGTGTCCCGGCCGTCGGATTCTCGCGGGTGGCCTCAGAGTCGGGAACGGGGACCCGTCGAGGCCGTCGGAGGCGAGGTACACGCCGTGACCGGCGCCGGGGGCGTCGGCGCGCCTCCCGCCGGGCAGCGCCCGTCGAAGGCGCCGTCCAGCGCGAAACCCCGAGCGTCGGGGACGGTCACCGCAGTCTCGTCGGACGGCATGGGAACTGCTCCTGTACGTCGTGTCGTTCGGTCTGGCGACCTGTGAAGGAGTCGCCCGCCGCCGCGGCGGGGACCGTGCGGCTCGGGCGTTCGGTACCAACTCCGTTCTGAGCAAGGGCATTTGAGTGTCCGAACTCGAACCACCCTGCAACACAACACCGGCGTAGGCATCGGTAGAACTACGTAATCGCTCGAGGCCGGAACTTGCCGCGCTCGACCGGACGGGTCCGTTCCGCCTGGTCATGGGCGTGACACCCGCGGATTCGAGGGACTTCCCCAGCGCAAGGCCCCTTGACAGGGCCGCAGGGCGGTGTCCTCCGAAGAAGCCGCGGTCGGCGCTCGTCGGCGCCCGTACGGCGAGTGGTCCGGTGCTCGGCGGAGCGCCGCCCGCGGTGCGCCCCGCCGCCGTAGTCGGGGCACCGCGGTCCGTCTATCCTCTGGGGGCCCTGACTCGCACATCCGAAGGAGCAGCCGAGTTGACCTGTAGCCTTTGCCGATTTCCCTCGGTCGTACGCTGATCGCGTGACGGACCTCATCGAATTGGACGCATCCGACAGGATCCTGATCCGCCGGCTTCAGGACGATGGCCGGGCCTCCTACACCGACCTCGGCCGTGAGGTGGGCATGTCGGCTCCGGCCGTCCGCGCCCGCGTCCGGCGGCTGGTGGACAGCGGAGTGCTGCAGATCGCGGCGGTGACCAACCCGCTCGCGCTCGGCCTGCCCGTCATGGCGCTGATCGGCATCAAGGTCGACCGGCACCCCAGAGAGATCACCGAGGCGCTCGGTGACATCGACAATGTGATCTACCTCGTCGCGACAGCAGGCTCGTTCGACCTGTTCGCCGAAGTGGTGTGCCGGTCGATGGACGAACTGTCGACCGTCATCAACGACGGTATCCGTGCCATCCCCGGCGTGAGGGAGGCCGAGTCGTTCCCGTACTTCGGCATCCATGTCCACCGCTTCGACTGGGATGTCCCGGACTGAAGCGTTTCCCGGCCGCGGCGCGCCGCCGTCCCAGCACAGCACAATCTGAAGCCCGGAAGGGATCTCTCTTCAAGTTCTGAAGTAGAGTCCCCCATCCCCCTTCAGTGTCGTACCATTCGAACCGTTGGCCGCCAACAGCCGCCAACGGAGGCGAACGTCTGCCACAGGGGTGCGCGTCCAACGGTCCCCCCAGGGGCAGAAAGCCTGGGGGATGCGACCGGGGGGAGCGCATATGTTCGCCGTGCCGAAGCGGGAGGCGCACGGCCTCTTGGCGGGGAGGGACACGGAGACGGCCCGGCTCGCCCGGCTCGTGGAGTCCCTCGGGCGCGGTCGGGGGGCTGTGCTGGAGATCGCCGGGGACCCGGGTGCCGGCAAGTCACGGCTGCTGTCCCTTCTGGCGCAGCTGGCCGAGCGGCGTGGTGCCCAGGTGGTCAGAGCGTGCGGCACACGCTGGGGCGTCGCCCCGTACCAGGCCCTGCGGCAGGCCTGGGGCGACCGGCCCGACATCTGCCCCCTTCCGGCCGACCCCGCCGACGACGACTCGCTCGAGCGCACGGTCCGCTCCCTGCTCGCGCAATGGGCGTCGCGGGACGGCGGAGGTGTGCTGCTCCTGGACGACTTCCATCTGTTCGACCGGGAGTCGGCGGCCCTCGCCGCCCAGCTCATCCGCACCCCCTTGGCGGGTCCCCTCGTCCTCGCCGTGGCACACCGCCCCCGGCAGACTCCCGCACCCTTGCGGGACGCGCTGGAGTGCGGCGCCAGGACCGGTTCCGTCATCCGTTTCGACCTCGAGCCGCTGGACCGCCGCGCCGTGGCCGCGCTGCTCGACGGCTGGCGCACGGATGCGGGCGTGCCCGCGTCGCCGGGCGCTTTCGCCGGTGGTGCCACGGCTTCGCGTACCGGCGCGGCGTGGCACCACGATCCCGCCCGGTACGCCGAGTCGCTGCACGACGCCTGCGCGGGCAACCCGCGGGATCTGCGGATCCTCGTGGCCGCGGGGTGGCGGCCGGACGGGTGGCCGCAGGTCCCCGGGGCCGACCGGGACGGACTGCTCGGCGAGGCGGCGGCGCTGACCGCGGAGCTGGACGCGCTCTTCCCGGACGCGGCGGCGGCTGCCGCGGCGGCGGCGGTTCTGGGGGACCGCTTCCGGCCCGAGGACGTCGCCAAGGTCTCCGGACTCGGGCCGAGGCGCACTTTGGACGCACTCGCCGAACTCGGCCGCGCCGACCTCGTACGACCGCTCGCCCACGGCGGGCAGTTCACATTCCGCTGCCGTGTGCTGCGGCATGTCGTCCATGAGCACGCGGAGCCGTCCTTCAGACTGGCCGCCCACCGCCGGGCGATGGAACTGCTGGCCGGGCGCGGTGCGTCCGCCGCCGCGCGGGCCCGGCACGCCGAGCACGTCCTGGGCATGGATGCCGCCTCGGCCCTCCAGGTGCTGGCCGAGGGCGCCATGGAGGTCATCGCCGAGGAACCCGGAACCGCGGCCCGTTGGCTGAACCTGGCGCTGCAGTGCCTGCCGGGGGCGGAGGGAGCGGAGGGAGCGGATACGGGGCGGCCGACCCGCGCCGCCTTGAGCATCGCCTGCTGCCGCGCCCTGACGGCCGCCGGGCGGCTCGAGGAGGCCCGCCGTCTCGCCCATGAACTGCTGGGCGCCGCCTCGGACTTGCCGCTGAACCTGCGGATGGGGGCGTACGCGGCCTGCGCCGATGTCGAGCGGCTGCTGGGCCGCTACGACGAGGCGCAAGCGGTGGCGCTCGCGGCTCTCGACCAGATGCCCAGGCCACTGCCCGCGCACGCGGCCGAACCGGCCTTCCGCTACGGGCTGGTGCACTTGCTGAGCGGCACCTACCAGCAGGCAAGGGCGCTGGTGCGCGAGGCGGCCTCGGCGTCGGCCGACGAGGCCGCCCACAGGCAGATCCGCGTCCTCGCGGCCTGCGGCGAGGCGGACCTCGGATTCGCGGACACGGCGGCCTGCGAACTCACCGAGTGCTCCCGTCTGATCGACGCCCTGCCGGACGCCGTGCTCGCGGGCTCCCCGGAACTGCTCGCGATGATCGGTCGCTCCGAGCTCTACATGGAGCGCTTCCCCGACGCGTGGCGCCACCTCAACCGGGGACTGGCGGTCAATGCCGAGCGCGCCGGGCAGGTCGTCGCCGCGCACCATCAGATGTTGCTCTCCGCCCTCGACCAGTGGACCGGACGGCTCGATCGGGCGGAGCACTGGGCACGGGAGTCGGAGCGGTATGCCCGCAGGGCCGGCCGGGACGACATGGCTGGGCACGCCATGACGATGCGCGCGGGCGCCCTGATGTGGGCCCGGGGGCGACGCGATGCCGCCGAGATCGTCGCGCTCGCCGAGCACGGCGCCGCCCGTGGCACCGGGCCCTGCCCGGACCGCCGCACCGGCCTGGCGACCGGCATGCTCGCCCAGATACGGCTCATGAACGGGGATGCTCCCGGCTGCACTCGGGCCCTGCTCCAGGGCGGGGGCGGCGAAGGACTGCCGCTGTTCGAACCGCCGCTGCGGCCCTGGCTGCTGGCCATGCTGGCGGTTGCGGCGCTGGACTGCGGAGATGTCGGCGCCGCTCACCGCTGGGCCATGGACGCGGACCTGGCGGCGGAGCAACTCGGCCTGCCCGTCCAGCAGGCCTACGCCCACAGGGCACGGGCCTCGCTCCACGCGGCGGACGGCGAACACGACGCCGCGGCCAAGCTGTTCGCGGAGTCGGCGGAAGTCCTCCGGCACGCCGGGATGCCGGTGCAGCACGCCTGGACCCTGGTGACCGGGGCCCGTTCGGCCAGTGAGGCGCTCGGCCCGTCGACCGCGTTGGACTGGCTGAACTCGGCGGTCGCGCTGTCCCGCGGCTGCGGGGCGTTGCGGGTGCGCGACGACGCGGCGCGGATCCAGAAGGACTTGGCCGCCAGGGGAGCGGTCCGGGCTGCGGGGGCGGCCGCGGGGCAGGAGGTGATGGTCCTGCTCACCGAACGGGAGCGCGAGATCGCCAAACTCGCGGCCGCGGGCAAGCGTTCACGGGAGATCGCCGTCCAGCTCTTCCTGAGCCCCAGGACGGTGGAGGCCCACCTGTCGCGGATCTACCGCAAACTCGACATCTCCTCCCGCGCCGCGCTGGCCAGCTGCTTCCTGCGCGCCGCCCCGAACGATCTGTGAGAGCCGGGCGAGCGGTGCGCCGCGCCGACGCGGACGGCGTCGCGGAGATCGTGGAGCGCGGTGACCAGGGGAATTGCACGCGCGCACGAACGCGGCAGCCGCTGAGGGGATTGTGGTGGCTCCGGCGAGGATGCCGATGATCCCGCCGATGGTCGCCAGAGCTGCGAGCATGCCGCCGAACCGCGCGGAGACGGCCAAGAGGAACCGACCGCTGCGGGGGA
The DNA here is from genome assembly GCF_014646055.1 of Wenjunlia tyrosinilytica. Classification (GTDB taxonomy): domain Bacteria; phylum Actinomycetota; class Actinomycetes; order Streptomycetales; family Streptomycetaceae; genus Wenjunlia; species Wenjunlia tyrosinilytica. The sequence continues at coordinate 62,065 of NZ_BMMS01000026.1, forward strand.
CCGCCGCGGCGATCAGCGGATGCGGGCTTCTGCGCAGCGTACGCACGTGCGGGCGGCGGGGCGGACCTCCAGGCGTTCCGTCGGGATCGGTTCGCCGCACACCTCGCACCGTCCGTACTCGCCGTTCTCCAGCCGCTCCAGTGCCTGATCCAGATCGGCGAGGTGCTCGCGCGCCCGCGCCAGCAGGGAGGCGACATGGGCCCGCTCGAAGGCGGTGCTCGATCCCTCCGGATCGTGCTCGTCGTCGATCGCCACCAGGGCATTCGCCTCGACGATCGCCGTGAAGTCGCGACTCAGCGCGCCGATCTGCGCACTCGTGCTCGCGCGCTCGGCCTCCAGCCGCTCGCGGACGGCGCAGAAGTCCGCATCACGCGACGCATCGCTCATGACGTCGACAACACCGGCATCCACGGTCGGCATTCCAGGATTCCCGGCATCGCGCACCCGCGGCCGCCGCGGCGGTCACCCGTCCAGCCCCGGGGACCGGTCGGCACTGGCCGCGTCGGCAGCCGGTGCGGCGATCAGCGGCGCGACGCGCGCCGTGGTGGTGTGGCTGATCGACCAGTTGTCCGAGTGACCCCGGCGGTGGCAGCGGACGGCGGTTGCCCAGCCGCACGCGCGGGCTGGAGCGGACCGGTCGGCGCAATGCCGATCGGTCCGCCGTTCTGAGCCGCTGAACCGCGCTCGTCAGGGCGCCGCGGTGGCGCCCGCCGCTGCCGTCAGCAGGAGGGGCACGGTGGGCACGGCTGGACCAGGACATCGTCGATCACGGGTCCCCGAGCGCTGTTCGCGGTGGTGCTGGCGAACGTCAGGGTCGTGGTGGGGTTCCTGGCGACGAACGTCAGCTGCCGTGTCACGTATCCCATGTTCGTCGACGACTTGCCGGTGATGTCGAAGGAGAAGTCCTGGAAGTCCTGTCCGTCGACGAGCACCTTGCCGGTCTTGACCACCGGAGGCGTGCCCGGGTTGCCGGCCAGCGAGTACGTGACCGTGTACTTGGTGCCCGGGGTCGTGGTGAAGGTCTGTGCGACCGCCCCGGGGCTCGTGCCGTTGAGGTCGACGGACTGGTCGCCCTCCGCCGCCTGCCAGTACCCGGCGCCGATCAGGTCGACCGAGCCGGTGGTGACCCGCCATGGGCCGATGGACTGCGCCGCCGCGTACGTCTGGAAGCTGCCCGCCGGCGCTAAGGGGGTTTCGAAGCTGCCGTCGTCGAAGCGACTGGCAGCGGCGGCCGCCACCGAGAGGCGGTTCGCCTTGCCATTGCTGTGAGCCGTGGCGGCCACCGCGGTTCCGGTGCCGGCGTACAAGGCGGCCGCGGTGACAGCGGCGGCAGCGGCGATGGTGCGCGAAGCGAGCATGGAAGCCTCCTGGAGAAGAAATGCGCGAGAGGCGCAATCAGCTGTGACGCATTGAATTTCCCGCTTTCCGGCGCGGACGCCAAGACCGGGGCGAGGGCGCACAGTGGCGCGGCCTCATATTCTTCTGTTCCGCACGCCGCTTGTCGGCCGGTCTGCTTCCGCATTACCCATTCGAGTGATCGGCGGCTATTGGCCGACGCCTTTGCTCGCGGCGGCGCCAGTATTGCGTCGCAGTGGTCCAGAGCCCCGCCGCCTCGATCGGCGGAAGAAAATCGGTTCGTTCCCGACGAACATCCGACCCTGCTGGCGCCCGGAGCTCAGCCGACTGCCGCCGGGTGCGTCCGAATACGCTTGCACCGCGTTCAGGGGTTGCTCCATGGCCTGACTCCAGGCCGTTTCGTCCGGGAATCGCGCCGCCCTGTTGTGATTTCCTCCCGAAAGGCCTGGGCCGTGCGCACCGACCCGCACCGTCGTCCCACCGACGTCGCCCACGCGGTGCCGCCCCGGTGGAAAGCGACAACGGGCCCGCCCGCACCGCGGGCGGGATCCCTACCCTCGGCCCACCGCCGCCAGGCGCTCCGGGCGCGGCACATCGGGCCGCAGCACCGGCCGCCCCTCCCGCAGCGCCTCGCCGACCTTGCGAACGTCGATGCCTCCGTCCGCATCGAGGAGTTCCGCAAGCACGACGCCGGCCGACTCCTCCTCGGTGAAGTCGACGGGACATGTACTGCGGTGAGGGTTGGCGATCAGCACGGCCTCCGGCCGACGGGTCAGATCCAAGCCGAAGTACAGGGTGGCGACGACGACGCGAGCACGAGTGCGGCCCCTCACCGCCAGGTATCCGCCCCCCTCGCCGCAGCTGCCCTGGATGCCTCCGGCCACGGTCACATCGCCGCGCACCACGACATTGGGGCAGCCGGACAGCAGCACATTGCGCGCTCGCGCGTCCCCGGTGACCAACAGGAAGTTGCCACTGCCCTCGTCCCACCAGGTCATGTCACCGTCGACGGTGAGATCCCCGTCGACGATCACGTTGTAGGGCACCCGGTCGACATCGGACTCCGGCGCCAGGTCCCCCTCGATGCGCAGCCCGCTCTCGTAGAGGCGTATCTCCTGCTCGTCGGCGAAGTCCTGGTACGGATACCCGACGCCGTCGGAGACAGCGAACCTCTCCTCGGCCTCTTCCGCCGTGATGATCCGAAAGCCCGTCGGCGAGGTCACTGTGTTCATGACCGGACTGTAGGAGCCCCCACCGACAACCGTCGGCCTTCCCGGGCCGCCCTGCCTTGCGCCCGCGGTCTCAGCGGTTCGCTTCCAAGGGCTTGCCCTTGGCGATGCGGTCGGCGTAGGTCTGGACGAGCTGGGTTTCAGCGTCGTCCAGGTAGGCCGACAGGAGGAGTTCCGCCTTGACCGGGTTGGCCGCTTCCAGGGCGGCGAGGATTTCGCGGTTGCGGGCCAGATAGGGCTCGTGGAAGCTGCGGGGGTTGTCCATCACATGGAAGACCAGGCGGAGTTCGGCCAGGACTCCGCGCATCAACTCGTCCGTGCGGGGGCTGTTGGCGAGTGCGGTGACGGCGTGGTGGAAGTGGATGTTGGCGGTGCCCAGCTCCAGCCACGCGCCCTGCTCGGCGGCCCGTTCGCCCTCGGCCACCGCCGCCGCGGCCGTCTCCAGGGGGTACGGAGGTACGCCCAGGTTGCGTACCGCGGCGCACTCGATGAGCCTGCGCACGCGGTAGATGTCGACGACGTCCTCCACCGCGAGGACGCGGACGAAGACTCCCCGGTTGAGCTCATGGGTGAGCAACCGCTCATGGGTGAGCAGGCGGAAGGCCTCGCGAAGGGTGTTGCGGGAGATCCCCAGGGCGCTGCCGATGCTGTCCTCGGACAGCTTGCTCCCGGGGGGCAGGTGGCCCTCGGCGATGCGGGTCCGCAGGATGTCGGCGACCCGCTCCGCGGTGCTGGTGCGTCCCAGCAGTGCCCGGTCGCTCGCCAGTACGGCAGGGTCGACCTCGGCAGCCATGGTTCCCGTCCCTCGTTCCGGGCGGCCCGGTGGCCGCCTTGCCGCGCATTCCATTCCTTGCTGCCCCATTCAATCGAAAAACGGAGAGCGAAACAACACGGGGCTTGTCGGATCGTTGAACAATCCCCTATCTTTGGTCGCATAAGCCATCCCTGAGCCCGAGAGGACCGCGATGACGACATTCGCCGAGCCCGAGCTCCTGGTCCCAGGACAGGCGCGAGCCGGGTTCCGTGACGGTATCCGCTCGCCCACCGCCGGGTGGTGTGCCGGGTACACCCAGGCCAACCTCATCTCGGTACCCGAGGACTGGGCCGACGACGTCCTGCTGTTCTGCCGGCGCAACCCCAAGCCGTGTCCCGTGCTCGACGTGACCGAGCGCGGCTCGTCGTCCACATCGCTCGCTCCCGGCGCCGACCTGCGCACCGATGTGCCGCTGTACCGGGTGTGGGATTCGGGCGAGCTCGTCGACGAGCCGTCCGACGTCACGGCGGCCTGGCGCGACGACCTCGTCACCTTCGTCATCGGATGCAGCTTCACCTTCGAGACCGCGCTGGCCGAGGCGGGAGTTCCGCTGCGCCATGTCGCTCAGGGGCGCAACGTCGCGATGTACCGGACGAGCGTCGAGTGCCGCCCGGCCGGAAGGCTCCATGGGCCGATGGTCGTCTCCATGCGCCAGATCCCCGCGGGCCTGGTGGAGACGGCCACCCGCGTGAGCGCGCTCATGCCCGCCGTGCACGGCGCACCGGTGCACACGGGCGACCCCGCCGCCCTCGGTATCACCGACCTGGCGCGCCCCGACTTCGGCGATCCCGTGGACGCCGAGCCCGGGGACGTCCCGGTGTTCTGGGGCTGCGGAGTGACCCCCCAGGCGGCCCTGATGGCCTCGCGCCCGCCCTTCGCGATCACGCACGCGCCCGGGTACATGCTCATCACCGACGCTCGCGACGCGGACTACCGCATTGCGTGACCTCACCTCGCTCGGACCGGGAACCGCAGGCATTCGAGGAGACAGGGCGGCGATGGTACGGACAGTGATCGACCTCAACGCGGACCTCGGTGAGGGCTTCGGCCGCTGGACCCTCACCGACGACGCCGCGATGCTCTCGCTGGTCACCAGCGCCAACGTCGCCTGCGGCTTCCACGCCGGCGACCCCAGCACCCTGCGCCGCATCTGCGAGACCGCGGTGGACAGGGGTGTGCGCATCGGCGCGCATGTCTCCTACCGGGACCTGGCGGGCTTCGGCCGCCGCGCCATGGAGGTGCCCGGGGACGAACTGGCCGATGAGATCAGCTACCAGATCGGTGCCCTCCAGGTGTTCGCGCGCGCGGCCGGGTCAACGGTCGCCTATGTCAAGCCGCACGGGGCGCTGTACAACCGGGTGGTCTGCGACGAGGCCCAGGCTTTCGCCGTGGCCGCGGGCATTCGCCTGGCCCACCGGGAACTCCCGGTGCTCGGCCTGCCCGGCTCGGCCCTGCACACGGCGGCGCGCCGCGCGGGGCTCCCGGTCGTCAACGAGGCCTTCGTCGACCGCGCCTATACCGCCGCGGGGACACTCGTCCCACGTGGAGACCCGGGCGCCGTGGTCACCGACGCCGAGCGGATCGCCAGGACGGCCGTCTCCCTCGCCCGCGACGGAAGGACCACCGCGCTCGACGGCACGCCGGTACGGGTACGGGCCCGATCGCTGTGCCTGCACGGGGACACCCCCGGCGCGGTCGAGCTCGCCGGGCGTGTGCGGCGGGCACTGGAGGTGGCCGAGGTCACGGTGGAGGCATTCGTATGAAGGTGATGCCCGTCGGGGAGGACTCGCTGCTCGTGGGCCTCGACACCGCGCTGGAGGCACAGGCCCTGCACGCCGAGCTGCTGCGCCGGCTGGCCGCGGGCACCCTGCCGCCGGTGCGCGAGATCGTTCCGGCGGCGCAGACGGTCCTGCTGTACGGGGTGAGCGGTCCCGAAGCCCTCGCCGCCGAACTGCGGCGCTGGACCGTTCCGGAACCGGGGCCCTACAGCGGCCCGCTCGTCGAGATCCCCGTGCGCTACGACGGCGAAGACCTCCGGGAGGTGGCCGCGCTGTGGGGCGTCGGCCCGGCCGAGGTGGCGAGGGTGCACAGCGGTGCGGAGCACCGTGTGGCGTTCTGCGGTTTCGCTCCGGGCTTCGGCTACCTGACCGGAATGGGCGAGCGATACCACGTGCCACGCCGGGCCACTCCCCGCACACGCGTCCCCGCCGGATCCGTGGCGCTGGCGGGCCCCTACACGGGCATCTACCCTCGTTCCTCCCCGGGCGGCTGGCAGCTGATCGGGACCACCCGTGCGCGGTTGTGGGACATGGACCGGGAACCGGCTGCCCTGCTGGCTCCGGGCACCAGGGTGCGGTTCGTACCGGAGGAGACCGAGGACGGGTGCGGCGGCGGGGCGCGGACCGCCCCGGCGAGCGCCCCGAGTGTTCAGGGGGACGCGTGAGCGGGGCCAAGCTGGAGATCGTGCGCGCCGGTGCGCTCACGACGATCCAGGACCTGGGGCGCTTCGGCCACGCCGCCCTCGGGGTGCCGCGATCCGGTGCGCTGGACCAGCCCGCGCACCGGCTCGCCAACCGGTTGGTGGGCAATCCGGACAGCGCGGCGACACTCGAGACCACGGTCAACGGGGTGTCCGTGAGCGCCACCCGGACCGTCACCGTCGCCGTGACCGGCGCTCCGGCTCCGGTGCGCGTCGACGGCCGGCCGGTGGCTTGGGCAGGCGCCGTCCGCCTGCCGTCCGGCGCGGTGCTGGAGGTCGGCGGCGCGACCGCTGGCCTGCGCAGCTATGTGGCCGTCAGCGGTGGTGTGGCCGTCGCCCCCGTCCTCGGCAGCCGTTCCACGGACCTGCTCTCCGGCCTCGGCCCGCGTCCTCTCGCGAACGGGGACACCCTGCCGGTGGGCGAGGCACCCCAAGTCCTTCCGGCCGCAGCGGACATCGCGCTGTGGGAGGCACCGCCGAAGGAACTGGTGCTGCCGGTCCTGCTGGGTCCTCGTGACGACTGGTTCACCGCTGATGGGCTGCGGACCCTCGCCGCGGGGCGATTCTCGGTCTCTCCCAACAGCAACCGGATCGCCCTGCGGACCGAGGGGCCTTCCCTGGAGCGGGCGGTCCTGAGTGAACTGCCCAGCGAGGGAATGGTGCTGGGAGCGATCCAAGTGCCGCCCGACGGAAAGCCCGTGGTCTTTCTCGCCGACTGCCCGACAACCGGCGGCTACCCGGTGGCCGGTGTCGTGCCGCAGGCTCATCTGGCCGCGGCCGCGCAGGCGGTACCGGGTACCCCGGTGCGCTTTGTACCCGTCCGCCGCAGGCGGGCCCGGTAGCTGGCGGCGGCCCGCGGCGCCGGGCCGCCGCCAGCTGTCACCCGCGGCGGTTACCTCTCACCCGCGGCGGCCGCGGCGGCTCGTCGGCCACCGCGACCGCCGTGGGCCACGTCGTTGGCCGGTTGCCGCGACGGCCGGTTCGACGGTTCGACGGCTCAGACGATTTCCGTGCCGCGTGTCTCGGGCAGGCCGAGCAGGGCGACCAGGGCGATCGCGTAGCCGACGGCGCCGTAGACCAGCGCGCCGCCCACGCCTGACTGCCCCGCCTGGAAGCCCACCGCGGTCGGGAAGAACGCGCCCACCGCGCGGCCGACGTTGTAGGTGAAGCTCTGGCCGGTGCCGCGCACGCCGCTGGGGTACAGCTCGGCGAGGAAGGAGCCGAAGCCGGAGAAGATCGCGGAGGCGGAGAACCCCAGGGGGAAGCCGAGTACCAGCAGGAGGCTGTTGTTTCCCTCGGGGATGTTGATGTACGCCATCAAGAGCCCGGCGCTCAGCACGGCGAACACGGCGAACGACTTCTTGCGCCCGAGGAAGTCGGCGAGGTAGCCGCCCGTCAGGTAGCCGCAGAAGGCACCGGTGATGAGCAGGAACAGATAGCCGCCGGTACCGACGACGGTCAGCCCGCGCTCGGTCTTGAGGTAGGTGGGCAGCCAGGTGGCGATCGTGTAGTAGCCGCCCTGCACCCCGGTGGCCAGCAAGGACGCGAAGAGGGTCTTGCGGGCCAGGTCCCCCGTGAACACCGACGACAGGGGAACCCGTGCCTCCTTGCGCGAGAGCCGCTCGGCGACGGCGGGAGCGTCCTCGACATTGCGGCGCACGTACACGAGCAGGAGCGCGGGCAGGGCACCGGTCCAGAACATCACTCGCCAGGCGAGGCCGGGGTCGACGTTGTCCATCACCAGGGTGGACACGACGACGGCCAGGCCCCAGCCGACGGCCCAGGAGCTCTGGATGAAGGCGAGGACGCGGCCGCGGTAGCGGGTCCGGGCGTACTCGGCCACGAGGACGGCTCCGGCCGCCCACTCGCCGCCGAACCCCAGTCCCTGGAAGGCCCGGCATGTCAGCAGCATCGGATAGCTCGTGGCGAAGCCGCACAGGACGGTGAACACGGCATACGTGGCCACCGTGATCATCAGTGTTCTCACCCGGCCGACCCTGTCGATCAGGACACCGGCGAGGATCCCGCCGAAAGCCGACACCACGAGGGTGACGGTGGTCAGCAGCCCCGTCTCCGCCTTGCTGAGGCCGAAGTAGGCCGCGATGGCGACCATGCTCAGCGGGAGCACCTGGAAGTCGTAGGAGTCGAGAGCGAATCCGCCGAACGCCCCCTTGAAGGCGCGGCGGCCCTGGGGGGTGAACGACCGGTACCACGCGAGGGGGCCGGTCGCCTCGTCGCCGAGGGCGGGGGGTCGGGTGGGGGTGGATGTCACGGTGCACCTCACTGCGGGGAGGAGAGACGGACGTCGATGACGTCCTCAGTGCCGCCGCCTGCGGACTCGCCGTCGTGTCCCTGGCTCGCGTCGCTCCATGAGACACCTCCGGTCTGCCGCACACGAGAGACCTGTCGTGGCACGACAATCTAGGGATTGTTCTACGATCCATCAAGGGGTGTCGCGGAATTCACCCGTCCGAGCTCCGCCTTTCAGTCGGGAATCACCTCTGCGCACAGGGCGCGAGTCCTCCCTGTCGCGGCCGAGTCCCCTCGTGCGGCTGGTCGGCAGGGCACTCCCCGCCTGCTCTGCGGCGCCCGGTCCGGGTCGAGGTCACGGCCGCAGTGCATTTCGGATAGTGAAGGATCGTTCAACGATGCTAGAGGCTGCGGCAGCCCGCCAGGGCGCGCCCACCGCGGCACCCCGCTACGGGGTGGAGGCGTTTCGCGCACCGCCTTCGGCCGGGGAGCCGGTCGCCGCGGTGAGATGTGCCCAGGGGCGCTGCCGTCCGCCGCTGACGGCGGCGGTCCCGGTCTCGTCGTAGCGGGAGGTCGCGAGCGACCAGGCGAGGTTGCCCGCCATCAGATGGCCCATGCCCTCCACGTAGTGCTCGATGTGCCCGCGCACCTGCGGAAGCACGCGCCGTCCGCTCAGCATCCGGGGGAGGGCGGCGGCGAGTTCGGTGAATCGGACGGTCCGCGCGTTGGCGAGGTCGGCGATGTGCTCGACGGACTCCTCCAGAGTGCAGCCCTTCTCTTCGCGCAGCACGACGACGCTGTTGTTCACATCCCCGGACGCCAGTTCCTTGACGAGCGAGACGATGTCGTTCACGAAGATCACCACTTCTCCGGTGATCTCCCGCAACTCCCGGAGCGGGAAGGAGTCGTGCAGTTCGTCCGGCAGGGTGTAGCCGCCGCACCGCTCGGTGAAGTCGAGGCAGGGCTGCACTCCTATGGAGTTCCGCCGGACCTCGAGGAACTGCTCCAGGGACGGCAGGCGGTCCGCGTTGCGGTGATGCGCTTCCCCCTGGTGGGCGGCCATGTAGGCATGCCAGTGCGTACGGAACCGGCGGCGCCAGCCGTCCGGAGCGCCGACCGTGGCCCGGCGCCAGATGTCCCGGAACCCTTGAACGAGCGGCGGGCCGTACCGGTCGGGTGCCTGGGGAGCGTCGTCGGCCGTCATGGTCCGCACCAGGGTGTCCACCACGCGCTCGATCGCCTGGGGCTGCATCCCCAGCCGGCCGTCGAACTGGTCGTCGAAGATGAAGAACCACGCGTTGAAGTCGGACGCGAGCTCCAGGTCGCTGCCCGTGGCGTCGGGGTAGAAATACGCCATCAGCCGCTCGAGCCGCAGCGCGTCGTACTCCGCCGTCTCGGCTTCCCCCCTCAGTAGGCCTGTCTCCTGCAGCCACTGAAGGGTGTGCCGGCGCGCGCGCTCCGCATGGGGGCTGAACCGGGCGGGGAACGGAATCCGGACGGCTGCGGTGCGCCGGGTGGGATCCAGCGGGACCGGTTGAGGACCGGAAGCCATCGCGTTCGCCATGTGGAACCCCCTGGGCGTCGTCGCGCGTCCCCCGGCAGGGCGGAGCGGGTGTGGCGCGTTCTCGATGGCCCACGAGGCTAGGCGCCGCATCGCGCGAACGACTGTGCCAGGCGGGTGTTTTATGGCGTGAAGAACCGGCGTGCACTACCGCGTGCGCGCCCCCTGGGGAGGGCGCGGGGGAGAGGGCCGCCGCGGTCGCCGGTACTACCAGAACCACGCGCTTTCACGGGCAACACCTCCGCAAAGGACTACGGACCGTCGCCGCAGGCGTACGCTTCGCGTACTCGGATCGACGCACAGCCGAAGGGGCGGATGTGGCCTACACGGGAGACCGGCAGGGGCGGCCGCGCCGACCGCTGTTGGAACGAGACGCGGAACTCGCCGCACTGGACGCGATGCTGACGGAGCTGAGCGCCTCGTCCACGGGCTCGGCGACCCCCTGCGCGGGCGGCTTGGTGGCCTTCGCCGGGCCGGCCGGACTCGGCAAGACGACCCTCCTCACCGAGGTTCGCAGAAGGGCCGTGGCGCGCGGCTGCACGGTGCTTTTCGCTCGGGGCGGAGAGCAGGAGCAGGGCGTGGCGTTCCATGTCGTACGCCAGCTCGTCCAGCCCGTACTGGCGTCGGGTACCGAGGAGGGTCACCGCAAGATACTGGGCAGTTGGTACGACATCGTCGCCCCCGCGGTGGGCCTGGTGGCGGGCGGCAGCGAGGCCTCCCCCGATCCCCAGGGTGTGCGGGACGGCCTGGACTGGATCGCCACCCGCTTCGCCGTGCAGCAGGCGCCGCTGGTGGTGATGCTGGACGACGCCCACTGGGCTGACGCCGAGTCGCTGGCGTGGCTCACCGGCTTCGCGCCGCGGGTGACCGAACTGCCCATATTGCTGGTCGTGGCCTACCGCTCCGACGAACTGCCCCCCGACGCGCTACCGTTCGCCAAGCTCGCCGAACGCCATGGATCGCGTCCGTTCAACCTCGTGCCGCTCACTCCGAGCGCGGTCACCCGCATCGTCAGGGACGCCCTCGGTGAGGAGGCCGACGAGGCCTTCTGCCGTGAGACCTGGGCGGTCACCGGAGGCAATCCCTTCGAAATCGTCGAACTCGCCGCCAAGATCGCGGACCATGGGCTGAAGCCGCAGGCCGTGCACATTCCCGAACTGCGGGACCTCGCCTCCGCGGTCAAGGGCGGCGGGCTCGTCGAGCGGCTGGAGCGGCTCGGCACCTCCGCGGTCCGGTTCGCCTGGAGCGCCGCCGTGCTGGGCGCCGAGGCCTCCCGCAGCCTGGCCGCGAGCGTGGGCGGACTGGGCGAGGCCGAGTCCGCCGACGCCGTGGCCCGGCTGCGCGAGGCCCGCATACTCGCCGACGCCGCGCCGGAGGCTCCCGAGGACGACCGTCTGGAGTTCTTCCATCCGCTGGTCGCCACCGCCGTCTACCGGGCGATTCCCGCGGCGTTCCGCGTCGCCATGCACGGCCAGGCCGCGGCGGTCGTCTCGAACGCGGGCCTGGGGGCCACCACCGCTGCCCGGCACCTGCTGGAGATGCATCCCGAGAGCGACCCCTGGGCCGTGCGGCAGCTGCGCGAAGCCGCCCGCGAATACCTCAGGGCAGGTGCCCCCGAGGCCGCCCGCCGCTGCCTCGCCCGGGCGCTGCGCGAGCCACCCGCCCTGGAGGAGCGGGCCGACGTCCTGTTCGAACTCGGCTGCTCCGCCCTGCTGACCGAACCGGCGACCACGGTCAATCACCTGCGGGCGGCACTGGAGGAGCCGGTCCTCGACCCGGCCCTGCGCGAGGCGATCGTCTACCGGCTGGCACAGGCTCTCGGCCACTCGGACCGGATGGCGGAGGCCGCCGCGACGGTTGCCGAAGCCGCCCGCGGGGCCACGGACACCAGGACCCGGCTGCGCATGCAGGCGGAGCAGTTCATGTGGAACGCCTTCCGCGCCGACGAACAGGACTCGCCCGCCCGCTCACGGCGGCTGGCCCGGCTCGCCGATCACCTCACCGGCCGGGGCACCGCGGAGCGGTACATCCTGGGGCTGCGCGCCTGGGACGCGATGGTGCGCGGTGAGCCGGCGGCCACCGCGCTCCACTACGCGGAGGAAGCACTCGGCGAGGGCCTGACGTGGACCGACGAGCGGTGGGGATTCGAGGTCCCGGTCCTGGTGGCGCTCACCTTCATGTACTGCGACCAGCCCGGACGGGCGGAGGGGCTGTTCAACAGGGGAATCGCGGAGTGCGAGGGCAAGGGCTGGCGAGGGGCCCATCTCTCGTTCGGCTACACGCTCCTGGGCTATATCCGCTGTCGCCGAGGACGCCTCGGCGAGGCCGAGGCCCTGGTCCGCGGCGGACTGCGGATCGCGGACAGGGTGGGGCACCAGGTGCCCGCCCAGTACTTCGCCATCGGCATCCTCATCGAGATCCTGCTCGCCCGCGGCCGCACCGACGACGCCCAGGCGCTGGCCACCACCTACAGCTATGGCCAGGTCGTGCCCAGCGCCGTGGTGTACCCGGACTCGCAGACCGTCCACAGTGAGCTCCTGCTGGCCCTCGGCAAGCGGCAGGAGGCCGAACAGCAGCTCGTCCGGGTCGGTGAGCGGCTCGAACCTCGCGGTATGCGCAACCCCGCCTGGTGCCCCTGGCAGCTCCACCTCGCCCGCTCGCTGGAGGAGTCCGACCCGGAACGGGCCCTGGAGCTCGCCCGAGAAGGCGTGGACAGGGCCCGCCGGTTCGGTACCCGGTCCGCGATCGGACAGGCGTTGTGTGCCATGGCGTCGGTGACCCGCGGCGGGCAGCGGCTCACCCTGCTGGCCGAGGCCGTCGAGCACCTCGAGCGCTCCCCTGCCGGGTACGACCTGGCGTGTGCGCTGGTCGACCACGGTGTGGCTCTGCGTCGTGCGGGGCTGCCGCAGGACGCCGCCGAGCAGCTTCACCGCGGGCTGGAAGGCGCCGCGCAGTGCGGGGCCGATGCCCTCGCGGCGAGGGCCCGTGAGGAGTTGGACGCGGCGGGCCTGTGGCCGGTCCAACTGCGCACCGCGACGACGGAGTCGCTGACGGCGCGGGAGCGGACCGTTGCCGAATGGGCGGCTCATGGCTGGTCGAACGCCCGCATCGCCGAAGCGCTGGGTGCGCCGGACCCGGCGGTGACCCGGCTGCTGTCGGACATCTACCGCAAGGTCGGCTCCGATCACGAGGGACTGCCGCGGCTGCTGGGGATCCAGGAGGGTGCGACGCGACGTCGCACGACTGAGTCGTGCGCGCGCCCAGCCCCGATGTCGCACGACTGAGTCGTGCGCGACGCGCCCAGCCCCGGCACCGCATGACTGAGTCGTGCGCGGAGCCCCTTTGCCCCAGCGGCGTCATGGCCGACGCGGTCGCCGGCCGCGTGCCCGCCGCCTCGCGGGGGAGCGCCGCGCGTGCCGTGCGGTGCCGTGCGGTGCTGTAGCCGTGCGGTGCCGTGGGACAGCCGTGAGGCCGGCCGCGCCGGGATACATCCGCTCAACGGGACGGCCCGAGAAGAAACCGCGAATTCACCGCCCGCATCACCGCTCCTGACAATCGGCGGAACACCGTCCTCGCAGGTGACGCGGCGGAACGTGCCGGGCCCCATCGCGTTACAGCGTGGCACTACACCTCGTGCCGCCGAACTCCTAACGTCATCGGTCAGCAGGCAGAGTTCATCCCTGGGCCTGCCCTTGCCGTGAATCGGGAGGAAGACCGATGAGCCGAGTGGTGCGCGCAGCGCTCGTCCAGACCAAGTGGACGGGCGACAAGGAGTCGATGATCAAGCTGCACGAGAGCTACGCCCGAGAGGCGGCCGCTCGGGGCGCGAAGATCATCGGTTTCCAGGAGGTCTTCAACGCCCCGTACTTCTGCCAGGTGCAGGAGGCCGAGCACTACCAGTGGGCGGAGCCGGTGCCGGACGGCCCGACGGTCGTGCGGATGCGGGAGCTCGCCAAGGAACTCGGCATGGTGATCGTGGTGCCGGTGTACGAGATCGAGAAGGCGGGCTTCTACTACAACACCGCCGCGGTGATCGACGCGGACGGCTCTTTCCTCGGCAAGTACCGCAAGCACCACATCCCGCAGGTCAAGGGGTTCTGGGAGAAGTACTACTTCAAGCCGGGCAACCTGGGCTGGCCGGTGTTCGACACCGCGGTCGGCAAGGTCGGGGTCTACATCTGCTACGACCGCCACTTCCCCGAGGGCTGGCGGGCGCTGGGGCTGGCCGGCGCGGAGATCGTCTACAACCCCTCGGCGACGAGCCGGGGCCTGTCGGCGTACCTGTGGCAGCTCGAGCAGCCCGCGGCGGCGGTGGCGAACGAGTACTTCGTGGCCGCGATCAACCGCGTGGGCGTGGAGGAGTACGGGGACAACGACTTCTACGGCACCTCCTACTTCGTCGACCCGCGCGGCCAGTTCGTGGGGGATGTCGCCTCCGACACGGAGGAGGAACTGGTCGTCCGCGACCTCGACTTCGCGAAGATCGAGGAGGTCCGGCAGCAGTGGGCGTTCTACCGGGACCGGCGCCCGGACGCCTACGGCCCGCTCACCGAGGCCTGACAGGAACACCGCGGCCCGACAGGAACAAGGCCCGACAGGAACAAGGCCCGACAGGAAAAAGTCCCAGCAGCCCGGCAGGAAGAGCAATCCGAGAAAGAGGTCTTCCCAGTGAGCCGTACCCTGATCCGCGGCGGCCTGGTGATCACCGCCGCTGACGAGGTCCACGCGGATGTTCTGATCGACGGCGAGCAGGTCGTCGCCCTCGCGGCCGCGGGCAGCGCCGTCGCCGAGGGCTGGACGGCGGACACGGTCATCGACGCCGGGGGGAAGTACGTCATCCCGGGCGGGGTCGACGCCCACACGCACATGGAGCTGCCTTTCGGCGGCACCTTCGCCTCCGACACCTTCGAGACCGGCACCCGGGCCGCCGCGTGGGGAGGTACGACAACGGTCGTCGACTTCGCTGTCCAGTCCATGGGAGGCGCACTGCGCGAGGGACTGGACGCCTGGCACGCGAAGGCGGCGGGCAACTGCGCGATCGACTACGCCTTCCACATGATCCTCGCCGACGTCAATGAGAACAGCCTCAAGGAGATGGACCTCCTCGTTGACGAGGGGGTGACCTCGTTCAAGCTGTTCATGGCGTATCCCGGGGTCTTCTACAGCGACGACGGCAAGATCCTGCGCGCCATGCAGCGCGGGGCCGACAACGGCGGCCTGGTGATGATGCACGCCGAGAACGGCATCGCCATCGACGTCCTCGTCGGGCAGGCGCTGGCCGCGGGGAAGACCGATCCGCGCTATCACGGGGAAGTACGGCGGGAACTGCTCGAGGCCGAGGCCACCCACCGCGCCATCCAGCTCGCCCGGGTCGCGGGTTCCCCGCTCTACGTCGTCCATGTCTCGGCCCAGCAGGCGGTCGCCGAACTCGCCGCCGCCCGCGACATGGGGCTGAATGTCTTCGGCGAGACCTGCCCGCAGTACCTGTTCCTGTCCACCGACAACCTCGCCGAGCCCGACTTCGAAGGCGCCAAATACGTCTGCTCCACCCCGCTGCGCCCCAAGGAGCACCAGGCCGAGCTGTGGAAGGGGCTGCGCACCAACGACCTCCAGGTGGTCTCCACCGACCACTGCCCCTTCTGCTTCTCCGGCCAGAAGGAACTCGGCCGCGGCGACTTCTCCAAGATCCCCAATGGCCTTCCCGGCGTCGAGAACCGTATGGACCTGCTCCACCAGGCGGTCGTCGACGGCCATATCTCCCGCCGCCGCTGGATAGAGATCGCCGCCGCCTCACCGGCGCGGATGTTCGGGCTCTACCCGCGCAAGGGCACCATCGCTCCGGGCTCGGACGCCGACATCGTCATCTACGACCCCGACGCGGAACAGACGATCTCGGCCTCGACCCACCACATGAACGTCGACTACTCGGCGTACGAGGGAAGGCAGGTGCGGGGCAAGGCACGGACGGTGCTGTCGCGGGGCACCGTGGTCGTCGACGACGACCGCTACCTGGGAAGGGCCGGACACGGCCGCTACCAGACCCGCCAGACCTGCCAGTACCTCGTCTAGACCTCTCCCAGGGAGCAGCGCTATGGACTTCGGACTAGTCCTGCAGACGGACCCGCCCGCCTCGCGTGTGGTGGAACTGATGAAGCGTGCCGAGGACCGGGGCTTCACCTATGGGTGGACCTTCGACTCGGCCGTGCTGTGGCAGGAGCCGTTTGTCATCTACAGCCAGATCCTGGCGCGGACCGAGCGGTTGATCGTCGGTCCGATGGTGACCAATCCGGGCACGCGGACCTGGGAGGTCACCGCATCCACCTTCGCGACGCTGAACGACATGTTCGGCAACCGCACGGTGTGCGGCATCGGGCGCGGTGACTCCGCGATGCGCGTGGCCGGCCGCAAGCCCAACACCCTGGCGCGGATCCAGCAGGCGATGGAGGTCATCCGCGACCTGGCCGAGGGCCGCGAGGCCGACCTCGGCGAGAGCAGGATCCGCATCCCTTGGATCAAGGACGGGAGCCTGCCGGTCTGGATGGCCGCCTACGGCCCCAAGGCGCTGGCGATGACCGGCGCGAAGGCCGACGGCTTCATTCTTCAGCTCGCCGACCTGTATCTGACCGAATGGATGGTCAAAACCGTCAAGGACGCCGCCGTCGAGGCGGGCCGCGACCCGTCCGAGGTCACCATCTGCGTCGCCGCTCCCGCCTATGTCACCGAGGACGACTCCCCGGAAGCGCTGGCGCACGCGAGGGAGCAGTGCCGCTGGTTCGGCGGAATGGTCGGCAACCACGTGGCCGACCTCGTCTCCAAGTACGGCGAGAGCTCCGACGCCGTCCCGGAGGAGCTCACCGACTACATCAAGGCCAGGCAGGGCTACGACTACGCCCACCACGGCCGCTCCGGCAATCCCGACACCGCCTTCGTTCCCGACGAGATCGTGGACCGCTTCTGCCTGATCGGCCCGGCGCAGGCCCACATCGAGAAGCTGTCCAGGCTGCGCGACCTCGGCGTCGACCAGTTCGCGCTCTACGACATGCACGACGCCAAGGAGTCGACCATCGACGCCTACGGCAGCACCGTCATCCCCGCCGTCAACGCCTGACATCCGCACGCCCCCTCCCGCAACTCCCCAGCACCCGGCGCCCCAGCACCCGGCGCCCCAGCACCCGGCGCCGGACACCTGAACGCACCACCCACCCGCGATTGCCCCATCCCCATTCCGCACGGCCAGCAACGACCCACGTCCCCGCCTCGAACGAAGGGGCTGCCGCCATGACAGCAACCGTGCCACCGCCCGTCCAGAGAACCGACTCGGACGGCCGCGTCGAACTCCCCGCCGACGCGGCCGCCCCCACCGGCCCCTACGCCAACGAGGACCTTCTCCCGGTCCCCGTCGCCAACCGCCGCTGGACCACGTACAACTTCGCCGCCCTCTGGGTCGGCATGGCCCACAACATCGCCTCCTGGACGCTGGCCTCCAGCCTCGTCGCCCTCGGCATGGACTGGAAACAGGCCGTCTTCACCATTGCCCTGGCCAACGTCGTCGTCCTGGTTCCCATGCTGCTGACCGGCCACGCCGGACCGAAGTACGGCATCCCCTTCCCGGTCTTCGCCCGCGCCTCCTTCGGCATCCGCGGCGCCAACCTCCCCGCCCTGGTCCGCGCGGCCGTCGCCTGCGCGTGGTTCGGCATCCAGACCTGGATCGGCGGCTCCGGCATCTTCCTCCTCGCCGGAAAGCTGTTCGGCGACTGGTGGTCGGGCGCCGGGCAGTTCGGCGGCTACCCCTGGACGCAGTGGCTGTCGTTCGCCCTCTTCTGGGTGCTCCAGATCGCGATCATCGTGCGCGGCATGGAGACGCTGCGCCGCTTCGAGAACTGGGCCGCGCCGTTCGTCATCGTCGGCGCCATCGCCCTGCTGATCTGGATGAGCAGCAAGGCCGGAGGGTTCGGCACGCTGCTGGACCAGCCGTCCCAGCTCGGCTGGGGAGCCGACTTCTGGAAGGTGTTCTTCCCCTCCCTGATGGGCATGATCGGCTTCTGGTCCACCCTGTCGCTGAACATCCCCGACTTCACCCGCTACGGCGCCAACCAGCGGGCGCAGTTCTGGGGTCAGTCGCTCGGCCTGCCGACCACCATGACCGCCTTCGCCCTGCTGTCGGTCCTGGTCACCTCCGGCTCCCAGGCCGTCTACGGCAAGGCCATCTGGGACCCGGTGGCGCTCGCCGCCAAGCTGGACAACTGGGCCGGTGTGCTCTTCGCCCTGGTGACCGTCCTGGTGGCCACCCTGTCGGTGAACATCGCGGCCAATGTCGTCTCACCGGCGTTCGACCTGTCCAATATGGCTCCGCGCAGGATCACCTTCCGCACCGGCGCGCTGATCACCGCGGGCATCGGCGTCGTGATCTTCCCGTGGAAGCTGCTGGCCAGCCCCGAGGCGTACATCTTCACCTGGCTGGGCACCGTCGGCGGCCTGCTCGGCACGGTCGCGGGCATCCTCATCGCCGACTACTGGGTCATCCGGCGCACGCACCTCGACCTGGCCGACCTCTACAGGGCGGGCGGCCGCTACTGGTACGACGGCGGCTGGAACTGGCGCGCCCTCGCGGCCTTCGCGGTCGGCGGCATCCTCGCCGTCGGCGGCTCGCACTCGGCGCCCGGCACGGGCCCGTTCCCCCAGGACGGCCTGATCCCCTTCCTCAAGCCCCTCGCGGACTACGGCTGGGCCATCGGCCTCGGGGCCGCGCTCGTCCTCTACGTGGCGCTGACCCGCTTCGTTCCGGACACCCGCGCCGACTCGGTCCCGGAGCCGGCCGCCCCGGCCCTCGCCGGTGACGCGACGGCCTGAGCCCTGACCGCATCCCCGCAGCGCGGTCCGCGGGCACCCGGCCGACCGGCCTCACCGGTCGTGTCCGGGGCCCGCGGCTCGCTGCGCCTCATGGGCCAGCAGGGCGACATAGAGCGACGTCAGCTGTTCCCAGTCGTCCAGATCGATGCCCAGCAGGGACTCGATGCTCTGCAGCCGCCGGTAGAACGCGGGCCGGCTGACATGGTGGACATGGGCCGCCAGTGACTTGTTGCGGCCGGTCTCGAGATAGGTCCGCAGGACACCCAGCAGCGACCGGTTCTGCAGCAGCGGACCCAGCTCCCGTTCGATGAACGCCTGGAGCTCGGGCTCGTCGCGCAGCAGGCGCAGCAGCCCGCGCAGCCGTACATCGCGCAGCCGCGCCACCGGGGCCGCCGGAGGGCTGGCCACCGCGGCGTCGGCGACATGCACCGCCTCGACGAAGGAACGCCGTACCTCGTCCAGCACCGAGCAGCCGAAGCCCGCGCCGACCACCGCCGTGCGGCCGCGGGCCGCGAGTTCTTCGTGCACCTGCTCCGCGACCCGCTCCACGGCGGCGTCGGCGTCCTGGTCGTGCGGGATGCTCAGCAGCACCGCCGTCCCGTTCGCCCCGATCCGCGCCACCAGACCCACCACCGTGGGGTGGTCCGCCAGCACACGGGTGATCAGCTCCGGCATGTCGTCCCGAGCGGGTCCTGCGGCGGGGGCCGCCGTGCCGCGACGGGCACCCTCTCCGGGGTCGCTGTCGAGCGGCCTGACCACCAGGGGGACGAAGGTGCGCCGGTTCACCGGCAGCCCCGCGGCCCGCACCCGGGTGAGCAACTGCTCCGGACGGGCCGAGTCGGACGCCAGGTCGAGCAGGAGCGACTCCGCCGCCTGGTCCTCCCAGCCGCGGTCACGGTCGCCGAGCAGGCGGTGCATGGCCAGGGCCTCGGCCGCGCGCGCCCCCAGCACCAGGCCGAACTCCTCCGAGCCGTGGTAGCCGAAGAGCACCAGGCGGCCCCACTGCCGGCCGCGCGCCTCCAGCGCCGCCACCACCCAGCCGTCCGGTCCCACGGTGACCTGCCCGTTCCCCGCCGGCTCCGCCGCCTGCCGGGAGACCCGGTCCCAGTCGCGCAGCAGCTCGCTCAGCGACTCCTTGTCACCGGCCGAGGCGAGCACGCGCTGCGCCAGATTGACCACGACCGCCGGGCAGCCGCTGTACGAGGCGATCTCGTCGAGCAGCTGCTGGAGCGTGGCCCCGGAGAGGTTCAGCGCGGTCAGCGAGGACCGGATCCGCTCGGAGAGGTTCAGCGCGGCGAACCGTCCATGGACGAGCCGGGAGTGCACTTCCTCCGTGAGACGGGCGAACGGCGCCGGACGGTGCAGGACGATCATCGGCACCCCGCACCGCTCGGCGGCCCGGCGCATCGGCTCCGGGGTGGTCCGAAAGGCCCGGCCGAGGCCCAGCACCATCGCCGCCACGTCGGCCCGCTGCATCGACTCGACGTATTCGATCTGGGCCCGCTCGTCGCCGGCCAGCAGGATCCCGGTGGTGAGCACGATCTCCCCACCGGTCAGCATCACCCCGACATCGGCGGCCTCGGCCACATGGAGCCACCGCACCGGCCGGTCCAGGCCGGCCGCTCCGGCCACGACCTCGGCCCCCCACGGGGCCACCACGTCCAGGTCCAGCACCTCGCGCACGGTGAGCCGCCCTGCCGCAGCCTTCGGCCGGATGGCCGGTGTCCGGTCGCTCACAACGGTCACGCCTGTCGCTCGTACGCCTCAAGGGGTGGAGTCTATGCCTCGGAGGGCGCAACCCACGGGGCCCCGGCGGTTTCCGTGATCAAGGCGGAATGCGCTTCGGTCCGACGCGGCCCTCCGACGGGTCCGCCACGGTCCGTGTGAACAGTATGCTAATTTCACATTTTAGGCCCAAATTGTAGGGACTCCAGCACTGCCAGGTGAGACGCAGGAGTGACCGGATGCGCGACCTCAGCTTCCAGGGCGACTTCGGCGAGCTTCCCGAGCCCGGGGGCCAGGCCGAAGCACTCCTGGACGCGCGCGGTGTGGTCATCGGCTGGAGCCCCGGGGCCGCGCGCATGCTGGGCTGTCCCGCGCAGGAGATCCTCGGTCGGTCGGCCGCCGGCCTTCTCGACCGTCCCGAGGACGCCGAGGAGCTGGCGCGCCGGTGCGACACCCAGGGCTCCGTCAGGCTCGGACCGGTGGCACTGCGGTACCGCGGGGAGCCGGTCGAGGTCGAGGTGTGGGCGCGCCCGCTGGTGTCGGAGTCGGGGGAGCGCCAATGGATGCTCCAGGCCGCGGACATGCACGTGATACGGACCTATGAGTTCGGGCGCGCACTCCTGCAAGGACTCTTCACCGATTCCCCGTTCCGGATCGACGTCTTCGACACCCGGCTGCGTTTCATCGCGCGCAACGGCTCCTGGCGGGACGGGGAGGCCTTCCGCGCGGCCGTCTTCTCCGGGCGCACGATGCGCGAGGTCGCTCCGCCGGGTCTGCTGGACATGGACGCCTTCGAGGCCCGGCAGCGGCAGGTCCTCGAAAGCGGCGAGGCCCTGATCGACACGGAGGTCGTCACCCCTGGCCTGCCCGGTGGGCCGCCGCGCGAGTACGTGTGGTCCGAGTCCATCCTTCCGCTCAGGGACCGCTCCGGAAGGGTGATCGCGCTGGCCCACGCGGTGGCCGATGTGACCCAACGGGCGCGGTTGCGGGAACGGCTGGCGCTCGTCAACGACGCCAGCACACGGATCGGCAGCACGCTCGACCTGTCGCGGACCGCCTGGGAGCTCGCCGACGTCGTCGTGCCGCACTTCGCCGACTTCGCGTACGTGAACCTGCTGGACTCCGTCTTCAGCGGCCAGGAGCCGGTGAGCGGCCAGCGGCCCGAGGCCATGGTGATGCGCCGCGCCGCCCACCGCAGCGTGCGCGAGGGCGAGAGTGAGTACGTGGACGCGAGCGAACTCGGAGCGGTGGCGCTGGGGGAGGTCGACGCCTTCGCGACGCTGCCGGGCTCGCCGTTCACCGAGGCGCTGGCGCACGGCGAGCCGGTGCTGATGAGCGGGGACGAACTGCGGACCGCGCTCGCCGTGATCGACCCGGCGCGGGAAGCGCTGGGCCGCGATCTCGCGGTCCACTCCTGGCTGCTGGTGCCGATGTTCGCCCGCGGCACCGCGCTGGGCACGGCGGTGTTCATCCGCTTCCGCAACCCCCGGCGGTTCGAGGTCGACGATGTGCTGCTGGCCCAGGAGTTCGTGGCCCGCGCGGCGGTGTGCGTCGACAACGCGAGCCGGTACAGCCGGGAGCGCACCACGGCGCTGGCCCTGCAACGCAGCCTCCTGCCCCAGCGGCTGCCCTCGCCCTCGGCGGTGGACGCCGCGTGGCGGTACCTGCCGGCGAGCGGGCACTCGGGCCTGGGCGGGGACTGGTTCGATGTGATCCCCCTGTCGGGCGCGCGCGTGGCGCTGGTGGTGGGCGACGTGGTGGGCCACGACCTGCAGTCCGCGGTGACGATGGGCCGCCTGCGGACCGCCGTGCGCACCCTGGCCGACCTCGACCTGCCGCCCGACGAACTGCTGACCCATCTGGACGACCAGATGAACCGCTTCCTCGACGAGCGCGGCGACGAAGGGCTCGAGGCCGGTGAGGCCGCCGGGGCGACCTGCATCTACGCCGTCTACGACCCGGTCTCGCGCACATGCGTCATGGCACGGGCGGGCCACCCGCCGCCCGCAGTGCTGTCGGCGGACGGCAAGGTCGACTTCGTCGACCTGCCCGGCGGCCCTCCGCTGGGACTGGGCGGAGTTGTCTTCGAATCGGGCCGGATCGAACTCGCGGACGGCGACACCTTGGTGCTGTACACCGACGGGCTGGTCGAGTCGCGCGAGCAGGGCATCGACGCGGGACTCGAGCGGCTGCGGGAGACGCTCTCCCGGACGCCCGCGAGCGCCGGTCCGGACGGAGTGTGCGAGGCCGTGGTCCGGGAGCTGGCGCGCGGGCACCAGCAGGACGACATGGCGCTGCTGGTGGCGCGGACCCAGGGACTCCCGTCGCAGAGCCATGTCACCTGGGACATCGAGGTGGACGTGGAAGTGGTCTCCCGGGCCAGGGCCCTGACGACGGAGCAGATGGAGCGCTGGGGGCTGGGGGAGGAGGCGTTCATCATGGAGCTGGTCGTCAGTGAGCTGGTGACCAACGCCATCCGCTACGGCGGGGCGCCGATCACCCTGCGGCTGATCCGTGACCGGACCCTCATCTGCGAGGTCTCCGACGGCAGCAGCACCTCGCCGCATGTACGCAGGGCGCAGGAGACCGACGAGGGCGGGCGCGGCCTCTACCTCGTCACCCAGATGACGCAGAGCTGGGGCACCCGGTACGACGCGCGGGGCAAGACGATCTGGGCCGAGCGGGCCCTGGGCGGCTGACTGGCCGAACGGATGAGCGGCCGGAGCGACTGAACGCGCGCCGTCGTATCCGTTGTATCCGTCGTGTCCTCCGGGTCCCTCGTGTCCTTCGGATCCCTCGTATCCGCAGCCTCGGCGCGCTCGATGAGCGCCATGAGCCCCCGCTGAGCCCCTGATCTGCGCCCGGGCCGACACCGAAGCCCCTGTACGTCCCGTCCCGCGCGACGCGTCACTGCCGACCGACAATCAAATGAGTCTGGACAAAAAAAGTTTTCGGTGAGAGTGTGGAGCCATGTTGGACGTGACCGTGATCGAGGACTCGGCGGCGGCAGCCGTCTCACTGGACCCCGTGCGGGCCCGGCTGCTCGCCGAGCTCGCCGCGGGCCCCGCCTCGGCGACCATGCTCGCCGGCCGTGTCGGGCTGCCCCGGCAGAAGGTGAACTACCACCTCAAGGCGCTGGAGCGGCACGGCCTGGTAGAGCTGGCCGACGAGCGCAGGAAAGGCAATGTCACCGAGCGGATGATGCGGGCCACCGCGGCCTCGTACGTCATCTCCCCGCTCGCCCTGGCCGCCGTGCAGCCCGACCCGGACCGCTTCCGCGACCAGCTCTCCGCGCGCTGGCTGCTCGCGGTCGCCGCTCGGCTGGTGCGCGATGTCGGCACCCTGATCACCGGAGCGGCCAGGGCCCGCAAGCGGCTCGCGACCTACGCGCTCGACGGCGAGGTGCGCTTCGCCTCCGCCGCCGACCGGGCCGCGTTCGTCGAGGAGCTGACCCAGGGCGTCGGCGCGCTGATCGCCCGCTACCACGACGAGCACGCCGAGGGCGGCCGGGACCACCGGATCGTCGTGGCACTGCACCCCACCGTCAAGGCGGACAGCGCCGAGAAGGCCGGTGGCGCCCCAGCCGCGGACGGTGCGCTGGAAGCACCCGAGCCGCCCACCTGAAACCCCGCCCACCCGAAACCCCGGCGCCTGACGAGCCGCCCACCTGAACCGCCGACCGCCCGAAACCCGGTCACTTGAACCGCCGGCCGCCTGAAGTCCGGCCACCCGAACAACTTGAGGAGTCATCATGTCGAAGGAATTCGAGATCGTCCGTGAATTCGAGGTCGACGCGAGCCCTGAGCAGGTCTGGGACGCGATCACCACCGGCACGGGCGGCTGGCTGTGGCCCATGGAGTACGAGCCGAAGGAGGGCGGCGCCGCGCCCTTCGGCGGCACCGTCACCGTCTGGGACCCCCCGCACCGGATGACCGCCCGCGTCGAGGACGCGGAAGGCATCTCCCAGCAGACCCTCAACCAGCTCGAGCACGTCATCGAGGCCCGCGAGGGCGGTGGCTCCTGGGTGCGCTACGTGCACAGCGGCATCCTCGTCGACGACTGGGACAACCAGTACGACGGTGCCGACAAGCACACCGACTTCTACCTCCACACCCTGGGCCAGTACCTGCGGTACTTCTCGGGGCGGCCCGTCGCCTTCGCGACCCTGGACGGTCCCGACGCCTCCAACGCTCCGGGCGCGCTCGAGACGGTGAGCCGAGGGCTCGGCCTGCCGGACGACGCCGCGCAGGGGGCCACGGTGCGGGTGCGGGTGCCCGGCGGCGAGACGGTCGACGCCGTCGTCGACTACCGCAACGCGTACTTCATCGGGCTGCGCACGGACGACGCCATGTACCGCCTGTTCGGCAGGAACCACTTCGGTGCCCCGGTCGGCGTCAGCGTGCACGACTTCGCCCCCGGCGCCGACGGCAAGCGGATCGAGGACTCCTGGCGGAGCTGGATCAACGGCGTGTTCGCGTAGAGCCGGTGCTCCAGCCGGTGCTCCAGCCGGTCGGAAGCCGCATTCCTGACCGGCGTGGCATCCTCGTCCCTGCGACCACCACTTCATGCACCACTTCTTCATGCACCACTTCATGGCACATCGGCTTCACGGCACATCGGCCCCGCGGCGCCGCGAGGCCGATGTGCCGTCGGACGAGGGGAAAGCCCATGCAGCGTGTCGACCTCTCCGCACTGAGCACGGCTCGGGGCGGCTCGTCCCGGCTCCATGGCTACCTCGCCCGGCCCGACGGCAGCGGCCCCTGGCCGGGGGTGGTCGTCCTGCACGAGTCGTTCGGCGTGGACGAGGTCATGGAGCGCATGTGCTGGCGCCTGGCGAGGGCCGGGTACCTCACCCTGCTGCCGAACCTGTTCAGCGACGGAGGGGCCCTTCGCTGCCTGCTCGCCACCACGAGGGCCGCGCTCTCGGGGCGCGGCCGTGCCTACGCTGACATCGAGTCCGCCCGTCAGTGGCTGATCCGTCACGACGACTGCACCGGCAAGGTCGGAGCCGTCGGCTTCTGCATGGGCGGCGCGTTCGCCATCGTCGTGGCCGCGCGTGGATTCGACGCGGTCTCCACCAACTACGGGGTGCCTCCGAAGGATCTGGACGCCGCCCTGTCCGGCGCGTGCCCGGTCGTGGGCAGTTACGGCGGCCGTGACCCCGTCCTGCGGGGCGCCGCCGCCAAGGTGGACGCCGCCCTGGAGCGGGTCGGCGTTCCACGCGACGTCAAGGAGTACCCGCGGGCCGGGCACTCGTTCCTCAACGACGCTCCGGTCGGCCCCCTGGTCCTGCGTCCCCTGATGAAGGTGATGGGCATCGGCCCGCACCCGGAGTCGGCGGCGGACGCCTGGCAGCGCATCGAGGCCTTCCTCGGCGGCCACCTCGGCGACGACGCGCAGAGCTGACCACCGGCCTTCCAGGCGCCGCGTCACCTCTTCGCCCGCCGGTGATTCGCACGGCCGTGAATGATGCGGGCTCGCGAGACGTACTCCCGACCGTGAGCGATGGCGCCGTGTACGGCAGGGTGTGCCCGGGGAAACGGCGGGGGGAGCCGACTGTCGGCTTCGCCGTGCCCGCAACCATCGCGGCCGCGGCGATCGAACGGCCTGGGGAGGCACCGCATGTCCACCGCTACGCCACGACGTGGCCGCCGTCGGCGCACGCTGCTGAGCCTGATGGTTCTCCTCGTCTGCGCGGTGGGGCTCGTCCTCGGCGGAGCGGGCTCGGCGCTCGCGCATGCCCGGTTGAAGAGCGTCACCCCCGGGCAGGACACGGTGCTCAAGGCCGTTCCCAAGGAGGTGGCGCTCACCTTCACCGAGGCGGTGACCGTCTCGGACCGGGCGATCCGCGTCTTCGCGCCGGACGGCAGGCGGGTGGACACGGGCAAGGTCGGACGTGTCGGAGGGGACGGCGCCACCGTCCGGGTGAGCCTGCCGGCCGGCCTGCCCGACGGGACGTTCACGGTGTCGTGGAAGGCGGTGTCCGCCGACAGCCACCCGGTCTCCGGAGCGTTCGTCTTCTCCATCGGCAAGCCCTCCGGTTCCAAGGCCGTGCTGCCCAACGAGTCTCCGGGGGGCGGGGCGGCAGGCATGCTGTTCGGTGCTGCCCGCTTTGCCGCCTACACCGGCTACGCGCTCGTGATCGGCGCCGCGGCCTTCGTCCTGGTGTGCAGGCCGCGAGGCGTCGGCCTTCGCCCGCTCGGGCGGCTGCTGGCCGTCAGCTGGTCCGCGCTCCTGCTGTCCGCCCTCGCGCAACTGGTCCTTCGAGCGCCGTACGAATCGGGGGAGGGGCTGGGCCAGGCCGTGGAGCTTGCGGCGCTCCGGCACACTCTCGCCACCGATCCGGGGGTGGCGTTGTGGGTCCGCCTGGTGCTCGTCGCCGTGACGGCCGCGCTGTGGGGACCACTGACTCAGCCGGCCGGTGAACCCCTGAGCCCCAAGCGGCGCATCGGCCTGATCGCGGCAGCCTCGTCGCTCGCGATCGTGCTGGCGGGCACCTGGGCCCTGGCCGAGCACCCCTCGGCCGGGCCGCAGGTGATCGTGGCGGTGCCCATGGCGGTGGTCCACCTGGTGGCGATGGCGGTGTGGCTCGGCGGTCTGGCGGCGCTGCTCGTCACCCTGTTCCGTGAGCCCGAGGGGGAGGGCGTCGAGGCCGCGGTGGTCCGCTTCTCCCGGCTGGCGTTCTGCGCGGTGACGGTGCTCGTGGCCACCGGTGTCTACCAGTCCTGGCGGGAGGTCGGCTCGTGGGACGCCCTGGTCTCCACGCCGTACGGCAGGCTCCTGCTCGTCAAGGTGGGCGGTGTGGTGGGCATGCTCGTCGCGGCCTGGTTCTCCCGCCGCTGGGTGACGCGGCTGCGTGGTGGGGCAGTGGCCGAGGTGCCGTCGCCGGAGGAGGAGCGGGCGACCGCGGCCGCCAACGGGGCGGGATCGACGGCCGTACTCATCCGCCGCCGTGTCGCGGCCCTCGCGGCGCGCGCCGACGGCCGGGGCGGAGGCGACGGCGGGTGCCGTGACCTGCGCCGCTCCGTCTGCGCCGAGGCCGCTGTCGCCGTGCTCGTCCTGGCCGTCACCACGGTGCTCACCGGCACCTCGCCGGGGCGCGGTGATGCCCCGGCGCGGACGGCAGCGAACTCCTCGGCCGTCCCGAAGGGGCCGGGGGTGGCCTCCGTCAGCATCCCGTTCGACACCGGAGCGTCGGGGGGACTGGGCAAGGGGAAGGTCCAGATCGACTTGGAGCCCGGCACCACGGGCACCAACTCGCTCAACGCGGTCGCCTTCGGGCCCGACGGCGGGATCGCGAGTGTGACCGAGCTGAAGGTCGAGCTCAGCCTCCCCGGGCGGGGTCTGGGGCCCTTGCCGGTGAAGGTGAGGAACGTGGGCGGCTACTGGGCGGCGGAGGACTTCCGGATCCCCATGGCCGGGGACTGGAAGGTGTCCGTGACCGTGCGCACGGGCGACATCAGCGAGGACACGGGGTCCAGGACGGTGAGGATCGGCTGACACCGAGGGGGCGCCGGTGACCGGCGCCCCCTCGGTGCTGAGGCGGTGCTACGGGCTTGATCAGCCCTCGAAGGTGCCCGACGTCTCCGGCTTCCAGGCGCCGCCGGTGACCTTGTAGACGGTCAGCTGCTTGTTGGTGGCGTCGCCGTACTCGTCGAAGGAGACCTTGCCGGTGACTCCGTCGAAGGACACGCTCTGCATGGCCTCGGTGACCTTGGCGCGGGCGTCGGAGGGCAGCTTGCCGTCCTTCACCACGGCCTTGACCGCCTGGATGATCGCCCACGCGGAGTCGTAGGAGAAACCGCCGTAGGCCTCGTAGGCCTCCTTGTAACCGGCGGCCTTGTAGTTGTCTATGAAGGACTTGGCCGACGGGAGCTGCTCGACGGGAGCGCCGACGGAGGTGGCGAGGTCGCCCTCGGCGCTCTTGCCGGCCAGCTTGGTGAACTCGGCGCTGTAGATCGCGTCACCGCCCACCAGCGGGATCTTGGCCCCGGCCTTCTTGAGCTGGGCGCTCAGGGGACCGGCGACGGGGAACTCACCGCCGTAGTAGACGACGTCCGCGCCGGAGCTCTTGACCTTGGTCACGACCGCGCCGAAGTCCTTGGCGTCGGGGTTCACATGCTCGGTGCCGGCGACCTTGCCGCCGAGCTTGGTGAACTCCTTGGTGAAGGTGCCGGCCAGGCCCGCGCCGTAGGTCTTCTTGTCGTCGATGACGAAGACCTTCTTCTTCTTGGCGGTGTTGTAGAGGTACTGGGCGGCGAACGGGCCCTGGACGGCGTCCGTGGTCGCGGTGCGGAAGTACGACTTGAACGGCCGCTCCTTGGTGCCCGAGTCCCACTTCTCGCCCTGGGTCAGGGCGGGGTTGGTGTTGATCGACACCTCGACCAGGTGAGCGGTGTCGAAGACCTTCTGCATGGACTGCGCCACGGAGGAGTTCAGCGGGCCGACGACGCCGATGACGCTCTTGTCGGCCACGAGCTGGGTGGCGTTCTGCTGGCCGGAGGAGGGCTGGGCCTGGTCGTCGAGGGGCTTGACCTTGAACGTGACGCCCGGCACCTCCTTGTTCTTGTTGGCCTGCTTCACGGCGAGGTCGACCGAGTTCTTCATGCCGATACCCAGAGCGGACAGGTCACCGGTCAGGGGTGCGTCGAAGCCGATGGTGACAACGGTGGACCCCCCGTCGGAGGAGCCCTTGTCCTTGCCGTTGTCGCGGGAGCCGCACGCGGTGAGCGTGAGGGCTCCCGCGGCGAGCGCGGCGGTGATGGCGATCAGGGAACGGTTACGCACGATCGGTCCTTTCCTCTGGCGAGGCGCTGAACCGCGTTTATGGGGCCGACTTTTCGATCCGGTGGCGCGGTGACTGGCCGTGACTCTAGAGGGCGTTCGCCGGATCGGGCAGAGGGGAGAGGGGGATGTGCTTCAGTTGTTATGACCGGCCGACCGGTCGGGAGGAAGCGCGGGCACATGTGCCGTCCGGCATGGCCGCGGAAGGCGATTTTGCGGAGGAATCGCAGCTTGAGGCTCCCTTGAGGTTCGCGCGGGCAGCGACGACCGAATGGGCCTTAAGGGCGCTCTGCGTACTTTCCATCGAATTGACCGCCGTGTGGCCGACGTACCGCTGTCCCGATCTCCCCCGCGACCCCGGGTCGATCGCCATCACACAGCGTGACGACGTTCGCTTACGCGCGACCGTGGGAGGTGCGGGAGCGGCGGGAGACGGAGTCGAGGGCGACGGCCAGGAGGAGGACGGCGCCGGTGACGGAGAAGCGGAAGGAGGAGTTGAGGCTCAGCAGGGTCAGCCCGCTGGAGATCGACTGGATCACCATGATGCCCAGGAGCGCCGAGAAGGCCGATCCCCGGCCTCCGAACAGGCTCGTCCCACCGATCACGGCCGCGGCGATGGCGTTGAGGTTGACATCGCCCCCTCCGCTGCTCTGGTTCGCCGAGGCGAGGCGTGCCGCGGCCAGGACACCGCCCAGGGCGGCCAGGGTGGTGCAGGCGACGAGGGCGCAAGTGTGGACGCGGTCGACATTGATACCGGCGCGACGGGCCGCTTCCGCGTTCCCGCCCACCGCGTACAGCGCGCGGCCCCACTTCGTGCGTGTCAGCGAGTAGTTGGCGGTGACGACGAGTGCGACGAAGAAGACGGACATCCAGCCGATGCCCCTGCCGCGGTTGAGGTACCAGGCGGCGAACTCCAGCAGCGCCAGCAGAGCGAGGGCCCGGACGGCGAGCGTGCGCGGTGATCGGGAGGGCAGTTCGGCCCGCGCGCGCTCGCGGGAGAGGAAGTAGCCTCCGGCGAAGTAGCCCGCCGCGGCGGTCAGGGCGAGGAGGTACGAGAGCCAGTCGGGCACGAAGTCCACCTGCGCGAAGCGCACCAGGGCCGAGTCGAAGGGCACATTGATCGAGCCCCGGGCGTCCAGCACACCGAGTTGGATGCCCAGGAAGCCCAGGAGGCCGGCCAGGGTGATGACGAACGTCGGCACGCCCAGCCGGTTGAACGCCTGCCCGTAGAACCAGCCGATCGCCGCTCCTGCGGCCAGGGAGGCGAGGACGGCGAGGGCGCACGGCCAGCCCTTGTTGACGAACAGGACCGCCATGGAGGCGGCGGACAGTCCGCTCACCGAGCCCACGGACAGGTCTATCTGCCCGACCAGGAGCACACACACCACACCCAGGGCGATGACCCCGACGGGTACGCACTCCATGGCGAGGTTGCTCAGGTTGGCGCTGGACAGGAAGATCGGGTTCGCGGCCTGGAGCACGGTCCAGATGACGGCCAGGCCCGCGACCACGGGCAGCGCCCCCAGGTCGCCGGAGCGGACGCGGTC
This sequence comes from Wenjunlia tyrosinilytica, assembly GCF_014646055.1. Classification (GTDB taxonomy): domain Bacteria; phylum Actinomycetota; class Actinomycetes; order Streptomycetales; family Streptomycetaceae; genus Wenjunlia; species Wenjunlia tyrosinilytica. Next base: position 92,660 of record NZ_BMMS01000026.1, read on the forward strand.
GAGGAACCGCCGGACGGCCGCGCGCACTCCCGAGCCCGCGCCGGGCGTCTTGTCCTGTGCGTCCAGGGCCGCGGGTCCGCCGAGGTCGGTGGTGGTGTGGTTCATCCGGCTCACATCTCTCGCTCGACGGGGGACTGGGGGCCGACCCGGCTCGCCCGGCGAGCCACCGCGTTGTCCCTGGCACCCGTGATGGCCGCGACGATGCCCTCGGCCGAGACGGTGTCCAGGTCGAATACACCGTTGTTGCGGCCGAGTCTGAGGACTGCCACGCGGTCCGCGACCGCCCGCACATCGGCCATGTTGTGACTGACCATGATCACGCCGAGGCCGCGTTCGCGGAGCCGCTCGATGAGGTCGAGGACCTCGGCCGTCTGCGCCACGCCGAGCGCCGCCGTCGGCTCGTCGAGGACGATGATCCTGGGACCGCCCAGCAGCGAGCGGGCGATGGCGATCGTCTGCCGCTGCCCGCCCGACAGGGAGGCGACGGGGATGCGCAGCGAGGGGAGCCTCGCCGAGAGCAGCCGCAGCAGTTCCCAGGAACGGGTCTCCATTTCCACCTCGTTGAGCCGTAAGGGGCGCAACTCCCTGCCGAGGAAGAGGTTTTCGATGACATTGAGGTTCTCGCACAGCGCCAGGTCCTGGTGGACGGTGGCGATGCCGAGCCTCTGCGCGGCGGCCGGGGTCGGGAGGGTGACCTCCTCTCCCCGGAAGGTGATGGCTCCCGCGTCGGGCGGGTGGACTCCCGACAGGACCTTGACCAGCGTCGACTTGCCGGCCCCGTTGTCCCCGACGATCGCGACGACCTCGCCCGCCGCCACGTCGAGGTCGATGTCGGTGAGCGCCGCCACCGCGCCGAAGTTCTTCTGGATGCCGCGCAGGGACAGGACACCCACGGGGCTGTCCTCCGCTTCGGCTGCCGCCGTTGCTGCCATGCGTGTACCTCACTGGGGTGGTGGCCGAAGCCGGCCCCGGCAATGGAGCCGCCCTGCTGAGGCCCTGGGGGAGCGGCTACTTGATGCCGGCCTTGGCGCAGGCGGCGGCGTAGGCCGAGGTGCAGATCTGCGACACCTTCAGGGGGCCGTTCTTGATCAGGGCGTCGGCGAGGTTGTCGATGGTGACGACGGTCGGGACGAAGAGCTGGGAAGGGGTGTCGAAGAGCGTGGTCCTGCCCGCCGGGTGCTTGCCCCGGGCGAACCGGTAGGCGATCTCGGCGGTGGCCTCGGCAACGGTCTTGATGGGCTTGGAGATGGTGTTGTACTGGTCTCCGGCCACGATGCGCTGGGCGGCGGCGAGTTCGGAGTCATTGCCGGTCACGGGCGGCACGCGGTTCATCCCGGCCGCCTTGAACGCCGCGACGGCTCCGCCCGCCGTACCGTCGTTCGCGGCGGCGACGCCCGCGATCCGGCCCTTGAACTGCGTGATCTTCCCGCTGACCCAGTTCTGCGCCTTCGTGGGGTCCCAGCCGGGGGTGTCGTACTCCGCCAGCAGTTCGCGGCCGCTGGAGTCGATGGCGCTGTGGATGCCCTTCTTGATCAGCCCCGCGGCGGCGTCGGTGGGGGAGCCGTTCACCTCGAGCAGGCCGCCCTTGGCCTTCGTCCGCTTGAGGTGGTCCACCAGGGACTTGGCGATGAGGGCGCCGATCTGCTCGTTGTCGAACGACACGTAGTAGTCGGCCTTCGCCTTGGGGATGGGGCGGTCGTAGGCGATGACGGGCACCCGCTGGGAACGAGCGCTGGAGACGATGCTCGCGGCGGCCTCGGAGTCGACCGGGTCGATGACCAGTGCCTTGACGCCCTGGGCCAGTGCTGAACTGGCCTGCTCCTGCTGGGTGGCGGGGTCCGCCTTCGCGTTGGCGTAGACGACCGAGCAGCCGGAGCACAGGGCCTTGAGCCTCGCCTCGAACAGCGGCTTGTCGAAGAGTTCGTACCGGGTCGAGGCGATGTCGGGCATCAGGAAGGCGATCTTCACTCCGCCCGAGCCGGAGCCGCCGTCGCTGTCGGATCCCGACGAGCACCCCGCCAGCGAGGCGAGCGCGAGGAGCACGGTCACTGCGGCCGTGGGCTTCAGGATGCGGGGCTTCGTCATCGAGTCCTCCTGGTGACGGCCACCGGTCGGCGGCGCGTGTTGGCCTGCGGTGCGGGGCCGTGCGGCGGACGCGGGAGTGCGCCCGTCGGCACGTGGAACGGGAGCGCTGACGTGCGGGCGAAGCCGCGGGAGGCGAGACCGGACCAAGGCTGGAGGTGGTGCGAGGTCGTGCGGCGTGCGGGTCTGGATCAGACGGATGGCCGAGCTACGACTGCTGTTTGATATCACGTCAGTTCTGTGAAGTCTGACAAGGAGTCGGTAACGACCGTTACCCCATCGTGACTTGAGGGGTCGGGTGCAGCCCGGAGGCGCCGGCCGGGGCTGCGGGTACCTTGAGCTGCATGGGTGAGCTGGGGGCTCCTGCGGCGGGGGACGTCGAGCTGTCCGGAGAGGCGGCCGCAGGGGTGTCCCGCGAGCCGTCGGGTGAGCTGGTCGGACTCGGCCTCGGCGAGCGCCGGGAGTTCATCCGGCGTGAGGTCGTCAAGCGTGGATTCGCCCGTATCGACGACCTGGCCCGGGCGCTGGGTGTGAGCGCCATGACGGTGCACCGCGACCTCGACGCCCTGGCCGAGGAGGGGTGGCTCACCAAGATCAGGGGCGGTGCCACGGCGAACCCGTCCGCGCTGCTGGAGGCCGGGGTCCGGGAGCGGTCCGCCGCGCTGAGCGCGGAGAAGGAGGCGATAGCCGCGCGCGCGGCGCGGTCGCTGAGCCGTGGGCAGACCGTGTTCGTGGACGACAGCACGACGGCGCTGGCGCTGCATCCCCATCTGACCGCGGCGGCGCCGCTGACCGTGGTGACGAACTTCTTCCCTCTGGTGCGCGCTCTCGGGGCGACGAAGGGGATCGAGACGCTGGTGCTCGGGGGGCGGTACCACCCGTTGCAGGAGGCGTGTTCCGGCCTCCAGACCACGGACGCCATCCGGCGCCTGCACGCGGATGTGCTGTTCATGTCCACGACGGCGGTGAGCGGGGGTGCCTGCTACCACCGCTCGGAGGAGACGGTCGCGGTGAAACGGGCGTTCATGGAATGCGCGAGCCGGTCGGTCCTTCTCGTGGACCATGCGAAGTTCGGGCGCAGAGCGCCGCATCTGCTGGCCTCGGTGGAGGCCTTCGACCAGGTGATCACGGACGAGGGGGTGGACGAGGAGGAACTGGCGACTCTGCGGGAGCGGGGAGCCGGGGTGGAGATAGCGCCGATGAGTCGCTAGGGGCGGGTGCGGGTGCGGTGGGGATGAGTGGTGGGAATGAGCGGTGGGCTGATCGGGGGATTTGCGGAGGATTTGCGGCCACTCGATTCGTACGGGTGCAAATGGAATACTGGGGTTGTTGGACCTCCGTGAATTCCGCGCCCGCGCGACGGCGCGACCTCGCTGACCTGAGGGGGCGGCTTGACCGGGTACCACACGCTCGCCGAGACCGAGAAGGCCGTCCAGGCCAAGCTCGGAGACATTCCCCTGCAGTGGGAGAGGATGCAGGCTGCCGCCAACCTCCACCGCGCGGCCGCGGCCGTGCGCCTGCACTTCGAGAACTCGGTTCTGCGCAAGTCGGACCTCACGTGGACGGCCTTCGTGGTGCTGTGGGTGGTGTGGATCTGGGGTGAGAAGGAGACCCGCCACGTGGCGGAGGAGGCGGGCATTACCAAGGGGACGCTGACGGGGGTGGCCAAGACGCTGGAGTCGCGGGGCCTGATCTCGCGCGTGAAGCACCCAACGGACGGGCGCCTGGTGCTGCTGGACCTCACTCCGGAGGGAGAGAGGCTGATGCGGGAGCTGTTCCCGGCGTTCAACGGGGAGGAGGTCTTCGTGACCGACCGCCTGAGCCCGCAGGAGTGCACACAGCTCGCGGACTCGCTGCGCCGGATCGTGTCGCAGCTCGAGGAGAAGGGCGAAGCCCGCCGCACCGAACTCCACGCCGACGGCCCTCCGCCCCGCCGCGGCGGCCGCCGCCCGCGAAGCTGATCGGGGACCTCGGGGCGCCAATGTACCCGGACGCGCGGACGAGGGCGCGGACCCGCTTGACCCGGTGCTGAGACCCAGCCCGGGATGACTCCCGCCCGGGGCGACTTCGGCCTGGGATGACTTCGGTCTCAGCCACTGAGCTTCGGCCCGGGTCCGGGTTCCGGTCGTGCCGAGCGGTGGTGCGGCTTGGTGCGAGCGGTGCTGCGCAGGGTTCGGGCGAGGAGTCGTGGGGTGCCGCGCACGCGCCGGATGCGCGGTTGGGCGGTGCTGCGCACGGTTCACTTCGGGTCGGCTCCCCGCGCATACGTTTCGGCCCCCGGCCGGGTCCGTGTCCGCGCCGGGGCTCCTGCGGCGTCGGCCCGGCCGCCCCCGCCTCCTCCGGGCCTGATCGCCTCTCGGCCCCGGCTCTCAGTGCCTGGACTCGCGCTCCCGGCGTGCGCCGGATACCCGACCCGGCCGCGAGGGTCCGCCGGTCCGCCGGTCCGCCGGTCCGGCCGTTTCGCTCCCCCTGGCTCCCGCCGTTCCGAAGTAGCGGGGAAAGGCGTTGACCCCTCGGAGGTCCGGCGGTAGCTTGTTTGGGATCAAACGAATCACCTCGCTGCGGCCCCGCATCAGCCGCACTGACAGGAGCGCATCCCGTGGACCTTCTCCGCTGGCTCGAAGAGGCCGTGACATCGAATCGGGACTGGTCGAACGGGTTCGGTCCCTTTGACGAGCATCCTGCGCTCTCCGTCGACGACACCCGGTTCGCCACGGCCTTCGGGGCCCTCACCGAGCGGCTGAAGGACAACTATCCGTTCTTCCACCCCCGCTACGCGGGACAGATGCTCAAGCCCCCGCACCCCGCCGCCGTGGTCGGATATCTGGCCGCCATGCTCGTCAACCCCAACAACCACGCCCTCGACGGCGGTCCCGCCACCGCTCGGATGGAGCGCGAGGTCGTCCAGCAGCTTGCCGAGATGTTCGGCTACGGCACCCATCTGGGGCATCTCACCACCAGCGGGACCATCGCCAATCTCGAGGCGCTGTTCGTCGCTCGCGAGCTCCACCCCGGCAAGGGGGTCGCCTACAGTACCGAGGCCCACTACACCCACGGCCGCATGTGCGGCGTCCTCGGCATCGAGGGCCACCCCGTGCCCGTCGACAGCCTCGGCCGCATGGACCTCGATGCCCTGGAACGGCTGCTGCGCACCGGCCGGGTCGGCACCGTCGTGCTCACCGCGGGCACCACCGGCCTCGGCGTCGTCGAGCCGGTACACGAGGCGTCGGCCCTGCGCGAGCGGTACGGCGTGCGGATCCATGTGGACGCCGCCTACGGCGGGTTCTTCACGCTGCTCGCCGGAGCGGAGGGCCCCGAGGGGCTGCCCGAGGCCCCTTGGCGGGCGATCGCCGAGTGCGACTCCATCGTCGTCGACCCCCACAAGCACGGGCTCCAGCCCTACGGGTGCGGGGCCGTGCTCTTCCGCGACCCCACCGTCGGCCGCTTCTATCTGCACGACTCCCCGTACACCTACTTCACCTCCGAGGAGCTCCACCTCGGCGAGATCAGCCTTGAGTGCTCGCGCGCGGGCGCTGCCGCCGCCGCTCTCTGGCTCACCTTCCAGCTCCTGCCGCCCACCCGTGAAGGTCTGGGACAGGGGCTGGCCGCCGGGCGCCGGGCGGCACTGCGCTGGGCGGCGCTGATCGAGCAGTCGGAGCACCTCGAGCTCCACCAGCCCCCGGAACTCGACATCGTCACGTACTTCCCCGTGACCCGTCCCAGCAGCCTGTCCCGCATCGACGCCGCCAGCGCCCGCATCCTCCAGGAAGGCATGACGGACCCCGAGGACCCCGTCTTCCTGAGCACATTGAGGGTCGGCGCCGACAGGCTGACCTCGCGTCACCCCGACCTCGCCGCCGACGCCGAGGGCGCCCGGATCCTGCGCAGCGTCCTGATGAAGCCCGAGTCCGAGACCTACGTGGACCACCTGCACGCCCGTCTGGAACAGCTCTCCCGCTCCTGACCGGCACGCAGGCAGCGGCTCACCCCGCGAAGCGGCGGCTCACCCCGCGAACACGGTGCCTCGCGGCCGCCCCCACGTCCCGCTCACACCAGGCGCTTGCGGCCCCATACGAAGATGAACGCCGTCACACCCGCGGTCAGCGCCAGCAGGATCCCCGCTCCCAGCCACTGCATGGAGGACATCTGCGAGAGCGGGAGGTAGTCCACGGACCAGCCGACGACGTCCTTGCTGTGCAGGCAGGCCTGGCGCGCCTTGTCGGTCTGCTCGTCGGCGCAGGTGCTCCAGCTTAGCAGTTTCCCGGAGCCGGTGATGAACCACTGGTCCACCTGGTAGGCCGCGTCGGGCAGCTTCGGGAAGCTGCTGTCGGCCACACCGTGGTGGGTGGTGACCGTGATGGTGTTGCCCAGATCCATCCGGAAGTAGCCCCAGACCACCTGCACCAAGGTGGCGAAGCCGAAGGTGACCACCATCGCCACCAGCGTGCGGCGCAGGAGCATGCCGATCGCCACGCCCCCGATCACGGTGAACAGGGTGAGCGCCACCGGCACGGGGCCGGTGACGTCGAAGGCACTCCCGGAGGTCCAGTCGATGACGGAGTTCTCCTTCTTGACCGGCTCCCACCACCAGGCGAACAGAAGGGACAGGGCCACCGTCGACACGGTGACCACCAGCGCGGTGATGCCGAGCTTTGTCGTGAGCCACCGCACGCGGCTCACGGACTGCGAGGTGACCAGCTTGGCGGTGCCGTTCTCCAGGTCGCTCGCCAGCAGCGGCGCGCCGAGGAAGACACCGAGCAGGACGGGGATCAGGCCCAGACCGTACGAGGCGCTGGTGAGCCGGCTGCTGTACTTGTGGAAGTCCTGGCTCCAGTTCTCGTCCTTCGGGTGGGGCCAGCCGATGCCGTTGAGGTAGTCCGTCATCTGCGCGCGCTGGTACACGATCCACACCGTGCACAAGGCCGTGGCCGCCAGGATCGTCCAGAAGCCGGCCCGGTGCTGGCGCCAGACCAGCCAGTTCAGACCGCTCAGCCGGAGACCGCGGGTGGTCCCGGTGGCGGTGGTGGCAGCGGGGCTGCTGGTCAGGGTGCTCATGCGGCCACCGCCTTTCCGGCCCGGTCTGTCACCTGGGCGCTGGGGCTGATCAGGGGAGGTGCGTCCGGCACGCGCAGATACGCCAGCAGGAGCTCCTCGAGGTTCGGGGTGTCCGTCTGCCACGCGCCGTCTATCGGTCCGTCGGGGCGGACGAGGGCGTTGACCTGGCGTCCGCTGACGCGGGATTCGACAACGGTGTGCCGGGTGATGTCCCGGGGGAGTCCCTCGCCGGCCTTCGCGCCGGTGAGGAGGGTGTGGGCGGCGAGGAGTTCGTCCACCTCACCCGCGAGGCGCAGTCCGCCCGCGGCGATGACGACGAGGTAGTCGCAGACGTTCTCCAGCTCGGTGAGCATGTGCGAGGACATCAGCACGGTCGTGCCGTGCTCGGCGGCCTCGGCCATGAGGGTGCCCATCAGCTCATGGCGCACCAGCGGGTCGAGGTCGGACATCGGCTCGTCGAGCAGGAGCAGGTCGGGGCGCTTGCCGAAGGCCAGGGCGAACGCCACTCGTGTGCGCTGCCCGCCCGAGAGGGTGCCGATCTTCGCCCCGAGCGGCACATTGCCCGCGCGGACGATGTCCTCGGCCGCCTTCTGGTCCCACCCCGGGTTCAGCTCGCGTCCCATGCGCAGGGTCTCCTCCACCGTGAAGCGGCGGAAGAGCGGCTTCTCCTGGGCGAGGAACGCGCCGCGGCGGTTGGCCTCAGCGGATTCCGGGGCCGCGCCGAAGACCCGCAGGGTGCCCTCGGTGGGCTCCAGGAGATTCGCCGCTATGCCCAGCAGCGTCGTCTTTCCCGCCCCGTTGGGGCCGACGAGCCCGCATATCCGGCCGGTCGGCAGCCGGAACGAGCAGTCCTTGAGGGCCCAGCCCCGCCGGTACCTCTTGCCCAGGCCGTGTGCCTCGATGGCGGATTCGACCGCCGGGCCGCCGAGGCCCATCCCGTTACTCACCTGTGCTCCTTGCTCCCGGGGTTCCCAGGGCTTCTGCGTTCGCGGCGGCCACCGTGCTCCCGGCGTACCGCTCCTCCAGCACCGACGCGACCAGCGCGGTCACGTCCTCCCGCTCCAGACCGGCTTCACGAGCCCGGTCCATCCATCCGGCCAGCTCCGTGCGCAGCGGGGAGTCCGCTCCCGCCTGCGGGCGGGCCAGCGACCGGCGGACGAAGGTCCCGAGTCCCGGCCGCGGCTCGACAAGCCCCTCACGTTCCAGCTCGCGGTAGGCCTTCAGCGTCGTGTTCGGGTTGACCGCGCAGGTCTGCGAGACCTCCTTGGCGGTCGGCAGCCGATCGCCCGGCAGCAGGACGCCCAGCCGCAGGGCCTGCTTGGTCTGCTGGACGATCTGCTGGTAGGCGGCGACTCCGCTCCGTCTGTCGATGCGGAACTCCAACCCCTGTCACCACCCTTTAGCTAGTTAGTTAGTGGAATGATGGTGAAGGTCGGAGCGCGCTCATGTCAAACACGGATGTCAGGCGCCTTGCGGCGGCCACCGTGACCAGATCGACCGACAGGCGGACGGCCGCGCTCACTCTCCGCGTGCCTACTCCCCGGGGTCGGGGCTCCCGCGACGAGGGCTCCAGCGACGAGGGCTCCAGCGACGAGGGCTCCGGGCACGGGAGCGGAGCAGGTAGGTGTCCATGATCCAGCCCTTGCGCTCGCGGGCCTCGGCGCGAGCCTCCAGGATCCGTTCGGCGACCTCCCGCACCGGCCCGGCGATCAGGATCTCGTCCGGTGTTCCCAGGTAGGCGCCCCAGAAGATGTCGAGGTCGTTGTCCTTCTCGTCCTTCTCCCGCGCCGCCCGCATGAAGGCGCCCTGTGCGTCGAGCATGACCACGACATCCTCGGCCCCCTCGGGGAGCCTCTCGGCGAGACGGCGGCCGGTCGTGATCCGCAGTGGGCGGCCGACGCGGGTCAGCCCCGTGCGGTGCCTGGCGGCCAGCGCGCTGACGCTGCTGATGCCGGGCACCACCTCGTACTCGAAGCGCACCGTCCCCCGGCCGAGGATCTCCTCGAGAACGGGCAAGGTGCTGTCGTAGAGCCCCGGGTCACCCCAGACCAGGAAGGCGCCCGTCTCGCTGTCGCCGAGTTCGTCGCGGACGAGCGCCTCGACGACGTCCGCCCGCCGCCCGCGCCAGTCGTCCACCGCCTCGGTGTACGCGGGCGCGGTGCGGTCGCGGTCCGGGTCCCTCGCCTCGATGACGCGGTACGGGCCGCGGGCGTGCTCTTCGAGGATCCGCCGCCGGAGCCGGACGAGGTCCCTCTTCTCCTCGCCCTTGTCCAGGAGGAAGAAGGCGTCGGCCCGGTTGAGGGCCTTGACCGCCTGAAGGGTGAGGTGGTCGGGGTCGCCTGCCCCGATGCCGATGACAAGCAGCCTCTTCATGCTCCCGAGTCTGCCCTGCCGCGGACGTGCGCTCCTCGGCCGTGGTGCCGGCCCCTTCGTCCGCGTTTCGCCGAAAAGTGCGGCGCCGACCGTGATCAAGGGCTGATGCCCGTCGCCGGGCGGGCCGCCGCCGAACGGCACGGCACCCGCCGTTCGGTTGAACAACCATTCCTGAAGAGGCAAAGGTCACAGCCGTGCGCCCTGCTGCCGACCACACCGGTCCCCCTAGCCTTTGCTCCATGACGGTCCTGCCTGATGACGGGCTCTCCCTGGCCGACGACTTCCCCGACGCGACCCGCGAGCAGTGGCAGCGTCTGGTCGAAGGCGTACTCCGCAAGGCGGGTACCGCCGACGCCGAGGGCGACGCCGCCGAGGAGTGGCTCTCCACCGAGCTCGAGGACGGGCTCACCGCCCGTCCGCTGTACACAGCGCGCGACGGCGCCGAGGCCCCGGGCTTCCCCGGCTTCGCGCCGTATCTGCGCGGCGGCCGGCCCGAGGGCGGAGCGGTCCGCGGGTGGGACGTGCGCCAGCGCCATGCCGAGCCCGATCCCCGACGGCTGAACGAGGCCGTGCTCGCGGACCTGGAGAACGGCGTCACGTCGCTGTGGCTCCCTGCCGGCGGCGCCGGGCTGCCCGTCTCCGGACTCGCCCAGGCCCTGAACGGGGTCTACCTCGACCTGGCTCCGGTCGTGCTCGACGCCGGAGCCGACACCGCGGCCGCCGCACACGAGCTGCTGCGGCTCCTCGACGAGCGCGAGGTGCCCCCGCGCGCGGCCCTCGGCAACCTCGGCGCCGACCCCCTGGGTCTGCTCGCCCGGACCGGCGAGGACGCCGCCACCGAGGAGCTGACGGCGGCCGCGGCCGAGCTGGCCGCGCTGTGCGAGCGCACCCGCCCCGGACTGCGGGCGCTCACGGTGGACGCCCTGCCCTACCACGAGGCCGGAGGCTCGACCGCCCAGGAACTCGGCTGCTCGCTGGCCACCGGGGTCGCCCATCTACGCGCTCTGACCGCGGCCGGACTGTCCGTCGACGCGGCCTGCGCCCAACTGGAGTTCCGCTACGCGGCCACCGCCGACCAGTTCCTGACCATCGCCAAACTGCGCGCCGCCCGGCGGCTGTGGGCCCGTGTCACCGAGGTGTGCGGGGCCTCCTCCCCGGCGGCGGCGCAGCGCCAGCACGCCGTCACCTCCCCGGTGATGATGACCCGCCGCGACCCGTGGGTGAACATGCTGCGCACCACCGTGGCCTGCCTGGGCGCAGGAGTGGGCGGCGCCGACTCCGTCACCGTGCTGCCCTTCGACAGCGCGCTCGGGATGCCCGACGCCTTCGCCCGGCGGATCGCGCGCAACACCTCCTCCATCCTGCTGGAGGAGTCCCACCTGGCGCGGGTCATCGATCCCGCCGGCGGCTCCTGGTACGTGGAGCGGCTGACGGCCGAGCTGGCGGAGGCGGCCTGGACCTGGTTCCAGGAGATCGAGCGGGCCGGGGGACAGCGGTCGGCGCTGCGCTCGGGTCTGGTGGCCGAGCGGCTGTCGGCCACCTGGGAGCGCCGCCGCGCCGAGCTGGCGCGCCGCCGCGAGCCCATCACCGGAGTCAGCGAGTTCCCTGATCTGGCCGAGCGGCCGGTGGAGCGGGACACCGCTCCCGTGGAGCCGGTCGGCGGGCTGCCGAGGGTCCGGCGCGACGAGGCGTTCGAAGCGCTGCGGGCCCGTTCCGACGCCCATCTGGCGGCCACGGGGGCGCGCCCCCGGGTGTTCCTGGCCGCGCTCGGTCCCGCCTCGGCGCACACGGCCCGGGTGACCTTCGCGGCCAACCTGTTCCAGGCGGGCGGCGTGGAGCCCGTGCACGACCCGGTGACGGTGGACGCGGAGTCGGCCGCCGAGGCGTTCGCCCGCAGCGGCGCCGGCGCGGCGTGCCTGTGCTCGAGCGACAAGGTCTACTCCGAGCAGGCCCAGGCGGTCGCCAAGGCCCTCGGATCGGCGGGCGCGCGGCGGGTGTTCCTCGCCGGACGTCCGCAGGAGCAGCAGCGGGAAGCGTATTCAGGGGCCGGGGTGGACGGGTTCGTCTTCGCGGGCTGCGACGCGGTCGCGGTCCTGTCCTCGCTCCTCGACGACATGGGAGTGGCGTGATGCGGGGCAGCGACGAGCAGAAGGGGCTGATCCCGAGCTTCGCCGGTGTGGGCCTGGGGCCGGCGGACGGGGAGGGGGCCACCGCCGACGAGTGGCGCTCCTCACTGAAGCAGGCCACCGGCAAGGACGAGGCCGACCTGCTCTGGGAGACGCCGGAGGGCATCGGCGTCAAGCCGCTCTACACGGCCGAGGACCTGGACGGCCTGGACTTCCTCTCGACGTACCCGGGCATCGCCCCGTATCTGCGGGGCCCCTACCCCACGATGTACGTCAACCAGCCCTGGACGATCCGGCAGTACGCGGGCTTCTCCACGGCCGAGGAGTCCAACGCCTTCTACCGCCGCAACCTCGCCGCGGGCCAGAAGGGCCTGTCGGTCGCCTTCGACCTGCCGACCCACCGCGGCTACGACAGCGACCACCCGCGGGTGACCGGTGACGTCGGCATGGCGGGCGTGGCCATCGACTCCATCTACGACATGCGGCAGCTCTTCGACGGCATCCCGCTGGACCGCATGAGTGTCTCGATGACGATGAACGGCGCCGTGCTGCCCGTTCTCGCGCTCTACATCGTGGCCGCCGAGGAGCAGGGGGTGCCGCCGGAGAAGCTGGCGGGGACCATCCAGAACGACATCCTCAAGGAGTTCATGGTCCGCAACACCTACATCTATCCGCCGCAGCCGTCGATGCGGATCATCTCCGACATCTTCGCGTACACCTCGCAGAAGATGCCGCGCTACAACTCCATCTCCATCTCCGGCTACCACATCCAGGAGGCCGGGGCCACGGCCGACCTGGAACTGGCCTACACCCTCGCCGACGGTGTGGAGTACCTGAGGGCAGGACTGGGCGCCGGGCTGGACGTCGACGCGTTCGCGCCCCGGCTGTCGTTCTTCTGGGCCATCGGCATGAACTTCTTCATGGAGATCGCCAAGCTGCGCGCCGCCCGCCTGCTGTGGGCCAAGCTGGTCAGGAGGTTCGAGCCGAAGAACGCCAAGTCGCTGTCGCTGCGCACCCATTGCCAGACGTCCGGCTGGTCGCTGACGGCGCAGGACGTGTTCAACAACGTGGCGCGCACCTGTGTCGAGGCGATGGCCGCCACCCAGGGCCACACCCAGTCGCTGCACACCAACGCCCTCGACGAGGCGCTGGCCCTGCCCACCGACTTCTCGGCCCGTATCGCGCGCAACACCCAGCTCCTGCTCCAGCAGGAGTCGGGGACCTGCCGGGTGATCGACCCCTGGGGCGGCAGCGCCTACGTCGAGAAGCTCACCTACGACCTCGCGCGCCGCGCCTGGCAGCACATCGAGGAGGTCGAGGCGGCGGGCGGCATGGCCAAGGCCATCGACGCGGGTATTCCGAAGCTCCGGGTGGAGGAGGCCGCCGCCCGTACGCAGGCGCGCATCGACTCGGGCCGCCAGCCGGTGATCGGGGTCAACAAGTACCGCGTCGGCGGGGACGAGCAGATCGACGTCCTCAAGGTCGACAACTCCTCCGTGCGCGCCCAGCAGATCGACAAGCTGCGGCGCCTGCGGGAGGAGCGGGACGAGGCGGCGTGCCAGGACGCGCTGCGGGCGCTCACCGCGGCCGCCCGCGACGGAGCCTCCAGCGGCGGCGGCATGGAGGGCAATCTGCTGGCCCTGGCCGTCGACGCGGCCCGCGCGTACGCGACCGTGGGCGAGATCTCCGACGCCCTGGAGAAGGTGTACGGACGCCACTCAGGCCAGATCCGTACTATTTCGGGGGTGTACCGAGAAGAGGCCGGACCCTCGTCCGGAGTGGAACGCACCCGGGCGCTGGTGGAGGAGTTCGAGCGCGCGGAGGGCCGCCGTCCCCGCATCCTGGTCGCCAAGATGGGGCAGGACGGGCACGACCGCGGCCAGAAGGTGATCGCCACGGCCTTCGCCGACCTCGGTTTCGACGTCGACGTCGGCCCGCTGTTCCAGACGCCGGCCGAGGTGGCCCGCCAGGCGGTGGAGGCGGACGTCCACATCATCGGGGTGTCCTCGCTCGCCGCGGGGCATCTGACGCTGGTGCCCGCGCTGCGCGAGCAGCTGGCCGAGCAGGGCCGCGAGGACATCACCGTCGTGGTCGGCGGTGTCATCCCGCCGCAGGACGTCGAGACCCTGTACCAGATGGGCGCGGCCGCGGTCTTCCCGCCCGGCACGGTCATCCCGGACGCGGCCCGCGACCTGCTGAAGACCCTCGCCGGGGCCCTCGGCCACGAGCTGTGATCGCATGCCGCGGACGATCGACATCGACGCGTACGCCAAGGGGGTCCTCGACGGCTCCCGAGCCCATGTCGCCCGGGCCATCACCCTGGTGGAGTCCACCCGCCCCGACCACCGGGAGCTCGCCCAGCGGCTGCTGATCGAGCTGCTGCCGCACACCGGGGCCGCCCGGAGGGTGGGCATCAGCGGCGTCCCCGGCGTGGGCAAGTCGACGTTCATCGACTCCCTGGGCACCATGCTCACCGGGCTCGGGCACCGGGTCGCCGTCCTGGCCGTGGACCCCTCCTCCACCCGCACGGGCGGGAGCATCCTCGGTGACAAGACGAGGATGGAACGCCTGGCGGTGGACCCCGCCGCGTTCGTCCGCCCCTCTCCCAGCGCGGGCACGCTCGGGGGAGTGGCCAGGGCGACCCGCGAGACCATGGTCGTGATGGAGGCCGCGGGCCACGACGTCGTGCTCGTGGAAACCGTCGGGGTGGGGCAGTCCGAGACGGCCGTCGCGAACATGGTGGACTCGTTCCTCCTGCTCACGCTCGCCCGCACCGGGGACCAGCTCCAGGGCATCAAGAAGGGCGTGCTGGAACTGGCCGACGTGGTCGCGGTCAACAAGGCCGACGGGCCCCATGAACGCGATGCCGCCGCGGCGGCGCGGGAACTGGCCGGCGCCCTGCGGCTCATGCAGCCACCGGAGACGGTGTGGACCCCTCCGGTCCTGACGTGCAGCGCCCGGGAGAACACCGGGCTGGACACCGTCTGGGAGCGCCTGGAGCGGCACCGCGGGATCCTGGACGCGACCGGCCGCCTCGCGGCCAAGCGCCGGGACCAGCAGGTCGACTGGACCTGGTCGATGGTCCGCGACCAGCTCCTCACCCGGTTGCGGGAGCACCCCGAGGTCCGGCGGCTCACCCCTGCCCTGGAAGAGCAGGTCAGGGACGGCACCATGACCGCCACTCTGGCCGCCGACCGTATTCTGACCGCCTTCCGCTCCGCGGCCGAGCCCCTCGACTCGTGGACGGGGAGGGCTGAGGGGGCGGCCCGGCCGTAGGGTGGGCAGCGAGATGAGACGCAAGGCCGCGGTTCCCCCCTCCCCCCTGCCGCAACGGCGCGGGATCGATCCCGTGCGGCTGCGGATGCCGTCGCCCGGGTCCTGGGCGACGGTCCGTGACTACCTGGTGGAGCGGCTGCCCGCGCTGGGGGCCTCGGGCATCGACGACATGCTGCGTGAGCGGCGCGTCTTCGGGGCGGACGGGCCGCTGGAGCCCGATGCCCCGTTCGTTCCGGGTGCGTTCCTGTGGTTCGACCGCGAGCTGCCCGAGGAAGCGCCGGTGCCGTTCGCGCTGGAGATCATCCATCGCGACGATGTCCTCCTCGTGGTGGACAAGCCGCACTTCCTGCCCACCACTCCCCGCGGCCGCCATGTGACCGAGACCGCGCTGGCGCGGCTGCGCAGGGAGCTGGACCTGCCCTCGCTCAGCCCCGCGCACCGGCTGGACCGGCTGACCGCCGGAGTGGTCATGTTCGTCGTCCGGCCCGAGCACCGGGGCGCCTACCAGGGACTCTTCCAGCACCGGCTGGTGCGCAAGGAGTACGAGGCCGTCGCCCCCGTGCGGGCGGATCTCGCCCTGCCGCTCGCGGTGCGCAGCCGTATCGTCAAGGAACGCGGTGTCATCGCCGCGTACGAGGTCCCCGGGCCGCCCAACAGCGAGACACGGATCGAACTGGCCGAGAGCCGCGGTGGGCTGGGCCGCTACCGGCTGGTGCCGCTCACCGGCCGCACCCACCAACTGCGGGTCCACATGAACAGCTCGGGCATCCCCATCCTCGGCGACCCGGTCTACCCGGTGGTCACCGACCCGGCCCCCGACGACTTCGGCAGCCCCCTCCAACTCCTCGCCAGGCTTGTGGAGTTCACCGATCCGGTCACCGGGCGGGCCAGGCGGTTCACCAGCGGCCGCACCCTTGAAGCGTGGACCTCCTACGACAGCTGGGCGCGGGGGCCGGGCGGCCCGCCGTCATGAGGGGACATGGGCAAGGCCGGCGTGGGAGGTGTCCGAGGCACCGGGGCCGGTGACCTGGGCGAGGAGGTCGTCCAGATGGCGCCGGGCCGGCTCCGGACCGGGGCCTGCCCCTGTGGCGGGACCGAGCGCCGCCTCGGTACGGGTCCACACCTCGACCAGGTGCCGACCGGTCTCCACGGCGGCGACCGGATCCTCCATCAGCCACCATGACGACGCCGCCCGGACGAGGTCCTGGTGCACGCGCGGGTCGCCCTGCTGGAGGCGGATCCTGGCCAGATGGAGGCAGGTCGCGGCGGCGAACTGGTGGTCGCCCCTCAAGTGCGAGACGTAGGAGCGCAGTTCGAGGAGGTTGAGGACGTACTCGTGCTCGGCTCCATGGGCCTGGCTCGTCCGGGCGACGAGGTGGGAGACGAGCGAGGCGGCGAAGTCCAGGCGTCCGTTGGCGACGGCCTCGTTGACGCGGGCGACCGGCTGGAGGAGCTCGTCGGGAATGGACGCCGTCCGGCGGGGCGGGCGACCGTTCGCCGGGTCCGCGGAGACCGGCTCCGCATGGCTGGGTCCGATGGGCGCCGCAGGCGGTTCGGGTGCGGGCGCCGGTGCGGGCCCCGGTGCCGGTGGCGGGCTCGAGGTGTCGGGCGGCGGGTTGACGGCGTGGCGCGGCGCGGGCCGCACTGCCGGCAGGGGGATGTGCTCCAGGAGCCGACTGGAGCCGTCCGGGGCGACCTCGATACGCGTGGTGGATCCCTCTCTTCCGTCGTGCACCGCGGCCTCGACCGGAGCATTCCTCTCGATCGCACGGCGGTGCAGTGTGTTCAATACCGCGTCCTCCAGTGATTCCCCTTCGTCCGGGCGCAGCGGAGTTCCGTCAAGGGTGCTCCTGCCGTCGGCGGTGATGAGAACCTGTGCGTCGCTGCGCTGTTCGGGACCGATCGACGACTCGTCGGTCGGCTGGGAATCGCTGCGGCGTTCTCGTTTTCTGCGCATGGTGTTCACCGGGATTCCTTCGTGGGTGGCTGGGCGGCGAAGATGGAATCGACTCGGGAAATGCGCCACGGGCCCTTGGCGCCGGAGCGGTCCAGGCGTACCTGGGCCGTCAGCCGCGGCCCGTCGCCCTTCCACCCGTCGCGGCCCGTCACGATTCCCTTGACGGAGATTTCGCGGTAAGCGGTCGTGGGCGTGTCGGGTGCCTCGAGTTCGTCGCCCAAGCGGGCCCTCGCCGTTGTCCAGGCCCGGTGCCGGGCCCAGGTGTTCCACTCGAGCCCGGGCCCGGAGGCGGAACGGTACCGCCGCTCCCTCGCCGCCAGGGCCCTCGTCAGGTAGCGGGTCGCGCGCAGGACGGCGTCATGGGGACCGGCGTCGTACGCGGTGTCGTGGCCGAAGGCCACCCGGGCCCAGGCCAGGGCCACACGCGAGGGGTCGGAGGTGTCCACGCGCGGCGGTGGGGCCACGGGGGAGTCCGGGCCCAGCGGTGTGCCCTTCGGCGCCGGGACCTTGGCGGACACGGCGGGGCTCTTGTACGGGGCGGGCCTGGACGGGGCGCCCACGGAGCCGCATCCGGCAACGAGGGCGCAGGCGGCCACGGCCGCCGCGGTGATGGTCATCGGCTTGCGCATGGTCACTCCACTCCCAGCCAGGGGGCCGGATCCACGTACTGGCCGTCGGCGCGCACCTCGAAGTGCAGATGGGGGCCGGTGGACAGGCCGGTCGTGCCCACGGCGCCCACGACCGTTCCGGCGCTCACGCGCTCGCCCTGGCGTACCTTCAGCGCGGACATGTGGTTGTAGGTGGTCTCGATGTGCCGGCCGTCGATCGTTCCGTGGTCGATCACCACACGGTTGCCGTAGGCGTCGTTCCACCCGGCGGAGACGACCGTGCCCTCCCGGGCGGCCAGGACCGAGGAGCCCTCGACGGCCCCGAAGTCGGTCCCGGTGTGCAGCTTGAGCTTCCCGGTGACAGGGTGCACACGGTTGCCGAAGGGAGAGGTCACCTGGGGATGGCCGGGCAGCGGGATGGCCATCTTCTTCCCCTTGGGCACCTCACCGTGCCCTTGGTCCACGGCCTCGTACTTGGCGATCAGCGAATGGATGCGGGCCACGTACCCGGTGGTCTCCGGGTAGGACGGCATACCCCCGGCCTCGAGGATGGCGCCGGGTCCCGCGTTGTACGCCGCCAGCGTCAGATCCAGGGGCCGACCGGTGGCCTTGCCCGAGGCCAGATAGCCGCCGACCTGGTCGGCGAGCGCGCAGTCGTAGCGCGCCTGCGCCATGATCGCGTCGCCCGGATCGAAGGGCGAGGCCCGGCCGTTGCCGTCGTCGTCCCGGCCCCAGGTCTGCCACGTACCGGGCATGAACTGCGAGATGCCCTGGGCCCCGACCGGCGAGACCGCCTTGGGATTCCATCCCGACTCCTGCTCGATCTGGGCGGCGATGACGGCCGGGCCCACCAGCGCGCAGGTCGAACCCGCCTTGAGCACCCAGGGGACATGCTGCGTCGGCACCTCGGTGGTGTTCAGCGGCGCCCCGCCCCCGTTCAGGGAGAAGTTGGCGCTCTTGTTGACGCCGCCCCCACCGCCCCCGGAGCCGCCGAAGAGACCACCGAAAATCCCTCCGAGAACGCTGCCCAGGATGCCGCCCCCGAAAATGCTGCCGAAAACGGCTCCGGCGGCCACCAGGGCGCACAGGATCAGCGCCAGGGGCGCCAGGAATATCGCGAGCGCGCATCCCCCTCCCGCCCACAGTGCCATGTTCGCCTTTCCCTCGTCCGCGCTCATGCGCGCACCCCACCCCTCTTCGTGAAGTCTTGTCGGAGGCCATTCCTGAAGGGCCCTGAGAAATCGGGTCCGGACGGTTGAACCCTTTCCGGCGCGATTGCCGTAGTGACTCTCCGACGGACCAACCGACTCGGCCACACACACGGGCCGGATCGGCCGAAGAGTTCAATCCGCCGCTGTGTCAGCAGGGTGAGAAGGAGGGCAGATGCGCCTGAACGTGCAGTCGACGCCGCATGTCGGCGCGGAGATCTGGGTGCGTGGCCCCGTGGCGCCGCGTCCCCCGGTACCGGACACGGTGCGGCCGGGTCGGCCGACCCCGCAGGTCACCTCGCTGTCCGCGGCAACGGCGGCCGAGTCGGCGCCCGTCGCGCCGGACGAACGGGTGGAGCCGGTCGCGCCGGTCGCATCGGTCGCACCGAAGTCCGATGGCATCGCCGTGAGTTGGGTCACTGCCCACGGGGGCGCCGGGGCGAGCACACTCGCCGCGGCGCTCGGCGGGGCGGACCTGGGAGGCCGTTGGCCCGATGTGGCCCGCGGGGAGCCCGCCCGAGTGGTGCTGGTCGCCCGCACCCATGCCGCCGGCATGGAGGCGGCGTCCCGCCTGCTCGGGGACCTGCGCACCGGCAGGACGCCCGCGGGTCTCGACCTGCTGGCACTGGCCCTGGTCGCGGACGCCCCGGGACGGCTGCCCCGGCAACTGGCCCGCCGCATCAAGGTGCTGCGCTCCGCGGCGCGCGTCCACACCGTCCCCTGGATTCCCTCCTGGCGGCTGGGCGGGAGCGTCGGCAGCCTGCCCCGCGAAGTCGCCGCCCTGGCCGCGCTGGTGGGAACCGGCACCGACGACCCCGAAGGGGCCTGATGTCCTCCGCACCGTTCACCCAAGTCCCGCTGGCCGCCGCCGGAGACGGCGCCTTCGACCCCGGCGCCGACGCCAACACCCTGCTCGACCTGCTGGCGTGGCTCGCCACGGCAGCGGGGGTGGCCGGAGTGCTCACCGTGGGCACGCTCATGACCCTCGCGCTGCGCAGGGGCGAAGGAGCCGAAAACCTCAAACAGTTCGGTTTCGTCCTGGGCGCCTGCGTCCTCGCGGCCACGGCCGGCCCCCTCGTCACCGCGCTGGGCACTTTGAAGATCGCCTGACCGACCGCCCCTTGATCAACCACACCTCATGGAGATCCCGATGAAGCTCACGTCCTACCTGGCCGCGCCCAACCCGAAGCCCGCCGCGCCGCCGGAGCTCAGCAGCAAGGTCGACATCGTCCTCAACTTCGCCGCCTGGGTCGGCACGGCCGCCGGAGTGGCCGGTGTGCTGGTCACCGGCGCCATGATGGCGGTCTCGCTGCGCCGGGGCGAGAGCTCCGAGCACGCCAGCCGCCTGGGCGTGGTGCTGTGCGGCTGCGTCCTCGTGGCCACCGCCGGACCCCTGGTCAACTTCGTCTTCAACTGACCGCCGACGCCTCAAGGAAGGGGTAGCAGCAGTGTCCAGGCGCAGCAAAGAGACCGGCGAGTGGCACAAGCCGTTCTGGCGACAGCGTGGCTGGATGGTCTCGGCCGTGTTCCTCGCCGTGGTCGCCGCCTTCGCCGCCGTGTCGCTCGTCGTCGGCGGGGGCGGGAAGGCCGAGGCGGGGAGCAAGGACGCGGCCGCCGGGGACCGGGGTGCGAAGCGCGCCAACGGCGCCGCCCGAACTCCCTCGGCCGCTCCGGCCGGAACCGACGCGGGGCGCGACGAGCCCAGACCGGCCGGGTGCAGCACCGACGACAGCGACAAGGCCGTGCCGCAGGGCCCTCCGAAGGACCTGCGGTGGAAGAAGATCGGCACCTCGAGCGTGCCCACGTCGAAGGCCGCGGGCCCCCTCACCGTCGAGGGTCCCCTGTGGTCGTGCTTCGCCCGCACCCCCATGGGGGCGGTGCTGGCCGCGCATGTCATCCCCGCCCACATGAGCGGCGACGACTGGAAGGAAGTGACGGAGCATCAGGTACTCGCGGGCCCGTCCCGTGACGCCTTCGTCGCGCACCGCTCCGATGTGACTGCGAGCACCGCGCCGCCGCAGCAGGGCCCGGCGACCTATGCGGGGTTCTCGGTGCTGTCCTGGTCACCGGACCGCGCGACCGTTCAACTGCTGGTCAGGGGCCCGCAGGGCGGGTACGGGGCGACCTCGGTGTCGCTGCGCTGGAGCGGCGGCGACTGGAAGGTCGCGCCCGCGGCCGACGGTTCGCTGCACTCGCCCTTCGCCCCCGCCTCGGGCACCAACGGCTTTGTGACATGGGGGGTCTGACATGGCTGACACGGGTGACGTCCTCGGAGACGGCGGCGGCAGTTCCCTGTTCGACGGCATCGGCGGCATCTTCGACTTCCTGTCGGACCCCGTCGGGTTCATCATCACCGGCATCGCCAAGGCCATCCTCGCGGCGGCGATCGATGTGATGGGCGAGCTGACCAAGCTCGTTCCCACGGACGCCACCGGCGAGGCGACCCGGGCCATCAGCGGTCAGACCGAATGGGTGGTGGTGTACACCGCGGTGGCCTCACTGCTCGTGGCCGCGATCCGGGTGGCCCTGGACCGGCGCGGGCAGCCCGCCCGGCAGGCACTGATGGGCATCCTGCGGGTGGTGCTGGTGGCCGGTGGCACCACCACGGTGGTGGGAGCGGCGAGCAGGCTCTCCGACAACTTCGCCGACCATCTGTTCCACGCGGGTGCCACGGCGCAGCTGAAAAGCATCTCCAGCGGCGGGGGGGCCGGTAAGGGCTTCCTGCTGCTCGTCCTGGCGCTCCTTCTGCTGCTGTCGGCGATCATCCAGGTCATCGTGATGTACATCCGCCTGGGTGTGCTGGTGATCCTCATCGGCACCCTGCCGATGGCGGCCGCGGCGTCGATGACCGGCTGGGGCGGCGGCTGGTGGAAGCGCCACATCGGCTGGATGACCGCGTGGCTGCTGTACAAACCGGCCGCCGCCCTGATCATCTACTCCGGTTCGGTGATGACGGCGTCCGGTGGAAAGCTGGGCCAGAACATCGCCGGAATCGGTGTGCTGTTCCTGGCGGTCTTCGCCCTCCCCGCCCTGCTGAGGCTGGTGGTCCCGGCCACGGCGGCGCTCGGCGAGGCGTCGGGCGGCCAGATCATGCTGAACGGGGCCAGTTCGGCGGCATCGTCCCTCTCCGGGACGGGAGGCCAGGGCGGCAACAGCGGTGGCTCCGGCTCACAGCCCACCGGAAGTGTTTCCGCGATGCCTTCCGGATCCCCGTCCAACGGCGCGGCGGGCCTCGGCGGCGGCGGAGGCAAGGGATCGGGTGGAGGCGCGGCCTCCGGTGCCGCGAAGAGCGGAGGCACCACGGCCGCCGCAGCGGCGGCGGGCCCGGCGGCGGTCGCCGCGATGGCGGTCAAGACCTTCGCCCACATGGCCAACGCGGCCACCTCGACGGTGTCGGACAACGACGGCAGCAGAGGCCACAACGAGTAGCCGGCCGCTCGGCGACGGTCGCCCACCGCGGATCGCGGGGCGCGAGGCGTCGGCGACCGCCGGCCACGGACGGACTCCCGATCCGGATGCGATGGGGCGACCCGCGGATGGCTGCCGCTCACCGGTAGGTGACCGATGAGCCCCGACCGGCGGTCATGAACCGCCGGTCGGGGGCCACCACGGACCACCGTCCAACGGTCGTCGGCACCCGACGGCGTTGACGGACTCCCCGGCAGCGGACGACTCCCGCCGCAGGCCGCCGACAGCGATCGCGGACGCCCGGTCGGCAGTCGCCAACCGCTGATCGGGGGCCGTCGGGCAGAGGACTCACCCGTCGCCCGTAGCAGGCCGACGATCACAACCGACTGATCAACAACCAACACTCACCCAGAGAAGGGAACATCGCCGTGTCCATCGACGTCGTGGCGCGCCCCACGTACGGGAATTGGCGCAGGCCCAGGCGGGCCGGGCTGGGGGCCCTGGGGCTCACCGGCACCCTTGTGGCCTTCGGCGGGCTCGTTGTGGTGCTCATGCTGTCGCTCATCTCCCTGCTCACCGCGCTCATCGCGCTCATCCCCCTGGCGCTGTTCCTCGTTCCACTCGCCCTGCGCAGCCAGGACGGGCGCAATGTGTACCAGCTCGTCGCCGTGCGCATCGGGTGGTTCCGGCGCAAGGCCAAGGGCTCGCACACCTATGTCTCCGGCCCCCTCTCCCGACGTCGCGAGGGGCGGTTCCGGCCGCCGGGGCTGCTGACCCGCGTGACCATGCACGAGGGAAAGGACGCCTACGACCGGCCGTTCGGGGTGCTGCACCACCAGGGCAGCAACCTCTACACCATCGTGCTGGGCTGCGAGCCCGACGGCGGTTCACTGGTCGACCCCGATCAGGTGGACGTGTGGGTCGCCGCCTGGGGGGCGTGGCTGGCCCGGCTGTCGCAGGAGCCCGGTCTGCGTGGCGCCACCGTCGTGGTGGAGACCGCTCCCGACGCGGGCACGCGACTGGCGAACGAGGTGCTGCCGAGGATCGTCCCCGACGCCCCCGCCGCCGCCCGCGCGGTGATGGAGGAGGTCGTCGAGAGCTACCCGGCCGCGTCCTCCGAGATGAAGACCTATATCGCGCTGACCTACAGCATCGTGGGTGCCAAACGGGATCCCGAGGCGGTCATCACCGATCTGGCGATCCGCATCCCCGGCCTGCTCTCCGGCCTGGAGTCCGCGGGAGGCGGCGCGGCCCAGCCCCTGGCGGCCGAGCACATCGCCGAGATCGTTCGTGTCGCCTACGACCCGGCGGTGGCCTCCGACGTGCTCACCGTCCGCGCGGAGCACGGTGGCACCGGGCTGGAGTGGGAGGACGCCGGACCCGCGGCCTGCGTGGAGACGGTCCGCTCCTACCAGCACGACTCCGGGGTCTCCCGCACCTGGCTGCTGACCCATGCCCCCCGCGGCACCGTCCGCTCCAATGTCCTGCACTCCCTGCTGGAGCCCGCCCAGGGCACCCTGCGCAAGCGGGTCGCCCTGCTCTACCGGCCCCTCGACCCCGCCACCTCCGCACGCATCGTCGAATCGGACCGCCGCGCCGCCCACTTCATGGCCTCCTCGGGCCGAGGGCTGGTCCAGGCGCGGGCCGTCTCCGAGATGCGCGCGGCGGAGCAGACCGCGGCGGAGGAGGCGGCCGGCGCCGGTCTCGTGGAGTTCTCACTGGTGCTGACCGTCACGGTGGACCGCGAGGACGAACTCGCCGACACCAACGCGGCCGTCCGCAACCTTCAGGCCTCCTCACGGCTGTCCATGCGTCCCGCGGACCGGATGCAGGCGGCGGCGTTCAGCCTGTCCCTGCCGACCGGGATCCTGCCGTGGGAGTACACGCTGATCCCGCGCGAGCTGCGGGAGGCGCTGTGAGCAACGACGACTACTCCCGCAGGATTCGCGAGGACCGGGAACGGCACGACCGGGACCGCTACGAGCGGGACCGCGCCGAGAGAGTGCGAACCGAGAGGGTCCGAACGGAGAGGGTCCGAACGGAGAGGGAACGAACGGACAGGGACCGCACCGACTGGGACACCACGATGAGGATCCGGACGGACCAGCTCAAGGCGGAACTGGACCGCGGCGACAGGGACCGCGCCGACCGGGACCGCGCCGCCAGGGACCGCCTGGACCGGGCCGCGGTCGACACCGGCCGGAGGGAGTGGTCCCCGCCACCCGTGAGCTCGGGCCGACAGGATCCGGGCAAGGCCGCCTCGGACAAGGAGGCCTCCGAGGGCAAATCCAAGTCCAGGAGGTCGAAGTCCAAGAAGTCGGATTCCAAGTCCGGTCCCCAGGCGCCCGTTCGCGGCTGGCCCGGCCCAGGCGGTGGGCAGATCGGCCACCTCGATCCGCCCACCATGTGGCGCGCCACCACCGTGCAGGCCTGCGGGCTGTGGCCGTTCGTCGCGGGCTCCGGCGCTCCCATGACGGGCGTTCCGCTGGGCCAGCACCTGTTCACCGGTGCCACGGTCTGCGGTGACCCCATCTCCTGGTTCACCAGGGCCCGCTACATCTCCAACCCGTCGCTGTTCATGCTCGGCATGCCCGGCCTGGGCAAGTCGACGCTGGTCAACCGGATGCTGATCGGGCTTGCGGCCACAGGAGTTGTCCCGCTGGTGCTCGGTGACCTCAAGCCGGACTACGCCGACACCGTCCGCGCCCTGGGCGGCCAGGTGATCTCCATCGGCCGCGGCATGGGCGGCATCAATGTCCTCGACCCCGGCGCCATGGGCTCGGCCGCGGCCCGTATCGGCGGTGAGGCCGGCCGGGTGCTGGCGGCCGAGGCCCATGGGCGGGTGCTCAACATGGTCGCCGCGCTGGTCACCATCGTGCGTACCCGGCCCATGGACGATCACGAGCAGTCCGTGCTCTCCGCCGCCCTGCACCATCTGCGCGAGCGCAGCGAGCCCGGTCGGCCTCCGCTGCTGCCGGATCTGCTGAAGGTGCTCGCCGAGGGCCCGGACCGGGTACGGGCGGTGACCCTCGACCGCGGGGAGGACACCCGCTACCGTATGGCCGTCGACCCGCTGCACCGGTCGCTGCTCGGCATCCTCGACGGGCCGCTGGGCGACACATTCTCCTCCGCGACCTCCGTCCGGATCGATCCGGCCGCACCCGCGGTGTGCGTGGACATCTCCAGGATCGGCGAGTCCGACACCCAGCTGACGGCGGCGGCGATGCTCGCCGCCTGGTCCGACGGACTGGGCACGGTGGCCGCCGCCCATGCCCTGTCCGATGCCCGGCTGGCGCCCCAGCGCTGGTTCTTCACCGTGCTCGACGAACTGTGGCGGCCGCTGCGCGCGGCCTCCGGCATCGTCGACCGCATCGACGCCCTGACCCGGCTCAACCGCTCCCTCGGAATGGGCGACGCCAAGATCACCCACACCCTGAAGGACGCCGAGGCGCTGGGTACCGACGCCGACCGGGCCAAGGCCCGCGGCTTCGTCGAGCGCGCGGGCATGGTCGTCTGCGCCGGGCTGCCCCGCGCCGAGATGGAGGAGCTCGGCAAGGTGGTGGGCCTGTCCCGCCGGGAGATCGAACTGGTCAGCTCCTGGTCGTCCCCGGCCGGCTGGGGAGGCAGGGAGCGCGACGAGCCGCCGGGCCGGGGCCGGTTCCTGGTCAAGGTCGGCGGCCGTCCGGGCATCCCCATCAGGGTCGCCATCACGGACACCGAACGCGGGCTCCACAACACCAACACCCGCTGGAGCGAGGCCGGGTCGGCCCCCGCCGGCGGCGGTCCCCTCAGCCCGCCCGCCATGGAGGCGTCATGACTGCCGCAGGCCGCAGATCCCCAACCAGCGCGGAGGATCTCCTCCCCTGGAGCATCGTGGTCGTGGCGGCGCTGTCGCTGCTCGGCTTCTCCACCATCTGGCTCGGCGGAAGCCTCGGCGCGGCGATGGCCGGCGCCGGATGGAACCCCCCGCCGTTCTCCCTGTCCTCCGTAGTGACCCTGATCAACAAGGGACCGGGTGCCCTGTGGCCGAATGCCCCCGAGGGCGCAGTGATCGGGGGAATCACGGGTCTGCTCTGCGTGCTGTTCGTCCTGATCGCCCTGGTGCTGTTCATGTTCGACGGCACCTTGATCTCCGGGCGATCCTCCAAGGGGCTCGCCGGGCGGAAGGAACTGGCCTCGCTCACCCCCAAGGAGGCGGCCAACCGGGCCCGTCAACTGCGCCCGTCCCTCAAGGGCGTCGAGCCGCTGCACCCCGACGACACCGGCAACCTGCTCGGCGACCTCGAGCCGAACGGCCCGGAACTGCGCTCCTCCTACGAGGATGTGGAGCTGGACCTGATGGCACCGCGCGCGGGCAAGTCGACCGGCATCGCCGTCCCCAGGGTGCTGCGGGCCCGCGGCGCCGTGCTGCTGACCTCCAACAAGTCCGATGTCTACAGCGTCACCCGGGCCGAGCGCGCCAAGGCGGGGCGGGTGTGGACATTCGACCCGCAGGGCATCGCCCACACCCCACAGGAGATGTGGTGGGACATGCTCGCGGAGGCCTCCACCATCGAGGGGGCGCGACGGCTGGCCGGCCACTTCGTCGGGGCGATCAACGACGACGCCTCCAAACGGGACTTCTGGATCTCCGCGGCCCAGAACACCCTCACGGCGATGTTCCACGCCGCCAACCGGGGCAAGGCCTCGGTGACCGATGTCCTGGCCTGGCTGGCCGATCCTGCCGACCGCACCCCGGTCGACCTGCTGCGCGACGCCGACATGGGCGCCCTGGCCGACCAGTTGCAGGGCACCATCCGCGGCGCCGTCGAGACCCGGGACGGCATCTACGAGACCACGCGGCAGTGTGTCGCCTGCCTGCTCGACCCGAAGATCGCCGCCTGGGTCATGGCGGACCCGGACCTGGCGCAATTCCGGCCCGACGAGCATGTGCTCGCCGCCGACACGCTGTATCTGCTGTCCAAGGACGGCGGTGGCTCGGCCGCCGGAGTGATCGCCGGGATCGCCGACGCCACCATGCGGGCGGGGGTGGTGGCCGCGGAGCGCATGGGCGGTCGGCTCGACCCGCCGATGACCGCGGTGCTGGACGAAGCCGCCAACGTCTGCCGGATCTCCGATCTGCCCGACCTCTACAGCCACTTCGGCTCGCGCGGCATCAATGTCGTCACCCTGCTGCAGAGCTACCGCCAGGGCAGCCGGGTGTGGGGCGAGGCCGGTATGGACGCGCTGTGGAGCGCGGCGACGATCAAACTCCTGGGCGCGGGCCTGGACGACGCCGACTTCGTGGAGAAGGTCTCCCGGCTGGTCGGTGAGCACGACGTGAGCACCCTCAGCTACTCCAGGAGCAAGGACGGCTCGTCCCGTTCGACTTCCTACCGCCTGGAGCGGGTGCTGCCCCCCGACCGCATCCGCGCGCTTCCCAAGGGCACCGCCCTTCTGCTGGCCACCGGCGTCCGACCCGCGCTGATCCGGCTGCGCCCCTGGTACAAGGAGCCGAACGCCTCGCGGATCCAGGGGGCGGCGGCCGACGAGGTGCGGGCCATCACGGCACGCGCGGCACAGGAATGGACCGGAGCATGACCGAGACCGCCATGGACACCGAATCGGACACGGAATCCGACACCGAATTGGACACCGCCATGGACACCGACACATACACCGCGACCGGGGCCCCGAGCGGGCCGCCCGCCGAGGGGAAGGGCCTGTCCGCACCGTTCATCCTCTGCCTCGACGGCGAGGAGTACGACCGATGATGTCGGCGCTTCGCGACCGCTGCGGCCCGTTCGCCGGATGCACGCCGGGCCGTCACCGCCCCCAAGCAGGACCCGCGCGTGGAAGGGACCTGGCCTTCGCCAGGCACAGCGAGCAGGGGCACACACAGCGGGGGCACAGCACAAAGGGGCACAGCATAAAAGGGGCGCAGCAAGCAGGGGCGCGGCTCATGGCCGCGCCCCTGCACGCCGCGTGCGCGGAGCCGTCGAGTCCCGGCTCCGGCGTGGCCGAGGCCGCGCCGGGGGTCACCCGGCGGCCCGCCCCGCCCTCTGCGCGCCCTGCGACCGCCTTCGCTGCTCGCACGAGCCGGCGGTGTCGACTCCGCGCTCTTCCATCGCGAGCCTCAGTGCTCGTAACGCGTAGTGGATCCGAGACTTGACCGTGCCGACGGGGATGCCGAGCACGGCGGCCGCCGCCTGCGCCGACCTTCCCGCGAAGTATGTCTCGCGCAGGACCTCCTGGTGCGCGGGCGAGAGCGCCTCCAGCGCGTGGGCGACGACGATGGAGGAGAGCATCTGGTCGATGTCGTCCACCTCGGCGGGTATGTGCTCGTGCCAGGCGCTGCCGTCGACCTCCTGGGGACGCGCCGCCCGCAGGCGGTGTGTGTCGATCACCAGGTTGCGGGCCACCTTGAACAGCCAGGGGCGCAATGAGCGCTCGTCGTCCAGGTCGCTCTTGCGCCAGCAGCGCAGCAGCGTCTCCTGCACGATGTCCTCGGCCTTGTGCCGGTCCCCTCCGATGAGCCGCAGGACATAGGCGTGCAGGACATCGGCGTGCTGGTCGTAGAGCGTCCGCAGTGCCCGTTCCCGGGAATTGTCAGCACCGGTGGATCCGATGACCCTCCAGCCCATGATGTTCTCCTTGTCTCGTCCGGGTGTCGTCCGGCCCTGCGGACGGAAGGCGGGGACCGGAACACCGAAAGCGTTCGGAACGGGATGTTCCGACTTGACAGGAGTGTGTCGAGGAGGGTTCCACGCCGGATTGACAAGTGATTGACGCCGCCGCGCCAGGCGTTGACGCGGCGCGTCCGCGCCCGGCGGCGCGATGGACGAGCGTCAGCGGGATGGGGGCTGCCCGGGGTCGGGATCGAAGCCCCGCAGCCTTTCCCGGACCTGCTCTGCGTCAGGATGCTCGAATTCCTCGAGGATGGCCAGAGACTTGCGCCAGGAATCGCAGGCGGCCTCCGTGTCGCCGACGGCCGCCTGGGTGTCGCCGATGTGCACGAGCGTGTCCGCCTCCAGATAGCTGTCGCCGAGCTCCCGGTAGAACGCGTTCGCCTCCCGGTAGCGGG
This sequence comes from Wenjunlia tyrosinilytica, assembly GCF_014646055.1. Classification (GTDB taxonomy): domain Bacteria; phylum Actinomycetota; class Actinomycetes; order Streptomycetales; family Streptomycetaceae; genus Wenjunlia; species Wenjunlia tyrosinilytica. The sequence goes on from NZ_BMMS01000026.1 coordinate 121,816, forward strand.
CGATGGCCTGTTCGTACTGGCCGAGGTGGTGGTGGGCGTAGCCGAGGCTGTCGATCGCGGCGGCCTCGCCGTTGACGTCGCCGACCTGTCGGTGCAACTCAATGGCCTTCCCGCACTGCACGAGCGCCTCCTCGTGCTCGCCCAGCAGGATGTACGTCCAGCCGACCTCGTTGTAGACGCTGGCCTGCCCGCTGACGTAGTCGGTGGACCGGTAGAGCTCGATCGCCTCCTGGTAGTGGTCCAGCGCCTTGAGGTGGTCGCCGAGCCCGTTGGAAAGGAAGGCCATGCTCCGATGGGTGCGGGCCTGCCACGAGGCGTCGCCGAGTCGCCCGAACAGCTCCAGGGCCCGCGGCAGATGGATGTCGGCTTCGTCCTGGCGGTTCAGCCGCCCGCAGGCGAATCCCAGGGCGCGGTGGGCGTGGGCCTGACCCTCCAGGTCGCGTCCCCGCTGCGCGGACGCCAACGCCGTTCGGTGCATGGCGACCTGGTCGTGCCAGTGCCCCCGCCGGTCGAGGAACATCTCGATCGCCCAGGCCAGCCGCCAGGTGTGGTCGTCGAAGCCGCCGTGGGCCGACTGCTCGACGGCCGAGAGGAGGACGGCGCGCTCCGTCCCCAGCCAGTTCATCGCCCGTTTGTGGTCGCGCAGGGCTTCCGGCGCGGCTTCCGGTCGGGTTGACGGCATGGAGATGTCCCCGCGGTGCGGGGAGACGAGCATGCAGGCGGTGTGCGCCGTGCGCAGATAGTGGTCGAGAAGGCGGGTGGACAACGCGTGCCGCTCGGCCTCGGAATCGAGTGTTTCGGTGAGCTCGGCGGCGTACGCCCGCAGCAGGTCGTGGAAGGTGAAGCGGCCCGGGGCGTGCTCGGTCAGCAGGTGCGCTCCCGTCAACTCGGCCAGAAGTGGACGTGCCTGACGCAGCGGCAGCCCCGCGACGCTCGCGGCCGCGTGCGCGGATATGTCGGGACCCGGGTGGAGCGCGAGCAGGCGGAACAGCCGGGCGGCATCGGGGGACAGGGCGTGGTACGACCAGGAGAAGACCGCTCGGGCGTCGGTCGCCGTGTCGGTACCGGCGAAGGCGTCGAGGCTGCCGTGGCTCTCGTGCAGTTCCTCGGCGATGGCGGCCAGGGGGAACGTCGGGTAGGTGGCGGCCCGGGCCGCGACGATCGCCAGGGCCAGCGGAAGCCTGGCGCAGCCCGCGATGATGTCGTCCGCGGCCCGCGGCTCGGCCGCCAGCCGCTGTGCTCCGATGCGGCGGGCCAGGAAGTCGCGTGCCTCGGCCATGGGCAGCGGGCTCAGCGTCAGCGGGTAGGCGCCGTCGGTGGCGATCAGGCCGGTGAGCTGGTTGCGGCTGGTGATGATGACCAGGCAGCCGGGGGAGCCGGGCAGCAGGGGACGGACCTGTTCGGTGTCGCGGGCGTTGTCCAGGACCACCAGGACATGCCGTTCGGCCAGCAGGCTCCGGTACAGGGCGGTCTGGGCGTCCAGACTGCCCGGCACCTGCTGCGGCGCCACACCGAGCGCGTCGAGGAAGGCACGGACGGCCTCGGCGGGGTCCATCACCGAGCCGGTGGGGTCGAAACCGCGCAGGTTGATGTACAGCTGCCCGTCGGGGAAGCGGTGCGCCACCTGGTGGGCCCAGTGCACCGCCAGGGTGGTCTTGCCCACCCCGGCCATGCCGCCGATCGCGCTGATCACCACGGTGGACGGATGCTCCCCGCTGACGGGCAGGAGAGCGGCGGTGCGGGCGAGTTCGGCGGATCGGCCGGTGAACGCGGGCAGATCCGCGGGCAGTTGCGCCGGACGCAGGGCCGCGACGGGCACGGGCGCCGCTGCGGGTGCCGGGGCCTGCTTGTCCGGGAAGTCGAGCGCGGGGTCGGCGGCCAGCAGCCGGGCGTGCAACTCCCGCAGCGCGGCGCCCGGTTCGATGCCCAGCTCGGCCACCAGCCTGCGGCGGGTCTCCCGGTACACCGCCAGGGCCTCGGCCTGCCGCCCGCAGCGGTACAGCGCCAGCATGAGGAGCCGGCACAGCCGCTCGCGCAGCGGGTGCTCACCGACCAGCGAGGTCAGCTCGCCCACCACCTCGTCGTGGTGGCCCAGTTCGAGGTCCACCTCGAGCCGTGTCTCTAAGACGCTGAGCCGCCTTTCACCGAGCCCGGCCCGCTCCGCCTCGGCCAGCGGCCCGGGGATTCCCGCCAGCGGAACCCCCGCCCACGCGCCGAGCGCGGCGTGCAGCAGCTCCCCGGCGCCGGCGAGGTCGCCCGCGGCCCGCAGCTTCCTGGCCTCGGCGGTCCGCCGCTCGAACACACCGAGATCCAGGGCGTCGTCGGGGGCTTGGACCGTGTAGCCGTCGGCGACCGAGACCACCACCGCGGGTGCCTCGCCCGCGCCCCGCCCCGGCTCCAGCACCTTGCGCAACCGCGAGACATAGGTACGCAGAACCGACACCGCTCCTGGCGGTGGTTCCTCTCCCCAGACCGCGTCGACCAGCTCGCCGACCGTGGCCGGCCGCCCTCGCCTCATCAGCAGCGCGGCGAGCACCGCTCGCTGCTGCGGTGAGCCGAGGCCCAACTCGTTCTCTCCCCGCCATGCCCTTACGGGCCCCAAGATCGCGAAGCGCACTGACTCCCCATCCGATGCGTCCACATGTTCGACCATATCCGCCTTCAAGGAGCCGTCACTATGCCGCCCCTCGCCTTCGGCCAACAACCACCGGGGGGCTTGCCCAGGCCCCCCGAAAGGCCTCTGAAAAGCCTCCGAAAGGCAGGCGGTGCGGGGCCGTCGCCGCCTGCCGGTAGCGGGTGTTTCGGGTGGACCGGGGGTGTCGCAGGGCGGACCGTCAGGCCGGGGCCGCGGTACCCAGGGGTTTGATCCGCTGGGTGGCGCGGCCTTGTCCGGCGGCCTCGCCCGTTGGTCAACTGGATGCGTCAACAGCGCGTAACCGGTCGGCCGGACGGTGGTTCCCGTCGCCCGCCGGGACAGCGCGGCCCGGGCCCGGGGGTCCGAGGGACCCGCCCAGCCGTTTCGGCATCGTCCGCCGTGGGGGCCGGGCGGTCCGGGCTGTCTCAGGGGGAGCGAGCGACGTGGGAACGAAAGCAGGTACGGCCGTGGCGAAAACGGGAAGCGAGGGCAAGGCGGGCAGATCCGGTCCTGTCCCTGATCCTACCCCTGTCCCTGTCCCTGTCCCTGTCCCTGTCTTGGGCTCCGGCTCCGGCTCCGACGCCGCCGACAGCGACGCCCCGAGCGGGACGACCGCGGCCGACGACTTCGGCGCGTACCGGAAACTGTTCGACTCCTTCAAGAAGGACGCTCAGGGCCGGGTGTCCCGTGTCGAGATCGTCTCGCGGCTCCAGCAGGCGGGCATAGCCGCCGACGATCCGCGACTGGGCGATGCCTGGGCCGCGTTGGCGGACTCGAAGGACTCGAAGGACTCGGACGGCGACGGCGGGCGGCTGGACCTCGCCCGGTTCGCGAAGCTGTGCCAGTGGAACAGCGGCCTGGTGGCCCGCGCCATCACCGGCGAACTCGTCATTCCCGACTTCGCCTCCTTCATGGCCGACATCACCGAGGTCTACGAGAGCCTGCTGCCGGAGCGGCGGGGCGCGGTGGCCGACTACATCCCGCAGTTGAAGCGGGTGCCCCCGGACCAGTTCGCCATCTCGGTGTGCACGGTGGACGGTCAGCGGTTCAGCATCGGCGACGCGGGCGTCCGCTTCTGTGTGCAGTCGGTCTGCAAGCCGATCAACTACTGCCTGACGCTGGAGGAGCACGGCTCCGACGTGGTCCACGAGCACGTGGGCCGCGAGCCGAGCGGGCGCGGGTTCAATGAGCTGTCGGTCAACGGGGACGGGCTTCCGCACAACCCGATGATCAACTCCGGCGCCATCATGAGCTGCTCGCTCATCAGAGCGTCCCTCGACATCGCCGACCGCTTCGACCACGTCGCCGACACCTGGCGCAGGCTCTCGGGCGGCGGACATGTCGGATTCAACAACGCCGTCTACCTCTCGGAGAGGCAGACCGCCGACCGCAACTTCGCGCTGGGCTACTTCATGCGCGAGCACGGGGCCTTCCCCGGCAATACCAATCTGATCGAGACGCTCGAGTTCTACTTCCAGTGCTGCTCGGTCGAACTCGACTCCGACGGGCTGGCCTCGGTGGCCTCCACGCTGGCCAACGGCGGGATCGTGCCGCTGTCCAACGACCGGGTCTTCTCGACCGGATCGGTCCAGAAGTGCCTGTCGCTGATGTCGTCCTGCGGTATGTACGACTACTCCGGCGAGTTCGCCTTCACCATCGGCCTCCCGGCGAAGAGCGGGGTCTCCGGCGCCCTCATGCTGGTCATCCCGCAGGTGATGGGGATCGCCATCTGGTCGCCCCGGCTGGACCCGCTGGGCAACTCCGTGCGCGGTATCGAGTTCTGCCGCCAACTGGTCCAGAAGTACAACTTCCACATGTACGACTCGCTCGTGGGGAGCGATCGCGAGGGCAAGCGCGACCCCCGGCTGAAGAAGAACCAGACAGCGATCGACGGCACGATCCGGCTGCTCTGGTCGGCCAGTACCGGTGACCTCGACGGAGTACGTGCCTGCCTGGCCTCGGGTGTCGACCCCACGTCGTGCGACTACGACGGCCGCACCGCGCTCCATCTGGCCGCCGCCGAGGGACATCCGGACGTCGTCACCTATCTGCTGGAGCAGGGCGCCGACGTCGCGGCCGCCGACCGCTGGGGCGGCACGCCGCTCGCCGACGCCGAGAAGGGCGGCCACACCGCGGTCGTCGAGGTCCTGAAGGGGCCGGCCGCGCCCGTCGCGGCCTCTGCCCCCGCCCGCTCCGGCAAGCGGACCGCCTGACCGGCCGACGCGATCCGGCCATCATGTCGTGGCCGAGAGACCACCCATCACCCGCCGAGACGGCGCAACCCCGCCCTCGGCGCGCAATTCACCCGAGCCCGGCAATTGACCGAGCCGCGCAACTCATCTCAAAGCCACGCAACTCATCAAGAGAGAGCACTCATGAGCTACCGAGCCGAATACCTCTGGATCGACGGCACCGTCCCGACCGCACGGCTGCGTTCCAAGACCAAGATCCTCGAGCAGGGTGCCGTCCCGCCGGTCTGGGGCTTCGACGGCTCCAGCACCAACCAGGCGCAGGGGCATGCCTCCGACCGGGTGCTCAAGCCGGTCTTCTCCTGCCCCGACCCGATCCGCGGCGGGCAGAACGTCCTCGTGCTCTGCGAGGTGCTCAACACCGACGGCACACCGCACGAGTCCAACACCCGGGCCCTGCTGGCCCCCGTGGCCGACCGGTTCGCCGGACAGGAGCCGCTGTTCGGCATCGAGCAGGAGTACACCTTCTTCCAGGGCGACCGCCCGCTCGGCTTCCCCGAGGGCGGCTTCCCGGCCCCGCAGGGCGGCTACTACTGCGGTGTCGGCGCCGAGGAGATCTTCGGCCGCGAGATCGTGGAGAAGCACCTCGACCACTGCCTCACCGCCGGACTGGGCATCTCGGGCATCAACGCCGAGGTGATGCCCGGCCAGTGGGAGTTCCAGGTCGGCCCGCTCTCCCCGGTGCAGGTCGCCGACCAGCTGTGGGTGGCGCGCTGGCTCCTCCACCGCACCGCCGAGGACTTCGGCGTCCGGGTCACCCTGGACCCCAAGCCCGTCAAGGGCGACTGGAACGGCGCGGGGGCGCACACCAACTTCTCCACCAGGGCGATGCGCGAGGGCTACGACGCCATCATCACCGCGTGCGAGTCGCTGGGCGAGGGCACCAAGCCGCTGGACCACGTCTACCGCTACGGCGACGGGGTCGACGCCCGCCTCACCGGTCTGCACGAGACGGCCCCCTGGGACGAGTACAGCTACGGCGTCTCCGACCGTGGCGCGTCGGTGCGCATCCCGTGGCAGGTCGAGGTGGACAAGAAGGGGTACATCGAGGACCGCCGTCCCAACGCCAATGTCGACCCCTACCAGGTCACCCGGCTGATCGTCGACACGTGCTGCACCGCCCTGGAGCGGGCCGAGCAGGTCTGACCCGGCCGCCGCGCACGACGTGCGACGCGCCTCGGACCCGACGGGTCCGGGCCGTCAGGGCCGCCCCGGCATCGCGCCGGGGCGGCCCTTCCGCCTTTCCCGCGTCTTCCGCCTTTCCCGCCGCCCCACGGCAGAGCCGAAGCCTCGTCGAACAGGCCCGGACAGCCGCAGCCAGCACGGCATTTCATCACTCACCGTGGTCAACTCACTTCGCAATCGGTTACCGTAGTGCGAAATTGGCGTGATACTTGTGGTTTTTTGGCGGTGACGTATCGCTTCCTGAGAAGGATTTTGCCTCGCACACTACGGAACGTCATACTTGCCCTGGCAGTCTCGGCTGCGCATCAGCACTGTCGCTGGTGCCCGTCCAGTCATAGAGGCGATCATGTCGACGTTTCCTTCCGTGCCGTTCCGGCCTGCCGCGATCGGCAGCGCCGACCGGTGCTTTGCGACTGGGCGGTGCGCGTGCTGATCGGACGGGAACGGGAACTGGCCGCGCTGGCCGAGCTCGTGGGCAGTCCGGCCACCACCCCCGGGATCTCCATGCTCATCCGGGCGGACGGCGGAGTGGGCAAGAGCTCCGTCCTGCGGGCGTTCCTCAACGAGTCGCGCAAGAACGGCGACATCGTGCTGTCCGCCGTCGCGGACTCCCTGGAGAGCCGGCTGGAGTTCGGCATCGTCCGCCGACTGTTCGAGCGGGTGATGGACGACGCCGCCCAGGACGAGGACGGCGACACCGCACGCGCCGAGCAGGTGCGGCGGGCCGTGAGCCTGCTGAGCGAGAGCGCTCCCGCCGCGGGGTCCGCGGCAGCCGCGCCGGACGCGGCGCCCGATCCGGCCATCCTCAACAGCCTGTACTGGCTCACCGCCGCCCTGGCCTCACGGGGCAGCCGCGTGGTCGTCGCGATCGACGACCTTCAGTGGGCCGACGCCTCGTCCCTGCTGTGGCTGCGCTACCTGATGCGCCGACTGGACGACCTGCCCGTCACCGTCGTCGCCACCCTCGGCCGCGGGCACTCCTTCGGCGACGAGCGCGGTATCGGCAGCGTCCTGCCGCTGTTCCGGCGCCAGTTGACCCTCGCGGCCCTGGGCGACCGCGACGTCGGCCTGCTGGTCGAGAATGTCCTCGGCCAGAGCGCCGACGAGCCCTTCGTGGATGCCTGCCTCACCGCGACGGGCGGCAATCCCTACCTCCTCCATGCCCTCCTGCGGTCCGTGCGCACGGCCCAGTTGAAGCCGGACGCCGACACGGCCGCGCAGATCACCAAGTACGTTCCCCAGGACGTCGGGCGCACGGTCCACGCGGTCATCTGCGGCGCGGGTGCCGACGCCGTGGCCACGGCGCAGGCCGCGGCCGTCCTCGCGGGCGCCGCCACGGTCGACCTCATCGCCTGGGTGACCGGGCTCGCCGAGCCCGCCGTCGAGGACGGTGTGCACGCGCTGGAGCGCGTCGGCCTGATGAAGCGGTCCGGACAGGACCTCGACTTCATCTGCCCGGTCGTCTCGGTGGCCGTCTCCAATGACGTGCTGCCCAGCAGGCGGCAGGCCCTGCACGCCCGTGCCGCCCGGTATCTGCTGGACCAGGGCGCCCCGTGGGACGTCGTCACCCCCCATCTCCTGCTCTGCCCGCTCGGTCAGGCATGGCTGCCGGACGCCCTGCGCCGGGCCGCCGACGAGGCACTGACCAAGGGCGATCCCGACCGCGCCGTCAGCTGCCTCCAACGGGCCCTGCGCGAAAACCTCCAGGAGGACGTGCGCGCTTCCGTGCTCGCCTGCCTCGGCGAGGCCGAACTCGCCCGATGCGTCCCGACAGCCGTCCGCAACCTCCAGCGCGGCCTCGAACTCTCCCGCGAGACCGGTGAGCGGACCGCGGCGGCGCGCAATCTGGCCGGGGCCCTGTTCGCGCTCGACCGCTACCCCGACGGGGTCGAGGTCCTGCGGCGCACCCGGGAGGACATCCGGGCGGCGGACCCGGCCAACGCGCTGCGCCTGGAGATCGACCTCATCTACGCGAGCCTGAGCCTGTCCACGGAGGCGGCCTCGGTCATACCGCGCCTGATGGAGCTCGACATGTCCGCCGCCGAGGGCACCCATGTCGAGCGGCCGCTCGCGGCCCTGCTCGCCGTACGCGCGGCGATGGCCGGGCAGTCGTCCGACGAGGTCGCCTCCTTCGCCCAACGTGCCCTGGTCGACGGGGTGATACCGGAGGACGACGAGTCCTTCGTCTACACCGGCGCCCTGCTCGCCCTGGGCACCACCGGTCGGGTGGACCTCGCCCGCACCTACGCCGACGCCGCCGTCGAGACGGCCAAGGAGCGCGGTTCGGCGTTCATGCTCGCCCATACCAGCGGTACCCGCGCCGCGATCCATTGCCGTTCGGGCAACGTTGTCAAGTGCCAGTCCGACGCCGAGGCGTCCCTCGGGGCGCTGAGGGAGATCAACGTCGGTCCGCGCAGCAGCCACAGCGTCGGTCCGACCGCCACCTTGATGGACTCACTGATCAAACAGGGCAAGCCCGAGGCCGCCGAGCAACTGCTCGTCGAGTGCGGGCTGGCCGGTGAGCTGAGCGGGCACTGGATCAATGATTACACCCTGCTGGTCCGGGGGCGGCTGAGGGTCGCTCAGGGACGCCTGCGCGAAGCGCTCGCCGACTTCCTGCGGTCGGGGGAACGTGCCTGTGGGCGCAGCATGCCGGGACCGGGTGTCCTGCCCTGGCGTTCCGAGGCCGCCTTGGCGCATGCCGCGCTGGGGGAGACCGAACGGGCTTTGGCGCTCGTCGAGGAGGAACTCGAGCTGGCCCGGAAGTGGGGGGTCCCCGAGATCATCGGTGTGGCGCTTCGCGCCCTCGGTGTGATCACGGGAGGCCCCGAGGGCCTGAACCTTCTCCAGCAGGCGGTGAGGCTTCTGGAGCCGACGGCGGCACGGTACGTCCACGCCCAGGCGCTGGCCGACTGCGGCGCCCTGGAACGCCGGGTGGGCCGCTCGTCGGAGGCCCGTAGCCGCTTGCAGCAGGCGGTGAGCATCGCCCATGAGTGCGGGGCCGAGGTGGTGGCCGACCGGGCGCTGGAGGAACTGCGCGCCGGTGGGGGCCGCCCGCGGACCCGTACCTTCCACGGGGCGGACGCGCTGACGCCGACCGAGCGCCGGGTCGCGGGGCTGGCCGTCCAGGGGATGACCAACCGCGAGATAGCCGAGCACCTCTTCGTGGGGCTTCGCACCGTCGAGGTCCATCTGACCAAGGTCTACGGGAAGTTGGGCATCAGCGGACGCCCCGGCCTGGCCGAAGCGCTGTCCGAGGCGCTTCCCGGCTGACGAGGGGCGGCGGCGTCCGCCGCCCCAAGGGTCTTGTCGTCGCACGGCGTCGCCGGATGCGACCGCGTCGCCGGATGCGATCGGCTTTGCTCGGACAACTGCTGTTGCCCGGATATCACTCTCCGTTGCCCGGATACGACTTCCCTTGCCCGGATACGACTTCCTTGCCCGGATACGACGAACGGCACGGCAGCGGGGGTACGGGCCCCGCTGCCGTGCCGTCGCGGCCGGCAGAACACTCCTGCCGTCCGGGAGATGGCTACTCGGCGGCCGACTCCTCCGGCCGACTCGGCAGTTTGCTTTGGATGAGGTCCATGACGGTGGTGTCGGTGAGGGTGGTGATGTCGCCGAGTTGGCGGTTTTCGGCGATGTCGCGCAGGAGGCGGCGCATGATTTTGCCGGAGCGGGTCTTGGGGAGTTCGGCGACGGGCAGGATGCGTTGGGGTTTGGCGATGGGGCCGAGGGTGTGGGCGACGTGGGTGCGCAGGTCGTGGGTGAGGGTGTCGGTTTCGGTGGCGGTGCC
>NZ_BMMS01000027.1 GCF_014646055.1 Wenjunlia tyrosinilytica
ACAACATCGCGGCGGCCAAGGACCGGCCGCTGGTGATCGTGGTCAACGACAACGAGCGGTCCTACGCGCCCACCATCGGCGGGCTGGCCAACCACCTGGCCACGTTGCGCACCACGGACGGCTATGAGCGGTTCCTCCAGCGCGGCAAGGAGATCCTCGAGCGCACCCCCGTCATCGGCCGCCCGCTGTACGAGTCCCTGCACGGGGCGAAGAAGGGCTTCAAGGACGCGTTCGCACCCCAGGGCATGTTCGAGGACCTGGGCCTCAAATACGTCGGGCCCATCGACGGCCACGACGTGGAGGCCGTCGAGTCGGCGCTGCGCCGCGCCAAGCGGTTCCACGGCCCGGTGCTCGTGCACGTCCGCACGGTCAAGGGCCGCGGCTGCGACGCCGCCGAACGGGACGAGGCCGACCGCTTCCACGCGGTGGGCCAGGTGGACCCGGTCACCTTCAAGCCGAGGGCGTCGTCGGGCCCCTCGTGGACATCGGTGTTCGGTGACGAGATGGTGCGCGTCGGCGCCGAGCGCGAGGACGTCGTCGCCATCACGGCCGCCATGCTCCAGCCGGTGGGGCTGGGGAAGTTCGCCAAGGCGTACCCGTCGAGGGTGTACGACGTCGGGATCGCCGAGCAGCACGCGGCCGTCTCCGCGGCGGGACTGGCCACCGGGGGGCTGCACCCCGTGGTCGCGGTCTACGCCACCTTCCTCAACCGCGCCTTCGACCAGGTCCTGATGGATGTCGCCCTGCACAAGTGCGGGGTGACCTTCGTCCTGGACCGGGCGGGTATCACCGGGTCGGACGGCGCCTCGCACAACGGCATGTGGGACATGTCGGTCCTCCAGGTCGTCCCCGGGCTTCGGCTGGCCGCCCCCCGCGACGCCGACCAGCTGCGCCTCCAACTGCGCGAGGCCCTCGCGGTGGACGACGCGCCCACCGTGGTGCGCTTCCCCAAGGAGTCCGTGGGGCCCCATGTGCCCGCTTCGCGGCGGATCGGCGGTATGGACGTCATCCGCGAGAGCGGGGCGGAGCGGACCGATGTGCTGCTCGTGTCGGTGGGCGCGCTCGCCCCCATGTGCCTGGAGACCGCCGAACTGCTCGACGCGCAGGGGATCTCCACCACCGTCGTCGACCCCCGGTGGGTCAAGCCGGTCGACGAGGCACTGCCCGCGCTGGCGAGCGAGCACCGGGTCGTGGTCACCGTCGAGGACAACGGGCGCGTGGGCGGTGTCGGCTCCGCCGTGGCCCAGGCCCTGCGCGACGCCGGAGTCGACGTCCCCCTGCGTGACTTCGGCATCCCTCCGCGCTTCCTCGACCACGCCTCCCGCAAGGAGGTCCTGGCCGAGGCGGGCCTGACCGCACCGGACATCGCCCGCGCCGTAGGAGCGCTCGTGGCCAAGCTGGGCGCAGCACAAGAGGAGTGAGGTCAGACGTGACATCCGACGCCGGCCCCGAGAAGGGCTTCGACCTGGGCAGGCTGCTGGTCGAGCGTGCGGGGGAGCGCTACGCCCTGCACGCCCGGCATCTGAACCACCAGTTGCCGCGGATGCTGCACACCATCGGCTTCGACAAGGTCTACGAGCGGGCCGAGGGGGCCTATTTCTGGGACGAGGACGGCCATGACTACCTCGACATGCTCGCGGGGTTCGGCGTCTTCGGCCTCGGCCGCCACCACCCGGTGGTACGCAAGGCGCTGCACGACGTCATCGACGCGGGGCTGGCCGACCTGACCCGCTTCGACTGCCCGCCCCTGCCCGGACTGCTGGGCGAGCGGCTGCTCGCGCACAGCCCGCATCTGGAGCGGGTGTTCTTCTGCAACAGTGGGACGGAGGCGGTCGAGAGCGCGCTGAAGTTCGCCCGGTACGCCACCGGGCGGCGCCGGATCCTCTACTGCGACCACGCGTTCCACGGTCTGACCGCGGGATCGCTGTCGGTCAACGGCGAGGACGGCTTCCGCAAGGGGTTCGATCCTCTGCTGCCCGACTCCGCGGTCCCGCTGGGCGACCTCGACGCCCTGGAGCGGGAGCTGCGCAAGGGCGATGTCGCGGCGTTCATCCTCGAGCCCATCCAGGGCAAGGGGGTGCACGCCGCCCCGCCCGGCTACCTGCGGGCCGCCCAGGAGCTCCTGCGCAGGCACAAGGCCCTGCTGATCGCCGACGAGGTGCAGACCGGGCTCGGCCGCACCGGCGACTTCTACGCCTATCAGCACGAGGACGGCGTGGAGCCGGACATCGTCGCGGTCGCCAAGGCGCTGTCCGGAGGCTATGTGCCGGTCGGCGCCACCCTCGCCAAGGGGTGGATCTTCGAGAAGGTCTACTCCTCGATGGACCGTGTCCTCGTCCACTCGGCCAGCTTCGGGTCCAACGCACAGGCGATGGCCGCGGGACTGGCGACCCTGGCGGTCATGGAGGACGAGCGGACCGTCGCCAACGCCCGCGTGACCGGTGACCTGCTGAGGACACGGCTGGCCGCGCTGGTGGACCGGTACGAGCTCCTGCACGATGTGCGGGGGCGGGGGCTGATGATCGGCATCGAGTTCGGGCGGCCGAAGTCACTGAAGCTGCGTGGAGGCTGGACGATGCTCCAGGCGGCACGCAAGGGCCTGTTCGCCCAGATGGTCGTGGTCCCGCTCTTCCAGCGCCATCGCATCCTCACCCAGGTCTCGGGCGACCATCTCGAGGTGATCAAGCTGATCCCGCCGCTGATCATCGGGGAGCGGGAAGTGGACCGGTTCGTCGAGGCGTTCACCGATGTGATGGACGACGCCCATCGCGGCAGCGGTCTGATGTGGGACTTCGGCCGGACGCTGATCAAACAGGCGGTGGGCAGCAAGTAGTCGTGCGGCTGGCTGCCGTCTCCGGTTCGGGGGCGGTCGGGCGGGGACCCCGGGGCTCGAGCGAGCGCCGGGCCGGAGCAATGAGGCCGCCGACGGCCGCACGGCGCCTTCACCGCGCGCTGAACGACAGCCGGAACATCTCGGGTCGGGGAACCAGCCGGTGCTGCGGAAGGACACCGGGTCCGCATGACGCGGAGCCGATCCCCTGGTGCGCCAGGTCGAGATTGACGTAGACCCGGTCGCGTCGGCGCAGTTCATGCGTATGGGCGGCAGCCTCCAGGTCCTCGCTCGTCCAGCGGCGCACCGCCAGGTCGAACAGGGGGCCGCCGTCGACCCGTAGCCCGCTCCTGTCGGGCGCCGTCAGACGAGCCCACCGCACCCGGGTGCGGTTGCCGTTCTCCTGCGGGAAGACGTACGGGGTCTGCATCCGGTCCACACTCAGCCGGTGCAGGCCCACCCTGGCCGCGCGGCCCGCATCCCGGTAGGCCTCGCCGGGGCCGTCCCCGAACCACTCCACGGTGCCGAACCGCTCGGGCAGGGCCAGCCGCACCCCGAAGCGGGGGAGGGTCCGCGACCACTCGCCGACCGGTTCGGCGCTCAGCTCCAGGTGCAGACGCTCCTCGTCCCCGGTCCACTGGTAGGACACGAGGTAGTGGTGGTCATGGGCGGGAGGGGCCACCCGGGTGCGCACGACCATGGCGTCGTCGCTCCTGTCGACGGAGACGACACGGTGGCGCAGGCGGTCCAGTCCCACGACGCGCCATCCGAGGTCCTCGCTGAGGCCGTGGTGGCCGCGGTCGTTGTCCGTGGGCGCCCGCCACAGGTCCAGCCGCGGGCCCTCCACCTCCACGCCGCCGATCCGCAGCAGGGCTCCGGTGCGGGCATGGAAGACGCCGGGACCGATCCGCAGGGTGCCGTCGTCGCCGTCGCGCGGCCGCGCGAGGGCGCGCCGGGCACTGCGGTCCGGGGCCGAGTCCACCGACGAGTCCCCCCGCGAGTCCCCCACTGAGCCGACCGACGAGTCCAGCGCCGAGAGCCGCGCCTGTCCCCAGGCGATCTCATGGCCCGCCTCGGCCCAGGGCTGGTCCTCGCGCAGCACCGCCCGGGCGGTGAACCAGGTCTCGCCCGGCCCGGTGGCCGTCTTGGGCAGCGGCACCACCGCCGATTCGCCGGGAGCGAGCACGGGTACGCCGAGGAAGCCGTCCGAGGGCTCGGGGCCGGGCTTGCCGCCGTGGCCGGCCCGGTCCTCGGTCTCCAGGGCGCCGCTGTCCACGACCACGGCCCATGGGTAGACCAGGTGCGCCGTGTCCCGGAAGTCATGGAGGTTGGTGACGCGGACAGTCCCGTCCTCGGGGTCCGGGGCGATCCTGACCGGCTCGACGACCTTCTTGAACTCGATCAGCCCGGGGGAGGCCGTGCGGTCGGGGAGGACGAGCCCGTCGGCGATGAAGTTGCCGTCGTGGACCACTTCGCCGAAGTCGCCCCCGTAGGCGTACCAGTGGCTGCCGTCCGGCGCGGTGCGGTGGATGCCGTGGTCGATCCACTCCCACACGAAGCCGCCCTGGCACCGCTCGTACCTCTCGAACAGCTCCTGGTACTCGGTGAGGCCGCCCGGCCCCGCGCCCATGGCGTGCGCGTACTCGCACAGCACGAACGGCAGTGAGCGACGGTGCTCGTCGGCGGCCGGGTCCTCGGTGACGGGCTCCTCGCGGCGGCCGATGGCGTCGACCTCCTCGTGGGAGGCGTACATCCGTGAGTAGACGTCCACGTAGGAGCTGTCCCAGTCGCCCTCGTAGTGCAGCGGCCGACCGGGGTCGCGGCCCTTCGCCCACTCGGCCATGACCCGCAGATTGCCGCCCTTGCCCGCCTCGTTGCCGAGCGACCACATGATGACGGCGGGGTGGTTCTTGTCCCGCTCGACCATGCGGCGCATCCGGTCGGTGAAGGCATCGGTCCAGCGGGGGTCGTCCGAAGGGTTGCCGCGCCAGCCCACGACGGTGAACCCATGGGTCTCGAGGTCGCACTCGTCCACGACCCACAGCCCCAGCTCGTCGCAGAGCCCGAGGAAGTCCGGGTGGGGCGGGTAGTGGCTGGTGCGGACGGCGTTGATGTTGTGCCGCTTCATCATCAGCAGGTCCTCGCGCATCGTGGCGAGGGGGACGGCCCGGCCGTGCTCGGGGTGCCACTCGTGGCGGTTGACCCCGCGCAGGAGGATCCGGCGCCCGTTGACCTTCAGCTGCCCGTCCTCGATCCGGACCGTGCGGAAGCCGAGGCGCAGCCGCACCCGCTCCGGGCCGCGCACCAGCTCGGCGTCGTAACAGCGGGGGAGTTCGGCCGACCACGGCTCGACGCTCTCCAGGACATGGGGACCCGCCGCGTCGACGGCCTCCAGTCCGAGCTCGGGGACGCTCAGCACCGTGCCCTCGGGGGCGTCGACGCGCAGGGTGCCGGAGCCGGTGAGATGGTCGTAGTCCGCGTGCACGAAGAAGTCGTCCAGGCCGCCGGCCGGGCGCGACAGCAGTGTCACGCTCCGGAAGATGCCGGACAGCCACCACATGTCCTGGTCCTCGATGTAGCTCGCGCTGGACCACTGGTGGACGCGGACGGCGAGGACATTGCGGCCGGGGCGCAGGGCGGCGGCGACGTCGAACTCGGCGGGCAGCCGGGAGCCCTTGGCGTGGCCGAGCTCATGGCCGTTCAGCCAGACCCGGAAGCACGAGTCGACACCGTCGAAGCGCAGGACCGCCGCGCCCTGCGGCCAGTCGGCGGGCAGCTCGAAGGCGTGCCGGTAGTCGCCGGTGGGGTTCTCGTCCGGTACGTGCGGCGGGTCGACGGGGAAGGGGAAGCGCACATTGGTGTACGCGGGGGCGCCGTGCCCGTGCATCTGCCAGTGGGCCGGAACGGGCAGCCGGTCCCATTCGGCATCGTCGTAGCCGTCCTTCTCGAAGCCCCGGTCGGCCTCCTCCGCGTCGGCCGCGGTCGGGCTGAGGCGGAACCGCCACACTCCGTCGAGGAGCACTGCGGGGGCGTTCGAGGCGAACGCGGCGCGTGGCGCCTTCAGTCCTGAGTGGGGGGCGATGTCCTCGATGTACGGTGCGGGAACGGCCACGCGGCCGAACCTAGGGTGGGGTCGACCGATGGTCAACCCCGCCGCGCGACACTCGTGCCAGGTGTGCCCGCCGCCCGATGGACGCCGCCTCCAGGGCTTTTCGAGAGGCCCTGCCGACCCTCGCACCACCGAGCCTGGAAGGGACACAAGCGATGACGCTCGTACCGTGGGACGCGAAGTTCGAGGACGTGCTCAGGGCGACCCTGCCCATGCTGGACCCGACGTCCCGCCTGGAGCCGAGCACCCGGCTCCTGGACTACGGGCTGGACGAGGAGCGGCTGGAACAGATCGCCGACAGGCTCGAGGAGACCTACTGCGTGGTCCTGCCGCGCGAGAGCCTGTCCCTGGCCGACACGGCGACCCCCGGGTCGGTGTGGGAGATCCTTCAGGCCACGGTCGCGGCGCTGTGGGCCGACGACCTGATCACCCTCGGGGCAGCGTAGTGGGCCGCTCCGCAGGGCCGGCGCGGTGGGGCCGCTCCGCAGGGCCGGTGTAGCGGCGCTCCGCGGCGATGGGAGCCGTGTCGCGGGGCCGGCTTCCTACACCGGCTCCTTGAACGGGTCGTGCTCGGCGAGCAGCTTGTCGAGTCTGGCCTGGTCCACCCGGCTGACCACCCGTGTCTCGTCCTGCTTGTCACGGATGGTCTTGGCGAGGGTGAACGCCGACGTCACCAGGTAGAGCACGCCGAGCGCCAGGAAAGCGCGTACCCAGGCGCCCACCGGCAGGTAGGCGATGCCGACCCCCACCGCGGTGCCGGACACGGCGAACGACAGGATGGCCTGCACATGGAAGGCCGCGGTGGTCCGCGGCTGCGTCGCATTCGTCATGCCTGAAGGATCGTCAGCCGAGACTCGCCGCACATGAGTACGGATACTCAATCCGAGGGTGGGTTCATCCCTCGCCGTCGAGCAGGAGCGCGCGCAGCCGCTCGCGGCGCTGCGGGCCGCAGTCCAGGCCCTCGGTCAGATAGCGCTCGGTGCTGCCCCAGTGCTCCTCGATGGACTGGTAGGCCGACTCCAGGTACTCGACCCTGGCCTCGAACAGCGGTCTGAGCAGTTCCAGCGCCTCCCCGTTCGAGCGGTGGGTGCTGCCGTCGTCCCGGCGCAGGCGGTAGCGGTTGCGGACCTCGTTGCTGCGCAGGTAGTCGGCCTCGATGGCGTCCCGCTCCACGCCGAGCGCGAGGAGCACCACGACGATCGACATGCCCGCGCGGTCCTTGCCCGCCGCGCAGTGCATGAGCGCGGGCAGCCCGTCCTCCTCCGCGAGGGTGCGCAGCAGGCGGGAGTGCTCCGCCGTGCGCTCGCGGACCATCCTCCGGTACGACTTCTGCATCCGGGTCCCCGCCCGGCCCTCGCCCAGCCTCTCGCGCAGCGCCGCCACGTCGCCGTCGCGCACGGTCTTCCAGAACTCCGCGCCGTGCGCCGGGTCGCTCAGCGGCATCCGGACGTGCCGCACTCCCGGCAGGTCGACGTCGGGCCCCTCGAGCTCGATGTCGGAGTCGTTGCGGAAGTCGAAGACGAAGCGCAGCCCGAGGCCCCGCAGGAACCGTGCGTCCTCCTCGGTGGCGAAGGCCAGATGCCCGCTGCGAAAGAGCCGCCCGGACCGCACCCGCCGCCCGTCCGCGGTGGGCAGCCCTCCCACATCCCTGAAGTTCCGCACCCCCTCCAGGCCTGGCTCGGTGGGGACGGTCTCAAAGATCTCCTGGGACACCGGCACTCCTCGTATTCGGGCACACCACGGCTCAGCGAGTTCGACCATACGTCAGCGCCTCGACCCCGCATCCTGCCCCCGCTGAGCGGTCCGGCGGCCCGCTCTCGCCGCGGTGCCCGCGCCGCCTCACTCCGTCACGGCGGCGTAGCGCCAGATCCCCTCGCTGTCCTCCTCCGGCTCCTCCTGCTCGTCGAGGTCCACCTCCACGCCGTGGGGCTCCAGGGCGGCGCGCAGGCGGGTCGTCATCGCGTCCGAGAGGTAGTGGTGGTGCAGATCGAGCAGCTGGAGGTGGGTCAGGGACCGGCCTTCCAGCAGGGCCTCGGCGCCCGTGTCGGTGAGGGTGCCCATCGACAGGCTCAGGGAGGTCAGCCGCGGGACGACCGGGGCCTTGGCCACCCGCGCCGCCAGCTCGTCCTGGACCTCGGTGTTCTGCAGGCCCAGATGGCGCAGCTCCGGGAAGCGGTCGGCCTCCAGCAGCGGGGCTATGTCCTCGACCGTCCAGTCCCCGCCGTACTCCGGGACGCCGAGCCACATCTCGAGCCACCGCAGCGCGGGCAGCTCGCTCGCCGCGACGCCCCGCACCACCTGCGCGGGCAGGCCGCCGGACTCGAAGGCGAGCGTGCGCAGCCGCTCGTGCCGAACGGCGGGGAACGCCAGACCGTCCCCTCCGCGCACCCCCAGCTCCTCCAGCGCGGGGAAGGCCTCCAGCAGGGGGGTGACATCGGCCTGCTGGATCCAGGAGATCTCCGTCTCCCGCGCCACGAGATCCCCGAGGAAGACCGCCACCAGCCCCGTGAGCCTGTCGCGCGCGGCCGTCACCAGCTCGATCACGGGGGCGCAGTCCTCGTCACCGGCCTCGCCCCACTGGCCTATCACCAGAGCACGCACACCCGCGGGATCAACCGTCTCCAGGAATCTCTTCCAGCACTCCTCGAACGACTCGCCGCCGTCGGGGTCCACCGCCAGCCGCCAGGCCACGCTCTCCGGCTCCGGAAGCGTGCTCTGCTCGTCCGGCTCCCCCCGCCGCGGGAAGTCGTACGCGGGCAGGCAGTGCAACTCCTCGAGATGCGCGTTCACGGTCATGCGGGTGACTCCTGACGCCGCGGGATCTGTTTGTGCCCATTCCTATCAACCGCCACTGACATCGATCCTCGGCCACCGCCCCTGTAGCCGCCGCATAGGGGTGCGCGAGCACCCCTGCGGGGCGCTTCTAGGTGTCCACCAGAACATGGCGTCGGCCGAAGAACATGGCGTCGGCCGAATCCGGAACCGATCAAGGGGCAGCGCCATGAACAGCGAGCTGGGCACGGGCGAGGCGACCTCCGGTCCGGCAGGCACTGCCGCACAGGTCGGAGGGGCGAGATGACCACAGTGATCCTGGACCGGCCGTCCGGCCCGCTCCACCCGTACCCGCGGTGGCTGGGCGACAGCGGCGGGGATCTGGCGCTCCTCACCGGGCGCCCCCCGGCCGAACTGGGGCCCGGCGACCTCGCCGGATACGCCGAGGTCCGCTCCTGCGCCGACTACGCCACCTCCACGGAGGTCGAGCGCTGCGCCCTGGACCTCGCCCACCGCACCCGCGTCACCTCCCTCGTCGCCATCGACTCCCACGACCTGGTCAGGGCCGCCGCGCTGCGCGACCACCTCGGCATCCCCGGGCAGACCCGCGAGCAGGCCGTCGTCCTCCAGGACCTGGTGCTCGCCCGGCGGGCGCTGGAGCGGGCCGGGGTGCCCGCCCCCGTCGCCGGTCCCGTCCAGCGCGTGGCCGACCTCTACTGGTACGCCCACCGCTGGGGCTACCCGCTGCGCGTACGCCGACGCCGCACCCCGGGCTGGGCGGAGACCGCCGTGCTCACCAACGAGGCCGCCGTGCGCGCCCTCACCCTGGACGGGCTGTCCCACGACCCGGACGCCGTGCCCGCGCTGATCGCCGAGCGCTACCTCGAGGGCCCCCGCCACCGGGTGGCCGCGGTCCCCGACGACGACGGCACATGGATGCTGCGCCGCACCGGCTGGACCGGGGTCGCGGCGGCCCGCCCCGACGCCCCGCTGCCCGAGGACCTGGCCGCCCTGGTGCGCGCGGCGCTCGACGTGCTCTCCCCGCGGGGCAACGCACCGCATCTCGTGGAGGCCGTTCGCGGCCGGGGCGGCCAGTGGCTGGTGGAATCCGTCGCCTGCGGACTGCGGGACACCAGGGCGGACGAGGTGTTCGGCGGTGTCCACGGCTGGAGCGTGTACGCCGCCGCCGCCCGCGCCCAGGCGGGACTTCCGATCCGCCGTGTCACCGGAATGGTGGCGTGAGATGAGCGTCCTCATCCTGCACCAGGGCTCCCTGGCGGCGGCTCCGTACGACCGCTGGCTGCGCGACTACGACGGCGATCTCCTGCTCCTCGCCTCCCGGGAGCACCTGCATCGGCTCGGCGAGGACGTGCCGCCCGCCGGCAGCGGCTACGCGCGGTTCGAGGCGCTGGACAACTACCAGGTCAGCGGCCGGGTCGAGGCCCGCGCGCTGGCGCTCGCCCGCGAGTACGGCGTCAGCCGCGTCATCGCCTGCCATGAGCGCGATCTGGAACGCGCCGCCCAGTTGCGTGAGGTGCTCGGCCTTCCCGGGCAGCGGCTGGAGAGCGCCGTTCCCTTCCGCGACAAGCTGGTCATGAAGTCGCTGGTGCGCGACGCCGGTGTGCCGGTGGCCCCCTTCGCCGACATCCAGTGCGCCGTCGACGTCGTCTCCTTCGTCCAGCGGCACGGCTACCCGGTGGTCCTCAAGCCGCGCGACGGCGGGGAGTGCGTCGGGGTACGCCTCCTGCGCACCCCGCAGGACCTGGAGACCTTCCTCACCCGGGACTTCGACCTCTACGGGCCCGGCCTGCCGAATCTGCTGGCGGAGGCCTACGTCCCCGGCGCGCTGTGCCACATCGACGGACTGGTCGTCGGCAACCGCACGGTCCTCGCGCTGCCCTCGCAGTACCTCCACGCGCTCGTCACCTACCGGCAGGACCGCGGAGGGCGCCTGGATGTGACCCTCGACCCGGAGGACCCCCTCGCAGGGCGGCTGCTGGAGTTCACCGAACGCGTCCTCCAGGCCCTCCCGGGGCCGGACCACTTCGCCTTCCGCGCCGAGGTCTTCCACACCCCGGACGACGAGTTGCTGCTCTGCGAGATCGCCAGCCGCGCGGGCGGCCGGGGCGTGCGCGATGTGATCCGCGCGCTCTACGGCCTCGACCCCTCCGAGTACTGGGTGCGCGCGCAGGTGGGCCTGCCGCTCCCGGCCGTCATCGGTGAGGAGCGGTTGGAGCCGGCCGGTACGGCGGGCAGGCTCCTGCTGATGAAACGGCCCGGCGAGGTCATCTCCGTGCCCGAGCATCCCGGCTTCCCCTGGGTGGAGCGCTACCGGATCCATGTGGAGCCGGGGCAGCGGGTGGGACCGCCGGAGGACTTCGCGGACCTCATGGCGTCGTTCGTCGTCTCCGCGCCGAGCCGCACCGAGTGCGAGGAGCGGATGCGGGTGCTCGGGGCCTGGTTCGACGAGCACGTCCGCATCGCCGAGCCGCAGCCCCTGTCCTAGCCGGGTACCGGCCGCGTGCACGTCGCGCGTCGTGGCCGCGCCTACGCTGGAGGGATGAGCGCCGAGCTGTTCCCCAGGCCGCGGGCCGAGGTCGCTCCGGGCGCCGTCCATGTGCCCGGATGGCTGGACCTGGAGGCGCAGCGCGAACTGCTGGAGGCGTGCCGGGAGTGGGCGCGGCCTCCGGCCGGCCTGCGCAGGGTACGGATGCCGGGCGGCGGGGAGATGTCGGTGCGCTCGGTCGGACTCGGCTGGCACTGGTTCCCGTACGGCTACGCCCGCACGGTGGTCGACGGCGACGGTGAGCCCGTGAAGCCGTTCCCGCCGTACCTCGGTGAGCTCGGACGCGCCGCCGTCACCGAGGCGTACGGGCGCCCCGGCACCGACGCGTTCGACATCGGGCTGGTCAACTTCTACGACGACGGCGCCAGGATGGGCCTGCACCGCGACCGCGACGAGCACGCCGACGCTCCCGTGGTGTCGTTGAGCCTGGGGGACACCTGCGTCTTCCGGTTCGGCAACACCGAGGACCGGGGCCGCCCCTGGACCGACCTCGAGCTGCGCAGCGGGGACCTGTTCGTCTTCGGCGGCCCCTCGCGTTTCGCCTATCACGGGGTGCCCCGAGTCCTGCCCGGCACCGCCGAACCGGCCCTCGGGCTCAAGGGACGGCTCAATGTCACCCTGCGGGTGTCCGGCCTGGAGGGCTAGGGCGCGCTCCCGGACTCCGGTCCCGATCCTGGCCCCGCCCCCCGTCGCGCCCCTGCCTGCGTCGCAGCCCCTGCCTCCGTCCCGGAGGCCGCCCCCGGCTCCCACAGCGGGTGCTCACGCCTGGCCCACTCGCGGCTCACCGAGCCGGTGCGCATACCCCGGCGGGCCTGGGGGTCCTTGGCCGCCATCCACAGATGCCCGGCGATGGCCACGGCGACCGCAAACGCCAGCCAGTCGTGGACGAAGGTGGCACCCGTGCGCCAGAGCAACGGGACCAGCCCCGGAAACCACAGCACGAGCCCCGTGCCCAGCATCACCAGCACCGTCCCGCCGGTGAACGCGGCGTACAGCTTCTGGCCCGCGTTGAACTTGCCCGCCCGCTCCCGGTCGGCGGCCGCCCGTCGCCTCAGCACACGCGCGCGCAGCCAGTCGCCGTCGTGCGGGCCGAAGCGGTTGAGCCGCTCCAGGTCCCGGCGGAACGCCTTCGAGGCGAGGCCCAGCAGACAGGGCAGCGGCAGGGCCAGTCCCGCCCATTCGTGCACGGTGACCACGAGGTGGCGCCGCCCCACGATCTCGGCCAGCGGTGGCAGGTAGAGCGCCGCCGCGGTGGCCACGCAGACCAGGAAGAGCGCGGCCGTCGCGTGGTGGACCCACCGCTCGGCGCGGGTGAACCGGCGCACGAGCGCGGCTGCGGGGCGCACGGCATCAGACGGGAGCATCGCCACGCCCGTTCGAGCGGCCGACCCACGCGTCCACGTCGTACCCCCGCCGCTCCCAGTAGCCGGGTCGCACGTTGTCGGTGACGCTGATGCCGGACAGCCACTTGGCGGACTTGTAGAAGTACATGGGCGCGACGTAGAGCCGGACCGGGCCGCCGTGCGCGTGGCCGATCGGCTTGTCCATCATGGTCATGGCCACGAGGACATCGTCACGGCGGGCCTGGGCCATGGTCAGGCTCTCGCTGTAGGCCCCGTCGAAGCAGGTGAACCGCACGGCCTTGGCGCCGCGTTCGACCCCGGCGGCGTCCAGCAGCTCCGACAGGCGCACCCCGGAGAACGGTGTGTGCGGCACCCGCCAGCCGGTCACGCACTGCACATCCCGCACCAGCTTCGTCTGCGTCATCGCCCGCAGATCGGACAGTCGAAGGCTGAGACGGGAGCGGACCATGCCGTCCACGGTCAGCCGGTAGTCGGCCTCACCGCGGTGCGGGACGGAACCCGTCACCGAGTAGTACCGAAAGCCCCCGGCACCGGGCACGAACCCGCTCAGGCCGGTGGGGTCCTTGCTACTGACGGCCGCGAGCACACCGTCCAGCCGGTTCTGCACATACGCGCCCCCGGCCACGCCCGCCGCGCCGAGTCCGAGCATGCCGAGCACCACCCGCCGGCCGACGGGTGAGCCCCTGCTGTCGCCTTCCATACCTCGATCAGAGCACGTCGAGGGGCCCGGCGGAACCGCCGACGGCGGCCGTGAGCGTTTCGTAAGGGGGAAGGAAGGGGTGATGGGGGGAAGGGGGCGGCGCACGGGCGGCGTCACAGGTGCGGAGGCATTGCGGGTGCGGCGTTGGCGCTGCGGGATTGGCAGTGCGGGACTCGCAGGGCGGGATTGTCGGTGGTGGGCGCTAACGTCGCGGGCGAAGAGGCACCACCCCTATTTCCCCGTGCCTTCCGCCCCACCAGCCCCCACAAGTCTCACCCCGCCGCAGTCCCGTCGTTACCGTCAGTCCCGTCGTAACCGTCAGTCCCGTCGCTACCGTCAGTCCCGTCCTTACCGTCAGTCCCGCTCGTCATGGAGGACCGCAATGGCCGTCGCCGCCGACGATGTCCGCAGGATCGCGCTGTCCCTGCCGGAGACCTCGGAGAAGCTCTCCTGGGGAATGCCCACGTTCCGGGTGCGCGGCAAGATCTTTGTCTCCCTCGCCGATGACGACGAGTCCATGGGTGTCAAGTGCCCGATGGAGGACCGGGCGGAGCTGATCGCGGCGGAGCCGGAGAAGTTCTTCATCAAGGAGGGCCACGACGACAACTACGCCTGGATGAGAGTGCGGCTGGCCGCCGTGGAGGACGAGGAGGAGCTGCTGGCGATACTCGCCGACTCCTGGCAGCAGGCCGCTCCCAAGTCCCTTGCCTCGGCGCATCCTTCGGGTCCGGCCCCGTCAGCGCCGAGGTCCTGAGCGGACCGGAGCCGTGACCGGACTCGCAGTCTTGACCGGACCTGCTCAAGAGGAGATCGTCTCGGCAGTCGACTGAGAAGGAGCGGTCCGTGCGCAGACCCCTGCTCGCCGCACTCGTCCTGGGTCTCGGGCTCGTCCTGTGCCCCGGCAACGTTGTCCACGCCGCCGAGCCTCCCGCGGAGTTCGGCCGGGACTGGGACGACCCGGTGACCGCGGCACCTCCCGTCGACAAGCCCGACGGCCCGTCCTGCCGGGTGAAGATCGCCGACGAGAAGTTCCGTGACTTCACGCCGTACAAGGGCACTTATGAGCCGCCGAAGCAGTGCGCGGGACGGTGGAGCAAGGTCGTCCTGCGGATGGAGGGCGCCGTGGCCGGGCGGCAGTACGACAGGCTCGGCTACCTCAGCATGGGTGGGGTCACGGTCTTCAAGACCTCCACCCCGGAGCCCTCACCCGACGGCATCCGCTGGTCGGTGGAGAAGGACGTCACCCGCTACACCGACCTGCTGAGCAGACCGCAGCCGGTCGAGATGCTGATAGGCAACGTCGTCGATGACACCTACACCGGAGTCATCGACGTCCAGGTCCATCTGACGTTCTATCAAGCCGAGAAGGGCGACGGCGGACCCGCCCGTGGCGACCACCCCCGGCACCCCACCGGAACCGGCACCCCCGATCGGGTGCTGCCCCTGTCCGGAGCCCGCCAGGAGGACGGATCGCTGACCGGGGACGTCACGGTGCCGCGCAACACCGAACGGCTCCTCGCCGAGGTGTACGCGACGGGTTCCGGCGGCGGCTGCGAGGAGTTCTGGTATCTGTCCACCCGCTCGGACACGCCCTACTCCTGCCACGCGGACAACGGGCCCTACCGGGAGGTCCAGGTCAGCGTGGACGGCAGGCTCGCCGGAATCGCGGCGCCGTATCCGCACGTCTACACGGGCGGCTGGTCCAACCCCTTCCTCTGGTACACCGTCCCCGCCCCGAGGGCCTTCGACATCAAGCCCATCGCCTACGACCTCACCCCCTTCGCCGGGCTGCTGAACGACGGCCGGGCCCACGAGATCAAGGTCACCGTCCTCGGAGTGTCCGCCGGGCAGACCGGATGGGACACCCCCACCGATGTGCTCGTGTGGCAGGACTCCGGGCGTGAGCGGGTCTCCGGCGAGCTCGTGCGCCACCACGAGGGACGGCTCACCGACTCCTCCGAGTACACCCCGGCCACCGACGCGCGTCCCGAGCACCGGGTGGACAGCCGCGGAGCGCATTCGCTGGCGACCACCGGCTACGTCGACACCTCGCACGGCCGCGTCTACACCTCGGTCGACCGCAGGCTGGCCGCGGCCTCCGCCCACCTCTGGACCGACGGCGAGAACAAGGACGCGCTCACCGCATCCTGGGACGACCGCGAGAAGGTGACCGTGACCGGTGGCGGCACCCCGGCCGTGACCTCCGAGCACCGGCGCTACACCATGGACGGCGCCACGGCCATCGGCGCGGGGGACCGCCTGAACACGGTCATGACCCTGACCGACTCCGGGACCACGGCCGCGATCCGCAGGGGCAGGCCCACCCTGACCCGCTTCGACGACACCTACCGGGGCGACGCGACCTTCACCCTCAATGTGCCCCGCGACCAGCGGCACGCTGTCGGCACCTCGTCCGAGCGCTACCGGATCACCGGCACCGGCGGCGGCTACGACCGCACGACAGCGACACGGAACGGATTTCTTGTGACGCCCTGACCTGGGCAACCGACTGCGGCCATTCTGCTGCCGGGCCTTTTCGCTGCCAGGCTTTTCTGCTGCCGGGCTCTTCTATGCCGGGGCCTTCCGCTGCCTGGGCCCTTCTGCTGCCTCGGCCCTTCTGCCACCGGGGCCCTTGTGCTGCCGGCCGCGACGGGTACCTCTCCTGCCGACCGGGGACGGCGCTCGTAGATCACCCGAAGGGAGTAGAGCTCGAGGGAACTCGTCGGCTTTGCCCTCCGTTGACCGGACAAGAAGCTCTGACCGATCGCGGCAGTCGCCGTGGACAGGAGGCGTCGCCGATGTCGGACCGTACGAAGTACGTCGTCATCGCCGTCGTGGCGCTGATTCTCTTCATCCTCCTACCGGGTTGGGTCAAGCTCGCGGTGATCGCGGTACCCGTCGCCGGTTACCTGATGCTCGACCCCACGCAGCGCCGCAGGCTCCGTCGGCAGAGCCGCAAGCAGATAGGACGCTGACCCCGGCAGGGCGGCAGCGTCCCCAGCTGGGCGGTGACGGCTCAGGGCGAGGCGTGCCTTCAGGTGCAGGGGTCGAGATCCGGGGTGAGCTCGGAGGCGCCCTGCTGGCGCAGCGTGCCGAAGAGCGCGTTCACCCAGGTGCCGTCGTTGTACGAGTCCCACAGGGTCTGCTTGATGAACTCGCACATCGCCCGGTCTCCCTTGCGGTAGCCCACGCCATAGCGCTCCTGCGTGAAGGGATCACCGACGACCTTGAGTGCCTTCGGGTGCTGCGCCGCATAGCCGAGGAGGATCGCGCCGTCGGTGGTGAAGGCGTCGACGTTCTTGTTGAGCAGTTCCCGTACGCAGTCGCTCTCCGCGGGGAAGGTCACGGGCGTCACCCCCGACACCTGCTTGAAGGTGTCGATGGAGGTGGTGCCGGTGATCGAGCAGACCTTCCTGCCCACCGTGCTCTTCGGCCCTTTGATGCTCTTCTCGTCCTGGCGCACGAGCAACTGCTGGCCGGTCGTGTAGTAGGGCCCCGCCATGCCGACGATCTTGCGGCGCTCCGGGGTGATCGAGTAGGTGGCGAGCACAAGGTCCACGGTGCGGTTCCGGAGGAACTTCTCACGGTTGGAGGAGATGGTCTCGACCCACTTGATATGGCTGGGCTTGATGCCGAGCTTTCCGGCGATGATCCTCGCGATCTCGATATCGAACCCTGTCAGGTGG
This sequence comes from Wenjunlia tyrosinilytica, assembly GCF_014646055.1. Lineage (GTDB taxonomy): Bacteria > Actinomycetota > Actinomycetes > Streptomycetales > Streptomycetaceae > Wenjunlia > Wenjunlia tyrosinilytica. The sequence goes on from NZ_BMMS01000027.1 coordinate 17,028, forward strand.
TGCGAGCCGGGTTTGAGGTATCCGATGCCCGGCTGGTCGAACTTCACGCCTATCTTGATCTTTCCCGCGTCGTGCAGCTTGGCCATCGTGCTCTCGGGATCGAAGTCGGGCGCGCTGTCCACCCTCACGATGTCGTCGCCTACCGGGCTGGACTGACCGCACCCCGCCAGGCACAGACCGGTGGCGGCCAGGGCTGCGACCAGGCTGGATGTCCGCGGGCGTCGCAGGCTTCGGATCTTCATAGGGTTCTCCGCTGGATGGGCCGGACCGAGTTGGGGGGAAGTATGTGCCCAGGCCGGGGTCTCGCACAGAGGATTCAGGGTTCTCTGGGGTTACTGCCCAGTCGATGGGCAGCAGCGCCCCGCGACCTCGCACATTGCCCCGACGACGGGGCGGCGACATCCAGGCGACATCCAAGTGCGGCGACATCCAAGGGGCGGCGACATCCAAGGGACCGCAGTGGCCCGGTCAAGGGGACTCGGGGGCCTAGCGGGGCACGCCCGCCATGTGCATGCGCACGGTCAGGCTCCCGGCGCCTGTCCGGATCTCCACCAGATCGCAGACCTGCTGGATGATCCACAGGCCTCGGCCGCCGGTGGCGGAGTCCAGGGTCGGCCGGGTGCGGCCCACCATGGGGTTGGGCAGCTCTCCGCCGTCGTGGACCTCGGTGACCAGGCGGTCGCCCTCGGTCCAGAGCCGGAGGGTGCCGTCACCACCGGAGTGGGCGATCGAGTTGGCCGCCGCCTCGCTGATCGCGATCAGCAGATCGTCCTTGCGGCGCGGCTGGACAGGGAGGCTCTCCATCCAGGCGTCGGCGAAGTGCCGTACGAGGCTGAGGCAGCCCTTTCCGAAGGTGAGGGTCTCGGCCTGCTCGGGCTCGGGCAGGGGGATGTCGCAGTCGGAGCAGACGGCGGACGGCTCGGCGTAGGCGGGGCTGCGGCCCGTCACCCCGTCCTCGATCAGCGTGGGATGCGTCCGCCTGGCGTCCTTGATGACGGCCGTGGGCAGGCCCGCCACGTCGTAGGGGCACAGGATGGTGGCCGATCGGCCGTGGAAGGCGGTGTTGATCAGCGCTTCATGACGCGTGGCCTCGCGCATCTCCGCGGGCGTGCGCTGCGCCCAGATGGGCTCTCCCACAATGCGTACCGCCTGGCCGCGGTGGCTGTTGGCGAAATCCTGGAGGGCGGAAAGGATGCGGCCCGGGTTGCGTCCTAGCTGGGTCATGTCGGCGCTGGCCACGCCGCCCGCCTCCGAGCCCAGACTGTCGCGCAGCGCGTCCAGCCGCTCCCCGGGCACGGCCACGAACACGGGCTCCCCGGCCTCCTGCGCCGCGCGCACGAAGCCGCCCACCCCTGTGAGGTACTGGTCCATACCGTCGTAGAAGAGCGCAGGATGCACGAACTTCGCGCCGTCACCCATGACGGGTGCCCGGTCGAAGCGAGTCGCCCGCACCATCCGCCGAACTCCTTCCCCTGTGTCCGTCCGGCTGCCCACTTACGGTAGCTCCAAGCATCCCAGCGCCCACTGCCGCTCCGCTGGATTACGGCGGAGCGGCAGACTGAGGCATGGGTCACCGAAAGGGCCTTCGCGCGTGCCTCGAAGTGGTCCGGTGCGCCCCATGGGTGGGGGTGCGCCCCGCCCGTCACTGGGCGCTGATGGCCTCCAGGGTGTTCAGGCGTGCCGCCCGCCGCGCCGGCCAGACCGCCGCCAGCACCCCGACGACGATCGCGATGAGCACGAACAGTCCGATCCGGTCCCAGGGCACGGTCATCGAGTACTGGGGGAAGGAGCTGCGCAGCAGGTGGCCCGAGGACCACGCCAGGAAGATCCCCAGCCCGATGCCGAGCGCCGCGCCGAACAGCGAGATCACCACGGACTCCAGCCGCACCATCTGCTTGACCCCGGAGCGGGCCAGCCCGATGGCACGCAGCATCCCTATCTCGCGGGTACGTTCGAAGACCGACATGGCCAGGGTGTTCACAACGCCGACCACCGCGATGACGACGGCCATGCCCAGCAGCCCGTACATCATATTGAGGATGGTGTCGATCTCGCCCGCGTCCTCGCGGCGCAGCTGTGCTCGGTCCTGGACCTTGATCGCCGGGTTGCCGCCCAGGGCCGCCTTGATGTCCTTGTCCAGCCCTTCGGCCCGTCCCGGGGCCGCCTTGATCAGGACCTTGTCGTCCTTGGCGGGGGAGATGTGCCGGCTCGCCAGCCGGGTCGAGGCGACGGCGTCGTCCACCACGTCGTTGTCGGCGTAGATGCCGCGGATCCTCGGGTGTTCCTTTCCGCCCTCGTAGAAGTCCAGCTCGGCCCGGTCCCCGACCTTCCAGCCGTGTGCCTTCGCGGTGGTCTCCGAGACCGCCACCCCGCCCGAGCCCAGCCCTTCGGCAGAGCCGCTGGTGAACGTCAGATGCGTGACCTCGGCGATCGCCGACACATCGGTGCCGGTCATCAGGGCCGGGGCGCCCTTGATCTGGAAGCCCACCGAGCGGATCGGAACGGCGGCGGCGACCCCCGGTGTCCCGGCGACCTTCTTGGCGACATCGGGGGAGAGCCCGCCGAAGGTCGCCATGGAGACCGCGTAGTCGGCGGTGAGGTCCTGCCCGGCGATCTTGTCCATGCCCTCGTTGGCGGAGGTCCCGGCAACGGTCAGGCCGGTGATGAGGGTCAGGCCGATCATCAGGGCGGAGGCGGTGGCGGCGGTGCGGCGCGGGTTGCGCAGCGCGTTCTCCTTGGCCAGCTTGCCTGTCACGCCGAACAGGCGGGTGGAGACCCTGCCCGCGAGCGAGACCATCGGACGCGACAGCAGCGGCGCGAGGACGATGACCCCGGCCATCGTCAGCGCGGAGCCGGCCATGGCGGGCACCAGACCGCCGCTGTCCTTGAGGGTGGCGACGTACAGCATGGTCAGGACACCCAGCGCGGTGAGCAGGATGCCGATGGCGTTGCGCACCCGCAGGCTCCGCACGGACGGGGCCTGGTCGACGGTGCTCAGCGCCTCCACGGGGGCGATCTTCGCCGCCTTGCGGGAGGGCAGCCAGGCCGCCAGGACGGTCACGGCGACACCCACGGCGAGCGAGGACAGGACGGCGCCGGGGCTGACGACGAGGGGGCCGTCGGGCAGCTCGGCGCCGGTGATGTTCAGAAACGACCGCAGGCCGACCGCGATGCCGAGGCCGAGCACCAGCCCGGCGACGGAGGCGACCAGGCCGAGCACGCCCGCCTCGACGAGCACCGAGCGGGTCACCTGGCGGCGGGACGCCCCGACCGCCCGCAGCAGCGCCAGCTCACGGGTGCGCTGGGCGATGAGCATGGTGAAGGTGTTGGCGATGATGAAGATCCCGACGAACAGCGCGATACCGGCGAAGACCAGCAGGGTGTTCGCTATGGCCCGGGTCTCGGCGTCGATGGCCCGGGACTGCTCCGCCGCCAGCTCGGCGCCGCCGCGCGCTTCGGCGCCTTCCTTGGGCAGCACGTCCTGGACCTGCCGGGTCAGCCGCGCCTGGTCGGCGCCGGGCTTGGCCGAGACCACGAGCTCGGTGAAGTGGCCGGGGGTCAGGAACAGGCGCTGCGCCGTCGCGGTGTCGAACAGGGCGAGGCTGCCGCCCGAGGTGACCCGGGGGTCGTCCGTGGTCACGATGCCGACGAGTTTCTTGGTCAGCACCGGCCCGTCGGTGGCCAGCCGGACGGTGTCCCCGATCCCGGCCCCGGCGTGCCGCGCCGTCTTCGTGTCCAGGGCCACCTCGCGGGAGTTCGCGGGGGCGTGGCCCTCCTTCAGCGGGTAGCGGCTGTCCTTGCCGTCGGGCCCGGGGGCGTAGTTGGCCCCGAGGCTGCCCCAGGCGTTGCCGATGGCGTTGCCGTGCTTGTCGGCCACGATGGTCGTGCCGTCGACGGAGGCGCGCAGCGACGAGACGCCGGGCAGGGCGCGGATCCGGTCGGCGAGCCGGGCGTCGAGGGCGCTCTTTCCCCCCTTGCCGCTGCCGTCCGTGGAGTCAACGGAGACGGCGACGTCCGCGAGGCTCTTGGTCATGCGGTTCCTGAAGGCGCTGCCCACGCTGTCGCTGAAGATCAGCGTGCCGGAGACGAACGCGACGCCGAGGAGGACCGCGAGGGCGGTCATCATCAGCCGGGCTTTGTGCGCGAGGACATTGCGCAGGGCGGTGCGGAACATGGTGGTCTCAGTCCTGGGTGATGGCGTCGGAGGGTGACGGGGCGTCGGGACCGCCGGGTCAGCGGGGGTGACCGGCCGGGCGCGGCATACGGTCGAGGACGTCCTCCGCCGTGGGGCGCAGCAGCTCGTCGACGATGCGGCCGTCGGCGAGGTAGATGACGCGGTCGGCGTAGGAGGCGGCCACGGGGTCGTGGGTGACCATGACGATGGTCTGGCCGAGTTCGCGGACGCTGTCGCGCAGGAAGGAGAGGATCTCGGCGCCGGATCGGGAGTCGAGGTTGCCGGTGGGCTCGTCGGCGAAGACGATCTCGGGGCGGGAGGCCAGGGCGCGGGCGCAGGCGACGCGTTGCTGCTGTCCTCCGGACAGCTGCGCCGGGCGGTGGGACATCCGCCCCGACAGGCCGACGGTGTCGATGACGTGGCGCAGCCAGTCCGGGTCCGGCTTGGTCCCGGCGATGTCCATCGGCAGGGTGATGTTCTCGGCGGCGTTGAGGGTCGGCAGCAGGTTGAACGCCTGGAAGATGAAGCCGACCTTGTCGCGGCGCAGCTGTGTGAGGTGCTTGTCCTTGAGGGCGGACAGCTCGACGTCGCCGATGCGGGCGGAGCCGGAGGAGACGGAGTCCAGGCCCGCCATGCAGTGCATGAGCGTGGACTTGCCCGAGCCCGAGGGGCCCATGATGGCGGTGAACTCGGCCTTGCGGAAGGTGACGGAGACGGAGTCCAGCGCGACCACCCGGGTCTCGCCCTGGCCGTAGACCTTGCTGAGGTGGGTGGCCGACGCCGCGGCGGTCGCGGTGGCGTATGCGGTGTGGCTGGCGCGGTAAGCGGCCGGGTGGCTCACGGGTTCTCCTCGGGCGGGGACAGCGAATGTGCTTCCCATATGCTCGAAGAGACGGCCGGCCGGGGCTTCGGCCGTCCGGCCGGAACCACCCCTGGCCGAAAGGCCGATAACCCCGGCCGCCTTCTCATCCTTCGGGGTGCAACCGCCCCGGCCCGCGGTGCGTCGGCGGCGTGTCAGCCGTCGGCCGGACGGAATTCGTAGACGGTGGTGGCGACCACGCACACCCCCGGCTGGACGACGAGTGCGCGCAGCTTCCGCGCCCGTGCGTCGTAGTCGACGCCCTCGGACTCGAACGTCCCCGAGCAGATGCTGCGCTGCGGCAGCGGGCCGAGGCTGGTCACATGCCCGGTGACCTCCTGGCCGTTCAGCGGGTGCGGCAGGTCCACCTGGAGGAGCGGCTTGGGCGTCGGCCACTGGTCCGTGGCGGAGTCGTCCGAGGAGCACACCAGCCGGGTGTCGCTGACGAAGTCGCAGCCCTGGATGTCGCGGACCGTGTGGTCGAGAGTGATCTGCCCGGCCTGGGGGAGGGAGCCGCCGGTGGAGGGCGTCGAGGGGTTGAGCAGGGGCGCGGGGAAGACCTGGAAGCGGCTCTGGTCGCCCCACTCGCCGGAGACCAGCCACTGGGCGTCGGGGGAGACGGCGGCGAAGGAGTTGTTGAGCCTCTCGCCCGCGTCGAGCCGGTGCTCGTAGAGGTAGCGCCTACCACCGGGGGTGGTCACGGCGAACATCTTCGACGTCGCGGTGTCCCCGCCCTGGTAGGCGTCGAAGACATGGCCGCGCGCGGTGTCCGGGTCACCCACATGGCCCCAGCCCTTGATGCGCAGGGACAGGGGTATGGAGGCGAGCCCCCGGTATACCAGGGAGCCGTCGTCGAACGACGCGATGCCCTGGCTTCCCGTGAGGGAGTTGACGTTGTACGAGCCGGTCTCGGTCCATCCCTCCGAGACGGGGGCGGCCGATGCGGCGGTGGCGGCGCCGACGGTCAGGGCGGTGGCGCCGAGCAGCGCTGCGGCGGCTCGGGCCGCCCTGCGGGCGGGGGTGCGAAGCGGGCTCATGCTTTTCTGTCACCTCGTCAGGTCCACGTCAGGAAGGTGAGCCTAGGGCGGACCAATGCCGAGGGGCTACCCCTGGGTAACCAACTTGCTTTGAATTCCCAGTTGTTGGACCCCCGGCACGGGCAGGCAACCCTGCACGCGCGCCCATCTGATCGGGTGACAAGTGGAAAGCGGCCGTCCACCGTTCGGGGGCGGCGTCGTTTTCCAGGGCATGGACGCCACCCGAGACTCCGGCGAGCCCGGCGACAGCGGGGACGGAGGCGGAGACGACGACGAATGGGAGAACCACGTCCTGCGCCGCCGCGCCGCCGCGCACGCCCCGGACTCGCCGATCTACGCCGCGCTGGTCGGCCAGTGGCTGGCCATGGGCCGGGCGGTTCCCGGACTGGGATCCGACCCCGTCATCCCCGAGCAGTTCAGCCGCCGCTGAGAGCGGTGCGGCACCGCGGCCGTGGGCGGATGCAGGAACGTATCGCCGGGAGGTTTCCCCCTCGCCCCCCCGGAAAGGCGCACGTCAACGGCAGCCCACACAGCGGAGGTACACCATGCTCAAGGCAATCGGCGACGCCCTCCGGGCCATCGGCGGCACCCTGGCAGCCGTCGTCTCGCTCCCGTTCCGCCTGCTGGGCCGCCTCTTCGGCGGCGCCTCGGACTCGGCCCACGGCCACCACTGAGGCGCCCGGAGCGTCCCCGGCGGGACAGCCCGCCGGGGACGCAGCCCGGCCCGGCCTCGGCCCGAACCCCCTCTCCGGAGGTCGCCCCGGCTCGGGCTGGGAAGGTTGTCCGGGCCGACCGGGGGTCGGCCTGGTGGGGCCGGGTGAAGTTGTCCGGGCCGACCGGGGTCCGGCTGTTGCCGGACCGAGAGCTATGGCCGTCGGCCGAATCCGGGTCGGGAAGCTGCCTGAGCCGGTAGGCGGAAGCCCGCTGCGCAGGTCGCCCCGGGTCGGGCTGGCGAAGGCACTCCGGGCCCGGGCGGCCGGACGGCCGCCCGGGCGCGGCTCGCAGATGCCGGGGCGCCCTCCGGCGGCTACGGCTCCGCCAGGACCTCCACCGGGATGCCGTTCAGGACGGCGGTGCCCGACAGGGGGTCCACTGGGGCCTCGTCGGTCAGGGCGTTGCTGTTCACCCCGGGGTGCTCCGCTGCCACTCCGGCTCGGGTGCCCGGACGGCCGTGGCCCCAGCCGTGGGGGAGGCTCACCACGCCCGGCATCACCGTCGCCGTGATCTCCGCCGTCGCGCGCACCTCGCCCACCCTCGAGCGCACGAGCACGCCCGACCCGTCGTCGGCGCCGATCCGCAGCGCGTCGTCCGGGTGGATCTGCAAGGTGCAGCGGTTGCTGCCGCCGGACAGCAGCGGGACGTTGTGCATCCACGAGTTGTTCGAACGGAGCTGGCGCCGGCCGACCAGCACCAGGCCGCCCTCCGCCTCCCGCTGTTCCTCCAGCCATCCCGCCAGCCGCCGCGCCTCGGCGAGCAGTTGCGGCGCCGCCAGCTCCACCTTCCCGCTCGGTGTGCGCAGCACCTCCGGGAGCCTCGGTTCCATCGGCCCGAGGTCGATCCCGTGCTCCTCCTTCTCCAGCACATCGAGGCTGAGCCCCCCGTAGGGACCGCCCCTGAGCATCAGGTCCAGCATCCGGTCCTCGAAGCGCCGTCCCGAGACCGCCGCCAGCAGCTCGTCCGGGTCCTGCCCGAACACCTGCGAGGACGGGTCCGCGACCAGCCGCCGCGCGGTCTCGGCCGCCACCAGCGCGTCCATCTGCTCGACGCTCGCACCGCCGCCCGCCGCGATGGACGCCAGGCGCAGCAGCACCTCGGCCTCGCTGCGCTCGTGCGCCCCCAGCGGCACGCTCGGCGGCGAGTAGTTGGCCACATTGCGCACCGTGAAGCTGGTGAACACCAGGTCGTAGTGGCTGCGTGCCAGCGGGGACGGCGCGGGTAGCACGACGTGCGCGTACCGGGTCGTCTCATTGAGGTACGCGTCCAGGCTGACCATGACGTCCAGGGTCTCCAGCGCCGCCGCCAGCCGCTCGCCGTTGGGCGTGGACAGCACCGGGTTGCCCGCGATGGTGAACAGCCCGCGCAGCCGCTCCCCGCCGGGGCCGGGTGTGTCGATCTCCTCGGCCATCGCCGCGGCGGGGAACTCCCCGAACACACTCGACAGCCCCCGAACCCGCGTCCGGCGTGAGCCCGGGATCCGCGCGCCCCGGCCCCGTCCGGGCTCACCCGCGGTGTTCGGCGAGCCCGTCGCCGGCTTGGGCCAGAGGACACCCCCGGGCCGGTCGAGGTTCCCGGTGAGGGTGTTGATCACGTCGATGAGCCAGCTCGCCGCCGTGCCGAACCCGGCGGTGGTGGTCCCTATCCGGCCGTACACCGCGGCCGTCGGAGCGGCCGCCAGCTCGTGGGCCAGACGGCGGATCGTCTCCGCCGGGATGCGGCACACCGGAGCCACCGCCTCGGGGGTGAACGGCCTCAGCGCGCCCGGCAGCTCCTCGAGTCCCGACAGGTGGGGCCCGGCGTGCCCGGGATCGGCCAGTCCCTCGGCGAACAGCGTGTGCGCCATCGCCGCCAGCAGGGCCGCGTCCGTACCGGGCCGGATGGGCAGATACTCGTCCGCGATGTCCGCCGTGCGCGTGCGGCGGGGGTCCACGACGACCAGCCGGCCGCCCCGGCGCCGCAGCTTGCGCAGCCGCCCCGGCAGATCGGGGGCGCTCAGCAGGCTCCCGTTCGACGCCATCGGGTTGGCGCCCAGCACCAGCAGATAGTCGGTGCGGTCCACGTCAGGGATGGCCACCGACAGCTCGGTGCCGAACATCAGCCCCGAGGAGACCTGCTTGGGCATCTGGTCGACGGTGCTCGCGCTGAAGCGGTAGCCGGTGCCGAGGGCCCGCATCAGCACCGGTCCGTAGAGGGAGGCGGCGAGGTTGTGCACCACCGGGTTGCCCACATAGGCGCCCACCGCGTCTCGGCCGTGCTCGGCCAGCACCGGCGTCAGCAGTCGCTCGACCTCGGCGAACGCCTCGTCCCAGCCCACCTCCGTCCAGGTCCGGCCGCGCCGGATCAAAGGAGTGCGCAGCCGGTCGGGGTCGGAGTGCAGCTCGCCGAGGGCCACCCCCTTGGGACACAGGTAGCCGCGGCTGAAGGGGTCCTGGTCGTCCCCCCGCACCGTGAAGCGCCCGTCGGGCCGCTCGGTGATGCTCAGACCGCAGGTCGCCTCGCACAGCGGGCAGGTCCGGTACGTCGTCCTCGACCCCGTGGGCCGGTTCGCTGTCGACTGGGTGGCCGTCACGTTACTGTCGCGTAGCTCCGCCATGCGACGGAGCATAGGCACGACTGCGTCCTCCTGTCAGCGGTTGCGGCCGCTCATGGCGTACACCAGCAGCCGCGGTTCGTCCGGCAACGTGACCGAAACCGCCTCCTTGTCCTTGTCCAGCGGCAGTGTGGTGTGCCACACGCTCACACCGATCCCGTCCGGAGCGCCCTCGGCGTTGTACCGGCTGCCCGCGACCACCGCCGTGTCCTCGCCCTGCCGGGGCCCGCGCGCCGCCCAGTCCGTCGCCGCGAGCCTCACCTTGTCCGTGCTGCCGTCGGCGTATGTCACCTCGGCCGTCCCCAGGGCGTCACCGTGGTGCGCCGCGACCAGGAGCTCCAGCGAGGCGTAGCCGCGCCGGGTCAGCGGCAGCTTCTGCCCGTGTGCCGTCACGAAGTTCTTCGCCGTCCCCGCCGTGTCGGGGAACCGGTAGGCGGACCCCACCACCGCCCCGGGTCCGGCCGCGGGCATCGTCTCGGCCGGATAGCTCGACCCCGTGCCGTCGAAGTCGCCCTGGCCCTTGCTCCCCTTGGCCGACACGCCGTCGCTGTCGTAGGCGGCGGACAGATCCTGGGGGCAGAAGCCCTGGGTGCCCTCGCACGTGGCGGTGACCACATGGATCCTCGCGGTCCGGGTGACGGAGGCCCCACGCGCGTCGGAGACCGTGACCGTCAGCGGGTAGACGCCGTCGGCGGTGCCCTTGGGCACGGAGATCCGCACCGCCGTCTCGTGCGTGGTCGGCAGTCCTCGCGAGGTGACGGTGAATCGGCTGAGCGCCGGGTCGGCGGTCAACGGCTTCGGCGCCGAGACCGCCACCTTCCCCGAGATGCCGCCCGGCTGGGTGAACACCCCGGTGACGGTCAGCTCGAACGGCTCGTCGGCCCCGGACAGCACGGTCGGGGCGGCGGGGTGGACCGCCGCCGACAGCGCGTGCCGCACGGGCTCGCGGCCGTCGATCGGCGGCGGAGCGGCATTGTCGGCCGTTCCCCACCGCGACGGCGTGGCGCCGACGGTGAACGACAGGTCCCGGCCCGCCGCCAGGTCGTCACCGCTGATCCAGGTCTTCGAGTGCGCCCTGCCGCCGAGCCGCGCGGACTGGATGTACCGGTTGCTGTCGGAGGTGCCCTCGGCGCTGATCCGCACCCGGCCGCCGGGGTAGTAGCGCTTGTCGAGCGTGAGGTCCACCTGGTCGAACACCGGCGTGGACAGCTCCCACACATCCGCGCCCGGCACCCCCGGGTAGATGCCGATCGAGGACAGCACCGCCCAGGACGACATGGTGCCCAGGTCGTCGTTGCCCGTGATGCCGTCGGGGGAGTCGGAGAAGAGGGTCAGCGCCGCGTGCACCACGTCGGTGGTCTTCCACGGCTGGCCGGTGGACAGGTAGGTGTAGGGGGCGAGCAGGTCGGGCTCGTTCTGGGGGTTGTACTTGTCGGCGTTGTAGTAGTCGTACGGCCCGTTGATCCACACCTTGCGGGCGGTGCCCTCCGGGTCCTTCAGCAGCTCGTCGTAGGCGAAGAACGAGTCGAGCCGTTCACCGGCCTTCGCCTTGCCGCCGATCAGCCGCACCAGGTCCGGCAGATCCTGGGGGACCAGCCACATGTACTGCCAGGACGTGCCCTCGTGGAAGCCCACGCTGTTGGCGGGGTCGGCCGGCCCGGTGAAGACCCCGTCCTCGTCCCGCGCCCGGAAGAAGCCGGTGCGGGGGTCCAGGACGCTGCGGAAGTTCTGGGCGCGCTCCAGGTACCGCTTGGCGTCGGCGCGGTGGCCGAGGTCCTTCGCCATCCGGCCCAGCGCCGCGTCCGCCAGCGCGTACTCCAGCGTCGCCGAGCCCCCGCGCTCGAAGTCGGAGTCACCGGGCTTGTCCTTGGGGCGCGCGGTGTCGTGGGGGACGAAGCCGTGCTCGATGTACTCCTTGTTGGCCATCCGGCCGACGTACGGGGAGTCCGCGGGAGGCACCCCGTCGGCGTTCTTCGTCAGCGCGCGGTAGGCCTGCTCCTCATGCCCCTTCAAAAGCCCCTGCTGGTAGGCGTTGGCGAGGAACGGGGTGACCGGATCGCCGGTCATGATGTTGGTCTCGGCCGTCCCGTACCCCCACTTGGGCAGCCAGCCGCCTTCGGCGTCCACCCTCAGCAGCGACAGCGCCATGTCCCTCGACTCCTGGGGCGCGAGGAGGGAGAGCAACTGCTGCTGGGTGCGGTACGTGTCCCACAGCGACCAGTTCTGGTAGTAGGTGAAGCCCTTCGCGGAGTGCACCTGGCCGTCCCAGCCGGTGTAGCGGCCGTCCACGTCACCGCCGAGGTTCGGGGCGAGGAACGCGCGGTAGAGCGCCGAGTAGAAGGTGTGCCGCCGCTCGGTGGTGCCGCCGCGCACCCGTACCTGCCCCAGCCGCTCCTCCCAGGTCCGGCGTGCGTCGGCCGCCGTCCCGTCGAACGAGCCGCCGCCCTCTGCCTCGAGGTTCTCGGCCGCCCCGTCCGCGCTGACGTAGGACAGCGCGGTCGTCGCCACCACGTCCCGGTCCTCGCTCGTGTCGAAGCGGACATAGGCGCCGTTGCGCCCGCTGCCCTCCGCCGTCCGCGCGCCGTCGGTGACCTGGTCGCGCCGCCAGGTGCCGAAGGAGGTGAACGGCCGGTCGAAGCGGGTGACCGTGTACACCGTGTAGGTGCGGGGCGTGTCCTGGCAGAAGCCCCGGCCGGTGGTGGCGGTCCGCACCGTCCGGTCGTCGAGGACGGTGACGCTGCTGGAGGTCACGCGGTGCAGCGCCTGACCGGTGTTGAGCAGCACATTGGCCTTGTCCGTGGCGGGGAAGGTGTAGCGCTGCCACCCGGTGCGCGCGGTGGCGGTCAGCTCGGCCGTGATGCCGCCGTACGACTTCAGCCCGACCCGGTAGTAGCCGGGTGACGCGCTCTCGTCGTCGTGGGTGTACTCGGCGGCGTAGCGCGCGTAGTCCGTCGAGGCGATGTCTCCGGTGGTGGGCAGCACCGGCAGGTCGCCGCCGATCCCGCAGCCCACACCGGACAGGTGCACCGAGCTGAAGCCCCGGATGTGGTCCTGGTCGTAGTCGTAGCCGGTGTTGTGGCCGGTGTCGGGGGACAGCTGCACCATGCCGAACGGGAGCGCGGCGCCGGGATAGGTGTTCCCCTCGTTCCGTGTCCCTATGAACGGATTGACCAGGTCGGTCGGCTGACCGTCCTTCACCGCGTCCGGCGCGGCCGCGGACGACGGGGAGACGAGCCCCCCGCACAGCAGCGCGACGGCCGCCGCGGCCGCCGCGAGGACTCGCGGGCGCAGGCGTGTTCTCATCCCACTCCTCCGAAACTCTGGTTCGCTTCTGCGCCCGCTCGGCGGACGTCCGGCCACCTCGCGGGCTCCGGGCCGGCAGCCGGGCGGGCAGCCGGGCGTGCGACGCTCACGGAGAAACCGACCGGCTGGCGCCGACTGGCACCGGCTGACGTGGACAACGTTGTCAACCGTGACGCGCAATGCGCCAGATGCTCGACCCGCGCCGGTGATTTTGTCAAGGCTTCGTCAAAAAGCCGGTGTGGTACCAGCCGTGAGGGGCGCTCGGGTATGGCGGCGGTGGCCGGGCCCATGCCCAGGCGGGGAGCGGGAGCCGTCCGGGGGCTCCCGGCCGGGGGTGCGGCCGACTGTTCCTTCGAACCCATGGACGCAGCATTCCTCGAAGCGGCCCCGCGGAGGTGGAGCCGCGCCGCCCGGCGCGTCCCGCCGGACCAGCAGGGCGCACGGGACGGGGCGGGGGGCACGGGTTTCGGCCGCCCGCGCCGGGCAGGCCCGTGATGTCGGTGCCGGGTCATACGCTGAACCCATGAACGCCGTGACGCTCGTGTGGACCACCGTCCCGTCGCCCATCGGCCCGCTCATGCTGGCCGCGAGCGAGCGCGGCCTGGTGAACGTGGTCTTCCACGCCGGTGAGGCCGAGGAGCGCGAGGCGCTGGCGAGGCTGCGCCGCAGCCTCGGCGCGGAGCCGGTCGAGGACGCCGAGGCGCTGCGGGGGGTGACCGACCAGCTCCACGCGTACTTCGAGGGTGAGCTGAAGGCGTTCTCGCTGGAGCTGGACCTCCGGCTGGCCACGGGCTTCAACCGCCGTGTGCTCAATGCCCTGGCCGAGCGGGTCGCCTTCGGCAGGGTCGCCAGCTATCAGGACCTGGCGAACTGGGTGGGCGAGCCCGGCGCCGCGCGGGCCGTGGGCGTCGCCATGGCCACCAATCCGCTGCCGGTCGTCGTCCCGTGCCACCGCGTGGTGGAGAGCGACGGGGGACTCGGCGGCTTCGGTGGCGGGCTGGAGACCAAGCGGGAGCTGCTCGCCCTGGAGGGAGTGCTGCCCCCGGCGCTGTTCTGAGGCGGGTGGGGGCTCCTCAGTAGTCCAGGAGCGCCGCCGTGGTCGCCGCGAAGCGGTCGGCGTCGTCGACGAGGCGGTCGCGGCGGTAGGAGGAGGTGGCGTCGGGAATGGCTGACCCGCCCGTCCCTCGAGGATCCAGGAAGATCAGTCGGCGGTGCGTGGAGAGCCCGCCGAGGTTGCCGAGGTCGAGGGAACCCGCGGGCCCTCCCGGCAGGCAGACGACCGGGTCGCCTTCTCCCTGAACGCGGTGGGCGAGCCGGGTCCCGTCGGGCGCGCAGAAGGCAGGCATGAGGTGGATGCTGTCAGCCGGCCCGAGACGCGACAAGCGGAATTCGGCGTCCCCGACGGCTACTCGCCCGCCGGAACGGGGGCCGCCTCCGCCGCGCCCGTCCCAGCCACGCCGGTGCCGGCCGCGCCCGTCCCAGCCACGCCGGTGCCCGCTACGCCGGTGCCAGCCGCGCCGGTGCCCGCTACGCCCGTCCCAGCCACGCCGGTGCCGGCCGCGCCCGTCCCGGCCGCCGCGGTCCCGGCAATGTCCGTGCGCGCCGCTCCTCCCGGCACCGGCGCCCCGGCCGGTGCCTCCTTCGGCGCCTGCGCCGTGTCCGTGCCGACCGCCTCCACGCCCATCTCCGCTGCCTCGGCCGCCGGTGCGGCCGCTGTCGCGCGGCGCTTCATCACCACGAACGACACGACGCCGATCAGCACCGCGGCCGCCAGGCCCGCCCACGAGAAGCGCTTCAGCCAGGTCTCGGCCACGACACCCACGTAGTAGATGACAGCCGTCGTGCCGCCCGCCCAGACCACGCCGCCGAGTACGTTCGCGATCAGGAACCGCCAGTACGGCATGCCCAGCGCTCCCGCGAGAGGCCCCGCGAAGATCCGCAGCAGGGCGATGAAGCGGCCGAAGAAGACCGCCCACATGCCCCAGCGGTCGAAGGACTGCTCCGCCTTCGCCAGATGCCCGGGCCCGAAGTGCTTGGGGAATCTCCTTCCCAGCTTCTCGAAGAGGGTCCGGCCGCCCTTGCGGCCGATGCTGTAGCCGATCGAGTCGCCGATCACCGCCCCCGCGACGGCGCAGGCGCCCACCGCCCAGGGGTTGACCACTCCACGCGCCGACATCAGCGCGGCCGTGACCAGGGTGATCTCACCGGGCAGCGGGATGCCGAGGCTCTCCAGCCCGATCACCAGGCCGACCACCAGGAGCACGGCCACCGGTGGGATCGTCTCCAGCCACTCGTTGACGTGCACCGCCGCTACCTCCGCCGAAATACGTGAATCCCCGTAAAAAGTACGGGGGCACGCGAGACCGGTCCCCCCGCGCCACAGCGAGGGTAACCGGGTATCCCGTCGGCGGTTGCCGAGCCGGCGCCCCGGTGAGTAGGACTCCCCGGAGCGCCGAGGGGTTCCGCGATACGGCGCCCTGCTCGTTCAACGCGGCTTTCGCCCCGTTTCAGCCGGCCGCCGGATCCAGCGAATCCAGGGCCACCCGACTGGCCTTTCCGAGCCGCTCACGCTGCGGGAAGTCCCCGACCGGCACCCGCGCGACCTCCTTGGCGGTGCGGTAGTCGATCACCGAGACCTGGTCCAGCTTGCTCAGGGTCACAAAGCAGTGGTCGCCGTCGACGCTCGTGGTGGACCAGTACGGCAGGGCGCCCTGCGGGTAGTGCACAAAGCCGTCCGTGGTCAGCTCCGGCCGGGAGACGACGGCCGTGTAGTCGTCGATCGTGCCCGCCTGGCACAGCTTGGTGGTGTCGCCGGACAGCGCCATGCCGTGGTGCGCCGAGTTCTGCGGATAGTCGTCGGGGGCCAGGGCCTTGCCGTGATCGCTGAACGGCATCTCCACCGTCCTGGTGATCTTCCCCGCCACCAGGTCGTACTCGATGAAACCGTTGAGGTACGACAGCTGCGCGTACATCGTCTTCTCGTCCGGGGTGATCACGGCGGGGCGCACCCCGCGGTCGAACTGGTACACCCGCTTGACCTTCAGCGTCTTCGCGTCGGCCACCGTGAGCTGCTTGGCGCCCTTGAGCCCGCTCAGGATCTTCGGCAGCGAGGTGATGCCGATGCTCGCGTTGTAGATCCGCTCGCCGTTGGCGGAGTACATGTTCTCGTGCGGGTACGTCCCGGTGGGGAACTCGCCGACGATCTTCCCGGTCGAGGTGTCGATGGCCTGCGACTTGCCGGCCGTGATCGCCGAGACGATGAACCGGCTGCCGTCGGGGGACAGCGCCGCGTGGTCGGCCTTGAGCCCGGCCACATGGGTGCGCCACAGCATGGTCCGGCTCGCCACGTCGAAGGCGGCGGCGTCCCCGAGGTTGCCGCGCGAGACATAGAGGGTCCGCCCGTCCTTGGACATCTGCGCGTCGTCCACGAACTTGTCGCCCCCGGCCTCCTTCCGCACCTGCTCGTACAGCGCCCGCTCTATCGGGTTCATCCCGTCGAGGATCGCCTGCAGATCGGGGATGACGTTCATGGAGCCGAGGTTCTCGTAGGTGCGGCCGTCCAGGAAGCTGACCGTGCCCGCGACGCTGTTGCCCACGAGCAGGACGTCGCGCGGCCCGTCGTCGGCCTTGGCGGGCACCGCGCAGACGGATGCCACCACCGCCGCGCACGCCAGCGCTCTGAGCGCCCGGCTCCTCTTGCCCCAGTACATGGTCGTCGTCCCTTCGGTCGGTTTCCGCGGTCGGGCCGCGGGCTTCAGGTGAGTTTTCGGCACAGCAGGGCGTCGGGTGTCCTCGAGGAGCCCACCCGGGCGGTGTAGGCGATGCCCGCCGCGTACTCGTCGTCGGCGCACTGCCCCTTGTAGAGCCCGTGGGCGAAGTCGCCGCCCTTCGCCGCGGCGGGCCGGTTGTCGCCCCGGTCGAACCAGACCGTCCGCCCGGCGGTGCCGAGCCGAGCGCCCGACTCGGCGCACAGCGCGGCGGAGACGGCGGCGCCCCGAACGCTGTAGCCGATGAGGAACCGGCCGCGTGGGCACTGGAGCTTGGTGTAGCCGGACGCCCAGTCGGAGTCGACATGGCTCTCGTCCCGCACCACGGTGTGGGCGCCGGTGCCGGACCACATCCCACCGCGGGCGGTGTCCGTGCACAGGCCGCGGTTGCCGGTGTGGCTGAGCCCGACGATCCGCTGCCCGTCCGGGCAGACCGCCTTGCGCGCGCCGGAGTCCCAGTCGGGGAGGGCCCGCATGCGCAGGCTCCGCACGGCGTCGCCGTTGTCGGTGCTGAGCATGTCCCAGGTGTCCGTGGGCGGGATGTACCCCGTACGGCCCTCGGCGCCGATGAGCCTGCTCCATGCCCCGGCCCGCCAGTCGTCTCCGTCGAACAGCCCCATCCGGTGCCCCGCCGAGTCCCAGTGCATGAGCGCCCAGCCGTTGCCGGTCCGGTTCTCGTGCAGGCCCACCAGCGGCCAGTAGGCGAAGTCGGTGTCATTGGCGATCAGGTAGTCCACGAAGTCGCCGAACCACTGCCGGGGCTTGTTGCCGGTCTCCTCGCGACCGCCGACGCCGAACTCGCTGATCCACAGCGGCGCCGTGAAGTGCTTGTCCGCCTCGCCGGAGACATAGAACGCCTGGCGTCGCAGGACGTCGAAGAGCGCGTCACGGCCCAGGTCCTGGTACCGGGGGTCATGGGTCTCGCCGGAGCCGGTCGCCCCGCTGTGGTTGGGCCCGGTGTAGCCGTAGAAGTGGGCCGAGTAGACGAGTTTGCCCGACGTCACGAGGGTGTGCGACAGACGCTGGACGGGCTCCAGGGTCGGCCGTCCGTGGGGGAGTCCGTCGACGGGGACGCCGGTCCAGTTGATGCCTTCGACGACGACCAGGAGATCCGGATCGGCCTCGCCGAGGATCCGGTCGCCGAGGTGCTGGGAGGCGGTGAACCAGTCATGGCTGTCGCCGAGCCCCCAGTTGGGGTCGTCCAGGGGGCTGCGGCGCACCTCGTTGTAGAGGTCGGCGCCCACGACCCGCTTGTTGTCCTTGTACCGCCGGACCATGGACAGCCAGTCGCTCTCCCAGGCGGCGTCGCTCTGGCCGGTGTTCCACCGCTCGTTCCCGTCGAGTCCGCAGCACCAGCGCGAGGTGTTCGTGTGGTTGTTCAGGATCACCGCGAGCCCGGCGTCGGTGAGTGCCTTGACCGACGCGTCGTACACCTGGAGCGGGGTTCTGCCGCGCAGTTGCGGGTTGGCGGCGACCGAGGCTTCCGCCACGGGGCGCCGGTCGTGGATCATCTCGTTGGAGAACGGCAGCCGGATGCTGTTGAGGCCGAGTTCCCGGAAGCTCGCCACGATCTCGCTCATCGGCGCGCGGTCGAGTCCGAGCGGCATCCGGTCCGACTTCTCCCCGGCGTGGTTGTTCGCCGGATCGTCGGGATCCCCGGAGCCCGTCCAGGTGCCGCTGGCGCCGTGCCAGTTGCCCGCCTTGAGCTTGAAGCGGTTGCCGTCGGCGTCGACGATGTAGCGCCCGCGGGTACTGAGCGGGGGTGTCCAGGCGGCCGGGGCCGGGACGGAAGCCGTGTTGACGGGAGTGGCCGGGGCAGGAGCCGGGTCGGCCTGCGCCGAGCCCGGGACGGCGCCCAGCATCGTCGCCACGGACGCCCCCACCACCGTCCATCTGATGACGACGCCCACGAAGCCCCCCACTCCTACCGGCCAGTATTGGCATGTGCGCGCCATCATGGTGGGTCCGGCTCAAGAAGAACAGAGGTCGGTGCGGCAGACTCTTGGCTTGGGCGCCGCGGAAGTGATCGGCGCGTATGGGATCGCACTGGAGATCTAGGGAGCGCTCATGGGAGACAGCCGCGCCGCGAACCCGGTGGACCGCCTCGTGGATCTGCTCGACCTCGAGCGGATCGACCTGAACATCTTCCGAGGCCGCAGCCCCGACGAATCCCTCCAGCGCGTCTTCGGCGGCCAGGTCGCGGGCCAGGCCCTCGTCGCGGCGGGACGCACGACGGACGGCGAACGGCCCGTCCACTCCCTCCACTCCTACTTCCTGCGGCCGGGCACCCCGGGCGTGCCGATCGTCTACC
Source organism: Wenjunlia tyrosinilytica (assembly GCF_014646055.1). Lineage (GTDB taxonomy): Bacteria > Actinomycetota > Actinomycetes > Streptomycetales > Streptomycetaceae > Wenjunlia > Wenjunlia tyrosinilytica. Next base: position 35,786 of record NZ_BMMS01000027.1, read on the forward strand.
AGGTCGAACGGGTCCGCGACGGCCGCTCCTTCACCACCCGCCGGGTCGTGGCCATTCAGCAGGGCCGCATCATCTTCAACCTCACCGCGTCCTTCCACGCGCCCGAGCCCGGCTTCGAGCACCAGGTCGCCATGCCGGACGTGCCCGACCCCGAGACGCTGCCCACCCTCTTCGACGAGGTCCGCGACCACGTCGGCCGACTCCCCGCCCAACTGGAGCGCATGTCCCGCCGCCACCCGTTCGACCTGCGCTACGTCGAGCGGCTGCGCTGGACCCAGGAGGAGCTCAAGGAGGTCGAACCCCGCAGCGCCGTCTGGATGCGGGCCGTCGGCGACCTCGGCGAGGACCCGCTGGTCCACGTGTGCGCCCTGACCTACGCGAGCGACATGACCCTCCTCGACGCCGTCCGCGTCCCCGTCGAGCCGCTGTGGGGCCCGCGCGGCTTCGACATGGCGTCACTGGACCACGCGATGTGGTTCCACCGCCCCTTCCGGGCGGACGAGTGGTTCCTGTACCAGCAGGAGTCCCCGATCGCCACCGGCGGCCGGGGCCTGGCCCGGGGCCTGATCTACGACCGCGAAGGCCACCTGCTCGTCTCGGTGATGCAGGAGGGCCTCTTCCGCCGCATCGGCGACTGACCGCCGGGCATCCGGAGCCGGACGGGAGCCTCGGGGGGTCACAGGTCGCCGATGGCGGTCGTGGCATCCTCGTCGGGCCAGTCCGACAGCGGCTGCGGTCCCTCCTCCTCCCCCTCCTCCAGTGCCTCCGGCCCCACCTCCGCTCCCGCCTCCGGGGTCTCGGCCAGGTCGGTCAGGAATTCCTCGGGGCTCTGGGGCCGGGAGGCGGGGGAGCGGTCCACCGTCCTGCGGATCAAGGCGCGCATCCTGGCGGAGACCGGCAGGTCGTCGATCGGGAGCTCCTCGTGAAGGATGCGGTACAGCAGATGAGGCACCGACTCCGCCGACCAGGGCGCCCGGCCGGAGAAGCACTCGTACATCAGGATGCCCAGCGCGTACAGATCCGCCCTGATGTCCGTGACCGTGCCCGTGATCTGCTCGGGCGCCATGTACCCCGGGGTCCCGATCACCATCCCCACCACGGTCACCTGCGTGCTGTCCGTGGCCGACGGCCGGGCGATGCCGAGGTCCACGATCACGGCGCCGCGACCGGGACTGAGCAGAACATTGCTCGGCTTGAGGTCGATCCTGGAGACGCCCATGGTCTCGACGAAGTCCAGCGCCTCACCTATCTCCCGGCCGATCCGCGCCACCAGCCCGGTCGGCAACGGACCATGCGTGTCCAGCAATTCCCGCAGCGACGGTCCCTCGATCAACTCCATGATCAGCGCGGGTTCCGTGTCCGGCCCGCCCAGGGCGTCGAGGGTGCGGGCGATGTGCGGATGGTTCAGCCGCTGCCCCACCTCGGCCTCCCGCCGGAACCGGGCAAGCATCTCCTCGTCGTCCAGCAGTCCCCTGTGCAGGCACTTGATCGCGACCTCCTGCCCGGTCAGCAGGTTCCGCCCCCGGTAGACCGACCCCATACCGCCCTGCCCCAGCAGGCTCCGCATCTCGTACCGGTCGGCCAGGACCCCGATGGCGGGTGTGCCGTCCGAGGACGGCGGCTCAGGCCAGTCGTCCGGCCCGGACGGTTCCTCGCCCGGCACTGGGGCAGGGGGCCGGGCAACGGACCGCGCCCGGGCCAGCGTGGTGTCGAACATGCCCGATCCCGACGGTGGCGCGACGATCCCCAGATCCGCGCGCTCGCTCTCGCTGCTGCGCACGAAACCCGCCAACTGCCTTTTGTAGGCGTCCGAGAGCTTGTAGTAGGCAAGCGAGGTCTCCGCCCGCCCGCCGTACCTGGTCGCGTCCGGCCTCCCGGGCTCACTCACCACATCGAGCACCCCCGCCTGGGTGAGATGGCGGAGCAGCCTCTCCACCACCGGAAGCGTCATCCGCAGCAGGGGATCCAGACCCGTCGTGCCGGTCACCTCGGCGGAGGTGAACGGTCTGCCTTCGCTGCGCAGCGCCCAGTCCACCACGTGGTAGCCGCCGAGCCGCCGCCTGTCGTCGTCGATGGCCACGGCGGCGGGTCTGTCGGCATCGTCGGAGCCCATGGCGGCCGCCACGATCGCCTCCAACTGGGCGTAGAACTCGATGCGCGACCAGTCCTCCGGCCGCACCAGCAGCGAGGGCTTTCCGCTCTCCCAGTGCACAAGGGTGTTGAACTCCTGGAGCAGCCTCCTCGGCACGCCTCGGGCCTTGAAGCGCAGATAGCCGGTGAACTGATCCAGCTGCCAGTCCTCGGGGAACGGGGGCGGGGCAGCCGGGAAGCCGTTCAGGTCGGTCGTGCCGTCCGGCCGGGGCGGCTGAGTGGGGTGAGGCGGCCACAGGGGCGGAGGCGGCCACCGCCTTTCGTCCACGTGGGTGAGGCCGTGTACGAGCCGCTGCGGCGCCTCCCACAGGCACGGGACGTACATCCGCCAGCCGAAGACGCTCTCGTAGACGCCATTGCCGCGGTCGACGTCGCGGATGGCCTGATCGTGGAGGTCGGGCCCGGCGACCACGATGAAATGCGCTCCGCGAGCGGTCAGCACATTCTTCAGCCGGCCCAGCAGGGACTCCAGTTCCGCGATCGCCGCCTCCTGGTTGTCGGTCAGCTTGTCGACCTCGTCCAGCACGACGACCGGATGCACCCGGAACCGGGCGCCGCTGCTCAGCCGCCTTCTGCCGAATAACCCACGGCTCGGCGGGGGTTGTGGCTCGAGACGGCCCTCGCTCCCGTTCAGCAGATGGATGATCCGCACGAGGTCGTGCTCGACATCGGTCTCCGAGTAGGCGAGGAACGCCGCCTCCGTCGCCTGCGAACGGGTCCTGCGGCCTTGGAAGTTCATGGTGGGCGTCAGCCCGTGCTTCGGGGCGAGGCCGAGCGTGGTACCGCGCTCCCTGCTCTCCGATTGGGTCTGCGTGAACGACAAGGAGGTACGGGTGTAGGCGAGCAGGAGCGAGCGCTGCACGTCACGCGGCAGGCGGGCGAGGAGGCTGCGGTCGTCCAGCGCCTCGAAGATCCGCCGCACGATGGCGAACAGCAACTGGTCGGTGGTCATGGAACGGGCCACGTTGAGATGCGCGACCAGCAGGACATCCGCGCTGCCCCACTCCACCGACGCCTCGGCCAGCGCCCGCAGCACCAGCGTCGACTTGCCGACACCGCGGAATCCCGTCACCAGGAACGCCCCGCCGTGCGAATACGTCAGCCGCTCCTTCAGCGCGCCCACCAGGGCCTCGTGCCCCAGGACGGGAATCGCCCGGTCCCCCATGGGCAGCGGTTCATGGACGTAGCGGAACTGACTGTGCAGCGGAACATGCAGCACGACGCCCCCCGGTGCATCCTGGGCCACCCGTCCCAGCGTATGGCCTTGGACCGGGACGTTCCGATGATTTGCGGTGAGTTGCGAGCGTCGTCGAGGCTTCCGGGCCCCCGGTGCCAACCTCGCCCACTTCCCAACGCGGCACTGTTCACCGAGCAGGGGGCAGGTCCGTGAGGGCGACGCGGAGGTCGCCCGAGCAATTGCCGCCGTCGTCGTCCCAGAAGCGGCAGGAAATCTCCAGCGCGATCAGTGACCCGGACGGGTCCTCGCGCCGACCGCGGTCCCTGATCTCCAACTCGCCGTGGAAGCTGCTGGGGCAGACGCCCCGCCGGAAACGGCTGCGCAGTTCCACCACCGCGACGTCCGACAACTGCCGTTGCCAGTAGTCGTCCGTGGTCCAGCGGCCGAAGGGTTCGATCAACCGCCCATGCACGGCCCGGGCGAGGGTGAAGTGCATGAGCTGATCAAGACAGATGGCGAACTCCAGCGCGCCGAAGTGCCCGCTCCCCCTGACGCAGCAGGACTCGGGAACGGTGAACTCACCCCGAGCCGCCACCGCCGACCCCGCCCGCTGAGGATCGGCGAGGGCAGCGGTACGCAGAGCGGCGGTGCGCAGATAACGGCAGTGGGGGTGGTACGGCTCCAGGGCTCGGGTCAGCAGGACAGCATCGAGGTCGTCGTCCACCACTCCCGAACCCCTTGCCTCACCGCCGACGGAACGCGGCAGCCTGGACCCCGCCGCCTCTGCCACCAACGACGGCGGGGTGCGGTGGTCACCCGAGCAGGCAGATCAGCGGGCCACGCGACGGCTCCCGGAACGGTCGACGGCGGCGATGCCGAGTGCTGCCAGGCCGATCTGGATGATCCACTCGATCCAGTCGACGCCCTTGGTGTCGGCGACGCCGATGGCGCTGGCGACAGCGGCTCCGACAAAGGCGGCGACGATGCCGACGAGGATCGTGAGCCAGATGGGGACATGCTGGCGGCCCGGCAGCACCAAGCGGCCGAGCGCTCCGATGACGAGGCCGATCACGAGCGCACTGATGATGCCCGAGATTTCCATTGCAGGCTCTCTTCTTGGGGTCGAGGCAATCCCGAGTGCCCCGCGAGCGCCGCGCCAAACAACCGCACGCGGCGCGAGCCTTCAGCGATCACTCCCGGTGCCGCCGGCCCGCACACCGCCGACGTCACGGTTGCGTTCCGGACAGGGGCGCCCGGTGGCTCGCTCGCACTCGCACGGAGGCCACTTCGTCAAGGAATCCAGAAGGGGAACGGGGTCGCTCGCGCGCACCCGGATCTGCGTACCCTGACGAGTGACGATTCCCATCCGGTTGACGCTGTAGACGCGCAGGTCCATCGTGTGCGTCCTCCGCATGCCGCCCACGCCCCGAATGCGATCGATCAAACGTACGGCCACGTCCGCGCGAATCGGATCAACGGATACGTAGGCGCGTCCGTCAATGGGTTCCATCCCACGGGCCTGAATCCAGAACCCCTGTGCAGCTAAGGCGAGTTGTAAGTCTTCCGCGACGCGCTCGCCGGTGAGGCGGGCGTCCGAATTATCGGAATTCGCATCCATGAGCACTCCGTGCGGTGTATCAATTACCTTGAGTGGTCATAGGCTTGCGCTGAGGAGCGGCGCTGACCAGTAGGGACGCGACTACCGCCGAGGCGGTAGGTAATGGAGGTGGCATGACATGGGCAGGAAGCCTCGGGACCTCGATCCGACATCGTCCGTGCAGGCGTACTACGGCTCGGAGTTGCGTCGGTTAAGGGAGAAGGCGGGGCTGTCGCACGCGAGGCTGGCGGAGATTCTGAATTACAGCCCGGCGCTCGTCGGGCACATCGAGACGGCCACGAGGATGCCGACCCCGGAGATGTCAAAGGCATTGGACGCTGCCTTCGACACGGACGGCCAGTTCATCCGACTGTATCCGGTGGTGCGGCGGCTGGCGTTCCCCGATTATTCGCAGCGCTTTATGGAGCTTGAGGCGCAGGCGGATCGGATCTTCATCTTCATGGTCGGAACGATGCCAGGACTCGTGCAGACCGAGGACTATGCGCGGGCGTTCTTCCGGGCCACACGGCCCGGCGATGAGGCAGAACTTGAATCGATGGTGGCGGCTCGCATGAGCCGCCAGACATTGCTCGACCGACCGGACCCTCCGCAGTTGTGGATGGTCCTCGACGAGGCGGTGATCCGCCGGGCTGTCGGAGGTCCCGCTGTCATGCGAGCACAGCTCGCTCAGGTGCTGGATCTGTCCGAAAGGACCGGCACAGTGGTGCAGATTCTGCCGTTCTCGCGCGGAGCGCACGCCACAATGAGTAGCTCGCTGTACCTGCTGCACTTCCCCCAGGGGCCAGAGGTGGCCTACGAAGAGGGAGCCTCCTACGGGCGGCTCATGGAGGACCTGACAGATGTGGGGGAGTGTCAGTTGACCTACGATTTGCTCCGAGCCGACGCCCTGCCACCGGACGAGTCGGTGGCCTTCATCGCGTCGGTAATGGAGGACTGCTTCCCATGCGTACCCCCCTCGACCTGAGCACCGCCGTCTGGCGGAAGAGCAGCCACAGCAACCAGGAGGGAGGCGCCTGCATAGAGGTCGCTCAAGACTTCCCCGGCGCTGTCTCCTGGCGCAAGTCGACCTACAGCAATGAGCAGGGAGGCGCCTGCGTCGAGGTCGCCGATCATGTTCCCGGGCTCGTTCCCGTCCGGGACTCCAAGGACCCCGACGGCCCCGCGCTCGTCTTCGGCTCGGCCGCCTGGGCCGCCTTCGTCGCCGATGTCAAGGCGGGGCACTTCCCCCTCTGACCTGCCCCCCCGCCTACTCCACCTCGATCCCGTAATCCTCCACCAGCGCCACCAGGCCGCCCGGGTAGCCCCTTCCGCCCGCCACGAAGCCCCAGTCGCCGTTCGAGCGGCGGCGGAACGAGCCCAGCGCCAGCGCCGTTTCTCCCGGGCGGCCGTCGGAGACCTCCAACTGGTCGATCTCCGTGCCCGAGGGGTCCGACAGCCGGATGCGCGCGTCCGTGAAGCCTGTCAGATCGGCGTTCGGGTTCACCTCGGGGTCGATGGCCGCGACCAGGACCAAACGGTCCGCCGACGCCGGGAGTCGGTCGAAGCGGACCCAGATCGCGGCCTTGTCCTGGCCGAAGCCCGGCATCATCCGAACGCTTCCGTCGGGCGTCGCCGGGTTGTTGTAGAAGACGAACTGATCCTCGGCGACGACCCGGTTGCCCGTGCAGACCAGCGCGCACACATCCACGGCGACGTTGCCGGTCCACGTCATGCCCAGCACGCTCGCGTCGTCGTCCAGATCGGCGTCCGGGTCGGGGGCGCGGGTCGGCTCGGGTGTCCGTGACGGGCCGCCGCCCAGTCTTCCCCGCAGGCCGTGGCGGCCCAGGAGGTCCACCAGGTCCGTGCCCGACACCAGCGTCAGCGGCTTGCCATTGGCGAAGGCGTGCGAGCCGGGGCCGAATTTGGATGTGGTGATCAATATGCCCTTGTTCGCCCCGGCGTCCTGGACCGTGCCGAACAGGTCCCGGACCGCCGTCGGCGGGACGGTGTTGCGGTAGCGCTTGACCTGCACCACGATCTTGCCGCCCCGGATGGGATCGGGGTCGAGGGCGTCGACGTCCACCCCGCCGTCGTTGGACCGCTGCGTCGTCAGCGCCTGCATGCCCATGGCGCGGAAGAGTTCGGCGACGAGTTCCTCGAACTCGATCGGGTCCATCTCGAACAGGTCGGGATCGTCGTCGCCGGAGTTGCCATGGCTGACCACCGACCGTCCGACATCCTCGGGGAGTCTGCCGGGCGCCACTGCCGTCGGCTTGTCCGGCCGGTCCGACAACCGACCGCGCAGGCCCTCCACCAGGCAGTCCTCGGGCAGCACATGGGCGAGGTCGAGCCGCTCGAAGTCGGTGCGGGGGACCGAGACGGTCGCCAGGAACGTCTGGCTCCTTCGGCCGGTCGCGGGATCGTTGCCGTCCACGAACCCGTTCAGCACCAGCGAGTCCAGGGTGCGGAACTCGTCCGACGCGAAGAGGTCGCGCACCGCGAGGAGCACGCACTGCGCCAGCACATCCCGGTACAGGGCGCGGCGCTCCGTCGCGGGACGCTGGATCTCCTTCTCGCGGTCGGCACCGGGCATGTAGCGCACGACGGACTTGTCCGGCACGACCTCGTAGCCGGGCAGCTCCCAGTTCAGCACCAGTTCGCGGGCGCCGGTGTCGTACGAGGCGGAGACGCTTCGGGGGAAGTCCGCCGGCCAGCCCGTCGAGGCGTACAGCGCGGCCGTGAAGTACTCCACCACCGCGTCCGGATCGCCCTGGCGCAAGGTGGTGACCAGCTCCCGGACCCCGGCGTTGTGCTCGCGGATCGCCGCCAGCTCCTGGTCCGCCCAGGCCTGGTACTGACGCTGATAGGCGGCGAGCTGCTGTTGGCGGTGGCGTTCGGCGGCCTGAGCGGCGTGCCAGTCCTGCTCGTACCGGGCGCGGGCGGCGTCCTGCGCCTGCCGGTTCGATCCGAAGCCCCAGCCTCCCGACTGCTGGGGGTGGTACGCGTTCGGGTCCGGCATGGGTATCGGCTGGGCCAGTTGGCCGGGGGAGAAGGGCTCCACCCGCTCGGTGCGGCCGAGCGAGGAGACCGTGAACGCGGGGGCGGCGCACCCCGCCGACAGCAGGCCGCGCAACCGCTCCACCTGCTCCTCGAGTTCGTCCGTGCGGCGCTGGGCGTCGGCCTCGCGTCGCTGGCGGTAAGCGGCCTGTTGCTCGCGACGGTTGCGTGCCGCGGCCCGCTCCGCCGCACGCTGTCGTCGTTCCTCCTCGCGTTGCTGCGCCGCCATGGCCCGGCGCTGCGCCTCGTCCTGGCGCTGCTGTTGACGCTGTATTTCGGCCCAAGTGGCCATCAATCCGTTGGAGCGGCGGCTCATGCGGGTATGGGTTCCTCTCCGGGGCAGCGCCCGCGCTCTGGCCGTGAAACTCCCCATGCGGTGGGGAACTTGGTGGTACGCGCCCGACTCTAATGGCGGAGTGACCAATTCCGCGCGGACTCCTGGGGAGGGGTCGGCGGAGCGGAATGAGACACTTGGCCGTTTTGTCATGCGCAACTTCAGCGGGTAACCGAAGGTAACGGGCTTCATGATCGGTTACGTTCGAGTAACGTGCTCCCACCCGAGTGCCATGGGAGGCGCCGAATGCCCATACCCCGCTCGCACAAGCGGCGTCGTCGTACACAAGAACGCAATCCAACGCCGCCGACGCCACCGTCACCGCCAACGATGTCACTGCCCGACGGCGTGACGAAGCGGCCGAGCGTCATCGCCACGGCCGTCGCCGTAGGGGTGATCGCCCTGCTCATGGCCGTCGGCGGCTCCTCGATCTTCACCCGCACCCGGGCGTTCCTCGACTTCGGCGCCGGCGTGCTCGCCCTGGTGTCGCTGACCGCCGCCGTCCTGTGGGGGCTGGTCGCCACCGACCGGCTCTTCCTCAACCCGCGCCACCGGATCCTCGCCCAGGGCGTGCACCGCGCGGCCGCCGTGGCCGGTCTCGCCTTCCTCGGCCTGCACATCTGGGTCAAGGTCGCCAACAACGAGGCCGACCCCGCCTCCTCCGTCGTGCCCTTGGCCGATGGCGAGCAGCCCCTGCTCATCGGCATGGGGACGATCGCCGCCTACGTGTTCGTCGGAGTCGCCGTCACCGGCGCGCTCAGGAGCGTGTTCACCTCGCCGAAGCGCGCCCGCCTGTGGCGCTCCCTGCACGCGACCGCCTACGGCGCGTGGGGCGCGTCACTCGTCCACGGCCTCCAGTCGGGGCGTGCGGCGGCCGGATGGGTCAGCACGTTCTACGCGCTGAGCCTGGCCGGTGTCGCCGGAGCGCTCATCCTGCGGCAGAGAGCCAAGAGCGGAGGCGGAGTGCCCAACGCGCTGCGCGGGCCGCTCGCCCCGCTGATGAGGGCGACGGAGCGCACCCAGCTTCCGGTGCCCGAGCGCCCCTCCCAGAATCCCGTCGGCCTGATCGACCCGGAGCCCGCCCCCGGCTCCCGGCAGAGCCAGGTCGGCCGCCCCCGGCCCGAGCCCCCGCGCGGCTTCGCGCCGACCCTCGACGAGACCCGCCCTCTCGACCTCAGCGTCGAGCCGCGTGCCGTCACCGACCAGACGATCCAGATCGACCGGCCGCTGGACATGGACCGGCCGCTGGACATGGACCGGCCGCTGGGCATGGACCGGCCGCTGGACATGGACCGGCCGCTGGGCATGGACCGGCCGCTGAGCACGGAACGGCCGCTGGGCATGGACCGGCCGCTCGGCGCGTCCGACCAGCGCGAGCACGCCGCCCTGCCGGACCCGTTCTCGCGAGGCGGGCGCGATCTGCCCCGCGATCTGCCCTGGGCCGCCACCCCCGCACCGCGCCCGACCACGGCCTTCCCGCGGCAGGCCGTGAACGAGCCACCGGCCGCCCCCGGACCGGGACGCCCGCCGACTCCGAGCGCCGCCGCGCCGGTGCGCGGTGAACCCTGGCTGTCGGGCGACAGCTCGGCGTACAAGCACCTCAGCGGAGGCACCTCGTGAACGTCGCTCCTCCCAGGGTCCTGGCGGTCGGACTCCCCCGTCTGCTCGCCGGCCTCGAGTTCACGGACAGGCTCGACCGCGTGGGCCACCTGACCACCCACGGCACCCTGCCCGCCCTGCGCACCGAGGACGTCATCGCCCTCGCCGAGGACATCGACCTGCGCGGGCGAGGCGGCGCCGGTTTCCCGTTCGCCCGCAAGGTGCGCGCCGTCGTGGAGTCGGCCCGTCGCGGTGACGGACGCACCGCCGTCGTGATCAACGGCAGTGAGGGCGAACCCGCCTGCCGCAAGGACGAGACGCTGCTGCGCCGCTCGCCGCACCTCGTGCTCGACGGGGCGCTGCTCGCCGCCGAGGCGCTCGGCTCGCAGGAAGTCGTCATCGGCGTGACTCAGCCCTACGTGGAGCGGTCGGTGAGCGAGGCTCTCGCCGAACGGGGCCCGTTGGGCCGCTCGGTCCGTGTCGAGATGCTCCCCGAGCGCTTCGTCACCGGAGAGGGAACCGCGCTCACCCGGGGCCTCAACACCGGCATCACCCTGCCGCCCGGACGCAAGGTCCGCACCTGCGACAGCGGTCTGCGCGGACTGCCGACCCTGCTGTCCAACACCGAGACCTTCACCCAACTGGCCATCGCGGCACGCCTGGGCGCGCTCGGCTACCGCACGACCGGACTGCCGGACGAGCCCGGAACGGTCCTGCTCACGATCATGGGCCAGATCGTCATCGAGGCCCCCACCGGCGTCCCGATCTCGCACATTCTGAACATGTGCGGCATGACGACCGGTCAGGGCGTGCTGATCGGCGGCTACCACGGCAAGTGGATCGACGGCACCTCGGCCCAACTGGCCTCGATCTCGCGCGAATCCCTGGGCGCGTTCGGCGGAGTCCTCGGCGCGGGCGCGATCCTGCCGCTGCCCGAGAGTGTCTGCCCCCTCGGGGAGAGCGCACGTGTCCTGCGCTGGCTGGCGGGGGAGACCGCCGGACAGTGCGGGCCGTGCTGGCGCGGACTGCCCGCGCTCGCCGACCACTTCGAGGAACTCGCCTACGCGGGTGGACGGTCCGCCTTCGACGGAGTCAACGCCTACATGGAGGCGGTCAAGGGCCGCGGCGCGTGCAGCCACCCCGACGGCACCGCCCGTTTCGCCCTGTCCTCCCTCGAGGTCTTCAGCGAGGACGTCGCCGAGCACGCCTACGGACGTGGCTGCGGTCGCCCGGTGCGGGGACTGCTGCCGTTGGAGAACGGCGTCGGAGCGCCCGAGCGCAAGGCGCTGCCGGCCGGGCCGTCGTCGCGCACGGAAGAGTCCACCGAGCGTCTCGTCGTCGACTGGACCCTCTGCGAGGGACACGGCCTGTGCGCCGACGTGCTGCCTGACGTGGTCTCCCTCGGCACCGACGGCTACCCGGCCTCGGCGAGCATGCCGCTGCCCGGGCACCTGCGCCAGCAGGCCCGCCGCGCCATCCGGCGCTGCCCGGCGCTCGCCCTCCGGCTGGAGCGCTGACTCCGGCCGGAGCGCCGACAAATATTCGGGCCCGGGCGTTGAGTGATTCATGTCCGTGCCACGTACCACTTGAGGAACCCCGCATGCCCCGCACACGAACCCCCTACGGGGCGCATCGACCAGGAGGCATCTTGCGATCCACTACCGGTACCGGTCTCATCGTCGCCGCCCTGGCCGCCACACTCGCCGCGCTGATCTTCCCCGTGACGAAGTTCAACGGGTCGAACGCCGCCAGCAGCGGCGACCCCAACTCCGGCGCGGTCGCAACGAAGTTCGGTCCGCTCACCCCGTCCGACCGCGACTTCATCGAGAAGGTCCGCCTGGCGGGACTGTGGGAACTGCCCGCTGGGCAGCAGGCCATGGAGCGCGGCAGCACCAAGGCCATCCGCCGCGCCGGTCAGCACCTCATCGACGGCCACACGGCGCTGGACCGCGAGGTTCGCGACGTCGCCTCGCAGCTCGGCGTCGACCTGCCCAATCAGCCCAATGACCAGCAAAGGAGATGGCTGGGCGAGTTGAGCGCGGCGAGCGGCCGCGACTACGAGGTCAAGTTCGCCAACTTCCTGCGGCTGGCCCACGGCAGGGTCTTCGAGTTCGTCGCGAAGGAACGCAACGGCACCCGCAACACCCTGGTGCGTCAGCTGGCCAACAGCGCCAACACCACGGTTCTGGACCACATCACCGTGCTCGAGGAGACCGGTCTCGTCGACTTCGAGATGGTCGCGCGTGAGCAGGCCAAGCAGGCCGCCGCGGGAGGCAAGCCCTCGACCGCCGACCCCAGCTTCACCGCGCCCCCGACCCCGGCGCCCCCGGTCACCCCCAGCAGCGACAACTCGCTGCCCCCGGCCTGGACCGCCCCGCCGAAGAACTAGGCGGGGGCGTTCGGTGCCCTCCGGGTCTTTCATACCGGGGATGACGCAGGATCGGTTGTTCCGGTTGTCGGTGGACGACACCTTCTTTCACGGGCCCAGTCCACTCCTGTGGCCCGGCCCCCAGTCAACTCCTGCGGTCCGGTCCGCACCCGACTCCTCGGCCCCAGTCAAGTCCTACGGTCCGCAGTCGACTCCTGCGTCCCGTCCGCACTCAACTCCTGCGGTCCCGGCTCCACTTCAGCAGCGGCTCCACGGAGAGTGTGTTGACCACCCGTTCGGGAGTGACACCGCACACCGCGGCGCGGGCGCAGCCGTAGATCTGCCAGTCCAGTTGGCCCGGGGCATGGGCATCGGTGTCGATCGAGAACACCACGCCCGCCTCAAGCGCCGTCCGGATGAGGCGGTCCGGCGGATCAGACCGCTCGGGGCGGCAATTGATCTCCAGCGCGGTGGCGGTCTCGGCGCAGGCCCCGAAGACCGCGTCCGCGTCGAACTCCGACTCCGGGCGGCCCCGGCCGCTGATCAGCCGGCCGGTGCAGTGGCCGAGGACGTCCACCCGGGGGTTGCGCACCGCCTCGACCATCCGCCGGGTCATCGCCCGCGACTCCATCCGCAGCTTGGAGTGCACCGAGGCCACCACGATGTCGAGTTCGTCGAGCAGTTCCGGCTCCTGGTCCAGGCTGCCGTCCTCGAGGATGTCGCACTCGATTCCCGTCAGGAGCCGGAAGGGCGCCAGCTCCTCGTTGACCTCGGCGACCACCGTGAGCTGCTCGCGCAGCCGCTGCGGTGACAGCCCGCGGGCGATCGTCAGGCGGGGGGAGTGGTCGGTCAGCACCGCCCACTCATGACCGAGGTCGCGTGCCGTCACCGCCATCTCCAGGATGGGGCTGCCGCCGTCGGACCAGTCGGAGTGCAGATGGCAGTCCCCGCGCAGCGCCTCGCGCAGCCGCTCGCCTCCCTCCGTGAGCGGTTCGCCCGCCTGTTCCTCCAGGGCCACCAGATAGCCGGGCCGGTTCCCGTCGAGGCTCTCGTGGACCACCTCTGCGGTCTTGGGCCCGACCCCGCTCAACTCGGTGAGGGTGCGCTCGCTGTGGCGTCGGCGCAGCTCGTCCGCGGGCAGCTCCGCGATGGCCGCGGCCGCTCTGCGGAAGGCCTGTACACGGTAGGTGGGCGCCTGCTCGCGCTCCAGCAGGAAAGCGATCCGCTGAAGCGCCTCGACCGGATCGGGGTCGTGCCGTGGGGACATCACCGCCTCCTCAGGGGCCGTGCTCGCCGCGGAGCCCGCGCCAGACCGGCTGTCGCATCTGCCCGGCCGGGGTCCATTCGAAGAACTCCACCTCGCCGGTCAGCACGGGCTCGCACCAGCGGACCGGGTGCCCGCGCTCCAGCGCCTGACGCGGATTGAAGAACGGCGGCGACTCCATCTCCAGGCGGCGCAGCTCGGTGGCGAACCATGTGCGGTCGGCGTGCGTGAACCCCGAGCCCACCGCCCCGCAGTAGCGCAGCCCGCCGCCTTCCGGCAGGCCCACCAGCAGCGACTTCATGACGGTCGCCGCGCGGTCGGACGGGATCCAGCCGCCGATCAGCACATCCAGGGTCCTCCAGTGCTTGATCTTGATCCAGTCGCGGGAGCGCTTGCCGGGCCAGTACCGCGAGTCCAGGCGCTTGGCGATCACCCCCTCCAGGCCCATGGTCAGGGTCCAGGTCATCGCCGTGTCGCCCTCACCGTGCCAGGCGGGCGGTACACCGATCCGGCCCGATTCCATGCCCATGCCCTCGAGGAGTTCACGCCGCGCCCGGTAGGGGAGCGAGGTGGTCTGCCCGCCGGAGCGCCACAGGATGTCGAAGACCATGAGGGAGACCGGGGTGGTGCGGGTCGCCGCCTTGATGGCGGGCAGCTTGTCGAGGTTCATCCGCTCCTGGAGGCGGGCGAAGCTGGGCCGCCCCTTGCTGTCCACGGCGACGATCTCGGCGTCGAGGATCACGTCCTCGCCGGGCAGGAGCGCGGGCAGGTCGGCGAGTTCGGGGTAGCGGAAGGTGACGTCGTTGTTGTTGCGGGAGACGAGCTTCATCCCGCCGTCGCCCGGCAGATAGGCGAGGACGCGGATGCCGTCCCACTTCACCTCGAACGCCCACCGCCAGGGGTCGGTCGGCACCGTCCCCTGGGTGGCGAGCATGGGGGACAGGAGCGGCAGTTGCGCGGGCGCCGTCCCGCGGGCCGGCCGGTTCACGGGCTCATGGGGCTTCACGAGGCCTTACGGCGGGAGGCGGTCTTCTTCGCCGTCTTCTTGGCGGTGGTCTTCGCCGGGCTCTTCGCCGCCGTCTTGTCCGCCGTCCGGTCCGCCGCCTTGGCCGCCGTCTTGGCCGCCGTCTTGCCAGTGGTCTTGGCCGGAGCCTTCGCGGCGGTCCTGCCCGCCGTCTTCTTCGCCGCCGCGGCCGCCGTCTTCTTGGCGGCGGTCTTCTTCGCGGTGCTCTTCCTGGCCGCGCCCCCGGAAGGAGCCCTCGACGCGGTCGTCCTCGCCGTACCGCCGCCGGCCGCCGCGAGGGCTTCCTCTTCCTCCTCCTCCGGCTGCGCCGAGGCGGCCTCGCCACGCGACTGGCGCACGCTCTTGACGCTGTCGCGCAGCGCGGACATCAGGTCGATCACATTGCTGGCCGCCGGTACCTCCTCGGCCTCGCGAGGCGGCTCCACGCCCTGGAGACGCGCCTCGACGACCTGCTGCAATGCCTCCTGGTACTCGTCGTGCAGCTCGCCGAGGTCGAATCCCTCGCTGAGGGTGTCCATCAGGGAGCGGGCCATCTTCAGCTCCTGCGGCCGTACCTTGGTGTCCCCCTCGGGCGCGGCCTCGGACGCGGGCCTGACCTCGTCCGGCCAGAGCATCGTCTGGAGCACCAGGACATCGTCGTGGACGCGCAGCACCGCCAGCGACTCGCGCGTGCGCAGGGTCACCTTCGTCACGGCGACCTGGCCCGCGTCGACCAGCGCCTCCCGCAGCAGGGTGTAGGGCTTGGCGCCCGCGCGATCCGCGCTGCCCACGTAGTAGGGGGTCGAGAACATGATCGGGTCGATGGTGTCCTCGTCCACGAAGGCGAGGACGTCGATCGTCTTCTTGCTGGGCAGGGGCAGCTGGGCGAGGTCCTCGTCGGTGAGGATCACCGTTCGCCCGTCCGGAGCCTCGTAGCCCTTGGCGATCTCCTGGTAGGGGATCTCCTTGCCCTCCTCCTCGCAGACCCGGCGCAGCCTGATCCGGCCGCCGTCGTCGGCGTGCACCTGATGGAGGGGGACCCGGTGTTCCTGGATGGCGGAGAACAGCTGGACAGGGACGCTGACCAGGCCAAAGGAAATAATCCCTTTCCAGATACTCCGCATGGTTTCGTCCCTTCGTGGGGACTTTCAGATTATGCCGGAGCGCACCGCCACGACAGTCGAGGGCCGCAGCCTCGTCCTGAGCAACCTCGACAAGGTCCTGTGGCCCGCCACCGGCACGACCAAGGCGGAAGCGCTCCACTACTACGCTCGGATCGCCCCCGCGATGCTGCCCCACCTGCGCGAGCGGCCCGCCTCCTTCGTCCGCTTCCCCGACGGTGTGGAGGCCGAGCGCTTCTACACCAAGAACCCCCCGCCGGGACTACCGGAATGGGTGGCGACCGTGCGGGTGAACGGCAAGGACGGGGTGCGCAGCCATGTGGTGGTCAACGACCTTCCCTCACTCATGGCGCTCGCCAACCTCGCGGCCCTCGAGATGCACGTCCCGCAGTGGCGCGACAGCCGACCCGACTCCCACGACCGGCTCGTCATCGACCTCGACCCCGGGCCGGGCGTCGGACTGGTGGAGTGCTGCCATGTCGCCCTGCTGTTGCGAGAGGCCATGGAGGAGGAGGGGCTGTCGGTCTGGGCCAAGACCAGCGGGGCCAAAGGTCTGCACCTGTACGCGCCGCTGACCGGGCTGCCCGAAGCCCGGGTCTCCGGCTACGCCAAGTCTCTCGCCCGGCGCTTCGAGGACAGCCACCCGGACCTCGTCGTCCACCGCATGGCCAAGGCGCTGCGGCCGGGCAAGGTCTTCGTCGACTGGAGCCAGAACGCGACGGCCAAGA
Organism: Wenjunlia tyrosinilytica; assembly: GCF_014646055.1. Lineage (GTDB taxonomy): Bacteria > Actinomycetota > Actinomycetes > Streptomycetales > Streptomycetaceae > Wenjunlia > Wenjunlia tyrosinilytica. The sequence goes on from NZ_BMMS01000027.1 coordinate 52,185, forward strand.
CCACCGCCGCCCCCTACACCCTGCGTGCCCGACCGGTGCCCGCCGTGTCCACCCCGGTGAGCTGGGAGGAGATCGCCGAGTGCGCCTCACCGGAAGACCTGGCGTTCACCCCCGAGCAGGTCGTCGAGCGGGTGGCCGAGCACGGCGACCTGCTGGAAGGGCTTCTCGATCCCGCCGCCGCCTCCGATCTGTCGGACGCGCACGCGTAGCGGACGGGGAAGTCGGCTCGGGGGATGTCAGGCGAGGAGGACGGGGAGGGTCCTGGTGCTGTTGCTGATCATCGTCGGCAGCGGGGCCATGCTGCCGGGGTTCCCGGGGTTCCCGGGGTTCCCGGGATGTCCGGGCTGGTCGGGCTGGTCTGGATGTCCCGGCCGGTCTGGCCGGTCTGGCCGGTCGGGCTGGTCGGCGAGCGTGAGGCCGGGGAAGCGATCGAAGAGAGCGGCCAGGGCGATGTGCGCCTGCATCCGGGCCAGGGCGGCGCCGAGGCAGAAGTGCGGGCCATGGCCGAAGGCGAGATGGCGGGTCGGTCCCCTGGTGATGTCGAACCGGTCGGCGTCCTCGCCGTGGAAGGCGCTGTCGCGCCCGGTCGAAGCGTACGACGCCAGGATGGCCGCGCCCTTGGGGATCACCGTGCCGTCGACGTCGATGTCCTCGAGGGCATAGCGCATCGGGAACTGGTTGACGGGAGAGTCCCAGCGCAGGGTCTCCTCGACCACCGCCTCCCACGACCGGGAGCCGTAGCGCACGAGGGCGAGTTGCTCCGGGTGGGTGAGCAGGGCGCGGGTGGCATTGGTGATCAGATTGAGAGTGGTGCCGTGCCCCGCCACGATCAGCAGGACCAGGGTCCCGGCGAGTTCGGTCTCGTTCAGCCGGTCACCCTCGTCATGGGTGGCGATCAGGGCACTGGTCACATCGTCGGCGGGGGAGCGGCGCTTGGCGGCGACCAGGCTGTCCAGATATCCGTACATCGCCCGCTGCGTGGCCAGGACGTCCGCCGGCCCGGTGCTCGTACTGACGATGCTCACCGACAACTCGTGCAGCATGTCCCGGTCCTCCTCGGGCACGCCGAGGAGTTCGCTGATCACACTCATGGGCAGGGGGTAGGCGAAACGCTCGCGCAGATCGACGGGACCGGGGGCCTCGGCGGCGAGCGCGTCGAGGAGTTCATGGGTGATCTGCTCGACGCGTGGGCGAAGGGCCTCCGTGCGGCGCGGGGTGAACGCCTCGCTGACCAGGGCTCGCAGGCGGCGGTGCGACTGACCGTCCGCGGTCATCATGCTCTTCCCGGACACAATGCCGATCATCGGCCACGTCTCCGGCACCTCACCGTTGGCCAAAGCGCTCCAGTGCTCGGCGCCCTTGGCGACCCGGGGGTCGGACAGGAGTCGGTGCAGCGCCTCGTGGCGGGGAACGGCCCATGCCGTCACCCCGTCGGGCAACTCCACCTCGACAGCGGCGGCGATGTCGCGCAACTGGGCGTTCTCCGCGTGCCGGTCGCCTCCTTCGGGGTCAAGTCGGAAGGGGGCACGGGCAGTTGTGGCATCCATGGGGCCATGCTTCGCGGTCCCGGCACGGTTGGGAAGACACTTTTCGCACAGGTGGTTGTGGTGAGTGGCGGGGAACCGTCGTCGCTGGTAGGGGGCGGTCACGTCGTTGGGGCCGGTCACGTCGTAGGGGGTGACCGCGTTGCTGGTGGGGGACGGCCGCGTCGCTGGTGGGGGACGGCCGGGAGGTCGCGTTGCTGGTGGGGGACGGCCGCGTGGCTGGTGGCGGGTGGCGCTCCGGCTTGCGGGTCGTGGCGCTGCGGCTTACCGGCCGCTTGCTTGCGCCGGATATTGATGCTTGCGCATAAGATGCAGGTGCAAGTAAATTGTTCGGAGTGACTACCGAATCCGAGACCACCCCGCGCAGCTTCCTCTTCCTTCTGGGCAGCGCCCGCAAGGACGGCAACACCGAGCTTCTCGCCCGGCAGGCCGCCTCCCGCCTGCCAGGCGACGTCGAACAGCGCTGGCTGCACCTGGCGGATCTGCGGCTGAACCCGTTCCCCGACCTGCGACACGTCGGCGACGGCGTGGCCTACCCGCAGCCGACCGGCAATGAGCGGACCCTCCTGGACGCCACCCTCGGGGCGACGGACCTCGTCATAGCCTCCCCGCTGTACTGGTACAGCGTCTCGGCCGACACCAAGCTCTACCTCGACCACTGGTCGGCTTGGATGCGAGTGCCCGGCATCGACTTCAAGGCACGCATGCGGGGACGGACCCTGTGGGGTGTCGCCGCCCTGGCCGGACAGGACCACCAGACGGCGGATCCCCTCGCCGGGACGCTGCGCCGCTGCGCCGATTACCTCGGTATGCGCTGGGGCGGGGTGCTCATGGGTACGGGGAGCGAGCCCGGCCAGGTCCTCGGCGACGCCTCGGCGCTCGAGCGGGCCGACACGTTCTTCGACGCGTCCCGTACGCCTGTCACCAGCGCCGCAGCACGCTGACCACGCGGACAAGGGCGGCAGCGGTGCCGAGCCCGAGTCCCATCCGCACATCCGTCACGGCGTCCGGACCGCGCAGTCCCCAGAAGACGACCGGGCTCGCCGCGATCACGAAGATCCCCAGCCCGATGAGCCCCGCGGTGAACAGGGCGTAGCCGATCTCGATGGTGATCCGGTCGCGTTCCGTCTGCGTGCGTGTCGGCATGGTCCCTCGAGTCTGCCCCGAGTCCTGGTCGACACGGAAGGGGCCGACATGGAAGGGGCCGACATGGAAGAGCCGACATGGAAGGGGCGATACCGAAAGGGCCGATGCGCGAAGGGCCGACATGGGAAGGGGCCGACTGCCCGGACCGCTGACCGTCCGGTCCGCGGAAGGAGCGGATCGGCGGATCAGTCGGCCCTTCGGACAGTCGGCCCTTGGACAGTGGGCCCGCGGGGTGGTCGCCGCGCGGGGCGGGTGCCTGGGAGTCAGCCGCCACCGAGGTTTGGAAGCGTCTTGACGCCTCGTGCCGTCAGCGTCACGGCCTCGGGCGCACCCGCGTCGATGGTCAGCGACAGGTCGTCGGACGGCCAGTTGTTGGCCAGCGTCGACAGGGGTACCAGGTGGTAGCGGTGGATCTGTGGCAGTGCCTGGGCCATCCGCACCTCGGAGGTGAAGACGGGCACGAGTCGGGCGCCGTCCTCCTGCTCGAACACCGGAAGGCTCATCGTGCCCTCCTGTTCGTCGGCGTCCTCCGGGGCGGTCGGGTCGGGCAGCAGGACCTCGCTTCCGGCCAGTGCGGTCAGTGCGGCCTGGTCCGAGCCGTTCTCGGCAAGGGCACGCAGCGCCTGCTGGGCGACCGGGGTGTCGCCGTCGGTCCCGGAAGCGGCAGCGGACGCGCCGGGAACCACGGAGTCGGCGGAGTCCGGGGGGCCTGCCGGGTCGGAGGGGTCGCGGGGAAAGTCGGTCATGGCGCAGTCCAATCTCGGTGGTCTCATCGACGGCCTCACTGGTCGGCCGGTCCGCGGCCGGTGTCGTGAGCCGGTGGGTATTCGGTCGTTACACCTCGGGGAGCGCGAGTCCCACTGCCCCGAGGCGTGATCGGCTACCCGGCATCCGCGCCTCCATGCATCCTCACGCACGCCAATGATCGGATCAGCCGAATGCGGCGATCCGCTGATCGGGCGAGCGCTGATCGGCCGAGCGCTGAACGGTTGAGCGCTGATCGGCCGAACGCTGATCGGCCGAACGCTGATCGGTCGAGCGGAATGCGGCGTAGGCCGCGGGAGGCTTCGTTGGCCGTGGGAGCTGCGCCGACTGCCGGAGCCTTCGTTGTCACCTGCGTCACCTGCGGCGGACTCCGCGGACGGCTCCCTACCCTTCGTCGAACGAACCATGCCGACCGGCGCCCGCGTTGAACCGCGCCACACCACCCGTGGTGTCGGTCCGCAGGGACTCCAGCCCATGGGCGAACTCATTGGCGAGGGCTTCCTCCTCGCTCAGCCCCCACTGCTCCAGCAGGGACAGCCGGTCCTGCCGCAGACACGTCCGGGGGAACGCCGCCAGGCCCTCGGCGAGCTCCACGGCCGCCTCCAGGGCGTGCCCCCGCGGGACCAGACGGTTGGCCAAGCCGATCGCGTGGGCCTCCCGCGCCTGGACCGGGCGGCCGGTGAGCACCATGTCCATGGCGCGGCTCTGGCCGATCAGACGCGGCAGGCGGACCGTTCCGCCGTCGATGAGCGGCACTCCCCAGCGGCGGCAGTACACACCGAAGACCGCCGTCTCGTCCGCCACGCGCAGATCGCACCACAGGGCCAGTTCCAGACCGCCCGCCACGGCCGGACCGCTGACCGCCGCGACGACGGGCTTGCTCAGCCGCATGCGCGTCGGGCCCATCGGGCCGTCGCCGTCCGTCTCGACCCGGTTCCCCGAGGCAGTGCCGATGGCCTTGAGATCCGCTCCCGAACAGAAGACACCGCCCGCGCCGTGCAGCACGGCGACGGCCGCCTCGGGATCCGCGTCGAACGCGCGGAACGCCTCGGCGAGCGCCCGTGCCGTGGGACCGTCGACGGCGTTGCGCACCTGGGGCCGGTACAGCTCGATCGTCGTCACCGAGCCGGAACGGCTCACGCGGACGGGCTCCGGGTTTGTCTCCCGGTGCGTCTCCGCGTTCGTCTCCGGGGTTGGCTGCGCGCTCGTCTCCGCGCTCGTCTCCGCGTCAGTTGGTCGGTCGGTCACGGGAGGCAGCGTAGGCGGTTCGCTTTTCGTCACGCCTCGCGCCGCCTCACGCCTCGCGCCGCCTCATACCCTCCGCCACCGGGCCATCGCGAAAGAGAAGAGGCCGAACAGCGCCAGCCCCACCGCGACCGCCACCAGCAGCCACGGCCCCGCCGCCGTCCGCGAGAACGTACGCAGCGTGTCGTCGATCCCCTTCGCTTTGTCGGGGTCGTAGCGCACCGCGGCCGCCACCGCGAAGCCACCCGCCACCGCGAACACCGCGCCGCGGGCCACTCCACCGCCCACTCCCAGCACATCCACGGCCTTCCTGATGCGCGGGGACATCTCCGAGAGCTTCAGATGCTTGTGGTACTTGCGCTGGATGGCCCGGAACGCGATCCACACACCTGCGCAGGCGATGACGATGCCACCGATCCCGACCAGCCACCGGCCGGCGGGCAGATCCATGACGCGCGACGTCACGTCCTGCGACTGCTTGTCGCTGGAACCGCTGCCCTTCTCACCCGCCGCGAAGGACAGCACCGAATAGGCGACCACGGTGTAGAAGACGAAGCGTCCGGCCGACGCCAGCCGCTTGGAGGTCTTGCGCCCGTCCGGACCGGCGGCCCCGAAGACCGCCTCGGACAGCCGCCACAGCGCCATCCCGGCAAGCCCGACGCCGACCGCCCAGACCAGCGCCGAGCCGAACGGCTGCTTGGCCAGCGCGTGGAGCGCTCCACCGCGGTCGGCCTGTTCCCCGTTGTCGCCGAAGGCGATCCTCAGGGCCAGGACACCGACGAGCAGGTAGATCACACCGCGTGCGGCCAGCCCCCAACGAGCGGCCACCTCAAGGCCTCGGCTGCCCGCCTTCCCCCGGCCCGTCCGGCGAGCCGAATGCATTCCCCGTGCGATCGACGATGCGTTCACCGTTGCCTCCCCTTGCGTCAGGCTGCGCTTGCCCCGGGAAGGGAGAGGGAAACGGGGCGCGCGATCAGCTGTCGCGCGCGACCTCCTTCACCGCCTTGCGTGCCGCCACCAGCACGGGGTCCCACACGGGGGAGAACGGCGGGGCGTAACCGAGGTCGAGAGCGGTCATCTGCTCCACCGTCATCCGGTTGGTCAGCGCCACCGCTCCCACGTCCACGCGCTTGCCCGCCCCCTCCTTGCCGACGATCTGCATACCCAGCAGCCGCCCCGTGCGCCGCTCCGCCAAGATCTTGACCGTCATCTTCTCGGAATCCGGGTAGTAGCCGGCCCTGCTGGTCGAATCGATCACCGCCGTCACGAACTGCAACCCGAGCGCCAGGGCGTCCTCCTCCAACAGCCCCGTCCGCGCGATCTCGAGGTCGCAGACCTTGCTCACGGCCGTGCCCACTACACCGGGGAACATCGCGTAGCCGCCGCCGATGTTCGTCCCGATGACCTGGCCGTGCTTGTTGGCGTGCGTGCCGAGCGGGATGTGCTGGGTGCGGCCCGAGACGAGGTTCAGCACCTCGACGCAGTCGCCGCCCGCCCAGATCCCCTCCAGGCCCCGCACCCGCATGGCCAGATCGGTGAGAAGGCCGCCGGACTCGCCCAGCGGCAGCCCCGCCTCCCGCGCGAGAGCGGTGTTCGGCCGCACCCCGAGGCCGAGGACGACGACATCGGCCGCGAACTCCTGCCCGTCGTCGGTGACCACCGCCCGCGCCCGGCCGCCGTCGTCGGTGCGGATCTCGCTCACCGTCGCCCCGGTCACCACGTCGATGCCCATGGCCTCGATGGCCTTGTGCACGAGCGAGCCCATGTCCGGGTCGAGAGTCGACATCGGCTGCTCGCGGCGCTCCAGCAGGGTGACCCGCAAGCCTCGGCGGATCAGCGCTTCGGCCATCTCGACACCGATGTAGCCCGCTCCGACCACGACCGCTTCATGGGCCTGTTCATGGGCTTCGCCGTCCGCCTCCTCCAGCGTGCGCAGGAGTGCTTCGCCGTCGTCGAGGGTCTGCACACCGTGGACGTTGGGCGCGTCGATCCCGGGCAGGTGGGGCCGCAGCGGCTCGGCGCCCGTGGCGATGACGAGGTGGTCGAACTCCGTCCATGACTCGGCCCCGTCGCCGGATCCGAAATCCCGTGAGTCCCAGTCCGGTGAGTCCGAGTCCGGTGAGTTCGAGTCCGGTGAGTCCGAGTCCGGTGAGTCCGAGTCACGTGAGTCCGAGTCACGTGAGTCCGAGTCACGTGAGTCACGTGAGTCACGTGAGCCGGGGTGCTGTGGCCCGAGGTCGCGGGAGCGTACACGCCGACGTTCCAGGTCGATGCGGGTGACCTCGGTCCGCATCCGCAGATCGATGTCGCGCTTGCGGTGCTCCTCGGGGCTGCGCGCCACCAGCCGTTCCGGCCCGTCCACCACATTGCCCACCCAGTACGGGATCCCGCAGGCGGAGTACGAGGTGTAGTTGCCTCGTTCGAACGCGATGATCTCCAGGGCCGCCCGGTCCTTGTACCGACGGGCCTGGGAGGCCGCCGACATGCCCGTGGCGTCGCCCCCGACGACGACCAGTCGCTCCGCCATGGTCCGCTCACTCCCTCTGGATGAAGCTCCGCACAGCCGGGATCATGTATCGATGTATCGCGAGTTCAAGCATGCCCCCTGGCGGGATTTTCAGCGGCTCGCCGTCGTGTCGGCCGCCGCGACGGCGTCGGGGCGAACGCCTGTCGCGACGAGGGCGGCCACGGGGAGTTCCACCGTCGCTCCGTCCCGGTCGTCGCCCACGCCGTTGTCACCCACGCCGTTGTCACCCACGCCCATGTCACCCACGCCGTTGTCACCCACGGCGTACTCGCTCACGCCGTCGTCGCTCACGGCGTACTGGGCGACGAGGCGGTCGTAGGCGGCGCGGATGCGTCGAACGGTCGCCGGGTCCTGCCCCCGCACCAGGGCGGAGGTCAGCACGGTCCCGGCGAGGATGTCGTGCCACCACTGGTCCGGCGCCACCCGGTGGGTCCAGGACACCGGCTCCACCGCGACGTCCTCCAGCCCCGCGTCGCGCAGCAACCGGGCGAAGCCCTCCGCCCCGGCATGGGCCTGGAACGGAGATCCGGCGGGCAGTTCCACGGGCGTGGCGGCCCCGGCCTCGGCGGCAGCGTCGAAGAAGACACTCTGCGCCCGGTTGAGCTCGGCCGAATCCCAGCAGGACAGCACGACCCGCCCACCCGGACGGGTCACCCGGACGAGTTCGGCAACGGCGGCCGGGGGCTCCGGGACATGGTTGATCACGAACGCGCCGACGACCGCGTCGAACTCCCCGTCCACGAACGGCAGATCGGGGAGGGCGGCAAGGCGGACCTCCGCGTGGGGCAGGGCGTTCACGGCGACTTCGACCATGCCGGGGACGGCGTCCGTGGCCACCACCTCGGCCCCTCGGGCGAGCGCGGCGGCGGACAGGCGTCCGGACCCGCAGCCGACCTCGAGTGTCCGCGTGCCCGCGACGACCCCGGCGCGGTCCAGGAGGACCGGGTGGACTCCGGCCGTGAGCCGGGCGAAACCGCTGTCGTAGGTGGCACTGCGGGCGGCCCAGCCTTCACGGTCGAAGCGCTCGAACTTCTCGAGCCGGGTGCGGTTCCAGGTGGGTTCGGTGGTCCCGGCGGTGGTCGCGGTGGCGGTTTCTGCGGTGGTCATGGCGGCCCTTTCTGTCGGGGGCGACGGTAGCGGAGGCGATTCGCGTGGGCGCGGGTGTGGGGCGCGGGGTCCAAGCCCGGGCGTAATGGTATTCATATTCATATGGGGGGGGTGCTCCGGGCCGCGTCGATCCCACCGCCCCGAGCAGGAAGCGCACCCACCCACCCACCCACTCACCCACTCACTCCCGGACGGGAAACCGAGGCGCCGTCCAGGTCCACTGTCAGTGCCGCCTGGCAGGATCGTCAGAGCATGCCCGTGGGCGGCCTACGACGAGAGGGGCCACAGGTGCCGGAGGAGAGTCCGAAGGCGTTTCCCCAGGCGGCGGGGGACGCGTCGACCGACGCGCCCGCGGCCGCCTCGGCACCCGTGTCCCCCGAGCCCCCCGAGTCCTCCGAGCCCCCCGTGTCCCCTGAGTCCCCCGAGCCACCGGAAGTCGCCGGCACGGACCCACTCGGCTCCCCGGAGCTGCCAGGCCCTCCTGACCCACTCGGTTCCCCGGAGCTGCCAGGCCCTCCTGACCCACTCGGTTCCCCGGAGCTGCCAGGCCCTCCTGACCCACTCGGTTCCCCGGAGCTGCCAGGCCCTCCTGACCCACTCGGTTCCCCGGAGCTGCCAGGCCNCCGGCTCCCCGGAGCCTCCCGACTTTCCGGAGCCTCCCGACTGCTCGGACTTCCCCGACTTCCCCGAGGAGTTCGACCGCTCGGGCAGCCGCAGCATCAAATGGGCCGTCGCCGGGACCGAGCAGGATCCCCACCGCATCCCGCTCGGCGTCGCGGATATGGACCTGCCCGGCTTCCCGGCCCTCTTCGCCGCCCTGCGCGAGCGGTCCCTGCATCCCGCCCTCGGCTACACCCTCCCCGGTCCGCGCAGCCGTGAACTGGCGGTGGCGTGGTATCGCGAGCGGTTCGGCGCGCGCATCGACCCGGACTGGCTGGTGCAGCTCCCGTTCGGCCCCCGCAGCGCCATCCGCTTCCTCCTCGACGCCCTCACCGCGGGCGGCGCCCGCCGACCCCCCGGTCCCGTACTCGCCCCCGCCCCCGAGTACGGCGGGTTCGCCCAGGTCACCCGCGCCGCCGGCCTGTTCTACGACGCCATCGCCCTCGAGCGCGGCGGCCCCGACGGCTACCGGCTGCCCGTCGAGGAGTTCGAGGCGCGCGCCGCCCGTCGCGGAGCGACCGCCATCGTGCTCAGCAACCCTCACAACCCCACCGGGCGCGTCTGGCAGGCCGACGACATCCGCCGCCTCGCCGCGGCCGCCGCCGAGCAGGGCGCCGTCCTCATCAGCGACGAGGTCCACAGCGACCTGGTCCACCCGGGAGGCGCGCACCCCGTCGCCGTCCACGCGGTGGGGGAGGAGCTGGCGGCCCGCACGGTCACCGTTCACTCGGTCGGCAAGACGTTCAACGTCAGCGGGCTGGCCGACGCCCTGCTCGTCGTACCTTCGTCCGAGTTGCGCGCCCGCCTGGTCACGGCCGTGGAGAGTTATGGCTTCTTCGAAGGGGCCAGGGTCCTCGGCGCGCTCGCCCAGGACGTCGCCTACGAGCACGGCGGTCCCTGGGTGGACCGGCTCGTCGCCCATCTGCGGGACAACCGCGATCTGGCCGTGGACGCCCTCGGGTCCATTCCCGGCCTGGTCACCTGCGTCCCCCAGGCGTCCTACCTCCTCTGGCTCGACGCTTCAGCCCTCCCCGTGCCGCCCGAAGGGTCCACCCCGGCTGCCGCCCTTCTCGATTCCTGCGGCCTCGCCCTTCAGGACGGGTCGGTTTTCGGCCCCGAGGGAGAGGGCTTCCTACGGCTGAATTTCGCCCTTCCTCGGCCCCGGCTGAGGGAAGCTGTGCTCCGTCTGAGTGGTTGTGCCAGTGGCCGTATGAGACCCGGGGCCGACCGCTCGTAGCCATTTCGAGGAGTGGTCGGCGTCGATTTGGGCACGCAGGATCGAGAAAGCGGCAGGAGCAATCGGGCGGGCGGACGCCCGGGAACCGGGGGAGACTAACAGGACACGCCGCGCCCGCGCAGAGAAACAGCAGGCACGGACCACAACCACGTACAGAGCCCCCAAGCCCCCACCTGCGGGAGATCCCCGCGATGACTGGAGGAACCTGGACATGCGCGATGTACAACCGATGCGCTCAGCGGTGGCGCACCCGGCCTCGCGACCCGCGGCCGGCCCGCCACGCACGCCTCCCGCGGCGGGCGCCCTCACCATCGACGATGCCGAGGCCTATGTCCGAGGCATCTGTTTCAAGACAGGCCCGCCTCGACGTATCGGCGTCGAACTGGAATGGATAGTCCAGGACGTCAACGATCCCGCACTCCCCGTCGACCAGCACCACCTCGCGGAGGCCCTGGCCACACTGACCGTCAACGGCAGTGATGGCAGCGCCACCAGCGGACTCCCCACCGGAGCCGCCATCACCCGCGAACCCGGCGGGCAGGTCGAGCTCAGCTCCCTTCCCGCCGATTCCCTGCCGCAGTGCGTCGAAGGCGTACATGCCGATCTCGCGACCCTCAGGGCCGCACTGCGCACCCGCGGCTACACACTCGTCGGCTTCGGCCACGACCCCTGGCGACCCCCCGTGCGCGTCCTCGACCTCCCTCGCTACGCGGCGATGGAGGAGTTTTTCGACCGCACCGGTTCCGCCGGGCGGAACATGATGGGCGCGTCCGCCTCCGTCCAGGTCTGCCTCGACGCGGGCACCGAGGACAGCGGCCCCACCGGCTACGCCAGACGGTGGAGGCTCGCCCACCTGCTCGGCCCCGTGTTCGTCGCGGCGTTCGCCAACTCCCCGCTGTGGCACGGGCGCCCCAGTGGATGGCGGTCGACCAGACAGGCGGTCTGGTCGAGGATGGACCCGAGTCGCACCCTGGCCCCCCAGGGCGCGGATGGCTTTGCGGGACCCGAGTCGCTCGGGGGAGCGCACCCCTTCGACGGACCCGGGGGAGCCGCGACCGGACCCGTCCCCGGTACCGAACCCGTCTCCCGGGGCCCCGCCGGTACCGAACCCGCCTCCGGCGGCCCCGCCGGTATCGAACCCGTCCCCGGCATCGACCCACGTGAGGCATGGGCGCGCTACGCCCTCGACGCGGCCCTGCTCTGCCTGCGTCGCGAGGACGGACAGCCATGGACGGCTCCCGCCCGCGTCTCGTTCCGCCAGTGGATCGACGGGGGAGCGGGCTGCGCGCCCGAAGTCGACCGCCCTCCCACCGTGGAGGACCTGGCGTACCACCTGACCACGCTGTTCCCACCCGTTCGGCCCCAGGGACACCTGGAGCTGCGCATGATCGACGCCCAGCCGGGCGATGACGGGTGGATCGTTCCGCTGGCCGTGGTCACCGCCCTGTTCGACGACGAGGAGGCCGCCCTCACCGCCGAGACGGTGGCCGGCAGCCTCATAACCCCCGGCGCCCGCGCGCCGCGCAACCCGCTGTGGATACGTGCGGCCCGGGACGGTCTCACCGATCCGCAGTTGCGCCAGGCCGCCGAAGCCTGCTTCACCGCGGCCGCCGCGGCACTGCCGCGACTCGGTGCCACCGACGAGATACGAGCCGCCGTCGCCGACTTCGCGCAGCGGCATGTCGCGCGGGGTCGATGTCCCGCCGACGACCTGCTCGACGCCGTTCGCGGCAGCCGAGCCCGCACCCTGCCCGCACCTGGAAGGGAGACCCCACGGTGCTGACCCCTCAAGCCCCCGCAGGACCCTCGGGACCGTCAGGACCCGCCGGAGCCGCAACCCCTTCCGGAGTCCCCGGAGCCCCCGGAGCCCCCGGAGCCGCAACCCCTTCCGGAGCCCCCGGGGCCGCGCGCCCTTCGGGACCGTCCGGAGCCGACGGACCGACCGCGGCCGGAGACGGCGAACGGCTGCGCGAACGCATAGCCGACGCCCTCACCGCCTCCCGCGCCCGCACCGCGGCTCTCACGGACTGCGTCGAGGAGCCCGACCTCACCGCCCAGCACTCCCCGCTGATGTCGCCCCTGGTCTGGGACCTGGCGCACATCGGCAACCAGGAGGAGCTGTGGCTCCTGCGCAACGTCGCCGGCCGTGACCCCATGCACCCGGAGATCGACCCGCTCTACGACGCGTTCGAGCACCCCCGGGCCACGCGCCCCAGCCTGCCCCTGCTCCCGCCCGCCCAGGCCCGCTCCTACAGCGCCGAGGTCCGCGGACGCGTGCTCGACCTCATCGAGAAGGCACCCCTCGAGGGCAACCGCCTCCTCTCCGACGGCTTCGCCTTCGGCATGATCGCCCAGCATGAGCAGCAGCACGACGAGACCATGCTCATCACGCACCAGCTCCGCAAGGGCCCGGCCGTGCTGACCGCACCGCCGCCCCCCGAGGCGCCGAGCACCCCGTTGCCCAAGGAGATCCTCGTCCCCGCCGGGCAGTTCACCATGGGCACCTCCACCGAGCCCTGGGCGCTGGACAATGAACGCCCCGCGCACGCCGTGGACGTGGCCGCCTTCCACATCGACACGGTGCCGGTCACCAACGCGGCCTACATCGAGTTCATCGACGACGGCGGCTACGACGAGCCCCGATGGTGGACCGAGGAGGGCTGGGCGCACCGCAACCACGCCAAGCTGTCCGCCCCGCTGTTCTGGAAGCGCGAGGCGGGCCAGTGGCTGCGCCGCCGCTTCGGTGTGACCGAGCCCGTCCCCCCGGCCGAGCCCGTCGTGCACGTCAGCTGGTACGAGGCCGACGCCTACGCCCGCTGGGCCGGGCGGCGCCTGCCCACCGAGGCCGAGTGGGAGAAGGCCGCGCGGCACGACCCCGCCACCGGGCGCTCGTTGCGCTACCCGTGGGGCGACGAGGACCCGCAGCCCCACCACGCCAACCTCGCCCAGCGCCACCTCCAGCCCGCCCCCGTCGGCGCGTACCCGGCCGGGGTCTCCCCGCTCGGCGTCCACCAGCTCATCGGCGATGTGTGGGAGTGGACCTCCAGCGGCTTCCACCCCTACCCGGGCTTCTCGGCGTGGCCGTACCGCGAGTACTCCGAGGTGTTCTTCGGCGGCGACTACAAGATGCTGCGCGGCGGTTCGTTCGCCGTGGACCCCGTCGCCTGCCGGGGCACTTTCCGCAACTGGGACCACCCGGTGCGGCGCCAGATCTTCTCCGGCTTCCGTACCGCTCGCGATGACCGTCCCACCTCCGCGGAGAGTGTCTGATGTGCCGCCACCTGGCCTATCTCGGCCCGCCCACATCGCTGCGTGAGCTGCTGATCACCCCCGAGCGGAGCCTGTACCGGCAGTCCTGGGAGCCGCGCCTGCAGAAGTACGGCACGGTCAACGCCGACGGCTTCGGCGCCGGGTGGTACGCCGAGGGCGACCCCGAGCCGGCCCGCTACCGGCGCGCCGTGCCCATCTGGGCGGACCCGTCGTTCGCCGACGTCGCCCGCGTGGTGCGCAGCGGCGCCGTACTCGCCGCCGTCCGGTCGGCCACCGAGGGCACGGAGGCGGGGGAGGCCTCCGCGGCCCCGTACAAGGCCGACCAGTGGCTGTTCAGCCACAACGGAGCCCTGCCGGGCTGGCCGGCGTCCCTCGCGGCCGCCGCGGCCGCCCTGCCTGCGCAGGAGTTGCTGACTCTGGAGTCCCGCTGCGACTCCGCCCTCGTGTGGGCGCTCGTGCTGAATCGTTTGCGCACAGGCGCCCCACCGGGTGAGGCCCTGGCAGACGTCGTCCGCCGGGTCGCCATCGGCCGCCTCAACCTCCTGCTGACCGACGGCGCCGCCATCGCCGCCACCACCTGGGGCGACACCCTCTTCCACCTCCACACCCCCGGCCGATCCGTCGTCGTGGCCTCCGAACCCACCGACGACGACCCGCGCTGGGAACCCGTACCGGACCGCACCGTCCTCGTCGCGACCCCGGACGCCGTCCACCTCACCTCACTGGACCCACCGCCCACATCCGTACCGTCCCCCGTCGTCGCCGAGAGGACCCCCTGCTCGTGAGCACGTTCAACGTCACCCGCCACCTCCCCGCCGACGACTCCGCGGCCGCCCTGCGCCACGACGTCCTCAGCGGACTCACCGACAGCCCCAAGTGGCTGCCTCCCAAGTGGTTCTACGACGCCCGCGGGAGCGAGCTGTTCGAGGAGATCACCCGTCTGCCGGAGTACTACCCGACCCGCGCGGAACGCGAGATCCTGGCCGTCCGCGCCAAGGACATCGCCGCCCTCACCGGCGCCCGCACGCTGGTCGAACTCGGCTCCGGCTCCTCCGAGAAGACCCGCCTGCTGATCGACGCCCTGCGCGCCCACGGCACTCTGCGCCAGTACACCCCCGTGGACGTCAGCGAGAGCGCCCTGCGCCAGGCCGGCGAGGCCCTGCTCGCCGACTACCCGGACCTGACCGTCCACGCCCTGGCCGCCGACTTCAACCAGCCCATCGGCCTGGACGAGGCCGACGCCCCGGTCCTGCTGGCCTTCCTCGGCGGCACCCTGGGCAACCTCCTCCCGCAGGAACGCGCAGCCTTCCTCCCCACCCTGCGCGGCGACCTCCGTCCCGGGGACGCCCTCCTGCTCGGCACCGACCTGGTCAAGGACGAGGCCACCCTGGTCGCGGCCTACGACGACAGCGCGGGCGTGACGGCGGCCTTCAACAAGAACGTCCTCACCGTGATCAACCGCGAACTGGGCGCCGACTTCGACCCCGACGCCTTCGACCACGTCGCGCTGTGGAACGCCGAGCAGGAGTGGATCGAAATGCGCCTGCGCGCCCGCCACACCCACACGGTCAAGATCCGGGCCCTGGACCTGGCCGTCTCCTTCGAGCGGGGCGAGGACCTGCGCACGGAGATCTCCGCGAAGTTCCGCGAGGAAACCATCCGCGCCGAACTCGCCGCGGCGGGCTTCACCCTCTCCCACTGCTGGACCGACCCCGCCCACCGCTTCGCCCTCTCCCTGGCGGTCCCCGCCTGACCTGCGGCGGCGCTCATGGGGTGCTCGCTCGATCACTCTCCGCGCACGAGAGGACAGGTGGAAGCGAGCACCCCACGAAGTGCGATATGGTTCTCATGCCCGGCCAGCCGGAGAAACCACCGGCGAGGACGGGCACCGGGACGTGGCGCAGTTTGGTAGCGCACTTGACTGGGGGTCAAGGGGTCGTGGGTTCAAATCCCGCCGTCCCGACAGAGAACGAGCAGGTCAAAGGCCGCTCTCGCTTAGCGAGGGCGGCCTTTGTCGTACGGGTGTTTGCTCCCATGTGGGAGCGGGCTGGGAGCCCTCGTGCTCCCATGCTCCCCAGGTGTCAATCATGCCCGATTCGTCCATCCCCCGATCCGGTCGACATGGGGCGCGGTACGGGGACGCTGGGCGCAGCCGTCAGCCGTAGCGTGCCAAAGTCACCCCACCGGTATGGATGCACCACCCATCGAGAGGCATAAGAACCCCTTGACGACTCCCGACCCCCTTCCGGAGTGGGAGCACGCCGTCGTGCTCCCCATGCGACGGGGGGAGAGGTCTTCGCCTGGCCCCCTCGGCCAACTGGTGTGCGCAGGTAGCCGCCCTCCTGGCGCCAGCCCCGCCGAACGCGCGCCGCGCCAAGAGGAGGCAAAGCCCCTTGGCGTTCCCCCCGCAGACGGGTCACTCCCAATCCGAGACCGCCATACCCAGCCGTACGGCGCGGTATGGGCCTCTTCGTGGAGGGCCACCGTATGGCAAACTGGACGGGCCGCCGGGCGGGTTGATCGTACGTTCGCTGGGCGCTGCGGTTGCGTATGGTGTCGATCGGTCCGACGATCACCGGTCGAGGTGGTTCGCGATTTCCTGCGTCTCTGAGGCCGACTGCGTGGGTGGCCGGGAATCCGGAAGAAGCAGATGCTGCCCCGTTCGCGAACCAGTGCTATCGGCTCGGTCAAAAGGGGCGGCAAGCCGCAGGTTGGAGTCTTCGGCAGGGTCCACAGAACATGGCTGGTCGTGCCCATGGCGCTGATGTGGTCATTGCGCGAGTCGGTAGTCGCGACCTGGCTGCTTGAAACCGGTGTCCGCGCATGGGGTGGTGAACCCTCCGGTGTGACCGAGAATCGTAGTCGCCGAGGGCGACGATCCGCGCGCCCTGGTCCTTGGTTGGGGGTGGCCCTCAGGAGCGGCCGGAGACTACTCCCGGTGGTTGACTGCCATCCGTTCGACTTTCATCGGTCTCCGGGGCAGCACACGGGTAACGCAGCAATACGGCAGCTGGCTCTCGCCTAGTGGTGGCAAGCCGCCACCACAGGTGCCGGAACCTGCCTCTTCCATGGAGCGCTGCCGCCAGGCTTGTAGCAGGCCAGTGCGGCGATCGAGATCCGGTGCCAATTGGATTGTCCAGCGCGGGCTGACCGGCGTGCTGCCGATCGTCGGCGGCGATGACCAGTCCAAGGCCCTGGCGCCCGACCTGATGGGCCGCCTGGGCTTCGGCACGGTGGACGCCGGAAGACTCGCGGAGTCCTGGCGCTTCGAGCGGGACACGATCGTCTGCCTCGCCTTCTACGCGGCCACGACACTCACTTCACTGGAGATGGCCCGGCTGCGGATTGCTACCCCTCGTAGGGGCGATGAGGACCCGACGTGTACGACATTCCCGCCGAGGACTACCACGCGTTGCTACCCCTCGTAGGGGCGATGAGGACCCCACGGTAAAGCCGCAGGCCGGAGGGCGGTGGGATGGTGGGGAAGTGGCCAGGATTTCAGCAGACCTCCGGTTGTGCGGTTGGACCCGGTGTGGTGCTGAAATTGGGTGTTGAACCGCCGCTTCAGAGGATGTCGGTAGGAGTGGGTTCAGCGGCGCCCCAGGCGTGGCGTACGGGTGCGGTGCCGGGCGGGAAACTGTAGACGGTGACGCTGTCGTAGCTTAGGTCGAGAACGGCTTCGACTGCAGCCCGGAAGCGGCGCAGTTGTGCGGCGCTGAGCTGGCCTTCGAAGACGCTGCGTTGCACGTGGTGTAGGTATTTCCGGCAGGTTCGGAGTATTCGGGGGTTGCGTTCGGCGGCTGTATCGTAGACCACGATGACATGCACTATGGGTTACCACCAGATGCGGAAGGGCTTGTAAGGGGTGCCTTCCAGGCAGCGTCGCGTCAGTGCCAGGGCATCGTGGTAGAGGAGCTCATCGTAGGCGACGGGGCGGCCCAGGGAACGGTGGGTGATGGTGACCGCGAACGCGTCCCGAACCACCTGGACGGCAAGCTTGCGTCCGGCTTCACTGAGCATGGCTTGATTGGTGTCGCGGTCGAAGTGGTGCTCCTTGAGTTGCTTGCGGGCGGCCAGGCGCAGCAGCAGTCGCCCGGCGAGCAGGGGCTTGAACATCTCGGACAAGTCCAGGACGAGGGAGTGTCGCTGGCGCTCCATGCTGCTGTGAAGGAACGCGATGCCGCTGTGCAGTGGGGAAGCTGAACGGAAAATCGACCTTCGGGAGGGCAGGCGGCAGCATCCGGGCCGCGTACGGACCGGATGTCGGTGGGGCGAGTGGTCAGGCCGCTGTCGGGGTGAGGGCGACCTGGTGGCCGAGGGCCTGGAGCTGGCGGACGAGGTCGCGGGTCTTGCGGGCGGGATCGAGATGGCGCCGGTGCCGGTCGGCACCCAGCTCTTGGTAGGAGGCGTCCGGGTCGTTGATCAGGTGCCAGGCGATGACGAGTATCGAGCGGGCGGCAGCCACGAGGGCTTTGGCGTGGCCGCGGCGTTTGACGATGCGGCGATAGCGGGCGCCGAAGAAGGTGTCGGTGCGGGCGGCGGCGTTGGCGGCTTCACCGAGGGCGCCCTTGAGCCAGGGGTTGCCCCGTCCGGCCGGGCCCGCGGTGTTCTTCGCGCCGGACTGGATGGTGCGCGGACATAACTTCGCCCACGAGAGGAGATGTTCGGGGGTGGGAAAGCGGCTCATGTCCGCACCGATCTCGGCGAGGATGATCTGCGCGGTGGTCGGCCCGATACCGGGGACGGCGTCCAGCCGTTCGGCCAGGGCCCGTGCACTCACCGGGGCGGTCGGCCCGTCCCCGGCGCCCGGGCCGTCGTGCGGGGTGGTGATCTCCTTCAGGGTCTGGGCGATGAGCCGGTCGAGTTCGTGGATCTGGCCGGTCAGATGGTCGACGGTGGACAGCAGCACCCCGAGCAGTCGTGCATGGTGGTCCTCGAACTGCCCCGTGAGAGCCTCGGCCAGAGCCGTCTTCTTCCTGACGAGACTGCCCCGGGCGAGCTCGGCAAGGGCACGGGGGTCGCGTTCGCCGGCGACCATGGCGTTCATCATGGCCCGCCCCGACAGGCCGAACAGGTCGGAGACGGCCCCGGACAGCTTGATCTGCGCGTCCTGCAGGGCCTTGTCCACGCGGTGCTTGCGGCGGGTGCGTTCCTGGACGAACACGGTGCGGGTGCGGGTGAAGTCCCGCAGTTGCCGGACCGGCTTGGGCGGGACGAACGAGGCGCGGACCATGCCGCGTTCGGCGAGCTTGGCCAGCCAGACCGCGTCCAGCTTGTCGGTCTTGGGACGGCCGGGGACATTCTTCACGTCCCGCGCGTTCACGAGCCAGCAGTCGAGGCCGCGGGCTTCCAGCAGGTAGAAGAACGGTCGCCAGTACGAGCCTGTCGCTTCCATCACTACCCGCTCAACGCCCTGGCAGATGAGCCGGTCGCCGAGTTCCAGGATCGCGTTGGTGGTCGAGGCAACCGTCCAGACCTGCTGGATCCGCCGGCCTTCGACGGTGTCGTGCGGGAGGCGCAGGCGGACCATCCCGGACGCCTTGGCGATATCGATCGCCGCGACCCTGGCGACCGTTCCGTCGTCGTGGTCTTCTCTCAACTCCTCCATGACGTACTCCCTGTTGCACCGGTGCGGGCGGGGCTGCCCGGGGAGCCTGAGGGGAACTGGAGAAGCTGATCGGCGTGCTCAAGGCGGCAGTGTGCGGCCCCTCGGACGGCTCCCTCACCAGACTCCTATGCGGGCTCACAGCCCAAACATCGATCGGCGTCGGCGGACAGCCCACGTACCGATTTTCACGCCCGCGAGGCGTCATCCGCAGTGAACGGCTGACTCCTATGAAGTCACGGAAGCCCGACCGGCCACGCGCCGGACGGCATCGCCCGGCAGGCCGACGATTCCCCAAGAGGACAACGGAAGCGTCAGTCAGGCGGAGAGTCAGACCTCCGGGCGATGCCATCGCCAATCCTCACTGTCAGGCGTACGGCGGTGAGTGTCCGGGCGTGGGTGATGCCGTTCACGTAGCTGATGAAGGCGTTGCTGGCGTTTTTGGGCGGGCGGCGGCTGCGACCGCCGAGCTGGAGCTACGAGGGCAGCTTGCTGTCCAGGACGTCCCACGCCGATCTGCGGAAAGTGCCCTCGGCACCCATGAGCTCGGCTCTGCCTGGCGTCGGCGACAGCGTTCTGGAGGACGGTGTGGGGGCGGGCGAGGAGCTTGCGGTCCAGGACTCGGCGGACGTTGAAGGCGGCGGCCTGAACTATGTCACGCGCGATGGTGAGCGCGGTCTCGCCGTCCTGGGCCAGGCGGGCCTGGGCCAGGACGGTACTGCCGGAGGTGCTGGTGTCGGAGGTCAGTAGTGAGCCGGCATAGTCGCCGTAGTAGCTCAGGAGGTGGATGCTGACGCGGTGGCGGTTGAGCAGGGAGACGACGGAGGTGTTGATGTCGACCTCGGCGCAGGCGACGATGTCGCGTACGTCGGTGATCGGGATGTGGACGTTCGGAGCAGTGGCCCGTTCGATGACGAGTGACTGGTCCTTGCGGCGGATTCGGCTGGGGCTGGTCAGCCAGTAGGTACGGGTGGCGGTGGGCACTGGGTCACTCCGTCCAGCAGTAGTCGGTGTAGCTGCATCCGCGGCACTGGGGGCGCGGCAGCCGGTCGGGTGAGGTGGATGCTGCGGCCACGGCCAGGACGGCGGCGATGTCGGCCGCGGCCTGTCGCGCCTCATCGTCGGTGTAGGGGTGGCGTTGTGTGCGGCGGGTCGCGGGATAGTGGAGGACAGTGCCTTCGACCGGGATGCCAAGGGTGTGCAGCCGGTGGCAGTAGTGGCGTCCCTGAGCGTGATCGGCCTCGGTCGGGCGGGTGGAGGACTTGACCTCGTGTACCCAGCACTGTCCGTCGAGGAAGTCGATGCGTGCCGCGCCCAGGTCCACCGGGCTGTCGCGGGTCTAGGTGGTGCTGTGGACCGCCTCGCCCAGTTGCACCCGGTGTGTTCAGGTGCTCCGGCCGTAGGCCGTGCAGGTAGAGCCACAACTGCCGGGGACAGTGGAAGAGGTACTTGATGTGGACGCCCCCGACGTCTGCTTCGTTGATCACAGGACCTCTCCGGGCCGGTATGTCTGTCTCGGTTCGCGGCGGATGGCCAGCA
Organism: Wenjunlia tyrosinilytica; assembly: GCF_014646055.1. GTDB lineage: Bacteria > Actinomycetota > Actinomycetes > Streptomycetales > Streptomycetaceae > Wenjunlia > Wenjunlia tyrosinilytica. Next base: position 72,830 of record NZ_BMMS01000027.1, read on the forward strand.
GGCCGAAATGAGGGTCGTAGTCGGCGTCGATGATCCGGACCTGGAGCGAGGTGTCGTAGTGGCTTTGTGCTTTGCTCCAGGCCGGCAGCGGGATCAGGTACTGATCGGCGTCCAGACGGCCTGTCGCCCTGTCGGGGCCGTGCTGGAGAGTCTGCTGGTACTGGTCGCGGTCGGTGGCCAGGATGGCTTCGGTGCCGTTGAAGTGCTCGTCGAAGCGCCGGGTGAGGTCGGAGCGGTCGTCAAAGGGCAGGGTGAAGTTCAGGAAGGCGTCCTCGAAGCTCGCGCCGTGGTGGGCGACCTGCTGTTCCCAGTGTTGGCCCCAGGGGCTGCGGTAGATCTCGTCGAGCCATTCGGTGACGGTGGATTCGCTGATGGTCTGTCCGTCGTGGCGGGTGAGGATGTCCCAGGCCAGCTGGGTCGGTTCGGCTTCGTAGACACCGTCGGCCCACAAGGTGCCGCCGCTGCTGCGCCTGGTCACGTATGCGGGCTGGTGGACGGCGACCGGGGCCGGCGGAAGCGCGGCGAGTCGGTTGATGCGGCCGAACCGCTGGATGAGCGGTTCCAGGTCCGCGGCGGAGGTGTGGCAGACGTCGAGGTCGAGGTCAAGGGAGACCTCCAGGGCCTGGGTGCCGACCAGCAGCCCGGGGCGGCGGGGTTTACCGGCGGCGAACCGGTCGACGATGCCGGTCTCGATGGCGGTGCGGTCCATTCTCCGGTACCGCGAGTGGAGCAGGTACGCGGAGTCCTCACCGTGGGCTCGGCCGCAGAACGGCCGCAGGTCCTCGTAGAGGCTGATCGCGTCCCGGACGTTGTTGGCGACCACGAGGACGGACCTGCCGGAGCCGAGGTGGTCGCGGATCTCGGCACGCGAGGGGTCGTCGGTGAGGTGGGAACGGCGGATGTGGAGGCGGTGCCGCACCGGTGCCCATGTTCCAGGGGGTGCTTCCACCAGCGTGACCTGTCCCTCCAGGGCTTGACTGACCAGCTTCTCCAGGGCGCGGGGCATGGTGGCGGACGTCACCGCGACGCGTCCACCGATACGGTGCCAGAACCGCGTCATGGCCAGGATCATGCCGAGGCGGCGGGGGTCGTAGGCGTGCAGTTCGTCCAGGACGAGGACCGAGTTGGCAGTGTCGGTCAGGATGCTGGAGTGCACGGGCCCGGCGAGTGCGCCCCGCAGTAGCTGGTAGGGGGTGCCGATGCGCAGCAGTTCCTTGAAGTTCTTGGTCGCCTCTGCACGGGCACGGGCACGGGCCTTGCCGGCCGCCGCGGCCCGGTTCTGCGTGCCGGTTGCGTCGACCGTGCCGTCGCCGGGGCAGCCGTCGGCGAGGGACCGGGCCAGGTGGTACGAGGCGGCCTTGGAGTGGGCGACGCCGATGCCGTCGGTGGTGCCGAGTGCTTCGTCGAGGCGATCGGTCATGGCGTTGATGCTGGCCAGGTAGGGCAGGAGGTAGAACACTCGGGCGTTGCCCCCCGTGCGCTCCTTCAGGTCCTGGATCTGCCTGAGGGCCCACAGCAGGGCGGCCTCGGTCTTGCCGCTTCCGGTCCACGACCGCAGGAGAAGGTTGCCGGTGGTCTCGGCGGCTTGCTGCTGCTGGGGGCGCAGGACGCTGCCTTTGGTGGCCAGAGCGCTGGTCAGACGGGAGGGATAGTCGGCGGTCAGGGGGTTTGTGGTGGCCAGGGGAGAGTGTGCCGAGGACAGGTGATCGGCCATGGTGACGGCCCCGAGCAGCAGGACGGCGGTTGTTCCGTCTGGATCGTCCGGGGGCAGCGAGGTCTCCCACCGGTCCATCAGCGCGGTGAACAACCGGTGGGCAGCCTCGGCCAGCTCCGCAACCGTGATTGGCCGTCGGGGAGGGTGAAGGAGCAGGTGCAGGCGCCGGGCGGTGGCCCGCAGCCATTTCACCAGGTCGTTCAGGCGGGTCTGGTCGGCGGGGCTGAATTTGGCGGTGAAGTCCTCGGCCTGGTCCTGTCCGTACTGGTTGAACAGGGGTGGTCGGCGCGGCAGTTCCAGGCCGCAGGTGAAGGCGCGATGGTGACCGGCAACGGCGGCGGCCACCCACAGCCGCTCCTGTGGAGGTACCCCGGTCAGGAGCAGGTCCACGAAGCCGAGTGAGAGTACCTCGTGGCGTTCTCCCCACACGATGGCGCGCTGGTTGGTGTTGCCGATCATGCGCTGAAAGCCGTCGGACAGCTTCCCGGTGTCGTGGAGCAGGGCGGCCAGTGTCGCCCAGGTCCAGAACTGGGAGGGCGTGCCGGGGATGTCGCCGATGCGGTCCCGGATGTCTTCAATGCCTCGGCGGTCTTCAGTAAGTGGCTGGTCAGCAGCTCACCGGGTTGGCCGGCAGTGGTGGGGCTCTTGGCCCGCAGAGGGTTCACGGCGGTTGCTCCGGATGTAGCGTCAGGCTGCGGTGGTCAGCTGCGCGGGGTGGACTTCGGGAAGCATGGCTACGGCCTGCCCGTCCGCAGTGGCCAGGCCGCTGTCGACGCGGACATCGGTGCCGGCGGGTGCGTAGCGGTAGCTGTCCCAGCTGAAGCGGTCCCGGTCCACAGCGATGACCGTCGTCAGGCGCATGGCACGTCCGGTAGCACCGGGCAGGCCGTCCGGGACGACGGCGTGGCCCTGTCGGCCCGGTCCCGCCAGCAGCTCGACATCGCGGGCGGTGGCGGCAACCAGGTCCTGGCTGCGGCCCAGCCGCAGGGGCCACACGGGGCGGCGCAGCGCCCGCCGCCACAGGTCGATGTCCTCGGTCAGCCACACGGTCAGTGTGGTGCGCGCCAGGAAATCACGGTCCTTGATGGTGGTGTTGGTGGCGGTCCCGGGCGCTCCCAGGGGATGGTAGGTCTCCAGGTCGGTGCCGGTGCCCGCGGCACGAAAGGCCATGGCGAAACGGGTCCGCGCCGGTACGCGATCCCAGCCCCCCGCCGCCGCGGCGAGCATGCCCGCGACCGTGGAGGGCGGCGGGCAGGGCAGCGTGACCTGTACTCCGGCGTACAACGGGTTGCGAAAGCTCACGATCGCGGCGTTGACGGTCACTTCCAGGGACTGGGGCATGGCGTGTTTCCTTGGGACGGCAGGGAGTCTGGAGAAGGCGCGTGTCCCTCGCAGGGGCGATGAGCGTGCGCGTCGGACGTCAGTTGAGAGGGTCGTCGAACCAGCCGTCGTGCTGGCCCGTCTCGATTTCGTCGGCGAACGTGTTCAGGACGACGCGCGGGTGGTCCAGGATCACCTGCTCGTTCTTGATCAGGGCTGCCAGGTCCGCTCGGGCCCTGTCCCGTTGGCCGCCCAGGAACCCCGGTGCCCAGCCGATCCTCACCGGTCCGTCCAGCTCGTCGGACCACGCCTCGATTTCCTCGGTCAGGATGTCCGTGGCGAAGTACGTCCCTCGTTCCCGTTCGCGCACCACGCGGGTGAACGGGTTGGTGCCGCCCTTGAGCGGAGCAAGGATCAGCAGGCCGGGTGTGCGGTCACCGTAGTGCGCGGACCGCTTGGCCCCGCCCTTGACGACTGCCATGGTGCGCAGCAGCACCGCGACCCGGCGGCGGCGCTCGCCGATGGACAGCCGCACGCACTCCACCGCGCGCAGCGTCACCCGGCTACCGCCGGCCTCGACCACGGCGGCGGCCACCGCCGCGGGCAGGGCGGTCTTGGTGGTCCTGCCCCCGGTCTCGAACGTGCCCACGCGCGGCAGGTCCAGCAGCAGGTCGCCCGCCAGGTCAGCCGTGTACATCTCGTGCTCGTGGATCACCGGGTTGGTACCGGGCTCGAAGTCGCGGCTCATCGTGCCGAAGTCCGTGACCGGCTTGTTCGGTGCGACCGCGACCAGGGTGCCGGAGGCCAGCACCGTGTCCCGCATGAACGTCTTGGGCTCGCTCTTCCTGCCCTTGCCCTCCGTCTCCGCCTTGACGGCGATCATGTAGCCGAAGAGGTCGTCGTCCAGGTACTGGTCGGGGCGGCCATGGGTGTACGCCTGTTGCTTCTTGCCTTCCCCGGAGCGCACCACCGGCGAGGTCTGCTCACCCGCGGGCAGGCTCTCACGCAGCCACCGCCGGGCCGCCTGTGCGGATACGTAGGGGAAGACCTGCTGCCCGATCTTGAACTGCTTCACCATGCCGCGGTTGTCCTCACCGCGCCCGTTGTTCGGAGCACCCGCCTTGACCTGGATGATGCTCTGCCCCACCAGGAACGTCATTCCTCTCCCTCTTCCTCTTCGTCGCTTTCGTCATCCGTGCCCGTGGCACCGGCCACATCTGTGATCTCCTCCAGTTCCTCCCGCGATCCCGCGGGCTCCCAGCCCGCGTTGGCCAGTGCCTCCAGGACGGCGAAGACCAGCAGCCGCCGCCAAGCCCAGGAGCGCTCGTCCTCGAACAGCAGCCGATAGTCCTCCACCGGCAACAGCACCCGCGCCGTTCCCTGCGGCCGGGGGTGCAACAGCCAGTCCACGCCCTTGGAACGGAACCAGCCGTAGAGGTTGCCTCCCTTGGCATTGGCGCGGATGAAGTCCCTGAACGGCCCCGGGCGCGAGTCCTGCCCGAGCAGCGCGGCGAGCCGCCCCGCCAGTTCCCTGATCCGTCCGATGTCCTTGTCTTCCATGGTCAGCACCTCACGGCAGAAGGAGTACACAAGCGGAGCGAGCCGACACGTCCGGCTGGGAACCCGCTTGGTCCGGGAAACCTCGCCCAGCAGGTAGCCGACGGCGAACTCGACCACCTGCGACGGCCGGGTGAACGCCCGCCTGGCCAAGAACGCCTCACCCGGCACCTGCTCGGTGCCCTGCGTCGCCACCAGCAGTCGATATCCTGCACGGCGTTCTTGGCGCCGACTGGTGGATCGCAGCCACTCGGCAACCGGCTGATCAAGCTCCGACTCGGCCAGAAGCTGTTCCTTGTTGGAGTTGGACAGCACGATCAACTCCACACCGCAGGTGATCCGCCGGCCGTAGGCGCGGACCGCGGACAGCACCCACAATTCTCGCGCGTACGGACCGGGCTTGGCGGCCTTGGCCGCTTCCCCCGCGGCGGCCGCACGCAAGGTGCGCTGGACAGCGTCCCGCGTCGCGGCGGCCAGGAAGTCCTCGTCCCAGGTATGGATCACCGCCGCCCTGCCGCCGGCCAGGCTCGCTCCGTATGGGAACGCCCACAGACAGGCCACGCACGGGTAGCACAGCGGTGTGCCTTCGTGGGCAGGTGCGGTGGTGTTGCGGAGCGCGATGCTCGCGCCGAGCGGCATGTCCACCTTCCCGAACCAACCGCAGGCGGCACGGCCGCAGTACGCACACGGCGCCCCGGGCCACTGAGATGCGTCGGGCCGAGACCGCCACTGCTCGATCAAACGGGTGCGCTCGGCGGGGGACTGCTTGGCCCTGGCCGTGGGGTTGATCTTGGAGTTGGGCCAGAGCATGTAGCTGGCCCCGAGCCAGAAGCCACCCGGATCGGCGGCTTTGGCGACCCCGGTCGTGGCCACCAGGTCGCGGGTCATCCGCTCAAGCACACCCTCGAACACCTCACCCGCCAGTTGCCGCGGATGCGGGACGTTGGCGAGAGTGGACAGCGCGAACGCTCCGATCCGCTGGAGCGGACTCGCCGTCAGCACGACTATGTCCACCTCAGGTGCGGCAGGCATGACGTATGCCCCTCCTCGAGCAGCGGCCACGCACAACCGGTGCTGAGCCGCAGGACTGGATACGTTGACGCTCAGGCACTGATCCATCCCATGCCCGTGCTGTTCGCCTGGCCCAGACCCCATGAGTGCAGCGCGGACAGGGTCTGCGGAGCGCCGCTTAGCGCCACCTCGACGCAGGCCCCCGGCTTCTTGCCCCTCGCGCCGCCGGAGCCGGCCACGGCGAAGGACCGTTTGGGACCGACCCAGCTGACGCCCTCCAGTGTCACGTCGGGGTCCACCCCCAGCGTCTCCGCCTTGCGGCGCAGGTTGGCCTGTATGTACGCGTCCCACTCCGGCTCCCCGGGAAGGCACCAGGCCTGCCGCCGGGTGCGCACCCACGATTCGTCCCGGCCGGAGGACTTCATCACCACCGGAGTCGCAGTGCGGAACACCGCCTGGCCGGCTGGGAACGGGGGCGCCTTAACAGCCTCGACCTTGTCGAGGATGAACGCAGTCGCCCCCCAAGCGAGTACGGGAACCGCTGCCAACGCCGCCGCCCAGCCCTCCACGACCTCCAGCAGGGGATTGCCCAGCTCCACAACCCCGGGCCCATCGGCCACGTACACCCCGCGCCGCCTCCTGGCCGCCGGGAACACCGGCGCCCCGTAGCCGAATGGAACCATCCCGTGCGGCCCCCACCCCGCCGCATGCAGGCGGGCCCCGAGAACAGGGACCCCTCGCTCCAGCAGGCCGTAGCACAAAGCCCGCCCAGGGGCCAGCACCTCGTCCCAGCCGAGTTCCCGGGCCCCCGTGTGGAAGGCCACTCGTAACCGCACGCTCCATCCCCCCTCTGCACCTCGGCCCCACCACGGGAGGGCCCGTACTCCCTTGGGCCTGATGTCAGTGGCCGCTGCGAGGCTTCGCATCAGCGGGCACTGTCAGCCCGCGTGGACGCAGACACTAGCCACCGCGGAGGACATGGGCGGAATATCACCAGAAACTCAGACACGACGAGATCGCACGGTGCACAATGTCCGGTGGCTGCCTCACGAGGCGCGCCGATGGCCACCGGCTCGTCTGTGCAGTTCAGGAACAGTGTGGACGGGGTTGCAACTGGCTGAGTTTGTGGTGCTCCAGTCCTGCGAACGCGGCGTTATCGCCCCTGGGAGGGGCCCGTGACACGGGGTAAAGGCGGGCAGTCATGGACCAGCCCCGGGAATACCAGACGTCTCTGGTGCGATGAGGGCCGGCATCCGCGCACGCCACGTCCAGCGCCTGGTCGCGGCGGGCTCAAGGCAACAGCGCAGAGGGGGCTGGGGCCGCCACGGCGGGCTGTGCAGCATCCTGAGGCGCTCGGTTCGCCGTCTTGCGGCCCCCGTCACCCCGCCCACCGTCGCCCCCGGCGGACGCCAAAGGGGCCCCAGCCACCGGGCGGCAGCGTGCCGGTCGGAGCGGGGTGGGTGCGCTCTTGCGGCACCTGGTTGCCGGTGGCGCGGATGGGGCCGAGGATTGCGTCGCGGGCTGCCCGGGCGAGCGCGGACTGCATCCGGGGTGGGATGTTGATCCGGTTCCAGTGGAAGATCACGTGGTAACTGAGGACGTCGCGTAGGCCGCGCTGCAGCATGCCCGCGCGGGCGGCGTTCCCGACGCTGCGTCCTGCCTGGCGGAAGCCGTCGGCCCACGGGGCACAGGCGGCGATCGGGCGGCCGGGGCCGAACAATGGGCCGCCGGAGTCCGTGTCGGCGAGGAGGAGCGGTTTGAGGTCTTCGCTCATCGAGGCCAGGCGTTCGGCGGCGACATCGTCGGGCAGGGGCCGTTCATGGCAGACGCGGTCCCATACCTCACCCTGTTCGTACCACTCGAGTCCGGCTGCGCGCAGCAACGTGGTGAGTAGCAGGACGGAGAGTTCGGGGCGGCCCAGCGCGGCTTCGTCGCCGGAGGCGAGGCCGAGTACGGCGCGGCTGTCGGCGTGGAAGAGTCGGTGGGCGGCGTCCATCGCGGGGCGGCCGCCGAAGGCCACCAGCTCGGGCTCGTAGATGCCGGGCCACCACCGGGTCAGGTGCCGCTCGGCGGCCATCTTGTCGAAGGCGTCGCCGAGGCGGGTCTTGACCCCGACGTCGGACTGGAGGGGCAGGCGGAGCCGCCAGCACGGGTGCTTGCGGATGAACCACCAGCCGGTGAGGAGGCCGTCGGCTTCGGCCTGCTGAAGCAGGGGCAGTAGGTGGCGGGCGGCGGTGGTCTCGGCCATCGTCCAGTCGGCGAACTCCAGATAGATCTGCCACCAGTGGTGGACGGCCGCCTGCTCGGCGAGGGCGCGGAGGCCGGCTTGCAGGAACACCTCGACGGCATCCGCAAGGACGGTCGGCTCCAGTCCGCCTCGGGCAGCCGCCTCAGTGAGCGGGGTCCCGGCCAGGACGCTCAGGACGGTGTTCGCTGCCTGGTCCAGCCGCCTGGGGCCCCCGGCGTGGGCGCGAGTCAGTCGATCAGCAGGCATGAGTCCCATCCCGAGTTCGGCGTAGTTCCGTACGCGGTGGTTATCAGGGCGAGCGCGGTGCCGACGTCGCCTTCGAGGAAGCCGTCCCCGGCACAAGCGCCGGGGCGGGCGTGGCGGGCCAGGGTGGCGGCGAGGTGCGGTAGGTGCGCGGCGATGGCCGGGGTGGCGGCGTCGCGGGCGGCGCGCCAGGCGGTCTGGAACAGGCCCGCCCAGCCGTGGCACAGGCCGGGGTCGGTGATTCGTGCGAGCTGGACGGGGTCGGTCAGGCAGCGGGCGAAGGCGTCCTCGAAGGCGAGTTGCCACGCGGTGTTGCCGGTGGCGAGGGCGGCGAGCTGCCCGGCGCGGGCGATGCCGGGGGTGCCGTAGCACCAACTGGGCCGCGCTGGCCTGGGGTGCTCTTGCGGGAGATGACAGCAGGATCCGGCGCCTGCGAGCTCTCCCCGGTTGGGGTTGCAGTCGTGGTCATTGTCGCCGCCTCGACGATCTACCATACCGAGCCCGCCCCCGTGCTGGATTGTCTGCCGTCCGGCGATGCGCGGGCGCGGCCGGTCCCGTTGCACCGACACGTGCGTGCGGCCAGCCGGGCGGTGCGTGGGCGGGCAGGTGGGGGCGGACGCGCGCGTGGAGAATGCATCGGATTCGGCCCGGCCCGGAGGCTGCGTAGCCCGTGAACTGGGCGTATTCCTAGAGGAATTATTCTGTCCCGGGTGCCGATACCATCTACTGTCATGACGACCGCATCTCCTCGCCCAGGAACACCAGACAAGCCCACGCTCGATGGCCTCGAGGCAAAGTGGGCGGGAAGCTGGGACGAGCAGGGCGTATACAGGTTCGACCGTACTGCCACGCGTGAGCAGGTCTATTCGATCGACACCCCGCCACCCACGGTGAGCGGTAGCCTGCACGTGGGACACGTCTTCTCCTACACCCAGACTGACACGATCGCTCGCTTCCAGCGGATGCGGGGCAAGAGCGTCTTCTATCCCATGGGATGGGACGACAACGGTCTGCCGACCGAGCGCCGCGTCCAGAACTACTTCGGCGTCCGATGTGAGCCGTCCCTGCCGTACGACCCTGACTTCAGCCCGCCAGAGTCCCCCGGCAAGCAGCAGATCCCCGTCTCCCGGCAGAACTTCATCGAGCTGTGTGAGCGCCTGACCGTCGAGGATGAGAAGGTCTTCGAAAGCCTGTGGCGCAGGCTCGGCCTCTCGGTCGATTGGCGGCACACTTATCAGACTATCGATCGCAGATCAAGGGCGGTCTCGCAGCTGGCCTTCCTGCGTAATCTGGCCCGTGGGGAGGCGTACCAGGCCGAAGCTCCCACGCTCTGGGACATCACCTTCCGCACCGCCGTTGCCCAGGCAGAACTCGAAGACCGTGAGCGACCGAGCGCCTACTACCACTTGCTCTTCGAGGCGCCTGATGGGCAGACTGCGGAGGTCGCGACCACCCGGCCCGAACTGCTGTCGGCCTGCGTGGCGCTGGTCGCGCATCCCGAGGACGAGCGCTTCCAGAAGCTCTTCGGCACAACGGTGCGCACACCGGTCTTCGGGGTCGAAGTTCCGGTGCTCGCCCACCGCCTCGCCGACCCGGAGAAGGGCACCGGCCTCGTCATGGTCTGCACCTTCGGCGACACCACCGACGTGGTGTGGTGGCGCGAACTCAAACTTACGACTCGCTCGGTCCTCAGCCGTGATGGCCGCTTCCTTCCGGACCCGCCAGTCGGCCTCGACATGCCGCAAGCCAAGGCGGCCTACGCACAGCTCGCCGGAGCGACGCCGCACACCGCCCGGGAGCGCATGGTGGAGATGCTCCGCGCCAGTGGCGCAATGGTCGGAGAGCCCCGCCACTTCAACCATATGGTGAAGTTCTACGAGAAGGGCGACAAGCCGCTCGAGATTGTGACCAGCCGCCAGTGGTACCTCCGCAACGGAGGCCGCGACGACGCTCGTCGCGAAAAGCTATTGGGCCGGGGCAGGGAACTGAGCTGGCACCCGGATCACATGCAGAACCGGTACCAGTCCTGGGTGGAGGGCCTCAACGGCGACTGGCTGATCAGTCGGCAGCGGTTCTTCGGCGTCCCGGTGCCGGTGTGGTACGGCCTCGATTCCTTCGGCAACCCCACCAAGGATCTGCTCCTGCCGATGGAGAACTCGCTGCCTGTCGACCCGACCAGTCAGGTTCCACCCGGCTTCACGGAGGAGCAGCGCGATGCTCCTGGCGGATTCACGGGAGACCCCGATGTGATGGACACCTGGGCGACGTCCTCCCTCACCCCGCAAATTGCTGGCGGCTGGATCCACGATGACGACCTGTTCGCCAGGGTGTTCCCGATGGATCTGCGTCCGCAGGCCCACGAGATCATCCGTACTTGGCTGTTCTCCACCGTGGTCCGCGCAGATCTTGAGCATGACGAACTGCCCTGGCACCATGCGGCCATCAGCGGCTGGATCCTCGATCCGGACCGCAAGAAGATGTCTAAGTCGAAGGGGAACGTCGTCACTCCGCTCGACCTCCTGGATCAGCACGGCTCGGACGCGGTGCGCTATTGGGCGGCCAGCGCCAGGCCCGGCACTGACACGGCCTTCGAGATCGCCCAGATGAAAATCGGTCGGCGCCTAGCCATCAAGATCCTCAACGCATCCAAGTTCGTCATCGGTCTTGGTGCCGGCCAGCCGGGCGCCCCGGTGATCAGGCCCCTCGACCAGGCGCTCCTCGCGCACCTGGCCGAGGTTGTCGACGGGGCCACGGAGCAGCTTGAGGGATACGACTACGCCCGCGCGCTGGAGATCGTCGAGAGGTGTTTCTGGGCCTTCTGCGACGACTACGTCGAGCTGGTCAAGAACCGCGCCTACGGCGAGAGCGGAGAGGGACCCGCAGCCTCGGCCCGTGCCACGCTCACCCAGGCGCTGTCGGTACTGCTGCGCCTCATGGCGCCATTCCTGCCCTTCGCGACCGAAGAGGCTTGGAGTTGGTGGCAGACCGGCTCGATCCACCGAGCGCAATGGCCTACAGCGCTTGAGCTGCGGGAGCGGGCGCCGATTGGCGAGCCCCAGTTGCTCGGTGTAGCGGGTGACGCGATCACGGCCATCCGCCAGGCCAAGAGTGCCGCCCGGCTGTCGATGCGGGCGGACGTGGCCAAGTTTATTGTCCGCGGGCCGGAGCCGATGTTGGCGGCTCTCCGCCAGGTTCTCCCTGACATCCAGTCGGCAGGACATGTCTTTGACGTGGTTTTCGAGACGCTTGCCTCGGAAAGCATGACGTACGAAATCGTTTTGTAGCCATGACAGTTCGCGCGCCCCGCAGACTCGGAGGTCTTGATGACGTAGTTGATCTTTGATCGTCAGCTCGGTGTCGCCTGCTTGGCGAGGTCGCCGGGCGGATGGTTGCCTTCCTGCCCGGTCGGCCGCAGTTACCGGCAGCCGACGCGTCGGATCAACTGCCGGGCCAATTCCTTGGGCGCTGCTGCACTCGCTTGGCTGCCGCCAGATCCTCGGGCCCCGTGCGGCCGGTTGGCTGCGCCCCAAGGATGGGCCAGGCACGCCGCTTGTCTCCGACCAGTTCGCCGACTGCCCAGGCCGGGCGCAGACCTTCTTCGGCTGCCGATGCCTGGCGGCTCGTTTACCAAGGCATTGCACGTCTTGATGGTAGACCGTTACTGCCACGACGGTCGCGCCGAGCACTCGCCGTCGCTGGTGACTGCGCCTGGGAGCCCGTCGACGGCGGCACCATGGCAATGATCGAGGGCCCGCAGTTTCTCCACCTGCGGCGAAATCCCGCTGGTTCACCGCCAGCGGCTGATCGATGGTCGGCATGACCGGTCACCTCCAGGTCGACCCGGGCGCGAACTCGGCCTCTGCTACACCCTCTTGGCGCTTGCCACTGACCTCGACGCGGGCCTGAAGGTCTCTCAGCCGTCACCCGCTCACACACGCTCGACGGCCTGAGAGCGGTCTCAAGGGTCTGCGCGTGGGGATGAGCGCGGCACCCGTCCGTCAACGAGGCCACGCGCCGCTGTGATACCCCTCAGCCGGGCAGTGGCTCGCAGGTGAACTGGGCGGCGCACAACCGCGCGTAGTGGCCGCCCGCAGCGATCAGGGTGTCATGGGTGCCCTGCTCGGTGATCCGGCCGGACTCCATCACCAGAATCGCGTCGGCGTTGCGGATGGTCGACAGCCGGTGCGCGATGACGAAGCATGTGCGGCCCTCGCGCAGTGAGGCCGTACCCTGCTGGATCAGCATCTCGGTGCGGGTGTCCAAGGAACTGGTGGCCTCGTCCAGGATCAGCAGCGCAGGGTTGGACAGGAACGCTCGGGCGATCGTCACGAGCTGCCTCTCACCTGTACTGATGTTCGAGCCTTCTTCTTCCAGTATGGTGTCGTATCCGTTGGGCAGGGTGCGGATGAACCGGTCGGCGTGCGCGGCCCTCGCCGCGGCGACGACCTCGGCCCGGGTGGCTCCCTCCACACCGTACGCGATGTTGTCGGCAATCGTACCAGCAAACAGCCAGGTATCTTGCAGCACCATCCCGACTGCGGACCGCAGTTCGTCGCGGCTCATCAGGCCGATGTCGTCGCCGTCCATGGTGATCCGGCCGCCACTGATCTCGTAGAACCGCATGAGGAGGTTGACGAGCGTGGTCTTGCCAGCACCCGTGGGGCCGACGATGGCAATGGTTTGTCCGGGCGCGACCACCAGCGAGAGGTCCTCGATCAGGGGTTCGTCCGGCCGATAGCGGAACGAAACCTGCTCGAACTCCACCCGGCCCGTGACCTGGTGGGGCCGTGCGGGCGTGTCCGAGTCCGCTCGTTGCTCCTCGGCATCCAGCAGTTGGAAGACTCGCTCGGCCGAGACGACTCCGGACTGTACCAGGCCGGTTAGCGAGGCCATTTGTCCGATCAGATTGTTGAACTGGAGCGTGTAGCTGATGAATGCCTGGAGCAGGCCGATCGTCATCGCACCGGAAGAAACCTGCAGGGCACCGAGGACTGCTGTCAGCACGAAGACGAGATAGCCGACGAAGTCCATCGCCGGCCCGATGATTCCGGACAGGAACTGGGCCCGGTAGCCGGCCTGGTAGAGGGCTTCGTTGCGCTCGGCGAAGACCGCGACCGTCTCCCTCGCGCTGCCATGGGTCAGCACCAGCTCGTGCCCGCTGTACATTTCCTCGACATGGGAGTTGAGCTCGCCGGTCGCGTTCCACTGCCGGACGGCTTGAGGCTGGGCACGCCGCGCGAAACTCTTGGTCAGCTTGGCGGCCACTGGTAGCGCGCCCAGCGCACAGAGGGTGAGCAGCGGGGAGATCCACAGCATCATCGTCAGCACGCCGACGGCGGTCAGCAGGGAGTTGATCAGCCTGGTGAGCGCCTGCCAGAGAGTAAGGGCGATGTTGTCGACGTCCGTCGTGATCCGGGAGAGCACCTCGCCGCTGGGTTGGCCGTCTAGGTAACTCAGCGGTAGACGGGCGAGTTTGGCTTGGCAGTCGGTACGCAGCCGGTAAGCCGCGCGCTGTGACACACATTGGGCGAGTCGGCCGCGGGCGAGTGCGAAGAGCGAGGCGGCCAGCACCACGGCGGCAACGAGCAGCAGCAGTCGGCTGATTCGGTCGACGTCGGCTCCGGACGCCGTCACGACGAGGTCGGTTGCCGCGCCGAGCAGTTGCGGGATGCTCACCGCCAGCGCGGCGCTGGCACCGGCGGCCAGCAGCGCGAGAGTGACCAGACCGCGGTCGGGTCCCATCGTCCCGAGCAGACGGAGAGCCGACCGACGAAGGGCAAGTGGCTTACCTCCCGGCTTCTTCGTCACCCTCGTGGCAGTGTTGGCGGTGCTCACGCAGCTTCCCCCTCGGTCAGCTGGGAGGAGACGATCTCCCGGTATGTCGGGTTGTCCCGGAGTAGTTCGGTGTGGGTGCCGACGCCAACCACGCGACCGGCGTCCAGCACGACGATCCGGTCGGCGTCGCGAATGGTGGACACCCGCTGTGCCACGATGACGACCGTCGCATCCTTGGCATCGCGTATCAGCGCCCTGCGCAGAGCGGCGTCGGTGACGGCGTCGAGGGCGGAGAAGCAGTCATCGAGGAGGTAGATGTCCGGGCGAGCGGCCAGCGCGCGGGCGATCGTTAGACGCTGCCGTTGGCCGCCGGAGAGGTTCCGGCCACCCTGGGTTATCGGATGGTCGAGGCCGCCGGGCAGAGCCTCGACGAACTCGCGTGCCTGCGCGGTCTCCAGGGCACGCCAGAGATGCTCGTGGTCGGCGTCCGGAGCACCATGGCGGAGGTTGGAGGCCACCGTTCCGGAAAACAGGTACGGTTTCTGCGGCACGAGCCGGACGCTGCTCACGAGGGTGGCCGGGTCGATACGGCGTACGTCCACGCCGCCAACTCGGGCACTGCCGGAATCGGCGTCGAACAACCGGGGCACTAGGTTGAGCAGCGTCGATTTGCCGCTGCCGGTGGAGCCGATGATGGCCGTGGTCTGGCCGGGCCGTGCGACCAGGTCGACGCCGCGCAGCACCGGGACCTCGGCCCCGGGATAGCTGAAGATGACGTTCCGGAGCTCCAACAGGCCGCGCGGGCCCAACTCGGTAACCGGGCTGTCGGCTGGCCGCATGCTGGACTCGGCGGTCAATACCTCGTGGATGCGCTCGGCGCAGGCTCTTGCACGCGGCGTCAGTTGGAAGGCCATCGTGGCCAGTAGCACGGCCTGCAGGATCTGTACGAGGTAGTTGAGCAGCGCGATCAGTGAACCGGCCTGCATCGAGCCGTCGTGAACTCGGTGGCCGCCAAACCACAGCACGGCGATGTTCGAGCACTCGATGATGAGCAGGACACTTGGGTTCATGAAGGCCTGGACCCGGCCTAGGCGAAATCCGATGTCCCGCAGGTCCGCGTTGGCAGCATCGAATCGCTCGCCCTCCCGCCGGTCGCGGACAAAAGCCCGGACCACCCGCACCCCGGTGATCTGCTCGCGCACGATCCGATTGACTCGGTCGATCAGCTCCTGCTGTGACGCGGACAGCGGGCCCATCTGGCGGAGGATCAGGACGAAGGCGAGCGTTAGCGCCGTCAACGTCACCAAGACGAGCACGCACATGGGCGCGTCCTGGAACAGGGCCATCAACACTCCGCCGAAGCCCACAATCGGCGCGGTCACCATCATGGTAAGGACCATCAGCACCAGCACTTGGACCTGCTGGACGTCATTGGTGGTCCGGGTAAGGAGAGACGGTGCGCCGAAGTGCTGCACCTCCCGCACCGACAGCTCCTGGACCCGCTGGAAGACGGCAGCCCGCACGTCGCGCCCCAGGGCGGCGGAGGTCCGCGCTGCGGCGTAGAAGGCCGTTGCCGCACTCAGGATCTGGACGAGGGTACAGCCGAGCATCACGACGCCGACCCGCAGGACGTAGCCACCGTCCCCCTTCACCACCCCGTTGTTGACGATGTCGGCGTTGAGCGTCGGAAGTGAGAGCGCCGCGGCGGACTGAACGAGTTGGAATGCGACCACCACCACGATGTAACCGCCGTAGGGGCGGAGGAAGGCACTCAGGAATCGGCCCAGCAAGGAACTCTCCTGCTTCTGGGGTTTGATCGGTGGACGGCGTTGTGACCGCCGCTGCGCTCGCTCACCTGACGAGCCCCATCTTGAGCGCTGTCACTACTGCGCTGGTGCGGTTCTCTGCCCCGAGTTTGAGCAGGACTTTCCCTACCAGCCGCTTGGCACCATGCTCGGAGATGCTGAGGTGACGTGCGATCTGTCGGTTGCTCATCCCGGCCACCATCTGCGCCAGAGCTTCGTGCTCGCGCGTGGTGAGCTTGACGTTGCGCGCTCGCGCGGCGTGGTTCGGGCTCGCCGCGACGTCGAGTAACTGTCGCCCGAGCCGCCTCGGCATCGGCATCTCGCCCCTTGACATCTGGGCGAGCGCCCGGTCGAGTGCCAGGGCGGTGAGATCCTCGCGGAGGATGTAACCGTCGGCCGGTACTATCGTCAGGTCGCCGTCTTGGCCGGCCTGGAACGCGTCCAGCAGAACCAGAACGCGAGGTAGCGAGCTTCGCCGGACCGTCAGGTCCATGCTTCGGAGCGAGCGGTTGGAGCTGGCGACCAGCACCACGCCGATACGCTCGTCGGTGATGACCTCGGCCAAGTCAGTCGGACTGGCACACAGCCGGACGAACTTTGTCGACCGCAGGCTCAGGAGCATGCCCTGCAGCCCCAGCCGAAGCAGCTCGTTCTCGACGAATACCGCCACCCCCAGACGTTCTTCAGCAGGACTGACAACTCCGGTGTCCGCCGCAATCTCGGCCACGATTGACCCACCCCCTGTATCTGCGTCGGCGGCTGCCGCCTGTCACCCACTCGCGAGCTTGCTCAACTGCCGGTGCTGCGGATTGACAGCGGCCTCATGTCCGTCCAGTTCTGCTCGATCCAGCTCAGGCAGTCCTCGCGCGGCCCGGACACGCCGGCGTCCCGCCAACCGGGCGGATTCGGACGGTCCGCGAGCCAGATGGAGTACTGCTTCTCGTCGTTGAGTACGACCTTGTACGGCGTGCCGGACTGTTCCGAGCTCACAGCGACGTCCTTTCCCCGTAACGAAATGTGATCTTCGACGGGCGACGCTACTTGGATCGACTGAAGCTGCCATGAAGTCCTGCTGCCGACGGATGAAGCCGGACTGTTGAGCGTCAGGTGCCGGTCAGCCCAGGCGCGGGCCCATCCGATCGACAGCGGCCGCGAACCTGCTGCCGGGCGCCTGCCCGGCCACCAGCACGGCGTCGTGTGCCGTGTCGATGTCGCGCAGCCGCGGAAGGTCGCGCACGGTGAGGCCAGCGTCCGCGAGCCGCCCCCGCTGGATCGCTCCGGTCTCGGCGGTGGACATCGGGACGCCGAGCAGCAGCTTGGGGTCGGGGGCGGCGAGCCCCATTGCCCAGAAGCCGCCGTCCTCCGCAGGACCGAACCAGGCGTCGCAGCTGTGCCAGGCGTCCGGAGCGAGCGCCGGGGCAAGCAGGGCGGGAGTGATCTGAGGGGTGTCCATGCCTACGACGACCGCGGGTCCGTCACATCCGTCGAACGCGGCGGCGAGGCGCTGGTCGAGGCCAGTACCGCGCTGGGGCACCACCTCGAATCCGGTCGGGACCCAGTGGCCCGGACTTCCGTCCAGCACGAGCACGCGCCGCCGGGCCGGCATGGCCGACACCGCTTCAAGGGTGTCGTAGAGCGCGGCCAGAGCCAGGTCGGCCGCCTCGGCCACGGTGTACGCCGGCGTGAGCCGGGTCTTCACCCGGCCAGGTTGAGGTTCCTTGGCGATCACCATCAGGGTGGTCGGCTCCAGCATTTTCCCCGTTCCCGTACGCGCGTGGCCCGCCTGGTCGGCCCCGGCGATCCTGTCGCGGCGGCGCGGCATGCGGAAGCCACGCTCGAGCGCGCACCCGGGGGTAGCCGGATGACTAGGTCAACGTGTGCGCACGATGGGGGCTTTCGGTGGTCGTTGGGGCTTCGGATGATGGGGATCTCCTGGGCAGAAAGGACCACCGATGAGCTGGACAGACCCATCCCCCCGGATCTTGGCGGAGGTCGTGGTCAGCAGTCTCGTGATCGCGGCCGACCCGTTCGCCCAGTCCACCGCGCCGGGCTTCTGGACCTGGTCGCGGGACGCCCATCAGTCCGTGGTGGACGAGGTGGCGGCGTCGCCGCACGCCCGCGTCAGGGAGCTGGCTGCGGCGATCCGCGCGAATCCCTCCGACTTCGCCGCCTGCTCCGAGCTGGGCACGCTGCTGGAGGCCGGGCTGCGCGAGCCCGGCCTGTCGGCGGAGCGGCTCGCGGAGCTGACCTGGAACGTGGAGACGCTCTCCCGGCTGCGGCTTCAGCTGGGCGAGGAGCGCACTCCGAGTGCCGACACCGCTCCGGGGCCGCAGAAGATCCTGGCGAACCTGCGGCATGCGCCTGCCAGGAGCACCGGAAGGATTGACGCGGCAATCGTCGTCCCGTTCCGGGCAACCGAGGTCGACAGCGACCGGATCCGCAATGTGTGCGCCGTGCTCAGCGCGCTCAACGACCAGACCCACCCTCGGGACCGCTACCGCGTCGTGGTCGTGGAGTCGGACAGCTGTCCCCGCTGGGAGCCGCTCCTCGCTCCGGCCTGCGACACGTACCTGTTCGCCTCGAACGACGGCCCGTTCAACTACTCGTGGACGATCAACACCGGTGTGGTTCACGGTGCCCGCCCGGCGGAGCTGATCTGCGTGCTGGAGGCCGACATCCTGGTCGACGAGGGCTTCGTCGAGCGGGCGGTGACACGCTTCCGCGCTCCCGGCACCCAGGCCCACTGGCCGTTCCAGGACATGCTCTACCTGGACGCGGCGTCCAGCCACGAGGCCGTGATCACCCGCTGCATTGAGGACGGCCGGGGCCTGAGCCACAGTCGGCTGCGAGGCGTTTTCCTGCGCAGGACCCCAGGCGCCTGCATGTGGCTGCGGGAGAGCCTCTTCACGCGGATCGGCGGGCTGGACGAGAGGTTCTCGGCCGGCTGGGGCGGGGCCGACAACGACTTCGCTTGGCGAGCCGACATGTATGGCGTCCTCGACCGCCACCAGGACCCGATGGTGCACCTGTACCACTCGCGGACGTCGGACTGGTTCGACGACAACGTCGGCCGCTACAACGACTTCCCGTGGTGCACCTGGCCGAGTGATTCCGTGATCGGCGAGCTTTCCAAGTACCAGAACGCTCAGTAGGACCTGACACACAGCCAGGAATAGGTAACCCTGTGGAGAAGCACAGCCCAGTCAAGCCCAGCGATCCCTTCCTCGGCGTCGGGGTGGTGTCCCGCAACTCCGTCGACGCCGCCATCACGGTGGCCTACCGCCGGCGCACGCGGCTCATGTTGATTCCGAGCCGCCGCCAGATCGACTCGGCGCAGTTCGGCGCCGGCTACCTGGGGTGGACGACGTCCGAGTTCGCCGAGTACGTCCGGGCGCGGGATCCCGAGCGGAGGATCGAGCTCTGTCGGGACCACGGCGGCCCGTGGATGAACAGCAGGGAAGCGGAGATCGCGTCACCGTCCGAAGCCCTGGACTCGTGCATGCGGTCCTTCTCGGAGGACATCGCCGCCGGATTCGACCTGCTGCACATCGACACGTCCGAGGAGGGCTCCGGCGCTGCACGCCTCCAGGTCGCGATCGATCGGCTGACTGAGCTGTATCGGCGGTGTTGGATGGAGTCCTGCAGACAGGCTGCCGACGTCGCGTACGAGATCGGGTTCGAGCCCCAGGGCGTCAGCACGAACGATCCGGACGAGTTCAAGGCAGCTCTGCGGCAGGTGCTGGACGGTATTGACGGGATCGGCGCGCCCCGGCCCCGGTTCGTGGTGGCGCAGACCGGTACCAAGGTTGCGGAGATCGGCAATGTCGGCCGGTTCCACCAGCCCGAGGCACGGGCAGAAACCCTGCGCGCGATAGGCACTCTCGCGGCCATCTCTCACGAGCAGGGGCTCCGGCTCAAGGCGCACAACTGCGACTACCTGTCACCGGAGGAGGCCGCACTTCTGATTGACGCCGGCGTCGATGCCTTCAACGTGGCACCGGAGTTCGGCGTGGTGGAGACCCGGTCGCTGCTCCGGGTGATGGACGAGCTGGAGCTGGACAAGGCCAAGGAGGAGTTCCTCGCGCTCGCGTTCGACAGCCTGAAGTGGCAGAAGTGGATGCTCGATCCGACGACCGCCGGCGACGTCGAGCGGGCGGTAATCGCCGGCCACTACGTGTTCCGAGCCGAGGCGGGACTGCGGATCCGCGAGGAGGTCGAGCACGAGCTCGCGCGGCGCGGCTGCCCGGCCCTCGACCGAATTCTGCGCGAGCCCGTCGTCCGACGGATCGAGTCTCACCTGTCCAGCCTCTCCCTCTCGCGACGAGCGGCGCGATGAACACGGTGCCGACCACCGGCCGCACGGTCGCCGGGTACGGCGAGGGTGAGTTGCGCGCGGTGCTGGAGACGGTGTTCAGAGTCCCCGACGCCCACCGCAACTACCGGGACGGTAGTGCGAGGGCACGTGAGGTATACGGGATCGATGCTGCCCTGCTGGAGACCTTGCTGAGCCTTGGGCTGCCGCACCGCGTCATGGGCGGCGAGTTGCTGTTCGAGCGCACGGACCTCCACAACATCAGCATGGCGCTCAGGATCCCGTCCCCGTACTTCATCTCGCTGCAGACCAAGGCCAGGTCCCTGAAGCGGGCGGCCGATCGGGGAATGCTGGAGTACGGCCTGAGGGTGTCCGCCAGCTGCCCCGACCGGGGCCACCCGGGCCCCTGCGAGTACGTTCCCGCCCCCGAGCTCGAGCAGGCGGCGACGCCCGACGGCGTCAGCCCCGAGTCGCCGACCAGCTTCACGGCGCGGGTCCGGCTGCCCGGCCACTTCACGATCTTCGATGGTCAGCACGCTGAGTTGCTGCGACTGGTCTCCTCCTGGCGCCTGCACATCCTGCCGAAGGGGCTCTCTGATGACCTCGGATTCGCCCAGCAGACCGGTCTGTCGAATTGCGTGCTGGCGACCCGACTGCTCCTGGCGGCAGCCGAGGAGCACTGTATCGAGGCGCGCCAGGCGGCCGGACTGCTGGTCTCGCCTCCCTTCGCCACTGTCCACTGGTGGCTGGAGTTCCGGATCGACGGAGCGTGGCTCCCGGCGGACCCGCTGCTGCTGAAGGCGTTCGCGGACTGGCGGATGCTCGACGCCGCGGAGTGGCCGCAGCACCGCTCACCGTCCGGCGTTCTGATGCGATTCCACTCCACTCCGCGGTTGGCGGTGCCCATCGTCCGGCACCACGGAGTGGAAGCCACAACCCAGGTGACCGCGCGCGACCTGCTGTGACAGGCGCGACGCGGAGCGAAACCAGGAAAGGACCAACCATGCAGACCGGACCGCAGCACAACGTCTTCACATCGATCTCCGAGCCGCTCGGCGACGGAGCACACGACACCGGAGAGGCACGCCTCCTGGCGCCCGGGGTGCGCATGCTGGAGTTCGGCGACACGAAGAAGGTCGTGAAGAAGTGGGGCCAGGAGCGCTGGCTCCACGAGAAGGACGGCCCGTACGGCTTCAAGGTCATCCGGATCAAGGGCGGCCACCGCACCAGCCTCCAGTACCACGAGCACAAGCGGGAGAGCTACTTCATCCTCGAAGGGGCCGCGGTCATGCACTACCGCGAGAGGCTCGACTCCGAGACGCTGCAGATCGTGATCCCCGCCGGGACGCTGGTGCATGTCGACCCCGGAGCCGTCCACCGGGTGGAGGCGGTCACCGACATCGTGCTGGTGGAGGTGTCGACCTACGACGACGGGTCGGACAACATCCGGTTGGAGGACGACTACGCGCGCGGGAACGGCCGGATCTCCGAGGAACATTGATGCTACGTCGGATTCCTAAGTACAACTACGCCGCCCAGTTCGACGGACTGTCCGAATCCCTGATGCCGGCGATCGAGGCACTGCTCTCGGGCGGCGACTACATCCTGGGTGAGGCTGTGTCCGACTTCGAGGCGGGGCTCGCCGACTACCTCGGAGTGGAGCACTGCGTCGGGGTCAACTCGGGTACGGACGCGCTCATCCTGACCCTGGAGGCGCTGGGCGTCGGCCCTGGCTACGAGGTCGTCACGGTGGTCAATAGCTTCCACGCCTCCGCGCTCGCCATCGCGAGAGTCGGAGCAAAGCCGGTCTTCGTCGACTGCCGACCCGAGGACTTCCTGATGGACCTGGACCAGCTGGAGGCGGCGATTTCCGCCCGCACTCGAGCCGTCATCCTGGTGCACCTGTTCGGCAGGGCGGCGGACGTCACCCGAGCGGCGCGCATCTGCGCCGAGGCCGGGATCGCGCTGGTCGAGGACTGCGCGCAGGCAATCGGCGCTCGCTGGGACGGGAAGCGGGTCGGTTCGGTCTCCGCCGCCGGCTGCTGGAGCTTCGCGCCGTCGAAAAACCTGGCGGCGGCAGGAGACGCCGGCGCGGTGAGCACCTCGTACCGTGAGATCGCCGAACGGCTCGGACTGCTACGCCACTTCGGGCAGCGCGTGCAGAACGAGCACTCCGTTAAGGGACACAACTCGCGCCTCGACTCCATCCAGGCCCTGGTGCTGCGGCACAAGCTGGGACGGTTGGAGGCCTGGAACGAACGGCGTGTCGCGCTCGCCGGGGAGTACCAGGAGCGGTTGGCGGGCCTGCCGCTCGGCTTCCAGGACCCGGGCGGCCCTGGGGGGCACGTCTACCACCTCTTCCAGGTCAGGACGGAGTCGTCCGAGGTGCGGGACGCCCTTCTCAGTCATCTGCTCGGCGATGGGATCGACGCGGTGGTGCGGTACCCATTCCCGCTCCACCAGCAGCCGGCGCTGCCGCACCGGCCGGCCGTCGGCGCATTCCCTGTGGCCGAGGCGCTGGCCCGGGAAACCCTCGCCCTGCCGATCCGCCCGGACCTGGCCCCGAGCGAGCTGCAGTACGTCTGCGATTCTATGGCGACGTTCTTCAAGTAGCCGGGCGGGAAGATGTGGGGCCTGACATGACTGTGGGATTCGAATTTCGGTCGGCTGCAGATGACCAGGAGTTCGCGGCCTACCTCTCCCGGGCGCGCGAAGCGTTCGGGAAGGACCCATACGAACCCGGCACGCTGCGCGGGCACGGCCTGGCGTCAGTGGCGGTGGGTCGCGCAGGTGTGGTCGGGGGAGGTCTGGCGTTCCCTTTCGAGCAGTACTTCGGAGGGCGGGCCGTACCATCGGGCGGACTGGCCTGGCTGACAGTAGCCCCCGAAGCCCGGGGCGTCGGACTGGGCGGCAGGATCACCGAGTTCGAGCTGGGCTGGCTTCGCGACGAGTGCGGTGCTGTTGTGGCCAGCGCGTGGACCCCGGCGGTCGGAATGTACAGGGCTTGGGGCTGGGAGGCCGCGACCGTGGCGTCGAGCTACGGGCTCAACCCGCGCGAGCTGGCGCGCCCAACGGGCGGCCACACCGTTACGCAGCCGACAGCAGAGGAGTGCTCCGCGCTCCGTGACACCCTGGCGGCCGAGGCCAACGGGCCGGTGAACCGACCCGGTTGGTGGATCGACTGGAAGCGCCGGGTCACGCCGGACGCCTGCACCCTAGGAGTGGTTCGCGGGGGCGACCTGGTGGGCTATGCATCTTTCACCCACGACCAGGTGCAGCCTTGGGGTTTCGACATCGTGGTGCACGACTTCTGGTACGACGGACTGGACACGGCTCCGGCGCTGATTGAAGCGCTGGCGGGCCGGTCACCGCAAGTGCGGCAGATCCGCTTCCGCAGGTCGGTACTGCCCAGATCGGCACCCCTTCAGTGGTCGCTCCTACAATACGCGGTGGAGGAACAGGGCTGGTATCCCTGGATGCTGAGGATCCTGGACGTCAAGGGGGCTCTAGAAGCGCGGGGTTGGGCGGCCTCCATGCAGGGAAGGGTCGACGTCGAGGTGGTGGAGCCCAGTGGGACGGCCCGGCCCTACCGGCTGTCCTTTGCCGACGGGCATCTGCGAGTCGAGCCCGGAGGGGCAGGGCATGTCCGATTGCCCGCCACGACCCTGGCTGCCTGGTACGCGGGTGGCCTGCCTCTGCGCCGCGCCCGTGCGTTGGGTATGGCAACCGGGAGCCCTGACGAGGTCGGCCGACTGGATTCGCTTCTCGGAGGCTTCGAAGCGTGGCTTCCCGAGACCTTCTGAACGGTTCCACCAGTCTGTTCGAGGGCCAATGGTCAAGTCTCTCCAATGTCTCTTGAACTACCTCGGAGCAGCGGCCTATCATATTACGGGAGTATGAACAGCAGGCTTGGTCATCGGTCATAGTGCCTGCTCGAGGGCCCATTCTGCGGCCCCTCGACACCGGTGCGGTGAGCACTCCCCCGCGCATTCCTGCCGCATGGCGGACGTGTAGAGAACTTGGCGGGCATTCATGGGTAGAGGCGCAATATTACCGTCCGCGCTGCGCTAGAGGTCTATACCATGCTGAGGTTGGGTTCGGTCTTGCTTCTGCGCTTGTCAAGCGGGGGCTGTGCAAAGGAAGTGGCAGCGTGATCTCATCTCAATTGACGACGACCTCCCTGCGATTCGAAATCCTGGGGCCGGTCCGCGCCTGGCGTGACGGCGAGGAAGTCGACCTTGGGCCGGCACGGCAGCGAGCGGTGCTGGCACGGCTGCTGCTGTCTACGGGGCAACCCCAGACCATCCCAGACATCATTGCCGCGGTATGGGGAGACGAACTGCCAGGCAATCCGCGCAATCTCGTCCACAAGTACGTCGGTGGTCTCCGCCGGGCGCTCGAACCGGCCACCACGACCTCTCGCACCAGCCAGCTGCTGCCGCTGAACGCCAACGGTTATATGCTCCGGGCCGATCGTCGGCAGGTGGACCTCGACAACTTCACCCGCACCGTCTCCGAAGGGATCACGCTTGCCGACATCGACCTGGCGACCGCCCGCGACCGCTACAACACCGCGATCGGTCTTTGGCAGGGCGAGGCTTTCGGGCAGCTCTCCGGGGAGTTCTTCGCTGCGGAACGCCACCGCCTCGCCGAGCGGCTGCTCACTGCGCACGAGGACCGCATTGCGATCGACCTCGCTCTCGGCGGCCATGCCGAAGCGGCAATCGAAGTGACCGCCCTTCTCACCGGGAACCCGCTCCGCGAACACCTCTCCGTACTTCTGATGACTGCCCTGTACCTGTCTGGCCGTCAAGCCGACGCGCTCCGAGTCTTCCACGACTATCGCCGCAACTTGGTCTCCGAGCTCGGCATCGAACCGGCGCAGGAGTTGCAGCGCGTCCACCGTCAGATCCTGGCCGGGCAGCCTGTCCGACAGATCACGTTGTCTACCGGCAAGACGATCGAACCCGCTGGGCGTTCTTCGGCCAGGGCCGACATCGGGGGCGCAGGGAGAGCGTCGAAACGCCACAACCCGCTCTGTCACCTAGGGCCGGACATCAGCGACTTCACCGGCCGGGAACGGCAGGTCACCGAGATATGCTCCATCCTGGCTGAACCTGGCGATACACCGCCGGTCGTTGTCATCACAGGGATGGCCGGCGTGGGCAAGAGCGCCCTCGCGATCCGTGCCGCCCACCTGATGAAATCCCGCTTTCCCGGCGGTCAGTTCTACCTCAATCTTCGCGGAATGACCTCCGATCCGGTCCAGCCCGCCCAGGCGTTCCAGCGCCTACTGCGGCTGCTGGGCTCCGATGGCTCCGAGCAGGTGTATACCGACGACGAACTCGGCGAGCTCTATCGCACGGCGGTCCGCGGGCGCATGCTCACCGTGCTCGACGATGCGGCGGACGAACGGCAGGTCCGTCCGCTCCTCTCCGGCGCACCCACGCTCATCACGAGCCGTCGCAGGCTCGCTGGCCTGCATGGCGCGCGCATCATCGAACTCGACACGATGGCTGCGGAAGATGCTCTTCGGATGCTCAGCCAGATCATCGGCAGCGACCGGACTGGCGCCGACCCCAGGGCGGCCGCGCGGATCCTGGACCACACTGAGGGGCTTCCTCTCGCCTTGCGCATAGCGGGCGCCCGACTCGTGGCGCGGCCGCACTGGACCCTTGGGCAGTTCGCTGACCGCCTCGGCGACCGGGAACGACGCCTGGCCGAACTCGCCCACAGCGACCTTGAGGTCCGGATGGCACTCGCGGCAACCCTGCACCACCTCTCCCAGGAGAGCACGCAGGCCTTCCTCAACTTGGCCGCGCACGGCGCGCACACCTTCACTGCTGCTGACGCCGCCGGAATCCTCGGCACGGACGAGCTGGAAGCCGCGGACATCATCGAGGAGTTGGTCGACCTGCGCCTGGTCCACGTCGAGCACGGTCAGGGTACCGGTCGGCTAGCCTACCGCCTGCGTGATCTCGTCCGGTTGTTCGCATGCGGTCAGGCCGCCGCCCACCAGCGGCACCCGCAACAGCCCAGCTCCAGGAGTGGCCCGACCTTCCGCCGCCAGGGTGTCCTGCAGAGTCTCCAGATCTCGTAGCCCGATTGCGGATGTCCCCGGGCGGCAGTAAGGGATCAGGGCTCCCCGCCGGGGACGCCTCTATCGTCCGGCCGGAACGAGGTCGGCGACCTCGGCGGCCACCTTTCCCAGCGAGATGACCGCGTTCTCGTTGTGCACGGCCGGCAGCGAGACGATGACGTGGTCAATGCCCAGTGCGGCCAACCGCTCAAGGTGCGCGACGGAGGCGGCCGGATCAGTGCGAGGGTCGTCCTTGAGCTTGAACTGGCTGAGCACGGTCTTCTCGATCTCCTCGTACGGACGCCCGAGGCGGTCGCAGTGCTCGCGCAGGACCGCGAGCTTGTGCGGTAGGTCCGGGGCGTCATAGAGGTTGCAGGCGTCGGCGTACTGCGCGACCAGCCGCAGCGTCTTCCGCTCACCGGTGCCGCCGACGAGGATCGGCGGGTGCGGCCGCGCCGTGTCCACCCTTCCGAGCGGCGGTGGGGAATTGAGCGGGCGGGCCAGTCGGTAGTGCGTCCCGATGTAGGGGGAGTCGTCGTTGGCGAACATCCGGCCGGTGATCTGCAGGGTCTCCTCGAGACGCTCAAACCGCTCCGCCATCGGGGGGAATGTCACCCCGAGCCCGTCGTGCTCCTCCCGGTACCAGGCGGCGCCGATTCCCAGGTAGGCCCGCCCGCCTGACAGCACGTCGAGCGTTGTGACCAGCTTGCCCAGCAGGCCCGGATGGCGGTAGGTCACGCCGGTGCACAGGGTGCCGAGGCTGATGTCGGACGTTAGTGCGGCGGCGAAGGAGAGCGCCGCGTACCCGTCCAGCATCGGGTCCTCGGCCCGGCCGTTGATCGTGACCTGGAAGTAGTGGTCCATCAGCCAGAGGCTGGCCAGGCCGTGCGTATCGGCGTCGCGGGCGATCCGGCCGAGAATCGGGCCGATCCGGGCAGGCCCACCGGGCCACCGGAAGGCGGGAACAGTCAGTCCAAGACGCATGGCGAGACCCCTTTGCGGCGGCTGGCTTGTTGGTTATTCATCAAACTAGCCGAAATCGATGCCTTCAAGGTGCGCGGACGCGGGCTCGCAGTGGGGCTTCACTGTGCCGCAGCCGGAGTTCACGGGGGCTTCAGTCGGCGCTTGTAGCGTTACGGGACACGAAAGCTGATTGTGAGAAGGGTAGTCCAGGGTTGTTGGCGGAGACAGATCTCAACGGGGTGCTGAGGTGGCGTGCCGAGAACGATCCTGACGGCGTTCCCTACACTTTCCTCAAGGGATTCCAGGGAAGCGAATTCACATCCGGTCAATCGCTAACCAACCATGAACTCTTGGTCCGTTCCAAGGCGTTGGCAGCTCGCATTCAGGAGGGCGCGAAGCCGGGGGACCGGACCCTGATCCTCAACCAGCCCGGGCTGGACTACATCGTCGGAGTCTTCGCGAGCATGCTCGCTGGGACGGTCGCCGTGCCGGCGTATCCGCCGGAGCAGACCCGGCTGAACCGGGGCC
The DNA here is from genome assembly GCF_014646055.1 of Wenjunlia tyrosinilytica. GTDB lineage: Bacteria > Actinomycetota > Actinomycetes > Streptomycetales > Streptomycetaceae > Wenjunlia > Wenjunlia tyrosinilytica. The sequence goes on from NZ_BMMS01000027.1 coordinate 100,385, forward strand.
TGGAGCGCATCCGGGGCGTCGCCGACGATGCCCGTCCCAGCTGCGTCCTGGTGGACGACGCGACGGCGGCCGCGGTCGGTGACGCTCTGCGGGCCGCGCTCCCCGAGGCGCGGTGGATCGACTCGACCGCCGCCGACCCAGAGCTCGAGGACGCCTGGCGGGAGCCGGGGACCGGATCGGCCGATCTTGCGGTGCTGCAGTACACCTCCGGCTCGACCGGGCACCCCAAGGGGGTAATGCTTTCGCACGGGAACTTGATGCGGAATCTGCGCGCAGGGCGCGACGCCTACGGCATCGAAGGCCGGATGGACGGGGTTTTCTGGATTCCTCCCTACCATGACATGGGCCTCATCGGCGGAATCCTAATGACGCTTTTCTGTGGCGGGCGGGCCCGCCTCTTCGCGCCGTTCGCCTTTCTCCGGTATCCGCTGCGCTGGGTCCGGGCCATGTCCGAATTTGGCTCCTATGTCAGCGCGGCCCCGAACTTCGCGTACGAGATGGCGGCCCGTGCCGGTCGGGACGCCCCCGAAGAGGTCGCCCGACTGGATCTGAGCGGCTGGCAGGTCGCCATATCCGGCGCCGAACCGGTGCACTGGAAAACGCTCGAGGAATTCTCCTCAATATTCGCCCCGGCTGGATTCCGACGCGACGCGTTCCACCCGTCCTACGGGTTGGCGGAGAACACGCTGGTCGTGACCGGCCGGCCCTGCGGCCGGTCCGTGGTGAGGCTGGATGCGGGCGAGCTGGAACGGCATCGGGTCCGGGAGACGGCTCCGGGGCCGACCGCGCGCACGGTGGTCGGGTGCGGCACCGGAGCCGATCCCGAGCAGCGGGTCGAGATCGTCGACCCGTGGACTGGACTCCGCTGCGCCGAGGACACTATCGGCGAGATCTGGGTGAGCGGCGGAAGCGTGGCACTGGGCTACTGGAACCGCCCGGAGGAGACGGAGTCGACTTTCCGCGCGTCCATCGGTGGTGTCGACGGGCCGTTCCTGCGGACCGGCGACCTCGGCTTCCTGCGGGACGGCGAGCTGTTCGTCACCGGCCGGTCGAAGGACCTGGTCATCGTTCGTGGACGCAACCACTACCCACAGGACCTGGAGCGGACCGCGGAGGCGGCGCACCCTGGCGTGCGCTCCGGTCGGTGCGTGGCGCTCTCGGCCGACCACGAGGGCGCCGACGAACTGGTGGTCGCCGTCGAGGGGCCGCCAGCGGCTGACGAGAGAGTTCGCGCGGAGATCGCCGAGGCGATCAGGGCTGCGATCGGCGAGCAGCATGGGATCGCCGTGCACGCGGTTGCGTTCGTGCCGCGGGGCGGGATCCGCCGGACATCGAGCGGGAAGCTCCGGCGCTCCGCTGTCCGGGCTTCATATCTGGCCCACGAGTACGTCTCGCATACCCCTAGCCGGGCCCCCTACACTGCCCCGCGCGACGCGATCGAGCGGACCGTCGCCGCGATCTGGAGCAGCGTCCTGGCCGTGGAACGGGTCGGAATCCACGACCAGTTCTTCGAACTGGGCGGGGATTCACTCAAGGCGGTCCGGCTGCTGGCCCGGCTGAACGCCAGCGAGGGCTACACGCTGACGCTGTCCGACGTGGCGAGCGCGCACACGGTGGAGGAGTTCGCGGATGTGGTCCGCAGGCGCGGCGGGCGCTCGGCGATCGCCGCACAGGACATCCAGATCGATCTCGGCTGACAGCCGGCGGGGGAAGGGGCGGGATGGTTCCCGAGAGCATCGCAGAGCTGGTGGGCTCGCTGGCCGCACAGGGTGTGGGGGTCTTCCTGGAGGAGGGTCGGCTGCAGTGCCGCGGCCCGCGGGGCGTCCTCTCGGCCGAGCTCCTGGAGACCATACGCGGCCACCGGGACGAGATCGTGCGGTTCCTGGAGCGCGAACACGATCCCTCGCGGCCGCACCCCCTGACCGCAGGTCAGCAGAGCCTCCTGCTGCACCAGCGACTGACGCCGAACAGCGTCGCCTACAACCTCGCGTTTGCGGCGAACGCCGACAACGCGCTGGACGCGGAGTCCCTGGACGCTGCCCTCCGCGAAGTGGTCACCCGCCACTCGATCCTGCGGACCACGTACGCGTGGCAGGACGGCGAGCCGACCCAGCGCACCCAGCCGGTTCCTGCGCGGATTCTCGACACCCAAACGGTAGCGGCCGAGCTGGTGGAAAGCACGGTCGAGGCGTTCATGGACCGCCCGTTCGACCTCGAGCGCGAGGCGCCGATCCGTGCCGCGATCATCTGTACCGGCCTCGAGGATCAGCGGCCGGTGATCGTCCTGGTGGTCCATCACATCGCGGCGGACCTCTGGTCCATCGACGTAATCGTCGAGCAGTGGCTCGGCGGGTACCGGAACCGCGTGGACAATGGCGGCCCGCGGTCGGCGCCGATTGGCAGCAACTTCATCGACCAGGTACGCAGCGAGGCGGCCTGGCTGGCCAGCTCAGCGGCCGACGTGGAACGCAGTCTCGCATTCTGGCGCGACCGGCTCGGCGATGAACCGGCCGTGCTGAACCTGCCGTTCGACCGGCCGCACCCGGCCGTGCAGAGCTTCGGCGGCGGCCGGATTTCCCTTGAGCTGGACGCGGCTCTGTCCACGCGTATCGACGCGCTCGCGCGCAAAGCCGATGTTACGCCTAATATGCTCTTTCTGTCGGCCTTCCAGGTGCTGCTCCAGAAGTACAGCGGTTCGGACGACGTCGTGGTCGGCACACCGGTCGCGGGGCGCCGAACCCCCCCGGTACAGAACGCGGTGGGCTTTTTCGCCGACCCCGTAGTGGTTCGCGCCGATCTCCGCGGCGACCCCCCCTTTGCCCACGTTCTCGACGCCACGCGGGCGAACCTGCTGAACGCCCTTGATCACCCCTATCCCTTCCCGCTGCTCGTCGAACAGCTCAACCCCGTCCGCGATCCGAGACGGTCACCGCTCTTCCAGGTCATGTACGTCTGGCAGCAGACGCGCCAGCGTCATGACCAGGTGCGGCTGACCCCGCTCTCCTCGTCGGGCCAGCGCGGTGCCGCGTACGACCTGGTCCTGTCGGTCGGACAGTCCGGCGGGCGCTTCAGCTGCTCCTGGAGCTACAACCTCGGCCTCTTTAATCGGTCGACGGTTGAGCGCATGGCGCACGCTTTCCTCGAGATCCTCGGCGGGATAGTGGCGCGCCCCTCGGACCCAATCTCGCTGCTCCCCTCGATGTCCGCCGACGAGCTGGGCGCCGTCCGTCGTGTGTCGGCCGGGCCGGTCACGGAACTGTGCGAGCCACCGTGGCCCGAGCAGTTCGACTCCCAGGCGCGGCGGACGCCGACGGCGACGGCGCTGGTCTGCGGGGACGAGACACTGACCTACCAGCAACTCGCCGACCGCGTGGGCCGATGCTCCGCTGCACTTCGGGCACGGGGCGTGGCCGAGGAGGTGCGTGTCGGCCTATGTATCGAGCGATCGGCCGCCCTGGTAGTGGCGATGCTGGCGATCGCCCGGGCTGGCGGGGTCTATGTCCCCCTCGATCCGGACTACCCGGCGGACCGCCTCGCCCACATGGCGTCGGACTCGGGGATTGCCCTGTGCGTTGCTGACGAGCGAGGCAGGCTGGCCCTCCGGTCCCACCGCGGCGAAGTTCTCGACCTCGATGTGCTGATTGGCGAAGCGGCGGCCCTGGAGCCATCGCCAGCCGCTGCGGTCTCGGGCGACGCGCTCGCGTACTTGATCTACACGTCGGGATCGACCGGCCGCCCCAAGGGAGTGATGGTCACACGGCGCAACGTCGCCAACCTCTTCGCAGGCCTCGACGGTTCCGTGGGGGAGGGGCCGGGAACGGCGCAGGCCCAGCCGGTCTGGCTCGCCGTGACGAGCGTCTGCTTCGACATCTCGGTACTTGAACTGCTCTGGACCCTCTGCCGGGGCCACCAGGTAGTGATCGAGCCCGAGTTGTGGACCGCGCGTGCCCGGCCCGTTCCGTCCCGGGACAGGCGGAAGGTCGACTTCAGCTTGTTCTACTTCGCCGCCGAACCGGGCCCGCGACGCGGCAGCGAGGTCTACCGACTGCTCCTCGACGGGGCCCGGTTCGCGGACACCCACGGTCTGCACGCGGTCTGGCTGCCTGAGCGGCACTTCCACGCCTTCGGCGGCGCCTACCCGAATCCGTCCGTTCTGGCGGCCGCCGTCGCGGCGGTGACGGAGCGGGTCGGGATCCGGGCCGGGAGCGTCGTCCTGCCGCTGCAGGACCAGCTGCGGGTCGCCGAGGAATGGGCCGCGGTCGACAACCTGGCGGACGGACGCGTCGGTCTGTCGTTCGCCTCCGGCTGGCAACCCGACGACTTCGTGCTGGCGCCCACGCGCTACGCCGACCGTCGCGAGACGATGTGGCAGGACATCGAGACCGTCCGCAGGCTCTGGCGCGGCGAGTCCGCACCCCGAACCAACGGCGTCGGGGCTGAGGTCCAGGTCACCACGCTGCCCCGGCCGGTCCAGCTCGAGCTCCCGGCCTGGGCGACTGCGGCAGGAAGTGACGAAACCTTCCGCCAGGCCGGCGAACGCGGCCTGAACATCCTTACCCACCTGCTGGGCCAGAACATCCACGAGCTGGCGCGGAGGATCCGTGTCTACCGGGAGTCGAGGGCCGCCGCCGGGCACGACGAAGGCGTCGTGACTCTGATGCTGCACACCTTCGTCCACCCGGACGAGGAACTCGTGCGCGAGGCCGTCACCGAACCCTTCAAGAACTACCTCCGGAGTTCCATCGACCTGATGCGCGGCCTAGCCAAGGGGCTCGGCCTCGACCCGGTCCAGCACCAGGACCTGATCGTCAACCATGCGTTCGACCGGTATTTCCGGACCAGCGCCCTGTTCGGCACCCCCGAGTCCTGCGCCGACTTCGCCCGCGAGCTGGCGAACATCGGCGTCGACGAGATCGCCTGCCTCATCGACTTCGGAGTCGGCGACAAGCAGGCGCTCGACGCGCTGCGCAACATCGTGGCCGTGCAGCACGCAGTCAGCAGTGGCCCGGGTGGCCGCACGCCCACCGTGTCGGAGGCGATTGCGCGGCACGGCGTCACCCACCTGCAGTGCACCCCGGCCTTCGCGGGGCTTCTGCTGCTTGAACGAAAGGGCGCGCCGACGGAAAAGGGCCCGCTGCGCCGGCTCCTGGTCGGAGGGGACGCCGCGCCCCCCGAGCTCGCGGGGCGCCTGCGAGACACGGGCGTGACGGAGGTCTTCAACATGTACGGACCGACTGAGACCTGCGTCTGGTCGGCGGTCCAGCAGCTCGAAACCGACCGGCTGGGCCGGGTGACCGTTGGCGGACCGATCGCCAACACGACCCTCCAGGTTCTCGACGCCCGCCTGCAGCCGGTCCCGGCCGGAGTGCCCGGCGAACTCCACATTGGCGGCGCGGGCGTCGCACGAGGGTACTGGAATAGGCCCGGGCTGACGGCGGACCGGTTCATACCCGATCCGTTCGCCACCCGGACCGGCGCGCGGATGTACCGGACCGGCGACATCGTCCGCTCGCTCGGCGACGGTCGTCTGGAGTTCCTCGGTCGCGCCGACCACCAGGTGAAGGTGCGGGGATACCGCATCGAGCCAGGCGAGATCGAGAATGTGCTCGGTACGCACCCCGGGATCGACAGCTGCGCCGTGGTCGCCCGGCGGGACCGCGGCGGCGACGCCGCCCTGGTCGCGTTCGTCGTCCCCCGTGCGGGCACGGAGTGGGCAGAGTGGAGCGTCCGGGCGCACGCGAGGCGGCTGCTGCCCGAGCACATGGTGCCGTCGCAGATCGTCGACGTGGAAGGGCTGCCGTTGACGCTCAACGGGAAGGTCGACCGGGCAGCCCTGGTGGCACAGGCTAACGAGGTGGACGGGTCGCGCCGCGCCGCCTATGTGGCGCCGCGCAACCGGATCGAGGACTCCCTCCAGCAGATCTGGCAGGAACTGCTCGAACGGCCCGGCGTCGGTGTGCACGAGAACTTCTTCGAGATCGGTGGCCACTCGCTTCTCGCGGCGAAGCTGCACGCGCGGATCGTCGCGGCGGAGCTGGGCGACATCGAACTCGTCGATCTCTTCAGTCACCCGACCATCGCAGGCCTCGGGGCACGGCTCGGCGATGGCGGCGACGCCGCGAACGTGCGGGTCCGGAGTATTGACAGCAGGGTGAGCAGGCAGCAGGCCGCCGCGCGTCGGCAGCAGCGCAGGAGGCAGGGCTCATGAACAATCAGCCCGCGGGCGACGACGGCGTTCAGCCCATCGCGGTCATCGGCATGGCTGGCCGCTTCCCGGGGGCGGCCGACCCGGAGGCGTTCTGGCGGAACATCGCAGCCGGAGTCGAGTCACTCGTCCGCCTCTCGGAGGACGACCTGATCGCGGCCCGCGTCCCGGAGGAGCGGTACCGCGACCCACACTACGTGCGGGCCGCCACTGTGCTAGACGGCATGGACCGGTTCGACGCTGGGTACTTCGGCTTCACCCCGATGGAGGCGTCGATCCTCGACCCGCAGCACCGGCTGCTCCTCGAGTGCACTCAGGAGTTGTTCGACACAGCCGGGTACGACTCGTGCCGCCTGGATAAGACCACCGGTGTCTACGTCGGTGTCGGGTTCCCCTCGTACCTTGTCAACAACCTGTTGGCCCGCCCCGAGATCATCGAACAGGTCGGGATGCAGCGGATCTTCTTCGCCACCGATAAAGGGTTTGCGCCCACCAGGATCTCGCACAAGTTCGATCTGACCGGTCCGAGCATCGGTGTCGACACGGCGTGTTCAACCTCGCTCGTCGCGGTCCACCAGGCTTGCAGGGCGCTGCTGGCCTACGACTGCGACCTCGCGATCGCCGGTGGCGCCAGCTCGGTCTTGCCCAACGGCGTCGGTTACCAGTACCACGAGGGCGGCATCAGTTCTCTAGACGGGCACTGCCGGGCGTTTGACGCCCGTGCCGGGGGCACCCGGTTCGGCAGTGGCGTGGGGCTCGTCCTGCTCAAGCGGCTGGAGGACGCACTGGCCGACGGCGATCAGGTGCTCGCCGTGATCCGGGGTTCTGCGGTCAACAACGACGGGGCGTCGAAGGCGGGATTCACCGCGCCGAGCGCGACCGGCCAGGCCCTCGTCGTGGCGGAGGCCCTGGCCTTCGCCGAGGTGTCGCCGGATTCGGTCGGCTACGTCGAGGCCCACGGAACGGGGACCGTCATCGGTGACCCGATCGAGATCTCCGGTCTGACCCGGGCCTTCCGCAAGGGGACAGACCGACGGCAGTACTGCGCCATCGGGTCGGTCAAGACGAACGTCGGCCACCTCGATGTCGCGGCCGGCGTGAGCGGACTGATCAAGACCGTCCAGGCTCTGCGGCACGCGGAGCTGCCGCCCAGCCTGCATTGCGAGCAGCCCAACCCGGCGATCGACTTCGCGAGCAGCCCGTTCTACGTGAACACCGAGCTGCGCCCCTGGACGTCCTCCAGCGGTCCCCGGCGGGCCGGAGTGAGTTCGTTCGGGATCGGCGGCACGAACGCCCACGTGGTGCTGGAGGAGGCTCCCCCCCGGGGGGCTTCGGGGCCATCGCGCGCGGAGCATCTGGTGGTGGTCTCCGCCCGCTCGGCCGAGGCACTCGACCGCGCCCGGGCCGACCTCGCCGCCGCGTTCCGGAACGCAGTCGATGAGGCTCTGCCCGATCTGGCCTTCACGCTCAGCGTCGGGCGGCGGGCGCACGCCCACCGTCAGGCCTTCGTCTGCCGCACCCGCGCGGAGGCGGTCGACCTGCTCGAAGGGGCCAGACCCTCAGCCGTCCGGTCGGGGATGCACACGGGGGATGCGCCGCGGATCGCGTTCCTCTTCCCCGGGCAGGGCGCCCAGCAAGTGCGGATGCTGGCCGACCTCCAACGCGGGGAGGAGGTCTTCCGGCGGGAGGTCGAGCGGTGCGCCATGCACGTCGAGAAACGTCTCGGCCTCGACATGTGCGAGGTGATCTACCCCGTTGGTCAGGGCGGCGACGCCCGTCTCGATGAGACATGGCTCACCCAACCCGCCCTGTTCGCGGTCTCATTGGCGACGGCCCGGCTCTGGCAGTCCTGGGGCGTCCAGCCGGACGTGCTGCTCGGACACAGTCTCGGTGAGTATGTCGCTGCGACGGTCGCTGAGGTCTTCGGCCCGGAGGACGCCCTGGACCTGGTGATCGACCGGGCGCGCTTGATGAACGGTCTGCCCGCCGGGGCGATGACCGCGGTGTCGCTCGACGCGGCAGCGCTCGAACCGCTCCTCGGGCAGTGCTCTCTGGCGGCCGTCAATGCCCCTGGGCAGTGCGTCGCCTCGGGGCCGCTCGCGGCCGTCGAGGAGCTCGAGGCCCGGATGGCGGCCGCCGGCGTCGTGCACCGCAGGCTCCGCACCTCCCACGCGTTCCACTCGGCCATGCTGGACGAGGTCGCCGGAGCGTACCGGGAACGTGTGGCGCAGGCCCGGCCGGGTGTGCCGCGCACACCGATCGTGTCGTGTCTGACGGGCCGCGTCCTGGAGCCCGGCGAGAGCTCCGATCCCGCGTACTGGGCCCGGCAGATGCGGGGCACGGTCAGGTTCGCCGAAGCGGTGCGGACCATCGCCGAGGACCCGCACCGCCTTTTCCTGGAAGTGGGGCCCGGCCGAACCCTGACCTCGATGGTGCGGAGGTCCGGCATCGCACCCGAGCGCGCCCTCGCCTCGGCCCGGGGCGACGGCGACTCCCGGACAGACGGTGAGGCCCTGTTGGACGCGCTCGGCGCCCTCCACTGCGCCGGGGCTCCGGTTGCCTGGGAGCGGTTCTGGGCGGGCGAGCGGCGGCACCGCCTGCCGCTGCCGAGCTACCCCTTCGAGCGGCAGCGTCACTGGATCGACCCGAACCCGGCGGAGCGGCCCGCCCTCGAAATCCCGGCGGCGAGTCGGGACGGCGAGACTCTGTCCGCCCGTACCTGGCGCCCGGCCCCGCTCGATCCGGGTCCGTCCAAGCGGCCGGCCGGGGGCGACTGGCTGCTGCTGGTGGCGGACGACGCGCTCGGATGTGCGCTGGAGGCCCGCCTCGCCCAGCGCGGGGCGTCGGTGGTGCGGATCCGGCCGGGTGTCGAACTCGCCGAGACCGCTGAAGAGTTCGTCGTAGACCCGGCACGCCCGGACCTCGTCGAGCGCCTGCTCGAGGCACTTGAGGAGCGCGGTCGGACGCCGAGCGACGTCGTGCTGGCCTGCGACCGCGGGGCGGCCGAGAACGTCGATGCCGCCCAGCGCGCAGGGCTGGAGACCGCGGCGGTCTGGATCCGGGCCCTGGCCTCGCGGGCGACAGGTGAGCCCGTCCGGCTCGCTGTGGTGGCCGACCGGCTGGCCCGAGTCCTGCCGAGTGACGAACCGGCGACCGCCATGGGGTCGCTGGTCGGCTTCTGCCGCGCGGCCGCCGAACACCCCGAGCTGGCGGTCGCCTGCATCGACATCGACGAGCCCAGCGCCGCGGAAGCCGCCGACGCCGTCCTCGCGGAGCTGACGGCTGGCCCGGCCGACGCCCTTGTCGCGTATCGGTCGGGCCGGCGCCACATCGAGTCGTACGAGCCGGTCGCTCGGGCCGAGGGCGGTGCGCGCGCGAGTGGGAGCTATCTCGTCACCGGCGGGTACGACGGCCTGTCCGCGATCCTCGCCCGCCGCCTCGCCGAACGGCACGGCGCACGGCTCACCCTGGCCGGGCCGGAGCCGGTGCCGCCCAGGACCGAGTGGCCGGGCTGGTTCGGCGAAGACACCGGAGTGGAGTTGGCGCGCGGCGCGGCCGAGGCCGAGGCCGGCGTCGTCACGGGCGCCCTGCGCCACGATGTCGAGGCACTGTCGGACGTTGAGCGGGAGCTCGCCGCCGAGGCGGGCCCGGGGTTGCCGCTCGAGCTGGTCGGGGCGACCCTGAACCGGCTGTGCGGCAGCTACGTGCACGGCACGCTTCTCCGGGCAGGCGTCGACCTGACCGAGGGGCAGGTGTACAAGCGATCCGAGATCGCCCGGCGGATGCGAATCCTGCCGATCTTCGAGAAATTCCTCGACTTCTTCCTTGAGGTGCTCCACGAGGATGGGGTCATCCGTCGGGAGGGCGACCGGATCGAGGTCCTGATCGGTCCGGAGGCCGTGCCCCCCGCTGACTCCGTCGCCGCCAGGGCGCTACTGCCGGGATTCGAAGCGACTATCGACTTCCTGGAACACTGCGTCGCCCACTACCCGGCGGCCCTCAGCGGCGACATCGACGCGATCGGGGTGCTCTTCCCAGAGGGAGACCCCAAGCCGCTGGAGGCAGCGTTCCGCCGGCTGTTGGACGGGAGCAACTTCGACGTCTACGCGGGGCTGCTGGGCCGCCTGCTCGCCCGGCTGCCCGAGGGCCGACCGGGGCGGCCCCTCCGAATCCTCGAAGTCGGCGGTGGAAATGGACAGTTGACCCGGCTCATCGCCCCGATGCTGAGCGAGCGGGAGGTGGAGTACCGGTTCACCGATCTCGGCGGCTCGTTTGTCCGCCGGGCGCGGGAGGAACTGGCCGACCTGGGCTTCGGCGACCTGCGCTGCCAAATTTTGGACATCACGAAGGACCCGGTCGCCCAAGGCTTCGAACCGTACTCGTTCGACGCAGTGATCGGCTTTGACGTCGTCCACGCCACCCGGCGGATCGACCGGACGTCGGAGAACCTGCGCGGGCTGCTCGCGCCCGGCGGACTGCTCTGCCTCGTCGAGGCGGTGGCCTCGCTGCGCTGGGTCGAGATGCTGTGGGGTCTGGCCGAGGGATGGTGGCTGTTCGAGGACCATGAGGTCAGGACAGGGTCGCCGCTGGTACCGCTGGACACCTGGGACCGAGTCCTCGGCGAACTGCCGTTCGCGGACACCGTGTCGTTCCCACGTGATCGGGCGGCCCGGGAAAGCACGTACTACGGACTGGTCCTCGCCCAGCAGCCCGAGGTATTCGACACCCCTGACCGTTCCGCAAAGCTGGCACGCCGGGCCGAGGAGATCCTCCAGATCAACCGCACGCGTATCCAGGCCGTCCGCGATCTCGAGGCGGCCGGAGCGGAAGTCCTGCTGGTCCGGGTGGACCTGACCTCCCCCGTACAGGTGGCCGAGGCCGTCGCGACCGCCCGGACGCGCTTCGGCGCGCTGGACGGAGTCGTCCACGCTCCGGAGACGGTGGGCGGGGAGCCGGGCCAGGACTGGACCCCGGCGAGCCTGCGGGCCCTGGCTGCTGCCCACGGCCGGATGGCGCGGGCGGTCGAGGCGGCTGCCGCTGACACGGGCGTGGAGAGCGTCACGTATGTCTCGCTAGACGCCGCTCCCGGCGGCGGGGATGCTCTACGGGCCGCGACCGTGGCCGGACTGCTTGACGCGTTCGCCGCTTCCGGCGGTGCCGGCAGCCGGTCGGGGTCGATCCACTGGAACGGCGACGAGGAGCTCAACCAGCTGGACGACGCCATCGGCAGCTCGGGTGTGATCCACGTGTCGGCACAGAGCCCTGCGGCGGCACGAGCGGCGGGCACCGACCGGCAGCGAGCCTGGCTCGAGGCCCGTGGCACCCGCGGCGACCCGGCGGAGGACGTCGAGCGGGAGCTCCTGGTGATCTTCCAGCAGCTCTTCGGAATGGACGCGATCGGCCTCGATGACGACTTCTACCAACTCGGCGGCGACTCGCTGCTGGCCGTTCAGGTGGTGGCACGGGTGCGGCGGCGCTTCGGCGTGGACATCGCGGTCAAGGCGGTCCTCCAGGCTCCCACGGTCGCGAGGCTCGCTCAGCGGGTGCGCGCGACGGGTCAGGGCGGCCAGCACACGGACACGCCCCTGCTGCGCGTTCCGCGGCACGATCTGATGCCGCTGTCGTTCGGTCAGGAGTCGCTGTGGCTCGCCGAGGAGCTCCACGGGCCGAGCGCGACGTACAACATCCCCGGCGCGGTGCGTCTGATCGGGAGGTTGGAGACCGGGGCGCTGCGGCGGTCCCTGCGCCAGGTCATCCAGCGGCACGAGGTGCTGCGCACCACCATCCACGCCGTGGACGGACTGCCGGGGCAGCGGGTGCACGACGAGCTGAACGTCGAGTTGCCCGTGCGAGACGTGCGCGAGGAGCAGATCAGCGACCTGGCCCAGGAGCACGCGCGGACGGTGTTCGATCTCACGTCCGGGCCGCTGATCCGGGTGACCCTGCTCCGGGTCGGCCCCGAGGACCACGTGCTTCTGGTGAACATCCACCACATCGTGTCCGACGGCTGGTCACTCGGCGTGCTGGTGGAGGAACTCGTCACCTTGTACTCGGCATTCGTCCGCGGCGGACCGTCGCCGCTCGAACGACTGGATCACCAGTACGTGGACTTCGCGCAGTGGCAGCGCCGCTGGCTGGAGGGCGAGGTCTTCGACCGGCAACTCGCCTTCTGGCGGCGCAAGCTCGCCGGAGCGCCGTCGCTACTGGAGCTGCCGACCGATCGGCCGCGCCCCGAGATCCAACGGATCCACAACGCGGTCCGGAAGTTCGTGGTCCCTCCTGAGGTCTCGGCGGACCTCGTGGCGCTCGGCAGGGCCGAGGGGGCGACCCTCTTCATGGTGCTGCTCGCCGCGTTCAAGGTCTTGCTCGCCCGCTACTCCGAGCGGACCGACATCATCGTCGGAACGACGAGCGCCAACAGGACCCGCGCCGTCTTCGAGCAGATGATCGGCATGTTCGTGAACAACCTGGCACTGCGGACCGACCTGTCCGGGAACCCGACGTTCCGTGAACTCCTGGCCCGGGTCCGTGACACGGCAGTGGACGCCTACGCACACCAGGACCTGCCGTTCCGGACTCTCGTGGACGAGCTGCGTCAGGATCGGAGTACGGCCGTCACACCGGTGTTTCAGGTTCTCTTCCTGCTGCAGAAGCTGAACATCACCCTGGAACTGCCGGGGATCACCGCGCACACGCTCGAAGTTGACGCGCTCCACACCAAGTTCGACCTGACCCTGTTCATGGAGGAGCAAGAGAACGGGATCGAAGGCACCTTCATCTACAACGCGGAGCTCTTCGACGAGCCGACCGTCGAGCGCATGGCGGCACACCTCCGGCGGCTCCTGGTGAGCGCGGTGGCCGCGCCGGACATCCGAATCGAATCACTGCGGATGGCGACCGATGACGAGGAGAGAGTGCGTCACATGGCCGAGGCGAGCGCGAAGACGTCGATGCTCCAGTCGCTGCATAGCGCGAAGCGGCGCTCGGTGGAGATCGCCGGGATCAACCCAGTCACCACCGGATTCCTGCCGGGACTGCCCGATACGCCGCTCGTCGTGGAGCCGGCCGTCGTGCGCGCCGACCTGCCAGGCTGGCTGCGGTCACACCGCGGGGTCGTCGATTCCCAATTGCACCGGCACGGTGCGCTGCTGTTTCGCGGCTTCCACGGCGGCTCGGTCGAGAAGTTCGAGGAAGTGGCGCACGCGATCTGCGCGACACTCTACCGGGAGTACGGGGACCTGCCGAGGGAGGGCGACTCGGTACAGGTCTACAAGTCGACTCCGTACCCCAGCGACCGATCGATTCTCTTCCACAACGAGAGTTCCCACCTCAGCAGCTGGCCGATGCGGCAGCTGTTCTCCTGCATCGTCGCACCGCAGGACGGCGGGGAGACCCCGGTCGTCGACTGCCGGAAGGTCTACGCTGGCCTCCGGCCCGAGCTGATCGAGATGTTCCGGCGTAGGAGGCTGCGTTACGTCCGCAACTTCATCGAGTCGGTCGATGTGAGCTGGTCCCAGTTCTACGGGACGGATGATCGCGCGTTCGTGGAGCGTAAGTGCCGCGAGGAGGGCACCGGTTTCGAGTGGGCCCTGGACGGGACGCTGAGGACCTGGCGGGTCGCCGACGCGGTCGTCCGGCACCCGCGAACCGGGGAGATGGTGTTCTTCAACCAACTGGCTCTCCATCACGCCTCGTGTCTCGACCCCGACACCCGTCGGTCCCTGGGCGCCCTCTACGGCGAGCAGGGCATGCCGCGCAACGTCTACTGGGGTGACGGCTCCCTCATCGAGGACGAGGTGGTCGCCGAGGTCCGGGAGTTGATGGATCGTGAGGCGATCACCTTCCGCTGGCAGGAGGGCGACGTGCTGGTCATCGACAACATGCTCGTCGCGCATTCGCGGCTGCCCTTCGTCGGTCCGCGGAAGATCGTCGTGGCCCTCGGCGACATGATGGAAGCGGAGACCCACTGACGATGAACGACGCCGGTTTCCGTCTTTCCCCGCAGCAGGCCCACACCTGGCAGCACGTCCCCAAGGGGTGGGCGCAGTGCCGAATCTCCTTGGAAGGGCCGTCGGCCGCCGACGATGTCGCCCGCGCCGTGCGGGACGTCGTGCGCCGCCACGAGTCGCTGCGTGCCCGCCTCGCTACGGTCCCCGGTATCGCCGTCCCGCTCCAGACGGTAGACGAGGAAACAGAGTTGGCGTGGGTCGAGGACGTCCTCCCAGGGGACGCCGCGGCAGCTGCGGCCGCGGTCGAACAAGCGGCCGCCGAGGACCGTACCCGCCCGCTCGGTGGTGCCATGCGGGCGCGGCTGCTGTCGGGCACGGACCACGCCGAGCTCGTGCTGACTGCGCCCGGCGTCTTCCTCGACCGCAGGTCGTTCGTGTCGGTCTTCGAGGAGCTCGCGGCTCGACTCGGCGGGTCGGCGGAGGACGACGAGCCGCTCCAGTACCTCGACGCGGCGGAGTGGCTCCACGAGCAGGCCGCGACCGCCGACGCGAGGAACCGGATGGCGGCCTGGAACCGGCACGAGCTCGCCGCCGCGCGGGTGCTCCCAACGCCGTTCGAGGGCGGTACGGCCGACGGCGTGGGCGTGGTCCAAGTGCCGTCAGACCCGCCGTGGGCCCAGGCCACCGAGCGGGTGGCAGCGGAACTCGGCTGCTCGCTAGGAGCGCTAGTCCTGGGCGCCTGGCAGCTGCTGCTGTGGCGGCTCACCGCGGCGGAGCGCCTGGTGACCGGGTTCGTCCCCACCACCCGAGGTCTGGACGAACTCGACGCGGTGGTCGGCAACTTCGCAAGCCCGGTCCCGGTGCTCAGTGCGATGGAACCGGGGATGTCCTTCGAAGCCCTGGTGGCCCGGCTGGACCGGGCGATGGGCGAGGCGTCGACCGCGCAGTTCTCCTTCGACGGCACGGCGGCGGAGGGAACGGCCCCGTTCGGTTACTCCTTCTGCGAACTGCCGGCAGAAGCAAGCGCGGGGCGGCTCCGGCTGGCCCTGCGGTCGGTGGCCACGGCGCCCGTGGGCGCAACACTCCACCTCGACGCCGCTTGCACGCCCGACGGTTGGCTCGACCTGCGAATCCTGCACGACACCCGGCTCGTCTCGGAACGTCACGCGGCAAGACTCGCTGGACAGTTCGGCTCCGTCCTCCGTTCCGTCACGGAGACCCCCCGGGCATTGATCGGTGACCTCGCCCTGGCTGACCAGGACGAGACCGCCCGTGTCCTCGGCGCGGGCACCGGGCCCCTCGTGGAACGGTCCCTCCTGCGACTCGCCCACGCCCGCTTCGAGCGGTGCGCCGACGAGCGGCCCGAGCGCCTCGCGGTGGTCTGCGGTGGGCAGCGGCTGACCTACGGCGAGGTCGAGGCACGGGCGAACCGGCTCGCGCACGCCCTCCGCTCGGCCCGGGTCGGCCCGGATGTCCCGGTGGCCCTGATGGTGGAGCGCTCGGTTGACTACGTCGTCGGACTGCTCGCCGTGCTCAAGGCCGGCGGCGCGTTCGTCCCGATCGATCCTGGACTTCCGGCCGAGCGAATAGCGCAGACGCTCGCCGAAGTCCGCCCGGCGGTGGCCATCACACACCGCGGTCTCACCGGGTTCGTGGCGGCGGCGGGAGTTCGGGTGCTCGACCTGGACGACGCCGCCGCGCTCGCCGCCTGGCCCGCCACCCGTGCGGCCGCGACTGTGCACCCAGAGAACCTCGCGTACGTCATCTTCACCTCCGGCTCGACCGACCGCCCGAAGGGCGTGGCCATGCCGCACCGCGCGATCTGCGGCTATGTCGAAGGCGTGCTACCGGAGTTCTGCCTCGGAGAGGACGCAGTGCTGGCCAGCCTGGCGACGCCAGCGGCCGACCTCGGCCACACCGCGGTGTTCGGCGCACTCTGCACCGGCCGCTCGCTGCTGCTCGCCGCACCCGAGGAGGTACTGGCCAGCGACCTGCTCGCGCGTCGGTTCCGAGAGCAGCCGGTCGACCTGCTGAAGATCGTCCCCTCGCACCTGGCAGCGCTGCTCGGGGCCCAGGACGCGGCCGACCTGCTGCCCCGGTCCTGCCTGGTGCTGGGCGGCGAGGAGCTGACCGCGCCGCTGGTCGAGCAAGTCCGCAGGCTGCGGCCGGGCCTGCGGGTGATCGACCACTATGGCCCGACGGAGACGGCGGTCGGAGCGCTGGTCTCGACAGTCGCCGACCGGCTCTCGGGCCCCATCCCGATCGGCACCCCGCTGCCGAACTACCGCGCGTGGATCCTCGACGCGCGGCTGCGGCCGGTTCTGCAAGGCGCTCCGGGTGAGCTGTACATCGCCGGTGATGGCGTCGCCCGGGGCTACTGGGAGCAGCCGGGCCGGACGGCGGAACGCTTCCTGCCCGATCCGTTCGCCGTCGAGCCCGGGTCGGTCATGTACCGCACCGGCGACCTAGCGCGCCAGCGGCCCGACGGCGCCGTGGTGTTCCTCGGGCGCGCCGACGACCAGGTGAAGATCCGCGGCAACCGGGTGGAGCTCGGCGACATCGAGACGGTGCTCCGCCGTGACAAACGGCTCGCCGATGCCGCCGTGGTCGCCCGGGACGACGGCGCGGGCATGCACCTCGTGGCATATGTGGCGCCCCGCCGCGGCACGTTCGTGCAGGGCCCCGAACTGGCGGAGGAACTCCGGTGCCAGCTGCCGGAGTACATGGTCCCCGGCGCGATCGTCGCACTCCAGGCACTGCCGCTGACACCGAACGGCAAGCTGGACCGGTCGGCGCTTCCGGCCCCGGATCCGTCCGCCTCGCGCACGGCCCCGTACGTCGCGCCGCGGACCGGGACGGAGACCCTGCTCGCGGAGGTGTGGGAGGACATCCTCGGCTGCGGAAAGGTCGGTTCTCGTGACGACTTCTTCCGTGAGCTCGGCGGGAACTCCCTGGACGCCACTCGGGCGGTCGCCCGGGTGAGGGCGGCGACCGGTGTCGCGCTCCAGGTGAGCGCGCTATTCGAGGCACCCACTGTGGCCGCACTGGCCGAGCAGGTGGAGGCAGGGCGCGCGGCCGCGAGCGTGGGCGGCGCCAGCGACGCGATCACGCCGGTCGACCGGACCGGCCCTCTACCGCTGTCGTACGCGCAGCGCCGGATCTGGATGCTTTCCCAGGTCGATGGTGCGAACACCGCCTACAATATCCCGGCCGCCATCCGCATCGGCGGGCCTCTGGACATCGACGTGCTGGTGCGAGCGCTAGGCGAGGTGGTGGCCCGGCACGAGGCGCTGCGCACCAACTTCGTCCAGGTGGACGGTGTCCCGGCGCAGGTGGTGAGGGAGGCGGCGCCGATCGAGGTGCCGATGGTGGATATCCGCGCGACGGACGTGGCGGCACGGGCGCAGGCGCACGCATCCCGGCCGTTCGACCTGGAGCGGGACGAGCTGTTCCGGGCCGCGGTCCTGCGGGTCTCGGCGGAGGAGCACGTCTTGCTGCTCTGCCTCCACCACATCGTGTCCGACGGCTGGTCGACCACAGTGCTCTGGCAGGAGATCGCGAGCCTCTACACGAACTTCCGCGCCGGCCAAGAGTCACCGCTCAAGCCGCTGCCGAGCCAGTACGCCGACTTCGCGGCGTGGCAGAACCGCTGGCTGGACAGCCCGGAGATCGCCCCTCAGCTCACCTACTGGACGCGGCAACTCGACGGCCTGCCAGCACTGTTGGAGCTGCCAACAGACCGGCCCCGGCCTTCGCTGCAGGGCGGCGAAGGGGCGACGCTGGCGATCACCGTCCCCTCGGAGACCGTCCTCGCGCTGCGCGGACTGTCCGTCGAGCAGCGGGCGACGATGTTCATGGTGATGCTCACAGCGTTCAACGTGCTGCTCGCCCGGTACACCGGGCAGCACGACATCGCGGTCGGTACGCCCGTCGCCAACCGGACGCGTGCGGAGGCCGAGGGGCTCATCGGGTGCTTCTTCAACACCCTCGTGATCAGGACTGACCTGTCCGACGACCCCACCTTCTCCGACTTGCTCGGCCGGGTCCGGGACGTGGTGATCGCCGCGCTGGCGCACCAGGACTTGCCGTTCGAGCGCCTCGTCGAGGTTCTCAACCCCGCCCGCAGCCCCGCGCACACGCCACTTTTCCAGACCCTTTTCGTCTACCAGCCCGCGCCGGCCGGCGGGGCCGCCATGGACGGATTGAGGGTCGAGCGGCTGGCCCTGCCTGGCACCGTCGCCAAGTACGACCTGACCCTCGACCTCGTCGAGGACGAGGACGGCGTCCGCGGGCGCATCGAGTACCGCACTGATCTCTTCGACTGCGGCACGATCGAGCGGATGGCCGGGCACTTCACCAGGCTGCTCGACGCGATCGTCCGCGACCCGATGAGCCGCGTCGCCGAGCTTGACCTGCTGACCGGGGCCGAGCGGGAGCTGGTGCTTGCGGAGTGGAACAGCGAGCACCGGGCGCAGGCCGACGGGCTGCCGGTGGCGGACGCGTTCGAGGAACGGGTCCGGTCGTGCCCCGACGCCACGGCTCTGGTCTTCGGTGACCGCTCGCTCACCTACCGCGAGCTGGACCGGGCGGCGAACCGGCTGGCTTGCCGGCTTCGCGCGAAGGGGGTCTCCGAGAACGTGCTGGTCGGCCTCTGGACGGAGCGCTCGATCGAGCTGGTCGTCGCCATGCTCGCCGTGCTCAAGGCCGGCGGCGCCTATGTCCCGCTCGACCCGGCCGCGCCGACCGCGCGGGTCGCCGTCTTGGTTGAGGACGCCCGGATCGGACTGGTGATCGCCCCGACGGCCCGGGCGGCGGAGCTGCCGCCGGGGGTCGACGTGGTCGCCCCGGAGGTGGGTCCGTCGGAGGAGGTGGAGCCGGCGATGAGGACGACCGGTCCGGAGAGCCTCGCGTACGTCATCTACACCTCGGGATCAACCGGCCGGCCCAAGGGTGTCATGGTCGCCCAGCGGAACCTGGTCTCCTTCTTCGCCGCGATAGACAGCCGACTGGACAACCCGACGCCGGGCACCTGGCTCGCCCTGACCCACCACACCTTCGACATCTCGGTCCTTGAGCTGCTGTGGACGCTCACCCGGGGCTTCAAGGTGGTGCTGGTCGGCGACGAACTGGTGCTCAGCGCGCCGCCGCGGCCAGCGGGCACCCGGCCCGTCGACTTCAGCCTGTTCTACTTCGCGAGCGATGCTGGCGAGCGCGGAACGGACAAGTACCGACTGCTGCTGGAGGGCGCTCAATGGGCCGACGAGCACGGTTTCGCCGCCGTGTGGACACCGGAGCGGCACTTCGGCGCCTTCGGGGGGCTCTACCCGAACCCGGGCATCACCGCCGCGGCACTTGCGGCCTCGACCACCCGAATCGGCATCCGCACTGGCAGTCTCGTCCTCCCGCTCCACAACCCGATCCGGGTCGCCGAGGACTGGGCGGTGATCGACAACCTGTCCAACGGACGGGTTGGTCTTTCGATCGCCTCGGGCTGGCAGCCGCACGACTTCGCGCTTGCGCCGCACAACTTCGCCGATCGCAAGGAGGTCATGTTCCGTGACCTCGAGGTGGTGCGGAGCCTTTGGCGAGGAGAGGCGGTCCGGGCGATCTCCGGCACCGGTGAGGAGATCGAGGTCCGGACGCTGCCGCGGCCGGTGCAGCCCGAGCTGTCGGTATGGGTCACCGCGGCCGGCAACCCGGAGACCTTCCGCCGTGCCGGAACGGTCGGCGCGAATGTGCTCACCCATCTGCTGGGCCAGTCGGTCGAGGAGATGGCCGGTGCGCTCGAGGTCTACCGGGCCGCCTGGAGCGCCTCAGGGCGCCCCGGACGCGGGCATGTCACCTTGATGCTGCACACCTTCGTCTCGGACGACGAGGAATACGTGCGGCGGACCGTGCGTGAGCCGTTCAAGAACTACCTCCGTCAGTCGGCGGACCTCGTGCGGCCCGTCGCCCGTGATCGCGGGCTTGATGTCGAAGGACTTGACCAGAGCGATCTCGACGCGCTGCTCGACCACGCGTATGACCGCTACTTCGGCAGCAGCGGCCTCTTCGGCACGCCGCGAGGGTGCGCCGCGACGGTCGACCGGGTGCAGGCCGCTGGCGTGGACGAGATCGCCTGTCTCGTGGACTTCGGGGTGGCCGAGGACGAGGTGCTGGCGAGCCTCGAGCACCTGGACGAGCTCCGCCGGATCACCTCCGCGGGCACGACCGCGGAACCTCGGGTAGACATCGCTGGACTGATCGAGCAGCACTCCGTCTCGCACCTCCAGTGCACCCCGTCGCTGGCGGCGCTGCTCGCCGCCGACGTGGACGCGCGGGCGGCCCTGCGGCGGCTCGACTGGCTGCTCGTCGGTGGTGAGGCGCTCCCGCATCTGCTGGCAGAGAAGCTCTCCGCCGCGGTCGATGGCCGGGTGCTCAACGTCTACGGCCCGACCGAGGCCACGATCTGGTCCACCAGCCACCTGGTATCCGGTGCGGACAACTCGATCGGACGTCCCCTTAGCAACACCCGGACGTACGTCCTCGACGAGCGGTGCCGACCGGTGCCGGTCGGCGTGCCTGGCGAACTGTGCATCGGCGGGGACGGTGTGGCAGTCGGCTACCTGCACCGGCCTGAGCTCACCGCCGAGCGCTTCGTCACCGACCCCTACGCATCGGACCCAGCGGCCAGGATGTACCGCACCGGCGATATTGTCCGCCACCGCCCGGGCGGTGAACTCGAGTTCATCGGCCGGCGGGACCACCAAGTGAAGATCCACGGGTTCCGGGTAGAACTCGGCGAGATCGAGGCGGCGCTCGGCAGCGCCCCGGGCGTGCAGGCCGGGGCCGTTGTTGCGGACGACGACGGGCGAGGTGGCAAGCGGCTCGTCGCCCACGTCGTCATGTTCGGGCCGTTCCAGGCCGCGGACCTACGCCGCCACTTGGAGGAGCAGCTTCCTCGGCACATGGTGCCCGCTCGTATCGTCGAGTTGGAATCGATGCCGCTGCTGCCGAGCGGCAAGGTGGACCGTAGCGCGCTCCCGGGGGTCGCCGCTGACCAGCCGACGAACGGTGAGGCGATCGCCCCGAGCACCCCGACCGAGCGCGAACTCGCGAGGATCTGGGCCGAACTTCTCAAGCAGCCGACGATCGGCGCGCACGACAACTTCTTCGAGCTCGGCGGCGACTCCATCATCGCGATCCAGCTGGTCGCGCGGGCCAGGCACGTCGGGCTGACGATCTCGGCGCGCGACCTGTTCCGGCACCAGACGCTCACCGAACTCGCGGCGGTGGCCCGGGAGGGCACCACGACCCACGCCGAGCAGGACCTGGTCCTCGGCGAGGGCGGTCTGGCACCCATCCAGCACTGGTTCTTCGAGCAGGAGCTCGCTGACCCTCACCACTACAACCAGGCCATCCTGGTGGACGTCACCAGCGGGCGGCTGGACCTCGGGTCGCTCGCCTGCGCTCGCGACGCCCTACTGCGGCACCACGACAGCTTGCGCAATCGGTTCGTCCATGGCGCCGACGGTTGGCGGCAGTGGACCGGCGCCCCCGAGCCCGTCCCCGACCCCGTCGACTGCCTCGACCTGACGGACCTGCCGCCCGCGGCCTGGCCCGAGGCCGTCGCCACGATGCAGCGGGACGCCCACGGCGCCCTGGATCTCGTGGACGGCCCAATGTTGCGCATGGTCTACCTCGACTTCGGCGCGCAGCGCGCGGACCAGCTGTTCGTGGTGGCCCACCACACGGTCGTCGACGGTATCTCCTGGCGCATTCTCATGGAGGACCTCCAGACCGCCTACGAGGCAGAGCGTCAGGGCCGCGGTGCCCGGCTGCCGCTCAAGACGACCTCGTACCAGGAGTGGGTCTGCCGGCTCACCGCCGACGCCGACTCGGCGCGGACCCGTGCGGAACTCGACTACTGGGCCGATCAGATCGAGCCGCCGACAGCCGCGCTGCCACGCGACCGCGCCGGGGAAAACACCGAGGGAACCGTTCGGAGGGTCCGCGCGGAGTTCACCGCCGATGAGACCATCGCGCTCGTCCGGGACCTTCCGGCAGGACACCGGATCGGAGTACCCGAGCTGCTGCTCACCGCGCTGGCCGACGCGTGCGCGCCATGGACCGGCTCGCGCTCGCTGCTCGTCGACGTGGAGGGTCACGGCCGGGAAGAACTCTTCGACGACATCGATGTGTCCCGCACCGTCGGGTGGTTCAGCGCGATCTATCCGCTCCGGATCACTCTGGCCGTACCGGGGGAGGACAGCCTGCGGGCCGTCCGGGAACAGATCCGCGCCGTCCCGCGCAGCGGGGTGGGCTTCGGCTTGCTGCGCCACCTCTCGCCAGACGAGTCGGTACGGGCGCGCCTGAGGGACGGACGCCGTGCGGAGCTCGTCTTCAACTACCTGGGCCAAGCCGACGCCTCGCTGCTGCCTGACTCGATATTCCAGCTGTCCGGTGATCCGGTCGGTGCGCCGCACGGCCCCGCGCAGCGGCGTCGGCATCTCGTCAACGTCAATGGGATCGTGGTGGACGGCCGACTCCGCGTCGACTTCGCGTACAGCCAGGCGGTGCACGATCCGACGACCGTCGAGGCGCTCGTGGCCCGATTTACCGCCGCGACGCGCGAGCTGCTTGGCGAGTGCCTCACCGGGGGCGTCCGGTTCGTGCCGTCCGACTTCCCGGACATCGATCTCACGCAGGGGGAGCTCGAAGAGCTCCTCACGGAACTTGAGAGCTAGGAACGATCGACCCATATGAACGAGAAGACCGACATCGAGGCCATCTACCCTCTGTCACAGCTCCAGCACGCTATGCTGCTCAAGTCGCAGCTCGCGCCCAACAGCGGTGTGTACATCGTCCAGCTGTCGTTCGACATCTGCGGTCCGCTTGACCTGAAGGCCTTCCGGGCGGCCTGGAACGAGCTGACCGCGCGGCACGCCGTACACCGGACGCTGTTCGCACGCCTCGACCAGAGCCAGCCGCTCCAAGTGGTACGGCGCAGCGTGGAGCTCCCGTGGACAGAGGAGGACTGGTCGGCGCTGTCGGCCCCGGAGCAGGACGCGCGCTTCGACGCCTGGTTCGCGGACGACCGCACCAGGGACTTCGACCCCGCCCAGGCTCCGCTGATGCGATGTTTCCTGGCCCGGCTCGCGGACCACCGGCACCGGTTCTGCTGGACCCGCCACCACGCGATCTCCGACGGCTGGTCGATGGCCAACGTCGCAGCCGAGGTCCTCCAGGACTACCGTGACCGGACCGTCGGCACCCCGTTCACGTTCGGCCCGGTCCCGCAGTACCGCGAGTACATCGCCTGGTCCCGGGCCCAGAACGTCGACCGGGCCGAGGAGTTCTGGCGGCGGTCGCTCGCAGGCGTCCAGGGGCCGACGCTTCTCGGGGTCGACCGGTCGCCGCAAACCGGCTACCTGGCGCCCGGCCGCATCGACAGGCGGCGCGTGCTGCTCTCACCGGAGAGCACGCGGGCCGTCTCCGCCGCGGCCCGGCGCGAGCGGTTGACCCCCGGCACCTTCGTCCAAGGTGCATGGGCGATCCTGCTCCGCCGCTATGGGGACGAACGGGATGTCATGCTGGGCGTGGCGGCTTCGGGCCGGCCGCCGGTGATCGGCGGCGTGGAGAAGATGATCGGCTGCTTCGTTAACACACTCCCGGTCCGCATCGAGGTCGACGATGACGCGATGGCGATCGACTGGCTGCGGCAGCTGCAGGCGGCCCAGGTCGAGCGTGAGGAGTACGGCTATGTCTCTCTCGCCCAGATCCGTCGTTGGACCGGCGTCCGAGGCGATGTCCCGCTGTTCGAGTCGCTCCTCGCCTTCGAGAACTTCCCGATCGGGGAGGTGCTCGAGGCCGTCGGCGGGCCGATCCGGGTCGAGGCGATCCGGATGTCCGAGCAGACCAGCTTCCCGCTCACGCTCACGGTCGCCCCCGGTGACCAGCTGTCGATCCAACTCGCCTTCGACGAAAGTCGGTTTGACGAGGCTGCGATCGAGGGCATGCTTGACCACTACGCGGTGATCCTCCAGGCGCTGACCGGGGCTCCGGGCCGGATCCGCGACCTGCCGATCGCGGGGCCCGAAGAACTCGGACGACTGCTCGGCGACTTCAATGCGGCCAGGGTCGAGATACCTGACCTGCCGGCGCACCGGCTCTTCGAGGCCCAGGCGGCGAGCACGCCCGGTTCCGTCGCCCTCGTCGCAGGGCGGACCGAGCTGACCTACGCCGAGCTGAACGCCCGGGCCGATCGGCTCGCCCGACGGCTGCGCGGCGCGGGGGTCACCCCGGGAGCGCTGGTCGGCGTTTGTCTCGAACGGGACGCCGAGCTCCCTGTGGCCCTGCTCGCGGCGTGGAAGGCTGGCGCGGCCTACCTCCCGCTTGATCCCGCGTATCCGCCGTCCAGGCTGGACCAGATCCTCGGCGACGCGGCGCCGGCGGCGGTGCTGGCACAGCAGTCGACCCATGGCGCGCTGGCTGGCTCGTCGTCGAACACGCTGCTGATTGACCGTTCGGACAGCGAGGCGGACGACGCCGAGGACGCTGGCCCTGCCTCCGCGGAGGTCCACGAGGAGTCGGTGGCCATCGTCATCTACACCTCGGGTTCGACGGGTCGACCTAAGGGGGTGCGGTTCACCCACCGCAACGTCACCGGGTTCCTCACCTGGTCCCGCGAGTTCTTCTCCCGCGAGGATCTCGGGGGGACGCTCGCCTCGACGTCGATCTGCTTCGATCCGTCCGTCTGCGAGATCTTCCTGCCGCTCACCGTCGGCGGCACGGTGATCCTCGCCGACAACGTGCTCGACCTGCCGACGCTGCCCGCCCGCGACCGGGTGACGCTTGTGAGTACCGTCCCGTCCGCGGTAGACACACTGCTCGGGCTCGGCGACCTGCCGGCCAGTGTGCGCGTGGTGAACCTCGCCGGAGAGCCGCTGCCGCGTGACCTCGTCGACCAGCTCTACGCCCAGCCGGGCGTCCGTGATGTGTACAACCTCTACGGCTCGACCGAGCACACCGTGTACTCGACCGTGAGCCTCGTCCCGCGTGACGGTGCGAAACCCCTCATCGGTCGGCCGACCCCCAACGCCCAGATCTACGTCCTAGACGCCAACGGCGTCCCCGTCCCGTGCGGCATCGTCGGCGAGCTGTACGCCGGCGGCGAGGGCGTGACCCAGGGCTACCACGAGCGTCCGTCGCTCACGGCCGAGCGCTATCTTCCTGACCCGTTCGGCGGCCGCCCCGGCGCCCGCCTGTACCGCACTGGGGACCTGGCACGGTGGCTCCCGGACGGCCGGCTCGAGTACCTTGGCCGGAACGACCGCCAGGTGAAGCTCCGCGGGTTCCGGATCGAACTCGGGGAGGTCGAGTCCGAGCTTCGGAAGCTCACCGGCATCCGCGACGCGGTAGCGGTCGTCCGCGAGGACGAGCCGGGCACCAAGCGCCTGGTGGCCTACGTCATCAGCGCGGACGGGCACGTCGTCGAGCGGGCAGACGTAACGCGGGCGCTGCGCGAGAGGCTCCCCGAACACATGGTCCCCGCGGCGCTCGTGGAGCTCAGCGCGCTGCCGCTCATGCCCAACGGCAAGGCGGACCTTCAGGCCCTCCCTGCGCCCGACGTGGTTCAGGGGCAGCGCACCCACCGCGAGCCCAGCACCGAGGTCGAGCGGACCATCGCGGCGGTCTGGGCCGAGATCCTCGGCATCCCGAACCCCGGGGTGGACGAACGGTTCTTCGACGTGGGTGGCGACTCGATGCTGCTAGTGCGAGTGTTCGGCCGACTGCGGCAGCGCTACCCGGACCGCTTGGTGCTCACCGACCTGTTCAAGAACCCGACGATCTCCTCGCTGGCCGAGAGCATCGCCGGCACTGAGAGCCAGCCGGCCTTCACGGGGGTCCAGGACCGGCTGGCGAGACGCCGCGCTGCGCAGGGCGGGCGGTAGCCGTGCTCGACAGCGACTTCGACCTCGCGCGAGCCCGCGTGGAGACACCGGGCGTGCACCACGTCGTGCACCTGAACAACGCTGGCGCGAGCCTCGCACCGCAGGTGGTGGTCGACGCCGTGACGGACCATCTGCGGACGGAAGCCCTGGTTGGCGCTTACGAGGCCGCCGAGCGCGCCCAGTCGGCCATCGACCGGGCGCACGGCGGGATCGCCGAGCTCCTCAACTGCCGCACCGAGGAGGTGGCGATCCTCGACAGCGCCAGCCGCGCCTGGGGGATGGCTCTGGCCAGCATCCCCCTCATGGCCGGGGACCGGGTGCTGGCGTCACCGGTTGAGTACGGCGGCAACCACGTCTCGCTGCTCCACCTTACCCAGCGCGTCGGGGCCTTGCTGGAGACCCTCCCGGTGGACAACACCGGCATGGTGGACGTCGACGAGCTGCACAACCAGCTCGACGAACGGGTACGGCTGATCGCCGTCACCCACGTACCCATGCACGACGGCCTGGTGAACCCGGTCGCGCGGATCGGCCGGCTGGCCCGCGCCCACGGGGTGCTCAGCCTGGTGGACGCCTGCCAGTCCGTCGGCCAGATGCCGGTGAACGTGCGAGAACTTGACTGCGACCTCCTCGTGGGGTGCGGCCGAAAATTCCTCCGTGGTCCACGCGGCACCGGGTTCCTGTACGTCCGGCAGGAGCTGGCACACGAGCTGACCCCGCCGATCCTCGGGCTGGACGGCGTCGAGTGGTCGTCGGGCACGTACCGCCTCGCGCCCGGCGCCCGCCGCTTCGAGACTTGGGAGTCCAACTGCGCCTCGCGCATCGGGCTCGGCGTCGCGGTCGACTATGCCCTCGGGTGGGGCGTGGACCGGACCTGGCAGCGAGTACGGCAGCTCGCCGAGGGACTGCGCAGGAACGTCGCTGGCATCCCTGGGGTCACCGTGGAGGACCGCGGCCGAGAGCGCTGCGGCACCGTCGCCCTGACCTTTGAGGGCCTGCGGCCGGACCGGGTCCGAGCGGCCCTGGGGCGTGCCGGAATCAACACGTGGGTTTGCCTGCCCAACGCCGCATGCGTCGACATGCAGGCACGGCGGCTCGACAGCCTGCTGCGCGTCTCAGTGCACTACTACAACTCGCAGGAGGAGCTCGACCGCCTCTGCTCGGAGCTTGAGTCGCTGGCTGTCGGTCCGCCCGCCAAAGTACTGGTCTGAAGGAATGATGCAGTGACACGGCTCGATGTCGGACCCGTCAGGCGGCCGGGAGCATTGTTCCGCCCGCGGCCGCTGCCCGCGGCCCCCTTCCGGCTCTTTCTGTTCCACCATGCCGGGGGTTCGCGCCACCTTTTCCAGGGCTGGGAGGAGGAGTTCCCGGCCGACTTGGAGATTTGCACGCTTAACGTCCCGGGGCGCGGTGAGCTCTACGACGTTCCGCTGATCGACCGTTGCGAGGGCCTGGTCGACTACTTCCTCGCCGAGCTCGCTCCCCGGCTGGACCGCCCGTTCACCTTCTTCGGCCACAGTATGGGCGCCCTGGTCGCCTGTGAACTGACCCAGCGGCTGGCCGGATCGAGCCGACCGCTGCCGGTCTGGCCGGGGCTGTCGGCCTTCGGCGCCCCGAGCACTCACAGGACGTCCGCAGGCTGGGGCCGCCACCTCCTCGCCGACGCGGAGGGATGGCTGGCTCCGGACTGCTGGTGGCACTCCACCGGAGATCCTGGACGACGACGAGCTGTGGGCCGTCTTCGAACCGCTGCTGCGCACCGACTTCGCGGTGGTCGACACCTGGAGTCCGTACCTCGACGCGCCACGGCTGACGGTCCCGACCTCTGTCTTCGGTGCCGAGGACGACCCGGTCGTTCCGCTGAACGGGCTCGGGAACTGGGACGGCGACGCCGACCGGTTTCTGGGTTTGCACCTCTACAGGGGAGGCCACTTCTACCTGCGCGCCAATCTCCGGCCGCTGGTCCGGCAGATCATCGCCTCCGCTCTGGCGGCGGCCCGGGCGCGTGACTGACCGTTGAATTCCGAAATCCTTCGCAGCCTCACTTCATCATCTCGCAGCCCGAGTTCACGAGGGCTTCAGTCGCTGCCGGTAACGTCCCCTGGATATCCGATACTTCCCTGCGCGAAAAGGATGCCGTTGTGAGCGCGGAACACATCGCCGTCGTCGGACTGGCCCTGCGTGTGCCCGGAGCCGAGAACGCCGAGGAATTCTGGCGGAATCTCGTGCGAGGGACGGATTCCATCTCCCGTATCAGCGACGACGACGTGATTGCCGCGCACGGCGATCCGACGGCTCTGGAGAATCCCGACCTGGTCCGCGCCGGTGGGATTCTCGAGCGGATCGACCAGTTCGACGCCGACTACTTCGGCTTCACCGACCGCGAGGCGGAGCTGATGGACCCGCAGCAGCGCCTCCTGCTGCAGGTGGCGGTCGAGGCACTCGAGGATGCTGGCTACGACCCCGCCCGCATCGAGTCGGCGACCGGCGTGTTCATGGGAATCGGTCGCAGCGGCTACTTCCTGCACCAATTGCTGCCGCGGACCGATCTGGTGGCCTCCTTCGCGCGGCAGATTTCGCTGCTCAACGACAAGGACTACGCAGCCACCCAGATCTCCCACCGGCTCAACCTGACCGGGCCCAGCATGACCATCGCGACCGCGTGCTCCACCTCGTTGGTGTCGGTCCACCAGGCGTGCAAGAGCCTGCTCGACTTCGAGTGCGACATGGCCCTGGCCGGCGGCGCCAACATCAACGTGCTGCAGAACGGCGGCTACCTGTACCAGGAGGGGAGCATTTTCTCCCCGGACGGCTACTGCCGGGCTTTCGACGCGGAGGCGCGCGGAACCGTTGGCGGAAGCGGCATGGGCATCGTGGTGTTGAAGCGGTTGTCGGATGCGTTGCGTGATGGTGATTCGATTCGTGCGGTGGTTCGTGGTTCGGCTGTGAACAAT
>NZ_BMMS01000028.1 GCF_014646055.1 Wenjunlia tyrosinilytica
CGGGGGTGTGGCGGCTGCTGCACCGGCATGGGTGGTCCTGGCAGTGTCCGGCCCGCCGAGCTCTGGAGCGCGATGAGCGCGCGTGCAGTTGTGGAAGAAGGACGTGTGGCCGCAGGTGGAAGCACCGCGGCGGCGCTCGGGGCCCACATCGTCTTCGAGGACGAAGCCGGGTTCGCGATGACGCCGCCGCGGGCTCGCACTTGGGGACGGCGCGGGCGCACGCCCGTCGTCAGGGTCCGCGGCCGGTCCCGGCGGCGTATTTCCATCGCGGCGATGTGCTGTTACCGGCCCGGCGAACCGTCGCGGCTTATCTACCGTCCGCGGTTCCACATGCCGTTCAAGGGCGCGCGCAAGAGCTTTGCCTGGACCGACTACCGTGACCTTGCGGTTCGTGCTCATCTACAGCTCGGCACCCCGATTGTTCTTATCTGGGACAATTTGAACACTCATCTGGCTGCCGGGATGCGGCAGTACGCCGCCGATCACGACTGGTTAACCCTCGTCCAACTGCCCAGTTATGCACCGGACCTCAATCCGGTGGAGGGCATCTGGTCACTCCTGCGGCGCGGGCCGCTGGCCAACACCGCCTTCACCGACCCCGACCAGCTAGAGCGCACTCTTCGCCGGAGCCTGAGCCATATCCAGCGCCCACCCCGAACTCATCGACGGCTGCCTCGCCGGGACCGGCTTGACCCTCACCCCACACCCGACATGAACCCGAAAACCTCAGTAACCAAGTCCGTCAAGGATCAATTCGACCTCAGTCCGGGGACGGGGCAGGGCGATCAAGGCGAGGTTGTTGTGGAAGTGCTCTCCAACCGGCCTGCACGCCAACAAGCTTGACCCATGTCTGGGCATCCAGCTGAATGCTCCCGAAACCTGGACATGATCGTTGGCGCCGAGACGTTCAGGAAGGCGACGACGGCACCCCACCGATCGAGGAGGCATGCTCGCGCTGCCCCCTCAGCACAACACGCCGAAACAGTCCGCCAATTGCACGAGGCCGTCATGAACTGCCGAGGTCAATCAGCAGCAACAGATCTCCCCCGCCCTCACACAGGACCACCGGACTCGCTCTCTGACCGATTCCCGGGCAGACGGTCCTCAAGTGCTCCCCGGGCTTCTGCGAGCTGAGCCTCGGCACGCAGGAGGTCATTGATCAACTTCGAGAGCCCGGTATCCCCCGCTGCTGGTTGACCGTCAGCATCACCGGCGTACGTTTCGAGGGTCCGTGCCAACTCGAGGATCGCATCCCGCGCGGCTCGCTGCTCGTCGTCTTCGACATGGTCAGAGAGCCTCAGCCACTTCGCCTCACTGTCGGCGGCTTCCCGTGCAGCGACTGTGACGATCGTACGTACGACGCGGCGGACGATCTCCTCAAGGTTCAATGCGATCCGAAGCAGCGGCGCTGCTGCCATGTCGTCCTCGCTGGGTTCACTCCCCCGCTGGAACATCCGGTAGAAGTCCCACGGATCTTGAGGCTCGCTCAGCCGTTCCAGAGCGGTGAAGACGGGCTCGAACGTGTCGAGCGGCGGTCTGGAGATGGGGAGTGCCGCCCGGTGGTTCCAAAGCGCGAGCACAGCGGTCGCCGTTTCACGCCGTACGTCGTCAGCTTCCGCCTCAGAGGCTGTCTCGGCGCGGATGATCAAGTCGCCGATGTGGTGGGCCATCCATCGGCCCAGTACATCGTGGTCCGGGAGGCTAGCTGCGATCTCTTTGCCCAGTTCGAGGGTGCGCTCAAAGCTCTCCGCATCTTCCGGAGTCATCGAAGAGGTAAATCTTGTAGGACCTTTCGCGTGGGGGGAGGGATTCGTCATCGTCTGGGTCGTACCTCACCGAGTAGGGCTCATTGTGGTCTTTATGAGTGCGGTCGATCATCACTTCAACGATCATGCTGCGTCCGGTCAGGGAAAGGATTTGCTGGAGGGCATCGCGCCGGATTTCCAGCCGCTGTCCCTCAGTTCCTGTTACTCGGTCCGAGCTGGTCGCGGCTGTGTCGTCCCAGACAGTGCTGCGGAGGGCGAGGCCGTCGGCACGGGTCCATTCGCGCATGTCTGCGTCCGGTTCCAGCCCAAGCAGACCGATGAATTCCTCAACGGGCCGGTACGGCGGGTACCGGACCCCGCCGGCTAGCGGGTCTCTGTTGTCCTGGCCTTCGCGGCCGTCCGGGACGGCAATCCATCCCGTCAGTTGGAAGCCTTGGGTATCGAACTGGTACTCACTGTCGTCGGCGTCCGGGATGCGGTATGCCATGTACGAAGGGGCGGTCTGCAGGGCGAGCGCGAGCGCCCTGGCCTTTTCGGGAGTGACCAGAGCGCTGCGGATCAGGACTTGTTGCGCGGCCTCATAGCTCGTGTCGTCGGAGCTCTCCCAGACCGTGACCCACCCGTCGCTCGCCAGGAGACGCTCACTGAAGTGCTGGCTGTTCAACCGCCAGATCCAGTCGGGTCTTGGTGAGTCGTATGGTCCCTGGAAGACGCTTTGGGGCGAGGGGTCTCGCCGGTCGGCAAGCCATCTGCCGTCTTCGCGCGTGAGTAGGAAGTCACCGAGCCAGTCGGTGAACAGGTCTGTGTCCGCCTCGCTGTCCTGGTACACGGGATGCGTCTTCAGCAGTTCCCCGGCGACAGTCCACACGGCGTGGGTGGAGAGATAAAAGTCTAGATCGTCGGCGTCCGGCCAGGTCGTATGGTGGGCGAAGGTGCTTCCTTCCCTGTACAACTTGAGCGCGTAGCGCGGGTCGTCCTCATGTACGCCACGACAGGCGAGCTGCCAGGTGGCCGTGATGGTGTGCCCGACGAGTCGCAGGACCGTCTCCTCTGAGATCCCGAAAGCCTCCCCTAGCGGTTTGCACCAGCGGTCTTTGAAGTCCCAGTCGAACCGGAAACCGCTCGGCTCAAGTGCGAGGGATCCCTCATCCGCGTCACTCGGTTCCCTTGCCCTGCATTCAGCCCATGACTGGCTGACAACATATCTCGGTCTGTTGATGCTGCGCACGATGTCGAGTTCGTCTGCTGTCAGACTTCCGTAGCCGGAAGAGGCCAGGGCGAGGCAGATCGCTTTCGCGCTTTCCTGCATCACGACATGCGGTTCATCATCGAAGACGACCTTACGCAGCAACGGCTCGAATTCGATCAGTCCTTGATGCGTTGCCGTGTTCTGAGCGGCGCGTGCAAGGGCGAAGAGCAGCCATTGGAGGGCGTGTCGGTCGTAGAAAGGCAGACGGGCATCGTGGAACGGGGTGACGTCAAGAGTGCCCAGCGCGAAGCGCTGCAGCGCGTCGAGTTCTTCTTTGCAACCGAGTTCGGCGAGGAGTCGGACGCAGTGCGCCGCCCGCCATCTAGCGCCGTGCTCGGGGTCACCGAGAACCGCCCATAGATAGCCTGCGAAGCATTCTGCAGCCGCTGCTGGTTTGGCGGGAAGATCGGCGAACATCCCCTCGGCCGAATCCTCGGGGGCGAGGCCCGCCAGCATGGTCCCGCAGTCGTCCAGGACGACCTGCGCCTGTACGCCGGTGAGCCGTGGAGCGAGCCGGGCCGCCAGGTAGTAGCACTCCTCGGGGAGGAACGCAGCAGGCTGCGATCCGAGTTCCCGGAGTGCCGTTCCGAGCAGATCCGCATCAGGTGTGCCGGCCAGACCGGCGAGCCCTTGTAGTTTGATCGGCTCGTAGCCCTTTGTGGTCAGTTCCCGGCTGAACCGCGTGGTGACCGTGTCAGCGAGGTGACGTAGTTGCTGGCGGGCGGCCAGGGGCAGCAAGGGCAGCTCTTCCAGCCTCTGGACCAGATGTGTGTAGTCGAAGGTGCTGAGGTGGGGGTTGGACTGGAATGCGATGAGCATGTCGTCGAGTTTGCGCAGGGGGACCCTGACCGCGTGGTCGATGACCTGCTCCATACGCAGCAAGTGGCCCGATCCGCGAACCAGTTGGCGAGCCTTCTCCCAGCCCTCCGGGGTGGAGAGATCACACGCTGCTAGGGCAGCCTCCAACTGTCGCGTACGCGCCATCCGCCCTTCGTCCTCGTCACCCCGCGTCCACCGGGGAGAGCTGTAGCCGGACGACGCTGAGAACGCGATGTTGCGGGACCGGACGGCGAACAACGTGCCGGAGAGGTCGATGCCCAATTCGCTGGTGGCGTGGTCAAGGCGTTCGAAGGACTCGCTGCTGAAACGACGTGCCCGCAGGAACTCTCCCAGAATCCCGGCGATGCGTTCGCCGTCGTCGGGAGCCTCGCGAAGGGCTCGTTCAACGAGCTGGAGGGCGCCGACTCGGTACTCGTCGAACGGCACCGTCGCCAGAGCAGTGACCGCGGAGGGAGCAAGCGGGCCCGCTTCCTCGTCGAGAAGTGCCTGAATGAACGGACCCTCAGAACACAACCGACGGTCACGCCAACGGGAGGCGACGACTGTCGCGGTCGTCGGGTTCAAGCGGCCCATGACGCTCAGGACCGCGGCGTGATCCATTCCGTCCCCGAGATAGGGCTGAATGCTCTCGGCAAGCTGTGCAACGCGATATGCGCGGCGATCGTCGTCGTGATTGCCCTCGGAGGCTCGGCGAGCGACGGTGAGGACGCTCCCCCACAGCACATGTACGTCGTCGCCCACGCGGTCGGTCAGATCGATCGCCCTGGTGAAGTAGGCGTGAGCCTCGCGTATGTCAAATCGCTGGACTGCGCGAGCGAGTTTCACCATCTGCTCCGCCTTGTACTCAGCACTGTCCTGTGTGGTGTCGAGCGACGCAGCGACGGACTCCGCGAGTTCGACAGCGATGTGCTGCAATTCATCGACGGGGGCCGCTGCGCGGACGGCGTCAATCAGGACTTCGTCTGCAATGTTCCTCTGCGTGGCCCGGTACCAGTCGAGCAGGAGCTGACGCGTCACGTCGGACGAGCCGAAGGCGAGAATCCGGACACCGAGTCGTGCGACTCCTCGATAGAGGAAGTACGGCACCTCATGTCCACCATGCTGTCCCGGCATGGAGGCCACGAGATCCCGGAACGGGACTTCTGTGTCGCCGGAGGCTCCGACTAGGCAGTCGGTCCAGAGGCTCGCCCAGGCACCGAGGGGCACGACGCTCTGCTCGTGGTCGTTCAGTGTGCGCGAGTACGTATGAGGATGTTGCCGCGCTTCCAGGACGTCGTCGCCCGCAAGCATGTCTGCGTCAAAGGGCTGCCTCCGGATCTTCGAAAGCAGTGCGAAGCCGCACAGGAGGGCAAGTGTGTCGGTGTTAAGGCCGTAGCGGCTTCCGGCACCCCGGCCCAGGTCGTCAGGGAGATTGAGACGCAGGATCCGTTCGGCCTCCGCGTCCGACAGCACGCCGTGGCGCAGCCCCATGGCGATGATCCAACCGACCGCCGGAAGTGCCTTGTTCTCCTCCGGGACACCCGGATGTCGGCGAAAGGAGACGGGTCTGCGTTGGCGCTTCAGCATTCTCACCAGGCGCCGCGCAAGCGGTGCCTGGCACACGAGGTTGGCCTGCCAGGCGGCATAGGCGACGGCGAACTGGAGGTACTTCAAGCGCGTGGCCGCGTGGCCGAGGGCCTCCAGTTCCTCGGTACGGCCCGAGTCGGCTAACCGGGTAGTGATGATCGCTCCAGCTTCGAAGCCAACTCGATTGGGGCGCCATCGGGCCAAGTACTCGGCGCACGCCTCCACACCGTCGGTGTTGAGTAGCCCGAAGGCGACTTCAGCAATGTCCGCCGCGGTGACGTGGTGTCGGTGCGGATCGTCGTCGTCAGGCCGCCGCACCCATGCCTTGAGCCATTCCGCCGCGCTGCGCAGTCGACTGCGGGCGAAGTCGGTCTGGCCTGCGGCGAACGAGAGCAAGGCGCCTTCGAAGTGAAGGTTGGAACCTGGCCAGTCCGCGGCAAGGCTGCGGTTCGCCACTATGTCTTCGACCGTGCTGGCGTCCAGGAACGCGCCCGCCAGATCGGTATTGCTCCTCAGCAGATGAAGCCGACGAGAGTGCCCGGCGGCCAGGCTTCCAGCCTTGATTGCAAGCCGGGCCGCCTCCCATTCCTTGCCCACGCGTAGCGTGGCCTTGAGGGCGAACTGAGCCCGCTGCTGAGCGATCTCCCGTTGTTCCAGATCGTCCCCCTCGGGGAGGGCGCCGTCGGTCATCGCCAGCTCAACCAGGGTGTCGACCTGACCGGCCTCCCACAGCAGTTGCGGCAAAGAAGCTGCCACATACGGTTCGCCTGCGGCGAGCGGCGTCAGGCGGTCAATGAAGTCAATCAGGGACTGGCCGGTCGGACGATACCTCGTTCGAAACCAAGTCTCGGTCGGTTCGTCACGGAACTGCAGGGCGTCACCATCGACGAGCAGAGGGCGGCGGAGATCCGCTGCGAAGCTGTGGATGACCGAGGCCGGCACGCCGCACAGCTCGGCCAGAACGCCTACGGGGATCCTCGGCCGGAGTGCGGCCATGGCCTCGCACAGTCGGTCGATCTCCGCACTCAGATGATGGTTGGCGTCCTTACACTGGTCCACCAAGCCCTGCAGGAGTTCGTCGAGCAAGGAGACGTCGGGATGTCTCGCCTCCCCGAGAGAGGCGAGACAGGACTCGAGGTCCGACGTCGTGCTGAGAACGAACGCCTGGACCCGGGGGTTGCCGCCGGTACGACGGTGGAACTCGGCCGCCTGTGCCTCCGTGACCACTCCGAACACCGACGCCAAATGCTGCCTGGATTCGGCGACGCCGAATCCCGCGAGCTCGATTCTGTGGACACCAGGCGGCGGTTCCAGCAGATCGACGCGTTCGGTGCGGCACAGCATGACGAGTCGCACGTTGTCCGGTAGTGCCTCCCGCAACAGGTCTGCGACGAAGGCGCGCTCACCACCATCTCTCGCGATGAGAGCCGCATTGTCGGCCGCGTCCACTACGAGAACCAAGAGCGCTCTCGGGGTGGAGGCCGCGATGGCTTCTGCCGCGCCCCGGACTCTCACCACGAATGCCTTCGCGTAATCGGTCGGCTGGGCCGTACCAGCCGGAATCAACGGATCGCAAAGGGCATGCGCAGCAAGCTCATTAGCCAGCTGGACCAAGCCTTGTTGATGCTGGTGGCGGGGCGAGCTGGAGCGACGGTAACTCCCGTTCCCGAAGCAGTCGTAGACGAGAGTGATGGAGCCCGCCGGCAAGTTCCGTTCAATCTGCGTGGTAAGTACAGATTTCCCGACACCGCCGGCCGCGTGGACAATGACAGGCCGCGGGGCGAGCCGCACGATGTCATCGACGATCGCACGAGTCTGCGGAGTCGCAATGACGCGTCCGGGCAGGTCGATGAGGTTGGGGGCAGGCAGAAGGCGCTCTGGTGGGACCCCGAGAGCAGTAAGCACAGTGGAGCGGTCGACGACGTGATTCGTCTCCAGCGAGGTCGCGCGTCGCGCGATCATCTCTTTCAGCAGAAGGGGCTGCACATCGGGAGCGCCGGGCAGAAATCCGGCTAGATCCAGCCGGAACAGCCCTTCGAGTCGCAGCAAGCCTGGCGCTGTGGGATCCACTTGCAGCTGATTGAAGAAACCGGCTTCGCCGTCTCCGTCGTCCGAGAACCCCGCATATTGTTTGAGAAATTTGACCTCGTGAGCGTAGTCGCCGAGCTCACCGCCCACTGCCAGAACCCTGATCGCACGCAGAACGGAGTCGCGGACCGGCCGGTTGGATAGGAACTCGAAGATGACCTTCCGCTCAAGTCCCGGCGACTCCAGCTTGATTCGTCGGTACTTCTCTGCAAACCCGCTGACGGTGCCGCCAAGTCCCGACACGGTCCACTCCTCGGTGGCCCGCGCAGTCGAATGCTTCAGCTGGCGATACACCACGCGGTTCGCTTCGCGAAGTCCGGTCGCGCCGTAGTACTCGGCGATGTCAATGACGTCTTCACCGTCGCGCCCCGCCGTGTCATCCTGCGACACGCCCTCGATGGAGATCGCAGTCAAATCTGCACCAGGGAGCAACAGCTTCAGCGCCTGCCGAGCCGCCCAGTGATAGTGGAACTGATCGCCGTCACGGCTCGCACGCAGAAGATCGGTGTCAGGCATGCCCACTCCCGGCAGACCTCAAAGCGACGGAATCGGGCAAGGGTTCCCTCACATCACCACAGACCAAGACGGCACAAGCCTGCACACGCTACTCATGTCTCCCTGATTCCGGCAACGCATCCACCGACGCATCGTGTCCGAAACGATCGACGCGGATTCAAGACAGCGCTCGCAGCTCCCCTCGCCGGGTGTCAACGGCCGCGGTATGGGCGTTGCGGGCGCAGACAAATAGGAGCCGGCCCATCAGAAACCGCCTCGCCAAACCCTCCAGACTCTGCGACTGTGAACAGTGCCGTTGGCCCTACCCAACCCAGTCGAGTCTCGCTCAACCCACAACCAAGATCCGGACCATATGCGGGCCAGAGACCGCCAGATCCACATCGGCCGTCACATTCGCGCTGGTCAGCGCCATGCAAGCCGTGTACCACCAGCAGACCAAGAATCTGCTGGGGCGAACGCGCACCGCGCCAAGCGCAGGGCCTTGCCCATGTCCCCGGCGGCTGAGCGAAAGGGCCGGACTCGGTCTCTCAGTCCGGTCACCGCCACGCAACGACTCCGAGTCGATCAATCCCAGATGCCCGAGTTCAACGGAGCGTAGTCAGCACCAAGTCAGCACGGGACAGGTGAGGACGGGTGATGACGTGGGCTTTTAGTCAGCACTAAACCAGCACGGGAGTCAGCACCGCACCGTCAAATCACCCTGAACTACGCGTCCCGGGCGGCACTCGTTTGGACCACCATCGATCCCCTGAACCGCCTTTCCACGAGCCAGCATGGTGGCCGCACGCACCTCCACACGCAGAACTATGGTGTCCCACTACATGTGCCCCTGACCTGCGGATTCCTACGGTATGGCGACACGAACACGTCCCCGTCACACCCCAGGAAGTGGTGCCGATGTCGTCGCCCGCAGCCGCTCCACCAGCCCCCGCCAGCCTCAAGCGCATCGTCGCCGCCAGCCTCATCGGCACCACCGTCGAGTGGTACGACTTCTTCCTGTACGGCGCCGCCGCCGCACTGGTGTTCAACAAGCTGTTCTTTCCCGGCTCCGACCCCCTCACCGGCACCCTGCTGTCGTTCCTGACCTACGCGGTGGGCTTCGCCGCGAGACCCGTGGGCGCCCTGGTCTTCGGCCACTACGGCGACCGCCTCGGCCGCAAGAGGCTCCTCGTGCTGAGCCTGCTCCTCATGGGCGGGGCGACCTTCCTCATCGGCTGCCTGCCCACGCACGCCACGGTCGGCGCGGCGGCGCCGGTTCTGCTGACCACACTGCGCCTGGTGCAGGGCTTCGCGCTCGGCGGTGAGTGGGGCGGCGCGGTACTGCTCGTCTCCGAGCACGGCGATGCCCGCCGCCGGGGTTTCTGGGCCTCCTGGCCGCAGACGGGCGCTCCGGCAGGGCAGTTGCTCGCCACCGGTGTGCTGTCGTTCCTGACCGCCGTCCAGTCCGACGCCGCCTTCGAGTCCTGGGGCTGGCGGGTGCCGTTCCTGCTCTCGGGCGTCCTGGTCGTGGTGGGTCTGTGGATCCGGCTGTCGGTCGACGAGTCACCTGTCTTCAAGGCGGCGCTGGCGCAGGCCGAGGCACGCAGGGCCGATGGGGCAGTCGAGCGCATGCCGCTGATCGCGGTGCTGCGCAACCACTGGCGCGATGTGCTGGTCGCCATGGGGGCGCGCATGGCGGAGAACATCTCCTACTACGTGCTGACGGCGTTCATCCTCGTCTACGCCACCGACCACGCGGGCCTGGAGAAGCAGACCGCGCTCAACGCCGTGCTGATCGCCTCCGCCGTCCACTTCGCGGTGATCCCGGTGTGGGGCGCGGTGTCGGACCGGGTCGGGCGCCGGCCGGTGTACCTGCTGGGCGCGGTGGGTGTGGGCCTGTGGGCGTACCCGTTCTTCTGGCTGATCGACACCAGGGACTTCGGCGCGCTGATTGCCGCGGTGACGGTGGGCCTGTTCTTCCACGGCGCGATGTACGCGCCCCAGGCGGCGTTCTTCTCGGAGATGTTCGCCACCCGGATGCGGTACTCGGGGGCGTCGATCGGCGCGCAGTTCGCCTCGGTCGCGGCGGGTGCCCCGGCCCCGCTGATCGCCACGGCGCTGCTGTCCTCCTCCGGAGGCTCCTCCCCCATCTCGCTCTACGTGGCGCTGGCGGCGGTGGTCACCGTCGTGGCGGTCCTCGCCGGGAAGGAGACCCGCGAACGGGACCTCAACGACGTCGAGGCGAGTACGCCGGAGGGCGGGGCGGCGACGGCGGCGGACGCGGCGGTCACCGTCCGCTGAGCCCCTGCTCCCGCCTCCTCCCCTCCGTCAGGAACCTCTGTGTCAGGTGTGTCAGGGCCCTTGGGAGCCCCGCACCACCCCTTCCCGGGGCGGTGCGGGGCTCCCTCGGTGTCCGCGCACCGGGCTACGGCATCATCAGCATGCCCCCGGCGTCGCCGAGGATCCCGGCGACCGGCAGACGGGACTGCTGCTGCGTCGGCGCGACTCCGACCTGCGCCTGGGGCTGCCCGTCCATCCGGGGCGAGGTCAGGCTCACGTTCGGCATCGGGAAGCCCGACATCCCGAACATGTCCGGGATCGGGTCCCCGGCGGGCGCGACGACGTCGGCCTCGGGGCCGCTGGCGTGCAGCGGCACCTCCGGGGTGCCGACCTGGGCGACGTTCTTGCGGCCGTCCGGGGACACACCCGGCACCGGCGCCGCGACGGTGGCCGCCGGGCCGTCACCGTTCGTGGCGAGCGAGGGCAGCAGGGGGTGCGGAAGCATCTGCCCGTTCTGGTAGTTCGCCGGGCCGGGAGGGGCGACCGGCACGGCGGGCACCGATCCCTCCACGGCGGGTGAGTCCACCGGCAGCGCCGTCTCCATCGTGTTCAGGGGCACCATCAGGGGGACCCTCTGGCGCACCGACTGGCTCGCCACGTCGAGGGAGCCGCTGCTCCGGCCGGCGCCGGGGGCGGAGGCCTGGTCCTGGGCGTGCGCACCGGCTGCGGGGGCGACCGCGGCCACCGCTGCGGCGGCGCAGACCGCCATGGCCGCAAACGCTCCGCGCGAGGTCATCTTCATACTGGTTGCTCGTCCTTCCGAACGCGTCCGACTCTCCTGGCGTCCTGAGTGAACGAGCCATGCCGCGGCAAGTGTGCGGCGCACCCATGGCAATGCACTCGAAAGGCGCACAGTCTCCGCATTCCCGCGATGGGATGATCGGCCGCTGGTCATACCCGCGACGCGGGGGCGTACCGCCGAACAGGGGTCAGTCCCCGGACGTCGGCGCGGACCCGGCGGGACGAGCGGCCATGGAGCCCTCACACGTGGACAGGCGCCTCAGCCGCAGCGCCAGCTGGATCTCCAGCGCCCGCTCGGGGCACTGCCAGTCGCCACCGAGCAGCCGCCCTATGCGCTCGACGCGCTGCGCGACCGTGTTCACGTGCACATGGAGCTCGTCCTTGGTCCTGACCGGGCTCATGCCCGAGGCGAAGTAGGCACGCAGGGTCCGCTCCAGCTCAGTGCCGCGCCGGGCGTCGTAGTCGAGGACGGGGCCGATGGTACGCCGGACGAAGCCCTCCACGTCCCTGGTGTCGGCGAGCAGCAGACCGAGGAAGCCGAAGTCCGCCGGGGCGGCGGCCTCCCCGCGGCGGCCGAGCACCCGCAGGGTCTCCAGGCAGCGGCGCGCCTCGGCATGGGCGGCGGCGAGCGCCCGGCGGCCCGCCGCCGGGGCGTCGACGGGTGCGGAGGAGCCCACAGTGACGGGGGCGTTGACCGCGGCGCCGAGTTCCTTGGCCACCCGGCGCGCGGTCGCGGACGCCGAGACCTCCTCGGCGGGCAGCAGCAGGACCGTTCCTCCGTCGCGGGCGGAGGCCAGTCCGTGCCCGACGGCGGCGAGATGGGACGCGGCGGACCACAGGCGCTGCCGGTCGGCCGCGTCCTCCGCGCCCGTGGGCCGGTCGATACGGGCGGTCAGCAGGGTGTACGGGGCGTCGAGGTCGGCGCCGAGGCGGGCGGCGCGCTCCCTCATCAACCGCGGGTCGCGGTCGGGGGCGTCGAGCAGGTCGTCGAGGAGTTCGCCGCGCACCCGCTGCTCGGCCTCGACCGCCGAGCGGCGCGAGAGCAGGAGCAGGGAGGTGACCATGGCGGCGCGCTCCAGGGTGCGCTGGTCGATGGGATCGAGGTCCGGGTGGCCGCCGAGGACGAGGGCGCCCAGGGGCTCTCCCCCGGCGGCGACCGCCGCCACCCAGAAGTCGCCGTGCCGCACCGCGTGCCCGTCCTCGCGGGAGCGGGATACCGCCTCCTCCAGCGGCCGGTCCGGCTGCTGCACCACCCGTACGTCGCCGGAGAGCACCTCGGACAGCGCCGAGGCAACCTCGCGCACCCCGCCGCCGCGCAGGACGACCTCGGTAAGCCGGTCGTGGACCTCCGAGGCGCGTTCGATCGCGGCGCTGTGGTTGCGGATGATCTCGTTCGCCGCCCCGAGCTCGGCGAGGGCGGAGCGGGTCTCCTGGAGCAGGTTCGCCGTGTCGATTGCGATGGCCGCGTGGGTGGCCAGGGAGGACAGCAGGGAGATCTGCTCGCGTTCGAAGACCCTGGCCCGGCGGTCGGCGGCGAAGAGCACGCCGATGACGTCGCGGCCGAGCACCAGCGGGACACCCAGGATGGCCACCAGACCCTCGTCGTGGACGGCGCTGTCGATGGGGCGGGTGTGCTGGAAGCGTGCGTCCTCGAAGTAGCTCTCGGTCACGTACGGCAGGGCGGTCTGCGCGACGAGGCCGCCCAGCCCCTCACCCATGCCCAGCCTGACCCGCTGGAAGCGGGCGGAGACCGAGCCGGCCGTGACCCGCATGTAGGTGTCGCCGGCCGCGGTGTCGTTGAGGCTGAGGTAGGCGACATCGGTGCCCAGCAGGGATCTGGCCCGGTGGACGATGGCCTGCAGGACCGAGTCGAGGTCGCGCAGCCCCGCGAGGTCGTTGGCCGTCTCGAACAGCGCGGTCAG
The DNA here is from genome assembly GCF_014646055.1 of Wenjunlia tyrosinilytica. Lineage (GTDB taxonomy): Bacteria > Actinomycetota > Actinomycetes > Streptomycetales > Streptomycetaceae > Wenjunlia > Wenjunlia tyrosinilytica. The sequence goes on from NZ_BMMS01000028.1 coordinate 13,008, forward strand.
CTCGGTCTCCCGCCTGCGGCGGCCCTCGATCTCGTTGCGCACCCGAAGCGCGCTGAGCCTGGCCCGCTCCAGGGCGGCGACGTGCTCGGGGGCGGCCCCCGCCGCCCTGGCCCGCCGCAGCGGCAGTTCGTACTCCTCGGCGGCGGCGCCGCGGACCAGCAGCTCGAGGTAGGCGGCCTCTCCGGTCGGCTCCGGCCCGGCGGGCCGACCGGGCCGGTCCGGGGTCCGGTCCTCGACTCCCTCGGCGGCTCGGTCCTCGGACCGGTCGCCGGCTCGGCCTTCGGGCCGGTCCTCGTGATGCTCCTCGTGACGGTCCTCGGGCAGATCGTCGGGCTGATCGTCGTGCATGGACCAGGGATACCGTTTCGGGTTCGGTGGCGCCACAGGTTGGCAGGGGGTGGTCAGTGGGCGGTCCAGCCGCCGTCCATCGCCAGGGAGGCCCCGGTGACGAACGACGACTCCGGCGCGCACAGGTAGGCGACGGCCTCGGCCACCTCGGCGGGCTCGACCAGCCTCTTGAGCGCCGAGTCCGCGAGCATGACGTCGGTGAGCACACGTTCGGGCGCGATGCCGTGCGCGGCCGCCTGGTCCGCGATCTGCCGCTCCACGAGCGGGGTCCGCACATAGCCGGGGCTCACGCAGTTGGAGGTGACCCCGTGCTCGGCGCCCTCCAGCGCGATCACCTTCGACAGCCCTTCGAGGCCGTGCTTGGCCGTGACATAGGCCGACTTGTAGGGCGAGGCCCGCAGGCCGTGCACGGAGGAGATGTTGACCACGCGGCCCCACCCCTGCCCGTACATGTGCGGCAGGGCGCCGCGCACCAGGCGGAACGGTGCCTCCACCATGATCCGCAGCACGGTGGAGAAGACCTCCGGCGGAAACTGCTCGATGGGCCGAACCAGTTGGATCCCGGCGTTGTTGACGAGGATGTCGGTGCCCGCGGCGCAGCTCTCCGCCGCGTCGAGGTCGGTGAGGTCGAGGACGAGCGGTTCCAGGGAGCCCGGCAGGGCCGGCAGGCCCTCGGCGAGATCGGCGAGCGCTTCGGCGTCGCGGTCCACCGCGCGGACCTTGGCCCCGGCGGCGGCCAGCCGCAGGGCGCACGCGCGGCCGATGCCGCCGGCCGCGCCGGTGACGAGTGCGGTGCGTCCGCCGAGGTCCACGGCGACGGTGCGGGGCAGGCTGGTCGTCATGGTCGAGACCTTAAGGAAGCTCGGGACGACGGCCGATGTGGCGCCGCGACACACTTGGTCGCGTGAGGGTGGCGGCAGGACACATGACCGGTCCGCTCCGCATGCCGTGAAACGTGCCGATTCGGGTACCGGCGTGCGAGCCGGACGTTACTCTCCGGACGGGGAATGCGTCCGGGGGAACGATCCGAGGGGGGATCCGGTCATGCGTGTGGCGATCACCGGCGGGGCGGGGTTCATCGGCGGGAATCTGGCGCGGGAGTTGCTCTCGCGCCCGGAGGTCTCGCGGGTGTCCGTGGTGGACGACCTGTCCACCGGCGGCAAGGCCAATCTCGAAGGGCTGGACGTCGAGTTCCACGAGGGCACCGTGCTCGATCCGGGGCTGCTGGACGAGGCGTTCACGGGCGCGGACGCCGTGGTGCATCTGGCGGCGCTGCCGTCGGTGCCGCGTTCGGTGCGCGATCCGCTGGGCAGCCACCACGCCAATGCCACGGGGACGCTGCAGGTGCTGGAGGCGGCCCGGCGGGCGGGCGGCCCGCATGTCGTGGCCGCGTCCTCGTCGTCGGTGTACGGGGCGAATCCCGTGCTGCCCAAGCACGAGGGCCTGCGGACCGCTCCGCTGAGCCCCTACGCGGTCAGCAAGCAGGCGACCGAGTCCTACCTGGTGGCGTACCACCACTGCTACGGGCTGCGGGTGCTGCCGTTCCGCTTCTTCAACGTCTTCGGGCCCCTCCAGCCCGCCGGGCACGCCTACGCCGCCGTGATCCCGGCGTTCGTGGACGCCGCTGTCGCGGGGCGCCCGGTGGTCCTGCACGGGGACGGGAGCCAGACCCGCGACTTCACCTACGTGGGCACCGTCTGCCGGGTCCTGGCGGACGCGGTGCTGCGCGGCGTCGCCCACCCCGAGCCGGTCAACCTGGCGTTCGGCACCCGCACTTCGCTGCGCGAGCTGCTGGGCGAACTGGAGTCACTGGTCGGCGCCCCGATCGCCGTGGAGCGCACCGGCCCGCGGGCGGGGGACGTCCCGCACTCCCAGGCGGACAACTCGCGGCTGCGCTCGCTGTTCCCCGATGTCGAGCCGGTCCCGCTGCGTGAGGGGCTGGCCAGGACGGTGGAGTGGTTCCGGGAGGGCGTTCAGGGCTGAGCGGGGACGGTGGGGGCCTCGAACCAGGCGGGCCCGTCGGTCAGCGCGTGGTCGAGGGCGGCCCGCTGGCGCGGGTGCAGCTCGGGGAGCTCATCGAGGGCGAACCAGCCGACCTCGAGGGATTCGTCGTCGTTGACCCTCGCCTGCCCGCCGACCGCCCGGCAGCGGAAGACGATGTCCAGGTACTGGGAGCGGTCGCCGTTGGGGTACTCCACGACGGGGGTGGTGTAGACCCCGATGAGGCGCTCGGGCACCGCGTGCACGGCCGTCTCCTCGTACACCTCGCGCACGGCGGTCTGCGCGGGCTGCTCGCCGGGCTCGGCGATTCCGCTGATGAGCGCCCATCTGCCGTTGTCGGCACGCTGTCCGAGGAGCACACGGCCCCCGTCGTCGAGGACGACGGCCACCACGCCGGGCAGGAAGAGCAGTCGGTTCCCGACGTGGGAACGGAGTTCGCGCAGGAAATCGGGCATCGGCATACCCAGAACCCTATCCGGCCCGGTCCCCGGGACCCGTCCGGCTCGAACCCCGTCGGCCCGGACCCGCCCGCCCCGACCCCGTCCGGCCGCGTCGCGTACCTATCCGGCGGCGTGCTGCCTCAGCTCGGCGTCGAGGATGCGCGCCCAGTGCCGTACGACGTGGGCGCGGCGGGCGCTGTCGTCACTGAGGAAGTCGGCCAGCCCCAGGCCGCGGACCATGTCAAGGGTGGCCTGGACGCACTCGCGCACCCCTTCGGCGCTCTCGTCCACGCCCAGGAACTCGATGGCGGCCCGGTGGGCCTCCCGGCCCACCCGGGCCTCGAGGTCGGTGATCCGCGGGCGCAGTTGCTCCTCGCTCGCGGCCGCCACCCACAGGTGCAGGGCGGCGCGGAACAGGGGCCCGGTGCAGAGCTGGACCAGCATCTCCACGACGGCTTCGGTGCGTCCCTCGCCGTGCGGGGGCAGCTGCCCGGCGTGGGCGCGCAGGGCGGCCAGCCGCTCGGCGGCGACGTACTCGACGGCGGCGGTGAACAGGTCCTCGCGGGTGGGGAAGTGGTGCTGCGCCGCGCCGCGCGAGACCCCCGCGCGCTCGGCCACGACGGAGACGGTGCTGCCGGTCCAGCCGAGTTCGGCCAGGCACTCGACGGCGGCCTCGAGGAGCCTTCGGCGGGTGGCACGGCTGCGGTCCTGCTTGGGGCTGCGGTCATGGCCGGTGCCGCGGTCCTGCCCGGTCCCGGGTTCCGCCTGGGTCGTCACGGCGGTGTCCTTCCCGTCGGTGCTGGTCAGCAGCTTAGCGAGCGTTGTCCGTCGCCCAGACGGGGGGCCGCCGCTCCAGGAAGGCGCGCATGCCCTCCTGTGCCTGCTCGGAGGAGAACAGTCTGGCGGACTGCTCGGCAAGGGACCGCGCGTCGCGGTCGAAGGCTCGCAGCACCTCGGCGGTGACCAGGCGCTTGGACTCGGCGAGGCCCTGGGGAGCGGCCTGCCTCAGTCCGTCCAGGATGGGGGTGAGGGCGGCGTCCGGATCGTCCGCCGCCTCGCTGACCAGACCGATTCTCGCCGCCTCGGCGGCGTCGAAGCGCTCCGCGGTCAGGTAGTAGCGGGCCGCCGCCCGGGGATCGAGGCGGGGCAGGAGCGGTGCCGAGATGACCGCGGGAGCCAGCCCCAGCCGCGCCTCGGTGAACGCGAACGAGGCGGCGGGGCCCGCGACGGCGATGTCGCAGGCCCCGACCAGACCGAGGCCGCCCGCGCGCACATGCCCGTCCACGCGGGCGACGACGGGTTTGGGCAGCTCGACGATGCTCCGCAGCATCTCGACCATGCGGGCGGGCCCCGCCGCGGGATCGTCGCCGGTGGCCTCGGACAGGTCGGCACCGGCGCAGAAGACGACTCCGGTGTGCGTGAGGACGACCGCTCGCACCCGCGGGTCCTCGGCGCAGTCCGCCAGCGCGTCCCGCAACTCGTCCATCAGGCGCGTGGACAGCGCGTTGCGGTTGTGCGGCGAGTCGAGGACGAGCGCGGCGATGCCCCGCTCGTCGGCCCGCCGTACCAGTGCCTGCTCGCTCACGCCTGCCGTCTCCTCGTTCTCGGTGGTCGGGCCGGGGCTCCCGGCCGCGGTGTCGTTCGCTCGGTGCTCCCGGCCGGTGCCCGGTCGTTCATGGCGGTTCACGCGGTCACGGTCTGCTCCGCTCCCGGGAGAGCGCCTCCCTTGCCCGCAGTTCGCGGCGCAGGATCTTGCCGGAGGCGGCCTTGGGCACGGTGTCGATGAACTCGACGGCGCGCACCTTCTTGTAGGGGGCGACCTTCGCGGCCACGTAACCCACGATGTCGTCCTCGGTCAGTTCCATACCGGGCCGGGTGACGACGAACGCCTTGGGGATCTCGTTGCCGTCCTCGTCGTACACGCCGATCACGGCAGCGTCGGCCACCGCCTCATGGGTGAGCAGTACGGCCTCGAGCTCGGCCGGGGCCACCTGGTAGCCCTTGTGCTTGATGAGCTCCTTGACCCGGTCCACGACGAACAGGTAGCCGCGCTCGTCGAGGTGGCCGATGTCGCCGGTGTGCAGCCAGCCGTCGGCGTCGACCATGGCGTCGGTGGCCTCGGGCCGCCCGAGGTAGCCCTTCATCACCTGCGGTCCGCGTATGAGCAGTTCGCCGGACTCGCCGGCGCCGAGCTCCTTGTCCGGGTCGTCGACCGAGACCACCCGCAGCTCGGTGTTGGGGATCATCTTGCCGACCGTGCCGGGCGGCGGGGAGAGTTCGTCGGCGGGTACGACGAACGCGCCCGGCGACAGCTCCGTCATGCCGTACGCCTGGCGGATCGTGGGTACGTCCAGTCGGCGTGCGCACGCCTCGGCGAGATCGGCGTCCAGCGGGGCCGCGGAGCACACCACCCACTTCACCGAGGACAGGTCGTACCGGTCCACGACGGGGTGCTTGGCCAGGGCCAGCACGATGGGCGGCGCCACGAACAGGCCGTTGACCCGGTGTTCGGCGATCGCTCCGAGGAACTGCGCGAGTTCGAAGCGCGGCAGCACGACGACGGTGCAGCCGTGGCGCAGCGGGGCGTTCATCAACGCGGTGAGCCCGTAGACGTGGAAGAACGGTATGACGGCGAGGGTGCGCACCCCCGGCGGCTCGTGGTGGAGGGGGTCGACCTGGGCGAGGTTGGTGGCGACGCTGCGGTGGGTGAGCATCACCCCCTTGGGAGTGCCGGTGGTCCCCGAGGAGTAGGGCAGGACGGCGACGTCCTCGCCGGGGTCGAAGGCGATGTGCGGCTCGGGGGCGGTGGAGGCGATCAGGTCCTGGACGCCGCGGTGTCCCTCGGCCCGGTCGCACACGATCACCTCCCGGACCCGCGGCTCCTGCCCGTCGCCGGCCTCCGCGGCGAGGGTCTCCACCGCGGCGGTGACGGTCGGCAGGAACGCGGAGACGGTCACGATCCAGCGGGCGCCGCTGTCGCGCAGTTGGCCGGACAGGTCCTCGGCGGTGGCGAGGGAGCTGATCGTGGTGACGGTGGCTCCGGCTCTGGTGGCGCCGTAGAACACCACGGGGAACAGCACGGTGTTGGGGCTGAACAGCGCGAGGACGTCGCCCTTGCGCAGCCCGGACTCGGCCAGCGCCGCGGCGACGCGCCGGTGGTCATGGTCGAGTTGGGCATAGGTGACGGTCTCGCCGGTGAGGCCGTCGATCAGGGCGGGGCTGTCGCCGTAGGAGGCGGCGTCGCCGAGGACGACGTCGTGGATGGGCCGGTCGATGACGGGGACGTGGCTGTACTCGCTGTGGAACACCATGGATTCTGCCCTCCGGGTCGGGTGGTACCGGGGGTCGGGGCTCAGGAGCCGGGGTGTCAGCGTGCCACCGTTCAGTACGACTTGGGCAGACCCAGGGTGTGCTGGGCCACGAAGTTGAGGATCATCTCCCGGCTGACCGGGGCGATCCGGGCTACCCGGGAGGCGGTCAGGAGGGCGCCGAGGCCGTACTCGGTGGTGAGGCCGTTGCCCCCGAGGGTGTGCACCGCCTGGTCCACGGCCTTGGCGGCGGCCTCGGCGGCGGCGAACTTGGCCATGTTGGCGGCCTCGCCCGCGCCCAAGTCGTCCCCGGAGTCGTAGAGGAACGCCGCCTTCTGCATCATCAGCCGGGACAACTCGATCTCGATACGGGCCTGCGCCAGCGGATGGGCCAGGCCCTGGTGGGCGCCGATCGCGGTCTTCCAGACCTCGCGGGTGCGGGCGTAGTCGACGGCCCGGTCGAGGGCGCAGCGGCCCATGCCGATGGAGAACGCGGCGGTCATGATGCGTTCGGGGTTGAGTCCGGCGAAGAGCTGGAGGAGCCCGGCGTCCTCGTCGCCGACGAGGGCGTCGGCGGGAAGCCTGACATCGTCGAGGAAGAGCTGGAACTGCTTTTCCGGGGAGGTCAGTTCCATCTCGATCGGCCGGTACTCGAAGCCGGGGGTGTCCCTGGGGACGATGAACAGCGCGGGCTTGAGCCTGCCGGTCCTGGCGTCCTCGGTGCGTCCCACGATCAAGGTGGCGTCGGCCGCGTCGACGCCGGAGATGAACACCTTGCGGCCGCTGACCAGCCAGTCGGTGCCGTCGCGGCGGCCGACGGTGGCGAGCCGGTGGGAGTTGGAGCCGGCCTCCGGCTCGGTGATGCCGAAGGCCATCCGGGCGGAGCCGTCGGCGATGCCGGGCAGCCAGCGCCGGCGCTGTTCGTCGGTGCCGAAGCGGGCGATGACGGTGCCGCAGATGGCCGGTGAGACCACGAGCATCAACAGGGGGCTGCCCGCCGCGCCCAGTTCCTCGAGGACGATGGACAGCTCGGCGATGCCGCCGCCCCCGCCGCCGTACTCCTCGGGGAGGTTGACGCCGAGGTAGCCGAGCTTCCCGGCCTCCTGCCACAGCTCATGGGTGTGCTCCCCGGCGCGGGTGGTGCGGATGAAGTACTCGAGCCCGTAGCGGCGGCCGAGGGCGGCCACGGCCTGTCGCAGAGCCTGTCGTTCCTCGCTCTCGACGAACGTGCTGTCGAAGGTCGCGGCGGTCATGGAGACTCCTCGTGGGTGGGAGTGACGTGGTCGGGGGTGACGTGGGTGGGAGTGACGTGGGTGGGGGTGGCGGCGCCGGGGGCGGCGTGACCTGGGGCGGCGCCGGGCGTGACAACGGCGAGCACGGTTCCGACGTCGACCTGCTGACCTTCGCTCACCCGCAGTTCGGCGAGGACGCCGTGCGCGGGGGCGGTGACGCGGTGCTCCATCTTCATCGCCTCGAGCCACACCAGGGGCGCTCCCGCCTCGACGGTGTCGCCGGGGGCGGCGCCGAGGCGCACGACCGTCCCGGGCATGGGGGCGAGCAGGGAGCCGGGGGCGGTCCGGACGACCGGATCGGGGAAGCGGGGACGAGCGGTCAGGGCGATGGCGCCCAGGGGTGAGTCGACGTGTGTGAGGGCGCCGTAGCGGGCGACGTCGAAGGCGCGCCGCACCCCGCAGTCCTCCAGCACGACGCGGCCGGGGGCGGCTTCGAGCAGCCGCACACCGGGGTGGGCGTCGCAGCGCAGCCCCTCGCGGGTGAGGCGGTAGGCGACCTCGTGCTCGGTGCCGGTGGCCAGGGCGGTGTACCGCTTGGTCTGCGGCTGCGAGGCGACATTGCGCCATCCGCCGGGCAGCCCCGACAGCACGGGCGCGGCGGCGCGGTTGGCGGCCGCGTCGGCGAGGGCCGCGGCGAGCGCCGACAGCGATTCTGTCTCCTTGTCGACAGATCCATTCGCCGTCACGTCCGCGTGGTGGCGCGTCAGGAACGCGGTGTCCACCAGGCCGGCGAGGAACCGCGGATGGCGCAGCACCCGCACCAGCAGGTCCCGGTTCGTGGTGAGGCCGTGGACACGCGAGCGGGCGAGGGCGTCGGCGAGTCTGCGGGCCGCCGCCTCACGGCTGGGCGCCCAGGCGATCACCTTGGCCAGCATGGGGTCGTAGTGCACACCGACGGTGCTGCCGTCCTCGACCCCGGCGTCGAGGCGCACTCCGGAGTCCGCCGTCCCCGGTTGGAAACGGGCGGTGACACCGGGGACGTCGAGGCAGTGGAGGGTGCCGGTCTGCGGCTGCCACTCGCGGGCGGGGTCCTCGGCGTACAGGCGCGCCTCGATGGCCCAGCCGCGGGGGGCGGGCGGGGCCTCGGGCAGCCGCCCGCCCTCGGCGGCGAGCAGTTGCAGCCGCACGAGGTCCAGGCCGGTGACGCACTCGGTGACCGGGTGCTCGACCTGGAGGCGGGTGTTCATCTCCAGGAAGTGGAAGCGGCCGTCGTCGGCGACGAGGAACTCCGCCGTCCCGGCGCCGGTGTAGCCGATCGCACGGGCGGCGGCGACGGCCGCGTCGTGCAGCCGGGTGCGTACCGCCTCCGGCAGACCGGGGGCCGGTGACTCCTCGACGACCTTCTGGTGGCGGCGCTGGAGCGAGCAGTCCCGCTCCCCCAGCGCCCAGACCGTGCCGTGCGCGTCGGCCAGGATCTGCACCTCGACATGGCGGGCCGTCTCCAGGTACGGCTCCAGGAAGACCTCCGCGTCGCCGAAGGCGGAGACGGCCTCCGCCTCGGCGGCGGCGAGTTCGCCGGGCAGATCGTCCAGCCGCCGTACGACGCGCATACCGCGGCCGCCGCCTCCGGCCGCCGCCTTCACCAGCAGGGGGAGGTCGGCCTCGGTGGCGCTCGCGGGATCGACCGGGCCGAGCACCGGCACCCCGGCCGCCGCCATGAGGCTTTTGGCCTCGGTCTTGGAGCCCATGGCGGCTATCGCCTCCGGCGGCGGGCCGATCCAGACCAGCCCGGCGTCGAGGACCGCTCGGGCGAACCCCGCGTTCTCGGACAGGAAACCGTACCCGGGGTGGACCGCGTCCGCGCCCGCCGCCCGCGCGGCGCGCACGAGCGCCTCACCGCGCAGATAGGTGTCGGCGGGGGCCGCGCCCGGCAGCCGTACCGCCGCGTCGGCCTCATGGACGTGCGGCGCGGAGGCGTCGGCGTCGGAGTACACCGCGACGGTGCGGACGCCGAGCTCACGGCAGGTGCGGAAGACCCTGCGGGCGATCTCGCCGCGGTTCGCCACCAGCACCGAGGTGATCACGCGACCGGCCCGCGTCGTGCCCGCGGTCGTGTCGGTCGCCGTGCCCGCGGTCGTGCCGGTCGTCGTGTCAGTCGTGTCAGTCGTGTCAGTCATCGTCGGTTCCCGTCACATCCGGAAGACGCCGAAGCCGCCGTGCACGCCCTGGACGGGCGCGCTGTGCACCGCCGACAGGCACAGCCCGAGCACGGTCCTGGTGTCGCGCGGGTCGATCACCCCGTCGTCGTACAGCCGCCCGGACAGGAACATCGGCAGGGACTCCGCCTCGATCTGCTGCTCGACCGCGGCGCGGATCGCGGCGTCGGCCTCCTCGTCGTAGGGCTGCCCCTTGGCCGCGGCCGACTGCCTGGCCACGATCGACAGCACCCCGGCGAGCTGCTGCGGCCCCATGACCGCGGACTTGGCGCTGGGCCAGGCGAACAGGAACCGCGGGTCGTAGGCCCGTCCGCACATGCCGTAGTGCCCGGCGCCGTAGGAGGCGCCGACGAGCACGGAGATGTGGGGGACCCGGCTGTTGGAAACAGCGTTGATCATCATGGCGCCGTGTTTGATGATGCCGCCCTGCTCGTACTCCTTGCCGACCATGTAGCCGGTGGTGTTGTGCAGGAACAGCAGCGGGATGTCGCGCTGGTTCGCGAGCTGGATGAACTGCGCGGCCTTCTGCGACTCGGCGCTGAACAGCACCCCCTGGGCGTTGGCCAGCACCCCGACGGGGTAGCCGTGCACACGGGCCCACCCGGTTACCAGGCTCGGTCCGTACAGCGGCTTGAACTCGTCGAAGTCCGAGCCGTCCACCACCCGGGCGAGGACCTCACGGGGATCGAACGGCACCTTCAGATCGCTCGGCACGATCCCCAGCAGTTCGTCCTCGTCGTACTTCGGCGGCTCGACCGGGGCCGACGGCGGCGGCCCCTGCTTGCGCCAGTCGAGGCGGGCGACCACCTGCCGCGCCTGCCGCAGCGCGTCCGGCTCGTCCACGGCGAAGTAGTCGGCGAGTCCGGAGGTGCGCGCGTGCATGCGCGCCCCGCCGAGCGATTCGTCGTCGGACTCCTCGCCGGTGGCCATCTTCACCAGCGGCGGCCCGCCGAGGAAGACCTTGGACCGCTCGTCGACCATGATCACGTGGTCGGACATCCCGGGCACATAGGCGCCGCCCGCCGTGGAGTTGCCGAAGACGACGGAGACCGTGGGGATGCCGGCGGCGGACAGCCGGGTGAGGTCGCGGAAGACGGCCCCGCCGGGGATGAAGATCTCCTTCTGGCTGGGCAGGTCTGCGCCGCCGGACTCCACGAGATTGACGACCGGGAGGCGGTTGCGCAGCGCGATCTCATTGGCGCGCAGCGCCTTCTTCAGCGTCCACGGGTTGCTGGCGCCCCCGCGCACGGTCGGGTCGTTGGCCGTGATCAGGCACTCGACGCCCTCGACCACGCCGATGCCGGTGACCATCGCCGCGCCCACCGGGTAGTCGCTGCCCCACGCGGCGAGCGGGGAGAGCTCGAGGAACGGGGAGTCGGGGTCGACGAGGAGCTCGACCCGCTCGCGGACCAGCAGCTTGCCGCGCCGCCGGTGCCGCTCCACGTACTTGGGCCCTCCGCCGCCGACCGCCCTGGTGTGCTCGGCGTCGATCTCGGCGAGCCCGGCGAGCGCGCTCTCGCGGTTGGCGGCGTAGTCCGCGCCCGTGGTGTCCAGGGCGGAGTCCAGCACCGTCACAGCAGTACCTCCGGGATGTCGAGGAGACGGGAGCGCAGCCACTCGCCGACGGCCTTGGCCTGCGGATCGAACCGGGCCCGGGCGGCGACGCCCTCGCCGAGCAGTCCCTCCACGACGAAGTTGACGGCGCGCAGGTTCGGCAGGACATGGCGGGTCACGGGGAGTTCGGCGGTCTCCGGCAGGAGCCGCCGAAGGCGCTCGGCGGTGAGGGTGTGGACGAGCCAGCGCCAGCCGTCGTCGTCGCGTGCCCACACCCCGATGTTGGCGCTGCCGCCCTTGTCCCCGCTGCGGGCCCCGGCCACCGCTCCCAGCGGTGCCCGCCGGGTCGGCCCCGGCGGCGCGGGCTCGGGAAGCGCCGGTTCCTCGACGGGGAGGATGTCTGCCGTGGCGGGCGCGGGGGGCACGTCCACGCGGACCCCGTCGGGGAGCACCACCGTGTGCGGCACCTCCTTCGCGTCCACGAAGGCGGCCTCGAAAACGCCGTACGGCGAGCCGTTGCCCGGGGGCGCGGTGAGATGGAAGCCCGGGACGCTGGCGAGTCCCAGTTCCACGGCGGCGCCGCTGACCGCCCGTCCCACGGCGTCGGGGTCGGTGTCGCGCACCACGAGCCGCAGCAGGGCGGCGGCCTCCTCCTCGGCATCCGCGTCGGGCCGGTCGGTGCGGGCCAGGGTCCAGCGCAGGTGCTTCGGCCGCCGCTTGGCGAGGGCGGTGTCCATCTGCTCGCGCAGGAGCGCCGCCTTGGCCTCGATGTCCAGGCCGGTGAGGACGAACACCACCTCGTTGCGCCAGCCCGCCACGCGGTTGAGGCCGACCTTGAGGGTGGGCGGCGGGGCCTCGCCGCGCACGCCCGAGATCCGCACCCGGTCCGGTCCGTCCTCGTCGAGGCGCAGCGTGTCGAGGCGGGCGGTGGTGTCGGGGCCGGCGTAGCGCACGGGGCCGGTCTCGTAGAGCAGTTGGGCGGTGACGGTGCCGACGGTGACGGCGCCGCCGGTGCCGGGGTGCTTGGTGATGACGGCCGTGCCGTCCTCGTGGACCTCGGCGAGCGGGAAGCCCGGGCGACGGATGTCGTGCTCGGTGAAGAAGGAGTAGTTGCCGCCCGTGGCCTGGGCGCCGCACTCGAGGACATGGCCGGCCACGACGGCTCCGGCGAGCCGGTCCCAGTCGTCGCGCGCCCAGCCGAAGTGGGCGGCGGCGGGACCGCTGACCAGTGCGGCGTCCGCCACCCGGCCGGTGACGACGACGTCCGCCCCGGAGCGCAGGGCCCGCGCGATGCCCCAGCCGCCGAGGTAGGCGTTGGCGGCCAGCACCCCGCCCTCCCAGCCGCGGGCGAGCAGGTCGTCGCCCTCGACGTGGGCGACGCGGACCGGGACGCCGACACGCTCGGCGAGTTCCCGCAGATGCCCGGCGAGGGCCGCGGGGGCGAGGCCGCCGGCGTTGGCCACGATTTTGACCCCGCGTTCATGGGCGAGGGCGAGGCACTCCTCCATCTGGCGCAGAAAGGTCCTGGCGTAGCCGCGGGACGGGTCCTTGGCGCGGTCCTTGGCCAGGATGAGCATGGTCAGCTCGGCGAGGTAGTCACCGGTGAGGACGTCCAGCGGACCGCCGGTGAGCATCTCGCGGAAGGCGTCGAACCGGTCGCCGTAGAAGCCGGAGGCATTGCCGATCCGCAGCGGCCGCGGCCGGCTCATGCGTGGGCTCCCGGCTCGCGCCCGGCGCCGGCGGGGCCCGCGAAGGCCTGGGCGATGTCCAGCCACCGGTCGGCGTCGGCGCCCTCGGCTCGCACCGCGAGGTCGGCGCGGTTCCTGCGCTGTGTCACCAGGAGGCAGAAGTCCTGGGCGGGGCCGGTGACGCGCTGGGCGGCGTCCTCGGGTCCGAAGGTCCACAGGGCCCCGTCCGGTGCGGTCAGCTCCAGCCGGAACTGCTCGGCGGGAGGGGTGAGTCCGCGCACGAGGTAGGCGTAGTCCCTGGTCCGGAAGCCGATCCGGGCGATCTGGCGCAGTCTGCGCGACGGCTGACGGGTCACCGCGAGGGTGTCGGCGACGTCCTGGCCGTGCGCCCAGGTCTCCATCAGCCGTGCGGTGGCCATCGAGGCCACGCTCATCGGCGGGCCGTACCAGGGCAGCCGGGTACCGGGCGGGAGCGCCCGCAGCGCCTCCTGCAGTGCCGCGCGCGCCGCGCGCCACCGCGCGAGGAGTTCGGCGGTCTCCAGCCGTGCGCCCTCTTCCGCGCCCTCGTCGACGTAGGAGTCGGGGTTGGCGAGCGCGGCCTCGGTGAGCTTGGCGAAGCGTTCGGCGTCGGTGGCCGAGAGCAGGGCGACCTCGTCGGTCCACAGGAGGTGCGCGATCTGATGCGCGACGGTCCAGCCGGGGGCGGGGGTCTGCTCGGCCCACCGCTCGGGAGGCAGCGCGCGGACGAGGCCGTCGAGCTCGGCACTCTCGTCGATGAGATCGTCGAGCACCTCGAACACCGCTGCGGAATCCGCCACGGCCTGGCCCCCTTCGCGATGGGAGAGTGACGCGTCGTCAGTGGCCCGCGCCGGTCGCAGGACAGCCTGGCACCGCTCGAAGAAACAATCAAGCACGCTTGCATGATTTTTGGTCCGGGCACCGCCCACCCCGAGTTGGAAGGCGCGCGCGAGCCCGACCACGCGCGCCCGTTCACGAGATCGGGCGGGCCGGGGAGCCGATCACCACGGCTCGTGGGGGGACGTCGCGGGTCGCCACGGCGCCGGCCCCCACAAAGGCGCCTTCACCCACGGTCAGGCCCTGGAGGATCACGGCGTTGCTGCCCACCGTCGCGCCGTCGTGCAGACTGACCGAGCCCGAGACATTGCCACCCGGATACACCGTCACGCGTTCACCGAGGACGGTGTCGTGGCCCACCGTCGCGTTGTAGTGGACCTGACTGTGGGAGCCCAGGGTCACATCGCTGGAGATGTACGCCCCGCCCTGCACCAGGCAGCCTTCGGCGATCTCGGTGTGCGGGGCGACGATCGCCCGGGGGTGCACCAGACTCACGGGCACCAGCCCCAGACCCTCCAGCACACCCATCAGCCGCAGCCGTGCCTGCGGGTCCGCGATGCCGATCAGGTACCGGCCCTCCCGGGGCGCCTCCTCCGGGCGGATCACCGGCAGTCCCCGTACCGTCTCCCCCGCTCGTTTGTCGTCGAGGAACGCCGCAACCTCGAGGCCCGTCGCCAGCGCCGTGTCCAGCGCCTCCCGGCCCACTCCCCCCGCCCCTGCCACAAGGAGCGGGCGCTTCAGGTCGCCCTCGGCGTGCCCGGCAATATCCGCAACTACTGCATCATTCCTGCGCGACATATGCACATCCTGCCCCCGCAGCCGTTAGCGTGTCCGCAAGTCCGCGCCGGTGGGCCTTCGGCCAGGCACGGATCGCGAATGGTGGCGGGGGTAGGTGGCACTCCCCCTGCAGTCGCATCGTGTCGGGGGGTCGGGCCGGATGCCGGTGGTGGCCGGAAGTGTGCCGTCGTCACGTGAGCGGAGCAGTGTTCCGGATCTTCTCGGAGCCGCTGTGCTCGTGTGCTGCGCAGTGTGGGCGCTGGTCAGCGCCGCCGGGCGGGCTGCCCGCCCCGAGGGGGTGCTGCTCGCGCTGCTCGCCGTGGCCGCGGGCTACGCGGCGGGGCGAATTGCGGGCGCGATCCTGCCGGTCGCCGCCCCAGCCTTCGCGGCCACCGTCGTGGCGGTCGTCGTCGTGGCCGTTCCCAAGGGCCTGTCAGGTGAGCCGATAGCGCCGCCGCTGGGCTACAGCAATGCCAACGCCGCCCTGCTCACCCTGGCCGCGGGCGCCGCGTGCTGCGCGGCCTGGGCCGCCCGCTCCGGGCCGCTGCGACTGGCTCTGCGCCTGCTCGCCGCGGCCACCGCGGGGATGGCCCTGGCCATGGGATCGGTGGCCGCCGGGGCGGCCTGCCTCGGCGTGCTGCTGTGCTCGCTGGCCGCCGCGCGGATGGACCGGCGGCTGCTGGGCCTGGCGGGACTCGCCCTGTGCGCGGTGCTCGCGGTCGGCGGCTCGGTCCTGGTCGCGTCGGACACGCTGCCCGGCACGGCCTCGCTCACCACGCAGTTGACGCAGCGGCGCGTCGACCTGTGGCGCAGCGCGCTCGACCTGGCAGAGACCCATCCGCTGCGCGGGATCGGGCCCGACCGCTTCGGCGAGGTGAGCGAGGTCGCCCTCGCCGACGGCGACACCGACAAGGCGCACTCGGCGGCGCTCCAGGAGGCCGCCGAGCAGGGCGTTCCCGGGGTGACGCTGCTCG
Source organism: Wenjunlia tyrosinilytica (assembly GCF_014646055.1). Taxonomy (GTDB): domain Bacteria; phylum Actinomycetota; class Actinomycetes; order Streptomycetales; family Streptomycetaceae; genus Wenjunlia; species Wenjunlia tyrosinilytica. Next base: position 28,401 of record NZ_BMMS01000028.1, read on the forward strand.
GCTGCGCGTACCTGTGGATGCTGTACGCGCTGTGGCGCTCGTGCCGCTCGACGCCGGTGGTCCTCACGGCGGCGGCGGCGCTGACGGGTCTCGCGGTGCAGGCGAGCGTGGACTACGTCCTGAGCTACGCCGCGGTGACCGCGGGCGCGGGTCTGCTGGCGGGGATGGCCACCGCCCGGCCCTTGGCGGACGAGCACGCGCACGACGGTGACGGCCACGACGGGTCCGAGCACGGAGCCGTCACCGTGCCGTGAACCGTCGTGGCCGTCGTGGCTGTCCTGGCTGTCCTGGCTGTCCTGGCTGTCCTGGCTGTCCTGGCTGTCCTGGCTGTCCGCCCCAAGATCCGATCCCGGACACGCCGTTACTCGCCAGGGGCCTTTCGGCACGCTGGGGGCCCTTCCCAACGCGCTCAGGGACTTTCAGCGGGCTCTGCCAGCGCGTCGTCGGCGTCCACGCGTCGGCGTCCACGCATCGCCAGCGCCGGCGCGTCGTCGGCGTCCGAGCATCGTCGTCAGCGCGTCGTCGTCGTCAGCGCGGCGCGTCGTCGGCGTGTCGGGCTCACGACGCCTCTTCCGCCGGTTCCGCGACCTTCATCGAAGCACGCTGCGGCAGGGGCAGCACCGTCGGCCGCGGGCGGGACGCGGAAGCCGGGGCGGGGAAGCCGGGGTTGACGCCGTTCGCGCCGGTGATGCCATTGCGGCGCACCAGCACCCCCACCGTGCGCAGCATGATGCGGGCGTCCAGCGCGAGCCCTCGGCGCTCGATGTACCACAGATCGAGTTCTATGCGCTCCGGCCAGCTGAGCGAGTTGCGCCCGCAGACCTGTGCCCAGCCGGTCAGTCCCGGCCGGACGGCGAGGCGGCCCCGCTGGCGGGGCGAGTAGCGGGCCACCTGCTCGGGAAGGGTGGGACGCGGCCCGACGAGGGACATGTCCCCCCGCAGGACGTTCCACAGCTGCGGCAGTTCGTCGATGCTCGTCGTCCGCAGCATCCGGCCGAAGCCGGTGATGCGGGGGCCGTCGGGTTCACCCGGGTACCGCGGGTCGCGCATGGTGCGGAACTTGAGGATCTCGAACTCCTCGCCCCCGAGTCCGGTGCGTCGTTGCCGGAAGAGCGCCGTCCCTCCCGTGGTGATCCGCACCAGTGCGGCCACCACGAGCAGGACCGGGCTCAGTAGCAGCCCCGCGGTCAGCGCGACCGCGAAGTCACCGCCTCTTTTCATCGTCCCCCCAGCTCTTCCCGCCGCTGCCGACGGCTCACAGACCCTGCCAGTCCAGGGATCTTCGCCGTGCCACCACGGCATACGTGTCGATAGAGATCCGAGCGATGGTGCGTTGGTCGAACTCCGAGTGCGCCCGCCGCGCGGCGGCCTCCCCAAGCCGCTTGCGCAGGGGTTCGCCGGTCAGCAGCCGGCTGACGGCGGAAGTCAGCTCCACCGGGTCGCCGGGCGGCACCAGCAGGAGGTGCTCGTCGTGGCCGCCGATCTCCCGGCAGCCGCGGATGTCGCTGAGCACCATGGGCAGGCCGCAGGCCGCGGCCTCCATCGCGGACCGGGAGAAACCCTCCCGGTACGAGGGCAGGACGAAGACGTCCAGCGCCGAATACAGGGCGGGCATGTCCCGCCGTTCACCGATGAAGTCCACGCCGTCCTCGGAGGCGTCGTGGGCGTCGGCCTTGTCGGGCTCGAGCGGCCCGGCCCAGACGAAACGGGCCTTGCCCGCGAGGGCGCGGGCGGTCGCCGCGTACTCGCGCACGCCCTTCTCCTCCACCCTTCGCCCCACCGCGCCGACCAGCAGCTCGCCCCCGGCGACACCCAGTTCGGCCCGCACACGCTCGCGGGCGGCCGGGTCGGCGCGGAAGCGGTCGAGGTCGACGCCGTTGCCGACCACCCGCGACCGCCAGGCCGGCGCGAAGGCGCGCAGGGTCCGGTGGTCCTCGGCGTTCTGGTACAGCTCCGCGTGCGAGCACCGCGCCGCCGCGCCTTCCGCCGAGTGCACCAGGAGCCTTTTGTGCCAAGGGTCGTGCGGCTGCGCCCACAGGCCGTGGCAGGTGTTGACCACCACGGGCACGCGCAGCGCCCGGCCGATCAGCCGGCCGAGCACTCCGGTCTTCGGATTGTGCGTGTGCAGAACGTCCGGGCGTACGCGCCGCAGCGCCGCCGCCAGCTCCCTCGCCGCCGCCGCGTCACCGCGAGGGCTCCAGGCGCGGGTGAGGGCGCGCAGCGGCACATGGGTGACACCGAGCCCGGTGATCCGCTCGGTGTAGGGGCCGGGCGCGCTGATGCCGTAGGTGTCGAACCCGGCCTCGACGTCGACGGCGAGCTCCGTACCGAGCAGGAGATGCAGGCTCATGTCGACGGTGGTCAGGTGGGCGACGCGCAGGGGTCTGCCGCCCGGGCCGCGCAAGAGGTGGTGCCGGCCATGCCGCAGCTCAGCCACCCGCGCCCACCGCTTTCGCCGCGCCGACGATACGGCCGTAGGCGCGCTCCGGCCACAGGCCGCCGGCCAGCTTCGCCCCGAAGAAGCCCATCGGGTCGGTGCGCCGCACGGGAACGCGGCGCAGCCGGATCGGGTCGCAGCCGGGCGCATTGCGGCCCACTCGCCCGGTGGCGGCGCTCAGGAAACGTTCCCTCAGTGCCGGTTCCATGTGCGGGACGGGCACACCCCAGGTGTAGGCGAAGTGCCGCGGGCGGGTGCCGAGGTGCCGCTCGATGTCGTCGCTGCACGCGTCGAGTTCGGCGCAGGTCAGCCCGGACGGGCGGGCGTGGCTGCGGGTGTGGTTGGCCACGGTGCACAGGCCCGTGCCCGCCATCTCGGCTATCTGGTCCCAGGTCAGGGCGGGGGCGCCGGTGGTGCGGGCGGTAGAGCCCGTCCAGGTCATCCGCCCCGCCACACAGCCGCTGGTGAGGTAGAGGGTGAACGGCAGGCCGCGGGCCTTGAGCTCGGGCCAGGCATTGGTGTGGACGTCGGCGAAGCCGTCGTCGAAGGTGAGCACGGTGGAGGCTGTGGAGTCGCCCTGCCGCAGTCGGCCGACCGCGGTGTCCAAGGACACCACCGATCCGGGCGGCAGGGCGTCGAGCTGCGCCGCGAACCGATCCGCGGGGACGTCGAGTTCCTCTCTCGAGCCGCCGCCCACCCTGTGGTAGATCAGCAGCGTCGCGCCGGTCGGCGGCGCGTCCGAGGCGGTACGGGCCAGAAGTGCTTTCACACCGGTCCGCAGTCCGTCCCCACCAAAACGGCGCAGCACTGCGCCTGAGGTACGAGACCCCATGGCTATCCCCCCCAACGGTGGCTCCCCACCACCGCGGCAACAACTGTAGGACCACCCGTCGCTCCCGTAGGCGAACTTCGTGAAAGAACTGAGGAGAAGAGGGGAGGAAACCCGGAACCGGTTGACGGATGACCAAGTGTCTTGTTATTGCCCCACAAAACGGTGAGCCGGGAAGGTTCACGGCCCCGCCGACGGCCCGGTTCAGGGCGTCATGGCAGGTCCCCGCCCGGAAGGGGCGCCGGCGCCCACGTGTGTTTCAGGCCGTGCCCGGCGCTCCGGAACGGGGAGTCAGACGGGCCTGGATCGCCCGCACCGCCCCCTCGGCGTCGTCCACGGTCACGGTGAAGCGGTGCCCCCCGCCGAGTTCGAGGACGACCCCCGGCCCCCGCCGGACCACCACGGCGGTGCCCCGGTCCGGCCGCCAGCGGTAGCCCCACCCGCCCCACTGCCTCGGCGTGACCTTGGCGATCGAGACACTGTCCACCTCCGCCCAGGCGATCCGGCGGCGCGGCAGGCCGATGTGCCCGCAGCGCACCTCCAGGCCCTCGCGGTCGATGCGCACCCGGACATGGACGAACGCCACGGTCCCGGCGAGCATCAGCAGTCCGGCGGCGATACAGCCCGCGATCGACATCACCAGCGGGGCCAGGCCGCCGGTCCAGCCGGTCCACCCGTAATCGACGGCCAGGTCGATCCCCAGCGCCAGGCAGGCCGCCCCGGCCGCGGCGAGCAGCCACTGGACCCGGTTCGTCGCGTGCCCCGTCCACACTTCGAACGCGGTCCCCTCGCCCGTCCACTCCTCCTGCGGCACACCGGCCGCCGGCCCGGAGCCCTCGGCGCGCGGTGAGCCGTCGTCGGCGTCGTCGTCGTGGGACTGCGTCATGCTCGCAGCCTAGTAGCAGATTGGGGCCCGCGTCCGGAAGGCGTACTCTCCGCGCGCATTCACCCCTCGACTGCCACCGATACACCGCACAAGTGCGCAAAGGGGTGCCCGCGGGCGTCCGGCGTTGATACCTTGACACACGCCGTCGCCTGAGGGGGGACCTCTTGCGAGAGCTGACCGCAGCCACGCCCGGACGTCGCAGGCGCATCGACGCCGCACTGCGCCGTTCACCCGTTCAGCCGTATTTCCGAGCCCGTGCCTCGAGTCGGCTGGCCGTGCTCGCCTACCACGGGATCGACGACACCGGCAGCTTCGCCGCCCAGCTGGAGCGGCTGCGACGGCTGGCGAACCCGATCGGCTTCGAGGAGGTCGCCGCCTGGCTGGTCCTGGGCAAGCCGCTGCCTCCGCACAGTGTGCTGGTGACCTTCGACGACGGCGACCACAGCGTGGTCGAACGCGGTCTTCCGCTGATGGCCGAGCACCGCATCCCCGGTCTGGCGTTCGTCATCGCCGAGCTCGTCGGCACCGACCGCCCCTTCTGGTGGAGCGAGGCCCAGGCGCTGGTGAAGGAGGGCGGCGCCGCCCGGCTGGTGACGACCTCCTCGCCCAGCGCGGCGATCAGGGCGCTCAAGCGCATGCCCGACCCGGACCGCCGCAGGTCCCTGGAGGAGCTGCGGGTCTCCGCCCGCCGCCCGGCGCCCCGGCAGCGGCAGCTGTCCGTGGAGGACCTGCACCGGCTGGCCGAGGGCGGAATCGAGATCGGCAACCACAGCCTGGGCCATCCGTGTCTGAACCAGTGCGACGACGCGACGGTCCGCACGGAGATCGTCGAGGCGCACCGGCTGCTGACCGGCTGGCTCGGCACTCCTCCGCGCGCGTTCGCCTATCCCAACGGGTTTGTGATCAAGCACGCCGAGGAACTGCTGGACCAGCTCGACTACACCGCCGCCTTCCTCTTCGACCACCGGCTCGCGCCTCCCCGGCCCAAGCACCGGCTGCGGATCAGCAGGCTGCGGGTCAACTCCACCACCTCCAGGGACCGTTTCGACACGATCCTGTCCGGCCTGCACCCGGCGGTGCACCGGCTGCGCGGCGGCGTGTGACCCATGGCCGCGCCCGAGCCTGAGATCCATCGGGACCCGGGCACCCTTGCCGCCCACGAGGACGGGTGGCGGCAACTGGCAGTCGGCGGCTCGTACTTCACGACCCCCGACTGGATGCTGGCCTGGTGGCGGTCGTATCCGGACGCGGGGCGGGGCGAGGTCGCGGTGTGGCGCGGCCCGGACGGGCGGGTCGAGGCGGTCGCGCCGCTGATGCGGACACGCCACCGGCTCCGTCCCAACCTGCCGCTGTCCGTGCCGTGTCTGACCCTGCTGGGGTCGGGCACGGGGGCGGCCGACCACCTCGGCTTCCCGGCTCTGCGGCACCGCCGCGACGATGTGCGCCGCTGGCTCGCCCGGCGGGCAGGCGGCATCTCCCTGTGGCTGCCCAGCGTCGACGAGAGCGCCGCCCCGATGCTGCCCCCGGGCTTACGCCCCTTGGCCCGTACCGCCGCACCCCGCCTTGACCTGACCGCGGACCCGGCCCGCCTCGGCTCCGCCGACCACCGGCAGAACCTTCGCCGCTACGGCCGCAAGCTCGACCGGGCAGGTGTGTCCTTCCGCTGGGTGGCGCCCAAGGAGATGACCCCCGGCGTCCTCGACGACGTCCTGCGGCTGCACCGCTTACGCGCCGACTCCATCGGCCGGGCCACCACCTTCACCACCGAGCGGCGCGCCTTCCATCTGCGGCTGATCGAGGCGGCCTCACGGGGAGCCGGAGCGGGCGAACGGGGCCCCTGCGCACTGCTCGCCGAACACGACGGCGCGGCCGTGGGCGCGGTCTACGGGTTCTGGTGGGGCGCCTGCTTCGCCTACTACCAGACGGGCTGGGAGCCCCGTCTGGCCCCGCTGCGACTCGGCCTGCAGCTCGTGGCGCGGTGCGTCGGCGAGGCCAGGGAGCACGGCGCCGCGGTCTTCGACTTCCTGCGGGGCGGTGAACCGTACAAGTACCGCTTCGGCGCGGTGGACCGCTACGACACCGACAGCCTTCTCCCGCACGGCCCGGCGGGCGCACTGCTGCGGGCCAAGTTCCACGCCAAGCAGCGGACAGCACTGCCCGACGGGCAGCACATGGGGGGTCGGGGAGTATGAGCAGCGTCACGGTGGTCGTTCCCGCGTACAACTACGCGCGCTATCTGCCGGGGTGCGTGGAGGCCGCGCTCGCGGAGGAGGGGCTGGACGTCCGGGTCCTGGTCATCGACGACTGCTCGAGCGACGACACGCCCGAGGTCACGGCCGAGCTGGCCCGCGACCCGCGCGTGAGCTGCCTGCGCCACGAGGCCAATCAGGGCCACGTCGTCACCATCAACGAGGGGCTGGCCGCCGTCACCACCGACTACACGGCCCTGGTCTCGGCCGACGACCTGCTCACCCCCGGCGCGCTGGGCCGCGCCGTCCGCGTCCTCGAGGAGAACAGCGGCGTCGGGTTCGTCTACGGGCGCGCGCTGCGGTTCGTCTCCGGCCGACCGCTGCCGTCCGCCCGCGCGGACGGCTCACGTGCCGTCGTCGTGCCCGGCGGGCAGTGGGTGGAGCGGGTGTGCCGGGCCGCCCGCAGCCCGATCCTGTCCCCCGAGGTGGTCATGCGCACCTCCCTGAGCCATGAGGCGGGCGGCTACGACCCGCGGCTGCCGCACGCGGGGGACCTCGCCATGTGGCTGCGGCTGGCCTCCCGCGCCGATGTGGCCTGGCTGCCGCGCGCGGACCAGGCGTTCTACCGGGTCCACGACTCGAATATGCACCACTCGGTCTTCGACGGGCGCCGCCGCCTCGACCAGCTCATCGCGGCCTATGACGTCTTCCTGGAGAAGGAGGGCCCCCGCCTCGGTGGGCGAGAGAGCGCCCGCCTGGACGGGCTGGCGAAGCGGGCGGTGGCGCGCTGGTGTGTGCGCAAGGCCGTCACCGCCCTGGACGAGGGGCGGCGGGAGGTGGACGGCATGACCGTGGAGGAACTGCACGAGGTGGCGGCCGGGCTCACCGATCTGCGGCGGCTGCCCGAGTACCCCGCGCTGCGGCTGCGGCTGCGGCTGGGGGCGCGCCGGTGCGGGCGGCTGCGCCCGCTGACCTCACTGCTGACCCTGAGCTATCCGCGCGCCTGGGTCCGCTGGCACTCGCGCAGGCTCCGACCGGTCTGACCGCGCCGCCGGTCCCGCCTGCGGGTGCGCCCCGGCGCCGCGGGCCCGACCGGCGCCCTGAGCGAGGGCGGGGACGAGCAGGCGCGCCTCCGGATAGGCGAGAGCGACCGCCGGAAGCTGCGCGGGGCGGCCGCTGAGGACAACGGTCAGCGAGCCCGAGCCCTCCCCCGCCCCGGCGCCGATCCGGCGCAGGGCCTGCCCGGCCACCGCGTCGGCGGAGCCGTGGAGGCGCACCTCGGGCCCGCCCGGGCGGCGCACGGCGGCCGCGATCCGCTCCTCCAGCAGCTCGTAGTGGGTGCAGCCCAGCACCACCGCGCGTACGTCGTCGGGTGTGCGGGAGGCGGCAACGGCCACGGCCTCGTCGATGGCGGCCTCGTCCGCGCGCTCCACCGCGTCGGCGAGCCCCGGGCAGGCCACCTCGGTGACCTCGACGCCCGCCGCGAAGTCCCTGATGAGCCCCTGCTGGTAGGAACTGCCGGTGGTGGCCGGGGTGGCCCAGATCGCGACCGGGCCGCCGCCGAGGGCGGCCGGCTTGATCGCCGGAACGGTGCCGACGACCGGCACATCCGGCTCCAGCTCCGCACGCAGCGCGTCCAGCGCGTGCACCGAGGCGGTGTTGCAGGCGATGATCACCGCGTCGGGCCGGTGCTCCGCGGCCGCCCGGGCGCAGGCGAGCGCGTGGGCGGTCACATCGTGCGGGGTGCGGGGACCCCACGGCATGCCGTCGGGGTCGGCGGAGATGACGAGATCGGCGTCGGGGCGCAGACGCCGCGTCGCCGCAGCGGCCGCCAGCAGACCCAGGCCTGAGTCAACGAGCGCGATTTTCACGGCGCAACCCTAGTCGATGCCTTCCGCGCGGGCGCCGCCCCTCCCGGTGACCGTCGGGTGCCGGGTGCGCGAATCCAGCCGGAGCCGGTCGGTTTGCGGCAGACTGCGGCGGGTGACCTTGCTGCTGCCGATCGCCGTGGTGTCGTTGCTGGCCTGGGTGTGGCTCACGCTGTTCCAGGGGTTCTTCTGGCGCACGGACGTGCGCCTGCCGGAGCGGACCGCCCCGCGCCGGTGGCCGTCCGTGGCCGTGGTGGTACCCGCTCGGGACGAGGCCGAGGTGCTGCCCGCGAGCCTGCCCTCCCTGCTCGCCCAGCGGTACCCGGGGTCGGCCAGGGTCATCCTCGTGGACGACAACAGCGGCGACGGCACCGCTCAGGTCGCGGCCGAGCTGTCGCGGCTGCACGGCGGGCTGCCGCTGACGGTGGCCTCCCCCGGCGAGCCCGAGCCCGGCTGGACGGGGAAGCTGTGGGCGGTCCGGCACGGCGTCGCGCTCGCCGACGAGGAGTTCGTGCTGCTCACGGACGCGGACATCGCCCATGGACCGGACTCGCTGGCCCAACTGGTCGCCGCCGCCGACGCCTCCGGCCGCGACCTCGTCTCGCAGATGGCGCGGCTGCGGGTCGAGACCGGCTGGGAGCGGCTGATCGTCCCGGCGTTCGTCTACTTCTTCGGCCAGCTCTACCCCTTCCGCCGGGTCAACCGGCCCGGCGGGCGGACAGCGGCCTCGGCGGGCGGCTGTGTGCTGGTGCGGCGGGACGCCCTGGAGCGGGCGGGCGCCCCCGAGTCCATCAGGCAGGCGGTGATCGACGATGTCGCCCTCGCACACGCCGTCAAGCGCAGCGGCGGCCGCATCTGGCTGGGCCTCGCCGACCGGGTGGACAGCGTCCGCCCGTACCCCCGGCTGTCCCAGCTGTGGCGGATGGTCTCGCGCAGTGCCTACGCGCAGCTGAGGCACAATCCGGCTGTGCTCGCCGGGTCGGTGCTGGGCCTGGCGCTCGTCTACCTGGTGCCGCCGTTCGCGACCGCGGTGGGCGCGGCGACCGGTGACCCGCCCGTGCTGGGGGCGGGCGCGGCGGCCTGGGCGCTGATGACCGGGACGTACCTGCCGATGCTGCGCTACTACCGGCAGCCGCTGTGGACGGCGCCGCTGCTGCCGTTCACCGCCGCGCTCTACCTGCTGATGACGGTGGACTCCGCGGTGCAGCACCACCGGGGGCGCGGCGCGGCCTGGAAGGGCCGCACCTACCCGGCGCCGCGCGAGGAGCGGCCCTCTCACGGCACGACGTGAAGCCCCAGGGCGGCGCAGATCCGCTCGGCCTGGGCGGGGCTGATGACGGCGCCCCGGAGGACCTCCACGGCCGGGGCGCCGAGCTCTCCGAGATCGGCGCCCCGCACATCGGCCCCGGCGAACCGGACATCGCGCAGCTGTGCCTCCCGCAGCTTGCAGTCCTCGAAGACCGCGTCCCGCAGATCGGCGCCCCGCAGATCCGCCTCGGTGAGGTCGACCCCGGTCAGCCGGACACCGCGCAGGCTCACATCCCGCAGCTCGGCGAGCTGCATGGCGCAGCGCTCGAGGGTGAGGGTGACGGCGAGCCCGCGGATCCCGCTGAGCCGGACACCGGTCATCCGGCAGCCGGTGAAGCGGGCGTCGTCGAGCATCGCCTCGCCGAACTCGGCGCCCGCCAGATCCACCGCGTCGAAGACGGCGTCGGCGAGATCGGCGCCGCGGAAGTCGGCCGCGGCGGCACTGCCCCCGGTGAACCTCGCGCCGTCCAGCCGGGCCCCGCGGAAGTGGGCGCCCGTGGCGGCGCACTCCTCGAAGACGGCCTCGGCGAGATCGGCCTCGCGAAGATCGGCCCGGGTGAAGTCGCATCGGCGGAACACCCTGGGGCCGGGGCCCTCGGCGAGCGCGTCGCTCAGATCGAGGCCCGAGAAGTCGGCGCTCTCGGCCTCCGCCTCGGCGGCGAGCTGTTCGAGGGGGTCGTGCGCAGCGGTCATGAGCGAAGTGTGCCGCGCCCCACTGACAGCGGCGCGCCACGAGCCGGTGCGCACCGCCGCTGCCCGCCCCCGCGGCCGGCCGGGTGCGGGTTCTCGTCCGGGGCGGCGCCTCCTCACACGGCGGCGCACTCCACCAGCAGGACATGGTCGGGATTGAGCAGCGGCATCGCAAGCCCATGGGCCGCCAGTTGGCGGCCGGTCAGCACGGCCCCCTCCGCGAGCCAGAGCGGCAGCGACTTGGCGGGGCCGTGGCCGTGCGCGCCCGGCGCCAGCCTGCGGACCCGGTAGGAGCGCTCGGGATCGAGTCCGGCCAGGCGCAGGGGCGCGGGGCCCGTGCAGCGGTCGGCGGCGGTCTGGACGAACGCGAACAGGGCCGCGGAGCGGTCCGCCGCGACGGCACCGTGGGACAGGCCGTCCAGCCGCACGACGGTGCCGGAGTGCAGCAGGGGCCGCAGCCGCCGGTGGGCGGCGATGGCGCCGGCGATCACCTCGCGGTCCCCCGGCCCGGCCGCGGTGACGTCCCACTCGATGCCGAGGTGGCCGAAGAGCGCGGTGGCGACACGGAATTCGAGGTCGTGCACCCGTCCGGTGGTGTGGGCACGGGGCGGCCCGATGTGCGCGCCCATGACCTCGGGCGGGAAGAAGTAGGAGAAGCCGCGCTGGATGGACTGGCGCTCGTGGGCGTCATTGCAGTCCGAGGTCCAGATCCGCTGGGTGCGCTCCAGGACCGCGAAGTCGGCGCGGGCGCCGCCGGAGGAGCAGCTCTCGATCTCCACCCCCGGATGCCGGGCGCGCAGGGCGTCGACGAGGGCGTAGTACGCGAGGGTCTGCGCGCGCACTCCCGCCGTGCCGTCCGCGCCGCTCGCCTGTACGAGGTCGCGGTTCATGTCCCACTTGAGGTAGGCGATGTCGTACTCGCTCAGCAGCGCGTCGAGCCGCTCCAGGATGTGGGCGAAGGCCTCGGGGCGGCCGAGGTCGAGGACGAGCTGGCGGCGGAAGGTCAGCGGGTCGTATCCGGCCGTGGTCAGCGCCCAGTCGGGGTGGGCACGCAGCAGGTCGGAGTCGGGGTTGACCATCTCCGGCTCGACCCACAGGCCGAACTCCATGCCGAGTGAGCGCACATGGTCGATCAGCGGTGTGAGGCCGTCGGGGTACATCACCGGGTCGACGTACCAGTCGCCGAGGCCCGCGCTGTCGTCGCGCCGGCCGAGGAACCACCCGTCGTCCAGCACGAACCGCTCCACGCCCAGTTCGGCCGCCGAATCGGCCAGGCTCCGCAGCCGGTCGAGGTCGTGGTCGAAGTAGACCGCCTCCCAGGTGTTGATGAGCACGGGGCGCGGCGATGCGGGGTGTGCGGGCCGTGAGCGCAGGAAGGTGTGGAAGGCCGCGCTCATGGAGCCGAGTCCGTCTCCCGAGTAGGCCGCGTACAGCCCCGGCGTCTCGTACGACTCGCCGGGAGCGAGCGTCACCTCGCCGGGCATCAGGAGCTCACCGGCCTGGAGGAAGACCTGCCCGGTGGCCAGGCGTTCGACCCGGAACTGGTGGTTGCCGCTCCATCCCAGGTGCGCGCCCCAGACCTCGCCGTGCCGCTCGCCGAATCCGGGCGTGCCCACGACGAGGCCCGGCGGGTTGTCGTGGGAGGTGCGGCCCCGCCGGTTCTCCTGCACCAGGGCGCCGACGCCGACGGGAGTGCGCTGCTCCTGCCACTCCCGGCACCAGCGCCCGGTGAAGTGCAGCACCTCGTCGGCGTGCGCGGGCAGCGGGAGCGTGGCGACGAGCCCGTCCAGCAGGTACGGCGTGTCGCCGGTGTTGGTCAGCCGAAGCGAGACACGCAGTACATCGCCCGACAGCACGGCGGTCACCTCCAGTCGGAGCCCCGCGACCGGGTCCTGCGAGCGGATGGTCAGCGCGTCGCCGTCCGCGCTGTGCTCGACGTGGTGGAAGCGGGGTGACCAGGCGGTGCCGTCGGGCCGTCTGCCGGTGACGGCGGGACGGGAGGGGAAGCCGGAGCCCTCCTCGGGGGCGAGGGTGAGCGGGACGGGGTCGTCCAGCCCGGCCTCGGGCACCGCCGGGGTGACGGCGGTGCGCAGCCCCGGCAGGTCCTCGGCCTCCAGCGGTGCGCCCCAGTGCAGGACCGTGCCCGTGGCGGGGTCGATGACGGCGCTGCCGCGCGGGCCGCGCAGGTGGATCGTTTCGGTCACGTCGTGGTCCCTGTGTCGGGGATGTGGGCCGGCTGCCCCTAGCCCTTGCTGGCGCCGAGGGTGAGGCCGCCGATGAACTGGCGTTGGAGGGCGAAGTACACGACCAGCGTGGGGATGGCGGCGAGCAGGGAGGCCGCCGCGATGAGGTTGTTGTTGGTGAAGTACACGCCCTGCAGATTGCCCAGCGCCGAGGTGATGGGCCGCTTGTCACCGGTCTGCATGAGCACCAGCGCCCACAGGAAGTCGTTGTAGACCCAGGTGAACTCAAGCGTCGCCAGCGCCGCGAGCGGGGGCCGGCACAGCGGCAGGATGACCTGCCAGTACTGCCGAAACACGCTCGCCCCGTCGACGATGGCCGCCTCGGTGAGCTCGTGGGGGATCGTCTTCATGTAGTTGGACAGCACAAAGGTGCAAAAACCCATCTGGAAGGCGACATGGATGGCGATGATGCCCCAGTAGGAGTCGTAGACGACCAGGGAGTCGCTCATCGACTCGGGCAGCGGGATCTCGTTGTACATGCGGTACAGGGGGGTGAGCATCGCCTGCGGGGGCAGCAGATTGCCCGCCGTGAACAGGATCAGCAGGGCGATGTTGCCCCGCCACGAGTAGCGGGAGACCGCGTACGCCACGAACGAGGAAAGGAAGAGCACCAACAGCAGCGTCGGCAGGGTCACCAGGAGCGTATTGCCGTAGTAGTGCATCAGCTCCGCCTGGTTCCAGGCGTCGGCGTAGTTCTCGAAGCCGAGCTTGCGCGGCAGGGAGAAGTAGCCGTGCTCCGCCGTGTCCGAGTAGGGGCGCAGCGAGGTGTAGACCGTCCACAGCAGCGGCGCCAGGAAGGACAGCGCGGTGAAGGCCAGGAAGATGTGCAGGGCGATCCTGGCGGGGCGGTTGCCGCGGCGGGGCCGCTCGGGGGGTGTCGGGGGAGCCGTGGTCGGCACCGTGCCGCTCGGTGTGGCGGTCATGGTCATCGCTGCTCCCGGAAGATGGACCGGACGTAGGGGATGATGAAGCTGAGCGAGATCGCCAGCAGGATCACGGCGAGCGCGGAGCCGTAGCCGATGCGGCTGGCCTCACCGACGATGTTGTTGGTGACGAGGACGGACAGCAGCTCGAGCCCGTTGGTCCCCTTGTTGATCACATAGACGATGTCGAAGGCGCGCAGCGAGTCGATGACGCTGACGACGAGGACAACGACGTTGACCGGTCTCAGTGCCGGGAAGACGACATGCCAGAACGCCTGGCGGGAGCTGGCGCCGTCGATGGCGGCCGCCTCGCGCAGGCTGGGGTCGACGCTCTTGAGTCCGGCCAGGTAGAGGATCATGATGTAGCCGACATGGCGCCAGCTCGCGGCCACCAGCACCGCCCACAGGTTGAGGCTGGGGTCGCCGAGCCAGTCGATGAGGTCGCCCTGGCCGGTGCGGCCGAGGATGTTGTTGATCAGGCCCTGTTCCGGCGAGTACACGAGCTGCCAGATGAAGCCGACGATGGCGAGGGAGAGCATCACCGGCAGGTAGATGGCGCTCTGGTAGAGGCGGCTGCCCTTGATGTTCTTGTCGAGCTGGACGGCGAGGAAGAGGCCGAAGGTCGTGGGGACCAGCAGGAAGAACACCAGCCAGATCACGTTGTGCTGGAGAGCCGGCCAGAACGGCGGGTAGTTGGTGAAGATCTGCCGGTAGTTGTCGAACCCCGCCCATTCGATGGTGTCGAACCCGCCGATGCCGTCCCAGCGGGTGAAGGAGAGCAGGACCGAGCCGAACGCGGGAAGCCAGACGAGGCCGATGTGGACGAGGGCGGGTATGCCGACCATGAGGCCGAGGACGGCGCGGTCGCGGGAGCTGAGGCGGCGGGTGCGCCGGGGGCGCCCTCGGGGGGCGGAGGGCGACTTCTTGAGTTCAGTGCTGGCCATGAGGGCGGGCTCCTCGGGCGGGGCGGACCGTGGTTCCGCCGGAGCCCGTGCGAGGCGGGCTCCGGCGGAGGTCTGGCGGCGGTCGACTGGCGGCGGTCAGCTGGTGAAGATGCTCTTCTTCTGCTTCTCGATGTTGCCGAGCAGGCCGTCGATGTCCTTGGGGTTGCGGATGAAGGTCTGCAGGGACGGGATCATCACCGTGGAGGCGAAGTCGGGGCGGGTGTCGCGGTCGAGGAACTGCGAGATGTTCTCGGCCCCCGAGATGAGGTCGGCGCACTTCTTCTGCAGCGGGTTGTAGCCGGAGGTGTCGGCCGCCTTGCTCGCGGCGACGTTGTTGGGGTCGCTCTTGAGGTACGCCTCCTGGGTGGAGGCCTTGGCGAAGTACTCCAGCAGCTTCTTGGCGCCCTCGGGGTTCTTGGGCTTCTTCGAGAGCATGAAGCCGTCGATGGGGGCCTCGACGGCGCCGGTGCCGACCGTGGAGTCCACCTCGGGGAAGGGGAAGAAGTCGACGTCCTCCGCGTCCTTGCCGGTGAACTGCTGGCTGACGAAGGAACCGATGACGTACATCCCGGACTTCTTCTGGGCCAGGGACTGCGCGGCCTCCTGCCAGGTGCGCGAGAGCGAACCGGTCTGGTGCAGGGGCAGCAGCTCGCGCCAGGTCTCGAAGACCTTCTTGACCTTGGGGTCGGTCCAGGACTCCTTGCCCGCCATGAGGCTGACATGGAAGTCGTAGCCGTTGGTGCGCATGTTCAGGTAGTCGAAGGTGCCCATCGCCGGCCAGCCGTCCTTGTCGGCGAAGGCGATGGGGGTCAGCCCGTCCTTCTTCATCCTGTTGCCGAGCGACTTGAACTCGTCGAGGGTCTTGGGCGCCTGGTAGCCATGGGCCTCGAAGACGGACTTCCGGTAGAAGACCGCCCACGGGTAGTTGTAGAGCGGGACGAAGTACTGCTTGCCGTCCTTGCCGGTGGACGCCTTCTTCATGGCGTCGCTGTAGTTGCCGCCGATCTTGGTCCAGACATCGGATATGTCACCGACGAGCCCGCGCTCGGCGAAGAACTGCATCCGGAACCCGGCGAACCAGGTGAACACGTCCTGCGGCTTGCCCTGGAGATAGTTGTTGATCTGCTCCTGGAAGGAGTTGTGCGCGACCGTGTTGATCTTGACCGAGAGGCCGGACTCCTTCTCGAAGGAGTCCATGATGCCCTGAAGCGCCTTCTTGGGGACGGCGTCGCTGAAGTTCGAGCCGAGCGAGACCGACTTGGTCGAGGAGCCGCTGTCGGAACTGCCGCACGCGGACAGGACCGGGGCGAGGCCCGTCGCGGCGCCCGCCGCGAGGACTCCCTGGAGGAGCCTGCGCCGGGAGATCGCCTGAGTGACGCTCGCGGACGACGAGTACGTGGTGTGCGGCATCCTGGCCTCCACAGAAGGCTTCACAAGAAGCCAACAGGAATGAACATTTGAGAACACATAACACCGCCACGAAATGTGACTGTCAAGAGTGCGCAACCAGGTTTTTTCTCGACGTGCGCGCAAGATGGCCGAGCGGGCCAACTGGTCCCAGCGCTTCCGCTTCCGGAACGACCCATTCGCAAGCAATCAAAGTCGAACAGGAGTCAAGGCAGGAACTGGTCCGCGCCGACCGTCCGGTAGACCTCCGCCAGGCGCTGCCCCACGCTCTCCAGGCCATAGCCCCGGCGGCCCCGCTCGGACAGGGCGGCGCGGTCGTAGGAGCCCAGGGTGTCCGCGACGTGCAGAAGGGCCTGCGCCAGCGCCTCGGGGTGCTCCGGGGCGACCGTGACTCCGCCGCCGTCCGCGGCGAGCTCGGGCAGCGCCCCGGTCCGGGTGGCCACCAGCGGCAGACCGCAGCACTGGGCCTCGAGCGCGACGACGCAGAAGCTCTCGGCGTTGCTGGCGGTGGCGAAGAGGTCGGCGTGCGCCATCTCGTGGAGCATCGCCGCCCGGTCGAGGTGGCCGAGCAGATCCACCGTGCCGACCAGCCCCAGCCGCCGGATCCTCTCCTGCAATTCGGGCCTGAGCCGGCCCTCCCCGATGATGCGCAGCCGGAGCCTGGAGTCCTTGGCCCGGGCGGTGGCGAACGCGTCCAGCAGGACGTCGTACCCCTTCTGCGGGGCGAGGCGCCCGGCGCTGACGATACGCACCGGGTCCTGGCCGATCCGTGAGCGGGCGGGCAGCGGCGGCAGGGCGCCGGTGTCCACGGGGTTGGGCACGACCCGGACCCGGCCGGGCATCCCGAGTGCGCGCAGGGCGTCGCGCAGGGAGTCGCTGACCGCGATCACCGCGGCCGAGCCCTCGTACAGCCGGGCGGTGCGACGAAGCGCCGGACGGCCCGGGACCGGCCGGGACGGATGGCCGTACCAGGCCGGGTCGTGCTCGGTGACCACGTAGGGCAGGCCGCTCGCCCGGCCGAGCCACGGCAGGTGGTCGGCGGCGTAGTAGGTGTGCGCGTGCAGCAGGTCGAGCGGCCCGCACTCGGCCGCCTCGCGCCCGAGCACCTCACGGATCCGCCGGGCGGTCACCCGGTGGGCGACCTGGCCCAGCAGCCGCGAGGGGCGCCAGTGGAGCTTGACCACCTCGTAGCGGTGCGGGTCCTGCGGGTCCCGGCCGGCGAAGGGCAGTCCGGGCAGGGGTGGCAGGGACAGTCTCGCGACGGGGGCGATCACGACGACGTCGGCCACGGTCGCCGCCGCCTTGCACCAGTCCTCCTGCCACGGCAGGCCGGGGTACATCAGCAGCATCGCGACGCGCACGTCAGCCGCCCTCTGTGCCGGCGGGGGCCGGTCCGCCGGCGGGAGCGGGGCCGGACCCGTTGGCGGGCGCGGGGCCCGGTCGCGCGGCCTGCCCGGGCGACGCCGGCGGCGGGAGCGTCATGCCGGTCACCCCGCGCAGCCCATGCCAGGCGCCCCGCAGGCGCAGCGCCACCCGCTGCCGTCTTCGGTCCCGCCCGCGCAGTGCGGTGGCCGTGCAGAACTTGACCGTGCGTACTCCCCAGAACCACAGCTCCGGCAACGAGCGGTGCTCCAGCGTCATCGCCAGCTGATTGCGCGTCTGGTAGTACTCGCGCCAGGGCGGCGCCGACGGCCCGGAGCCCGCGTGCAGCGACTCGGTGAGCGGCCGCGGCACCATCAGCAGGCGCCGCCCCGTCCTTCGGGCGCGCAGGCAGTACTCCATCTCCTCCCACATGATGAAGTACTCCTCGCGCGGCACACCGATCTGCGCCACGAGGGAGGCGTCCATCAGCGCTCCCGCGAAGACCATCAGATCCACGGGGTAGGCCGGACCGCCCTCCACGACGGGCGGCGGGGTGCG
Organism: Wenjunlia tyrosinilytica; assembly: GCF_014646055.1. Lineage (GTDB taxonomy): Bacteria > Actinomycetota > Actinomycetes > Streptomycetales > Streptomycetaceae > Wenjunlia > Wenjunlia tyrosinilytica. Next base: position 46,045 of record NZ_BMMS01000028.1, read on the forward strand.
GTGGCGGTGCTTCCAGAGCAGGCCCGGCCGCTGCACTCCCCCGCCGGGCTCTCGCTGCCAACTGCCCAGCATCGCGGGCCGTCCGCCGCTGTTCCGCTCCTCCTCGGCCGCCGCCTCCAGGAGCACGTCCAAGGCGTCCGGGTCGGGCCGGTCGTCGTCGTTGAACAGCCACAGCCACGCGTGCCCGCCCTCGGCCGCCGCGCGCATCCCGGCCGCGTAGCCCCCCGCGGGACCGGTGTTGACCGGCAGCCTCAGATGCCGCACCTTCGGGAAGTGGGCGGCCAGCATGGCGGGGGTGCCGTCGCCGGAGGCGTTGTCCACCACCACGACCTCGTCCACCGGGCGGTCGAGGGCGGCGATGGCCTCCAGGGTGCTGCGCAGGATCGCCTCGCGGTTGTGGGTGACCAGCACGGCGCACACGCTGTGCGGCATCTCACGCCCCCTCAGGACCACTCGTGCTCGACGTAGACCGGGGCGGCCAGCACCACCGCGCGGGGAGGCGGGTCCAACTCCGGTCCGTACACCTCGAATTGTCCGGCCGGATGCCAGGCCATGAGGGACTGTCCCTCGATGTGCCACATTCCATAGGCCCCGACCCACAGGGTGTAGCGCCCGCGCGGCAGCGGGAGGCGGGGTATGACGCAGCGAACGCGCGCCTCGCCGTCCTTGGTGGTGATCTCGTGCCGCAGCGAGAAGACCGGGCTCGCGGTGCCCTCGCTCACCCCGAGGTGGAGCATGGCGGGATTGCGGTGGTCCCCGCCGAGCACGAGATCCACCACCAGGCCCTCGCCGGTGGCGGGGCTGTCCCGCTCGGTGCCGCGCACCTCGCACTTGAGCAGTTGCACCGGCTCGCCGACCCGGGCCGACGCCTCGGTCTTGGCCTCGATGCTCTCCCGGTACGCCCCCAGGGCCTCGCGGATCCCGGCGTCGACACGGACGGTGCCCTGCTCCAGCCAGATGCCCCTGCTGCACACCGACTCGACGGCCGCCAGGTCGTGGGAGACGAACACCAGCGTGGTGCCCTGCTCCAGCACCTCGCGCATACGGTCCAGGCACTTCTGCTGGAAGACGGCATCGCCCACGGCGAGCACCTCGTCGACCAGCAGGACCTCCGGCTCGAGATAGGCCGCCACGGCGAACCCCAGCCTCATCTGCATCCCGGAGGAGTAGAACTTCACCTGCCGGTCGATCGCGGTGTTCAACTGGGCGAACTCCACGATGGCGTCGAACCGGGCGGCGACCTCCCGGCGCTTGAGGCCCAGCAGCGCGCCGAAGAGGTAGATGTTCTCCCGCCCGGTCAGATCGGGGTGGATTCCGGCGCGGATCTCGATGAGCGCTCCGATGCGGCCCCGTACGTCGACGGTGCCCGCGTACGGGTACATCACGCGGGTCAGCAGCTTCAGCAGCGTGGACTTGCCCGACCCGTTGGAGCCGATGAGCCCGACCGCGTCCCCCGGCTCGATGTGCAGATCGATGTCGCGAAGGGCCCAGCTCCAGTCCTCCGGGCCGCCTCCGCGCAGCCTGCGGCCCATCTGCTCCACGCGGTCGCGCAGGAGCATCCGCTGCCGGTCCGCGCGGAACCTCTTCCACAGGTGCTCGGTGCGGATCGTCCCGTCAGGCGACATCGGCGATTCCCGTCTCGAGCTTCTTGAAGAACACATAGCCGCCCACCAGGACGACCAGCGCTCCGCCGGCGGCGATCAGGCTCAGCCTCATGTCCGGGTACTCCCCGTAGAGCACTGCCTTGCGGTAGCCCTCGATGACGGCGGCCAGGGGGTTGAACCCGACATACACCTCCTGGAGCCGGTGCGGGATCTTGTCGAGCGGGTAGGCGACCGGGGTCGCGAAGACGCCCATCTGCGTGATGATCGGCAGGAGATGGCGGATGTCCCTCAGGTACACCACCGACACCGAAAGGACGAGCGCCACTCCGTAGGTGAAGGCGATCTGTATCAGCAGCAGCGGCAGCGCCAGATAGAAGGTGCCCGCCGGGGGGAACCAGAAGACCGCGAAGAGCACCCCCATCACCCCGAGCGCGATGAGCATGTCGACCGCGGCCACGAGCATCGTGGCCAGCGGGAAGACCTCGCGGGGGCAGTACACCTTGTTGAGCAGGCTGAGATTGGCCGACAGGCTCAGCGCGCCCTGGTTCATGGTGTTGCTGAAGAACTGCCAGGTGATGAGCCCGACATAGGTGAACAGCGCGTAGGGCGTCGGGCTGGTGTCGATCTTCACGGCCTTGTTGAAGACCAGCGTGAAGACGACCATCAACAGCAGCGGTGTCATCACCGCCCAGGCGAAGCCCAGGACCGCCTGTTTGTAGCGCGCTCTCAGATCTCGCTCGGCCAGCGCGCGCACCAGCTCACGGGCGGCCCATAACTCCGCGGCGGTCCGCCTGAGCCGCAGCCTTCTGCGGAACCTCAGCTCCGGCGGCGGTCCGTACTCGATGTCCGGCACCACGGACACGGTCGGTGACTGCGCGGGCAACGCCATGCTCCCCGCCCCTCCCCCCTACACGCCCCTGCGGGCGCTCCCGCATTCCGCGTCCCCACGCGTCCTGCGGGCGATGGCTTGAACGATCCCCGCGACCACTGTGGCACACGGCACAAGCCCTCGTGGCACGATCGAGCGACTAACCCCACGATCGGGTGAAGGGTGCCATTTCCGGCGCTGCGGCGCCGAGCGGCGGGCGATCCGGAGGCACGTCCGGCCCCCGGGACCCGGTCCCGCGGTGCCCTCAGCGGTGGGCGACCCGGGCCAGCAACTCCTGCCAGGCGTCCGCCACGACCGAGAGCTCGAACCGCTCCAGGGCGTGCTCGCGCGCCGCCGCGCCGAGTGCCTCCCGGTCGGCGAGCACCCGCTCGAGCGCGGCGGCCAGCGCGTCGGCGTCCCCGGGCTCGGCCAGCGCCCCGGTGCGCCCGTCCACGACCACGTCGCCGACCCAGCCGACGTCGGTCGCCGCCGCGGGGACCGCGGCCAGTGCCGCCTCCACCAGCACACCCGGCACACCTTCGCTGTCGCTGCTCAGCAGCAGGACGTCGGCCGCGCGGTAGACCGTGCCGGGCTCGTCCACGTTCCCCAGGAAGGTCACCCGGCCGGGAGCCGACTCCGCCGCCAGGGCCTCCAGCCGCTCGCGCAGCGGACCGGCGCCCGCCACGGCCAGATGCACACCCTCGCTGCGCGCCACCGCCTCGACGGCGAGGTCCACCCGCTTCTCCGGCGCCAGTGCCCCCACGACCGCCGCCACCGCACCGTCGGGCGGCAGCCCCAGGGCCTCACGGGCCGCCCGGCGCCCGGCCGGATCCGCGGGCGGGAAGCGGTCGGCCCGGCGGGCGTTGGGAATGACCGTCAGCCGGCGCTCGGGCAGCCGGAAGCACTCGCGCAGCACCCCCACGGCACCGGGCGAGATCGCGGCGACCGCGGCCGCGCGGTGCAGCGCGGCGCCCACCCGCAGCCTTCGGGTGCCGCTGCCCGCCCAGTGCCGGGGATCGCCGATATTGACGTAGACGAACGGTGTACGGGCGCCCAGGAGCGCAGCGGCGCAGGCCGGCAGGGTGCTGGAGCCGTGTGCCACGACGACGTCCGCGCGCCGGGCGGCCCGGCGCAACGCGCGCAGGGTCGCCCGGGCGTACCGCTTCGGGCCGAGCACCGGGATGTCCAGCGCGCCGTCCGGGTGCGGCGCGAGGGCGGCGATGGCCGACGCCCCGGCGCGTGCGGACATCTCGCGGTGCAGGTCGTGGGCGAGCAGCTGCGCGCCGCGGCGCCGCGGGTCGGTGACCAGGTGCAGGACCGCTGGGAGTCGGCCTACTTGCGGCCCGGCGTCCAGTTCATCCCCCAGCCGTAGGCGTAGTCGATGGTGCGCTGGGGGCTGATGCCCCGGTCGGGCACCAGGAAGCGGGACTCGCGCTGGACGATCAGCTCACCGTTGACATTGGTGATCGTGGCCAGGGCGCAGACGTTGGAGGGCACGGTGCACTCGTCGAGGGAGAAGTCGATCGGCGCGCCCTGCTGCGGGAAGAGGGTGACGGTCGCGTGGAGGTCGGCGAAGCTTCGGGCGCCCTCGTAGATGTAGACGAAGATCAGGACGCGGCGCAGCAGGTCCTTGTGGTCGAGGTTGATGGTGAGGTTCTCACCGGTGTCGACGGCGCCGGTGCGGTCGTCCCCGTCGAGGTGGATGAACGGGGGCTGGTGCAGCGAGCCGAAGGAGTTGCCCAGCGCCTGGACGATGCCCTTCTCGCCGTTGACCAGCTCGAACATCGCGCACAGGTCGAGGTCGAGGTCGGAGTGCGCGGCGGCGGCGCGGCCGCCCTTGCGGATCCAGCCCTTGAACTGCTTGTGGACCTGCCAGTTGAGGTTGACCTTCATGAAGCCCGAGGTGGCGCCCTGCTTGGTCAGGGAGACGGTGGGGGCGTTCTTGGTCAGCGTGACCTTGGTGAGCTGCACCGGCTGCCCGGGGGCGGGGGCGGGCGGGGGCACATGTCCCTGTCCCGGCTGGACGGGCGGCATCGCCTGGGTGGGCGCCTGGTGCACCGGGGCGCCCGCCGCACCGCCGTAGGAGGGGGCGGGCGGCGGAGGCGGCGGGGCGTTGTAGGACGGCGCGGGCGGCGGCGTGTACTGCGGCGGCGGGGTGTGGGAAGGGGCCGGGGCCGGGGGTGCGTTGTACTGCGGCGCCGGCGGCGGCGTGTTGTAAGAAGGCGCGGGCGGCGGCGTGTACTGCGGCGCGGGAGGCGGTGTGTTGTGGGAGGGGGGCGCAGTGTTGTACGAGGGGGCGGGCGGCGGCTCCGGCGCGCTCGCGGGCTCGTCGTCCACGCTGATGCCGAAGTCCGTGGCCAGGCCCGCGAGGCCGGTGCTGTACCCCTGGCCGACGGCGCGGAACTTCCACGCGCCCTGGCGGCGGTAGAGCTCACCGAGCACGAACGCGGTCTCCACGGTCGCGTCGGCACTGTCGAAGCGGGCGATCTCGGCCCCGTTGGCAGCGTCCAGCACCCGGATGTAGAGGCCCGGAACCTGGCCGAAGGTGCCTCCGTCGGCCGAGGCGGCGAGCACCACCGTGTCGATGGCCGGCTCCACCGCCGCCAGGTTCACGTGCAGGGAGTCGGTCACCGAGGCGCCGGAGGGGCGCTTGCCCTCGTGCCGCACCGCCCCGGAGGAGTGCTGGGCCTGGTTGTAGAAGACGAAGTCGGCGTCGGAGCGCACCTTCCCCGAGGAGAGCAGGAGCGCGGAGGCATCCGCGTCCGGGACTCCCGGCCCGCTCTGCCAGCCCAGCTCCACCCGCACCGCCGGAGCCGGAACCGGAACGTTGGTTCCCTTTTGCATCGACATCCTCGTCCCCTGTTCACCGCCTCGTGCGCACGTACCAGCGCCCGACTCAGAACACTAGCGGAGACCCCCGCCGAAGCGGATCCGGCCGCCGATGCGATTCGGGCAGCGGGTGCGGGCGGCACCTGGAATGCTGGGGCGGTTCCGCGTGTGTCGAGGGGGGTCTTGAGCATGCACGTTCTGCATGTCATCGACAGTGTGAGCCGCACCGGGGGCGCCGAGCAGGCACTGGCCGCCACAGCGCCGCTGCTCGTGCGCTCCGGGGTGCGGCTGGACATCGCGTATCTGCTGCCCAGGGAGGGGCTCCAGGAACAGCTGGCCGCGGCCGGGGCCGCGCTGTTCTGCGTCCACCGGCCGGACCGGCTGCGCACGGCGGCGGCGCTGCGCTCGCTGATCAGGCGACGGCGGCCGGACATCGTTCACACCACGCTGTTCGAGGCGGATCTGCTGGGCCGGGCGGCCGCCAACGCGGCGCGGGTGCCCGTCGTCTCCAGCCTGGTCAACTCCTCGTACGGTCCCGAGCACCTCTCGTCCCCGGGACTTCAGCCCTGGAAGGTGCGCGCCGCCCAGGCGGCGGACGCCGCGACCGCGGTGGGGGTGCGCCGCTTCCACGCGCTCAGCCGCCATGTCGCCTCGGTGATGGCGAAACGGCTGGCGGTCCCCTCACACAGGATCGATGTGATCCCGCGCGGCCGGGACCCCGAGCTGCTGGGGACGGCGACCCCGCAGCGCCGGGCGGCCGTACGGGCGGCGCTGGGGCTGGACGCGCAGACCCCGGTGGTGCTGGCGGCGGCCAGGCAGCAGTACCAGAAGGGCCTCGACGTGCTGGTGGGCTGCTGGCCGATGCTTCGCGAACGGGTGGACGACGCGGTCCTTCTGCTCGCCGGCTGCGAGGGCGCCCAGACGCCTAAGCTGCGTTCCCTGGCGGCGGGGGACCCCTCGGTGGTCTTCCTCGGCCAGCGTTCCGACGTCTACGACCTCATGGCCGCCTCCGACGCGTTCGCGGTGCCCTCGCGCTGGGAGGGACTCGGCAGCGCGGCGATGGAGGCCATGGGTGTGGGGGTGCCGCTGGTGGCGTCGGACGTCCCCGCGCTGCGCGAGACCGTCGGATCGGAGGGGCACGCGCTGCTCGTCCCCTCCGAGCGCCCCGAGGAGTTGCACGACGCCCTCCTGGACACGCTCACGCACCGCGAGGCCGCGCACAAGCGGGCCGCGGCGGCCCGGGAGCACTTCCTGCGCCACTACACCCTCGAGCAGGTCACCGCGGAGATGATCGCCTTCTACCGCGGGGTGCTGGCCCGCGGACCGGAACGCCGCCTGTGACGTGTGAACGCCTGAACACGTCTCGTTATCGCCAAAGTGCTTGCGCGGCGGCGCCATTCGGGGCAAGCATCGCAAAGGGACGGACCACTCGAGTCCGTGGGGGCGGGCTGGGCGGTGCGACGCGGTGAGCGGCGCGGCGCTCGACGAGGAAGACCCGGGGGGCCACCGGTGGAACCTGCACAGCACTTGAGCGTCCTTCGTCGGCGCTGGCGACTGCTGGCGGGCTGTGTGCTGGCCGCGCTGGTCGTCGGCTGGTGGCTGACGCCCGCGAGCCAGGGGCGGGACGAGAGCGCGTGGCAGTCCACGCTCACGGTGGTGCCCGCGCCGGGGTCGGAGGACTCGGTCAAGCTGGACGTGGTGCGCACCTTCGCCACCAGCGAGCAGGTCACGGCGGACGCCGCCAAGCGGCTGGGGCTCAAGGACCCGGCGGTCCTCAAGCCCAGGGTGGACATCTCGGCCGACGCCGAGGCGGGCATGATCACGATAACGGCGACGGGGGCGACCCAGCACGACTCCGAGGCGGTCGCGGGCGCGTTCGCCAAGGCCATGGTGCAGGGCTACCGCAAGAGCCTGCGTGACAGCGCCATGACCTCCGCCGACGAGCGCAGCAAGCAGCTCAAGTCGCTCGGGGACGACATCACGTCGATGCAGGACGACCTCAACGCGTCCCTGGGCTCACGCCGTACGCAGATCAAGGCGCAGTTGGACTCGCTCAACGGGCAGTACAGCGACCTGTACTCCACGATCGCCAAGCTGCGGCAGACCGCGAGGGCGCCGGTGCTCGAGCAGTTCGGCGGCATCAACAGCACGGCGAGCAGCGGCAGTGTGCTCAGCGCCCCGAGCAGCCGTTCGGCGCGCCTGGCCCTGGCGGCCGCGCTGGGACTGGCGCTCGGGCTGGTCGCGGTGCTGATGCTGGACCGGCTCGACACCCGGCTGCGCAGCCGCTCGCAGGCCGAGGAGGCGTTCGGCTTCCCGGTGATCGGGGAGATACCCGTGATGTCGCGCAGGCTCCGCCGCTCGCGCGTACCGGCGGTGGCCTCGAGTCCGGGGGCTCCGGCGGCGGAGGCGTACCGGGCGCTGCGGGCGGCGCTGCTGCTGACCGCTCCGTCGTCGCTGGCCTTTCCCATCGGCGGGCGGCGGGACGACCGCTCCTCGCTGCCGAGGCTGCCGCAGACCGCGCCTGTGGTGCTGGTGGTCTCCGCGCGGCCGGGCGACGGCAGGACGACGACGGTCGCGGAACTGGCGGCCGCGCTCGCGGAGACGGGCCGCTCGGTGCTCGTCCTCGACTGCGACTTCCGGGGCTCGCGGGCCCATGAGCTCCTGGGTGTGGAGCCGGGGCCCGGGATGGCCGAACTCCTCGGCGGGGACGGCGCGGAGGGCCTGAAGGAGGCGATCAGGCCGACCCGGGTGGAGCGGGTGGGCCTGGTGACGGCGGGCAGGCACTCCGGCTATCCGGCCGCGCTCGTGGTGCGGGCGGACGAGGTGCTCGACGAGGCGCGCAAGCACGCCGACGTGGTCCTCGTCGACAGCTCGCCCCTGCTGTACGCCAATGACTCCTACGACCTGGTCGGGCACGCGGACACCGTCCTGCTGACCGCGCGCAGCAGCCATGTGACTCCCGAACAGGCGGGGCGCGTCGGCGAGTTGCTGGCCCGTACCAGTGTGCCGGTGGCCGGTATCGCGCTGACCGCCTCTCCCGGGTCGCCGGGAAGCTCCCCGTGGATCACCCGGCGCCCGTCCGAGACGGTCACCACGGGCGCCGTCACCCCTTTCCCGGCGATGGGCCCGGGCCTGGTGCGCGATCAGGACCGCTCCCGCGCCCAACCGCCCCGCCAGACGGCGGAGGCGGACCCGCCGGACCGGGGCGGGCCGAGCTGGGCCCTGGGCCGGGACGGCACCGCGCCGAAGGCGGAGGGCGACGACCTGTGACCGACCGACCTGTGACCGACGGACCCGTGACCGACGCGGCCGGGATCGAAGCGGCTGTGACCGACAGGCCCCTGACCGACGGCGGGAGGCCGGTGCGGGTGCTCTGGCTCGCCAAGGGGCTCGGCCTCGGGGGCGCGGAGCGCCTGCTGCTCAACTGCGCGCGCCATGTCGACCGGGAGCGCTTCGAGGTGGAGGTCGCCTACGTCCTGCCGTGGAAGGACGCCCTGGCGCCGGATCTGGAGAAGGCGGGGATACCGGTGCACCTGCTGACCGGCGCTCCCGGCCGGCGCGGCCGGGACCCTTTGTGGCCGCTGCGGCTGCGCTCGCTCATGGCCCAGCGCCGCTACGGGCTGGTGCACACGCACATGCCCGTGCCCGCCGTCGCGGCCCGGATGCTGCTGCGCGGGCCCCTGTCGGTGCCGCTGGTGCACACCGAGCACAACATGTGGCAGCGCTACCGCCTGCCGACCCGGATCGCCAACTCTTGGACGTACGGGCGCAACGCGGCCGTGGTCGCGGTCTCGCGGGCAGTGGCCGCGAGCGTGCGGCCGCCCCGGCGGGTCGACCCCGGGCAGTGGCTGAACGTGGTGCACCACGGCCCCGACCTCGGCGGGGCGGCCGGGGGCGCGCAGGCCCGCGCCGAGGCCCGTGAGGCCCTTGGGCTGCCCCGCGAGGGCGTCGTCGTCGGCACGGTGGGCAACCTCACCGCCAAGAAGGACCAGCGCACCCTGCTCGACGCCTTCGCCCTCATGCGCCGCAACCACCCGGAGGCGGCGCTGGTGCTCATCGGCTCCGGCCCGTTGGAGGAGCGGCTGCGCCGGCACGCCTCGTCGCTGGGGCTCGACGGCACCGCGGTCTTCGCGGGATCCCGGCCGGACGTCCCCGCGTTGCTGCCCGCGCTGGACGTGTTCACCCTCAGCTCGCGCCAGGAGGGGCTGCCGGTGGCGCTCATGGAGGCGATGGCCTCCGGACTGCCCTCGGTCGTCACCCGCGTCGGCGGTATGCCGGAGATCGTGGACCAGGGGGTGGAAGGGCTGCTGGTGCAGCCGGGAGACGCCGAGGCGCTGTCCGTCGCGCTGGGCCGGCTCGTCGGCGGTCCGGCGCTGCGAGCCCGGATGTCGGCGGCCGCCCGGGAGCGCGCGCGGCGCTTCGACGCCGAGGGCGCGCAGCGCCGCATCGAGGCCGTCTACGAGCAGGTTCTGGCGGGGCGGCGGAGCACGGGGGTCACCGCGTGAACCGGGGCGCGGCGGACTCCGGGGGGACGCCCGAGGGGTTAGAGATACGGGAGTTGGCGGCCGCCGACGAGCCCGAGGTGCTCGGTCTGCTCAGCACGTCGCTGGCGGGCGGCCCCACCGGGGAGCGCACCTCGGCGTTCTTCTCCTGGAAGCACCGGCGAGGGGTCTTCGGGCCGAGCCCCGGTCTGGTGGCGGTGGCCGACGGCAGGGTGGTCGGCCTGCGGCTCTTCCTGCGCTGGGAGTTCACCCTGTCCGGCAGGACGGTCCGGGCGGTGCGCCCGGTGGACACCGCCACCCATCCGGACTTCCGGGGCCGCGGCATCTTCCGCGCGCTCACGCTGGATCTGCTCGAACAGGTCGCCTCCGGCACCGATGTGGTCTTCAACACCCCCAACGCGAACAGCCTGCCCGGCTATCTGCGGATGGGCTGGCGGCGGGCGGGCACCGTGCCGATCGCCGTCCGCCCCGTCAGACCGGGTGCCTTCGCCGCGGGCCTGGGAGGCCAGCTCTCCCGGCTGCGCGGCGGCCCGCCCCGCCCGGGGGCGGCCTCGGCCCGCGCGACGGCACCCGGGGCCCGTTGCGCCCTGCCGGGCGCCGCGGAGGTCGTCGCTGCCGCGTCCGGGCTCAAGGAACTGCTGCGCGAGCGGGCCGAGGGGGACGAGCGCGCCCGGCCCGCCCGCCTGGGCACCGAGCGGACCCCGGACTTCCTGCGCTGGCGCTACGCCGAGGCCCCCGGTCTGGACTACCGCGCGGTGACGGTGGAGCGCGCGGGAGAGCTCGCCGGGATCGCCTTCTGCCGGCCCCGCGCACGAGGCGGACTCACCGAACTCACCCTGTCCGACGTGGTGGTGCGCCCGGGCGACCGGGAGGCCGCGGCCCGCCTGCTGGCCTCGGTGGCCCGCGGTGGCGGCTGCGACCACGTCGCCACCCACCTCGCCGAGGGCGGCGAGGCGGCGTCGGTGGGGCTGCGCCACGGGTATCTGCCGGTGCCGCGCGCCGGGATGGTGCTCGCCGTGCGGCCGGCCGGGCAGGAGCCGCCACGGGTCCACGGCTGGCGGTTCACCCTCGGCGACCTCGAGGTCTTCTGATGGCTGTGACGGCGGTCCTGTGATGGTGCGGCAGTTCCTGGCGCGGACGGGACGAAGACCCCGGCTGCCGGAGATCCCCTGGCCCTCGCTCATGGCGGGCTCCCTGGTCACCGCCTATGTCGCCGTCTTCGTCTGGGGCATGGAGCACACCTCCTACGACACGTGGGGGGCGCTGCTGATCCTGCCGCTCCTCATGGCCGTCAGCGCCCCGTTCATCGGCCGGATCGCGGCACGCGACCCCGATCCGCGCACCTACCGGCTGCTGATGCTCGCCCTGGCCTTCAAGCTCGTGGCGGCCTTCCCGCGCTTCCTCATGGCCTTCGTGCTCTACGACGGTCAGTCGGACGCGGCGATGTACGACGACAAGGGCCGCGTGCTCGCGGCGCTCTTCCGGCACGGCGTCTTCCAGGCGGACATCGGGCGGCCGGTGGAGGGCACCGGGTTCGTCATCATCCTCACCGGGATCGCCTACACCCTGGTCGGGCCGTCCATCAGCGGAGGGTTCCTGTTCTTCTCCTGGCTGGGGTTCTGGGGCCTGGTGATGTTCTGGCGGGCCGTGCAGATCGGCTTCCCCGCCGCCGACAGCCGCCGCTACGCGCTGTTCGTCTTCTTCCTGCCGTCGCTGCTGTTCTGGCCGTCGAGCATCGGCAAGGACTCGTGGATGATGCTGACGCTGGGCGTCATGGCCTACGGGGCGGCCCGGGTGCTGCGCCGGATGCACGGCGGATTCGCGGTGCTGGCGCTGGGCTCGGTGGGCACGGCCATGGTGCGCCCGCACATCACCCTGCTGGCGGGCGCCGGACTCGGCGTCGCGTACCTGCTCAGGCGCCGCCCGGACAAGGTCTCCGCGCTGGGGCCGATCAAGGCGGTCGCGGGCATCGCCGTGATGGGCGTGGGGATCATGCTGATGCTCCAGCAGGCCAGCGCCTTCTTCGGGTTGGACGGCACGGACTCGCAGGGCGTCTCCCAGGTGCTGTCGGAGACTCAGCGGCGCACCTCGCAGGGCGGTTCCGCCGCGGTGGACGCCTCCGGGGAGGCGGCCGGGTCCGGACCGCCGGTGAACCTGTCGCCGGTGAACCTGCCGATGAACGTGGTCACGGTCCTGTTCCGCCCGTTCCCCTTCGAGGCGCACAACGTCCAGGCGCTCGTCGCGTCCGTGGAGTGCTTCGCCCTGATGATCGTGTTCATCATGTCGTGGGCGAGGCTGCGACGGCTTCCCAAGCTGTTCCTCAAAGAGCCCTACATCGCCTTCACGGCCGTGTACTCCCTGCTGTTCTGCTGGGCCTTCTCCAACATCAACAACCTGGGCATCCTCACGCGGGAGCGGGTGCAGGTTCTGCCCTTGGTCCTGGTGCTGCTGGCGATTCCGCGGCGTGCTCCGGAGGCGGGCACGGCCCGGGGCGCGGCCCGCTCCCAGCCCCTGGCCGGCCCGCACCCGCCGGGCCCTGCGGGGCCGGGCGGCCCGAGAGCCCCGGCCGGCCCGCACTCGGCGTTCCGGTCCCCACCCCCGCCCAGGCCACGTCGGCCGCACCGACCCCGAGAGGTCTCCCGATGACGACGACCGCAACCGCCCTGCCCGCCGCCCTCGGTGGAACACCCGCGTTCCCGGACGGCCTGCCGCTCACGGTCGTGCGGATCCCCCGGCGTGAGGAGGTGCTGGGGCGCATCGACGCGATCCTCGCCGACGGGCGGCTGACCAACGGGCGCACCGTGGCCGCCCTGGAGGAGGAGGCGGCCGGGCTGCTGGACGTACCGCACGTCGTCGCGGTGTCGAACTGCACCTCCGGGCTCATGCTCGTCCTCCAGGCGCTGGAGGTGACCGGACCGGTGGTCATGCCCGGCTTCACGTTCTCCGCCACCGCGCACGCGGCGGTGTGGGCGGGCAGCAGCCCGGTCTTCGCCGAGTGCTCGGCCGACTCGCTGACCCTGGACCCCGACCACGCGGCGCACACCCTGCGCAATGTCGGGGGGACCGCGGTGATGGCCACCCATGTCTACGGGACCCCGTGCCGGGTGGAGCGGCTCCAACAGGCGGCCGACCGGTCGGGGGTGCCGCTGGTCTACGACGCGGCGCACGCCTTGGGCAGCCGGCGGGCCGGGGTGCCCGTGGGCGGCTTCGGGGCGGCCGAGGTGTTCAGCATGAGCCCCACCAAGGTGGCGCCGGCGGGCGAGGGCGGTCTGATCGCCACGCGGAACGAGGCGCTGGCCCGGACCCTGCGGACGGCGCGGGACTACGGCAACCCCGGTGACTACGACTGCCTGTTCGCGGGATTGAACGCTCGAATGTCGGAGCTGCACGCGGCCGTGGGGCTGGCGTCGCTGTCCGGGCTGACGGAGCGGGTGGCGCACCGGGGGGAGTTGGCCGCCGTGTTCGCCGAGGAGGTCAAGGGGCTGCCGGGGCTGCGCTTCCCTGTCGTCGACGAGGGGGACACCTCCACGTTCAAGGACCTCACCCTCGTGATCGACAGGGAGGAGTTCGGCCTCGACGTCCCGTCGCTGGCCACCGCCCTGGGGGCCGAAGGCATCGACACCCGGCGCTACTTCCACCCCCCGGTGCACCGCCAGAAGGCGTACCGGGCGCTCGGGCAGGCCGACCGCCTGCCCCTCACCGACGCCCTGTCGGCAGCCGTGCTCACGGTCCCGCTGTGGTCGCACATGACGGCTGGGACGATGCGCCGCACAGCGGCCGCGGTGGCGAGGATCCAGGACCACGCGGACGAGGTGCGCGCGGCACTGCTCGGTGGTGCGCACGGCCCTCACCAGGACGTTCGACCGGCCGTCGAGTGAGGCCGGGCATCATCCCGAAACCCTGTGCACCACAGGGATTTACACGATGGGAACGTGGTGTGACGACCGTTTTTGACTCATTCGCCATCATTGGCGAACACCAGTCGCCCCAGTCGCACAAATTAGCCCGCTGATCGGACTCCCCACAAAGCACATAGTGGGCTTACCTTATGCCTCATGACCTCCCCCCGCGGCACCTACGGCGGCGGCTACTACGCCTCGTCGGCCTTCTTCCCCGACACCCCGATCTACGACAGGCTCGTCGCCGAGCGGGGCACTCCGCAGATCGCTCCCATCCGCGTCCCCTCGGCCTACGAGGGCAGCAACCTCCCGGCACTGCCGGCGCTGCCCTCCGCGGGCCACTCGTACACGCCTCCGTACGGCATGCAGAACGGTTACCTCGCGGCCGCGCCGCAGCCCGCTCCCTATCAGCAGCAGGCGGCTCCGACGGCGTACATCCCGCAGCAGGCGGGCGCGCCCCGAGGCGGGTACACGGCCGGCGCCCCGTACCAGGCCCAGGCCCAGGGCTACACCAACGGCGGCTACGAGACCGGCCCCATGCGCCCCGTCCCGCCCCGCCCGGTGCCCCCGCGCCAGTCGCCCGCGCCCTACAGCGACGACCCGTACCGCCGCCCCTACCAGGGCCCCGGCTACTGACCCGGGTGGGCGCCCGGTCCGACCGCGAGCGAGCGGCCGGTGTCCGGCCCGAGCAGGGGCCCGGGACCCGCGCCGGGTGCCACCTGGGACGATGGGTCCATGCCAGGACCACGGTCGGCGTCACGGCCGACACCACAGCCGGATCCAGCGCGGCCTTCGCCGCGGCTGAGCGCGATACACGTCTATCCGGTCAAGTCGGCGGCGGGTTTCGACGCCGGCGAAGCGGCCGTTGAGCCGTGGGGGCTCGCCGGGGACCGCAGATGGATGGTGGCCCGGCCGGACGGCCGGTTCACGACTCAGCGCGATCACCCGCGCCTGGCACTGGTGGGCGTGAGCCTGCGCCCGGACGGGTCGCTGGTCCTCGAGGCGCCGGACATGGCGCCGCTGGCCGTGCCGGTTCCCGGGCCCGGGCGGCCGACCGTGCCCGTGCAGGTGTGGGGCTCCTCGTTCGAGGCGGTGCCCGCCGACGAGGCGGCCCACGAGTGGTTCACCCGGTACATCGGCGCGGATCTTCGGCTGATCCATCTCGACGACCCCCTGCGGCGGCCCGTCGACCCGGACTTCGCCCTGCCCGGCGAGACCGTCACCTTCGCCGACGGCTACCCGCTGCTGCTGACCACCACCTCCTCGCTGACGGCGCTGAACGACCTGATCACCGAGGAGCACCAGGAGCCCTCGGCGCTGCCGATGGACCGCTTCCGGCCCAATGTGGTGATCGACGGGACCGAGGCCTGGGCCGAGGACGGCTGGAAGCGGGTGCGGATCGGGGAGGTCGACTTCCGCGTCGCCAAGCCGTGCGGCCGCTGCGTCGTCACCACCATCGACCAGAAGACGGCCCTCAGGGGCGGCGAGCCCCTCAGGACGCTCGGACGCCACCGGCGCTTCGGCAAGGATCTGGTCTTCGGGCAGAACCTGGTGCCGCAGGGCACGGGGACGCTCCGCCTGGGGGACGGGCTGACCGTCCTGGAGTGAGCCGCGGCGGCGTTGTCGGTGGCGGCTGCGACACTGCGGCCATGGCGACATGGCGGCAGTTCGAAGAGGAGAGCCCCGATCTGGCGGCAGCGGTCCAGGCCCGCTTCCGGTCGGCGAAGTCGCATGTCCTGGCCACGCTGCGCCAGGACGGCTCGCCCCGGGTCAGCGGCACGGAAGTGGACTTCAACGGGCCGGACATGACGATCGGCTCGATGCTGGGGGCGGTCAAGGCGCGGGATCTGCGGCGGGACGGGCGCTTCGCCATCCATGCCGCCACCAATGACGACGAGGCTCTGGAAGGCGGTGACGCGAAGGTGGCGGGGTACGCCGTGGAGGTGGTCGGAGACGCCGAGTTGACGGCCGCGGCGCAGGCGGCGGGTCAGACCGATCCCTTCCATGCCTTCCGGCTCGACCTGACCGAGGTGGTGCTCACGTCGCTGGCGCCGGGCGGGCAGGCCCTGCTGATCCAGACCTGGCGCCCCGGCGAGCCGGTGCTGCGCTACGAGCGGCGCAACGACGACCCGGTGCCGCGCCGCCTGTGAGGTGGCGGGCTCCGGGCGGGCGGGTGGTTCCGCGGGGCGGGCGGGCCCGGTAACGACTCGACGCAAAACCGGTCGGTCGGCCGACTCGTGGCCCGCTTCGCCCGGAGACCCCCGCGGCGCGCGATACCGTGGACCGGCCGGTTCCGCGCGGGGCCTCCTCTGGCCGTGGCAGTCGTCGGCAGTCGTCGGCAGTCGTCCGCGGTCACAGCCGGGCGGCGGTCCAGCGGTGGTCCAGTCATATGACGTGGGGGCAAGACAGCACCATGGCACAGAGCGTGGTTCAGGTGACGCATTCGGGCAGTTCCCGGTGGCGTCGCAGGATAGGTGAGTTCGACACGCTCACGGCCGCCCTCGAGGCGGCGGGCGACGGCGACATCGTGTCGGTGCGTCCCGGCACCTACCAGGAGAACGTGGTGGTGGCCCGGGCCGTCACGCTGCGCGGTGCGGACGGCCCGGGGACGGTACGGATCGCTCCCGCGGGTGGTGTGGCGCTGACCGTGCGCGCCTCGGCAACCGTCCAGGACCTCCACGTCGAGGGCCAGGACACCTCGGCGCCCGCCGTTCTCGTCGAGGGTGCCTCTCCCGAGCTGTCCGACGTGCGCGTGGTGACCCACTCCGCGGTCGGCATAGAGGTGAGGAACGGAGCCAGGCCCACCGTCCGCCGCTGCACCGTGGAGAACCCGGCGGGCCTCGGCGTCAGCGTCCTCGACCGCTCGGGCGGACTGTTCGAGGAGTGCGAGGTCGTCAGGGCCGGGCAGACCGGCTTCTCGGTGCGCGCGGGCGCCTCGCCCCGTCTTGAGCGCTGCCGGATCCACCATGCCTCGGGCGCCGGGCTCGCGGTCTCCGGGGAGGAGACCACGGCCGAGGCGGCGGGCTGCGAGATCTACGAGATCACGGGGACGGGCGTCCAGGTGACCGCGCGGGCCACCGGGCGGCTGGCCGACTGCGAGGTGCACCGCACCAGCGCCGACGGGATCACCCTGGACACCGACGCCGTGCTGACCATGACGGACTCCCGGGTGCACGACGTCCCCGAGAACGCGATCGATCTGCGGTCTCGCTCGGTCCTGACGCTGCACCGCACCGCCGTCCGCCGGTTCGGGCGCAACGGCCTGTCGGTGTGGGACCCCGGCACACGGGTGGACGCCAACGACTGCGAACTCCACGACAGCACCGGCGACTACCCGGCCGTGTGGATCAGCGACGGCGCGGTGGCCACGCTCGACTCGTGCCGCGTGCACGACGTCCCGGACGCCCTGTTCGTGCTCGACCGGGGGTCGCGGGCGGACGTGGTGGACAGCGATCTGGCGCAGGTGCGCAACACCGCCGTGTCGGTGAGCGACGGCGCCACCGTCCAGCTCGACGACTGCCGGATCCGCGAGGCGGCGACGGGCGCGTGGTTCCGTGACCACGGAAGCGGCGGCGTGCTGTCGTCGTGCACCATCGAGTCCACCTCGACCGGCGTCATCGTCACCAAGGGTGCCGATCCCACGGTCGAGCGGTGCACCGTCAGCTCCCCGTCCGAGGCCGGCTTCTACGTCTCCGCGGGCGGGCGGGGCACCTTCCAGGACTGCACGGTCACCGGCAGCCGGGGATACGGCTTCCATGTGACGGACGGCTCGAGGACCGCCCTGCACCGCTGCCGTACGGAGCGGTGCGCCCGCGGCGGATACGAGTTCGCCGAGGGCGGCGCCGTCGCCGAGGACTGCACGAGCGACGAGAGCGCGGAGCGGCGCTCGGTCTCGGCCGACCCGCTTGCCTCGGGGGTGGCAGGCGCCAAGCGCGGCGACCACCACCCGGGCGGCACCGCGACCGCGGCGCAGAGCGCGCCGGTGGCCCACGGGGTGCTGGGGTCGGTGCCCGCCCAGCGGTCGGCCGAGCCCGAGCCGGCCTCGGCGGGCGCGCCCGCGACAACGCCCGTCCCGGGGGCGCGCGCGTCGGACGAGGTGCTGGGCGAGCTGGAGGCGCTGGTCGGCCTCACCACCGTCAAGCAGGAGGTGCGAGCGCTGATCGACCTGATCGCGGTCGGGCGCCGACGGCAGAAGGCCGGGCTCAAGGCGCCCTCCCTGCGGCGGCATCTGGTGTTCACGGGCTCTCCCGGCACCGGCAAGACCACGGTGGCCCGGCTCTACGGCGAGATCCTGGCCGCGCTCGGCGTGCTGGAGCGCGGGCACCTGGTGGAGGTGGCCCGTGTGGACCTGGTGGGCGAGCACATCGGATCCACCGCGATCCGCACCCAGGAGGCATTCGAACGGGCGCGCGGCGGGGTGCTGTTCATCGACGAGGCCTACGCGCTGGCCCCGGAGGACGGGGCCCGCGACTTCGGCAGGGAGGCCATCGACACCCTGGTGAAGCTCATGGAGGACCACCGTGACGCCGTGGTCGTCATCGTGGCCGGGTACACCGCCGAGATGAAGCGGTTCCTGTCCTCCAACCCCGGTGTGGCCTCGCGTTTCTCACGGACGATCACCTTCGCCGACTACTCCCCCGAGGAGTTGCTGGAGATCGTGGAGCAGCAGGCGGTCGAGCACGAGTACCGGCTCGGCGAGGGCGCGGCCGAGGCACTGCTGAAGCACTTCACGGCCATGCCGAAGGGCCCGGCGTTCGGCAACGGCCGCACCGCCCGCCAGACCTTCGAGGCGATGGTGGAGCGCCATGCCGGGCGGCTGGCCTCGGTGGCCGACCCCAGCACGGAGGAGCTCCAACTGCTCTACCGCGAGGACCTTCCTCCGCTGCTGTGAGCCCTCGGGCGCCCTTGCCGACAGGGCGCCCCGGGCCGGCGGGTGCCCGCTACGTCCTCTCGGCCTTCTGGGTCGGCACACCCGGCCCCGTGCCGTCGGGCGGGGCCGGATCCGTCGTGCTGGACGCTCCCCTGTCCGCGCCCTCGAGCATGAGCTGTTCGAGCAGGGCGGAGCGGGCCACGGCGAACGCCGGGTCGTCGCGGTAGTCGTGGTGCCCCAGGATCGGGCAGGGCAGCGGGAACTCCTCGGTGCGCCCGTAGGAGGCGGGGTCCGGCAGCGGACCGGTGTCCACGGGCGGTCCGCTGCCACTGGGCGCCACCTTGACCGGCCCGCCGATCGGGTCGGTCCTGCGCCACAGGTTCTTCCACGCGTGGAGTTCCCCGCTCAGCTCGTCCAGCTCGGTGGGTCCCAGGTAGGCGGGGAAGTAGCGGCCGTAGAGCCGCTCCAGGGGTGAGCCGTAGGTCAGCAGGGCCACCCGGTCGCGGGTCCGGGTGTCCAGCTGCCACGCGGCGGCCGCGGCCAGGACGGTCCCCTGCGAGTGGCCGGACAGCACAAGCCTGCGGCCGTGCTCCCTGGTCCAGGTGACCATCCGCCAGGTCAGATCGGGCACGGCCCGCTCCGCGTAGCAGGGCGGCGCGAACGGGTGGGCGGCCCGAGGCCAGAAGGTGCCGACGTCCCACAGGATCCCCACCGTCCGCCGGGCCCCGGCGTCCCGGTAGGCGCGCCGCCCGAGCGTCACCAGCAGGAGCACGGCGGCGCCGATGAGCCAGGACCCGAGGGCCTGCGAGGTCTGGGCGAGCCCGGCGACGATGACGGCCGTTCCCCGTGCGGCGTCACCCGGTATCTCGTGCGTCGCCATGGAACCGAAGACCGCGACGGCGCCGAGCGCGAAAGTGGCCAGCGCACCCGTGGCGACCAGCGCGGGCGCCTTGTCGGTGAGCCCGGCGCGCACATCCGCCCGCGCGATCTGCCGGGTACGGGCGGGCTGTTCGGGCTCACCGGGGTGGCTGCGCCGGACCCGGTCGATCTCCCGGGCGCGTGCGCGCCAGTACTGGACGGCGACCACGGCGAGCAGGACGAGGAGCACCGCCAGGACGGGCGGGATGACGGACGCCTGCCAGATGAGGATCACCGGTGGGCCGGTGATCAGGCCGTGCTCCTGGCCGGGGGTCGCCCCCCGGTCCAGCCAGTCGGCGACCCGCTGGGCCGTTCCGGCGGACATCAGTGCGCCGAGCGCACAGGCGATCATCGCCACGGCGGGGCCGCCGAGGCCGTGCAGGACGGTCCGGCCGCAGGTGCGCGAGTCGTGCATCCACCAGGCGACGAAGGCCAGGAGCACGACCAGGACGCCCTGGACGACGGCGATGCCGGTGAAGACATCGGCTCCGGGCGCCCAGCCGCCGGAGCGCCACCGGCCGCGGTCCCATCCGGCGTAGAGCGCGGCGAGCACGGCGCCGCCGAGCGCGAACCCGGGCAGCGCCCGGACCGCGTACCGGTCCACCACCTCGTCGGCCGACTCCTCGCTGCGCCCGCTGCGGTCGAGGACGAGCAGGACCGCGCCGCTCAGCAGGATCAGCACGGCGGCCAGCGCCCAGCCGAGCCCCACCAGGAGTCCGTGCCCGGAGGCGTGGTCACGGCGTATGGCGGGCAGCAGGAGCGCCGCGGCCACCGTCAGGAAGCCCGCCGCGGTGTGCGAGGCGCGCAGCCTCGCCACCAGTCGGCGCCCGTACCAGAAGCCGGGCAGCGCCAGTGCGGGAACACCCGGACCGCACCTCGGACCATCCGGAGCCGGGCCGCCGGGAGCCGGACGGTCAGGAGCCGGACCGCTGGTGGCAGGGCCGCCGCGAGCCGACCCGTCGGAACGCCCGCCGCCGGAACGCCTGTCGTCGGAACTGCGGCCGTCGGGACGCCTTTCGCCGACCGCGCCCGGCAGCACGGGCTTCTGGGACTCGTAGGCGCTCCATGTGCGGTGCGAGAGCCACCACAGGAGCAGGGTGATCGCGATCGGCACGACGGAGGCGAGCGCCATACGGCGACCGGGCGGGCTCCACCAGCCTCCCCGGTCCGCGGCGAGGAACCCGAGCCACGCCTTGTGGTCGGCACACCCCGGGGTACCCGCGCACTGCCAGGCCACCAGGTCGATGGAGACTTCGCAGGCGGCTGCCACCAGCAAAACGGTCAACGACAGGGCCGCCAGGCGCACCAGCAGGTCGTAGGAGCGGTCGAGCCGCTCGCGGCGGCGCCCGGAGGGGGGCCGCATCCAGTGCGCGAGGTTGACGACCATGAACGGCAGCAGGAGCAGCCACATGGCGCGGCTGGAGTTGCCGGAGGTGAGGTTGGACCAGCAGTACGCCTCGGGCACGGCCGTGCCCCGGTAGTCGTCCGGGCGGGCCTCGGCGTCGTGGTCGTCGGTCCTGCGGTGCAGTCCGGCGGTGCCGTCCCCGCCGACCCGCACGGTCCTGGGATCGCCCAGCATCAACTCCGGCGTGGTCCCGCCCACTCCGTGGACGAGCAGTTCCAGCGCCAGTGGCGGCCGCCCGCCCCCGGCGGACGGCGTCGAAGTGGCGTGCGGCGTGGACATGGTGGGCGGCGTGGACGTGGTGGAGACCTGATGAGGCCGCTCCTGCGATGGCGTCGCCATCGAGATCACTCTCCCCCGACATTGCGTGCACTCTCCGTAAGGATCCCGAAAGTTCGGCCCTCCTACACCCGTCACGGCGGATGCCGCAGCAAATCGTGACAATGCGTGGGCCGCGGGCTACGGACGGCGGCGGTGACGGCACCCGCGCCCACCCCTGCGATCAGGGCGTGCGGATGGGTCGTACAGGCATTTGCCGCATGGGAGGATGGCCGCGTCGCACCGGGCCGGTCCGCTGCGGCCGGGCCGTCCACGAGCGGGCCGCGTGAGAGAAGGGACGGGGCGCAGCTTGAGCGACAATCAGAACCTCCTCGCCGAGCAGCGGCGCGCCCTGATCCTCGACGAGGTGCGCCGCAGGGGCGGTGTGCGCGTCAATGAGCTGACCCGCAAGCTGAACGTCTCCGACATGACCGTGCGCCGCGACCTCGACGCCCTCGCCCGCCAGGGTGTGGTGGAGAAGGTGCACGGCGGCGCCGTTCCGGTGGTGGACGCCAGCAGCCACGAGCCGGGCTTCGAGGCCAAGTCGAGCCTGGAGATGTCGGCGAAGGAGGCCATCGCCAAGGCGGCGGCGGAACTGGTGGTGCCGGGCAGCGCCATCGCGCTCTCGGGCGGCACGACGACGTTCGCGCTGGCCCAGCATCTGCTGGATGTGCCCGATCTGACCGTGGTGACCAACTCGGTGCGCGTCTCGGACGTCTTCGACTCGGCCCAGCGGCGCAGCTCTCAGGGCCCGCATCCGCACGGCGCTCCGGGCGCGGCCACCGTGGTGCTGACCGGCGGTGTCCGCACACCGTCCGATTCGCTCGTGGGACCGGTGGCGGACCGGGCGATCCGGAATCTGCACTTCGACCTTCTCTTCCTGGGTGTGCACGGGATCTCGGTGGAGGCGGGGCTGTCCACGCCGAATCTCGCGGAGGCGGAGACCAACCGGCGCTTCGTGCAGTCGGCGCGGCGCGTGGTCGTGGTGGCCGACCACACCAAGTGGGGCACCGTGGGCCTGAGCTCGTTCGCACCGATCGCCGAGGTTGACACGCTGGTGACCGACTCCGGGATGCCGCAGTCGGCGCGCGAGGAGATCTCCGAGCATCTGCGTGAGCTCGTGATCGCGGGAGAGCCCCGCCCGGCCGACGACACCTGACGCCTTATCAGGTATTGTCCGGGACCCGGACTCGCGGTGAGGGGTGGACGGTGCGGCGGCTGCGCGGTGAGGAACTGGACTTCGTCGAACGGGCTCCGGTCCGGCTGGTGTTCGCGCGCCAAGCCGCCGCGGCGCCGGAAGAGGTGTTCCACGCGCTGGTGGACGATCCCGGGGACTGGCCCCGGTGGTTCCGCTCGATCGCCTCGTGCTCGTACCGGGGCGGTGGTCCGTGCGAGGTGGGCACCCGGCGGCTGGTGCGGCTGCGGGCGGGAGTGAGCTTCGAGGAGACGGTCCTTGCCTGCGACGAGCCGGGCCGGTTCGTCTACCGCGTCGACGCCACGAACGCCCCCGGGCTCAGGGCGCTGATGGAGCGGTGGCGGCTCACCCCGGCGGGCCCGGGCGGCACACGGGTGGAGTGGACCTTCGCCGCCGACGCCTCCGCCCCCACCGCGCTCTTCCTGAGGGCGGCTAGGGCGGGTGTCGGCCGGTCGTTCCACGGCGCGGTCACCGCCCTGGAGCGGCGGCTCGCCGAGGCCCGGACCCGGCCGTAGCCCCCACGGACACGGGCCCGTGACCGCCCGTACGCGGCCGCGCGCCCCCGCGCGGCCGGTCCCGGCCGCGGCTCAGCGCGCGAAGGCCGCCTCGGGCATCCGGACGGCGTCGAGCACCATGTCCGGCCGGTTGGTGATCAGGCCGTCGACCCCGTTGGCGACCACCCTCCGGACCGTCGCCACGTCGTTGACCGTCCAGGTACTGACCCGCAGCCGCTTGCCGTGCGCGCCCCTGACGTCATGGAGAGCGGAGACATAGGCGGAGGTGGCGTCCTTGGCGCGAGGGTTGACCCCGTCGGTGAACCACGCGTACCGGTAGACGTCGCTGAGGTCGGGCGTGCCCAGCAGAGCGGTCCTCACCATGGGCCGGAAGACATGGAAGGTCGCCAGGCTGTCCACGTCGAAGCTCTGGACGATCAGACGCTTTCTGACATGGGCACGGTCCAGCCAGCCCAGTCGGCCGAGCTCGTGGGCGATCTCGGCCTCGATACCGGGGTAGAGCCCGGGCTCCTTGATCTCCAGCAGGAGCCCCTGGCCGGTGTGGTCCAGCTCGGCGAGGTACTGCTCGAGGGTGGGCACGCGCTCACCCCGGAACCGGGCGTCGAACCAGCTGCCCGCGTCCAGCCTCTCGATCTCCGCGAGGGTGAAGTCCCCGACGTTCCACGGGGCCCGCCGGGGGAAGACCTTCTCGACGTCGGTGGTGCGCTTCAGCGTGCTGTCGTGGATGACGACGAGCCCGCCGTCCTTGGTGCGCTGGACGTCGTTCTCCACCCACCGGGCGCCGAGGCGCCGGGCGAGCCGGACGGCCGCGAGGGTGTTCTCGGGGGCGTCGGCGCTGGCTCCCCGGTGGGCGAAGACGGTGGGCTCGTGCCGTGCGGCCCCTTCCCCCGGCGACACCGCCCCTCTCGACACCTCCCCAAGCGACACCGCCCCCATGGACGCCGTCCCTCTCGACACCTCCCCAAGCGACGCCGTCCCCCTCGGGTTCGCCTCCATGGCGTTCGGCCCCGCGACCCCGACCCGGGCATGGGAGCGCGCCTGCGCCTGCGGGACGCCGGCGAACAGCATGGCGCAGCCCATCAGCACGGCCCAGCCGCAGCTAGCGATACGTCGCAACATTCGGGCCCCTCACGTCGGTCGGTCGCATCCAGGCCGTTGAGCCCCGGCGGGCGGGCGGCACCGGTCGGTCAGCAGGGCCACGCCCCGGTGTCGAGGAATCCTTCTACGGCCTTCGCGTAAGGCGTGATGTCCATGCCCTGCTCGGCCAGCCAGGCGTCGGAGTAGTACTTGTCGAGATAGCGGTCGCCCGGGTCGCAGATCAGCGTGACCACGCTTCCGGTACGACCGGCGGCCAGCATCTCGGCGATGATCTTGAACGAGCTCCACAGGCCCGTTCCGGTGGAGCCTCCCGCGCGTATGCCCATACGCCGCTCCAGGGCGCGCACGGAGGCGACGGTGGCCGCGTCGGGGACCTTCATCATCCGGTCTATCGCGCCCGGCACGAAGCTGGGCTCCATCCGGGGCCGCCCGATGCCCTCGATCCGCGATCCCGACTCGCAGGAGACCTCGGGATCACCCGCCACCCAGCCGTCGAAGAAGCAGGAGTTCTCCGGGTCGGGCACGCAGACGAGAGTGTCGTACTGCATGTAGTGCACATAGCGGGCGATCGTCGCCGAGGTGCCTCCGGTGCCGGCGGTGGCCACGATCCACGCGGGCTCGGGATACCGCTCCAGGCGGAGCTGCTGGTAGATCGATTCCGCGATGTTGTTGTTGCCGCGCCAGTCGGTGGCCCGCTCGGCGTAGGTGAACTGGTCCATGTAGTGGCCGCCGGTCTCCCTCGCGAGGCGTGCGGACACCTCGTAGACCGTCCTGGGATCGTCCACCAGATGGCATTGGCCGCCGTGGAACTCGATGAGCCGGGTCTTCTGCGCGCTCGTCGTGCGCGGCATCACCGCGATGAACGGCACGCCGATGAGCCCCGCGAAGTACGCCTCGGACACCGCCGTGGAGCCGCTGGAGGCCTCGATCACGGGGGCGCCCGGCCGGATCCAGCCATTGCAGAGGCCGTAGAGGAACAGTGAGCGGGCCAGCCGGTGCTTGAGGCTGCCGGTCGGGTGCGTCGACTCGTCCTTCAGGTAGAGGTCGATGCCCCACGCCTCGGGGAGCGGGAATCGCAGCAGGTGGGTGTCGGCGGAGCGGTTGGCGTCGGCCTGCACCTTGCGGACGGCCTCCTTGAGCCATTCGCGGTAGCCCGGATCGGAGCGGTCCACATCGGCCGTCCGGCGGACGGCGGGCCCGGGGACCTCGTCCGCGACGCCGCCCGCCCCTGCGCTTTGCCGTACCGCCACTTCGTGCCGCCTTCCTTCCTCAACCGGTGCGAACCACCTCGGTGGCGCCACGATCATATGCAGGCTGTCGCGAACCCGCCGCCGCGAGCACTGGCAATCACCCCATGCGCCCGGCAGACTTCCCAGCAAGGCGTAGTCAGCCGAGACCTCGCGGGGGTGTGACCATGGCTGAGCCCGAGTTCAGCGCAACGGGAGTACAGATCGGCAAGTGGCTCCGACCGCTGACCCGAGCCGGACAGGTGCTCATCACCGATGGGCGGCTGAGGCTGCTGACCAGCCGGGGGACGGAGATCGACAGTGCCCCCGTGGAGAGGGTGCAGGCCGGCATTCCGTGGTTCGGGGCACGCTGCAGCGCCCGGGCCACCGTCAATGGAACCCGCTATCTCATCTCGATCGGCGATCGCGCCTCGGCCGCCCGTGCCGGAGAGACGCCCGAGCAGGGCGCCCAGCGCACGGTGCGGAGCTTCCTCGACGCCCTTCGCCAGGCCAGACGCTCCTCCTAGCCTTCAGCTCTCGACCCCTTGGCCCCTGGCCCCTTGACTCCTTGGCTCCTTCGGGGTGTCGGCCGACGGCCACTCAGGGGGCGCGCACCGGACGAGGACGCGCCCCGGAAACTTCTGTTACGTGATGTTACGGGAGTTGCACTGTGAGTCCATTGGGGCGAATCTGGTCTAAGAGCGCGGATTATCTGGTATGTCGCAGTGCGGGTTCTCCCATGCGGAGGGAGTCGCAGTCGTGATCACGGACCTGGCCAGGCGATGCGAGCTGAACTTCGAGGCCGCGCCGCCGCGATTCGGGCAAGTACGGCGCATTGTGCAGGCGCAACTGCGGTACTGGCACCTTGACCCACTGATAGACCCGGCTCTGCTGGGGATCACCGAGCTCCTCGCGAATGTCCACAAGCACGCGCAGCCCGACAAGCGCTGCACCGTCGAAATGGTGCACATGGCCGGGTGTTTGACGGTCTCGGTGCACGACGGGGACCCCCGGCTGCCGCAGGCGATCGCGTCGCCGACGCTGGCGACGTACGGCCGCGGCATCGCCATCGTCGCGGCGGTGAGCCGGGAGTGGGGAGCCTGGCCGCAGGACACAGGGGGCAAGACGGTGTGGTTCACCCTCACCGAGGACGACCCCGTCATCTCGCTCAACTGATCCGGCACGGTCACCTGGCTCAACCGAGTCGCGGGGGGGGCCCCCCNGGCGTTGAGCCATGGCCTCCGCTCACTCGACGCCGATGGCCTTGAGCACATCGAGCTTGGCGGCACGTCCGGCGGGCCGCAGCCCGGCGAGCGCTCCGGCCACCACCCCCACCAGCAGGACGACGCCCAGCCGTGGCACGGGAATGGCGAACGCGCTCGTTCCGGCGCTGTCGGCGGCCCGCACCAGGGCCCAGCCGAGGAAGGCGCCGAGGCCGAGCCCGCCGACGGTGCCGAACGCGGCCACCAGCACCGACTCCCAGCGCACCATGGCCCGCAGTTGCGAACGGGTCTGGCCCACCGCGCGCAGCAGGCCGAGTTCGCGGGTGCGCTCATGGACGGCCAGGGTCGCGGTGTTGGCGATACCGAGCAGGGCGATGAGCACGGCGAGGGCGAGCAGGGCGTAGACGGTCGACAGCATCAAGTCGACTCCCCTGGCCGCCGACTTGGCGTATTCGGCGCGGTCCTGCACATCCGGGTGGCCGTAGCCGGCCGCGGTCTTCTCCACCGCGGCCCTGCCCGCGCCGAGGGAGACACCGTCCTTGAAGGCGACGGCGACCAGGGTGTCGCGGTCCTGCACCCGGTGCGGCGCCCACGCCCGGCGGGTGATGAGGTAGTCGCCCGACAGGTCGCCCCGCTCGTAGACGGCCCGGACGGTGAACGGCTGCCGCTGCCCGTCCGCGAAGACCAGTCGCGCGGTGCTGCCGAGGTGCCAGCCGTGCTTGCCGGCCTCGCCGCGGGAGACGGCCACGCCCCCGGTGCCCAGCCCGTCGAGGCTTCCGCGCACCGAACCCAGGTCGATCACGTTCGCCAGGCGCCGCGGATCGGTGACGGTCAGCTCCCGTCCCCCGCCGTCGACCTTGGCGACGCCCTTGCCGAGCCCCACCGACTCACGTACCTGCGGCAGTTCACCGACGGCCGGGGCCAGCCTGGGGCTGAGCCCGCTGCCGCCCGCGCCGAACGCGGGGGTGGTGATGGCGACATCGCCCGCGAACGAGCGGTCGACGGTGCGGTCCATGGTGGCCTTCAACGACGCGCCGAACACGGTGAACAGGGTGACCACGGCCACGCCCACCATCAGCGCGGTGGCGGTGGCGGCGGTGCGCTTGGGACCGCGCAGCGCGTTGCGTCCGGCCAGCGCGCCGGTCACCCCGCGCAGCCGCGGCAGGGGTGCGCCGAGGACGCGCACGGCCGCCGTGGAGGCCACCGGGCCGAGGACGACGAACGCGATCACCACCAGCACGGCGCCGGTGGCGGTGACCGGCACCTGGGGACTGCCCGAGGCGCCGACCACGGCCAGTGCGATCCCGGCCGCGCCGAGGACGGCGCCCGCCGCGGCTCGTTTCCACGAGGCACCCGAACGGTCCACCGCCGTCTCCCGCAGAGCGGCCAGCGGCGCGGTGCGGCCGGCCCTGACCGCGGGCACGAGGGCGGAGCCGACGGAGACGGTGACACCGACGGCCAGTGGCACGGCCATCGCGGCGGTGGTGATCACCATGCCGCCGGTCGGCATCCCGAACCCGAGCGCCGGGAAGAGGGCCTTGAGCCCCAGGGCCACCCCGACGCCTCCGAGCAGCCCGGCGAGGGAGGAGACCAGCCCGACGGCGACCGCCTCGGCCAGCGTGGATCCCACCACCTGGCGGCGGGAGGCGCCGAGGGCCCTGAGCAGGGCGTTCTCACGCGTGCGCTGGGCGACGACGATCGCGAAGGTGTTGTGGATGCTGAAGGTCGCCACCAGCAGCGCGATCCCGGCGAAGACGAGGAGCAAGGTGGTGAAGACGCCGAGGAACCGGCCGGAGACCTCGTCCTGGTTCTCCTGGGTCGCGCGCTGCCCCGTGAGCACCTCGCTGCCCTTCGGCAGGAGCGGGGCGATCCGGTCCGCGACCTCGCGCTGCGAGACTCCGGAGGCCGCCCTCACCTGAATGGCGGAGGCGCGGTCGGGGCCGGTGGTGAGGTACTTCTGCGCGGTGGGCAGGGTCAGCGCGGTGAAGGTGACCTGGCCCATGCCGTCGGCTCCGCCGAAGGTGGCGATGCCGACGATCCTCACCCGCAGGGGGTCGGGGGTCCGCACGACCGCGGTGTCGCCGACCTTCAGGCCGCCCTTCTTGGCGGCGCCCCGGTTGATGACGGCCTCGTGCTCCGACGTCGGGGCGCTGCCCTCGACCAGGTGGTAGGGGTTGAGCCTGGCGTCGGTGATCCAGTTGCCCGCCAGCGTCGGCGGTCCCTGGCCGCCCACGGGCTTGCCGTCGCTGCCGATCAGCTGGCCGGCGCCCTGGACGCTCGGCACGGCCGCGGCGACGCCGGGCACCTTGCCGAGCCTGCCGGCCAGTGATGCCCGTACCGGTTCGCGCACCCCGCCGCCCTGTCCGGCGTCGATGACGTCTGCGCTGCGCACGACGGCGTCCGTGCCGGTGTTGGCGTCGACGAACAGGGTGTCGAAGTTGGCCCGCAGGGTGTCGCCCATGACCATCGTCCCGGCCAGGAACGACACGCCGAGCAGGACGGCGAGGAAGGTCCCCGCGAAACGGCGTTTGTGGGCGCGCAGAGCGCTGAGACTCAGTCGGAACGCGGCTCGGGTGCCGGTCATGGGCCGACCTCCTGGGGAGTGCGGCGCGCGCCGGGGGCACGGCCGTCGAAGGCCTTCATCCGGTCCAGGACCCGCTCGGCGGTGGGCTCGGGCATCCGGTCGACCAGCCGGCCGTCGGCGAGGAAGAGCACCTCGTCGGCGTGGGCTGCGGCGACCGGGTCATGCGTGACCATCACCGCGGTGCGCCCCATCTCGTGGACCGCGCGGCCGAGCAGGCCCAGGACCTCGGCACCGGAGCGCGAGTCGAGGTTGCCGGTCGGCTCGTCGGCGAAGACGACGTCCGGCCGCCCTGCGAGGGCGCGCGCGACCGCCACCCGCTGCTGCTGTCCGCCGGACAGTTCGCTGGGCCGGTGGTGCAGGCGGTCGCGCAGGCCGACCACATCCACCAGGGCGTCGATCCACTCGGGGTCGGCGGGGCGGCCGGACAGGTCCCGGGGCAGGGTGATGTTCTCCCGGACGGTCAGGGTCGGCACCAGGTTGAACGACTGGAAGACAAACCCGATCCGCTCCCGCCGAAGGACGGTCAGCTGCTTGTCGGTCAGACCGCTGAGCTCGACATCGCCGATCCGGGCGCTCCCGGAGGTGAGGGTGTCGAGGCCCGCGGCGCAGTGCATGAGCGTGGACTTGCCGGAGCCGGAGGGGCCCATGATGGCGGTGAACCCAGCGGCCGGGAAGTCGACGCTCACCCCGTCGAGGGCCCGGACCTCGGTCTCCCCCGAGCCGTAGACCTTGGCGGCGTCGACCACGCGGGCGGCGGCGGTCATCGCGCACCGCCCTTGGGCTCGGCCTGCCGCTCGCTGTGCATGGCCTCGTTGAGCACCGACAGCCGCATCCAGTACTCGTTCTCGTCGATCTGCCCCTCGGCGAAGCGCCGGCCGAGCACGTCGACCGGTGAGGGCTCCGCGGGACCGGCGCCGAGGTGCCAGGGGCCGGGTCCTCGCCGGCGGGGGCCCGCGCCCCCGCGCCGGGCGGTGCGGCGCAGGAAGGTGATCAGACCGAGGACGACGACGGCCCAGACCAGCGGGACGAACAGGATCCACGGTCCGGGGCCGTTCCAGCCCTCGTGTGCCAGCAGGGTCATCGCGGTGTCCATGGTGGGCTCCTCGGTAGGGCTTCCGCTTCCACTACCGAGACTGGCCGCGCGGGGCCGCGCGGTCGTCGTCCACCGAGCGGCACCCGGGGTACCACGGGAGGAGTACGGGGGGCCGTGAAGGGGGCCGACGACCCTGCGCCTGCGTCGGCGGTCGCGGTCCCGGCCGCTTTGCCGCACGGGCTCCCCGCCTCGGCGGCGCCCTACTCCCCCAGCGCCCCCAGCGGGTCGTCGAGGACCGGCTGCCAGGCCGCTTCCGCCGCGCCCACCAGGCCCGCGTGGTCCAGCCCCGAGGGCAGCAGGGCCACACCCCGGCCCCACAGGCTCCGGCGGGCCACCGCCGAGTGCAGCCGGTCCGGGTCGGCCGTGAGGAGGGCGGCGTGCAGGCCGCCCAGCACGATCCGGTCCGGGTTGAGGATGTTGACCAGCCCCGCGAGGCCCAGGCCCAACCGGTCGGCGAGCAGGCCGGCGGCCCTTGCGACGCCCTCGTCCGCGTACTCCTCACGGAGCAGGCGCGCGGCCTGGTGCAGCAGCGAGAACTGCGGCCCCGGCGCCCGTCCGGCCGCCTCCAGGAAGGCCAGGGGGTCGGCCTCCACGTCCAGGCATCCCCGGCTGCCGCACCGGCAGGGCCGCCCGCCCGGGTCCACCGTCAGATGGCCGACCTCGAGGGCCAGGCCGCCACTGCCGGTGTGCAGGCGACCGTCCAGCACCAGCGCCCCGCCGACACCCCGGTGCCCGGTGGTCACATAGAGCAGGTGCCGGGACTTCGTTCCCGCGCCGTGCCGGTGCTCGGCGAGCGCGGCGAGGTTGGCGTCGTTGCCGACGAAGCACGGCAGCGGGGCGCCGTCGGGGCCGCTGAGTCCGGCGCGTTCGACCTGTTCGGTGAAGGCGGCGCGCACGGGCGCGCCGATGGACCAGGCGAGGTTCAACGGGTCCAGGGCCTCGCCCTCGGGTTCCGAGACGGCCGACGGCACGGCCAGTCCGACACCGACGCACCGCCGCGTCGAGCCCCGCAGCAGCCGCGCGCCGGCCTCGACCACCTCGCCGATGACTCCCGCCGGGTCCTCGGGCGGGGTCATACAGCCGGGAGCGGTGGCGACCACATGCCCGCCGAGCCCCACGAGGGCGGCCCGGTAGCCGTCGACGTGCACCTGCGCGGCCAGGACGACGGGGCCCTCCGGATCGACGGACAGTCCGTGCGACGGGCGCCCATGGGTGCCGGCCGCGGGCGCCGCCGGGTGGGTGTCCACCCGGATCAGGCCGAGGCTCTCCAACTCCGCGGCCACCGCGCCCGCCGTGGCCCGGGTCACTCCCAGTTCCGAGGTGAGGACGGCACGGGTGGGGGCCTGCCCGGTGTGCACCAGGGTCAGTGCCTGGCCCAGGACACCGCGGCCGCGTTCCAGCCTTGTCCGAGTCTGCGTCACTCCTCTATTCTCACTTTGTGCCGTCACTAAACAAAATCCGCCCGTCCCTGCGGCGACTGCGTGTCGCCCTCACTGTCTTCTTCGCCCTCGACGGCTTCGTCTTCGCCGGCTGGGTCGTCCGCATACCCGCCATCAAGCGGCAGGTCGGCGCCTCCGCGGGGGAGCTCGGCATGGCCCTGCTCGGCGTGTCGGCCGGTGCGGTGCTCACCATGGTGGTCACCGGGTGGCTGTGCACCCGCTTCGGCAGCCACGCCGTCACCGTCGCCTGCGGCGTCCTGCTCTCCCTCAGCATCGCACTGCCGCCGCTGACCCACTCCGCGCTCGCCCTCGGCCTGGTCCTCCTCGTCTTCGGCGCGGCGTACGGCGGGATGAATGTGTCGATCAACAGTGCCGCGGTGGAACTCGTCACCGCCCTGCGGCGGCCCGTGATGCCCACGTTCCACGCCGCGTTCAGCCTCGGCGGTCTGCTCGGCGCCGGGCTGGGCGCCCTGGTGGCCCCGTATCTGACCCCTACCCGCCACCTGCTCGTGCTGACCGCGGTGGGCCTGGCCACCACGGCGGTGAGCGGCGCCGTCATGCTGCGCAGCCGGATCGCGGCCGTCCCTGGCGACGAGAGCACCGCACCCGCGCCCCGCACCGGCCGGGCCCCGCTGATCGTGGCACTGTTCGGCCTCATCGCCCTGTGCACGGCCTACGGCGAGGGCGCGCTGGCCGACTGGGGAGCGCTCCACATCGAGCAGGACCTGCACACGGGGCCGGGGGCGGCGGCGGCCGGCTACGCCGCGTTCTCCCTGGCGATGACGGCGGGCCGGCTGTCCGGGACCCGGCTGCTGGAGCGGACCGGGCAGACCACGGCGCTGGCGCTGGGCGGGCTGACCGCCGCGGCCGGGATGCTGGTCGCCTCGCTGGCACCGCTGACCTGGCTGGTGATCGCCGGATTCGCCGTCACCGGACTGGGGCTGGCGAACATCTTCCCCATAGCCGTCGCCCGTGCCGGAGCCCTCGCCGGGCCGGGCGGAGTGGCGACGGCCTCCACGTTCGGCTACTCGGGGATGCTGCTGGGGCCGCCCGCGATCGGGTTCCTCGCCGACCAGGTCGGCCTGCCGACCGCCCTGACCACGGTGGCCCTGCTGGCGGCCCTCGCGGCGGCCGTCGCCTACGCCGTGCGCGGGACTGCGCGACAATCGGCGCATGGAGTTCCAGGAGCACCTCGAGGCATTGCGCAGGGAGGGCGAACTGCTGGCTGCGGCAGCGGCCCGCGGCGGCCCTGACGCATACGTCCCGACCTGCCCCGAGTGGGCCGTGCGCGACCTCGTCCACCACACGGGCGGGGTGCACCGCTGGGCGGCCGCCTATGTGCTGGAACAGCGCACCGAGGCGATGGACGAGGCGCAGGAGCGGGAGGTCTTCGGCCCGATGCCGGACGACGCGGACCTGCTGCCGTGGTTCCGCGAGGGGCTGGAGCGTGTCCTCGGCGCCCTGCGCGGGGCGGCGCCCGACCTGGACTGCTGGTACTTCCTCGCCTCTCCCTCACCGAGGCAGTTCTGGGCACGGCACCAGGCGCACGAGACGGCGATCCACCGGGTCGACGCCGAGGCGGCGGCGGGGGACGGGCTCTCCCCCGTTCCCGCGGACTTCGGCGCCGACGGGGTGGACGAGCTGGTGAGCTGTTTCCACACCCGCCCGTTCAGTCGCCTGCGCGCCGACGGACCGCGCCTGCTGCACCTGCGGGCGACGGACGCCGGTGACACCGCGGCGGACTGGTACGTGCACCTCTCGCTGGACGCGCCGACCGTGGAGCGGGACAGCGAGCAGACCCCTGACTGCACGGTCAGCGGCCCGGCCGAGGCGCTCTATCTGACGCTGTGGAACCGCTCCCTGCCCGACCTCCTCGAGGTCGAGGGCGACGCCTCCCTGCTGGAGCTGTGGCGCGAGCGCTCGGCGATCACCTGGTAGCGGCCGCTCGCCGCAAACTCCCCCGGCGTCCGCTCGCGTTCCCCCATGTCCGCCCATCCGGTACGGTCCCGACCCTTGACCGTATTGGTCTAGGCCAATACTGTCCTGTCTTCACGAGCACGGCTCTTGACGCTCGACGATCCCACTCGGACCACCGCCTCATGAGGCGTTTCACAGGGAAGAGCCCCATGCCCCGAAGACTTCTCGGCAGGTTCGCCGCGGCCGCCTGCTCGCTGTCCCTGCTCGTCGCGCTGCCCGCTCTCATGCCGTCGGCGCAGGCGGACACAGGCGGGCACCACCATCCCTCCCCCGCCTACAAGCGTGTCGGCTACTTCACCCAGTGGGGCGTCTACGGGCGCGACTACCAGGTCAAGGACCTGGTCACCAGCGGTACCGCCGCGAAGCTGACCCACCTCAACTACGCGTTCGCCAACGTCGGTCCGGACGGAAAGTGCTTCGAGGCGTCCGTCCCCGGTGAGGGCGACCCCTGGGCCGACTACCAGCGTCCCCTGGGAGCCGAGGACTCCGTGGACGGCACGGCGGACACCGCCGGCCAGGCGCTCGCCGGGAACTTCAACCAGCTCCGCCAGCTCAAGGCGAAGTATCCGCGTCTGAAGACGCTGATATCGATCGGCGGCTGGAGCTGGTCCACGCACTTCTCCGACGCCGCCCTCACACCGGCCTCCCGCAAGGCGTTCGTGGCGTCGTGCGTCGACCTGTTCATCAAGGGCAATCTGCCGCTGCTCGACGGGCGCGGCGGCCCCGGCTCCGCGGCCGGCCTCTTCGACGGCATCGACATCGACTGGGAGTGGCCGGGCTCCCCCGGTGACACCGACACGGTCCACCGCCCGGAGGACAAGCGGAACTTCACCGCGCTCGTCGCCGAATTCCGGCGCCAGCTCGACGCCTACGGCCGCAAGGGGCACAAGCACTACGAGCTGACGGCGTTCCTGCCCGCCTCGCCGAAGGCGATGGACGCCGGCTTCGAGGCCCGGAAGATCTTCCGCGACCTCGACTTCGGGACGGTGCAGGGCTACGACTTCCACGGCGGCTGGGACAGCGCGACCAACCAGCAGTCCTCGCTGCGGGTGCCCGCGGGCTCGCCGACCTCCGCCGACGACTCCAGCGTCGACCAGACCGCGGGCGACTGGCTCCACCGGGGCGCGCCCGCCTGCAAGATCGTGGTCGGTGTGCCGTTCTACGGGCGCGGCTGGACGGGTGTGACAGGGGGCGGCGACGGCCTCTTCCAGCCGGCCACGGGTCCGGCACCCGCCACGTGGGAGGCGGGCTACGAGGACTACAAGCAGTTGAAGAAGCTCGCGGACTCGGGCTCCTTCACCGTCCACCGCGACCAGCGGGCGGGCCACGCCTGGCTGTTCGACGGGAAGACGTTCTGGACGTACGACGACCCGAAGGTACTGCGGGCCAAGACCTCCTACATCCGCCGCCACCACCTGGGTGGAGCGATGATCTGGTCCCTGGACGGGGACACCTCCGACGGTGAGCTCATCGCGGCCGTGGACCGGGGGCTCGGCCACCGCTGACCGCCAAGGGCGGGGCCGCGACAGGGAGCTCGCGGCCCCGCCGAGCGCTGAGGCCCCGACGGGTCGCAGCCGGGCACCGCCACTCAGCCCAGGAACTCCACGCGGTCGATCAGACCGCCCCGCACACGGTAGGCGACGAGGAGGCGGACCGGCTCGTCGGCCACGCCGTGGGCCACCTCGTGGTCCACCACCCAGTCGCCCTCGGCGAGCCGCCCGACGATCTCCGCGCGGCACCGCCCCTCGGCGAACTGCGGGGCGTAGGTCTCCCGCAGCGCCTCACGGCCCAGCGCCTCGGAGCCGTCCCGGCGGACGACGCGGATGTCCTTCGTATACGTCGCGGCGAACGCGTCGAGGTCATGGGTGTTGTAGGCGGCGATCTGGCGCTCCACCACACCGACGGGGCTGTCGGCGGCCGGGCGGATGTCGTGATCGGTCATGGACGATGATCCTGCCACGCCGCCTCGCGGCGGGGGAGCACCCATGGGGGTCGGGAGCGCCCGGATCAGGGGCGCTCGGCGTCAGGGACGCCCAGGTCAGGGACGCCCGGTCAGGGACGCCCAGTGCCAGGGGCGCCCAGGTCAGGGACGCCCGGTCAGGGACGCCCAGTGCCAGGGGCGCCCGGTGTCAGGGGCGCCCGGTGTCAGGGGCGCCCGGTGTCAGGGGCGCCCGGATCGGGGGCGCTCGGCGGGCAGGCCGAGCAGGAGCCGTGCCATGGCCTCCGGGCTGGTGCCCCGTTCGGCCGCCATCGCCACGACCGCGCGCCGGGCGAGCTCGCTCACGCCGAACATCAGCGCGTCCGGGTCGACATGCGATCTCGCCGCGTCCTTGGCCGCCTCGTCGTTGTCCGCGCTGGCCACCACATAGTCGGCCGCCGCCTCGAAGAGGTTCCGCTGACGTGGCTCCTCGTGGTCCGTCCGCGCACCACCGCGCAGGAACCCGCGTATGCCGTCCCACATCGCAACCACCTCCCCTTTCCGCACATGTGCCCGGA
Organism: Wenjunlia tyrosinilytica; assembly: GCF_014646055.1. Lineage (GTDB taxonomy): Bacteria > Actinomycetota > Actinomycetes > Streptomycetales > Streptomycetaceae > Wenjunlia > Wenjunlia tyrosinilytica. The sequence continues at coordinate 82,101 of NZ_BMMS01000028.1, forward strand.
GGGGAAGGGGCTTACTCGCCCGGGATGTCCCGAGCGTCGGCGGGCCGGCCCGTCAACTGCCTGCCCAGCACCGCGCGGTGGGTGGGCCGGGCCGACTCGACGCGCTGCCTGCCCGTGTCCGTGAGGCAGACGTACACACCCCGGCGGTCGTCGCTGCACATCGTGCGCTCGACCAGGCCGTCCTTCTCCAGGCGGCCGACGAGGCGCGAGAGCGCGCTCTGGCTCAGATGCGCCGAACCCGCCAGCTCCTGGACGCGGAACATCGGCTCGGCGGTGGCCCCGCTCCCCTCGGAGAGCCGGTCGAGCACCTCGAACTCGCTCGCCCCGATCCCGTGCCGCTCATGCAGCTGCCGGTCGAGCTCGCACCACGTCGTGGCGTGCAGGGCGAGCAGTTCGCGCCACCGCGCCACCAGCGAGTTGTCGGGCTCCTCAGGCATGGCCGCACGTTACCAGGAACTGAACATTGTATGCAACAGAATTAAATGCTGTTGCATTAGATGCAGATGCATGTAGTGTTCCCGGCATGACCTCACCCGACACCGCACCTGCCGCGGCCGAGCGCTGGAACTCCCGTCTGTGGGGCACCCTGTTGGTGCTCTGCGCCGCCATGTTCCTCGACGCGCTCGACGTCTCCATGGTGGGCGTGGCCCTACCGTCCATCGGGACGGATCTCGACCTCTCCACCGCCTCCCTCCAGTGGGTGGTGAGCGGCTACATCCTCGGTTACGGCGGGCTGCTGCTCCTCGGCGGACGCGCCGCCGACCTGCTCGGCCGCCGCCGTGTCTTCCTCATCGCGCTCGCCGTCTTCGCCGTCGCCTCGCTGCTCGGCGGCCTCGTCGACTCCGGCTCGCTGCTGATCGCCAGCCGCTTCATCAAGGGCGTCAGCGCCGCGTTCACCGCACCCGCCGGCCTGTCCATCATCACCACCACCTTCGCCGAAGGACCCGTTCGCAACCGGGCGTTGAGCATCTACACCACCTGCGCCGCCACCGGCTTCTCCATGGGCCTGGTCCTGTCGGGCCTGCTGACCGAGGTCGGCTGGCGCTGGACCATGCTGCTGCCCGCCCCCGTCGCCGTCCTCGCTGTCGCCATGGGAATGAAGCTGATTCCCCGCGGCCCCGTCGCCCGCAGGGAGCCCGGGCAGGGATACGACCTCGCCGGAGCCGTGACCGGAACGGCCTCGATGCTCCTTCTGGTCTTCACCGTCGTCGAGGCCCCGAACGCCGGCTGGGCGTCCGCCCGCACCCTGCTGTCGTTCGCGGCCTTCGCCGTCCTGCTCGCCGCCTTCACGGCCGTCGAGCGCCGCACCGCCTCACCGCTGGTGCGGCTGGGCATACTGCGCTCGGGCGGCCAGATCAGGGCCAACCTCGGCGCGGTCGCGTTCTTCGGCTCCTACGTCGGCTTCCAGTTCCTGGTGACGCAGTACATGCAGAACCTGCTGGGCTGGTCGGCGCTCCACACCGCGCTCGCCTTCCTTCCCGCCGGCGCCCTGGTGGCCGTGGCCTCCACACGGATCGGTCCGCTCGTGGACCGGTTCGGCACCCCGCGGGTGATCGCCGTCGGCTTCGCGCTGCTGGCGGCGGCCTACGGCCTCTTCCTGCGGGTCGGTATCGAGCCGCGGTTCCTGGGGGTCATCCTGCCCACGATGATCCTGCTGGGCATGGCCTGCGCCCTGGTCTTCCCCTCGCTCAACATCCAGGCCACCACGGGCGTGGACGACAACGAGCAGGGAATGGTCTCCGGCCTGCTGAACACCAGCATCCAGGTCGGCGGCGCCATCGTCCTCGCCGTCGTCACCGCCGTGGTGACGGCGAGCGCCAAGGACGGCGGGACCTCGCACCAAGCGGTGCTCGACAGTTACCGACCGGGCCTGGTCGTGGTGACGGTGTTCGCCGTCATCGGCCTGCTGCTGACGCTGACCGGGGTCCGCAGGCGCCACGTCCCGCACAGCGTCATCGTGGCGCAGGGAACCGCCGGTCAAGGAACCGCCGGTCAGGGAGCTGCCGGCCAGGGAACCGCCGGTCAGGGTTCCGCCGGTCGGAAAGAAACCGTGCAGGCGGGCACCGCGCGGGCCGACGCCGTCGACGCGGGCACCGCGCCGACGGGCAACGCGCCGGTCCAGGACGGAATCCAGGTGCCCCTCGGCAAGTAGCCGACGAGCACCGCCGCACCGGACGGTGCCCGGCTTCGCACCACGGGGTTGTGCGAAGCCGGGCACCTCACGCCGTTCCCGGGTCTCGCCCGCCCGGGCCACCTCGGCGGGCGAGACCGTCGTCTCAGCCGAGCCAGCCGGGCCGCACCAGGCCCGACTCGTAGGCCATGACGACGAGTTGGGCCCGGTCCCGGGCGTGCAGCTTCACCATGGCCCGGCTCACATGGGTCTTCGCCGTCAGCGGGCTGACCACCAGGCGGCGGGCGATCTCCTCGTTGGACAGCCCCATGCCGACCAGCGCCATCACCTCCCGCTCGCGGTCGGTGAGCGGCTCCAGACCCTCCCCCGCCACCGGTTCCTTGGACCGGGCCGCGAACTCGGCGATCAGCCGCCGGGTCACGCCGGGCGACAGCAGCGCGTCCCCGGCCACCGCGGCGCGCACGGCGCGCAGGAGCTCTCCGGGCTCGGTGTCCTTGACCAGGAAGCCGCAGGCGCCGGAGCGGATCGCGTCGAAGACGTACTCGTCGAGCTCGAAGGTCGTCAGCACGACCACCTTGACCTGCGCCAGAGCGTCGTCGCCGGTGATCGCGCGAGTGGCGGCGAGGCCGTCGAGGAGCGGCATCCGGATGTCCATGAGCACGACGTCCGGAACGAGTTCGCCGGTCTTCCGGACCGCCTCGTCCCCGTCGGCGGCCTCGCCCACCACCTCGATGTCGGCCTGGGCGTCCAGCAGCGCCCGGAACCCCGCGCGCACCAGCAGCTGGTCGTCGGCCAGCAGCACCCGGATCATCGGCTCTCCTCGGCTTCGGCGACCGCGGCCGCCCGGGTCAGGGGCAGACGGGCCCGCACTCGGTAGCCGCCGTCACCGCGCGGCCCGGCCTCCACCGACCCGCCGAGCGCCGCGACCCGCTCGCGCATACCGACCAGGCCGTTGCCGCCACCGCTGTCGTGGGTGGTCGCCGCCGGACCGCCGTCGTCGACGCGCAGCTCCAGGTGCTCGGGTCCGTACTCGATGACGACATGGGCGGTGCGCGACCGCGAGTGACGCACCACGTTGGTCAGCGCCTCCTGAACGATCCTGAACGCCGCCAGGTCCGCGCCCGGCGACAGCGCGACGGGGGCGCCGACCGTGCGCGTGTCGACCGCGAGTCCCGCGGCGGCGGCCTGCTCGGTGAGCTCGGGCAGGCGGTCGAGGCCGGGGGCGGGGGAACGGGGCGCCGAGCCGTCGGGGGCCCGAAGCGTGTCCAGGACCTGGCGGACCTCGCCGAGCGCCTCCTTGCTGGCGGACTTGATGGTGGTCAGCGCGGTGCGCGCCTGTTCGGGATGGTCGTCCATGAGGGCGAGGGCCACCCCGGCCTGGACATTGATGACGGAGATGCTGTGCGCGAGGACGTCGTGCAGTTCGCGGGCGATGCGCAGCCGCTCCTCGTTGACCCGCCTGCGCTCCGCCTCCTCGCGGGCGAGCCGGGACTGCACGGCCTGCTCTCGCCGCACCCGCAGCACCTCGGCCCCGGTGACGATGGCGAGCAGCCACGCGGCCGTGCCGAGCTCACGGGCCCAGTCGGCCCGGTCCGCGGCGCCGGGGAGCCAGCGGTACAGCCAGTGGCCGACCAGCAGATGGGCGGCGTAGAGGATCCCGAGGGCGATCCACGCCGGGCGCCGGTGCCCGGCCGCGACGGCGGCGAAGAAGGCGACGACGACGCTGACGAAGACAGGGCCGTACGGGTATCCGATCACGAGGTAGACCAGGGCGACCGCGGCGGTCCCGGTGGTGACCGCCACCGGGTGGCGGTGGCGCAGCAGGAGCATCGCGGGGCCGAGCAACAGAAGCACATAGGCGGCGACGTCGAGGCCGAGCCGTTCGGGCTGGCCCCGTGAGGCGAAGGCCGACCCGATCACCTGGATCCCGGCGACGGCGGCCGAGGACCGCCAGGGCACCCGTCCGTCGTCGGCGCGCCGCACGAGTCCGAGGGGTCCATGCCCCCACCACGGCTCACGCGCATCGCTCATACCGCCACGCTAGTGCGCCACCCGCCCACGGGGCGTCATCCACCAGCGGTGATCCCCCGTACTCCCGGGGAAGTACAGGCCTTCGCACGGGCCGAGGGCTTCCGCCGGGCCGAGGGCTTCCGCGCAGGCGGGGGCTTTGCCGGGAGGGGCGGCGGTGGCGCGGGGCGCCGGGCCTACGTCGCCGTCTGCGGCAGCGGCTCCTTGGGGGGCTCCTCCTGCGATCCGTTCCCCGATTCCTTCCCCGATTCCTTGCGCGGCGCCGCCGAGTCGCCCTGGGGCCGGTTGAACGCCGCAAGGGCCTTGCGGGCCACGCCGTGCCGCTGGAGGAGCTCGGCGAAGGTCGTCGCCCCGCGGGTGAAGCGGGTGAAGGCGTTCCAGGCCGGAGGGAAGGTGGTGACGGCGCCGTGGAAGACGCCGGGCCTGCGTTCGAAGGCGGCCAGCAGCTGACGGCCCGCGCTCATCTCCACACCGAGGCCGGCCTTGATCGCGAACGCGTAGCTGAGCGCCTGGTGCCGGGCGGCCACCGCGTCGGGGGCCTCGGCGACCTTGACCGCCCACTCCCCCGCGAGGCGGCCCGAGCGCAGGGCGAAGGAGATGCCCTCACGCGTCCAGGGCTCCAGCAGCCCGGCCGCGTCGCCCGCGACCAGGACCCGGCCGCGGGAGAGCGGGGAGTTCTCGGCGCGGCAGCGGGTCAGATGGCCGGAGGAGACCACCGGTTCGAACCCGGCCAGGCCCAGCCGTGCGACGAAGGTGTCCAGGTACTCCTTGGTGGCGCCGCCCTGGCCGCGGGCGGCGATCACCCCGACCGTGAGGGTGTCGCCCTTGGGGAAGACCCAGCCGTAGGAGCCGGGCATGGGGCCCCAGTCGATGAGCACCCGTCCCGCCCAGTCGTCGGCGACCGGGGGCGGCACCGGGATCTCCGCCTCCAGCCCGAGATCCACCTGGTCGAACTTCACTCCGACATGGGCGCCGATACGGCTCGCGCTGCCGTCCGCTCCGACGACGGCCCGGCCGAGGACGACCTCCCCGTCGCTGAGGATCACGGCGACGGTGCGGCGGTCGGGGACGGAGGGCCCGTGCTGCTCGACGCGCGAGACGGTGGCGCCGGTGCGCAGCTCGGCGCCCTCGGCCACGGCGGCGTCGACCAGGGCGGCGTCGAACTCGGAGCGGTTGATCAGGCCGAACAGGGTGCGCCTGGAGCGGCGGGTGCGGCCGAGGCGCCCGTTCATGGTGAAGGTGACGGCTTTCACCCGGTCCTTGAGCGGGAGTTGGAAGCCTGGAGGCAGCGCGTCGCGAGAGGGGCCGATGATGCCGCCGCCGCATGTCTTGTACCGGGGCAGTTCGGCCTTCTCCAGCAGGAGCACCCGTCGGCCCGCCGAGGCCGCGGCATGCGCCGCGCAGGCACCCGCCGGCCCAGCTCCCACCACCACGACGTCCCATACCACGCGGCTGTCCCGGCCCTCGTTCTCCGCAGCACCCTGCTCATCGCTCACGGGCGCATCCTACGGGGGCTGTGCGATCATCGGCGCGGCGCGGGGGCCCGGAGGATCCCGAACCGCTCCGGCGCCGCTGATGGAACCGCAAGGGCTGCATCCACCCGCCCGCATCCCATGAGGAGCGACATGCACACCACCCCGCTGGCACAAGCCGTCCGCGCCGAGATGCCCCGGGCCAGGGCCGAGTTGGCCGAGCTGGTCTCGTATCCCTCGGTCGCCGACCCGCGCCAGTTCCCGCCCGAGGAGTGCGAGAAGGCCGCCCAGTGGGTGGCGGACGCGCTGACCGCGGAGGGGATGGAGGACGTCGCTCTGCTGCACACCCCGGACGGCACGGCGTCGGTGTACGGGCGCCTGCCCGCACCCGAGGGGGCGCCGACGGTGCTGCTGTACGCGCACTACGACGTCCAGCCGCCGCTGGACGAGTCGGGCTGGGTCACACCGCCGTTCGAGCTCACCGAGCGCGAGGACGGCCGCTGGTACGGGCGTGGCGCCGCCGACTGCAAGGGCGGCCTGATCATGCACCTGGCCGCGCTGCGGGCGCTGCGGGCCGACGGCGGCGTACCGGTGGGGATCAAGGTCGTCGTGGAGGGTTCGGAGGAGCAGGGCACGGGCGGCCTCGAGCGGTATGTGGAGGCCCACCCGCAGCTGCTCGCGGCCGATGCGATCGTGATCGGCGACTGCGGCAACTTCCGGATGGGGCTGCCGACGGTGACGGCCACGCTGCGCGGGATGACGCTCGTTGAGGTGGCGGTGCGGACCCTGGAGGGGAATCTGCACTCGGGGCAGTTCGGCGGGGCCGCACCCGACGCTCTGGCCGCCGTGATCCGCGTGCTGGACTCGCTCATGGACAAGGACGGCAACACCGTGATCGAGGGGCTGCCGGTGGACGGCACCTGGGACGGCCTGGAGTACTCGGAGGAGGACTTCCGCGAGGACGCGAAGGTGCTCGAGGGAGTGGGGCTGCGCGGCAGCGGTTCGGTGGCCGACCGGGTGTGGGCGCGTCCCGCGGTCACGGTCCTGGGCATCGAGTGCCCGGGCGTGGTCGGCTTCACGCCCTCGGTGCAGGCGAGCGCGAAGGCCGTCGTCAGCCTGCGGGTGCCGCCGGGGATGGACGCCGCGGTGGCGCAGGAGGCCCTGATCGCGCATCTGGAGGCGGCGGCTCCGTGGGACGCACGGGTGAGCGTCACCGCCCTGGGGCAGGGCCAGCCGTTCCGCGCCGACACCTCCAGCCCGGCCTACACGGCGATGGCCGAGGCGATGCGCGCCGCGTACGGCCGGGAGATGGCGATCGCCGGGCAGGGCGGTTCGATCCCGCTGTGCAACACACTCCGGGCGACCTACCCCGACGCGGAGATCCTGCTGATCGGCCTGTCCGAGCCGCAGGCCCGGATCCACGCGGTCAACGAGAGCGTCGACCCCGGTGAGTTGGAGTCGATGACGTTGACGGAGGCGCTGTTCCTGCGCGGCTACGCCGAGACCTGGGACGGCCCGGCCGAGGGCTGAGCGGGGGGCGCCCCGGCTTCCCCGGCCGGGGCGCCGAAGACCGCCGCCACCAGGGCGAGTCCCAGGACGGCGCCCACGATCTGGGCGAGGACGAAGCCGGGTACCGAGGCGGGCGCGATCCCGGCGAAGGTGTCGGTGAAGGCGCGGCCGAGGGTGACGGCGGGGTTGGCGAAGGAGGTGGAGGAGGTGAACCAGTAGGCGGCGCCGATGTACGAGGCGACCGCCGCGGGCGCGTACCGCAGCCGGTCGGCGCGGGCGAGTCCGAGGATCAGCAGGATCAGCCCGGCGGTGGCGACTGCCTCGCCGATCAGAAGGTGTCCGGCGGAGCGGTCGTGCGTGGACCAGCGCACCAGCGGCCGGTCGAACATGGCGTCGGCGAGCACGGCCCCGCCGATGGCCCCCAGAGCCTGCGCGGCGATGTAGAGCGCGGCCGACCTCGCGTCCGGACCGTCGTCCTCGCGGCGGGAGTGCCACCACTCGGCGAGAGTGACCACGGGGTTGAAGTGGGCGCCGGAGACCGGGCCGAGGAGCAGGATCAGCACGCCGAGGCCGAAGACGGTGGCCAGGGAGTTGGCCAGGAGCTGCACGCCGGTGTCCCGGCTCAGCTCGGTGGCCTGGACACCGGAGCCGACCACGACCGCCACCAGGGCGGCGGTGCCCACGAGTTCGGCCGCCGCGCGCCGGGCCAACGGGGCCTGTCCGGGCGCGTCAGGGGGCCCGGTCGGTGCGACGGCGTCCGCCCGGTGTGCGGCGGGATCGGGTCTGGTCCCGGTGGCGCTCAACGGGCACTCTCCTCGGGTGACGTCGGTGGGCCTGGACGGGCGGTGCTCAGGCGCAGGGGCGCCTGCGGCTGCTGTCGGCGGTACGGCGGGCCCGCTCGGCGAGCTCCCCGAGGGCGTCGGCGAGCGCGTCCAGGGCGGCGGGGCGCAGCTTGTAGTAGATGAAGCGGCCGCACGGCTCGGTCTCCACCAGTCCGGCCTCGCGCAGCACCTTCAGGTGGTTGGACAGGTTGGTCTGCCGGGCACCCGTCTCCTCGACCAGGTGGCACACGCACAGCGCCTCGTCCGCGAGCAGGGAGACGATCCTCATCCGCAGCGGGTCCGCCAGCACCTTCAAGGCATCAGTATCGACTGACATCACCATGGGCTGATACGTTACCGGGTACGGGGTACCCACCGCGACCCGTCCCGGAGAAAGATCCAAGACGATGCCCGCAACCGCTTCCGTCCTGTTCGTCTGCGTCCACAACGCGGGCCGCTCGCAGATGGCCGCCGGATTCCTCGGCCACCTCGCCGGGGACCGGGTCGAGGTCCGCTCCGCGGGCTCCCTCCCGGCGGACCGGGTCAATCCCGCCGCCGTGGAGGCGATGAGCGAGGTCGGCATCGACATCGCCGACCAGAGGCCCAAGGTGCTGACCACCGAAGCGGTCCAGGGCTCGGACTATGTGATCACCATGGGCTGCGGCGACGCCTGCCCGTACTTCCCGGGCAAGGAGTACCTGGACTGGACCCTGGAGGATCCGGCCGGGCAGGGCATCGACGCCGTCCGCCCGATCCGGGATGAGATCAGGACCCGCGTCGAGGCCCTCGTCGCCGAGATCGACGCGAAGCGCCGGCAGTAGCCGCCGCGCTCTCGGCGAGGGCCGCCCTCGAAGCCCCCCGCCGCGGAGGACGTACGCCGCGGCGCCCCGACAGGTGATGCGCCGCCCGTCCTTGATCGGCTCGCGCAAGGCCCCTTCCCGGACCAATGCACCCACCCCACCGACGCCGGGAAGCTTTGGCCAAAGAAATTCCGTTCAGTGATGAACCAATCGGGGCTCCTTGCCGTATCGACGGTCATGAGCACTTTTTCCGGTCCCGGACCGACCGAGCCCGCACCGGCAGGGACCGCACCCCGCGTGGTGGCGTTCTTCGATGTGGACGGCACCCTGCTCTCCGGTACGAGCACGTTCACTGCCATGGAGCGCTGCCGGCGCGCGCTCGGCCGCCCGCTGACGGAGGCGCAGGGACCGGCCGGGACGCCCGGCGCCACCGGGGGGCCGTACACCGACTCCTCCGCCGCCGAGGCGGCGCGCGCCTGCCGGGAACTGCTCTGCGGACTGCAGGTCGCGGAGGTGGCCCGGATCGGCCGTGAATGGTTCCAGGCCGAGTCCGCTCGAGGCGGGATCTGGAACGAGCAGGTGCTCGAGGCCTTTCGCGGGCACGTCCGGCGCGGCTTCCTCACCGTCCTGGTCTCAGGCGCCGTCCCGGCCTGCGTCGAGCCCATCGCACGCCACCTCGGCGCCGACGCGATCCTGTGCTCCGACCCGGAGACGGCGGTGGGCCGGTACACCGGGCGGCTGGTCTCCCCGATGACCGGCCGGGCCCGCGGCTACGGCGCGCGGCGCTTCATGAACGGGCACGGCCTCGACCGCGCCGGCGCGTTCGCCTACGCCGACCGGGCCACCGACCTCCCCCTCCTCGCGGAGGTGGGCAACCCGGTGGCCGTGGGCGACGATCCGCTCCTGGCCGCCCACGTCGAGGGCGGCGGCCGGCTCGGACCGCGGTCAGCGACCGACCGGAGTGCCGGCCTCGAGATAGAGGACGGTCGACTGCTCACGAGCGCGTAGCGCCCAATGCAGGCGGGCCCGCCGCACGGGGGGCAGCAGGTCCGCCGCCTCCTCTTCGGTGACGAAGCGCCAGTCGCGCAACTCGTCCCCGGGCAGCCGCAGGCGAACATGCTGGTCGGCGGCGAGCACCCCGCCGTCGAAGAGCAGCCGCAGCCCGCCGAAGCCGGGCGGCTTGGGCGGCTCCCAGTCGACGACGAGGAGGCTGGGAGCCTCGGTCAGCTCCAGGCCGAGCTCCTCGCCGACCTCGCGCACCCCGCCGCAGGCCGGAGCCTCCCCCGGCTCGACGACTCCGCCGGGGAACTCCCATCCGGGCTTGTAGGTCGGATCCACCAGCAGGACCCGTCCCCGGGCGTCGAAGAGCAGCACACCGGCGGCCAGCGTCGCCGCGGTCGGCTCGGGGGTCTGCACGATCTCGCGCACCGCCGCTCCTTCGGCGAGGAGTTCGGCGACGCGTTCGGCGCTCTCCGCGGCGTTCGCGGCGCCCGCCTCCACGACGCAGGCGTCCGCCTCCAGCCAGGTCCTTGCCGCCTGGTAGTCGTCGATGTGGTCCACGCACCAGCCGCGGACATCGGCGTCGGCCTGCGGGTCTTCGGGGAAGACCACACGCTGCTCGATCCGTTTTCGCAGGATCGTTTCATCGGCGTGGAGGAGGAAGTGCCGCACCTGCACCCGCCGCGCGGCGAGGCCGCCGAAGATCTCGTCGCGGTACTCCTGGCGCAGCAGCGTCATGGGGACGACGAGGGGCCCGGGCACCTCGTTCAGCAGTGCGGCGGCGGTGTCGACGACGAGGCGGCGCCACGCGGGGAGGTCCTGGTAGTCGTCCACCTGCCGTATCCGCTTGTGCGGAAGCATGTCGCGCAGGGCCGAGCCCACGAGTTCCGGGTCGAAGAGCACACTGCCCGGTATCAGTTCGAGAAGTTCACGTGCCGTGCTGGTCTTGCCCACTCCGAACGCACCGTTGAGCCAGACGATCACGGAAGCCCCCTCCTGTGGCGGTCTGTGAACCGCGCCCCCTACGAATTCCCTCGGCTGCCGCGTTCGCAAACGTTCGAAAACAGGCGAGCCCGGCACCCTTGCCCCGAAGGAGGCGAAAGCGCAGAGGCTATCCGGTGCGGCCCACCGGCAGAAGGGGCACCGGGCGGCCACCGCGAACGCGGCCGAGTCCCGCCCCACGCCGGGCGCGGGTGCCGGGCCGAAGGCCTACAGAGAGCCCGCCTCCGCCCTGAACGGGCCGAGGTGGGACAGCGATTGAGCCGCGGCGGCCGCCGCTCCCACCAGGCCCGCGTCCGTGCCCATCAGCGCCGGGCGCACCTCGATGTCCCGGACGAACGACAGGGTCGCGTACGTGCCCAGCCATTTGCGCAAGGGCTCGAAGAGGACGTCGCCCGCCTTCGCCACTCCCCCGCCGATCACCGCGACCTCGATCTCGGTGAGCGCCGCGGTCGCCGCGATGCCCGCCGCGAGGGCCTGCGCGGCACGGTCGAACGAGGCCATGGCGACGGGGTCGCCCCGCCGCGCCGACTCGGCGACGGCGGCGGCCGACACGTCGTCACCCTCGGGCCGCCAGCCCTGGCTCAGGGCCCGGCGGGCGATATTGGGACCGCTGGCGATCCGCTCCACGCAGCCGCGGGCGCCGCAGGGGCACTGCTCGCCGTCGAGGTCCACGCTGATGTGGCCGATGTGGCCCGCGTTGCCGGTCGGCCCGGCGTGCAGCACTCCGCCGAGCACCAGACCGCCGCCGACTCCGGTCGAGACGACCATGCACAGCGCGTTGTCGAAGCCTCGGGCGGCGCCGAGCCAGTGCTCGGCCGCGGTCATGGCGACACCGTCACCGGTGAGCACGACGGGCAGGTCACCGGTCACGGCCGCGACCCGGGGCACGAGCGGGAAGTCGCGCCAGCCGGGCACATTGACCGGACTGACGGTGCCCACCGAGGCGTCGACGGGTCCCGCGCTGCCGATGCCCACGGCCCGCACACCCGGCCACCGCGGGGAGGAGGCCAGTTCGGCCAGGACCTGCTCCACCGAGGCCATGACGGTCTCGCCGCCCTCGCTCGCCGGGGTCGGGCGCAGTGACCGGGCCAGCAGCGCGCCGCACGAGTCGACCAGGGCACCGGCTATCTTCGTACCTCCGATGTCCAGCGCCGCGATCAGCCCCTCGGGACGGTCCACGGCCGCAGGGGCGCAGGAACCGGAGGGCAGACCGGCGCCGGCCGGGTCCGGAGCGGCGAAGCCGTCGGTGTGCATCGCTGTCGTGTCTCCTCTGGCGGTGGGAGCCCTGACGGGCGCGGAGCCTGCCGGGGTAGTCTCACCTTTGCTGACAACGTTGTCCAGTCCGTACCCTGCACGATCCGAAGCACTAGGAGGACGAGCACACGTGGCCGAGCCCGCGCACAACTCCCGTGGCGCCGCACAGCGGTACGGCGCCCGCCCCACCATGAAGGACGTCGCTGCCCGCGCCGGCGTGGGCCTGAAGACCGTGTCACGGGTGGTCAACGGCGAGCCGGGGGTCACTCCGGACACCATGCAGCGCGTGCAGTCCGCGATAGACGCGCTCGGTTTCCGACGCAATGACAGCGCCCGCATTCTGCGCAAGGGCCGTACGTCCAGCGTCGGCCTGGTCCTGGAGGACCTTGGGGATCCCTTCTACTCCTCCCTGAGCCGAGCGGTGGAGGAGGTGGCGCGGGGGTACGGCTCCCTGCTGTTCACCGGCTCCAGCGACGAGGACCCCGAGCGCGAACAGGAGTTGACGCTCGCGTTCTGCGCCCGCCGGGTGGACGGGCTGGTGATCGTGCCGACGTCGTTCGACCACCGCTATCTGGAGCCCGAGATCGCGGCCGGTATCGCCTCGGTGTTCGTGGACCGCCCGGCCGAGCGGATCGACGCGGACGCGGTGCTCACCGACAACGCGGGCGCGGTCCGCGAGGGGGTCGCCCATCTGATCGGACAGGGGCACCGCAGGATCGCCTTCATCGGTGACCAGCCGCGTATCCACACGGCCTCCGAGCGCCTGCGCGGATACCGCGAGACGATGGCGGCCGCCGGGCTGCCGGTGGACGAGGCCTGGGTGTCCATGGGCTCGACCGCACCGGAGCGCGTGCACGCCGAGCTGTCGCGGATGCTGGACGACCCGCAGCCGGTCACCGCGCTGTTCTCCGGCAACAACCGGGTGACGGTCGCCGCGCTGCGCGTCCTGACGGCCAGCTCCCGGCCGGTGGCGCTCGTCGGCTTCGACGACTTCGAGCTCGCCGATCTGCTCTCCCCGGCCGTCACCGTGGTCGCCCAGGACCCGGCCCGGCTCGGCCGCACCGCGACGGAACTCCTCTTCAACCGCCTGGAGGGCGAGACGGGACCGCCGCGCCGCGTCGAACTGCGGGGCCGCCTGATCGTGCGCGGCTCCGGCGAGATCGCGTTCTGATCAGCGTCCTCGTCAGCGGCCGGAAGCGGGAAGCGCGGTGCCGGATCTCCGCCTGGCCCGCGCCGCCGGGGCCCGCGCCGCCCGGGTCCGCGCCGCCGCCTCGGGCCCTTCCGGGGACCGCGCGCTGAACACCCGGTGCGGGCATGCCGGATCAGCTCCCGCCGGCACCGCCCGCGGCGGCGGCCGGACCCCGGCCCGAGAGGGCGTCGAGGCGGGTACGGTCCAGGCCCGTCGCCGCCACCGCCTCCGACAGGTCGACCGCCCCGCAGTCGAGGCCGCGCAGGAGGTAGCCGCTGAGGGCCTTGGCGGTGGCGGGTTCGTCCATCACATCGCCGCCCACCCGGTCCACGTAGGCGGCGAGCCGGGCCGCCGCGCTGTCCAGCCCCTCGCGGTAGAAGGCGTAGACGGCGGCGTAGCGCGTGGGCAGGTGGCCCGGGTGCATGTCCCAGCCCTGGTAGTAGGCGCGGGCGAGCGAACGCCGGACCAGGCCGTAGTGAAGGCGCCAGGCCTCGTGCACCTTCCGCGTCGGACCGACCGGCAGGACATTGGTTGAGCCGTCGGACAGCCTCACCCCGGTGCCCGCCGCGGCGACCTGCATCACCGCCTTGGCATGGTCCGCGACCGGGTGGTCCATGCTCTGGTAGGCCGCGGCGACACCGCAGGAGGCGCTGTAGTCGAAAGTGCCGTAGTGCAGCCCGGTGGCCCGACCGGCGGCCGCGTCGATGAGCCGGGCCACGGTGGCGCGGCCGTCGGCGCCGAGGATCGCCTGGGTGGTCTCGATCTGGATCTCGAAGCCGATGCGCCCCTCGGGCAGGCCCGTCGCGCGCTCGAACTCCGAGCACAGGCGCACCATCGCCTCGACCTGCGCGGGGTACGTCACCTTCGGCAGGGTCAGCACCAGACCGCGGGGCAGCCCTCCCGCCTCGAGCAGTCGGGTGAGGAAGATGTCGAGCGTGCGGATCCCCCGGGCGCGGACGGCGGACTCCATGCACTTCATCCGGATGCCGGCGAACGGCGGCGCGGTGCCGTCCGCCGCGGCGGCGCCGATGAGCTCGGCCGCACGCTCCGCGGCCGCGTCCTCCTCCCCGTCGGGGCGGGGTCCGTAGCCGTCCTCGAAGTCGATGCGCAGATCCTCCACGGGCTCGCGTTCGAGCTTGGCGCGCACCCGGTCGTGGACCGGCCCTGCGAGGTCGTCGGGCAGGCCCAGGACCCGGGCGAACGAGGCCGCGTCGGGCGCGTGCTCGTCCAGCGCCTCGAGCGCCCGGCGGCCCCATGAGGCCACGGTGTCCCGCGCGAAGGCGTCGGCGGGGACGTAGACGGTGTGCACCGGCCGGCGGCTGCCCGGGTCGCCGGGGTAGCGGCGGGTCAGCTCCGCGTCCACCTCGGACAGCGACGCGTCGACCTCGGCGCGTACCGCGTCCGGCAGCGATGTCCGGACCACCATGGGAGCCTCCACGGAAATCAACAATCTGTTGAAGTGACGCTAGCCACCGCCCCCATGATCGTCAATACCCGCCCCCACGCACCGGGCCCGCCGTCGAGCGACGGCGGGCCCCGGAGGCGCGAACATGAAGGCGCGAAGGTGAAGGCGCGAACGTGAAGGCGCCGAATCAGGCAGTCGGCGGGTCAGCCCTTGCGGGACTCGACCTCCTCGGTCAGCTGCGGCAGCACCTGGAACAGGTCGCCCACCACGCCGTAGTCGACGAGGTCGAAGATGGGCGCCTCGGCGTCCTTGTTGATCGCGACGATCGTCTTGGACGTCTGCATACCGGCCCGGTGCTGGATCGCACCCGAGATGCCCGCGGCGATGTACAGCTGCGGGGAGACGGTCTTGCCGGTCTGGCCCACCTGGTTGGTGTGCGGGTACCAGCCCGCGTCGACCGCGGCGCGGGAGGCGCCGACCGCGGCGCCGAGTGAGTCGGCGAGGGACTCGACGACGTGGAAGTTCTCCGCGCCGTTGACCCCGCGGCCGCCGGAGACCACGATCGCGGCCTCGGTCAGCTCCGGGCGGCCGGTGGACTCACGCGGCGTGCGGGAGACGACCTTGGTGCCCTTGGCGGCGTCGCCGAACGACACTTCCAGCGGCTCCACCGCGCCGGCCGCGGAGGCGGCCTCGGGAGCGGCCGAGTTGGGCTTCACGGTGATCACCGGAACGCCGTTGGTGACACGGGACTTGACGGTGAACGCGGCAGCGAACGCGGACTGCGTGGCGACCGGTCCGTCGTCGCCCGCCTCGAGGTCGACGGCGTCCGTGATCAGACCGGAGCCGAGGCGCACCGCGAGGCGCGCGGCGATCTCCTTGCCCTCCGCGGAGGACGGGACGAGCACGGCGACCGGGCCGACCGCCTCGACGGCCTGCTCCAGCGCGTCGACCTTCGGCACGACGAGGTACCCGCCGAACTCCGGGGCGTCGGCGGCCAGGACACGGGTCGCGCCGTACTCGCCGAGCGTGGAGGCAGCGGTGTCGGCACCGGCGCCGAGGTGCACGGCGACGGGCTCACCGATCCTGCGGGCGATGGTCAGCAGTTCGAGGGTGGGCTTGCGGACGGCGCCGTCCACGTGGTCGACGAGGACGAGTACTTCAGCCATGGAAATTTCTCCTAAAGCGGTTCGAGGGCGGTCGGCGGACAGGTGCGGGTCAGATGAACTTCTGACCGGCCAGGTACTCGGCCAGCTGCTTGCCGCCCTCGCCCTCGTCCTTCACGATCGTGCCCGCGGTGCGCGCCGGGCGCTCGGTCACACCGTCGACCGCGGTCCAGGAGCCCTCGAGGCCCACGGCGGAGGCGTCCACGCCGAGGTCGGACAGCTCCAGCGCCTCGACCGGCTTCTTCTTGGCCGCCATGATGCCCTTGAACGACGGGTAGCGGGCCTCACCGGACTGGTCGGTCACGGAGACAACGGCGGGCAGGGACGCCTCGAGCTGCTCGCTCGCCGCGTCGCCGTCCCGGCGGCCGGTGACCTTGCCGTCCGCGACCGCGACCTCGGACAGCAGCGTGACCTGAGGGGTGCCCAGACGCTCGGCGAGGATCGCCGGGAGGACACCCATGGTGCCGTCCGTGGAGGCCATGCCGCAGACCACGAGGTCGTAGCCGACGTGCTCGACGGCCTTGGCCAGCACCAGGGAGGTGCCGAGGACGTCGGTGCCGTGCAGCGCCTCGTCGTTGACGTGGACGGCCTTGTCGGCGCCCATCGAAAGCGCCTTGCGCAGCGCGTCCTTCGCGTCGTCGCCGCCCATCGTCAGGACGGTGATCTCGGCCTCGCCGCCGTTGGCTTCCTTGATCTGCAGAGCCTGCTCGACCGCGTACTCGTCCAGCTCCGACAGCAGTCCGTCGACCGCCTCGCGGTCTGTGGTGCGGTCCTCGGCGAAGTGCCGGTCGCCTGTGGCGTCGGGCACGTACTTCACACAGACAACGATCCTCAAGCTCACGCCTGTCTCCTACTGCATCGGTCACGTCCGGCGCGGCGCGCCCAGGCTGCCGCTCCCTGGCAGCATAGGCGCACCCTACGGACCGGTACGCGCTGTGTACTGGTCCGCGGTTACCAGGCAATTACCGATGAACCCATAGCCGGAGCGCAAGGACCTGAAACTGTGAAACGTGGCACTCAGTGCCAGCAATTTACGTCCCTCAGTGCCGCACACGTGCCGTCGGCATGCCGTCCGCGAGCCGTCTCTCAGTGCCGCAGGGCGTTGAAGCCGCCCTGGTGGTACAGGAGCGGTCGCCCGGGGCTGGTGGGGTCCAACGCGACCGCCTCCGCGAGGACGAGGCGGTGGTCCCCCGCCGGGATCCTGGCGGCCACCCGGCAGACGAGCCACGCCAGGACACCGTCGAGCAGGGGGACTCCATGGGGTCCGGGACGCCAGGAAGTCCCACCGAAGCGGTCGGCGCCCTTGCGGGCGAAGGTCGCGGCGAGCTCCTGCTGGTGCTCGCCGAGGATGTGCACGCCGACGTACTCGGCGCGGGCGAGCGTGGGCCAGCTCGAGGAGCCGGTACCGGCTCCGAAGGAGAGCAGGGGAGGCTCGGCGGCGACGGAGCCGACCGAGGTGGCGGTGAAGCCCACCGGCCCCTCGTCGCCCGTCGCGGTGATCACCGCGACGCCGGCGGCGTGCTGGCGGAAGACGGCGCGGAACAGGTCGGCCGAGGCGGGCGCGGGTGCCTCCCGCGGGCCGGCGGCATCTCGCGCGCCGGTCGCTTCGTGCGGGCCGGTCGCCCGTGGAGCGGCGTCGTGCGGGCCGGAGGCGCGCGGATCGGAGTCGTGCGGATCGGAGTCGTGCGGATCGGAGTCGCGCGGATCGGAGTCGCGCGGATCGGAGTCGTGCGGATCGGAGTCGTGCGCGCCGGACGCGCGCGGGTCGGCGTTGCGCAGATCGGCTTCGTGCAGGTCGGCGGAGGCCGTCATGAGTACGGGTGTCCTTCGTGGTCGGCGGGTCGAGCAGGCTGCGAGGCGTGTCAGCCGCTCGAACAGCGGGAACCGGCGTGCCGCACCAGGTCCAGGTGCACTCGGGCGTACAGAAGGGGGCCGTACCACATAGCGTCAGAGTGACGATTCCGGTCCCGCCCCGTCAAGACGGCCCCGGGAGATGGGACGAGGATCACCGGTCGTCACCGCCTTCCGCGACGGCCCTGCCCAGGGCGGCGATCACATCGGCCCTCCTCGGCTGCCCGGACGCCCGGCGCACCAGCGCACCGTCCGCGTCGAGGACGAGCACCGTCGGCGTACGCAGGATGGACAGCGCGCGGACCAGTTCCAGACGGGCCTCGGCGTTCACCTCGATATGCGTGACGCCCTCCACCATCGAGGCGACGTCCGCCAGCACCCTGCGGGTGGCCCGGCACGGCTGGCAGAAGGCACTGGAGAACTGCACCAGGGTGGCCCTCGTCCCCAGCGGCCCGCCGAGCTGCGCGGCCGTCAGCCGCACCCCCGTATCGCCCGAACGCACCCGCAGCCTCCCGTCGCGGCGCGCGCGCAGCAGGCCGAAAGCCCCCGCCGACGCGAGCACCGCAAGACACACCATCAGACCGGTCATCCCCACCTCAAGCGTTCACACAGCCTTATTGATTCCCGCGGGTCGCCCCGGCCGCCGGGGGGAACTCAAGCTGCCATGCAAGCCATCGACCCCCGCGGGGCACGGTTCTCCGCCGCCCTCACCACACTCGTCCTGGCCGCGGTGCTCGTCACCGGCAGCGGCCCGCTCCTCGCCGTGCAGGCGCTCCTCTTCGCGCTCGGCGCAGCCGGCGGTGTCCGGCGCACGCCGTACGCCTGGCTGTTCCGCGTTCTGGTGCGGCCCCGCATCGGCCCTCCCGCCGTGGCCGAGGACCCCCGGCCACCCCGCTTCGCGCAGGGCGTCGGCCTGCTCTTCTGCGCGGTGGGACTGGTCGGCTGGTTCGCCGGACCGCCATGGCTGGGCCTGGCGGCGACCGGCTGCGCACTGGCCGCCGCGTTCCTCAACGCCGCCTTCGGCCTCTGCCTGGGCTGCGAGATGTACCTGCTGGTGCACCGGACCCTGCGCACGACGTGACGAGTATCTCCGCCCGCTCCGGTCCCCGAAGGTGACAGATGGTGCCCGCACGGGGGAACATCTGCCGACAGGCCGAACCTACGGCTGCGTACCTTGTCCCCCGGGGCCAGGAAAGGTGTTCCCACGTGGCAGAACTCGTCTATCCCCCGGTCATCGGGGTGGCGCACACGATGTTCCGCGCCTTCGATCTCAGGATCGACCTGGCGGGTTCGGAGAACATCCCCCGCAAGGGCGGGGCGCTGCTGGTGAGCAACCACATCGGCTACCTGGACTTCGTCTTCTGCGGTCTGGCCGCCCGGCCCGCCAAGCGGCTGGTGCGCTTCATGGCCAAGAAGTCGGTGTTCGACCACAAGATCTCCGGACCCCTCATGCGGGCGATGCACCACATCCCCGTGGACCGGGCGGACGGCGTGCATGCCTTCCAGCACGCGCTCAAGGCGCTGCGCTCCGGGGAGATCGTGGGGGTCTTCCCGGAGGCGACGATCAGCCGTTCGTTCACGCTCAAGCAGTTCAAGACCGGCGCCGCCCGCCTCGCGACGGAGGCGGGCGTGCCACTGCTGCCGATGGCCGTGTGGGGGACGCAGCGGGTGTGGACCAAGGGCCGCCCGCGCAACTTCTCGCGCAGCCACATCCCGATCTCCATCCGTGTCGGCGAGGCCGTGCACCCCGGCGCGGACGAGAAGCCGGGCAAGCTGACACTGCGCCTGCGCGACCGGATCGCGGAGTTGCTTGGCGACGCCCAGCGCGACTACCCCGACCGGCCGAAGGGCCCGGAGGACTCGTGGTGGCTGCCCGCCCACATGGGGGGCACCGCTCCCACTCCGGAAGAAGCCAGGGACTAGCGGGGACCGGCCACGGCCGGGCACATCCCGGACGGCCGCGACCGCGCCGGCCCCGCGGACCCGCTCGACGGCGTGCCGACGGCGGGTCACCAGTCCTCGGAGCGCTCCACCGCCTTGAGGGTGAGCACATTGCCCTTGCGCCCGTACCGGTGGATCACCGGCACCAAGGGGTGGTAGACGTGCACGGAGATCGCGTACTCGGTCTCCGACTCGTTGACGACCTGGTGGACATGCCGGGGGCCGAAGGCGCGCCCCTGGCCGGGTCCCAGCTCACGGGTGCGGTCCTGGCCCTCCAGCAGCTCCAGCGTCCGCCAGCCCCCGGTGGGCAGCTCCGTGGCGAGGGAGTACTCCGTCAGCCCGCCCACGGCGGTGACGAACGCCCCCGAGGAGCCTCCGTGGTCGTGCCAGCCGGTCTCACTGCCGGGCGGCCAGGCCAGCAGCCATGCTTCGCAGCCGCCGGGACCCTCGAGACGCCGCCAGCTGCGCTCGAACGTCTCGGGCTTGAGACTGGCGATGAGCTCCGCGTCGGCGGCGCTGCGGCGAGCGAAGTCCAGCAGCTCGGCCAGGGAGGGCAGGTCCGCGCGAGGGCGGGTGCCGGGCCGGGCGGACGTGTGGTCGGGGTTCGGCTGTGCGGGGGCCTGGACGGCCGCGGGCGCCTGGGTCATGGTCAAGGAATGTCACCACCGCTGAGAAGTCCCTGCCGGCGCCCTCGGGCGCGGACAGGGTGGAACGACCGGACTGGGGTGCTTCAGCTGCTTGGGCGGTGACACAGCGCGCTCGCGTGCCGGACCAGGTCCACATGCACGCGCGCGAAAAGCAGCAGCTCGACAGTCGTCACGGGCGACAGCGTATCCGATGACCGTCCGCCCGGTCGCGGCGCGGACTGCCCGTCTCACCCAGTGAACGCGTTGGGAACCGCGAAACGCCCCACCGCGGTCCCCCTCGGAACCGGGCGGGGCGTCTCGAGCATCCAGCGGGCCTCCCGCTCGGCCTTCCCTTCGGCGCCACCGCTTGGCGATCTCCTCGACGCTACCGCTTGGCCATCTCCTCGAGGATGGCCGCCGCGAACGAGTCGATGTCGTCCTCGGTGGTGTCGAACGAGGCCATCCAGCGCACCTCGCCGGTGTGCTCGTTCCAGAAATAGAAGCGGTAGCGCTTCTGGAGCCGCTCGCTGACGTCCCTCGGCAGGATCGCGAACACGGCGTTGGCCTGGACCGGACGGACGACCGTGACCCCGTCGATGTCCCGCACCGCGGTTTCGAGGCGCTCGGCCATCGCGTTGGAGTGGCGGGCGTTGCGCAGCCACAGGTCCCCGGCGAGCAGGGCCTCGAACTGCACCGAGACGAACCGCATCTTGGAGGCGAGCTGCATCGACATCTTGCGCAGGTACTTCACCCCGCGCGCGACGTCCGGGTTGAGGACGACGACGCACTCGCCGAACAGCAGGCCGTTCTTGGTGCCGCCGAACGACAGCAGGTCGACCCCGGCGTCGGTGGTGAACTCCCGCAGCGGCACGTCCAGCGTGGCCGCGGCGTTGGCGATCCGTGAGCCGTCCATGTGCACGACCATGCCGCGCTCGTGGGCGTGCTCGCAGATGGCCCGGACCTCCTCGACGCCGTAGCAGGTGCCGAGTTCGGTGGTCTGGGTGATCGAGACGGCCAGCGGCTGCGCGCGGTGCTCGTCGCCCCAGCCCCAGGCCTGGCGGTCGATCAGCTCGGGGGTGAGCTTGCCGTCGGGCGTGGGCACGGTGAGCAGCTTCAGTCCGCCCATCTTCTCGGGCGCGCCGCACTCGTCCACATGGATGTGGGCGCTCTCGGCCGCGACGACGGCCCCCCAGCGCTCGGAGACGGACTGCAGGGCGACGACGTTGGCTCCGGTGCCGTTGAAGACCGGGAACGCCTCGGCCCGGGGGCCGAAGTGCCTGCGGAAGACGTCCTGGAGGTGGCCGGTGTAGTCGTCCTCGCCGTAGGCGACCTGGTGGCCGCCGTTGGCGAGGGCGACCGCGGCGAGGATCTCCGGGTGGACCCCCGCGTAGTTGTCGCTCGCGAAGCCGCGCACCGCCGGGTCGTGGTGGCGCGCGGCGTCGGTCGTGTGCGGGTCGTGCTGGTCGTTCGAGGTCACTGAGGCGTCAGCCACTTGCGCTTTCCGTTCACTTCCTCGGCGGGCCGGTCCCACATCGCGGCGATCTCGTCGGCGAGATCGGCCACGTCGGTGAAGCCGGCGAATTTCGCGTTGGGCCGCTGGGCCCGCATGTCGTCGTGCACCAGGGCCTTGACCACCAGGATCCCAGCCGCGGCCGAGGGTCCCGAGTCGCCCCCCGCCTTGCGGAAGGAGTCCCCCAGTGCCAGCGTCCAGGCCTCGGCGGCGGCCTTGGCCGCGCCGTAGGCGGCGTTGCCCGCGGTGGGCTTGGTGGCACCGGACGCGCTGATCAGCACATAGCGCCCGTGGGGGCTGCGCAGCAGGGGGTCGTGGAAGGCCAGGGAGGTGTGCTGGACGGTCTTGACGAGCAGCTTCTCCAGAAGCTCCCAGTCGGCCAGGTCCGTCTCGGTGAACGTGGCCGAGCCGCGCCAGCCGCCGACGAGGTGGACCAGCCCGTCGATCCGTCCGAACTCCTTCTCGGTGCGGCTCGCCCATTCCCGGGCGGCCTGGAGGTCCAGCAGGTCGACGGTGTCACCGGTGACGACCGCTCCCCCGGCGGCGTCCCGGGCCTCGTCCACCGCGGCGTGCAGCCGCTCGGCGTCCGCGTCGGAGGCGACGACGGTGGCTCCGGCGGTGGCCAGGCGGCGCAGGGCCGCCCTTCCGGCCGGTCCCGCGGCTCCCGCCACGGCCACGACGGCACCCTCTAGGGGCTTGCTGTTCATCCGTGCCACCTCCCTGGACTGCGACGCCTCGTTCACGCGGCGGCCTTTGCGGTGATCCCCTTGGTGGAGGCGATCACGTGCTTGAGCTTCTTGCTGAGTGCCTCGTAGAACATGCTGAGCGGGAACTCGTCGGGAAGTACCTGGTCCACGAGCTTACGGGGCGGCTGGTCGAGCGGCAGCGCGTCGGGGCCCTTGGCCCACACCGACCCCGGGTGCGGGGACAGGTAGGCCGCGACCAGGTTGTAGGCGGCGAACCAGTGGACCAGCTTCGGACGGTCGATTCCGTCCCGGTAGAGCTTCTCGATCTCGGCGCAGAGCTGGTTGGTGACGGTGGAGGCGAGGTCCCAGTCGATGCGGAGCTTGTTGTCCGTCCACCGGACCGCGTCGTGCTTGTGCAGGTAGGCGAAGAGGAGCTGTCCGCCGAGCCCGTCGTAGTTGCGCACCCTCTCACCGGTCAGCGGGAACCGGAAGAGACGGTCGAAGAGAATCGCGAACTGGACGTTGCGCCCGTGCTCGAAGCCCTCGGACTCCAGCCGCACGGCCTCCTTGAAGGCCGTGAGGTCGCAGCGCAGCTCCTCGAGCGCGTACATCCAGAACGGCGCCCGCTGCTTGATCATGAACGGGTCGAACGGGAGGTCGCCGTGGCTGTGCGTGCGGTCGTGCACGAGGTCCCACAGCACGAAGGTCTGCACGGCGAGGTCCTGGTCGCCGACGAGCCGCCGGGCGTCCTCGGGCAGCTCCAGGCCCAGGGTCTCCACCGCGGAGGCCGTCACCCGGCGGAAGCGGGCGGCCTCGCGGTCGCAGAAGATCCCGCCCCAGCTGTAGCGCTCGGGGACCTCGCGGACGGCGACGGTCTCGGGGAACAGGACGGCGGAGTCGGTGTCGTACCCGGCCGTGAAGTCCTCGAAGGTGATGGGCACGAACATCGGGTTGTCGAAGCGCGTGCGCTCGAGTTCGGCCAGCCACCGCGGCCAGACGACACGGAGCAGGACGGCCTCGAAGTTGCGGTTCGGGTTGCCGTTCTGCGTGTACATCGGGAAGAGGACCAGGTGCTCGAGGCCGTCCTGCCGCTCCTGGGAGGGCTGGAAGGCGAGCAGTGAGTCCAGGAAGTCCGGCACGCCGAAGCCGTCGGCCGCCCAGCGGTCGAGGTCGGTGAGGAGCTTGCCGAGGTATTCGGCGTCGTGCGGGAAGCGGGGGGCGAGGGCGCGCACGGCGTCGGCCATCGCCGCCACCTGCCGCTCTGCCTCGGCCCGCTCGGGGGCGTCCTCGGCGTCGAAGTCGATCGAGCCGTCCTTGGACTGCCAGGGGCGGATGGTCTCCACGGCCCGCTTCAGATCGGCCCAGGCGGGGAGCGCCACGGTGCCCATGGGCGCCTCGGCTGCATCACTCGCGCCGTTTACGCCCTCAATGTCCGTTACCGACAGTAGATTTTTCATGGACACCCCACTTTCACAGGAGAACCTCGCGTCATGACAGCGTATAGAAGAGAGGTTGTCCCGCTCAAGGGGAGAGGCCGCAGATTATCCTGTGCGACCCCCCACATTGCCGTCGTTCTTCCCGTCCTCGCGGAAAAGGCCACCCAGTACATATGCCCGTCACCCTCTCGCGTCACTCCTGTCACTGTTCGGACTTTCGCCGGCACTAGGCTGCGGAGCCGACTGGAGCTTTTGGGTTGGCTTCTCCGCCCGCGCAGAAACCGAGATCGACAGGCGGTCACGAGTTTGAGCTTCCTGACCATCGGCCACCGCGGCGTCATGGGCGTCGAGCCGGAGAACACGCTGCGCTCGTTCATCAGGGCGGAACGCGAGGGGCTCGACGTGATCGAGCTGGACCTGCATCTGAGCAGCGACGGCGCCCTTGTCGTGATGCACGACGCGACCGTGGACCGCACCACCGACGGCAGCGGCCCCATCGGCGACCACACGCTGGACGAGCTGCGCAAACTCGACGCCGGCCTCGGTGAGCGGGTACCGACGTTCGACGAGGTGCTCGACGCGGTCCGCGCCCCGCTCCAGGCCGAGATCAAGGACCGGGCGGCCGCGCGGGCCCTCGCGGACACCATGCGCCGCCGCGACCTGCTGGAGCGGGTCACCGTCATCTCGTTCCACGACGAGGCGGTGGCCGAGATCCGGGAACGGCTGCCGGGGGTGCGCACCGGCCTGGTCGCCGGCCGCTACGGCGAGGACGTGGTGCGACGGGCCAAGGACGTGGGCGCCGAACTGGCCGTCCTCAACCTGCGCAGGCTCACCCTCGCCGTCGTGGAGCGCCTGCACGACGAGGGCATCGGGGTGGTGTCCTGGGTGGTCAACACGCCGCGGGACCTTCTTCTGGCCAGGACCCTGGGCGTGGACGGCGGCACGACCGACTTCCCCGCGATCAAGCGGGCCGTCGAGGCGGAGGGGCTCAGCCCAGCTCCTTGACCAGCGTCTCGAACTCCAGGCCCTCGCGCTTGGGCAGGCCGAACCGCTCGTCGCCGTAGGGGAACGGGGTGGTCCGGCCGGTGCGCCGGTAGCCGCGCCGCTCGTACCAGGCGACCAGCTCCTCACGGGCCGAGATCACCGTCATGTGCATCTCACGCGCGTTCCACTCGCCGCGGACCACGCGCTCGGCCTCGGCCAGGACCGCCCGGCCAAGTCCCGCGCCCTGCAGTCCCGGGCGCACGGCGAACATCCCGAAGTAGGCATGGGCGCCCCGGTGCTCCAGCTGGCAGCAGGCGACCAGCACGCCGTCCCGCTCGACGACGAGCAGGCGGCTGCCCGAGGCGCCCACGACCTCGGCGACGCCCTGCGGGTCGGTGCGCTGCCCGTCGAGGATGTCGGCCTCGGTGGTCCAGCCCTGCCGACTGCTGTCGCCCCGGTAGGCGGATTCGACCAGCTCCACCAGGGCGGGCACGTCCTCCTCGACTGCGGCACGGAAGGTCAGCGATGCGGCGGGGTCTGCGGTCTCCACGCTCCGAAGGCTAACGCGCCGGTGTTTCCCTCCCGAGGGCGCACTGCCTACAGTCCGCTGATGGTCAACATTCTCAGCAGCCGCATCCTGCTGCGCCCCACCGACCTGGAGCGCAGCCGCGCCTTCTACCGGGACGGGCTCGGCCTGGCGATCTACCGCGAGTTCGGCACGGGCGCCGAGCGCGGCACGGTCTTCTTCCTCGGTGGAGGCTTCCTCGAGGTCTCCGGCACCTCCGCCACGCCCCCAGCGCCCGGAGTGGAACTGATGGTGCAGGTCCCTGACGCGCTGGAGGCCCGGCGAGAACTGGAGGAACGGGGGGTCACCGTGCTGCGGCCACCCCTGCGCGAGCCCTGGGGCATGATCGAGATGTGGATCTGCGACCCGGATGGCGTAAGGATCTGCGTCGCCGAGATGCCGGAGGACCACCCGGTCCGCTCCCGCCCGAGCCTCTAGCGGCCGAGCCTCTAGCCGCCGCGCGGCCCACCACTCGAGCCGCGGTGGCGGCCGCGGCCTTGATGCGCCCACGCGGCCGCGCCGCGGGGGCCCCGCGGGCTTCGGCCCCTCGCCCGGGGACGGCAAGAACCTCGGCCCTGCGGGCAGCCGGATCGGCCGGACGGCAGCCGCCGGACCGGTCCATGGGCATCCGGACCGGCCCATGGACATTCAGAGCCTCGGCCCTGGCGCGGGAACGCTCGACTTCGGCCCTACGGCCCGGTCCTCGGACGGCAGGCGCCGGACCGGGTCCGTGACCCGTTTCAGGCCGGGAACTCGCGTGCTGGGGCCTTGTGGACCGGCGCGCCAAGCCCCTCGGCGCACGGGCCGGGTCCGTGGCCGGGCTTGTTCAGGGCGCTCCGCCCAGGAGGCCCGCTTCCTCGCCGTCCCTGGTGTCGCAGTTCGGCGGGTTCGTCGTCCGGTACCGCGGTATGGCGGCGATCGGTGTGGCCCGCGCCGGCCAACTCCGGCTCGCCCAGCACCTGCTGACGCTCGTGTGGTCCACGTCGCTGCTCGGCGAGCGCGTCGTCCCCGCCGTCCCCCTGACCGCGCCGACCGTCCTGGGATGCGTCGCCGTGACCCAGCGGGCGACGGTGCGCTGAGGGCCCGAGCCGACGGGCCCCGGGGGGGCAGCCTCCCCCGGGGGCCGCCGGCGCCTCCCCACGCCCCTCGGCAGCGCCCACGGGCGCCGCCGACCCGGGCGTCCTGGACCTGCGCAGGCGTTCAATCGGCGCACCCGCCGCCGCGCCCGTGATCCGGTTCACGCCCCCTTCCTCCGCCCAAGGCGCCCCCCGCCTCCACCCAAGGCGCCCCCTACCTCCACCGAAGGCGCCCCCCGCCTCCACCCAAGGCACCCCTTCCTCCGCCCAAGGCGCCCCCTACCTCCACCGAAGGCGCCCCCCGCCTCCACCCAAGGCACCCCTTCCTCCGCCGAAGGCGTTTCCCTTCCTCCGCCCAAGGCGCCCCC
>NZ_BMMS01000029.1 GCF_014646055.1 Wenjunlia tyrosinilytica
CATCTCCTCGTTCGCGCGGCCCGTCAGGATGAGCCAGGGATCGCAGATCATGCTGGACGACCTGATCCATGTCCTGAGCGTGAGCGAACTGCGGTCGGCGGCCGTGTCTCCGGACCTTCGGGACCGCCTCGTGACCGCGGCGGAGAAGTGCGACCGCATCAAATCCCTGTCCAACTCCTACTTCACCTGCTACGCACACGAGACGAACCAGCCTGTCGCACGGTCGGGCCAGATCAGGTCCCTGTGGATCAGTGAGATGGCCGGCCATGTCCCCGGCTACGCGCAGTACCGCCTGCAGCTCTTCTCGGGACTGCTCTTCGACAACCACTACGAGTACCAGCGCGGAATCGCCGCGGACCGCCTGGGACTCGAGGTGGCGCACCCTCGACTGGAGGCCACGCTCCGCACCTATGTCACCGGGGCGGTCAGGGATCTGCCGCTCCTTTTCGCCGGATGGTTCTGGCTCGCTGTGGCGCTGGTGCTGGCACTCCGCCCCGGCAGGGGGATCTTCTCGATGCCGGTCCGGGCCCTGGGGGTCAGCTCGGCCGCGTATGTGCTCGGCTATCTGCCCCTGATGCCGACGACCGACTACCGGTACGTCTACTGGCCGGCTATCGCGGGGACCCTCGGCCTGCTCCTGGCGTGGGTGGGGCGTGGCACATCCGCGCCCGAAGGCGACAATGGCGCCAAGGATATGACGGTGGATCAGCCGACCCGCTCCAAGGACGGGTCGCCGAGCGCATCCGCCGGCGCGGAAGGCGCAAGCAGTACGGCATGACCGCGCGGCGGTCCTCCTGATCACTCGGCCCGGGCGGTGCGGTTTCCTGGCATCGCTGTATTGACATGACCATGGTCAGGACTCGACACTCGGGCAGCGGAAGGTCCATACCTTTGGGGCGGCCCCCGCCCCTCTGCCACTGTCTCCCAGTCACTTCCACCCGCGCCGACGCGGTCGGCCGCCTTGGCCGACAACGTTGTCTGAAACGGAGAGCAGGCATGCGACGCAAGAAATCCCTCTGGACCGGACTGTCCGTCATGGCGCTCGTGGGCAGTACCGCGTTGGGTCTGCCCTCGGCGTCGGCCGCGTCGACCGCTGCCTCGGCGGACAAGGTCGAGTACTCGGCCGGCCTGATCCACGCCCTCCAGCACGACCTGGGTCTGACGGAGCGTCAAGCCCGTGTGCGTCTGAAGCGGGAGAAGGCGGCGGCCGAGCTCGCGCCGAAGGCGGAGAAGGCCGCGGGCGGCGCGTTCGGGGGCTCATGGTTCGACCCCGGCACCGGCAGGCTCGTCGTCGGCGTCACCAGCGCGGCCAGGGCCGCCAAGGTGCGCGACGCGGGGGCCGGTGCCGTGATCGTCGCGCACAGCGCGAAGGAACTGGCCGCCACTCAGGCCGTACTGGACGCCCGAGCCAGGGCGCACAAGGCCCCGGCCGGCGTGGCGGGCTGGCATGTCGACCCGCGCTCCTCCACCGTCGTGGTCGATGTCGTCAAGGGCGAGGAACGCACCGCGCCCGTCCGAGAGTTCATCGCCGCGGCGGACAAGGCCGGACCGGTGACCGTAGAAAGCAAGGCCACCGCGGCGCCGCGGACCTTTGCCGCGGGAACGGTCGGCGGCGACCCCTACTACACCGGGAACGTCCGCTGCTCCATAGGCTTCTCGGTGTACGGCGGCTTCGTCACCGCCGGCCACTGCGGCAGTCCCTGGCAGGCCGTCTACGGCTGGGACCGCTCCTACATGGGCAACTTCCAGGGCTCGTCCTTCCCCGGCAACGACTACGCCTGGGTGAACGTCGGCAGTGGCTGGTGGACGGTCCCGGTGGTGCTCGGCTGGGGTACCGTTCCCGACGCGCTCGTGCGTGGCTCGTGGGAAGCTCCGATCGGCTCCTCGATCTGCCGCTCCGGTTCCACCTCGCACTGGCACTGCGGCCAGGTCCAGTCGAAGAACGACACTGTCAACTACGCCCAAGGCGCGGTCTACGAGATGACCGGCACCAGCGTCTGCGCCGAGGGCGGGGACTCCGGGGGCTCGTTCATCACCGGTGACCAGGCCCAGGGAGTGACATCCGGCGGCTACGGCAACTGCTCGTCGGGCGGGCGTACCTGGTTCCAGCCCATCAACGAGATCCTGCGCGTCTACGGGCTGAGGCTGCACACCGCCTGAACGGATCCCTCGACCGGACAGGACGGGACCGGGCGCGCCGATTCGAAGGCCGGCGCGCCCGGACCATTGGTGCTCGGCACCTGAACCCCCGCTTGCGGAACCGGCCGCCGGTGAGTGGATGTCTCACTCACCGGGCCGCGGCGGACGATCGGTGCGGCCTGGAGACGCGCCTGCCGCAGTGGCCGAACAGGCGTCCACCCCCGGGAGGTTGCGAGTGCCCAGGACCGGCGTTGCCCCTGACATGACGGCCGCCGCTCCCCAGCAGCGGCCGCCGGCACGGCGACGCCGCCGGCGGACAGCCGCGCTGCTCGTCTGCGTACTCGCCCTCGTGGCGGAGTCGGCGCTGGTGGTGGTGCGCCTGGCGGGGCTGGACACCGGAACGCCTCTGGCCGTCGTGGTCGTGGGCCTGCCCCACGCCGCGGTCGCCGGGGTGCTCATCCTGCTCACCGTGGCGGCTCTGCGCTCCTGGTGGCTGACGGGGATCGCGGCCGTCCTGGTCGTCGTGGAACTGGTCTGGCTGGTGCCCCGGTTCATCGCGGACGATGTGTCCGTGCCCAACGGTGCGCCGAGATTGAGGGTCGCCACCGTCAACACCCATGTCGCCAAGGTCGACGCCGGGGCGCTGGTCGGGCTGGTCCGCAGGGAGCGGGTGGACGTGCTCGCCGTGGAGGAACTGACGTCCAAGGCGGGCTCCGCCTTCGACAGGGCGGGGTTGGCGGAACTGATGCCCTACCGCGAAGCGCACCCCGAGGCGGGCTCCGCCATCTACTCGCGCCTGCCGCTGTCGGGCGGCGGTCTGCTGCACCGTGACACCACCTGGCCGCAGCCCACCGCCCAGGTCTTCCTCGGCGGTCGCGGGGTGCGGCTGGTCGCGGTCCACACCTTCTATCCGCTGGGCAACGCCAGGCGATGGGCTCAGGACATGAAGGCGCTGCGCTCCGAGGCCGCGGACGACGCCCGGGACACGGTGTTCCTCGGCGACTTCAACGCGACGCTCGACCACGCGTCCATGCGGGACCTCTTGGACACCGGGCTGACGGACACCCACGCGGAACTGGGCCATGGCTGGGCCCCGACCTGGCCCGCCCATGACTCACGCCTGCCACCGCTGATCCAACTCGACCATGTCCTGCACGGCAGCGGTCTGGTGGCGGTCTCGGTGAGTGAACACACCCTGCCCGGCAGCGATCACCGAGCGGTGGTCGCCGAACTGGCGTCGGCCGGGAGCACCTCGTGAACGGACCACGCCGACGGCAGGATCCGTGCCGGCCACGCCCTGCTCCCCTCCGGTGTCGGAGTCCGAAGCCGTGCCCGTGCGGCGCGGACTACCGCAGGTGCCCCAGCACGGATCGCACCGCGCGCTCCACGGCGTCGCGTGCCTCCTCGGTGTGGTCGATCGCCTCGAACCCGTGGCGGCCGTGCGGCACATCGACCACCTCCACATTGGCCTCGCAGTCCTCGGCGGCCGACAGGAACTCATCGACCGTCACCGCGATCTCGGCACGTTCCAATCCCACCCGGGTCAGCACGATGGGCAACCGCCCCGCGTTGCGCACCGCGACCGCGGGGCGGAAACGTGAATCGGTGAGACCCCAGTTCGGCAGCGGCGCGAGCATGGGATAGGACGCCGCCACACACCGCAACCACGGCGCGGGCGCCGCGAGCCAATCCGCCGACAGCAGCCCGCCGCCGGAGAAGTACCACAACGCGACGCGTCCGCCGTCGACACGCGGATCGGCCCGTACGAGCTCGACCGCCTCGGCGACATCCTCGGCGGCGCGCCCGTGGTCGCCGAGATCGTGCAGCCGGTGGTCGACCACAACCCCGACGACTCCCAGGCTCGCCACGTACTGGCCGTAGCCGACCAAGGTGGGCCAGTCCCGCGGCGTCGGCTCCACGTCCGGGGGAACCGGGCCGCCGTGGACGAACACCACCGCTGGACGAGGGCCGTCGGCGTCGGGCAGATGGAGATCGACCCGTCCCACCCGTTCACGACGCCGCTGCGGCACGTCGAGGAGGAATGGCCCAAGATGCGCGGGCCTCCCACTCACCGCCGCGGCCACTCGGTGGCCCTCTCCCGCGGCGCCCTTGAGCAGTACGCCGGCCAGCTCGCCGGGGACGGAGAGCATCGGCCAGTGCCCGGTGTCGAGCTCGAAGAAGCCCACTCGGGGATCGGTGAGCGCCCGGAAGCGCGGATCCCCCATTCCCACCAGGGCCTCGACCAGGGCGATGCTGGACCCATTGGCGGTGCACAGGACGCCCGTCGTCGGCAGCTCGGACGCCGCCCCCGACAGCCGCAGCGGCTGGGAGAGAGTGCCCAGAGGCTGCGGTGCTGCCAGGCGGTCCAGCCGCGCCAGAGCGTCGGCCGGGACTCCCGCGACGCTGCCCCAGCGGGGCCACTGCTCGCGTGGCGGTGGGGGCAGCAGCCAGTCCTCCTCGGTCGGCCCGGTCCGGTCCAGCCGCTCGCGGACCGCCTGGTCCGGCACGAGTGCGAGGGCAGGGTCGCCGTCCTGGGGCATTCCCGCGTCCAGATGGACGATCCCGGCGATCCTCTCCGGACGCCGGTCGGCGGCGCCGAGCACCGGGTGGATGCCGTAGCCGTGACCGACCATCACCACATCCGGCGCGTCCAGGTGGTCGATCAGCTGCGTCAGATCCTGGATATGCGTCTCCAGGTCCGTATCGGGTCCCGCAAGATGACGGCGGTCACCCATGCCCGTGAGCGTCACCGGGTGTGCCTCGGCCCCCGACTCCCGCAGCGCCGCGGCCACTTCGCGCCATGCCCAGCCTCCGGTGAAGGTGTCGCAGACCAGTACCAGTGCAGTCATCGCCATCTCCTCGCATGCCTCGGTCCACGGCCCGGCCGCACAGGCCGCCCGCGCTCGCCGGTACGGTAGGAACTCCCCCTGAGGGAGGTTCAAGTCGTGTCGCCGGACAGCATGTGGAGCATCGGAGAGCTCGCCGAGCACGCCGGCGTCTCCGTCAAGACCGTCCGCTTCTACTCGGACCGCGGTCTGCTGCCCGAAGCCGCCCGCAGCACCGGTGGCCACCGCCGGTACGGCCCCGAGGCACTCGACCGGCTCCGGGTGATCCGCTCGCTGCGCACCCTCGACCTGCCGGTGCCGGACGTCGGACGGATCCTCGACCAGGAGGACGCGCTGGAGGACGTCATCGCGGGGCGGCTGCGGGAGATCGGCTCGCAACTGGCCGCCCTGCGCTGGCGGGACGCCGCCCTTCAACTGCTCCGTGACTGCGCTCCCGAGGACCGCGCGGAGCGGCTGCGCCTGATCGGCGCCGTGTCCGTGCCGCCCAGCACGGCGGCACTGGCGCGTTTCTGGCGGCGCTGGCTGCCGCCGCGGCTGCCGTCCCGGTTGGTCGCCTCCATCCTCGAAGAGGCGATTCCGCAGCCGCCCGCGGAACCCACTCCGTCCCAGGTGCTGGCCTTCGCCGAGCTGCACACCCTCGTCTCCGACGGCTGCGGCAGCGACGATCCCTGCCAGCCGGCGGCGCACCGGACCGAAGAGGGCTACCGCCCGGCGGTTCTCTACGACGGTCTCCGCGAGGCGTATGCGCTGGCGTCGCCGCGGATGCGGGGGCAGCGGCCACCGCACGAGGGCGAGGCACTCGACTGCTTTGTCTCCGCCTATGCCCGGGCACGCGGCGCGCGTGACACTCCCGATTTCCGTCGGCGGCTCAGCACCGTGCTCGCCGCGGATCCCCGGATCGACCGCTACTGGCAACTCACCGCGGAACTGTCCGACCCGTCGGAACCGACCGCCGGCGCCGCCCACGACTGGCTCTGCGCCGCCCTGGACACCCAGGCCGTGCGTTCCTTCTCGGCCTGAGCGGGTGCCGCGTGGCGGCGGAGACCACCGGCATCCGGCAAGGCCGAACGGCGCCGCGCAGGCGCCGGACCGGCCACTGGGCGTGTGGCTCCGCAACGGGCGTGTCCCAGGTGGGTGACAGCATCCTGTCCGGGGCGGGGGGAGTGTTTCCAGCCACTGGCGTGGCGTGCGAAAGTACGGCTCGGGAGCGGCCGGGGCGGTCGCTCGGGGGAGGGGAGATCTCAGATGCGCGCCATGACGTTCGGATCCGTTCGGCGGGGGGCGGTCGCCGCTTGCGCGATGGGCACCGCGATGGTTGCGGTCACCGCCTTGACAGCGGGCGAGGTGCACGCCGCCGGGACCAAGCCGATCGTGTTCTCGCGCTACACAGCCGGCAAGCCGGTCGAGGACCTGTACAGCATCTCCTCCACCGGCGGTACGTTGACCAAACTGACCAACACCCCGCTCGTCAGTGACGTCATGCCGTCCTGGTCTCCGGACGGGAGCAGGATCGCTCTGCTGCGCTACGGATCGGGCGGGGCCATCGACGGCATCTGGACGATGAAGTCCAGCGGCGGCACCCCGGTGCACATCAAGGGCACCGACGGCGCCGCCGATCCTTCCTGGTCCCCGGACGGGCACCGGATCGCGTTCTCCAAGCCGGTCGGCTCCCACACCGAGATCTTCATCTCGGGAACCGGCGGCACCCCGCTCACCCGCCTCACCCACAACTCGGTCGACGACAACAACCCCTCCTGGTCGCCGGACGGCAAGTACCTGGTCTTCTCCCGTACGACCGCCGGGGGGCACAGCCACCTGAAGCGCATCCGCGTGACAACCCACGCCGAGTCCACCGTCACCTCGGTCGGCTCCACCTACGACAGCGCGCCCGACTGGTCGCACGGCAACACCATCGCGTTCAGCCGCTCCGGCTCCTCCGGCATCGCGCACCTGTACGTCGTGCGCCCCGACGGGAGCGGGCTGCACCGGATCACCTCGGGTCGGCTGAACGACATCACCCCCTCCTGGTCGCCCGACGGCACCCGCCTGGTCTTCACTCGCGGTGGCGGTGACGACGCCGACCCCCAGCACCTGTTCCTCGTGAAGTCCGACGGCACCGGGCTGACCCGGCTGACCAAGACCGACTCCCACGACATCGAGGCCGACTGGCGCTCGTTCTGACACCGGGACTCCCTAGCCCGACGGGGGTCCGTCCGAGAGTCCGACGGAGTAGGCGAGGATGGCTGCCTGCACGCGGTTGGTCAGCCGGAGCAGCCGCAGGACCCGGCTGACCTGTGCCTTGACCTGCGACTCCGTCAGGCACAGAAGGGCGCCGATCTCGGCATTGGACAGGCCCCGGGACAGCAGGGCGAGGACTTGTCGCAGTTCCTCGGGCAGAGCGGCGATTTGGTCCTTGACACCGGGCGTCGAGCGGGCCGGGGGCGGGGTGAAGCGCTGGATCAGGGAGCGGGTCATCGACGGCGAGATGATGGCGTCGCCGTTCGCGACGGCCTTGACCGAACTGAGCAGGTCGTGCCGCGAGACGTCCTTGACCAGGAAGCCGTCCGCGCCGGCGCTGAGGGCGGCGTAGAGGTATTCGTCCAAGGCAAAGGAGGTGAGTATGATCACCCGCGGCCGGTGCGGCAGGAGCGCCAGCGCCCGCACGGCTGTGAGTCCGTCCGTGGTGGGCATCCGAATGTCCAGGATGGCGAGATCCGGATGGTGCCGACGGGCGCTGTCGACGGCCTGGGAGCCGTCGACAGCCTCGGCTACGACGGTGATCTCGTCATCGGAGTCGAGCACCAGGCGGATGCCCTCACGTACCAGCGGCTCGTCGTCCGCCACCAGAACCCGGATCATCCGGTTCTCCAAGCTCCCCCGGCGCTTCGGGCGTGCCCTGCGGCGGGATGCGTGCGCGCAGGCGGAAGCCGCCGTCCGGGGTCGCGGAGGCACGCACGTCTCCTCCCGCCCGGGTCACGCGCTCGAGCACGCCGATCAGCCCATGGCCGCCACCGGATGTCCGCGGGGCGATCGGAGCGGACGGGGGACCGTTGCATACGCTGATCTCCAGGCCCTCGGCGCGGACAGCCACCGCGACGCGGACGTCGGCGCCGGGGGCATGTCGGACAGCGTTGGCGACGCCCTGCTGGACCACGCGGTAGGCGATGTCCAGGGCCGCCCGGTCGGCCTCCTCCGGTTCTCCGCTGACCTGCCACGTTACTAGTACGCCGGCTTGGCGGACTTCGTTCAGCAGAGCTTCGACGTCTTCCCGCCACGATCCGGTTCTCCCTGCCGCCTGCACCCGGACGTCGCTCCGCCCGTCGTGCCCTTCGCGTTCGCCGCTGTGCAGAATGTCGAGCAGGGCGCGAAGCTCTCCCATGGCCCGCCGCCCGAGGTCTGCGAGCAACTGAGCCCGCCTGTACGCGTCGGACCGAGGGGGCACGCCCACCTCCAGCGCTCCCGCCTGGATGACGATGAGTCCCACGTAGTGGGCGACCACGTCGTGGACGTCCCAGGTGATCCGGGCGCGCTCCTCCAGCCGAGCGTTGCGCGCGACCAGGTCCTGCTCGCGCTCGAGCTGGTCCGCCCGTTCCCGCAGGCCGCGGATGAGCGTGCGGTGCGCGCGGACCGTCGCGGCCACCAGCACCGGAGCGACGACCATCGGCAGCAGATGGCCCACCGCCGCGTCTTCGACGAACAGCGGAAGGGACGGCCGATCGCCCGGCATCAGAAGGAAGTCGATCGCAGGCACGGTCGCTCCAGCCAAGGCGGCCGCCAACGCCCAGCGGGTCCGCCCGCCGACGACAAGGGTGTAGAGCCCGACGGGGTACGTGACTCCCAACCCGCCCAACCACATGTCCACCAGGGAGGCCGCGACCAGGGCGAGGGGGACCCTGCGGCGGACGATGAGGCACAGAGCCGCCAGGATCTCCACCGCTGTGGTGGCAACGAGGAGGCGCTCGGAGGGCGCGTCGCCGTACAACTGCGGGTCCGTGCGCCGCAGCGGTACGAGGACGAGCGGTTGCAGCAGGCTGTACACGGCCGCGGTCGTCGCCAGAGCCGTGTCGATGACGACGTCACGTCGCAGGTTGGCCGGCACTTGATACTTGCGGGGTGCGCGGGCGAAGAGGCGGTCAATGAGCACGGCGTCGCCGAATGGGTTGGGCAGCGGCGTTGAGCATCGTGCGCGGCAACTCCTCGTCCCTTCGTTGTGGGTCGGAGCCGGGCAGCCGGAAGCCTCGCTGGTCGGACGGAACCCGCACGCGCACGTGACCCCGCGGGGCAGGGCATGAGTCGCCACTGTGTCCGGTCGGTCGTGGGCAAACCTTGCACGAACCTCGATACCCACACTCCGGACGGGGTGCGTGAGGACAGTCGCCTGCCGAGCCACTGCGGTCGCGGCCCCGGGCACCTGGCGAAGGTGCCCGGGGCAGGGGCGCTGTCGGTGACGCCCCACGTCGGCCGTTCGGCTCGGCGAGCGAATGGACAGCGCTGTCCGCCTCGGCACGAACGGCAGCACAGACCTCGCGCTACCGCAGCGCTACCGCCGTCTCAGGAATCCGGCGGGAGTTCGGAGCGTCCTTGGGGCACATTGACGTGCGCTCGGTGCGAGGCGTCGAGTTGTTGCTGAATGTGCGCGGCCGCGGCGGCGCGGTGCTGTGCTCGGTAGAGGTCGAGGGCCTGCCGCCAGAAGTGGCGTGCCGCCCGCTGCCGGTTCAGGGCGTGGTGGGCGTCCCCGAGGTGGGCCAGGACGTTGGCCTCGAACGCGGTGGCGGCGATGCCGATGTCCCGGGAGAGCTCCCGGGACAGGGCGAGAGCCTGGTGGTAGTGGTCCAGGGCCTGGTCATGTCGGCCGTTGAGGTGGTTGATGTAGCCGAGGCTGTCCAGGGTGCTGACCTCGCCACGGCGGTCGCCCTTGTCCCGGCACACGGCGAGAGCTCGGGCGCAGTGGGCGTGGGCCTGCTGGTAGTGGCCCAGTCGGGCGTGGCTCCAGCCTATGGCGTTGAGGATCCTGGCCTCCCACATGGGCTCGCGCAGGCCCTGGTGAATGCGCAGGGCTTGTTCGACACATGACAGTGCCTGCTGGGGATCGCCCAGTTGGTCCCAGGTCCAGCCGAGCGCGAACTGGGCATTGCCCTGGCCGGGTTTGTCACCGGTGTGTTCGAACAGGGTCAGGGCCTTGGTGAGGTGCTCCCGGGCTTCCGCGTACTGGCTTGCCTGGCCGTGGCAGAGTCCGAGGCGCAAGTGGGACAGGGCCAGCACCGCGGGATCGCCCAGTTGTTCGGCCGCGGCGACCGAGGCCCGCCACATGCAAAGGTTCTCCGGGAGGCGGTTCCGGTCCCAGTGCGGGGCGAATATCGATTCGGACAGCTGCCAGGTCAGAGTGTGCCATCCCAGCTCCCTGGTGAGCTGCTGTGCGGCGAGCAGGCAGCTGTGTTCGGTCTCGAACCACGCCCCTGCCGCCGCTGAGTCCGCCAGGGGGTGGGGTGTACAACCCGCGGTCGGCGGGTCGAGGTCGAGCCTGATGGGCCAGAAGGTGTCCATGAGACGGCGGCCGTGGTCGGCGGTGTGGAGGTAGAAGTCGATCAGGCGACGCAGTGCGAGCGTCCGTGCCGCCTCGGACCGGCCGTCCCGGGCGTGCTCTGCGGCGTAGAGGCGGACCAGGTCGTGCATGTGGTAGCGGCCGGGGATGGGCTGGCGCACCAGGTGGGCGGCCTCCAGGGTGCGCAGCAGAGGGCGGGTGCGGGACGGGGTGTGGCCGGTGAGGGCGGCCGCGGCGGGCAGGCTGATGTCCGGGCCGGGAGCGAGGCCGAGCAGGGTGAAGACGCGCGCTGCCTCGGGTTCGAGAGCCTGGTAGGAGGCGGCGAACACGGCACGCAGATCGGCGCCGAGCTCGCCGGCGTCGAGTGCGTCCAGACGGGTCGCGGACTCGGCGAGCTCCGAGGCGAGGTGGGACAGAGGGAAGCCGGGATGGGCGGCAGCGCGCGCCGCGATGATGCTCAGTGCCAGAGGAAGCCCGCCGCAGTGCCGCAGGATCGCGGTGAGGGCATCGGGTTCCGCGGCGATCCGGTCATCGCCGAGATGGCGGGCGAGGAGTTGCCGGGACTCGGCTTCCCTGAGTGTGCCCAAGGTCAGCATTCGCGCTCCCTGGGCGGTGCCCAGGCCCCCCAGGTGGCGGCGGCTGGTGACCAGAACGGCGCAGTTCGGGCTGCCCGGCAGCAGTGGCATGACCTGGGCGGTGTCATGTGCGTTGTCCAGGACGACGAGTATCCGCTTGTCGGCCACCAGACTGCGGTACAGCGCGGCTTGGGCGTCGGGATCCACCGGTACGGCGGACGGTGCCACGCCCAAGGCGCCGAGGAAGCCCCTGATGGCCACCGCGAAGGGCACGGTCTCGCCGGACGGGTCGAAGCCGCGCAGGTTCACGTAGAGCTGGCCGTCCGGGAAGTCCTCCAGATGATTGTGGGCCCAGCGCAGGGCCAGGCAGGTCTTGCCGATGCCGCCGGTGCCCCCGATCGCCGAGATCACCACCGTCGCGCCGACGTCGGCGCGTTGCTCAAGGGCGGCGGAGAGCGCGGCGAGTTCGGCGGTCCGGCCGGTGAACAGCGCGGGAGGCGCGGGCAATTGACGTGGCGTCGGAGTCGGCCCGGCAGCCGGTGCGGTGTCGGCGGTGACTGCGGTGCAGTCGCTCACCTTGGTACCGCCGAGCACGAGCAGCGCGGGATCGCCGGTGAGAACCTGCTGGTGCAGGCGCTTGAGTGAGGGGCCGGGATCGATGCCCAGCTCCTCGGCCAGCCGCTGCCGAGTGCTCTTGTAGCACTCCAGAGCCTCGGCCGTGCGTCCGCACCGATGCAGTGCGAGGATCAGCTGCTCGGCTATGCGCTCGTCCAGAGGGTGCTCACACGCGCGGGTGCGCAGACCGGGTAGCAGATCGGTGTGGCGGTGCAGGCGGAGCCCGATGTCGGTGGCGTCCAGTTCGGCGGCGAGGCGTTCGTGGCGCAGGCTGTCGCGCAGGGCATTGGCCCAAGGGGTGTCCACCGAGCCCAAGGCCTCCCCGCGCCACAGGCCCAGGGCCTGCGCGAGCAACTCCGCGGCCTGCTCGTCGGTGTGGGTCTCTTTGCGGGCCTGGGCCACCGTCCGGCGGAAGCGGTGCAGGTCCACCGTCTGTGCGTCAGCGGTGAGCACATAGCCCGCGGGCCGCCGCGAGATCCGCACGCCGTCGGCGCCCGCCAGAGCGCGCCGCAGGTGTGACAGGTAGCTGTACAGCGTTCCGCGCTGCGCGGTCCGCTCCCCCCAGACCCGGTCGGCGAGCTGGTCGGCCGTCACCTCACGGTTGACGTCCACCAGCAGGGCCGCGAGTACCACCCGCTGACGCGCATGGCCCAGATCGACCAGGCGGCCGTGTATGCGCACTTCTATACCGCCGAGGATCCCGAACTCCACCGCCACCGCGGCCACGCCCCTCCATAGAACGGATCACCGTCAGTGGGGATGATGAGTCCTACCGGCGGGTTTAGCGCGTGTCAGTTGTGAACCGTGAGACGCATTGGTGCGTACCAAGGAGGGTACTTGCTTTCGATGGGGCGCATGAGAGCGCTTTCATGCGCCCCCTGTCGCGAGCGGGCTTGCCCCGGCGCGCCGTTCCCTCGCACGGCCGCGACGCCCTGGAATGGGTTCTGACCAGCAAGTGTCAAGGATCGTCCAAGGTTTGGCCACGGTCGGCCGCCCAGAGTGGCAGGAGACCCGAGGCGCGTGGATTCGGGTTCCGCCGGCGACCGGGCGGGGGGAGTCCATCGGCCGGTCGCGTACGAGAGACCGGGCGCCCTGCCGAGCGGGTCGGACATGGGAGGGGTGGGCAGTGCGCAAGCACAGGATGGATCTTCGTGTCTACTCGGTGGACGGACACGGCAAGGTCACCCGTGAAGGGCCTCGTCAGGAGGTGGAAGTGTACGAGGTGCCCATGGTTCTCAGCTGCCTGGCTCCGTGGCCACGGTGCCAGTGCCCCCACGCGACGGGACGGCCCTGTCCGCTGGACGGGGAAGGTCCGCACGACTTACGCGGCTCCGAGGGGTTACCACCCGCTGGGCGCGAGCAGGCGGACCGGGGAGAAGGGGCGGCGATCGATACGATCGGCTCCGAGCGGCCCGGCTCCACGACGCCCGGCGAGAACGAGAGCGGATGACGGGGGCCGACCGGAAGCCTGTCGACGCCCCTGCGATGCCGCTCGCCCCGCAATGCCTGGACAACCGCCGCGATGCGTCCCGGGAACGCCGCGGAACCGGCGCGGTTGCCCTTCCCCTCCCACGCTCCCGGAGGTCCTCCGACATGCGGCCACGCCGTATCCATCGTTCCCGTGATCGCCTGGAATCCCGCCCCGACGACCAGTTGCTGAGCCTGGTGCGCGAGGGGCGGATCGACGCGTTCCGTACGCTCTACCGTCGCCACTACCCCGCGGCCTACGGCTATGCCGCCCAATGCGTCGTCCGTCCCACTGACGCGCATCAACTCGTCTGCCGGGCCTTCACCCAGGTCCTGAGGACAACCGTGGACGGGACGACCAAGGTGCTCGGCCAACGTCACCGTGGCTGCCTGCGATTAGGACTGCTCGCCGCGGTGCGCCACACCGCCGTACCGCTGTCGGCTCAGGAATCCGGTATGTGCCTCACCCCGAGGTTCCGCCGATGGGTGGCCAACGGCTGCCAGTGGCCTCTGAACGATGGCCGGTCCCTGCTCGCTCCGTTCGTCAGCCTCACGGAATCCGAGCAGTGCCTGCTGTGGCACTCCGTGGTGGAGCAGGACGACCCGGTCCTGGTGGCCCGGATCACCGGGCTGAGCCCGAATCGGCTGGCCCCCATGACCGCGGAGGCAACCGACAGGCTTCGCGAGGCCGTCGCCGACGCCTACGTCGGCCGGCTCCGCGAGGAGTGCCGCGAGACGTTCGGACGTCTGCAAGCCGCGGCGCGGCCGAACGGCCATCGGGCGTTGCGGGGGATCGCCGCGCACCTGCGGTCGTGCCCAGAATGCCTGGCTGTCTATACGGAAATGCACCAGCTGGCTTCCCGGCTGCAACGCCAGCTTCCGCCCCTGCTGCTCGGCTGGTGGCCGGAGGGCGCGTATCGGGCGGCCAAGGCATCCACCACATTGCCCGAGTGCCAGCCCCGGTCCATCGAACGCATGCTGTTCGGACGGGACACGCGAAGCTCGACGCCCGAACCCGTACCGGATCTTCTTCACGACCCGGATTCCGGGTTCGGCCGGCCGGAGATGCCCGCCGAGCGCGGGGGCAGGCGCACGTGGCACCGCCCAACGCGGCCGGGTGGCGCCCCAGCGCCGGGCAGACGGAATCCCCTGCTACGGGCCGGTGGGCTGGGCGCCGCGGGTCTTGCCGCGGTGATGGTCGCCCTGGTGAGCCTGCCGCGGGCAGAGCCGGCCGCACCGGGTATCCGCCTGGTGCCCGCCGACGGGTACGCGGTGCAGGCCTACACGGAGCCCGGCAGCGGCGAGCACACGCGTGCCCGGGTGCTCGGTCCGTCGTCCTGGCTGCGTTACGACAGGCTGGACTTCACGGGGGCGGCGGCCACCCGGCTCACTGCCGGGATCTCGGCGGCAGGTGGCCACGGGGTGCTGGAGGTGCGGCTGGACTCACTCGCCGCACCCCCGCTCACGGAACTGGCGGCCCCCGCCGACGGGTCGCTGAGCGAGGTGTCCGTTCCCATCCCCGCGATCAAGGGGGTGCACTCGGTGTTCCTGACCGCGCGCTGTCCGCCGATGGCCCCCTCGTGCATCGAGGTGCTGTGGTTCGGCGCGGGCCGATGGGCGGCCGGTCCCTGACGGGCCCCAGCGTGCCCACGCCCGTAGTCCTCGACATCTCACCCTGGGATTAGGAGACAGCCGTGATCCACAGGCCATGGCGACGTACCGGGCCACGCTTGGCGACGGGAGGCATCCCACGACCAGAGCGCCGCCTCCAACGGTTCCGGGTCCTGGCGGTGGCCGTGGCGGGATTGGCCCTGATGGGCAGCGCGGTCGGGCTGGCGGTACGGGAAGGCCGGGCAGCCAAGGACGACGACCGGCCATCCGCCGATGCCCCCGCTTCCCCCTCCGCATCCGCCGGTCCCACGCGCGAGAGCGGCGGCAAGGGCGCTTCGCGCGTCGGTCTTTCCCTGCTCAGCCGTGAAGCGGGAGGGAAGTGCCTGACAGCGGTCAAGCGCTGGGAGGAACTGCGGCCCGAGGCGGCCGAGTGCGGTTCGCGACCGGCCCAGTCGTGGGCCGCCGACGAGGAGGGCAGAGGGCGCTATCGGTTGAGGAACCGGATCACCAACGCCTGCCTGACGTTCGCGCCGACGCCCGACGCAAGCGAAGCCGCTCCAGTCCTCGTCCAGGAGTCCGTGGACCCGGTGCCGTCGCTGGAAGTGTGCCGCAATCACGACGGCCGCCAGCACTTCCACTTCATCCCGCTCGGCGACCAGGACCGCTTCGGAGGGCCGGCGAGGCAGGTGCGCGTGGTGAACGCCGGCAACGGACGGGCGTTGGAGGTCGGGGGCGACGGGACCTCACTCGTCGAAGCCGGGCCCGGCAGGGGTCCGCGCCGGGGCTGGGTGATGCGGGTGACCACCCGTCCCTGACAACCGGCGAGCCGTCACGGACCGAACAGCGCTCCATGCGGTCCCAGCACCTGCCGCCGGTTCCGACCGGTGGCAGGTGCTGGGCATCGTCGGCAGCGCCTGCGGCCTCAGAGGGTGCGCTGGAGGCGGTCCGCCATCAGCGTGACGAAGCGCGAGGGGTCGGGGAGCTCTCCGCCCTCGGCCAGGAGCGCCATGCCGTAGACGAGCTCGGCGGTCTCGGCCGGACCGCTGTCGTCATCGCACTCCGCGTGCGCCTTGTTGAGGCCGCTGACCAGCGGGTGGCCCGGGTTGAGTTCGAGGATGCGCTTGACCCGGGGCACTTCCTGGCCCATGGCGCGGTAGATGTTCTCCAGGGCCGGCGTCACGTCGTGCGTGTCCGAGACGATGCAGGCGGGCGAGACGGTGAGGCGGGTGGACAGGCGTACCTCCTTGACGTTCTCGCTCAGCTTGTCCGTCATCCAGGTCAGCAGTCCCGCGAACTCCTCCTGCTGCTTCTCGCGCTGGGTGTCGGCCTCCTTCTTCTCCTCCTCGGTCTCGAGGTCGACCTCACCCTTGGCGATGGAGTGCAGCTCCTTGCCGTCGAAGTCGGGGACGGTGCCGACCCACACCTCGTCGACGGGGTCGGTCAGCAGGAGCACCTCGATGCCCTTGGCCCGGAATGCCTCCATGTGCGGCGAGTTCTCGATCGCCTGACGGGTCTCGCCCGTCATGTAGTAGATGTGCTTCTGCCCGTCCTTCATGCGCTCCACGTACTGCCGCAGCGTGGTCGGCTCGTCCTTGTCGTGGGTCGAGGCGAACGAGGAGGCGGCGAGGATGGCGTCGCGGTTCTCGAAGTCGCTCAGCAGTCCTTCCTTGAGGACGCGGCCGAACTCCCGCCAGAACGTGGCGTAGCGGTCCGGTGCGCCGGACATCATGTCCTTGACCGTGGACAGCACCTTCTTGGTCAGGCGACGGTGCATCAGCTGGATCTGGCGGTCCTGCTGGAGGATCTCGCGCGAGACGTTCAGCGACAGGTCCTGGGCGTCGACGACGCCCTTGACGAAGCGCAGGTAGTCGGGCATGAGCGCTTCGCAGTCGTCCATGATGAAGACGCGCTTCACATACAGCTGGACTCCGCGCTTGTACCCCTGCATGAACAGGTCCTGGGGCGCGTGCGACGGGAGGAACAGCAGTGCCTGGTACTCGAAGGTGCCCTCGGCCTGGAGACGGATGGTCTCGAGCGGGTCGGTCCAGTCGTGGCTGATGTGCTTGTAGAGCTCGTGGTACTCCTCGTCGCTCACCTCGTCCCGCGAGCGCGCCCACAGCGCCTTCATCGAGTTCAGGGTCTCCGGCCTGCCCGGGGCGGCCGCTTCCCTGTCCCCGGAGCCACCGTTTTCGGAGTCACCGTCCTCGGAGTCACCGTCCTCGGAGGCGTCGCCGGAGTCGGCGGCGGCCTCGGTGGCCATCCTGATGGGCCAGGTGATGAAGTCCGAGTACCTCTTGACGATCTCCTTGATCTTCCAGGGGGAGGTGTAGTCGAACAGCTGGTCCTCGGTGTCCTCGGGCTTGAGCCGGAGGGTGACCGCGGTGCCCTGCGGCGCGTCGTCGACGGTCTCGATCGTGTACGTGCCCTCGCCGGTCGACGCCCAGCGGGTGCCCTGGCTCTCACCGGCCCGCCGGGTCACCAGCGTGACCTCGTCGGCCACCATGAAGCTGGAGTAGAAGCCGACACCGAACTGCCCGATGAGTCCCTCGGTGGCGGTGGTGTCCCCGGCGTCCTTGGCCGCCTTGAGCTCCTGGAGGAACTTCGCCGTGCCGGACTTCGCGATCGTCCCGATGAGCTGGACCACCTCGTCGTGCGACATGCCGACGCCGTTGTCCCGGACGGTCAGCGTCCGGGCGTCCTTGTCGGCCTCGATGCCGATGTGCAGGTCCGACACGTCGGCGCCGAGCGTGTCATCACGCAGGGCCTCGAGGCGCAGCTTGTCCAGCGCGTCGGAGGCGTTGGAGATGAGCTCACGCAGAAACACATCCTTGTTCGAGTAGATCGAGTGGATCATCATCTGCAGGAGCTGGCGCGCTTC
Source organism: Wenjunlia tyrosinilytica (assembly GCF_014646055.1). Lineage (GTDB taxonomy): Bacteria > Actinomycetota > Actinomycetes > Streptomycetales > Streptomycetaceae > Wenjunlia > Wenjunlia tyrosinilytica. Next base: position 17,674 of record NZ_BMMS01000029.1, read on the forward strand.
TACTTGGAACTCGAACGTCTCAGTCGCCATGATTCGCGATTCCTTCTCGGGTCACCAGGTGACGGGAACTTGCCTGGCAGCACTGTAGATCAGCGAGTCATCACAGAATGTCCAGTCTCTGGACCTGGTCACCGATTGACGTTCTGACAATAGTTGATAATATTGTCACCATGTCCGAGATCAAGAGGCGAAAGCGCGAGCAGATTCTGGACGCCGCGCTCGGCGTCTTCGGGCGCTACGGCTACCAGCGGACGTCCATGGATCTGATCGCCCGTGCGGCGAATGTGTCACGGCCCGCGCTGTACCAGCACTTCACCGGCAAGGGCGATGTCTTCCGCGCGGCGGCGGAACGACTGGTCGATCGACTGGTCGATGCCGCCGGCCGGCCCTCCGGCGGCCCGGTGGCCGATCGCCTCCATGGTGCCCTCGCCGTCAAGCTGCACTTCTTCACGGGGACGGTGGACGCACAATTCCGCGGCGAGCTGTTCGCCGAGGCCGCCGACATCGCCCCGGACATCATGGCCTCCTTCAAGGAGCGGCACCTCGCCGTCGTCGAGGGCCTGCTGATCTGCGCACGTGATGAACTCGACCTGCTCGACGTGGCGCTGACCGCGCGCGACGCCGCGGTGCTGCTGCTCGACGCCCTCACCGGCATCTCGCAGGAGGAGGCCCCGCCCGAGGTCCTCGACACCCGCCTCCGGCAGATGGTCGAGCTCACGACTCGCGGCCTGACCTCCTCTCGTCCCCGCCCTGCCTGAGGGCGTCCGCGATCTGCACAGCGCCGTTCAGGGCCAGGAGCACCGAGTGGCCCTTTCTGCTGTTCGGGTTGCCGCATTGGGGTGATGCCGGGACTCGCAGAACGGCACAATTACTGCTGATTGCGCGTAAGGGTGTCGCTACGCAGGGGGTCGCATGACGGCGTCATCGGCTGATGGGGCGGACAGGCCGCTGTACGAGCGGGCGAGTGATCTGCATCGACGAGGGCGGCCCGAGGAGGCGTTACCCCTGCTCCGGGAACTCCTCGAGCAGGAGCCGGACGATGTGGCCGGACGCTACGCGTTCGGGATCTGCCTGACCGACACGGGCAGACATGCCGAAGCGCAAGTCCAGTTCCGGCGCGTCCTGGACGGTGATCCGCGGCATTACCAGGCCGCGTACCGTCTCGGTCGACTGCTCCAAGCCGACGCGGATCGGGAGGGTGCGGCGCAGGCGTACCGCCAAGTGCTCTCGGCCGTGGGAGAGTTCCGCGACACGGCGGCAAGGCTGAGATCGTGCGAGGAGGCCCTCGGCGCCGACGCCGCCCGCGCCCCCGCGCCCGCCCCGTCGGGCCCGGCCCTCACCGGCAGATCGCTCACACCGGGGCCGCCGACCCTGCGGTCCCAGTCCGACGCCCACCGCGTGGCGGACCGGGGCCGGCCGATGATCTCGGTCAGGCTCAAGGCGCGTCACCTTCTGACCATGGTCGCGAAGCGCCTTCTGGTCTGCGCCGCCCTGACGTTGGCATTGCCCCTCATCGGTAGGAACTTGGACCTTTCCCTCGGCGCGGAGGGCGGCCTGTTGCTCGCGCTCGCGGTCCTGGTGGCCTGGATGTACTTTCTTGCCTCCCTCGTCGTCCTGGTGGTGAGGCCGCGGACCAATGGCGCGGACTTCTACGAGTACGGAGTCGACGTGAAGTCGGGCTTCGCCCACCGCAAGGTCCAGTTCATCTGGTACTACCAGATCGTGGAATCGCCCAGCTACGTGAGGACGTTCGGTACGTACTTCACCAGTACCGCCTCTCTCGGCCTGCGCTACAACGAGGCGGGGGCCTCCTCCACGCAGTACCTGGAGTTGTCGGGGATCGGCAGCCCTGACGAGGTACGGGAGATCGGGCGGTACGTCGAGTCACGGACCTTCCCTGAGCGCCATGTGATCCGCGGGCCGTGGACCTGACCGAAGCGGGCCGCGGCGTCGACTACGTCATCATCTCGGGTGGGTTGGCGGAGGCGAAGCCGTCGAACCCGCCGGCCACGGCGTCCGGGTCCGTGAAGCCGGCGGTGTCCGTGTCGGGGCCCGTCGTGCCGTCGGAGTCGGGGCATCCGCCGTCGAAGTCGAACGCGGTGGCGCCGAACCCGGCTCCGGCAACCTCGTGACCTGTCTGCCCTGCCTGGCCTGTCTGCCCCGCGTGCCCTGCCTGGCTTGAGTGCCCTGCCTGGCCTGCGTGCTCCGGCTGGCCCGTGCCGCTGGAGGGGGACGGCTGAGGCTGCCCGGTCTCCTCGTGACTCTTCACAGGGGAAGAGGGCGAAGTCGGCGCGTCCTTCTCGGTCGGCATGACCTGGATCCATGTCCCGCCCACGTCGATGAAGCCTTCGGGGCCCTGCGGCGCTCCGGCGTCCGTGGGCGGACCGAAGGAGCCGCTTGCGTCCGGATCCGCGAAGGCGCCGCCGTCTGCCGTGGAGGGGGGCTGCGGGGTGGGAGCGGGAATCGCCGGGGAATGCGGAAGAGCTGAGGAGGGGCCTGCCGAGGAACCGGTGTGCGCCGGGTCATGTGGCGGCTGCCCGGCGTCGTGTGGCTTCGGGCCCACCGGCGCCTTGTCGGGGTGGGCATGTGGGGCAGTGGTGCCCGATGGGAACGCGGCCTGCGTGACGGAGCCGTGCATGCCGTCCGGGCCCGAGATGCCCATGGGGGTCTTCCCCGGGTCGGCGTGCGGGGGTCCGGCCCCCTTCTCGGTCCAGCCACCCGAAGTGTGGCCCATCGAGTCGTAAGGCTCTTTGTGGTGCCCCCCGAGTCCCGCGTCCGCATGCCCACGGGGCGGTGTGGCCTCCGGGGCGCCTGACGGCGAAGGCCGGACAGGCGCCGCACCGGCATCCGGTGCGGGTGCGGGTGCGCCGGCATCCCGGTGAGGAGCCGGGACCTCATTGGGCGGCGGGCGGTTGTGATGAGTGGCGGCATCCAGATCCCAACTGGCCCCCGCGTCGGAGTCTTGGTGAGGCCGGCCTCCGCCGCCTCCACCGGTCCCGTCGTTCGAACCCCCGCCGCCGGGGGTTGGTGCCTGGTTGTTCCCGGCCGGGGGCGTGGCACCTTGGTGCGGCGGTGCACCGCCTCCCCCCGCGCCTCGCCCCAGGAACCCGGTTCCGAACCGCCTGCGGGCACCGCCCGAAGTCCCTGTGCTCGGAGTCCTGCCCCGACGCCTGTTGCCGCGTCTGCCCATCGCACTCACCCCCAACGGGGCTCCACCGTGCCCCGCTCACCCCAATTGTCCCGAGCGTGGCCCGAATTGTCACCGGCGCGCACACCCTGTCGGGGGTGTGAAGTAGCTTGCGAGGCAGGGAACGGGAGCTGTTGGGGGCAGGGGTATGCGCGGTCTGGACGGGCGTTGGGTGCTGGTGGGGGCCGGGGTGGTCCGTCCCGCGGTGGCGTACGAGCTCCGGGCCGAGGAGGAGTCCTTGGACGCGGTGATCGCCGGGACGCGAATGCCGCTGGACGACATGGTGCGGCGGTGGCTCGCGGGGGAGGTCCTGGGAGCGGAGGCGGTGCTGGTGCCCGCGTCCGGGCTGGTGCTGGAGGTGGCGCGGGACGCAGCGTTCCGGGAGAGCGGGACGGCGCAGGTGGAGTGGTTCAGCGGCGAGGGCGTACTGGAGTCGGCGGCCGAGCCGTTCGGCGGGCGGATCGTGTCCACCCCGGCGGGGCACCATCTCGTGCTGTCCGAGCCGGTGGCATGGGCGCAGCCGTACTCCGCGGAGGACGGCGATGTGCGCCTGCGGCTCGACGACGGGGACACAAGGATCGCGGACACCGTGCACCTGCTCGGTGACCGGCTGCGCCGCACGGTGTCCGTGGTGACGGACGAGATGTACCTCGACCGCCTCGTCTACGACTACGCCCGCGGATAGCCGGAATGCGCGCCTTCTGTCGCTGACAGACGGCGCGCACGGCCTTTCGGTCTACACGGCTTTCGGGTCTAGCTGACGCAGCCCGGTACCACGGTGGGGCTGCAGTTGGTGGGCGTGTTGAGGACGATGGCGGTGAGGTTGTTGGTGACCGTCCCGTTGTTCTCGACGCCGCCGGGGGCGGTGGATGCGGTATTGCGGGTGATGAGGCTCGTGGTGAGCGCGGCGGTGGCGCCTGCGCTGACCTGGATCCCGCCCGCGGGGCCGCTGGTGACGGTGTTCGCGCTGACGGTGCTCGTGCTCAGGGCCAGATTCCCGAGAAGGTGCGAGATACCGCCGCCGCCGTTGCTGCCGGTGGCGGAGTTGCCGTCGATGAGGGTGGTCCTGATGGTCGCGTTGCCGGCGTTCTGCAGCCCGCCGCCACCACTGCTGGTCGCCGTATTGCGCAGCAGCGAGCTGGTGTTGATGTTCAACGTGGTCGCGGACTGGGTCCGGATTCCCCCGCCCGCGGTGGCGGTGTTGTCGGTGACTCGGCTGGTGTTCAGCGTGGTGGTGCCGGCTCGCACGAATACGGCGCCGCCGAAGATCGTCGCGGTGTTGAGGGTCAGGCTGTCGTTGTTGAGGGTGAGCGTCCCGTCGGTGAGGATCGCACCGCCGAGCGAGGCGCGGCCGCCGGTGAGGGTGAGGCCGTTGAGAGTGAGATTGCCGCTCGCAGTGACCTGGAAGAACCGGACTCCGAACGCCGCCGTTTGGGTGATGGTGGTGGCGGCGCCGCTGATGGTGATGGGCGAGCTGATCGTGGGGAAGGCGTTGGAGTCGTTGTCCGCGGCGGTCACGGTGTAGGTGCACAGGGGAGCGAGGGCGATGCTGCCCCCGCCGGATGAGTTGGCGGCGTTGATTGCCGCGATGAGGCCCGGGACGTCGTTGCACGCGACGAACGCCGGGGGCGCGGCGGTGGCGGGGGCGACGGCGGCGCCGACCAGGAAGGCGATGGCGCAGGCAGCGGTGGTGAGGAGTTTGCCGAGCGGAGTCGTGGTGAGGCGGGGGAGATGCATGGGGGCTCCCTGGGATGTGAACTCCGGGTCCCGGCAGCGCGAGGCCGTGCGTTGGGGATCGCCCGGATCCGAAACCGTGTTCCTCTGGGATGGGCGACCCGTCGCACGGATGGCATGAATGGTCCATCACTGGTGGCCCGCCACTCAACGGATTCGCGTTGATTCACCCGTATGGGGGGCGATTTGCGCCCCGTGACCGGCGCGCGTACCCGTGATGGTCGGACGCGTGCGTGCGTTGTGATGTCCGAGAGGAAGTCGGCGTCGGCAGACCGGTGGGGCCCGTGATCCCGGCGATCCGGACCGCTCACTGGGCGAGTGTGTCCATGGTGGCGGCTGGGCAGGATGGACGGACGCGGGTTCCGGCTCATGTCATGGATCGTCCGGGGCCGACAGGGCGAAGTCAGCGACCGCTGTGATCGGACCGGGCCTCGATGGCGTGCAGGACCGCGACCATGTCGGACTGGTCGTGCCCCAGGGCCACGGTCTCGCCGAAGAGGGCATGGCAGACGTCGAGCAACGGCGACGCCAGGCCGGATGCCCGGGCCGCCTCGGCGATGAGGCGGTTGTTCTTGAGGACGTCCAGGGCCGCGGCCTGGACGGCGAAGTCGCGGGCGAGGAGCTTGGGAGCCTTCGTGCGGGAGACGCCGCTGGCCATCGGACCGGCGTCGAGTACGGCCAGGAACTGCTGTCGGTCCAGGCCGTGCCGGTCGGCGAAGTGAAACGACTCGGTGAGGCCGGTGACCATGGTGATCAGGAAGAGGTTCACCGAGAGCTTCATCAGCAGCGCGTTGGGAACCGGTCCGCAGGCGAAGGACTCATGGCACATCGGTCGGAGCAGTGGACGTACCGCCTCCACGGCGGCGTGCTCACCGGCCAGCATGGCCACGAGCCGCCCGGCCTCGGCGGGGCCGCGCGAGCCGGAGACGGGAGCTTCGACGTAGCTGCCACCGGCTGCGCGGACATCGGCTTCGAGCCCCCGTGAGTAGTCGGGCGACGTCGTCCCCATGTGCACGATCGTGTGCTGCGCGACGTTCGCGTCGAAGTCCGGTGTGCCTCGGCCGAGGGCGGAGTCGATCGCGGCGCCGTCGGCCAGCATGAGGATCACGACGCCGGCCTGTTTGAAGACCCCGGCAGGGCTGTCCGCCACACGGGCACCGGCCGCGCGGAGCGGCTCGCTCCTGGCGTCCGTGCGGTTCCAGACGACGAGCGCTGTCCCTGCCTCGGCCAGATTGAGCGCCATGGGCTGCCCCATGACACCGAGTCCGATGAAACCTACCTCCACTGGGCACCGCCGTCTCCGGTCGACATGCTCGTGGAGCCGCCGACCCCGCCGCCTATGACGCGCGTCATAGTAGCGGCTTTCATGACGGGTGTCATAGTGGAGGGAAGCGGCGGCTCGTGCCGAACCGCGGGACGGGCTCATGCTGCGACCGGGGGCGATCCGACCGGCATCGATAGGCTGGCAGAGCCTTCGGGTGAGGGCTGTGCGTCGGGTTGGTCGGGTCCGTCGGGTTGGTCGGGTTCGCGGGGTTCGTTGGTCGATCGGAGGTCGGTGATGGCGGATTCCGGGCGAGGACCGCGTGAGCGAATGGTCTTCAGCGCGGCTCAGCTCATCCGGCGTGGCGGAGTCACCGCGACGAGCATGCGGGACGTGGTTGCCCACGCTCGGGCGCCGAGGGGTTCGCTCCAGCACTACTTCCCCGGCGGCAAGGACCAACTCGTCAACGAGGCCGTGGACTGGGCCGGCCGCTATGCCGCCAAGCGGATCGCCCGATTTCTCGGCGAGATGCCCGAGCCGTCACCCAGCGGTCTGTTCGCCGCCATGGTGCGGCAGTGGACCGACGAGTACGAGACGGTCGGTTTCGCCTCGGGCTGCCCCGTGGCCGCGGCGACCGCGGACTGCGCGGAATCCACCGAATCCACGAGGACCGCTGCCGCGGCGGCATTCGCCTGCTGGAGGCGGCCGGTGGCCGAGGCGCTGACGGAGATGGGCGTGCCTTCCCAGCGGGCCGAGTCCCTTGCGACGCTCATGATCAGCACGCTGGAGGGAGCGATCCTGATGGCCAGAGCCGAACGCGATGCAGGCGCCCTGACAACGGTGGCCCGGGAACTCGCCCCTGTCCTGGACGGTGCCGTCACCCGACGGCGCTGAGGCCGCGCAGTGGATCGGGCCAGGTCGGCGGGCACCGTCCAGCGGTCGTTCAGGCAGTCGGTCGGAAGATGCCGGCCACCACCTCGGACGTTGAGGTCTTGGTGGCGTCGACGAACCATTCGCGGCCGAGCAGTAGGCCGAAGACGGGGACGGGAAGCCGGATCAACGCCCGCATCACCGGCGCCAGTCGGCCGGTTCCAGTCACCTGAGAACGATGGGCGGCGAGTGCTGCCTGCTTTTGGCGGGCGAACCCGCGAACGTCGACGCGGTGCGTGATGGCGGAACGCGGACTGTATGCGCGGGCAGCCACCGCGTCGTGACGAATGGGGATCCTCAATCGGTCCGCCCACCTCAACATCCGGGTCACCACGTCGCTCGGAAGCGTCACCTCGAGCAACTGCCCGACCCCTGCCAGGGCCGCGGCACGTCTGCCCACCTCGTGGACCCTGACATGGTCGCGGTGGCCGTAGCCGCCGTTGGGGTCGTAGCTGAGAAGGACATCCGTCCGCTCTTCCCCGAGGATCGCGGCCAGCCGCTCCGCGGCCTCCTGCGGATCGGCCCGTACGAAGCGCACCCGGTCCGGCGGATCCGGATACAGGGTTTCGCCGTGCCCGCTGTCCGCGTATCCCAGGTGCACGACCCGAGCGACTCCCAACACAGCGGCACTCGCCCGAAGTTCGCCCATCCGGGGCGCTTCTCCTTCGGGGACCGCGCCCATCGTGCCGTCGGTGGCGACGACGATCACCACCCGGTGGCCCTCGGCGGCGGCGCGGGCCAGAGTGCCGCCCGTCATGAGGACCTCGTCGTCCGGATGAGCGTGAAAAGCCACAACCGTTGTCATGGTGGGATATCCTGCACCATCTTCGGCGTCGGTGCTCTCTCGCGTCAGACGCTCACGACGCGTGCCAGCCTCCCAGTCGACCGGCCCACCCGGGCAGTCCGCTCACCCGCTGCCGCCCCAGCTGGATGCTCGTCTCCCACGTGAGCAGGTCCGACGGGCTGTGCCATGCCTGGGCGGCCAGTTGATTGATCCGTGCTTCGACCCCGCGCAAATGCCGGCCGATGCGCTGGATCGCGAGGTTTGTCCCGCGTAGCCACAGCACCGCCAGGACCAGGACGTGAATCGCTACGTACACGGTCGGGGCGTTCAAAGTGATCTTGTTGGACACCGCCAGTAAAGCGGAGATGATGCCGGCGAATCCGATCATCTGCATGCGGGCCGCCACACGCTGGGTAGCCTCCTCGCGCAGTGTCCTGTATTCCTCGAAGAGAGCCGCTATCTCGTTGTCGAGTTGGCGTCGAGGTGTCCGCGGCGCGGGGGCGTTCGGGGGATCGGCGGGATCCTGCGTCAGCATATTTCCTCCCTTGCCGAGGCACAAGCGACATCTGCGGCATACCCATCGCGACTCGCGACGACACGGCTCGTACCTGCCCCCTTGGTGCCGAGAGCCGTAACGCGCTCTGCCGCCTGCGCCTTGATCGTCCTGCCTCGGAGCGGCGGGGAACTGGGCTGGTCGCGGCGTCGTCCTCCCGTGCACGACCCCCTGGGGAGGAGGATTGCCCATGAGCGCCGACCAATCCGGTGAACCGGCGCAGCGCTACGACGCCGTACTGCCGGTCGGGACGACCCAAGGGCGGGTCGTGATCGGCCTGATCCACGGCCCCGGGCCGCGCCGAGGACTCGCTCGCCCGCCGGGCCCCGGGCTGCTGCGGCTTCCCTGGTGGTTCGTTGGGAGAGGGGCAATTTTCACACACCGATGACACTGTGTTCGAAGCACTGGAGTATCGTGCAGGCCCACTGGGCAATCCCCGGCCCCCTACTCCCTGCGGCGTTCACTGGTTCCGGAGCAGTTGATTCCGGCGCGCGGTCACGGCCCACCATGGCCATCGGCCACGCAGCGCCTCCTTCTCTGCCCCACTTCTCCGCCCTCCCCACCGTCTCCCCTCCTCGGTCGCGGGGGCCGCCCCCCTTCTCGCTCCCTCTCCCGCTCCGAAGGTGCCTGCCTTGCGCAATTCCAGACATCGCAAACCCTCCTCCTCCGGCCTCGCCGCCGACGCCCTGGGTCGCTTCGACACCGTCGTCATGGCCGTGGCCGGCAGCGCTCCCGCGTACTCCCTCGCGGCCACCACCACCGCCCTGATCGCCACGGTCGGCGTAGCGAGTCCGGCTGCGCTTCTGTGGTGTGCGATACCCATGCTGGGCATCGCCTTCGCCTTCAACTATCTCGGCCGACTCGATGTGAACGCCGGGGCGAGCTACTCCTGGGTGGCCCGCGCACTCCACCCGGCGCTCGGCTTCCTCAGCGGCTGGGCGCTGGTCGTCTCCACTACCGTGTTCATGGTGGCCGGATCGCTGCCGGCCGGCAGCGCGACGCTTTCCCTCTTTTCCGCGGACCTGGCGTCCAACACCGTGCTGGCGACAGCGGTCGGTGCCGGGTGGTTCCTGCTGATGGCCGGCTTCGTGGCGCTGGGAGTACGGATCTCCGCACACGCCCAGTGGGTCATGACCGGCATCGAGGTCGTGATCCTGCTCGTCGTGGGTGTCGCGGCGATCGCCAAGGGCGGGGTCGGCCTCGCCTTCGACTGGTCCTGGCTGGGGTTCGGCCACTTCGACGGGGCGAAAGGTTTCGCTGCCGGTGCCCTGCTCGCCGCTTTCTACTTCTGGGGCTGGGACGTCACGGCCAACCTGAGCGAGGAGACCCGCAACAGCCGTCGTACCTCCGGCGCCGGCGGTCTGATCGGTGTGGTCACCAGCTTCCTGATCTTCGAGGTCATCACCATCGCGGTGAACACCGTGCTGACCGCGAAGCAGATCAACGGTGCGGAAACCGACGTGCTCACGCTTCTGGGGAACGCGGTCTTCCCGGGCTGGGGCGGCAAGGCGATGGTCGTGGCGGTGATGCTGTCCACCATCGCGACACTGGAGACCACGCTCATCCAGGTGACCCGCTCGCTGTTCGCCATGGGCCGGGACCACACCATCCCCGCCGTCTTCGGCCGGGCGCACACCACCCGGCAGACCCCCTGGGTGGCCACCGGCGCTGTCGCGGTCGTCGCCCTGCTGCTGTTCATCGGATCCAACGCGCTGGGGTCGGTCGGCACCATCATGTCGTCCGCCCTGTCCGCCATCGGCCTGCAGATCTGCGTCTACTACACCCTGGCCGGTCTGGCCGTGGTGGTGGCCTACCGGAAACTGCTCCTGAGGTCCACCGCCAACTTCGTCTTCATCGGTGCATGGCCGCTGTCCGGCGCCGTCTTCATGGGCTGGGTCTTCTTCGAGTCCATTCCCGAGCTGGACAGCACGACTCTGGCCGTCGGACTGGGCTCACTCGCCGCCGGTCTGGTGCCTTTGGCCGTCTACTGGAGCCGGGGGAGCGCCTACTATCGCGGCGCCGCGCGGCTGGATGCCGCCGTGGCGGAGGAGATGGACGCGCGGTACAGCACGGGCCTGGAGGATCTGCCCGCAGTGTCACCCACCGCCGATAGGGAGGGCGGAATGCTGACGGACTTCTGATGCCGGGCCGCGCGCTCCGCGCATGGTCGCGTGTCAAGGCATCACGTCCTCAGAGCAGGGTTTTCCCGGCGATCCGTCCAACACCCGCCCAGCCCTCCCCGTTTCCCGGAGAATCCCCTCATGGCCAGGTTCCACTCGCGCAACCCACCGCCCGTGTTCGACGCCACGGGCGGTGACAAATTCCTGGCCGAGGCCCGCAGGGATCTTGTGATGGGGCGCTGGCAGACCACCCGTGACCTGCTGCGCGACACGGGTCAGGAGTGGGGGCTGCGCACCCACCGGATGCGGCTGCTCGCGGACACCGCGGCTGCCGGGCGGGCCGTCGAGAGCTGGCAGGTCGCCGAACCCGGGAGCACCGATGCGCTGGCTCTGCGGGGCGAGACGGAGGTGGCCCGTGCGTTCGCGGCCGCGGCGGCGGCCGCGCGCTCGGGTTCGCCCCCCTCTCCGCACGAGCACAGCCTCGACCCGGAGACGCTCGATCGGGTCGGCCAGATCTGCTGGGAGGCGACGCAGGCCAACCACGCCGATCCGGTCCCGTGGGTCTCCCTGCTCGCTCTCGCCCGCCTCTACGCGGGCGGCCACCCGAGGGTGTGGGCATGGTGGGACGAACTGCGGGCCCGTGACCCGTACAACAGGGAGGCACACCATCAGGTGCTGCGGCACCTGTCGGCGCGCTGGCACGGCTCGCACGGCGCAACGTACGACTTCGCGCGTGACTGCGCCGCCGTCGCCCCTGCCGGGACGCCGCTGGCCGTGCTCGCTCAAGCCGCCCGGGTCGAGCACTTTCGCCTTCTCGTCCGTGCCGAGGGCACGACGAGCCTCGTCCTGACCCACCACTGGAAGAACGAGGCGGCGCTCGCGGACCTGCGTGTCTCCGTGCGGCAGTGGCTGGCCCATCTGGTCGAGCCCTGCGCGGCCCACGATGTGGCCGACCTCAACCTACTGGCTCACGGGCTGGTCGAGGGCGGGATGCTCGCGGAGGCCGCGACCGCGTTCCATTGGCTCGGCAACAGGGCCACCCAATCACCGTGGGCGTACGGCGGCGATCCCGAAGCGGTGTACGCCTCCTGGCGGGATCGGCTGATCGGCCCACGGCGATAGGACGGTTCCCCACTCGGCTGCCCGGGGGCGCCCGGTCATGACTCCTGGTGGTCCGGGGGTGCGGAAGGTGCGCCGGTAGCCCTGGGGGTGATTCCCAGCAGCCGGGCGAAGTGCCGGGATCGCCGCCGCTGTGCCCGGCAACCGCATGGGCGACATCTCTTACGCCATCGGCGGCGCTACCGGCCGGCCGCCAAGGCGTAGGCGCTCAGCTTTCCGTCAGGCGCTCGGCATGGCTTGCTTCCTCGGCGGTTGTCTCGCTGGGCCGACTGCTGTGCAGCCGCCAGCGGGTGACCACGGTGCCCGGGCCTTGAAGCCGGCCGCCGGCCAGGGCCTGGTCGATTCGGTCCCGAACCACCTGCTCATTGGCGGGCTCGGTGGCGAACAGAGTGCGCACGAGCACGCGGTCCCCGGCCCGTTCCGCCCGGGTGTGGTGAGCGGCCAGCGGGCATGGCGGCGTGTGTTTCCAGTGCCCGCACAGCGCAACGGTGATCGCCGCCCCCGGTGCCCGCGTGTCCGCGTCCGGAGGCATGACCAGGACCGCCTCGTGGGCGTAGGCACGGCGCATGCGGCCAGTATGCCGATCTCCGACGCTCCGCGTCAGCTGCCGACGCCCGACCGGTTCGTGAGGAGTCATGCGGAGCCGGGGCGACCCGGAGGTTTCCCTGGGATCGGTCGGCGGGGCTGTTCTCCGGGGCCGGTTGTGTGCCGGCGCCGTCGCGCACGGACCGGGTGCGGGGCCGGCGCCCGATCTGCGCCAGGCGGGCTTCACCGATGTCCATGCGGTATGGGCTCGCGGCGGCAACGGCCACGAACCCCTGGTCCTCGCCCATCGGCCCGAACTCTGACAGATGCGGCTTCTCGGCGACGTACCGGCACGTGCGGCGGCCACCGGACATGAGCCCGCTCCGGTTCCCCCGGCACGTGCGACCACCTGCGGGGAAACTTGCGGCTTCATCGGCACCTGCGACGGTATGCAGGGAAACTTAGGGCAGTTGGGGCCAACCGGTACACCCGAAGTGCCGTCTTCCCCGTCGATACGGATCAGCGACGAGGAGGACGCGGATGCATGTCCGGGGCTTGAAGGCCGTCACATTGGCCACCGGGATGGCGGGGCTGCTGATGGGCAGCACCATGGCGGCCAGTGCCGCACCGCTCGACGTCCCCGACCTGCGGGTGGACACCAACCGGGACGGGCGCGTGGATGTCTCGGGTGACACCGACACCCCCGGGGAGGACACATGGACTCCGAAGCGCGGCGCGTTGTTCCTGCCCAACGTCGACGACGACGCGAAGCGCTGCCCGACGAAGGACAGCCATGGCAAGCCGCTGCCCGACGCCAAGCTCGCCGCCTGCAACGACGGCCAGGACAGCGTGCTGAACGGGGCGCGTGACGCCGACGATCTCGCCCGGCTGCGGACCGTGCCGCGCTCCGCCACGCCCGACGGGGCCGTCGGCACGGCCAAGGTCGTCGGGGCGGCCGCGGCGGCCAGGACCCGGCTGTGGATCAAGCGCGGCGGCACCTGGTCACCGCTGAAGTCCACCGACCCGATCAGCGCCGCCGAACTGCGCTCCGGAGTGGAGTTGGGCCTCGAGGGCAAGGACGTGGTGCGCGACGCCAAGGTGTGGGACGGCACCGCGGTGGTCCGGCTGACCGTCGCCGCGGACGGCGCGTCGGCCTCCGACGATGTGACGTTGCGGGTCGCCCCCGTGCTGACTCACCACCACCTCCAGCGCGTCCAGCAGGTCCTGGTCACCGAGGAGCAGGACGACAGCCAGCATTCGCAGGAGCAGCGCAGGTTCGTCGCCGAACTGGCGCGGCAGGTCAAGGCCGCGGGCATCGACAGGCCGCTGAAGAAGTTCACCGAGTACGGCGACATCTGGGCCCAGGACTTCGTCGAGCCCGGCTACGCCTCCGTGCCCGGCCCGAACGGCAGGCTCCACACGATGCGGGTGCTCATCCGCTCCGCGCAGCCCGACCGCGCGGCCGGCCGTGAGCTGTTCGAGAAGCTGCGGGGGCCGGACGTGGGGGTGGTCCAGGTCAGCGGAGTACGCCCCGATGAGGAGCAGACGCTCAACTCCATGGGCAATCTCGAGACCATTCCGGCCTACACCCACGGCGGGCGGTCGTACCCCGCCGGGCGCATCATCATGGGACAGCGCCCCGATTCCCGGTCCAAGCCCGCCAAGGCGATGCGTACCTTCCTGGCCTCGCAGGGGATGCAGTCGCCGCTTCTGCTCGACACCTCGTGGCTGTCGGTGGGGCACGTGGACGAGTTTGTGCAGTTCCTGCCCGCGAACACCCCGCGCGGCTGGCGGATCGGTGTCGCCGACCCCCGGGCGGGGATCGAACTGCTGCGCAAGGCACAGCGCGAGGGACACGGGAAGCGGAAGATGTTCTCCGTCCCCGGCAAGATGGGTGTGCCCGCACCCAAGGAGACCATCAACGACGTCCTGTCGTCGAGGAAGTTCCTGTCCGACAACGAGTTCGCCGCGAAGCGGATCAAGGCGAATCTGGAGACCCTGAAGCGGGAAACGGGTGTCACGGACGCCGAGATCGTCAAGGTGCCCGGCCTGTTCACGCGGGACCAGGAAATCGGTGGCGGCCTCACCAACAGCCACAGGCTGCGCCGGATCGGTCCGGACGAGCTGCGGGGGCACGGTGTCCTGCGGGAGGCCGGGACGGCGGGTGGCGGCCGTCACCGCGCCGCCGCGATCACCCGTAGCGCGTACATCCCCGGCGCGGTCAACGGTGTTGTACTCGGGAAGGACCGCTATCTGGCGGCCAAGCAGTGGGGGCCGGTGATCAACGGCAAGGACATCTTCACCCAGGCGGTGAACAGGGCCTACAGCAAGGCCGGATTCACGGTCTCCTACATAGATGACTGGTACACGTACCACATCGGCATGGGCGAGGTCCACTGCGGAACCAACACCCTGCGCGACACTTCCCAGCCGTGGTGGCCCACCACATAGCTCGGCCGGGCCCCGTGTGCCTGCCACCTGCGGCATCCGGAGACCTCGAAGGCCGGTACGCCTTGGGACAACTGCCCAGCGCCAGTGCGCAGCGGATCAACGGGCCGCCCATTCGCGGCCGTGTGACGCTGAATGACGTAGCGGACCCGCGCGCACGGGCGTCCTGGAGAACGAGACCAGGCCCGCGGCCGGCGGCCGAGCACGCCGGTCCCGCGGGCGGGTTGCACTCGTGCAGCGCTTCGCCTGTCCTCAACCGCAGCGTGTCCGCCCCCGCCGGCCCCGGTCCCCGCGCCGGGCGCGGGCAGGCGTGCGCCGTCGGCGCGGACGCCGCTGCGCGGGTACGAGTTGTTCATCCGTTCGTGGGGCGCGCGGGCGTCGCTGCCGGATGCAGCGCCCTGTGCTGCCCGATGATCCCGTCATGGGGATGAGCGGCCGCACACGGCGCGACGGTCTGGTCTGCCTGGCACTTGCCCTCGGCGGGACAGCGCTCGGGGCATGGCTGACGTACCGATTCCAGCTCCCCGCGCTGGAGAGCGTCACGGCGTTCCTTCCCTCGCTGGCCGGGCTGTACCTGTCATGGGCGGCGTTCCGCGCCGAGCGCGCCGGGGCCGAGGCCGCACCGGACCCGGCACGGTTGGCCGATCAACTGGCCGTGGCCGTGCGCGGTCAGTGGGAGGCGGAGCTGCGGGTGCGCCGGATCAACGACCCCTATCCGCTGCCCGTGTCGTGGCGCGCAGCCGCTCCCGACCTGGCCGAGCCATGGCCCCTGCTGCGTCAGACGGCCGTCGGCTGGCCCGGCGGTCCACCGTCGGATCCCGAGGGCTGGGCGGGTGGCCCGTCCGGTCTGGCGGGCACCGGCGGGGAGTTGGGCGATGTCTTCCTGCACCGTGTGCCCACGCGGCGGCTGTTGCTCCTCGGCCGTCCGGGGGCGGGCAAGACCATGCTGCTGCTCCGCCTTCTGCTGTCCCTGCTGGCCCGCCGTGCGGAAGGTGCCGCGGTCCCCGTGCTGTTCCCGCTGGCCTCCTGGAATCCCGACGAGTCGCCCCTGCGGGACTGGATGGCCGAGCGGCTGGCCCGGGACTACTCCGGCCTGGCCGATCCCACCACGACCGGCTCCGAACGGCTGGGCCGGGCCAGGACCCTTCTGGAGCGCGGACTGGTCCTGCCGATCCTCGACGGGTTCGATGAGATCCCCGGGCCCTTGCGCGGGCAGGCCCTGGACGCGATCAACGCGTCACTGCCGCTGGGGCAGGAACTCATCCTCTCCAGCCGGGTCGCGGAGTACCGGGATGTGCTGTTCCCGGTGGCCGGGCTGCCGGTCCGGCTGGCCGGGGCCGCGGCCGTCGAGCTCGCTCCCCTGGACGCCCGGGACGCGGCCGAATACCTCCGGCGGGACGCGGGCGGGCACGGGACCGCGGCGGCATCGCGATGGGAGGCCGTGGTCGCCCGCCTGGGCGACATGGACGATCCGGTGGGGCAGGCCCTGAGAACGCCGCTGATGCTCGGCCTGGCCCGCACCGTCTACAACCCCCGGCCGGGGGAGCACAGTTCGGCGCTGCCCGATCCCGCGCTGCTGTGCGACCGCGCCCGCTTCCCGACCGCCGGTGCGATCCAGGGGCATCTGCTGGAAGCCTTCATCCCTGCCGCCTACCGCTCCCACCCGCGCTATCCGTGCCGTTGGACCGTCCAGCAGGCGCGGCGCACCCTGACGTTCCTGGCCCGGCATCTGGACCGCGATGTGGGCGGCAGCACCGACCTGGCCTGGTGGCAGCTGTACCGCGCCCTGCCGGCCCGTCTGCCCCAACTGGTCGCCGCGGCGGTGATCGGCGCCGTCGCGTGGTTCACCTCGGCGCCGCTCGGCAGGCTCATCGCCGAGCTGGCCGGGCTGGACAGCGGTTGGCTGACGGGACCGCCCGCCGGAGTCGTCGGCGGGCTGGCGGGAGGTATCGCCGCGGGCACGGGCTGCGGAGTCGCCGCCGGCTCGATCGCAGGGGTGGCCGAGGGGCTCACCACCGCGGTGGCCACGGGCAGTTGGCATGCGCTGCTGACGACGACCGCCAATGGCCTCGCCTATGGATTCGTCGGGGGGATCGTCGGCGCCCTGTGCGCAGGACCGTCGGCCCCCCGAGCGGCGTCCGACCCGGAGCCGGGGGACGGCAGCGCCAGGAACCGCGGGGCCGGGGCCCGGCGCGGTGGGAGTCGATGGCCGCGCGGTCGCCGTGTCCCCAACCGGCGCGGTCTGGCGCTCGGTCTGGTCTGCGGCGGCGCGCTCTGGTTCGCCTTCGAGCCCGTCTACGGACCGTTCGCCGCCTGCGCCGGAGCCGTCGTGAACGCCGGAGTGTACGGCCTCGCCGGAGCGGCACTCACCCGGCCGGTCGGCCCGCTGTCGGCGCGCGGCGCCGGTCCGGCGCCGGCGATCCGGCCGCGCTGGGCCTGGGACCGGCGCGGTTTCACCGTCGGCCTGCTCAGCGGCCCCGCCGTCGCTGTCACCCACTGGTCGGTCATCAGAATCCAGGCGGAGCTCACGGGTGAGCCCGGCTATCCGACAGCGGCCATGCTCTCCTTCATGTGCGCGTACGCCCTGGCGGTCGGCCTCGCCTGCGGAATCAGGAGCAGGCCCGCCGACCTCGCGACCGCCGTCGGCCCGGCGGTCCTGCTGGCCCAGGACCGCCGTACCCACAGAAGGCTCTGGACCGCCGTCGGCGCCGCTGTCGGCAGCGCGTTCGCCCTCTGCTACGGAGCCGAATACCTCCTCGACGCGGGGCTCCCTTATGGCCTGAGCCGAGGCACCTCCGACGCCGGCCCACTGGAGATGGGCCCCGCGCAGATCCTCGTCCGCACCCTCGCCTACGGAACCACCGTCGGCCTCGCCACCGCCCTCGGCCGGACCGCTTGGTGGTACTACGCGCTGGCCCGGCACCATCTGGCACTTCGGCGAAGGATCACCACCGACCTGACCGCCTTCCTCGCCGACGCCCATGAACGGCGGGGTGTGCTGCGCCAGGTGGGCGCGGTCTACCAGTTCCGTCACATCGATCTGCAGCACCACCTCGCCGGCACGGTTCCGCCCGCCGTACCGGCGGCACGACGGCGGGCAGTGCCGGGCGCCCGGTCGGGTGCGCCGACGCGCAGGAGCCGGGCCCGCCCCTGATCGGGCCCGCCCTCGGGAATGCGCTACCGGCCGGGCCCCGGACGTCAGGCGACCGTCAGCCGCGGGGGGCGATGTACAGGCTCTGGACGCTCCGGCCGATCGGGCCCTTCTCGTCGTGCAGGGACGCCTCGGCGACGCCGAGCCCGGCGGAGTCCACACTGGTGCGCGCGTCAAGGCAGACCCACTCGGCGACCGGCTGCCGGTGCAGGTTCACGGTGAGGTCCGGGTTGATGAACACATAGCGGTGGTAGTCGAGTTCGGCACTCACTCCGTTGACGGAGTCCGCGGCGGTGAGCACCCGGCTGAGCGGTGTGGTCTCCTCGCCCGCGACCAGAGGCTCACGCATGCGCATCCAGGCGGTCGCCGGGCCCGGCTCCAGGAACGAGCCCGAGGCGAAGCGCAACTCCATGGCCGTGTGATAGCCGATGTCCCACGGGACGGGGAAGAACGCTTTCGAGGGGGACTGCTCCGGGCCGGGTACCCGCGGTCCCCGGGACACCTCGGGTACGGAGTCCGGCACCGCCTTGATCAGCAGCGCCGTCGCCCGCATCACCTCCTGGCCCCCTTCCGGAACCAGGGACGCCTCGACGATCTCGACGCTGCGGCCCGCACGCAGCACGCGGGTGGTCACGGTCAGTGGCTTGATCGGCACCGGTCGCAGGATCTCGTAGGTGATCCGGGCGAGTCGCATGTCCTCCCGGGCTCCGGGGCGCCGCTCCACCGCCAGCCCGAGAAGAGCGGCGGGTGGTCCGGCGTGCTGGGAGTCGGGGTCCCACGGTCCGCGGGTGAACTCGGTGGGCGCGAATCTGTCGGCTTCCAGCCGCTCGAAGAACCCCCTCGGCTGCGACGCCATCGTCACGTTCCTCCCGCCGTAGATGTCCACCATCGAGGTTACTTTCCGGTAGGAGGCTTGTCACCAGAATGCTTTCAGGCCATCCGGCGTTCCGCGACGGCCGAACCGCCAAGTGGCTGGCCGCGGCGTGCGGGGTGGCGAATACGCCGCAGAACTCATCCTTGAGGCTGATCCCCCTGTCTTTCGTTCGCCGTTGAATGCCCCGCGTTCCTTGCATCCGCCGGAGAGGACGTGACGCATGGCAGGAGTGCGTGTCAGCGCGGTGTCCGAAGGGACGGGCGCTGCGCGCCCGCCCGACCGACGGCAGGACGGGGACGGACGCCGTCTCCGCCACCGCCCGGTGAACCGGGGCCTGTGGGGCCGGACGCCCTCTCGCAAGCCGCGCCGGGCCAAGGGCGGGCCCGCCGCGTTCGTACGCAGGGCACTCACGGCCGTGCGCGATCGTCCGGCGCTCTCGGGGCAGCATCGGCGGTGCAGGACCCGCCCGCGGCCGAGGATCAGCCGGGCGGTGGCCATTGACGCGTCGCTGGCGGCGGGCGCGATCGGCTACAGCCTCCTTCTGCACTTCCTGCTGATTCCGCTGCAGATCGCCGCCTACCCCGACTTCTCCGACGAACTTCCGACGGGCGCGGACATGGCGGTCATCACGGTGGCGGAGGTGGCGGCCGCCCTCGCCCTGCTGGTCCGCCGCCGCCACCCCCTGCCGGTGGCGGCGGTCTGTACGGCCGTGATCTGGCTGGGCGGCCCCGCGAGCACGTTCCCGTTCGGGCTCTACACACTCGTCGTGCAGCGCCGCAACCGCTGGGCAGTCGCTTACGCATTGGCGGCGGCCGCGATCCCGATCCGGGCGCTGTGGTCCACCACCGCCGTGTGGGGCGGCGGTGGACCCGCGGAGCCGCTGCCGTTGTACCTCGAGGGCTTCCTACTCGGCTACGTCAACCCGACGATCGTCGTTCCCGTGCTGGTGGGCATCACGATCCGCAAGCACAGGGTGCTCATCAGCACCCTCGACGACCAGGCGAAACAGCTCCAGCGCGAGCAGGCACTCATCTCCCGCAACGCGCGGCTGGAGGAGCGCACACGGATCGCCGGGGACATGCACGACGTGGTCACCCACTACCTCGGGCTCATGATCCTGCGGGCCGGGGCGATGGAGGCCCAGGCCGGTCGGGAGTCCGAAACAGGCAAAAGCGCCCGGCTCGTGGGAGACCTGGGGCGGCGTGCCATGAAGGAGCTCCGGGACCTGCTCGGGGTGCTCCGCTCGGACCCCGAAGCCGACGGCGAGCCGAGTGCGGGCGATGATCCGGGCGCCGGCGAATCGCGCTCCGGGACCTGGGGCGCGCAGGTCGTGAAAATGCTGAACGCGGCGCATCTCGCGGGCGTACCACTAACGTGGCAGGTCGACGGAGAACCCGAAGAAGCGGACGCGGCCGTACTGCGGGCCGCTTACCGAGTGGTCCAGGAAGCACTGTCGAACGCGTCCCGGCACGCACCCGGAGCCGAGGTCCGGGTGGCGGTGGAGACGGCCGACCAGCGTCTGGAGATCAGCGTCCACAACGGGCCCTCGCCGTTCCCGGCGATCGAGTCCGAACGGGACGGCGGACGCGGCCTCACCGGGATGCGCGAGCGGGTGGCCCAAGTGGGCGGCACCTTATGGACCTTCGACACACCGGACGGCGGCTTCGACGTCTGTGCGAGCTTCCCCCTCGGTGCCCCCGTTCCCGCGGCGCCTCATGATCAGGACCCTGGTCGCGGACGACGAGGCGCTGGCCCGGCAGAGCATCCGGCTGGTACTGGAAGCCGATGACGAGATCACGGTCGTGGACGAGGCCGCCAACGGTACCTACGCCGTCGAGTCGGCTCGCCGACATCGTCCGGACATCGCCATCGTGGACGTCCACATGCCTCATGACGGACTCGTCGCCGCCCGTGAGATGCTGCGCCTCGAACACCCTCCCCGTGTCATCATGCTCACCTCGTTCGCCCTCGACGAGTACCTCTACACGGCGCTGGAAGCGGGGGTGGACGGATTCCTCACCAAGGACGTCCAACCCGAGGATCTGATCAGCGCGGTCAAGGTCGTCGCCCGCGGCGAGGCCATCATCTCGCCCTCGATGACCCGCTCCCTCATCCAGCGGCACACCTCGTCGCTGCCGGCCCGCGGTATGCAGGAGCGGCTTCGTGCCCTTCCGGAGGTGCAGAGGGACATCCTGGCGCTGCTGGCCGAGGGCCAGTCCAACGCGGAAATAGGCGCCTGCCTGGATCTCACGGAGTCTCAGGTCAAGGTCCACATCAGCCGGATCCTGCGCCTGCTGCGGCTCACCAACCGGGTGCAGGCCGCCATCCTCGCCTACTCCGCGGGGCTGGCCCCGCGCCGCTGCGAGGACGGTAGCGACAAGCCCCGCATCTGACACCTGCCGGTCTGGACGGCACACCGTGGAGCGCCACGGTGTGCCGTCCACGGCTTTCGCCACGCCGTTCGTTGACCTCCCCTTCCTTCTCCGGGGTGATCCGGCCGACTTTCGTTGCAACTTGACTTCTCCGCGTCCGGAAAGCCCGATCACGCAAGGAGAGCTGATGAGACGGCGACGACCACCATCCCTCAACAGGCTGCTGTCGCTCATGGGCGTGCTCGCCCTGGTCGCGGCCGGCCTTGTGGTCATCCGGGTCACCGCGGCGGCCAATGAGCAACGGCCGCGGGACATCCGGGGACTGGCCTACGAAGCGCTGAAGGAGAACCCGGAACGGACGCACTACCGGAAGGGTCAGAGCTTCCGAATCCTTGGCATCAGCGAGGACGACGACGGCGGCCGCCATGTCCGGCTGGACCGCTACTACCAGGGGCTGCCGGTCATCGGCGGCGACCTCGTCCTCCACCTGCGCAGGAGCGGGCAGCTCAAGGGCACCAGCCAGACGCTCACCGCCGCACCCGACCTGCCGGTCAGGCCGAGGCTCTCCCGCGAGGACGCGTGGAAGCGCACCTTCGCCCACACGCCGGTGTCCGAGAAGGCGCCGAAGGGCAAGGACGCCAAGAAGGCCGGTGCCTCCAGGAAGGCGGAGAAGCAAGCCCGTGCGGGCAGCCGACTGGTCATATGGACGAACGGCGGGTCGGCCCCGTTGCTGGCCTACGAGAACGTGGTACGTGCCCAGCACGGGGACGGCGCGCCCGCCGAGGTGCACACGTTCGTCGACGCGGGCAACGGCAAGGTCCTTGGCTCGCGCGACAGGTACATGGACGAGGAGGGCACGGGCAAGACGCTGTACAGCGGAGAGGTGAAGCTCGAGACCAGCGCGGCCAAACAGGGCAAGGGCTTCGAACTCATCGACGCGAAACGGGGTGGGCTCACCACCCTGGACGCGAACAACCAGTGCATCCAGGGCGACCCCTCCTGCCAGCAAGGCCCGGGCGGGTCCGGTGGTCCTGGTGACCCTGGTGGTTCCAGTGGTGGCTCCGGTGGTGGTTCCGGTGGTCCTGGTGACCCTGGTGGTTCCAGTGGTGGTTCCAGTGGTGGTTCCAGTGGTGGTTCCGGTGGTCCTGGTGACCCTGGTGGTTCCAGTGGTGGCTCCGGTGGTGGTTCCGGTGGCGGCTCCGGTGGTCCTGGTGACCCTGGTGGTTCCAATGGTGGCTCTGGTTCGGGTGGTTCGGGTGGTTCCGGTGACCCCGGTGACCCCGGTGATCCTGGTGACCCCGGTGACCCCGGTGACCCCGGTGACCCCGGTGACCCCGGTGACCCCGGTGACCCCGGTGATCCTGGTGACCCCGGTGGTTGTGATCCGGTCGATCCGTTCTGCGATCCCGGCGATCCCGGCGATCCTGGCGATCCCGGCGATCCCGGTGATCCTGGCGACCCCGGTGATCCTGGTGACCCCGGTGGTTGTGATCCGGTCGATCCGTTCTGCGATCCCGGTGATCCTGGCGATCCCGGTGATCCTGGTGACCCCGGTGATCCTGGCGATCCTGGTGACCCCGGCGATCCTGGTGACCCCGGTGACCCCGGTGACCCCGGCGATCCTGGTGATCCTGGCGATCCCGGTGACCTCGGGGACCCCGGTGATCCTGGTGATTTCAGTGACCCCGGGGACTGTGATCCGTTCGATCCGTTCTGCGGGGTGGGGCCGGTGTCCGGCGCCCAGCCGAGGTCGGACGAGGCGTGCATCAAGGGTGTTCCCGTCTGCTTCGGCAGCCCGGCGCAGCTCAAGTGGTCGGACGAGAAGAAGGGGAGCGCCGCGCGGCGCAGCGGCACCGGAGGTTCCGACGGATCCGGTGGGCCCAGCGATCCCAGCGATCCCGGTGGTTCCGGTGGTTCCGGTGGACCTGGCGGACCTGGCGGACCTGGCGGACCTGGTGGACCTGGTGGGCCGGGAGCCCCCGGTGGCCAACTGCCGGTCCAAGGAACCCCCTTCGTCAGCGAGACGAACACCTTCGGGTCGGGCAGCGAGGACGACCGCTCCTCCGCGGCGGCCGACCTCCACCATGGAGCCGAGCAGGCATGGGACTACTTCCAGCAGAAGTTCAAGCGCAACGGCTTCGGCGGTGACGGCAGGGGGCCGACCCTGTTCGCGCATTACGGGCAGGGGCTCGCCAATGCCTTCGCCGATCCCAACTGCTTCTGCGCCCTCTTCGGCGACGGCGACGGGCAGAAGGCCAAGTCGATGACCCAACTGGACATCGTCGCCCACGAGATGACGCACCTCGTCTCGCTGTCGAACAACGCCCTGTCCGGGCAGGGCGAGCCAAGTGCGCTCAATGAGTCCACCAGCGACATCTTCGGCACCATGACCGAGTTCTTCACCAACAACCCCCAGGACCCGCCGGACTACACGATCGGCGAGGCCGCGGTCCCCGGCGGCGGTCGCTGGATGGACCGTCCGTCCAAGGACGGGGAGTCGCCCGACTGCTACTCGCCCGACATCGGCCAGAAGGACGAGCACATCGGGGCGGCCATCTCCAACCACTTCTTCTACCTGCTCGCCGTCGGCAGCGGGAAGTCCAAGTTCGGCGACAGCCCGACGTGTGACAACTCCAAGGTCAAGGGCCTCGGCAATGAGGCCGCCGAGAAGATCTGGTACCGGGCCCTGACCACGTACTTCACCTCCAACACCGACTTCGCCAACGCCCGCGAGGGCAGCCTGAAAGCCGCCGCCGACCTGTTCGGACAGGACAGCACGGAGGCCAGGACCGTCGCCCAGGCCTGGGACGCGGTCAAGGTGAAGTAGCGGCCCGAACACGCACCGACTCATCGCCCGTCAGCGGGTGGGCGAGGCGCCCACCCGCTGGCATCGCGACCATTCCCTATCCAGCGCATCGGCCTCCCACCACGGTGAGGCGGAACAGGACATTTCGATGAGGACCGCTTCCAGTACCTGCCTCGCTCGCCACCTGCTCACCGGAATCGCGCCTCCTGAGCCGCTTCGGGTTCCACCGCCGTCGTTCCCGCCGGCCAGGGCTGCCGCGTGGCTCATGCCGGCCGACCCGGCCGCTGTCCCCGTGGTGCGCGCAGCCTGCCGTGCCGTTTTGGAGGAGTGGAAGGCGGAGGCAACCGCGGATGTGAGTTGCCTGGTGATGACCGAACTCGTCACCAACGCCGTCACCCATGGCGGCGCTCCCATCCATGTCCTTCTCGCACTCCAGCGCCAAGGGCTCATGATCGCTGTGTACGACGCCGGGGAGGGGATGCCCCAAGCGCGGCAGACCGACGCCGAACCGGCACCCGAGGGCGGCATGGGCCTGTCGCTGATCGTGAGTACCCTCGCCTGCCATTGGACCGTCGCCAAGGCACTTCCCACCGGGAAGGTGGTGACCGCCCTCGTGCCGCCGCCCGATACGCGTGCCGAGAGCGTCTACAGCGAAACGGCCGGTGAGCACGCGGCCACCCGTCTGCCGCCCCTGTCCGTCAGGAAACTCCTGCCCAGGCACCGGATCAGGATCGGATTACCCGGGCACATGGACGCCGGTCCGGGGAAGGCGGTCCGCGCCCCTTCTCCGCTGATGGCCGACGCCCTGCCAGGGCAGGCGCCGCACATGCCGAGCCACCCCCGTTCGGAGTGAAGCCGGAGAAGGAGTCGACTCACGTGGCCAGGATCGGTTCGTCCACTCCCGCCGCAGGAGGACCGGCACAGTCCGCCGAGGCAGCGCAGTCGACAGAGGCCGCGAAGGTACTGCGGCGCAGGCACGGACCCGCGGTCCTCGACTACGCCCGCGTCTGCGCCCGTGACGAGAAGACCGCCGAGGACCTGGCCGCCATGACCCTGAGCCGGGCTCTCCACACCCTCAACGGCTTGGGCCGGATCGCCCGGCGGCCCCGTCTGCTGGGACTCGTCCTGCAGATCGCGGCGGACAGGGCCGACGGCGACTGCCGCCATGAGCTCGCGTCCGGCCTTGCCGACTGGCTCGAGGACGTCGTGGAAAGGGGCCGCGGCCTCGACGTGGATACCCTGCGCGGCCGCTCCCCGGTGGCGCGTGCCTTCCAGGCGCTGCCGGCGCGCAAGCGCGTGGTCCTGTGGCAGAACGAGGTGGAGCACGACGGCGAGGCGCAGCTGAGTTCGCTGCTCGGAATCGCCGAGTCCTCGGTGGCCCGTGCCGCGCACGCCGCCCTCGCGGCCTGGCGGGCGGCGTATGTGCGTTCGTACCCGGAACGCGTTGGTGACGACGGGTGCCGGCGCTACAGCAGGCTGGTCGACGCCGCGGCGTACTGGTCGGATGCGTCGGCGTCGGCCGGTCTGGGAGGGCATGTGGCGAACTGCCCCCACTGTTCACGGGCCTTGGACGACCTCACGCGGATGCGGCAGTGCCCGGGCGAGCTGCTGGCGGAAGCGATGCTGCCGTGGGGCGCTGCGCCATACCTGACGGCACGCCACAACCGTCAGGCCGAACACCGCGCGCAGGCCGTTTCCGGCGTGGCGCCACGTGAACGGACATGGCGGTCGGCGGCGTGGGCCGCGTTCGCCGCCGTGCTGGTGGCTGGGGCCGGGGCCTCCATCGTCGATGTGTTCCCGTGGGAGGACGGCGGCCCCTCCGGCGGCGGGCAGCACCGCCTGCCGCGCCCGGCGAACAGCGCCGCCACCGGCACGACTGCCACCGCCACCGCGACGGCCCGCCCCACCCCCACAGCCGGGAAGACCCCTGTGCCCAGTACCTCGCCGCCCAGGACCCACCCGTCAAGCCCGGAAACCTCCCGGGACACGCCGCGGCCCGGCCACTCGGTCCCTTCCGGAAACGTGCCGGTTCTGGACTGGCGGTTCAATGAGTCCTCGGACAAGCCGGTGCTCGACAGCTCCAAGCGGGGAAACGCGGGAAGGCTTGTCGACGGTGCCCAGCGCGTGGGGCGCGGAGACCGCGTCCTGATCCTCGACGGGTTCCGGCAGTATGCCGAAGGGCCCGACGAAGTGGTGGCCACGGACCGCAGTTTCACCGTCTCGGCCTGGGTCTTTCTGGACGATCCCTACCGGCCGCAGGCCGCGGTGAGCCAGGACGGCCACGAGATCAGCGGCTTCTCCCTGGGGTACTCGCCCGTCGGAGAACGGTGGACGATGGGCATGTACCCCTCCGACCGCGCCCGCGGCCATCTGGACCAGGCCTTGTCGCGGTGTCCGGCCCGACCGCGGACATGGGTCCATCTCACCGGCGTCCACCAGGACGCCGACAACCAATTGCGCCTCTAGTCAACGGCGGGCTGGAGGGCGTCGCGTCCCACACCGGCGACTGGCGGGCCGCGGGCGCGTTCGCTGCCGGGCGTGCCCTGTGGGCGGGTGCGCCGATCGGCGAGCTGGCCGGTGGACTGGGCGACGTACGCGTCCATCGCCGGGCCCTGTCCTCGGCCGAAGTCTCCAAGGCCTACCACGAATTGCGCGAGCGCTGACAACCGCGGCGCGGCCTTCCCGCCGTGCCTCGGGCGGCACCAGGCTCAGGCATCGCGGTGCACGGCCAGGTGGGCCAGGGCGGCCAGTTGCCGCTTGGCGGAGGGGCCTGGGCGGCCGGCGGACAGTGCATCGAGCGCCGCCTCCAGCTCGGCCCGCGCCGCCCGGGCGGCTGCGAGGCGGCCGCCGGCTTCGTCGACCAGTGCTGTGGCCTTCTGGACCTGTGCCGGGTCCAGCGGCGTGCGCTGAGCGTACAGTTCGGCCAGCCGCCGACCGGCGGCGCTGCCGTCGGCCAGTGCTGCCAGGACGGGGTAGGACTTCTTCCGGGCGGCGATGTCCGCGCCGACCGGCTTGCCGGTTCGCGTCGTCTCGCCGAATATCCCGAGCAGATCATCGGTGATCTGGCCCGCCACTCCCATGGCGCGGCCGAACTGTTCCAGTCGGCGCGCCCGGTCGTGCTCGGCACCTCCGGCGAGGGCTCCCAGGTAGCAGGCCACTCCCAGGCCGGCTCCGGTCTTGGCCTCGGCCATGGCGCGGTATTCGGCGACGGTGACGCTGCCGCGCCGCTCGAAGGCCACGTCGTCGGCCTCGCCCTGAGCCATCTCCAGCACCGCCTCAGCCAGAACGGCGCTGGAGCGGGCGGCGAGACCGTCGCCGGGCTCGGCGACCACCTGGTGTGCCAGGGCGAGCAGGGCGTCCCCGAGCAGGACGGCGGAGGCCACGCCGAAGGCGGCCCAGACCGTGGGGCGGTGGTGGCGCAGCCGGTCCTGGTCGATGACGTCGTCATGGATGAGGCACGAGTTGTGCGTCAGCTCCACGGCCACAGCGGCGGCAAGGGCCTGTTCGGCCGTGCCACCCACGGCCTCGGCACAGGTGAAGGCCAGTGCCGGGCGAGCCGATTTCCCCGCCGGGCCGTGTGTCGCGGGGTGTCCGTGCTCGTCCCGCCATCCGAAGTGGTAGTCGGCCAACGGCGCGATCGCCGAGGGAAGTCGACAGGTCCACTCGCGCAGCGCGGGGATGAGGAGTCCGCGCGCACGTACCAGCAATTCGATGGCTGCCGCGCGGTCGGCGGGGCCGCCGGGCTCGAAAGGAGTCACTGTCGCCTGTGGGGTAGCCGGCACGCTGTCACGAAAGGACCAGAATACCCCTACCGCACGTTGCGCCTTCGTGCGGGCCCGGGGGTGTGCGGATCCACATCGCGGCACCCGCACACCCAACGGCGCCCCCGGTGGGGGCCGGCCCGTGTCACATCACTGCTGGACCACCAACTGGTTCACCGACCAGTCCGGCAGGATGACGTAGACGGAGACGAGACGCTTCTTGACCTCGTTCCTGAGTCCGGCGACCTGTGTGGCGAAGTCGCGCATGACGGCGGCCCGGTCGAACTGGGCAACGTGCTGTCCCGCCCACAGACAGGGGTTGTCACAGGCGTCCAGGACGACGATGACGTCCTTGGTGGGGTAGGCGGCCAGTTTCTCGGTGACGCCGCCGAGGAGACCCGTGGGCAGCTCGGCGAGGGTTTTGACCCCGCTCACCTTGAGACTGTCGCCCACCAGGCTGCACTTGTCGTAGAAGGTCCCCGCGGTGTGTCCGGACGCGTCAGGAGAGTGCCCCGCGATGCAGAAGTCCGGCTTCAACTTGGTCTCGTTGAACGGCCACGGCAGGAACTGCTGGTGCCCCGCCAGCCACAGGGCCTTGGCGGCGATGAGCTCCAGGACCGCGGTGTAGTTGGCCACGTTGAGCCCCGGGGGGACGAACGAGCCGTTGGTCTTCACCTCGTCCGGGATGGCCTGGAGCCTCTTGTTGTCGGCGACCGCGTAGCACAGGCGCAGCAGGACGGCCTTGGCGTGGCTGGCGGGCAGGGCGGGATCGAGCAGGCTGACCACCAACTCCTTGGACGCATCGGCGAATGGCTGGGTCGGCCCGTCCCCTTTGAGGAGCGCTTTGATGAGTGAGTTGTCGGGTCCGAGGCCGTTCGTCCCACAGGTGATCAATAAGATCTCCTGCTCCCAGGAGGCGGGCCAGGTATGCGGGGTGGGCGTCAGCATGCGTACCAGCTCCTTGTGGATGTGCGCGAGTGTGTGCGGCCGCCGGGCGCAGGCGCGCTCCGCACGCCTGCCGCGAACGGCGAGGTGCGGTACGAGACGAGACACGGAACGGGGAGCGCGGGCCGACCGGCCGGGCGCGCTGAACATCAACGTGACGGCGTTGCCACGCGGCAGCGCGCGTCACCCCACCTCTCCCCCCTCGCGCGCCCATTTGCCCCATTCGCCCGGCGCGCACCTCAAAGAATGCTCGCGCATGTCACTCCACGTCAATAGCCCGTAACGCATGGCTTGTGAGCGAGCTGCGGTGCGGGGTGCGGGCCCCGCACCCCTTCGTGGTGAAACGGACGTCGGGGAGGCGGCACTCCTACGGCGTCAGCACCACCTTGCCGGTGCCGGTGACGGTGACGGTGCCGGTGACGGTGACTGTGCCGGACTCGGCCAGGCACAGGGCTTCCGCTACGCGGGCGAGCGGCAGTTGGGCCGCGATCTGCGGGTGACCTCACCACGTTGCGGCGATGCGAAGACCTGAGTGGCCGGCAGTGGCTGTTCCGGCCCAACCACGCGTGGGTCAAGACGCTGGAGCAGAGTCCGGCCCCGTTCACATACACGCCCTCCCTGTCAGGGGACGTTGACGGAAGCCGCCGGGGTCCGGCCGTTCTGGGCCTGCTGGGCGCGCTCGGCGATCATGCGGGTCATGGCCTCAAGGGTCGCGGGATCGAAGCCTCCGCCCGCGCCCCCCGTGCTGGTGCTGCCCTGCCCCTCGACGCCGACCACGACGCTGCCCACCAGGACGAATGTCTCGAACTTGGCTTCGGAAACCGACTCGACCGCGCTGCTGCGGTCACCGATGGCCGGCAGCGACACCGGTCTGCCATGGTTCTGCCTGACGATCACGTCATACCCGGCGGCGGCCTTCTTGGCACTGGAATACGCCGCGACTCCGAATTCGGCCTTGTCGACGTTCCCCGGCTCGGTGTACTGGACGCCGCCGCCGAAGAGCATTCCCTCGCAGTTGGCCTTCGAGCACCCTCGCGCCGATTCCACATCGGGCCCGGTGTCCAGGGTCCACCCCGAAGGCATGCTGCGCAGGTCCGGCAGAACCGCCTTGACCTGTTCGGCCCTCGTCAGCGTCACCTGCTTGCCCCCGCCTCCGCCGCCCCCGCCGTCTCCGGTGGCGTCCTGCACCCCGCCGGGCAGACCTCCGTCCCTCGCCCTCGTCCCGGGCGCCGCGCCCGGGGTGTCGCCCCCACCGATCATGTGCACGCCGCCGTAGGTGGCCAGCGCCACCAGCGCGACGAAGAGCGAGGCCAGGGCCACCAGCAGGCCGCGGCCGCTGCGTGTGTTCGAGATGGTCAGCGGCCCCAGGGAGATCTGGCTGCCGCGCAGGCTGCTGCCACCGATCACCACGCTTCCCGTGGTGTGGCCGGGCGGCACAGGGGGCGCTCCGCTCGGCGCAGGACCCGCCAGGGCGGCGGCGACCAGACCGGCGAATTCCGTGTCGGCCGCCAGCGCGTCCTGAAGGGCCGTCCGTAAGCCCTGCGCCGCTGTCGGATCCGCGGGGGCGGCGTCGGATCCCGCCAAGGCCGCCCTGCCCTGCTCGGAGCGGCCGAGCCGTTCACGGACCAGATCGGACACCGCCTGACCGACCCCGTTGCCTGCCGCCGTCGCCGCCCCGGACATCACCTGCACCACCAACGACGCGAGATTCGCCGCCTCCATGGGCACCCCCTCCGAATGACGGTAAGCGTTCGACGGCCCGTCAGGAACCGCGCGATGCCGCTCGTTGGGGAATGGGGTGTGCGCTTGCCGGTATGGGAGACGCCGGCAGTCCACGAGCCCCGACGGCAGCGGAGGTCCTCGATCAGCCACGCGATGGGTCGCAGCCCCTCGGAGGCGGTGCGCGATTGGTGCGCCGGGCTCAGCGGTTGAAGCACACCACCTTCGGTTGCGTCATCTCCTCGTAGGCGAAGCGCACTCCCTCGCGACCCATGCTGCCGTATTTGAACCCGCCGAACGGCATGGCGTCGAGGCGGTAGTCGGACGAGTCGTTGACCATGACGCCCGACGCGTCGATGCGCTCGGCCAACTCCAGCGCGTCGTGCAGCCTCGATGTGAAGATGCCCGCGTGCAGGCTGTACTCGGTCTGGTTCGCCACCGAGAGCGCCTCTTCCAGGTCATGGAACCCGCGCAGAGCGACGATCGGGGCGAACGTCTCCTCCGCCCACACTGCGCAGTGCTCGGGCACGTCCTCCAGGACAGTGGGGGAGTACAGGGATCCGGTCCGGTCGTTGCCGCACAGCAGGCCGGCTCCGGCGGTCAGGGCCTCGCCGACCGCCGACTCGGCCCGCTTGGCGTGGAGTTCGGTGATCATCGGCCCCACGTCCGTTGCCTCATCGAGTGGATCGCCCACGCGCAGACGGCGGGTGGCCCGCAGGAACTGCGCACGGAACCGGTCCATCACCGAGTGCTCGACCAAAATCCGTTGGGTGCCGACGCAGTTCTGACCGGCGGCCCAGAACGCTCCGGAGACACACGCCCGCACGGCCTCACCGATGTCGCTGTCCGCCATCACGATGACCGGTGCGTTGCCGCCCAGGTCCATCGCGAGCCGCTTCAGGCCGGCGGTCCTGGCGATGCTCTCGCCGGTGGTGAAACCGCCGGTGAACGACACCATGCGCACCTCGCGAGCACGCACGATCGCCTCACCCAGATCCGGACCACCGGTCGCCACTGTGACCACCTCGGGCGGCAGGCCCGCCTCGATC
This sequence comes from Wenjunlia tyrosinilytica, assembly GCF_014646055.1. GTDB lineage: Bacteria > Actinomycetota > Actinomycetes > Streptomycetales > Streptomycetaceae > Wenjunlia > Wenjunlia tyrosinilytica. Next base: position 49,012 of record NZ_BMMS01000029.1, read on the forward strand.
AGTGTGTCGACGAGTCGGACGGCCGAGAGCGGCGCGAGGTCGGACGGCTTGGCGATGACGGAGTTGCCACCGGCGATGGCCGGACCGAGCTTGTGGGCGACCAGGTTCAGCGGGTCGTTGTACGGGGTGATGGCCGCGATGACCCCCAGCGGCTCGCGAGTGAACCAGCCCCGCCGGTTCTCCGAACCGGGGAAGGCGGTGAAGGGGACCAGTTCGCCGGTGTTCCTGCGGGCCTCCTCCGCCGAGAGTCTGAGGGTGTTCACACAGCGGGCCACCTCCTTGCGGGCCTGCCGGATCGTCTTGCCCGACTCTTCGACGACCAGGCGGGCGAACTCCTGCGACCTCTCACCGACGAGCGCCGCCGCGGCTTCCAGAGTCGACGCCCGACGGTGCCGCGGGGTGCTTCCGCTGTACGCCGCGCCGACCTCGGCCCGCATGACCACGACGTCGATGTCGTCGGCCTCCATGGCCGGTACTGTGCCCACCAGATCTCCGGTGAACGGGTTGAGCACCGCGGTGGTCCGGGTCATTCGAGGGGTCCTTTCCGGGCTTGCCTGCCGTGCCTGCCGTGCCTGCCGTGCCTGCTGCGCGGACCGCGGACCGCGGACCGCCGTCCGCGGACGCGTGCTCAGCGTGTTCTGGATTCATGGATGGCGATGACGTCCGACAGCAGCGCGTACGCCGTCTCGACCCGGCCCGCCCCCGGTCCCGAGACCGTCACGGGTCCCAGCAGATCTGTGTCGAAGGACACCGCGTTGGCGGCCCCCGAGACACCGGCCAGGTGATGGTTCAACGGCAGAGCCCTCGGGGCCACCTGCGCGCTGATGCCCCCGCCGGGTGTCCGGCGCGCCGAACCCACGAGCTTCCAGCGCAGCCCCTGCTCGGCGGCCTTCGCGGTGTCCGCGGGCGTCAGGGCGGTGATGCCGGTGGTCGCCACGTCGTCCGGAGCGAGTGCGCCGCCCAGCAGTTCGTTGGCGAGGACGGCCACCTTAAGCCGCACGTCGTGGCCCTCCAGGTCGGCGGTGGGATCGGCCTCCGCGTATCCCAGAGACCGGGCCTCGCGCACGGCCGCGCCGAGGTCGAGTCCGGACTCCATCCGGCCGAGGACGAAATTGGAGGTGCCATTGAGGATTCCTTCGAATCCCTGGATTTCCAGCCCGCCGAACATGCGCTCGGCCAGGCGGATGACCGGTGTTCCGCTCATCACCGCGCCCTCGAACTCGAATGCGACGCCCTGCTGGGCAGCCAGCGCCTTGAGCTCGGCAGCGGCCAGCGCCACCGGCCCCTTGTTGGTGGTGACGAGGTGCTTCCCCGACCTCAGCGCCCACCGGCAGTGCGACAGGGCCGGCTCGCCGTCCAGCGGGTTCGTGAATGTGGCCTCGACGACGATGTCTGCCGGTACATGGTGAATGATCCATTTGTTCCGGGCGTCGGTGCTTCCTCCCAGCCGGCGAAAGCCCCCGTTGCCGGGGTCGGCCGCGAGTACGTCGGGGACATCAACCCCTTCCTCCGCGACGATGGAGCCGAGTCGTAGATCCGTTATGGCCACGACTCGCAAGCGGAAGCCGAATTGCTCGAGGAGTTCGTCGTTGCGCTTTTCCAGCAGTTCGAGAAAAGCTCGGCTCACACCGCCGAAACCGATGAGCGCCAGGTTGTAACACGTCATGAGCCGTATCCCCCTCTGGAGTGACGTGACGATGCTCGCTCATGACAACCCCCTCCCGCGCCTGCCGATCCGTTCGACTGTGTGGCCGATTCGGCCATGTGCCGAGCAGATCGACCAGTGCCTGATCGGGGACCGGTGGTGAGCCAGGGGGGCGGGGCTCCTACCCCAGGGTGTGCGTGAGGGCTTCCACCTCGTCGAGCCTGTCGGCCGATCCCGGCGCGGCGCCGGCACACCCGACCAGGACCAGTTCGGTGACCGCGATCTCGTAGGTCAGCGGAGCGATCGGCCCGGCGGCTTCGCGCGGCAGGGCGATCAAGTGGTCCGCATGCGGGGCCGGCGGGGCATCCCAGGCGTCGGTGACCAGCACGACGTGGGCGCCACGTTTGCGGGCCTCGGCAACGAACCGAGCCGTCGCGGCGCTGTAGCGGCGGAAGTCGTACGCCACGATCGTGTGGCGGGGACCGATGTCGACCATGGTACGGGCCCGGGCCTGGGGCGGTCCGGGAACCCGGGAGACACCCGGGCGAAGGCCGGCCAGCTGGCGCGCGAGGTATTCGGCGGCCAGCTCGCTGAGCGGCCCGCCGATCGTCCACACCGCGCCGGAGCCCATCAACAGCTCGGCCACGGCTGTCAGCACCGGCTCGCTGACCGAGCCGAGTGTGCCGCTCAGCCCGCTCCGGAGGGTGTCCGCTGCCTGCTCGAAGGTGGATGGTGCGGCGCTGCCGCCCGAGACGAATTGCCGCAGCCGCGAACGGTCCTCCTCGCGCGCTTCGGAGCGGATCGCCTTCTGGAAGTCCGCGTATCCGTCCCACCCCAGCCGGGCGAAGAGCCGGGTGGCGGTCGGCGGACTGACCGAGGCCCGGGCGGCCAGTGACCGCAGCGATTCGAGAGCGGCGTACGGATAGTCGTCGAGGAGCACACGGACGATCGCGCGTTCTCCCTCCGGGAGTGCGCTGTACGCCTCGGTGAGTCTCTCCGCGATCGGCCCCTCTGCCACAGGCCTCATGTTACACAGCCGGCCGGATGTGGCACCGGGTGTAACGAACGTTACGGGCAGCTTAACGTTTGTTCCGCCATTGCGAAAAGTGGGGAGTCAATGTAACGATTGGATCGAGCCGGAGGCCGGGGGAGTGGCCGCGAGCGGAGACAACGCCCACGGCCGGGCGGCCCCGAGGCACCCAGCCCCGAGCGTCCCACTCGCTCAGCCACCCGTCCTCACACCCACCACGGCTGGGGCGCCGCAAGCCATCAGGGTCTCGACCGGGCACCGGCACGGCCGGTCCCACCCACTCGGATTGGATCACCACATGACCACCACCCGCTCCACCGCGCATTGGCGAGGGTTGATCGAGGAGTACCGCCAGTGGCTTCCGGTGACCGATGACACCCCCGTGATCACGCTCAACGAGGGCAATACGCCGCTCGTGCGTTCCCGTGAACTCTCACGGGTCACCGGCTGCGAGGTATGGCTCAAGGTCGAGGGCGCCAACCCCTCCGGCTCCTTCAAGGACCGGGGGATGACCGTCGCGGTGAGCAGGGCCGTCGAAGCCGGTGCCTCGGTCTTCGTCTGCGCTTCCACGGGGAACACCAGCGCCTCGGCCGCGGCCTACGCCGCCCGCGCCGGGGCCACCGCGGCGGTGCTGGTGCCTCGGGGCAACATCGCCGTCGGCAAGCTCGCCCAGGCCGTCGTGCACGGAGCGCGGATCGTGGAGATCGACGGCAACTTCGACGACTGCCTGCGCGCCGCGCGCAGACTGGCCGAGCAGTACCCGGTGGCGCTGGTCAACTCCGTCAACGAGGACCGGATCGCGGGGCAGCAGACCGTCGCTTTCGAGGTCGTCGACGCACTCGGCGACGCCCCCGACATCCACTGCCTGCCCGTCGGCAACGCGGGCAACATCACCGCGACCTGGCTCGGGTACACCACGTACAACAAGGCCGGACGATCCACCCGCACCCCTCGTATGTTCGGATTCCAGGCTTGCGGAGCCGCCCCCCTGGTCAATGGCACGGTCGTCGAGCGCCCGGACACCATCGCCACCGCCATCCGCATCGGCGATCCCGCTTCCCGCGACGGCGCGCTCGCCGCCCGGGACCAGTCGGGCGGGATCATCTCCGCGGTGACCGACCAGCAGATCCTGGCCGCCCACCGCATGCTGGCCACCGCCGAAGGACTCTTCGTCGAGCCCGCCTCCGCGGCCGGCGTCGCGGGACTGCTCGCCGAGCACGAGGCCGGGCGCGTCACAAGCGGCCGGACCGTCGTCGTCACCGTCACCGGCAATGGGCTCAAGGACCCCGACACCTGCCTGTCCATCGGGCACGCCCCCGTTACCAGCAGTGCCGACCCCGACCGGGTGGCCCACGCTCTGCAACTCGCCTGACCGGCGCGGACGGCCGGGCATGACATGTGAAACCGACCCGCGCGGGAGGACCGGTGGCCGGACGACCCCTGGACGACATCGACAAACAGATCCTGGACGAACTCACCAGGAACGCGCGCATCCCCCACGCCGAACTCGCCGACCGCGTGCTGCTCTCCCGCAACGCCGTGCGCCAGCGCGTGGAGCGGCTCGAGAGGGACGGACACATCCAGGGGTACACGATCGTCCCCGGAGAGGGCGATCGCGCCGCCGCCCCGGTCGCTGCGATGATCTTCGTCCACCGGCACGACAGGGTGCGGGGCGGGGACGTCATCATGGCTCTCAGGAGGATGCCCGACATCGTCACCTGCGATGTCATGAGCGGCGAACTGGACCTGGTGCTTCGCGTGGAAACCGCCAGGCCCGACCGCATACAGGAGATCTGGTCCGAGATCAGCGCCCTTCCGGGAGTGCGCGACACCGTGACCTCGGTGGTCCTGTCCACCCTGATCGGGCGTTGGGCCCCGGTCCCGCCGAGCACCGCCGGTCAGTGGCCGGGCGCCGGCCCTGCTCGAGCGTGAGGAGCCCTGGCATGAGCGATGCGGAGAAGCAGGCCGTCCGAAGGCGGTTGCGCCCCAAGCGGGATCGGCGCGCTGCGCACAAGGTCTCGGTGGCCGCCCCGAGCTCTGCCGTCGGCTGTGCTTCGTCCTCTACGGTGGCTGAACACAGGAGCTCAGTGAGTAAGGGGAGACGAGTCCATGGCCACGCTCGAGAACCGGCCGAACACCGCACTTCTCGTCGTTGACGTGCAGAACGGCGTCGTCGAAGGAGCGCACGAGCGCGACGCGGTCGTCGCGAACATCGGCAGCCTCGTCGAGAGGGCGCGGCAGGAACGGATCCCCGTGGTCTGGGTCCAGCACTGCGACGAGGGCCTTGCCAAGGGGAGCGAGGGCTGGCGGATCGTCCCCGAGCTGACTCCGGGCGACACCGAGCCGCTCGTCGAGAAGACCTACGGCGACTCCTTCGAGGAGACCACCCTCGAGACCGTGCTGGCCGGCCTCGGTGTCGGACGACTGGTCGTCGTGGGCGCACAGACCGATGCGTGCGTCCGCTCGACACTGCACGGCGCTCTTGTCAGGGGGTACGACACGACCCTCGTCAGCGACGCCCACACGACGGAGGACCAGTCGGCTTGGGGGGCGCCGCCGCCCGACCAGGTCATCGCGCACACGAACCTGTACTGGACCTACCAGACGGCACCGGGGCGGACGGCCGGCACGGTCGAGACCAAGGGTGTCGACTTCCGCGGCACCTCCTGAACCAGCCGACTCGCAATGACTCCCGCGGAGCGACAACCGCGACGGGGATCGCTACGTCATACGACGTGAACGGACCGGCATGGCCAGGTCCGAGGCAGCGACCCCGAGGAGTGTCTGGTGGACGGTTCTTCTCCCACCCCCGGCAGCGGTCCCGGGGACGGTGTGCGGCGGCAGGAGTTGCCGCGTCGCAGGATTCTCGTCTACGCGTTGGCGGCGTCCACGCTGACCGTGGCGACGCCGGTCGGTATCGGCGTCGCGGCGGAAGGCGGGCAGCGCGGCGAGGACCCGGAATCGGCCCTCCGCAAGCCGTCCGATGTCGTCGTGATCGGCGACGACGACGAGATGCTGGTTCTCGAGGTCACCGCGGCCAACCGGGTGGTGGTGCGGCTGCCGCGTGCCGAGGTCGGGCAGGGCATCACCACAGCGGTCGCCATGATGATCGCCGAGGAGTTGGACGCCCGCCTTGCCGACGTCGACATCCCCCTCGCGGGAGCCCGGGCCAAGGGAAATCAGTTCACCGGTGGCTCCGACTCGGTGCGCTCGCTGTACGGCCCGGCCCGCGAGCTCGCCGCTGTCGCACGCGCCAAGCTGGTCACCGCGGCGGCCAGGCGGTGGCACGTCCCCGCACGGACGTTGCGCACCAAGCACACCATGGTGGTCGCGCCGGACGGGCGCACCGCCACCTTCGGGTCCCTGTCCGCGGCCGCCGCGCAGGTCCACACTCCGGCCGTGCCCAGCAAGCCCAAGCCGGCCTCCCAGCACAGCGTGATCGGGCGGCCGACGCCCCGGATCGACGGCCGGGACCTGGTCACGGGCAAGGCGAAGTACGCCGGGGACCTCGCGGTGGCGGGAGCGAAGCCGACCGTGGTGGCCCGCCCGCCGACGGTCCTGGGGAAGGTCGTCTCGGTCGACGATGCCGAGGCCCGGGCCATGCCTGGCGTGCTGGCGGTGGTCAGAACCGCCCATGGTGTGGCCGTGGTAGCGGAATCGTTCCACTACGCCTTCAAGGCGAGGGACGCACTGAAGGTCAAGTGGGCCCCCGGCCCGCTCGCGCCGCTGTCCGATCGTGCCATCCGGTCCCGGCTGCGGGCTGCCGTCCCGCGGCTCGGCGCACCGCCGCACGGGTCGGCGCAGGTGGAGGGCGAGTTCGAGTTCGCCTTCGTCAGCCATGCCCCGATGGAAGTGCTCACCGCGGTCGCGGATGTACGGGCTCGCAGTGCCGAGATCTGGTTCTCCTCGCAGACCCCGGGCGACGCTCGGGCGAGCATCGCCTCGGCGGTCGGACTGCCGCAGTCGTCGGTCCGCGTCCATGTCGTTCGAGGCGGGGGTTCGTTCGGACGTCGGCTCGCCTACGACGCCGCGATTGAGGCAGCACTGATCTCCAAGGCGGCACGCCGGCCGGTGAAGCTGATGTGGAGCCGCAGCGACGACATTCGGCACGGCCGGATGCGCCCGGCCAGCCACCACAGGATCCGGGCGAGCCACGCGGGAGGAAGGGTGGTGGCCTTCAGCCATGCCATGGCCTCGGTCGGCGAATCCTCCGAATCGCTGGGCCCACGCCCTCAGGGCGGTATGACCACCACCGCCCACGTCGACGCACGCAAGGTTTCGGCGGGACCGATGCCCAGCGACAGCGGCTTGTACAACTTCGGTGCCATTGACCAGAAGGGGGGCGGGATCGAGCTGGCCATACCTCTCGGCGCGTGGCGTTCCGTGGACTCGGGGACGATGAGGACCGCGGAGGAGATCATCGTCGACGAGGTCGCCCACAGCCTCGGCAAGGACCCGGTCGCGTTCCGGCGTGCCACCCTCAGGAGCAAGGCAGCGAAGGCGGTTCTCGACAAGGTCGCCTCCGCGGGCAAATGGGGCCGCCCCATGCCGAAGGGACGTGCGCAGGGCGTGGCCCTTCACGAGGAGTACGGTTCCTGCGTGGCCTGCCTGGCCGAGATCGACGTCACCGACCCGCACCACCCTCGGGTGGTCAAGGTGGTGATGGCAGCCGATGTCGGAACGGCCGTCAATCCGCGAGGACTTCAGGCCCAGCTCATGGGCACCGCCATCGACGGAATCTCCACGATTTTGCAGGCCGGCCTCCACATCGACCGGGGCGCGGTGCGCGAAGGCAGCTTCGCCGACTTCCACTACGCGCGCCAGCGGCACAGCCCATTGCGGTTCGAGGCGCACATCATGCCGTCGCGCAAGGCCCCCGGCGGTGCCGGAGAGCTCGGCGTTCCGGCGGCGGCGGGAGCCGTCGCCAATGCCTACGCCCGCGCGACCGGTACCCGGCCGCGCCGGTTTCCGATCAACTTCTGAGAGGGTAGCGATGCCGCACTACTCCTTCGTGCTCAACGGGAAGCCGGTCACCGTCGAGGCACCGTCCGACATGCCGCTGCTGTGGGTGCTGCGCGACCTGCTCGGCGTCACCGGCCCCAAGTACGGCTGCGGTGTGGGGGTCTGCCGCGCCTGCACCAGCCACCTCGACGGCGCGGAGATTCAGCCCTGCGTCGTCCCCGTCGAGGACTGCGCAAGCCGTAGGGTCACCACCATCGAGGGCCTGGCCGACGGCGAAAAGCTGCACCCGGTGCAGAAGGCATGGCTCGACTGCGACGTGGCGCAGTGCGGCTTCTGCCAGCCGGGGCAGATCATGGCCGCGGTGGCGCTGCTGAAGAAGAAGCCCCACCCGACGGACGCCGACATCGACCGCATCGAGAACGTGTGCCGCTGCGGTACGTACCCCCGCGTCCGCGAAGCGATCAAGAAGGCGTCGGCCGAGGGCTGATCGGCACCGCCGGCCGGTCTCGGTCGGCGCGATGTCGATGACGACGACCAGGTCGAGGGCGGCGCTCTCGCCGCCCGGCCTTGCTGAACGCGGCGGAGTCCGCCAGGGAATGCGCAGGGCGTCTCGGCCTGGACCACTCGCGCGAGCGGGCTGAAGAGTTGCCTGCTCGGCCTGGGGGCGGCGATCCCGAGCGCCGCTCCGAACTGACGGACGGTGGAGGTGACTCCGCCCGCGACGCCTGCTCGGTCCGCGGGCAGGCCGCTGACCGCGTCGAACACCCGGCATCGCCCCACACGATCGGCGATCGCACCGGAGGAGATCAGAAAGCTCGCCAGGCCAAGAGTGTGGGCATCGACCGTCCACTCCAGAGCGCGGGTCCCGAACGTGCAGACCGGACCCGATCGAGGGCAGCGCCACATTGAAATTTGCGGTATCTGCAAATGGGGGGAGAAGCTGGGGCGGTGGACGACGACCTGGACCGCATGCTCACCGCCATCGGACCCCGACTGCGCTCACTGCGCCGCGACCGTGGCATCACCCTCGAGGCGCTGTCGGCCGAGACCGGCATTTCGGTGAGCGCGCTGTCGCGCCTCGAATCCGGCAAGCGGCGCCCGACCCTCGAACTCCTCGTCCCACTGGCCCGGGCGCACCGTGTCGCTCTCGACCAGATCATCGCCGCACCGGCCAGTGGTGACCCGCGTGTCCATCTCGCGCCGCAACGGCACCGCAACGGCAGCGTTGTCGTGCCCTTGACCCAGTACCCGGGGCGCCTGCAGGTCTTCAAACAGGTCATCGCGCCACGCAAGCCGAAGCTCGTCACCCACGCCGGCTACGAGTGGCTCTACGTCCTCGCCGGCGACCTGCGGCTGGTCCTCGGTGAGAACGATGTCACGCTTCGCCCGGGCGAGGCAGCCGAGTTCGACACCCACGAGCCGCACTGGTTCGGCCCTGTCGGCGATCGGCCGGTCGAGATCCTCCACATGTTCGGCCCCCAGGGAGAGAGGATGCGCGTGCGCGCCCGGCCCACCGAGGTGGCGGTCGCCCGCCAGTCGCACACGTAGCACGTCGGCACGGGGGCGCGATCCAATGGTGGATCAGGTCGGCAGCCTCGTGCAGGTGCGCCTTCGCGCTGCCCGGCGCGGTGGTGGGGGTGTGCGATGCCGTCAGGTGTCATGGCTGATGGGGTTTCCAGCCGTGTTCGAGGAGGTCGAAGGCGCGGGTGAGGGCTTCGCGGGCGTCGCCTTGCCCGCGGGCGGCGCGGGGGGCTTCGAGGGCAAAGTGGGCAAGCGCGGCGCAGGCCGCATCGTCGGCGGGGGCGCCGATCTCCTCGGCGATCGCGTGTGCGAGAGCGGTCTCGTGGCGCAGCCACATGCGCTGGCCGTAGTCACGTAGAGCCGGGGTGCTCTCCACGAGTGCGATGAACGCGGCAAAGCGGGCATCGCTGTCGTCGGCGCCGACCCGGTGACGCAGAGCGTGCTCGCGCAGGGCCGCCGGGATGGACTGCCCTTCGGGCCGGTTGTGTACGGCAGCGAGGAGGCGGGTCTCCTGGTCGGCGTCCTCGTCGAAGACGAGGGCCTCCTTGACCGGGAAGTGCTTGAACAGCGTGGTGGTGGAGACGTCCGCCGCTTCGGCGACCTCGCGAATGCCGACGTGCTCGTAGCCGTGCTCGAGGAACAGGCTCAGGGCGGCATCGGCCAGGGCCTGGCGGGTGGCAGCCTTCTTGCGCTCGCGGCGCCCCATCGGCGCTCGCTCCGTGGACGTCTCGGTCATGACTCAACACTACCCTTGAGTTGCTCAGCTCCAAAAGTGTACTCGTTGCACTTATTGAGCGACTGTGCTTTCTTGGAGCGGCAGCCGCGCGCCACTGCCTCCGCGCCGAACCCGAACCCGAGGCCGAGGGTGACGCCCAAGCCGAAGTCGAGGGTGAACCCGAAGTCGAGGGTGACCGCCTGGCCCCGGCAGACCGTCACGTCCCCAAGAACGGAGCATCCCCATGAACACCACTCCCATCACCGACATCGCGATCGTCGGTGCCGGACCCGGCGGCCTTACCTGCGCCCGTGTCCTGCAGCGGCACGGCATCGACGTCACCGTGTACGACATGGACGCCAACCGTGGCGCCCGCGAGCAGGGCGGCACCCTGGACATGCACCCTGATTCCGGTCAACTCGCCCTCAAGGCAGCAGGGTTGATGGACCAGTTCACCGCGCTGGCTCGCCCCGAGGGCGAGCAGATGCGCCTGGTCGACTCCGACGGCACGGTGCTGTTCGACAACGCCTCTCGGCTCATCGACGGCGCCGACGGCGGCCACCGCGACGGAGGCAGCCCGGAGATCGACCGAGGTCGGCTGCGCGGTCTGCTGGTGGACTCCCTCGCCCCCGGCACCATCCGGTGGGACCGCAAGCTCACCCACGCCGAGCCCCTGGGCGGTGGTGCCCACCGGCTGCATTTCGCCGACGGCGCCACCGCCGAGACCGGCCTGGTGATCGGCGCCGACGGCGCCTGGTCGAAGGTGCGTCGGCTGGTCTCGTCCGCCGTGCCCGGCTACACCGGGGTCACATTCGTCGAGGCCGGCCTGGACGACGCCGGCACTCGTCACCCGAGACTCGCTGAACTCACGGGCAACGGCACCCTGATGGCACTGCGCGACAACAGAGGCCTCGTCGCCCAGCGCAACAGCCACGAGCACATTCGCATCTACATCGGCATGCGCACCGACGAGCACTGGTACGACAGGGCCGGCGTCGACCTGGCTGACACCACCGCCGTCCGCGACGCACTGTTGAAGGAGTTCACCGGCTGGAGCCCCGACCTGATCGGGCTCATCACCGAAACCGACCGCGGCTACGTCAACCGCCCGCTGTACGCGATGCCGGTACCGCACACCTGGGAGCACACCCCGGGCGTGACCATCCTCGGGGACGCCGCTCACCTCATGTCCCCCTTCTCCGGCATGGGGGCCAACCTCGCCATGCTCGACGGCGCCGACCTCGCTCAGGCCATCGCCGCCGAACCCGGTGTCGATGAAGCGATTCATGCCTACGAAGCGGTCATGCTGCCCCGTTCCGCCGAAGCCGCCGCAGGAGCGGCTGAAGGGCTCGGCAGCGCCTTCGCCCCCGACTCCACCGAGCAGGCTCTCGCACACATGGCCAAGCACCACTGAACCCGGATCCATCGGTTCCGAGAGCGAGCGTCCGGCCATGAGCACCGCAGAAGGCCGACACCGACTTCCCCGCCGCGAGGAGGACGGGTCCGCTGAGCGTATTGCCCGGCGCACCAAAAAGCCCCCGACCCCAATTGCGGCCGAGGGAATTCTCTGCGACTATTAATCCTTTCGCGACACGCCGAGGTGAATCGCGAGGACATTGTTGAGGGTTAGTGTATCGGGGTGGGAGTGCAATTGTCAAACAGGGAATTTTCCGACGAGGAAATGCGGCGCGAGCAGGAATTCGTCGACGGGCTCCACTCCCGCATCGACGCCCTGCGTGCGGCGGCCCATGTTTCCATGGCGCGTGAGCTGGCGCCGGTGGGGAACGGACTGCAGGCGCGCGTCGAACGCGATGTCCGGGTCGCCGAGCGCTCCCATGTGCTGGCCGCCTTGGACGCCGTGGACGGTGCCCTGTGCTTCGGCCGCATCGATCTGCGCGACGGTACGAACCACCACATCGGCCGCATCGGGATCCGGGAGGACGACGAGGACCGCACTCCCGTCCTGATCGACTGGCGGGCGCCGGTAGCACGGCCTTTCTACCTGGCCACCGGCCATACACCGATGGACCTGCGGCGGCGTCGGCACATCACCACCGAGGGCCGCACGGTCACCGAACTGCACGACGAGATCCTGGACCTCGACGACCCGGAGCGCACCGGTCACGAGGACCACACCGGGGACACCGTGCTGCTCGCGTCCCTCAACGCGGCGCGTACCGGGCGCATGGGGGACATCGTGCGCACCATCCAGGCCGAGCAGGACCGTGTCATCCGAGCGCCCCAGCGCGGCGTCCTCGTCGTCGAGGGCGGGCCGGGGACCGGCAAGACCGCCGTGGCGCTGCACCGCGCCGCGTACCTGCTCTACGAGTACCGGGAACTGCTCGCCAAGCGGGCGGTGCTGATCGTGGGCCCCAACCCGGCGTTCCTGCGGTACATCGGGGAGGTGCTGCCCTCGCTCGGCGAGACGGGTGTCCTGCTGGCGACCATGGGCGAGCTGTACCCCGGGGTGAAGGCGACGGGAACCGACACCCCGCGAGCCGCGGAGGTCAAGGGGCAGGCGGCGATGGCGGAGGTCCTGGCTGCCGCGCTGGGGGACCGGCAGGCCCTGCCGGATCCCGTTCTGGCGATCGAGCACGAGCGGGAACTCCTTTTGCTCGACGCCGGTCTCGTGCGGGTGGCGCGCGACCGCACCCGCGAGGCCAAGCTGCCGCACAACATCGCGCGTGAGCACTTCGAGGGCCGTATCCTCAACACACTCACCGACATGTACGCCGAACGCATCGGCACCGACCCCTATGACGGGTCCAATGTGCTCGACGCGAGCGACATCACCACGATCCGCGAGGAACTCGCCGCCAACCCCGAGGTGTGGGAAGCCATCGATGAGCTGTGGCCGCGGTTGACGCCGCAGCAGTTCGTCGCCGACTTCCTTGCCGAACCCACGCATCTGAGTGAGGACGACGCGGCGGCCATTCGGCGCACGGCGGGTCCGTGGACGCCCGCGGATGTCCCATTGCTGGACGAGGCCGCCGAGCTCCTTGGCGAGGACGACCGCGCGGCCCGCGCCGCGACCGAGCAGGAGCGCCGGGTGCACATCGCCTACGCGCAGGGGGTACTCGACGTCTCCTACGCCTCCCGGACCTACGAGTTCGACGACCGGGCCGACGAGGAGTCCGAGATCCTCGCCGCCCACGACATCATCGACGCGGACCGGATGGCCGAGCGGCACCAGGAGGGCGACCACCGAAGCGCCGCGGAGCGCGCCGCCGCCGACCGCACATGGACGTTCGGGCACATCATCGTCGACGAGGCGCAGGAGCTCTCGCCGATGGCGTGGCGGTTGCTCATGCGGCGCTCACCGACCCGCTCGATGACCCTCGTTGGCGACCCGGCGCAGTCCGCCCGGCAGGAAGGCGCCGACCTGTGGGAGAAGTGCCTGGCTCCCTATGTGGAAGACCGCTGGGAGCGCCACCACCTCGCGGTGAACTACCGGACACCCATGGAGATCATGGACGTCGCAGCCGCGGTGCTCAGATCCGAGTACCCGCAGTTCGAGCCGCCGCGTTCGGTGCGTTCGACGGGTACGCGTCCATGGGCCCGCCATGCCGACCGCGACGACCTGGGGCGGAGCGTGGCGCAGGCATGCCGGCGGGCCGCTCCGGCCGAAGGCCGCCTCGCCGTCATCGCGCCGCGTGACCTGCACCCGGAACTGGCCGCACACCTTCCCGGTGTTCCCGTCGACGGCGAACCGGATCTGACACACCCGGTGGTCCTGCTCGATCCCCGTCAGGCCAAGGGGCTGGAGTTCGACGCGGTGCTGGTGGTCGAGCCCTCCCGGTACAGCACCAGCGACCTGTACGTCGCTCTGACCCGCGCGACCCAGACGCTGGGGATCGTGCACACGCGGGACCTGCCGAAGGCACTCGCCTCAGCACTGTGACAGGTCCGCTCCCGGGACGCGGCGGCCGTGCCCGGGAGCCGGACCGGCCGACCCGACGGCGAACGTCCGGCGCCGCCTCATGCCAGAGTCCTGTGTCCCACGCCGCCGACCGCGCGTCCCAGACCACCGGTTCGACCGTCGAGCCGCCGCACCGTGATGGTCCAGCCCTATCTGCGTCAGGTGGAGGAGGGGGAACGCGCTCTGGTCTTCTTCTCGCGCACATTCAGTCACGCGATCCGAAAAGGGCCTGTGCTGACCGAGTCCGGGATGATCGACAACTTCCGGATGCCGCACCCCGAGGCGACCCCGTACCGGCCGAGCACCGAGGAGATCGACACGGCGTCGGCGGCCCTGGCGGCGGTTCCGTCGCCGGTGCCCCCGCTGTTCGCCAGGGTGGACCTGGCACTGGACGCGACCAGGAAGCCAGTGGTCATGGAGCTGGAACTCATCGAGCCGAATCTCTTCCTCGGGCACCACCCGCGGGGGCTGGAGCGTTTCGTCGACGCCGTGGCCACCGAGGCCCGAGGAGACACGCCGTAGCCTTCGGTGCCGAAGGGCGGTTCTGGAGCGAGGCCACAGGGTCAGGCGCCGGCGGGAGCCGTCCACTCGACGAGCTGGACGACGACGCCGTTGGGGTCGGTGACCTGGAAGAGCCGCTCGCCCCACGGCTCCTCGCGCAGGGGCATCGTGATGGGCGCCCCCGCCTGCCGAAGGCGTTCCTCGTGTTCGGCGATGGCGGTGACGGTGAACGCCACGATCAGGCCCGCGGCGCGCTGGTCGCGCTGCTCCGGGGGCAGGACCGGGATGCCGCGCCGGAGCAGGACCAGGTCGACGGCGGCGTCCTCGCGGGCGAGGGAGACGAAGCCGTCCGCCGCCATGACCTGGCGGTAGCCGAAGTAGGCGGTGAAGAAGTCGCCGGAGGCGGCGACGTCGTCGACGGTCAGGGACAGGGTGGAGGCGGTGATGTCGATGAGCAACTCCTTGGGTGGCGGCGGCGCGAGGGCCGGCCGTACAGACGGAACGGATCGTTCAGGCGGTACGCCCGGTCCCTCCCGGCTCAAAACTTGCGACGGAGGTAAACTTATGCCTGGAATAGAAAGGTGGTCAAGCGAAAACTTACGCCGGTGGTAAATTGCCCTCATGAGTGCTGGACCCACGGGCCTGCGCGAGGCCAAGAAGCAGGAGACCCGGCAACTGATCTCCGACCACGCCACCCGCCTGTTCATGCGGCAGGGCTTCGAGGCCACGACCATCGCCGAGATCGCCACCGCCGCCCGCGTCGCCAAGAAGACCGTCACCAACTACTTCGCCCGCAAGGAAGACCTCGCCCTCGACCACCACGAGGCATTCACCAACAGCCTGGCCATCACTGTCGCGGAGCGAGCCGACGGCGAATCCGCACTGACAGCCCTGCGACGTGCCTTCGACGACGCGCTCGACACCCGCGACCCCGTCGCCGGTTTCGCCGGATGGGACTTCTCCCGCATGATCGCCGACAGTCCCACACTCACCGCACGCCTGCGCGATCTCCACGACCAGCGCGAGGACGCCCTCGCCCACGCTCTCGCCATCGCCACCGACGCCGCCCCCGACGACATCACCCCCCGCGCCGCCGCCGCCCAACTCGCCGCCGCCCACCGCCTGTTGTTCGCGCGTATCCAGGAACTCACCCTCGCCGGCCAGGACAACGACCGCATCGCCGCCACCCTCACCGGCGAAGCCGCCCACGTCTTCGGCCGACTCGAACCGGCCTTCGCCGACTACGCCACCCGCTGACCCCACTTCGGCCGACGGTTCTCGAAGGGCCGCGGCCGCACATCGCCCACCTTGGCGGTGAGCGAGACCGTCCTGGCGATCCGCACCATGACGGTGTCGGGCGCCCAGCCGTACTCGAACAGGTGGGCCTGCAGCGGCCGGTGGGGCTCCTGTTGAGATGCCGTGCTCATCGGACTGGTAGTCAGCAGTTGTCGCTCGAACACCGCACCCCCGGCTATGTCCAGGTGATGCCGAGCTCGTTGAGCGCGTCGGCTCGCTCCGCGGTCAGCTTGCCCTGCCTGCTGCGGATGTTCGACAGCCATACGCCCAGGCGAACGGTGTGCTCCTGGCAGTCCTGACCGACAACGGTCTCCACGTGGCCGCGTGGCACCCGCAGCCCTCCCTCGCGCTCTCGGTACTGCCGCGCCGCCTTCAGGTTGACCTCGAACATGTCCGCCCGCGACCGCCGCGGTTTGGCCGGCGCCCGCTCGCCCGGCGCGGGTTGGACCCCCAGCCGCGCAAGGCGCTCACGCTGCCCCTCGGCGAGCCGCGCCCAGCCTTCGCGCTGCTTCGTCAGCCACCGCCCGATGTCCCGGCCCCCGTAGGTGACCCCCGGCACGATCTCAGCCAAGGTCCCTCCGGCCTCGACCAGCGCAGCCAGGCCCGAGAGATGGCGCTGCCAGTCGGTCGGCCATCCCGGGTTCCAATCCGGGTCGATGGCAGCCAGGGCTTCTTGCCGGTGCGGGTGCTTGTCCAGGGCTCCGGCGCGGCGTTGGTTGGACAGCCATTGCCCGACGGGCCGGTCCAGTGCGGTGGCGCCCTTGGGGGCGGCCAGGGTGCCGTGCAGGCGGTGGTAGGCCCGCGCCGCCGCGAGATTGTCCTGCCAGTCGGCTTCGGCGACGTCCCACACCATGCCCAGCGCCTCCAGGCGCCGTGCCCGGTAGGTGTCCATCGTCCCGGCCCCGAAGGCCCGGCGCTGCTCGGAGACCCATCCGCCCAGAGGATGCCCGTCTGCCGCCACGGTCTCCAGCGGCACCCGTGCATGCCCGTGTTCGGCGTGGAAGCGCTTGAGGGCCGCGTACCCGCGCGCCCAGTCCTGCCGCTCGGTCTGGATCACCCGCAGCGACACGAAGTCGGCGACGGTGACCGGGTCGCGGTGGCTGGAGAACCGCAGCAACAGCCGGTTCTCCGGGTTGCCGTCTTCAGGCGCGGGCCCTATGAACGGCGACGGATTCACCGCAGGCGTGTTCGCCTGGGGCACGGCGAGCATTTCCACGCCCTGTTCGTCGTGTGCGCGCAGGCCCTCGAGCACCCGAACGACAGACGCGTACGCGGCGGAAGTCAGCATGTCCTCCGGCTTCTCCCCGCGCTCCAGGAAGACGGGCACAATCAGTGTGGCCAATTTCCCCTGGCCGGGCTTTTGCCGCAGTGCCCGGCCGATGGCCTGCACGATGTCGACCGCCGACCCCTTCGGGTCGAGCAGGGCCACCGAGTCCACGGCCCGGATGTCGACCCCCTCGCCCAGGACGCGGCAGTTCGACAGCACCGCGCGCTCCACCTGTACCCCGTCCGTGTCTGCCCCGGCCCCGAATTCCCCCAGCACCCGGCGGCGGTGGGAGGCGTCGTGCTCCCCGCGCAGCCATCCCGACCAGATCCGCTCCGGATACAGCCGGGGGTCCTGCGCCCGCAGCTTCGCCGCCACCGCGGGCAGCCCCTCCGCGAAGGCCTGCGCCTCGACCGTGCGGTGATGAAACGTGATCATGGTGTTCAGGTTCTCCAGCGCCGCCGTCCGCAAGATCGCGGCCTGCAACGCCCCCAGCCGGTTCCCCCGCACCTCCTCACCCCGCGCGTCCTCCCCTCGCAGCCGCCACGGCGTCACCAGGTCGTCGCGGATCTCCACCACGATGATCTGGTACCGCGCCAGCAGCCCCCGCGCCACCGCGTCGGCCAGTGACAACCGGTAGGCGACGGGTCCGTAGATGCGCGGGTCGTCCATGCTCGCCGCCAGCTCCGCCTCCAGCGGCCGCCACGCCCCCTCACGGCTACGCCCGGCAGCGGGCGCGCGGACCTCCCAGATCCTGGGGGTGGCGGTCAGGTACAGGCGCCTGGCCGACGGGATGACCTCCTGGTCGTGAACCGCCGCCCACGCCTTTCCCAAAGACCCACTGGTGCGGTGCGCCTCGTCGATTACCGCGAAGTCGAACCCGTCCATCTTCTGCCCGTACGTGCCCGCGAGGGCCTCGGCCAGCACCTCCAGGCTGGCGTAGGTGGCGAACACCGTCACCGGCCCGCAGCCGTGCCACAGGGCCAACTGCGGGGCGCTGGTCGTGCACCGCACCCGCGCCGACCACAGCGCCGGATCTTCCTTCAAGGAGCACACCGCCACTGCCGCCCCCGCATGCCCGTGCGCACGCCAGGCCGCCACCGTCTGCGTCAGCAGATCAAGCGTCGGCACCACCACCAGCACCCGCCCGTGCCGGGCCACCCGCAGCGCCACATGCGACCCGATCGCGGTCTTGCCCGTACCGCAGGCAGCCACCACCGTGGCCCGCAGCCCCCGGGCCGGGATCTGCCCGCCGGGCGGAACGTCCAAAGCCCGCACCGCGGCATCCACCGCCTCGACCTGATGCGGCCGCAACCGGATCCCGTCAGGCATGTACCCATTCCCCTTCACTGCGGTGTCAGGCGCGTATCGAGCTGGTGCGTATCGACCGCCCCCGGTTCAAGCAGGAAGGCTAGAGTCTCGCAGACTCCGTTGCCGCTGCTGTGCCGGCACCCGCGCAGGCGCGGCTACTGCTCCAACGGCTTGCGACACGACGAGCACTCGCCCGCACAGGCCCGCTCGGTGGGGCGCGAGGCGCGGGGAGGGGCACACGGTCGCCGGGTGGACCGGAACTCTCGTCGCGGTAGTGGGGTCTGGCGTCACCGGGCTCGGCACCGCCGCTGCCCCTGGTCCCGTGATCGCGTCCGGCGCCGCGGTCATCACCGTGGCGGGTCACCGTCACCTGGGTACTCCATCCGACTGGTTGGGGGAAGCCGAGCGGACCTCGGCCGGTCGAAATACTGGAGGCCCGGTCGACTTCCGCGGGAGCGCGGTAGGACTCAGGCTGCCGCGGACGCGGGTGATCCGGGCCGTGAGGTTGGCTTGGTAGACCATGCCGTGCTTCCAGCCGTCCCATCCGTAGATCGTGCTGTCCAGCAGCCCCGTGAACGGGTCGGGTGCGCGTATGGTCAGCCGCTTGTCGGACACCTCGACGGCGGCGAAGCACGCGCCGGAGGCGAGGATGCGGAAGACCTTGCCCTTGCGCAACGCGTAGGCGTGCACCGAGGCGTAGTGGTCCTCCTTGAAGTCGGTGGCGATGATCAAGTCGAGTTCTCCGTCGCCGGTGATGTCCTGGTAGGCCGGTGTGCGGAAGCGGCATCCATGCGCGCATCCACTTGTCACCAACGGGAGCAGTGCTTCGTCGAGGTCGGTTGCCTTGTTCATGGTCGTCGCGTCCTTGCGGACCACGTCGATCGTGTTGACGTCGCGGATGTCATTGCTGGCGACTTCCGGCAGTCCGGGCACGCGGAAGGCGTCTTCGTAGGTGTCCGGTGGTGACGGCGAGGGTGGCGAGGGCGCCTCGTCGGTCCACAGTTGAATGGGGGACGAGGCTGCCGGTGTGGGACCGTCGCCGCGCAGCCGCCCGGGGGCGCCGCACCCGGCGAGCAGGGCCAGAGCCCCTGCCAGGCTCAGCGCGCAGACCGCCCGGGCGGCGGCCGGGCGCGCGGCGTGGTCGGGTGGCCGGGGCATCATCGCCCGCAATGGGATGCGCATCGTTTCACCGTGCAGTTCCGAGGCGCGTACCCGAGTCATGCGCCGCACGTTTCCGGCCAGGCCTCGTGAGCGCGCCGTTGGAGACGAGAACCTTTCTCGTACCGCAGACACTGCCCTCCTTCATGGAAACGATGGACAGGGGCCGTGCGTTCAACGGCTTGCGGTAAGGAGCCGCTGGACGCGGTGGGAGCCCGCCGCCCTGGTCGGCTCGCGGGAGACCACCCGAGGCCTGTCACCAGGGCAATCGGAGCAGGCGCCGGGCGCGCGGGCCCTCACTGTGACGGCCACCCAGCACCCTGAGACCGGTCTGAAAGTGTCAGCCGACGGTAGCAGACGGAGCAGGAGGCGGACCTCGGCCTCACTGTGCCGGTGCGTCATCGCACAGGCAGCCGACCGCTGTTACGCAACTGACGGGAAACGTCCGTTGTTCCGTGCGGGGTGGCGGCGGAAACATTCAGCGTCAGACACGCCGGAACGCCCCGGTCCGCATATCCCGGTCGCGGGCGGCGGTGAGTGACGGGCACTCCTGCCCGATTCCCTCCGCGTGTCCATCCATCAGCAGAAAGTCGAGGCGGGATGGTTACACCCTTCACAAAGGGCAGGGGAGCGGTCGCCCTGCTCATGGCGCCGGCACGGGCACGGGCGCTCGACGCGCGGAGCCCGATCTCGCTGGTCAACACCCGCCTGGACCGGGGGCTCCAGTTGCCTGTGCGCCATGGCGCACCGGTCCGGAGGGAAGCCACCGCGAGATGAGCGGCCGGCACGCACTTCCCCGTGACCCGCGTGGGCTGTGGCTGGTACTTCTTCTCCTCCTCTCCTCGATGTTCGCCGCCGTAGTCCTCGAGGGCTGGACCAACCACGAGTTCGACGCCGCGAAGAATCGGCGCGACTGCACCGCTCCGGTACCCGAGGCCGTGGAAGAAGGCGGTCCGGTGCTGCGCATCAATGGTGACGCCGTGAAGTCTGCCGCGATGCCCGCACGAACCGTCGCGCTCACCTTCGACGGGGCGCTCGACCCCGTGTGGACCTCGCGCATGCTCGACTTGCTGCGTGAGCATCACGCGCACGCCACCTTCTTCCTCTTCGGAGTCCAAGTGGCCCGGAATCCGGACCTGGTACGGCGGATCCGCGAAGAGGGACATGAGATCGGATCGAACACCTACACCGGCGCGGATCTGGGTACCGCGTCACCGTCGCGTGCCCGGTTGGAGCTGTCGCTCACGCAGGCAGCACTGGCCGGCGCCATGGGCATCCACACCAAGCTGCTGCGGATGCCGCACACCACCTCGGTGGACACGATGTGCGGTGCCGAGTGGAAGGCGGCGCGTCGTGCCGCCGAGGACGGCTACCTGCTGGTCGCCTCCGACAAGTGGTACCGGAAGCCGTCGCAGGGCGCGGTCCGGCAGTTCACCCATACGGGCCGCGCGTACAAAGAAGTGGAGAAGCTGCTCAGCAACCGGAACGTCGACAGGTTCACCACCGTGACCGCCGGACTCGGGGTTGCTTCGGCCGGTACACCGACGTCCACCTTCGAGCGATGGCAGGGCACGGGCCTGGTCTGGGGTATCACCGTCGGGCATGTGCTGGCGCGTGCCATGAACTGGGCGGTCGCCGTGGCCGGCGGGCTCGGGGTGCTGCGGCTGATCCTGCTCGTCCTTTTCGCGCGTGCTCATGTCCGGCGCACCACACGCGTGCGACCCGCGGCATCCTGCCTGCGCGAGGTCAAGGATCCGGTGACGGTCCTCGTTCCCGCCTACAACGAGGAGATGGGCATTGAGTCCACCATTCGCTCGCTGCTCGCGTCCACGCACTCCGACCTGCAGATCGTCGTGATCGACGACGGCTCCACCGATCGGACGGCGGAACTCGCGAGGGGCATCGGTGATCCCCGTGTGATGGTGGTCCGTCAGTCCAACGCGGGCAAGGCGGCCGCCCTGAACACGGGTCTGCGCCACGCCATGCATGACATCGTGGTCATGGTCGATGCCGACACCGTCTTCGAGCCGGAGGCCGTGCACCGGCTCATTCAGCCGCTTGCGAGCCCGGATGTGGGCGCGGTCAGCGGCAACACGAAGGTCGGCAACCGGCGCCGTTTCCTCGGCAGGTGGCAGCACCTCGAATACGTCTTCCAGTTCAATCTCGACCGTCGGATGCTCGAACTGCTGGAGTGCATGCCGACGGTCCCCGGTGCCATCGGTGCCTTCCGGAGGGAACCACTGACAGGTCTCGGTGGTGTCAGCGAGGACACCTTCGCCGAAGACACCGACCTCACGATGGCCTTCTGGCGGCGGGGATGGAGGGTGGTGTACGAGGGGTCCGCAGTCGCCTGGACCGAGGTTCCCACCTCCTTGCGCCAGCTGTGGCGGCAACGTTACCGCTGGTGCTACGGCACGCTCCAGGCCATGTGGAAGCATCGTCGGGCCTTTTTCGAAACCGGTCCGGCCGGGCGCTTCGGCCGCCGCGGGCTGAGCTATCTCGCTGTCTTCCGCGTCGTGCTGCCCTTGCTCGCGCCGGTCATCGACGTCTTCGCCCTGTACGGAATGCTCTTCCGCGACCCCGTGGAAGCCGGCTGCGTGTGGCTCGGCTTCCTCGCCATCGAGCTGCTCTGCGCCGGATTCGCGCTGCGGCTGGACGGCGAGCGCCTTCGGGCGCTGTGGGTGATGCCGCTCCAAGTCATCGTCTACCGGCAGCTGTTGTATCTGGTGATCATCCAGTCCGTGGTCGCCGTTCTGGTCGGCACCCGACTCAGGTGGCACCGCGCGCAGCGATTCGGCTCAGCCGCCCATGGCCTTGTCCAAGAGGTCGCGTCAGCGGAGCTGTCGTCGAGATGACTCAGGAGAGACTCCCGAACACCCCCTCGGGCCACGCGAGCCCCGTGCCCACGGGCATCCCCCACCAGCGCCACGGCCGACCGCGGTACGGAGGCGGCGGCAACCGCCGAAGGCACGGGTCCCCCAAAGCCCGTTCCCGTCTGCGCCGCTGGGTCACGCGGACGATGCTCCTCCTGGTCCTCGCGCTGATCGTCACATCCGCGGGCACCTACCTGTGGGCAGACTCCAGGCTCAACCGTGAGGTGGATCTGGGCAGGGTCAGCGATCGCCCTCCGCAGGGCAGGGGAACCAACTATCTGATTGTGGGATCCGACAGCCGTGCGGGCCTTTCCGACCGTGCCAGGAGGGATCTTCGCACCGGATCGGCCGACGGCGGCCGTGCCGACTCGGTGATGCTTCTGCACACCGGCCGGCACGGCACGACGATGATGAGTCTGCCGCGCGACTCGTGGGTGACCGTTCCGTCATTCATCCGCCCCGGGACGGGCAAGCGCTACCCGGCGGAGCGGAACAAGCTGAACGCGGCGTATGCGTTCGGCGGGCCCGACCTGCTCGTGAGGACCGTCGAGCGGAACACGGGGCTGCGCGTCGACCACTACGTGGAGATCGGTTTCGGGGGCTTCGTGGCAGTGGTGAACGCGGTTGGCGGCGTGGACATGTGCGTGGGCAGGGACATCAAGGACGAGAAGTCCGGACTGGACCTGAAGAAGGGCTGCCACACCCTCCACGGCTCAAAGGCACTCGCGTTCGTCCGTGAGCGCCATCAGGAGGCCGAGGGCGACCTGGACCGAGCCAGGAACCAGCAGAGGTTTCTGTCCGTGCTCGCCCACAAGGCCGCCACGCCGGGCATCGTGCTCAACCCCACCACGCTGTGCCCGGCCGTGAAGGCGGCGCTGGACACACTCATCGTGGACAAGGACATGGGGCTGTGGAACCTTGCCTCGCTCTTGAGGGCCATGAGGAACGTCACGGGCGGCAACGGCCGGCAGATCAACGTCCCCGTGTCGGGCCTCGGCATTCCCACCTCCAAGGGCAGCGCCGTGAAGTGGGATGTGACGCGGGCGGCCAAGCTCTTCGCGGAGCTGAGGAACGACCAGCCGGTGCGAACGTGAGCAGAACGCTGGGAGTGCGGCACCCCCATCCGGCTCCGCGGTGATCACCCGGCCGGGCCTACGCGCCGGCGAACTTCTTGCTCATGGCGTTGAACAGGGCCTTCGCCTCGGGGCCGAGGTGCGGGCCCGCCAGCCACCGCGCGCCCTTGAAGTGGCCGTAGCAGGTGTTCGACACCAGCACGGGATTGCCGTCCGGGCCCTCCATGAACCAGCCGCCGCCCGACGCACCCTTCGTCATGGTGCAGCCGATGCGGTACAGCGTCGGCTGACGGGCCTTCATGGTCAGGCGCGTCGGCCGGTCCTCGCACGAGAGCATCCTGACACCGCCGAACGGCTGGGCATCGGGGTATCCCCGCACGGCCACCTTCCCGATGTCCTTCATCCGAGGAGCGTCGAAGTCGATGGGCACGGCCGCACCGACCGTTTCCTCAAGGGACTTGGACCCGCTGGGACCCGTCACATGCACAACGGCGAAGTCGTAGGGCATGCCTTCGCCCGACTCCCCGACGCTCCCCTCGGAGATCCACTGGGAGGACGCCGAGACGTCGTCGGCCTTCCAGGCGCCGAACGGGGCGAGGTCCTTCGGGGCCGCGCTGTTGATGCGGGCGGCCGGAAGTCCCTTGTCGTTGAAGGCGGGAAAGAAGGTCACGTTGCGGTGCCAGGTGCCGCCCTTGCCCCCGTGGACGCAGTGCCCCGCCGTCCAGACGAGGTTCGACTTGCCCGGGTGCGCCGGGTCCTTGACCACTGTGGCGGTGCAACCCTCTGTCTCCCCCTTGGGAAGGTCGCTGAACAGCCTGCCCGCGACACCACCGAACCTGCTGCCACTGTAGGGCGTGGCCACCGGTTTGGCCTCCACGGTCTGCGGTGTGGGGTCCGTGGCACCCTGGTCGCCGGAGCCCTCCTTGCCGGCGGCTATCCGCTCCTTGCTGCCCGAAGCAGGCGCCTTGCCATCGGAATTGTCCTGGCAGGCGGTCGCGGTCGCCCCAAGGACCAGCGAGATGGCGCAGGCGGCGAGGCCTGATCCGAGCCGACCGGCTCCCAGCCCCGCGAGTCCGTGATTGCGGCGCGGCGCCTGTGCGTTGGGGGATGACATGGGACCTCCTGTGTGTGGGGACGTGTTGTGCGTATCGGTGGGAGTGTCGAACTCCCTTCGATGCCTTGAATTACGCACACCGCGCCACACTGGTTCCATGTGTTCACAGATATTTTCCTGTGTACCCAGTTTTCACGCCACCGCCGGTGGCCGCCGACGCCCCGTGTCCACTCGGGCCCCGCTCCCGTCGGCGGCCGCATGGGGGGCCGTTCTTCGCACCGGGGCGGCTACTCAACCTTCGTGGTGCCAAGTGTCCAGATGGCGTGGGCAATGGCGTCGGCGTTGTTGTCCAGCCCCTTGGCGCCGATGTTCGACGACGTGTCGCACGACCGGTGGTAGCAGGGGTCGAAGGCCTTTGCGGCCTCGCCGCCCCATTTGCGTGCCTGCTCAGGTGACTTGGGGGTCTCCCCGCCGCTGTAGAGGCCGCCCACGGGTATGCCCGCGGCCTCGAAGGGGGCGTGGTCCGAGCGGCCGTCGCCCTCGGTCTCGATCTCGGTGGGGATGCCCTTGGCTTTGAACCACTTCGTGAAGACGGACTCGAGCTCGGGGTCGTTGTCGTAGACGAAGTACCCCGGGTTGGGAGAGCCGATCATGTCGAAGTTGAGATAGCCGTCGATCTTGGACCGCGCGCTTTGCGACAGGTTGTCCACATAGTTCTTGGAGCCCACCATGCCCAGCTCCTCAGCGCCCCACCAGCCGAATCGCAGGTGCTTGGCCGGGTGGAGCTTCGCCCGCGACACCGCCAGGGCGACCTCGAGAACGCCGGCGGAGCCGGAGCCGTTGTCATTGATCCCCGGACCGTTGCGGACGGAGTCCAGATGCGAGCCGGCCATGATGACGTGCCGGGTGTCACCGCCCGGCCAATCGGCTATGAGATTCCAGCCGGTGACTCCGTTGTAGGTGAAGGGGCTGAGCCTGGTGGTGAAGCCCGCCGCGTCGAGTTTGCCCTTGATGTAGGCGGCCGATGCCTTGTAGCCGGGCCGCCCATGGGCGCGGTTGCCGCCGTTGGCGTTGGCGATCGACTGCAGTTTGCGCAGGTGGGCCTTGACGTTGGCCACGGGTATGTTCGGCGCCTTGGGTGCGGCGCTCTTGGGCGGTACGGACGGCGGTGCCGTGCGGGCTCCGGCCGATGCCGGAGCCACGGCTGAGGCGAACACCGCACCGCCGAGGGCGAACGCCGCTCCTGCGGCGAGGGCCGCGCGGCGCGGGCGCCGTTTTCGTACGGGCTGCTCGACGGGGCCGGTGGGATGGGAGAGTGAGGACAAGATGGCGGCTCCTATCCGGGCGAGGGCAACTGGAATGATCGGCTCCGCCTCGCGGGTGTGCCGGGGTGGTGCCGAGTCGCTGATGTGGCCATGATCCTGCGGGCTGAGTGACACCGCGTCAAGGACCCACAAAGGAACCAGATTGACAAGTGCCCGGTGCGCCAAATGTCTGCGGAGTCCCCGGAAGGAGTGCGGAGTCGGGGCCCTTCCCGGCTCGTCGTGACCGTCCGCGGCCGAGGCCGTGGAAGGGGGGCACTCCTTGGCCGGATCCGGCGCGTCAGCGTGTTCCCTTGGCGGCGAACTTCGCCACGTCGTCGACGTTGTCCTTGCTGACAAAGGCCGGACCGGTGAGGACCGGGGCCGCGCCGCCGCCGCTGTAGTTGCCGTTGGCCTTGTACAGCCACAGGGCGTCCACCGCCAGATAGCCCTGCAGATAGGGCTGCTGGTCCACGGCCAGTTGCACCTTGCCGGCCTTGACGGCTTGGACCAGTTCCTTGTTGAGGTCGAAGGTGGCCACCTTCGCCTTGGCGCCGGCGTCGGAGACGGACCCGACGGCGGTGAGGGCGAAGGGGGCGCCGAGCGTGACGACCTCGTCGATGGAGGGGTCCTCCTGAAGTCTGTCGGTGATCGCCGACCTCACGGATCCCATGTTTCCGCCGTTGACGTACAGGTTCTCCGTGGTGTTCTTGAATGTCTTCTTCACTCCGGCGCAGCGGGCCTCCAGCGCGACGTTGCCCCGTTCGTGGATCACGCAGAGGGTGTGCTCGGCGCCGAGGGAGTTCAGGCGCCGGCCGAGCGACTGGCCGGTGACACTCTCGTCCTGGCCGAAGTACTCCAGGACATCCTGGGACTTCCACGCCTCGATGCCGGAGTTCAGCCCCACGACGGGGATGCGCGCCGCCCTCGCCTTGGCGATCGCGGACTTCATGGCCTCCGGCTTGGCGAGGGTGACGGCGATTCCGTCGACCTTCCGGTCGATCGCCTCCTGGACCAGGCGTGCCTGCTTCGCCCCGCTGGGGTCGCTGGAGTAGAGGAGTTCGGCGTTGTCCTTGGCGGCAGCGACCTCGGCACCCCTGCGGACGAGATCCCAGAAGGTGTCGTCAGGGGCCGCGTGGGTGACCATCGCGATTTTGATCCGGGGCGTCCCGGCGGCCTTGCCCGCTGCGCCGCCTTCTCTCGCTCCATCGGACTTGCTGTCGGCGTCGCCGCCGCTGCAGCCGGTGGCAAGGAGGGACGCTGTCAGGACGGCGGGGAGGAGGGCGGTGAGTCTTCGGGCCTTGCGAGAGCGGCGGTCCATCGTGTTGTCCGGAACCTCACTGGGATGTGCGGAAAAGGCTGATGACGCGGGGCCGGGGAAGTGGGCATGCCCGTGCGACGGCAGCACGTCGTGCACTGCGTGTCGCGGTGCGTCGGTGTGCTTGACCCCGGAGCCAACTCGTCCCGTAACCCACTGTCAAGCCTTGTCCGCCGCCCGGCCGCTCGGTCGGGTGCCGGCAGAGCAGAACAGGACAGGCCGGCGCACCCGCGAAGACCGTATCCCGCACGCTCAAACGCCAAGGCCGTCTCCGTCGTGTGCCGTGCCCTCGCTCATCGGATGCGGCCGTGACCTGCTGCCGAGGCCTGGGTGGCGTCGGCCGTGGCCGGCGTGCCGCGCGCCCGGCCCCCTCACCGTCCATCGCCGGGACGGCGGGTGGCCCGCGGGCGTCATCTGGAGAAGTTCCGATCAGGAAGGGTGCGACTTGCGCCGATACGGATAGCATCCTGCGCACCTCGACCATGTTGCTCGCGCACATGGTCGGCTCCGCGGCCTGCCACTTCTCGCTCTAGGACGACGATGTCACCACGGATAGCCGTTCGGCGCAGTCTGGGCGCCATCCGTACCTCCCTGGTGCTCCTCGCACTGGTCCCGAGCCTCACCCTGACCGCCGTCTGGGGTGTGACGACCACTCAGGTGCTCGACGAGGGGCTGCGGCTGCGCTCCCAGACGGGGCTCAGCAGGTCCACGGGCGCCCTCGGGACGGAGGTCACTCTCGCTCTCCAGCACGAGCGCCGCCTCTCGGCCGAGTGGCTGGCCGGGCCGGACTCCTCCAAGGCTGAGCTCCTCAGGCAGCGCGGTGCCACCGACGCGGCGGTCAAGAAGCTCGCCGACCGGTCGGGGGAGCTGAAGAAGGCGTCCGACAGGATCAGGGAGCGCATGTATCCGGTCACGGCGGCCGCGGAGAGCCTGGAGTACTACCGAAGCCAGGTGGACGATCCCAGCGACATCGATCCCCAGCAGACGCTGGGGCAGTACACCGAGATCATCGGCGCTCAGATCGACGCATTCCAGGAGCTGTCGCAGGTGGACGACGGCGACCTGACGTCAGAGGCCGGGCCGCTGGTGGCGCTGGAGCACGCGGCGGAGCTCGTCTCGCAAGGTGACGCGATGCTGACGCTGGCCTGGCCCAACAGGCGCCTGAGCGCGCCCCAGTCCGCGGAGTTCGCCCGGCTGGTCGGCGCCCGGCGCTGGCTCGTCCGCACGCAGATCACTCCCTTCCTGACCGGCACCACCAAGACCGCGGTCCGGCGGATCATCACCAGCGGCCAGTGGCGCACGATGGAGTCGGTCGAGGACGACATCGTCGCTGCCCGCGGCGCCGGTGGCCGATCCGCCGCGGGTGTCGCGCTTCCGGACCGCTCGGCGCAGTGGCGCTCCGCTCTCGACAAGCTGTCACAGGATCAGTCACGCCTGATCCGGCAGCGCACCGCCGTCCTGCTGGACCACAGCAGCGGCAAGGCCCGCGACCTGCTGACCGAGGCCGCCTGGGTCAGCGCCGGGGGGCTGGCGGCCGTCCTGCTGTCCGCCCTGCTGTCCTGGAGGATCACCCGTTCCCTGTCGCGGCGGCTGCGCGGCCTGCGGCAGGCCACCTTGCGGCTGGCGCAGGCACGGCTGCCGGACGTGGTGGACCGGCTCAACCGCGGGGAGCGCATCGATGTGGACGCCGAATCCCCCGCCCTCGACTACGGCACCGACGAGCTCGGGCAAGTGGCCGAGGCGTTCAACGCCGCACAGCGCACCGCGGTCAACAGCGCGGTGGAGCTGGCGGACACCCGAAGGGGCTTCCAGAAGGTCATCCTGGGTGTCGCCCGGCACAGTCAGAATCTGGTCAACCGCCAGCTGAGCACCCTCGACGCGCTGGAGCGCGAGCATCAGGACCCGGCGGTGCTCGCCGGACTGTACGAGCTGGACTCGACGGCCAGTCAGATGCGCCGCTACGAGGAGAACCTGGTGATCATCAGCGGCGGGCAGCCGGGCCGCCGCTGGAGCGAGCCCGTCGCGGTGGTGGATGTGCTGCGCGGCGCGGTCGGCGAGGTCGCCGAGTACCAGCGGGTCACCGTGCACGCCGTCGGTGACGCGTGGCTGGCGGCACCGGCGGTGGCCGACGTGATCCACCTGCTGGCCGAGCTGATCGAGAACGCCACCGTGTTCTCGCCCGCTCCCAACCCCGTGAAGGTCCGTACCGAGCTCGTGGCCAAGGGGCTCGGAGTCGAGATCGAGGACCGCGGGGTGGGGATGTCCGAGGAGGACTACGCCACGTGGAACCGTCAGCTCGCCGAGCCCCCTCGGTTCGATGTGATGGCTCTGGCCGACGACTCACGGCTGGGCATGTTCGTCGTCGGACGACTGGCCGCCAGGCACGGCATCAGGATCACTCTGCGCTCCTCGCCCTTCGGGGGCAGTACCGCGATCGTGCTGATACCCGAGGACATCGTCGTCCGTGAGTCCCCCGGGGGCGCGGACAAGGACACCCTCGCTGTGCCGGCGAAGCAGGCGGGCAGGACGCTGCCGCAACGGCGTCCGCGCGCCGCCTGTGAGCCAACAGCAGGCGGCACGGCGGCCGCTCGCTCCCCGGCGGCCGCTCCCTCCCCGTCCGAGGTGCCTGCCGCCTCGAGCGGGCCAGCCGTGCCCTCGGCGGCCGACGCCCGCCAGGACCGGGCGCACGTCAACGGGAGAGCAGGTGGCGGGAACAGCCCCGGGGAAGCCCCGAAGCCCCTGCGCCCCCCGTCCGGCGGGCCCGCCCCGCTGCCTCGCCGCGTCCCCCAGACCAGCTTGGCGGCGGAACTGCGTGAGGAGCCGGCCACGGCCGAACCGGCCGATGCGGGCTCCGACAGCACCCACCCGGCCCCGTCCGCGGAAGAGGCCGCCTCGTCCCTTTCGGCCTTCCAACGCGGCACGCAGCACGCTCGTGACCAGTTCTCCAGCCCATTGCCCGCAAAGGACGCATGATGACGCCGACCAGCCCAGCCACCGACCGACCGCTCGACCAGTTGCTGACCGGGCTGGTGCAGCGGGTCGCCGATGTCCGCCACTGCGTAGTGCTTTCGGAGGACGGACTGGTGGTCAGCAAGTCGACGTCCTTCTCCCGCAGCGACGCCGAGCGCCTAGCCGCGACCTCGTCCGGCCTGATGAGTCTCGGCCGCGGCATCTGCGGCCACTTCGACGGCGGCGCCGTGCACCAGGCGCTCATCGAGATGCGCAACGGCTATCTGATCCTCACCTCGGCCGCTCCCGGCGCCGGTGCCCACCTCGCGGTCCTGACCACCCGCAGCGCCGACGTCGGCGTGGTGGCCTACGAGATGAACATGCTGGCCAAGAAGATCGGTGACCACCTCGGTGTGGCGCCGCGCAATCAAGCGGTCGGCCCCGCGGCCAACGGTGAGTAGATCGGGGACCGTGTGAACGGCAGCGGCACGGGCGGCCGCCTCGTGCGCCCCTTCGCCCTGGTCGGCGGCCGAACCCAGCCCAGCCGGGCCGACTTCACCCTGATCACGCTGGTCACCACCGTGGACCCGCAACCGGCCCCGGTCACCGGTCTCCAGCCGGAGCATCTGATGATCCTGCGCCGTTGCCGGGTACCCACGGCCGCGGCGGAGATCGCCGCCCACCTCGACCTGCCCTTCAGCGTGGTCACCATCATGCTGTGCGACCTCCTCGACGACGGCAGGATCACCACTGCCCGGCCCCCTGTCCAAGCGTCCGGGAGTCCGGACCGCGCCCTGCTCCAGAAAGTGAGGGACGGCATTGCCCGGCTCTGACACGGCTCCCGGGGCCGCCCGCGCGCCCGAGGCGGTCAAGATCCTCATCGCCGGGGGGTTCGGGGTCGGAAAGACGACGATGGTCGGCTCCGTCAGCGAGATCACCCCCATGCACACCGAGGAGTACCTGACCGAGGCCGGCGTGGAGGTGGACGATCTGTCGGGTGTCGAGGACAAGGGCACGACGACGGTGGCGCTGGACTTCGGCCGTATCACCCTGACCCCCGACCTCGTCCTGTACCTGTTCGGCACCCCTGGACAGCAGCGCTTCTGGTTCATGTGGAACGATCTCGCGCTCGGCGCGCTGGGCGGCGTGGTCCTCGTCGACACCCGCCGTCTGGAGACCAGCTTCGCCGCCATCGACTTCTTCGAACGGCGTGGCATCCCGTTCGTCGTCGGTGCCAACGGCTTCGACGGAGAGCACCTCTACGCTTCCGAGTCCATCCGCGACGCCCTGGCCCTGCCCCATGGCACCCCGGTCGTACCGTGCGACGCCCGCGAACGCGCCTCCTGCCGCGATGTGCTGCTGGCCCTGATGGACCACCTCATCGCGGTCGCCGCCGCGCAACCCACCCCCGAACCCGCCGGTTGAGACGCGGCGGGAAGGGCGGCGCCTTGCTGTCGTGGTGGCTTCACACGAAGCGCCGCAGGGAGTTCGGCTCGAGCGCGGTCTTAAGTTCATTTAATGCTCTCTCCATGAACCCCCTCCATGGGGCCGACGTCTCATCGGGCACGAAGCACCGCCGGCGCCCGACCGGGTTCCTTTCCCGGCCGCCGCCGACGCCTCCTGCCGTCAACCTCGATAGGGAAAGGGGCATCGTCCTCATGCGCCGTCGTCATGCGATCGTCGCCGCCGGCCTTTTCACCGGTCTCATCACCACAGCAGTCGTCTCCGGTTCGGTGCACGCCATCACCAACGGCCAGGAGGCGGCCGACGCGCCGGCCGGCATGGTCCAGGTCACGACGACCAGGGACAACGGCGACTCCCTGTGCGGGGGATCGCTCATCAACGAGAAGTGGGTGCTCACCGCCGCGCACTGCGCGGAGGCCAATGAAGGCGGAGCGGTGAAGGCCGTCAAGGTTCTCGTCGGCAGCCTGGAGCAGGGCAAGGGCACCGCCCTCGCGGTGAAGAACCAGCACATCCAAGCGGGGTTCGATCTCGCGCTGCTGGAACTGCAGGACAGCGCCGGCTCGGCCGCCACGGCGTCCCTCGCCGACACCGACCCCGCGGTCGGCTCCACCGGTGAGGTGTCCGGCTGGGGAATGACCGAGACCGGCCAGCTGTCGGAGAAGCTGAAGACCGCACAGGTCAAGGTCGACAAGACCGGCGGGGACTGCAAGGACGGGGCCAACGGGCCGGGCGTGTGCACCTCCGCGGTCAGTGGCGAATTCGGCTCCGGCGACTCCGGTGGTCCGCTGTTCGTCGATGGCAAGCAGGTCGGCGTTGTGTCCAACTCAAGGAGCTTCGTCTTCGCCAGTGTGGCCAACAGGCTCTCGTGGATGGAGCAGACCACCGGACTGGACCTGTGAACGACGACGGCCGGGCGCCGGCGGCCACTGATGGCGATGAAGGCGTCAAGCCCGGTAGGTGACTCGTCGGCGGCCGCCGTGCACGCCCGACCGTGACGTCGCGCAATCCGCTCGTGGCACGGTTGTCAGATGTTGCCGTGGCGTCCCTCCGAGTCCGGGACGTGTACTGGCACCTCGGGATCCGAGGAGGTGGGCGGCTTGCGTGAGCTGCTGGACGATCTGGAGCGGTGGTTCGCCGACGGGGCCGCGTTCGCGTTGGCGACCGTGATCTCCACACAGCGCAGCGCGCCGCGGGAGACCGGGGCGGTGATGGCGGTGCGCGCCGACGGCCGGGTCCTCGGCAGTGTCTCCGGCGGCTGCGTCGAGGGTGCCGTGTACGAGCTGGCACGTGAGGTGCTCGCCACGGGGCGACCGGAGACGGCCGCGTACGGGGTCAGCGACATCGACGCCGCCATGGTGGGCCTGACCTGCGGGGGAACGATCGAGGTGTTCGTCGAACCCGTGGACCCGGCCCACTGGCCCGACTTCAGATCCCTTGCCCGCGCCCTGCGTGCGGGCGCCCGACTGGCGGTGGCCACGGTCGTCCGCTCACCCGATCCCGTGCGCGTCGGCACCCGTGCGGTCGTGGGGCTCGCGGACGTCGGGTCCGGCGGGCGCGACGGGCGTGTGGTGGACGCGGCGACGACCATGCTGGAATACGGCGAGTCGGGTCTGGTGCGCCTTGGCGCCGACGGCCCGGAACGCGTGGGCGTGCTCGGCGATCCGGACGGCACCGAAGTCGTCTTTGTCCGCTCTTGCGTGCCCGCTCCCGCCCTTTTGGTGTTCGGGTCCAACGTCCACGCCGCGGCGGTGGCGCAGGCGGGCAGCTTCGCCGGATTCCGGGTGACGGTCTGCGACGCCAGAGCGGTGTTCACCACTGCCGAGCGATTCCCCGACGCCGACGAGGTCGTGGTCGACTGGCCCGATCGGTACTGGAGGAGTGTGGAGGTGAGTTCCAGTACCGCCGTCTGCGTGCTCACCCATGACCCCAAGTTCGATGTGCCGGTCCTGGTCCGGGCTCTGCGTTCCCCCGCCGGATACGTCGGCGCCATGGGCAGCCGACGCGCCCACGCGGACCGGCTGGAGCGGCTGCGGGAGGCAGGCGTCGGAGCGGAGGAACTGAGCCGTCTGCACTCGCCGATAGGACTCGACCTGGGGGCGCGGACGCCGCAGGAGACCGCGATAGCCGTGCTCGCGGAAATCATCAAGTGCCGCCGCGGGGGTTCGGGCGAACACCTGGCCCGCACCACCGGGCCGATCCACACGGGCGCTCCCGCCATGGCGGCGGCCGCCGCCCACCGGTTCCCCTGATCCCGTCGCCTCCCGATTCCGGTCGCAACGGTTGGAGGTTCTCACCGCCGAATGCGGTGAGAACCTCCAACCGTTGGCGCCCCGGTCCCGGCGATCAGGGGAACGCCGGCGCCTTGCGGGCCAGCGCGGCGAGCGCCGCCGTGAAGCATTCCTCGGGCGGTGTGACGAGACCCGCGCCGACCTGGCCGGTCCCGGCAACGCGCCCGGCGATGCCGGTGTTGATCTGCGGCAGCACTCCGGTCCTGACGACCCGGGTGACGTCGATACCGGTGGGCGTGCCGCGGTAGTCCAGGACCGGCACCGCGTAGGCGGTGTTCTCCGCCAACGAGATGCCGTACATGCGGCGGGTCGCGTCGAGCGCGTCGTCCACTCGCCCGCCGACGAAGCGGACGATGGCGGGAGCGGCCGCCATCGCGAAGCCACCGAGGCCGGCGGTCTCGGTGATGGCCGAGTCGCCGATGTCGGGGTTGGCGTCGGCGGGACCGTAGGAGCCGAGGTAGAGCCCGTCCGGTACCTTCGCCGGTCCGGTGAACCACCGATCGCCGGTGCCGGACACCTGGATGCCGAAGTCGGTGCCGTTGCGGGCCATGGCCACCACCATCGTGGAACCGGGCACACCGCGTGCGGCGTCAAGGGCGAGCTTGCACGCGGGCATCACCAGGTTGAGGAAGAAGTGGTCATTGCCCCCGATGAAGCGGAAGGCGTCCGCGGCGTCCTTGGACGGAGCGCCCGACTCGATGATGTCGGCGGTCAGCTCGCGCAGCAGCATGAGCGTCCCGGCGCGGTTGCGGTTGTGTCCCTCATCGCCCATCTGGAGCATCTGGGCGATGATCGCGCGGATGTCGACCGGCCCATGGCCGCGCACCGCGCTGCCCAGCAGCGGGCCGAGCACCGCGCTCATCCACCGCAGCCGCTCGATGACCTCGGGGCCAAAGGCGCCGTACCGAAGCACCTTGCCGAGCCCCTCGTTGAGCGAGCACCAGGCGCGTGTGCCGTGTGCGGTGTCCTCCAGCTCGAACACCCACATCGACGGGCTGACGATCCCGGCCATCGGCCCCACGGCTCCGAGATGGTGGCAGGGCTCCAGCTCCGCGTTCCCGGCCGCCAGCCGCTTCTCGGCCTCTTCGGGGGTGTCGGCCAGACCTTCGAAGAGCATGGCTCCGACGAGCGCGCCGCGCATCGGCCCCGAGGCGCGTTCCCAGGTGATCGGCGGTCCGGCGTGGAGGAACTGGCCGGGCTTCAACCCCAGGGCCTCGGCGGCCGGGCGCACAT
This sequence comes from Wenjunlia tyrosinilytica, assembly GCF_014646055.1. Taxonomy (GTDB): domain Bacteria; phylum Actinomycetota; class Actinomycetes; order Streptomycetales; family Streptomycetaceae; genus Wenjunlia; species Wenjunlia tyrosinilytica. The sequence goes on from NZ_BMMS01000029.1 coordinate 83,887, forward strand.
TCACCAGCTGCGCGGTCGAGGACAGGACCCGGTTCACCGCGGTCCGGTTGGCCTCCGCACGGCGCGGGTCGGCGAGCACCCGGTTGAGAGCGTCGGTGCTGTCCGCGGTGGGTGGGCGCCAGTCGAGACGGGTCACCGGCACGGCCTGCGCGGCGAGGGAGTCGGCCAGCAGGCCCACGCCTGCCGTCGCGACCGTCGGGTCACGGCGAAGGAGGCGGCCGTCGGCGGGGGAGGACAGGGTCATGACGGCTGGTCCTTCGTGAGCGATACGGCCCGGCGAGCTGCCGAGGCGTTGGACAGGTGGACCTCGGCGCGGGCGGAGACCAGGGTACGGGCCTGTGCGTCGAGCCCTTGGCTGTCCTGGTCGGTGCCGCACAGGGAGACCACCACGGGCGGTGCTTCCGGTCCGGCCGCCCGGATGACCTCCGCCAGTCCTGCCGCGGGGTCGGGGTGGGCTCCATGGCCGAGCACCACGTCGAGCAGGACGGCGCCGGTGGCGGGGTCGGCCAGCACCTCCGCCAGCCGTTCCAGTCGCAGACCGGGGTCGATCATGGGGTGCGGGCGCCCCGCGGTCAGCCCGTCGTCGCCGAAGTCGATCATGTAGTGCCCGTCGGCCCGCAGGTCGGCGGGCAGGGACCAGCCCGGCTCGAGCGGGATGTTGGAAGCGATCGGCCCCAGGGTGTCGGCCGCGATCACCATGGCCTCGTCGCAGAGGGTGCCGCCGCAGTACAGGCCGCGCAGCGCACCCCGCCGCGCGGAACGGGGCCGGTCGGGAATCCAGGAGGGCCACTCGTCCGGCCGGTCCTCGCCGAGCGCCGCCAGTGCCTTGGCCGCCGACAGCGTCAGGTCGTCCTGGCCCCGGCCGAGCAGGGCGAGCAGGACCGGGGTGGACAGTCCGGCCGCGTACTGGGCGACCTTCTGGGCCACCGCGGGGGAGGGGGGTTTGGACACCACGACGATCAGATCGGTGGCCGGGTCGTCGTCGAGCAACTCCAGCGCCTGGAGCGTCGAACGGGCGCCCACCGCCTCGGACAGATCGCGCCCGCCCACGCCTACGCAGTGGCTGACGCCCGCGCCGCCGGCGTGCAGCAGACACATCAGCTGCTGCGATCCCGTTCCCGAGGCCGCCACGATGCCCACCCGTCCGGGGCGCACCGCGTTGGCGAAGCCCAGGCCCGCGCCGCCGATGACCGCCGTGCCGCAGTCGGGGCCCATGACCATCAGCCCGCGCTCACGCGCCCGGTCCTTGAGCAGGATCTCGTGCGCGACGGGGACGTTGTCGCTGAACACCATGACGTCGAGGCCGGCTTCGAGGGCGCCCATGGCTTCGGCGAAGACATACGGTCCGGCCACCGAGATCAGCGCCAGGGTCGCTCCGGGGGCGGCGTCGGCCGTGCGCGGAACGGGGCCTGGACAAGCACCACCCGCCGCCGCGGGAGCGGCGGCCGCGGCGAGTGCCTCGTCCAGGTGTTGACCAGCGCGCCGCAGGGCTTCCCCGTCGGCGGCGCGGATCGCGACGACCATGTCGTTGGGCCCGGCACCGTCGGGGACCTCGAAGCCCATGCCGGCGAGCAGGCCGAGGTTGAGTTCGGTCGCCATGGCGATGAACGCGCTGTCGACGCCTTCCGCGGCGCCGACCGCCCGGCTGACCTGCATGAGGGTCACCGAGTCGCGGTAGGTGCCGCGCCGTAGCTCCAGAGCGCTGGTCACAAAGACTCCTTCCATTGCGGCGTGGTCTCGAGCCGGTGGGCCAGGACGGCGTGAGCGCCGGCCAGCACACCGAGACTCAGGTCCGCGCCCGAGGTATGGCCCACGGACAGCAGATCTGCCAGGGCGTCGTGCACAGGCGTGTGGCCCGCGACCGCGTCGAGGAGACCGACGACCTGGTCGCAGCCGTCGCCTCGGGCGGCGTGTTCGAGCAGGGCGGCGGACAGATCAGGAGTGCGTCCCTCCGTGCGCAGCCGCAGGTCCAGCGGCCGGTTCCCCAAGTGACGCAGGGCCATGAGGAATCCGCTGAGGGCGTCGTCGCCGCTGGGGGTCAGGCCGGGGCCGAGTCCGACGAGGCGCTGGGCCGCTGTGAGGCACGCCTGCGGGTTGTTCCGGGCGGCGAACACCGTCAGCTCGGCCAGTGCGACACGGCCGGCTGCGGGAAGGCCGGGTGATGCTCGGCCAGTGATCGCGGTGCCCAGGGCGTGGCCGAAGGCGCGGACGCGGCCTCTGAGCCGCGCGGGGTCGGCGGGGGGCCGGGGGCGCCGTGGCGCCCACCAACGGGTGGCCCGCACCGTGAGCGGTCCCACCTGTACCTCGCCGCCTCCGCAGTGGGCGCCGACGGCCTGCCTGTCGAGGCCGCCCGCCTCACCGCTGAGCTGTGCGAACGGCGTCCGAGTGCTGCTTTCGGCGACCACGATCCCGTTCGGCAGCCGCACCGCGTCCGACGTGAGCAGGGCGACGACGGTGCCGTCGGCCGCCGCCAGATACACCGCGGAGGGGAAGACCGCGAGAATCCTCGCCGGGATCCGTGGCCCCCGCAGTAGTGGCAGCAGTGTCCGAGAAGCAGCGCCAGGCAGTGCGACATGGGACTGCTGAGCCTGTCCGACACGGTGGGCAGTTGTCACTGAAGGCGACCTCCCGCCTGATCGAATCGTCTGATAAGGGACGCCGGAGGTCGCGGTCGCCACTGTGTGCGTTGCAATACAGGGCGGAAACGATTCGACTCGGACATCTATTGCAAACGTATTCAGCCACCTATGGTTCGCCCATGGAAATAAGTGCCAAGGATTCCGTGCGTCCTTCGCAGAACTTGCCAGGCGCGGCCCGGACGGCGGCGGACGGACCTGTGGCGGGCGAGCCGGGCACGGCCGGACCGGCCTCCGGGCCCGCGCCCGCCGGCGGCACCGGAAGACTGACACTCGGTGTCTCCGTCCGCCAGGTCCTCAAAGCCCCGTGCCTCGAGGGAGCCCGGGTGGTGGCGGGAGGGCACGGGCTGGACCGGGTGGTGCAGCGGCTCAACGTCATGGAGGTACCCGACATCCTCCCGTGGACCAAACCGCATGAGCTGCTGCTGACGACCGGCTACCCGCTGCGTGACAGTCCTCAGGCGCTGGCAGACCTGGTCGACGGTCTGGAGCAGGCCCATGTCGCGGCCCTTGCCGTCAAGTTCGGCCGCTACATCGACGAGCCTCCCCCGAAGATGCTCGCCGCCGCCGACCGGCACGGGCTGCCGCTCATCCGCCTCCCGGACGACGTCGCGTTCGACGACATCCTCAACCAGGTGCTGCCGGACATCCTCGACCGGCATGCCTCGGTCCTGTCCCGGTCCGAGGAGGTGCACCGCGCGCTGGTGAATCTGGTCCTGGCAGGCGGCAGCCTCGCCGAGCTGACAGGCGAGCTGACGGCCCTGCTCGGCGGCACGGTGATGGTGACGACACCCGACGGCCGCGTGCTGGCCCGCTCCGACCCGCCCGACGGCCCGCCGCCGCCCCCCGGCTGCTTCGACGCCAGCGGGCGATTCCTCGTCGAGCGCTACAAACACGGGCCGCGGGCCCTCGAGGAGCCCCACGAGCGGATCGTCCTGGTGCCGATACTCGCCGGTTCACTCGACCACGGCAGGGTCGTGCTGATCACCGACGGGCGGCAGCCGGACGACAGCGATGTGCACCTGCTGGAGCGCGGAGCGGCCACCGGCGCGCTGGTGATCACCAAGGAACTGGCCGTCGCCGCGGTGGAGAGCAAATACCAGGGGGACTTTCTGCGCGACCTCCTGGCCGGGCGCGCAGGCGGCCCCGAGCGCACAGTGCCGCACTGCGCCTCGCTCGGCTGGGACATCGACCGCCCCATGGTGGTCGTCGTCGCCGAGCTGGAATCCGGGCCCGACGGACAGCTGCGTGACCTGCGCCCGGCCCATGAGCGCTTCGCCACCGCATGGACGATGGTCGTGCGAGAACGCGACAGCACGGCGGCGGTGGTGGGCTACAGCCAGGAAGTCGTGGTGGTGATGGGCGTGCGGCCCGGTCGGCCACCGGGCGAGATGGTGCAGCAGATGACCGCCAAGGTCTCCGGGGACGGCGGAGGCGGCAGACGCGCGTTCTCCACCGGGCTGAGCCGGGTGATAACCGACCCCTCCTTGCTGCCCGAGGCCTACGAGCAGGCGCGCCGGGCGGCCAAGGTCGGCCGGCAGATGCACGGGCCCGGCGCGGTGGCGGACTTCGACAGCCTCGGCGTCTTCCGGCTGCTGAGCCTGGTGCCGGACTCGGCGGAGCTCACCGGTTTCATGAGGGCGACACTGCGGGAGCTGGCGACTCGCGACGACCCGGAGACGGACGACCTGCGCACGACGTTGCAGGTGCTGCTCGACACCAATCTCAACGTGGCGGAGACGGCCCGGATCCTGCATTTCCACTACAACACGCTGCGCTATCGCATCGGCAAGCTGGAAAGGCTCCTCGGGCCGTTCACCACCGACCCGCATCTGCGGCTCAACGTGGAGGTGGCGCTCCAGGTCATCCGTATGCGTGGCCTGTGAGCACCGACGCTCCGGAAAACGAACAGGAATGTCCGGACTTCGCGACGGAGGCAGATCTTGACAGCCGGACGGCGATCACTTGGTCAGAAATCGCCCAAGCCACCACGTTCGAACGCTCCGTAACGTTCCCCCAACCTCGGGGTGGGAGACACCCTCCCCCGGGCCCGGCCGGCCGTCTGTGCAGCCCCCCGCAGCCACAGCCGCGACATGGTCACCCACAGGTCCGGCGATCAACAGCAGGTCACCCGATTGGTCCCCCCGGGGCGCGCCCCAAAGTTCTGGAAGGCTGCTCGAAATGACACTCGGACTGGGCTGGAAACTGCACGGAGACGGCAGCACGCCGCCTCCGGGCGAGGTGGTACGTCCCGACGAACGCCTCAGCTGGGGCAGGACGGTCGGGATCGGAGCTCAGCATGTGGTCGCCATGTTCGGCGCCACGTTCGTCTTCCCGGTCGTGATGGGGCTCGACCCCAACCTGGCCATCATGATGTCCGGCATCGCGACGATCGCCTTCCTGCTGATCGTCCAGGGCCGCGTCCCCAGCTACCTGGGGACCAGCGCGTCCTTCGTCGGCGCCGTGGCCGCGATACGCGCCTCGGGCGGCAGCGACGCCACCGTCACCGGAGCGATCCTGGTCGCCGGCGCGGTCCTCGCCGCGTCGGGCGTCCTCATCCACATCGCGGGTGCACGGGCCCTCAACCGGATCCTGCCTCCCGCGGTCACCGGTGGCGTCGTCATGCTCATCGGCTTCAACCTCGCGCCCGTGGTCGCACATGTGTACTGGCCGCAGGACCAGTGGGTCGCGCTCATCACGATGGCGGCCGTGGTGGCCATGACCGTGCTGCTGCGCGGCTTCTGGTCCCGAATAGCGGTCTTCCTCGGCCTCGTCCTCGGCTACGTCCTGTCCTGGGTGCTGGACAAGACGGCCGGGAAGATCAGCTCGGTGCCCGCGGGCAGCGCGGACGGCAAGGCGGTCGAGCACTTCCGGGTGAACCTGGACGGGGTGAACGCCGCCCACTGGTTCGGACTGCCCGGCATGCACACCCCCGATTTCAAGACTTCGGCGATCCTCGTCGCCCTGCCCGCGGTGATCGCCCTCATCGCGGAGAACGCCGGGCACGTCAAGGCCGTGGCCGAGATGACCGGTCAGGACCTCGACGGGAGCATGGGCCGGGCGATCGGCGCGGACGGAATCGGCACCATGATCGCCACTTCCGTCGGAGGATCCCCGACGACCACCTACGCCGAGAACATCGGTGTCATGGCCGCCACCCGGGTCTACTCCACCGCCGCCTACTACGTGGCCGCGTTCGTGGCCGTCCTGTTCGGCCTGTGCCCGAAGTTCGGGGCACTGGTCGCGGCCACTCCGGGAGGAGTGCTCGGCGGCATCACGGTCGTGCTGTACGGCATGATCGGCCTGCTGGGCGCGAAGATCTGGATCGAGAACCGGGTCGACTTCGCCAACCCGCTGAACCTCGTGCCGGTCGCCGCGGGTGTGGTGATCGGCATCGGCGGTGTCGCCGTGAAGTTCACCGACGACTTCTCACTGGAGGGCATCGCGCTCGGCACGGTCGTGACGCTCGTCACCTACCACGCCCTGCGCGCCGTCGCCCCGTCGTACCTGCTCGTCTCCCTGGACCGGGCTCGCGGCACGGCCGAGCGGCCCACCGGAGCGGGAGCGGACGGCTCGGACGGGCCCTCCGGGGCGCTCGCCGGGCGCACCGACAGCACGGCGGCCTCCGCGCACACACGAGCGGACACCTAACGGCCCCCGGAGACGACAGTCCGGCCGGGCGATCAGCCCCGCCCCGCCCGGCCGGACACCGTTCCTGGGCCCGAACCACGCACGAAGGGCAGCACCGTGAAGCCCCCCGCTTTCCGCTACCACTCACCGCGGAGCCTCCCGGAGGCTCTCGACACGCTCGACGCCGTCGGCCACGACGGGAAGGTCCTGGCCGGCGGCCAGAGCCTGATCCCGATCCTCAATATGCGGCTGGCCGCCCCCGGCCACCTCGTCGACATCAACGGCCTGACCGAGCTGGCGTACGTGCGGACCGACGCCGACGGTGTCCGGGTGGGCGCGCTGGCCCGGCACGCCGATGTCGAAGCCGACGCCGACGCGCACCGGGCGGTGTCCCTGCTGCGGCAGGGCCTGCGGCTCGTCGCGCACCCGGTGATCCGAAACCGCGGCACCACCGTGGGCAGCCTGGTCCACGCCGACCCCTCGGGCGAGATGACCGCGGTCCTTTCGCTGCTCGGCGGCTCCGTGGAACTGGCGCGCCTGGGCGGCACCCGGCGGGTCGGCGCGGCGGACTTCTTCACAGGGCCCTTGGAGTCGTGCGTCGAACCGGGGGAGATGGCGGTGTCGGCGTACTTCCCGCGCCTGCGCGGACGCACCGGCACCGAGTTCATCGAGGCGGCCCGCCGCCACGGCGACTACGCGATGTGCGGCGTGGCGGCGGCCGTGACCCTCGACGACGACCTGCGCATCGTGTCTGCGCGAGCCGCGTACCTGTCGGTCTCGCCGGTACCGCTGGTGCTCGACCTGACCGAGACCCTCGCCGGGGCGACGCCGGACACGGCGCACTGGAGGGCGGCAGGCGAACTGGCCGCCGACAGGACCGAACCCGACTCCGACATCCATGCGACCGCCGAATACCGCCGCCACCTCGTACGCGTGCTCACCGCGCGGGCGCTGCGCACAGCGGCCGTGCGCGGCGCCGATCCGGCGGTCGGCGGCGACGGCCAGGGCAGCGACGACCAGGGCAGCGACGACCGGGAGTGTGGCGCGCGTGACTGAGCAGATGCACGAGATCGAGCTCCGGGTGAACGGAGTCCTGCGGACCGCGACCGTCCCGTCACGCAGGCTGCTGTCGGACTGCCTGCGCCACGACCTCGGCCTGACGGGGACACACGTCGGCTGCGAGCACGGGGTGTGCGGGGCCTGCACGGTCCAGATCGACGGACGGCCGATGCGCTCCTGCCTGATGTTCGCGGTCAGCGCGCGGGGACACGAGATCACGACCGTCGAGGGGCTGGCCGATCCGGACGGGAGCATGCACGCGGTGCAGCAGGCGTTCCGTGAGTGCCACGGGCTGCAGTGCGGCTTCTGCACCCCGGGCTTCCTCACCGTGATCGCCGCCTACCTGCGGGACCACCCCGACCCGACGGAGGCCGAGGCGCGCGAAGCCATCGGGGGCAACCTGTGCCGGTGCACCGGCTACCAGAACATCGTCAAGGCGGTGCTGCGTGCCGCACGGATCCTGAACGAGGGCACCGACGCCCCGGTCGCCGAGGAGGCGCCGCGATGACCATCACCGAGGCCCCGCCCGCCGCCCGGAAGAAGGCGGCGCCCGAGCCCCCCGCTCCCAGGGCCGTGGGCTCGCCGCTGCCCCGCAAAGAGGACCTGCGCCTGGTCATGGGCGAGGGCCGCTTCCTCGACGACCTTGGCCGCGACGCCTACGAGGCCGCGTTCATCCGCAGCCCGCACGCCCGGGCCCGCGTGCTCGCCATCGACATCGGCCCCGCTCTGGGAGTCGAGGGACTGATCGCGGTGTACACCTACCAGGACCTGCCCGGCAGGCTCGCCGAGCCGCTGCCGATGCTGATCCCGCACCCGGGGCTGACCCACGGCCGTACCGGCTACCCGTTGGCGAAGGAGTACGTCAACCACGTCGGCGAAGCCGTTGTCATGGTGGTGGCCCGCGACCGGTACGCCGCCGAGGACGCCTGCGAGAAGATCACCGTCGAGTACGAGCCGCTGCCTCCGGTCGTGGGCATCGAGAACGCCTTCCGCGCCGACGAACTGGTGCACCCGGACGTCCCCGGCAACGTCGCCGGCCACGTCGTGCAGGAAACCGGCGACGCCCGCGCGGCCGTCGCGGCGGCGCCGTACTCGCTCGAACTGCACCTGGACATCGAGCGCAGCGCGTGTATGCCGATGGAGGGCCGCGGGGTGTTCGCCCGCTGGGACGTGGCGGACGGCTCCCTGCGGATCTACAGCTCCACCCAGACCTCCAGCGGGGTGCGCGCGGCGGTCGCCGCCAAGCTCGAACTGCCGCTGCTGAAGGTCGAGTGCGTGACTCCGGACGTCGGCGGCGGGTTCGGGGTGAAGATCGTCCATCCGTGGCCCGAGGAAGTACTCGTCCCCTGGGTGGCACGGCTGCTGGACCACGAGGTGAAGTGGACCGAGGACCGGAGGGAGCACTTCATCTCCTCCGCGCACGAGCGCGGGCAGCTCCAGACGGTCCGCGTAGGGTTCGACGGCCGGGGCCGCATCCTGGGTCTGGACGTGGACATCCTCCACGACAACGGCGCCTACACCCAGTACGGCCTCATCGTCCCGCTCATCACCTCCACCCAACTGCTCGGCCCCTACAAGCCGGGGGCGTACCGCGTGGAGTTCCGCAGCCTCTACACCAACACCGTCATGGTCACCCCCTACCGCGGAGCGGGCCGCCCCCAGGGCGTGTACGCGATGGAACGCACCATGGACTCCATCGCCGACCACCTCGGTCTGGACCGGGCGGACGTCCGGGAGGCCAACCTCATCCGGCCCGAGGAGATGCCCTACGACCACGGCCTGCTCTTCCAGGACGGGCGGCCGCTGGTCTACGACTCCGGTGACTTCCCCGCGTCCCTGGACAAGATCAAGAAACTGGTCGGCTGGGACGAGTTCGCCGCCTACCGCGAGCAGGCACGCGCCGAGGGCCGCAGGGTGGGCATCGGCCTCGCCGCCTACGTCGAGGGCACCGGTGTCGGACCCTACGAGGGCGGCCATGTGCAGATCGAGACCAGCGGCAAGGTCTATGTGGCCACCGGCCTCACCAGCCAGGGACAGGGCCACGAGACCGTGTTCGCCCAAGTGGTGGCGGACGAGTTGGGCGTGGCGGTCGAGGACGTCACCGTCACCACCGGCGACACCCGGCGGATGGGCTACGCCGTGGGGACCTTCGCCTCACGGGCAGCGGTGATGAGCGGCAACGCCATCGCGCTCGCCGCCCGAGGTGTGCGCGACAAGGCACTGCGCATCGCGGGCGAGGCACTCGGCGTGGCGCCGCGGAAGCTGGAGATCGTACAAGGAGTGGTGCGCAGCCGCGACGACCCGGCGGTGTCCATCCCGCTGGGCACGGTCGCGGTGCTGTCCAACCCCTTGCGCTACGCCTTCGACGAGGCGTCCAAAGCGGCCACCCAGTTCGGCGGAACTCCCGACCACAGCAGGCCACCCGTGGCCGAGGGGGACGAGCCCGGACTGGAAGCGCGTGAGTTCTTCTCACCGCCGCGGGCGACCTATGCCAACGGAGTGCACGCGGTCATCGTGGAGACCGATCCGGAGACCGCCGAGATCACGGTGCTGCGGTACTGCGTCGTCCACGACTGCGGCCACCTGCTCAACCCCATGATCGTGGAAGGGCAGGTGCACGGCGGCGTGGCCCAGGCCGTGGGCGGCGCCCTCTACGAGCGGATGCACTACGACGAGAGCGGCCAGCTGCTCAACGCGTCGTTCATGGACTTCCTGATGCCCTATGCCAGTGAGACCCCGGTGGTCGAGATCGACCACCTGGAGACCGCGTCCCCGATGAACCCCCTGGGGATCAAGGGCGCGGGCGAGGCCGGGGTCATCCCCGGAACGGCCGCCTTCGCCTCCGCGATCGAGGACGCCGAGGGCTTCCCGATCACCAAGATGCCCATCCAGCCCTGCGAGCTCTTCCGCCTGCGGCAGAGGTTCGAGGCCGGAGAGATACCGCCGCTGCGCCGCCGGGCGGGCGCCCCGAACAACGTCGACGAGGAGCTGTGCCAACCATGAAGGTCAGTGGAGACGCCACCTTGAGCGCACCGGTGGAGAAGGTGTGGAACGCCCTCAACGACCCGGTGGTGCTCACCCGCACCATTCCCGGCTGCCAGAAGCTGGAGGAGACGGGCCCCGACTCGTACCGGATGACCGTGTCGATGGGCGTGGCCTCGATCAAGGGAACCTACCTCGGCAATGTCCAGCTGCTGAATCAGAACAAGCCCGGCTCGTTCACCCTCAAGGCGTCCGGCGCTGGCGGTCCGGGCACGGTGACCGCCGAGGCCAAGGTCACCCTGCACGATCTCGGTGACGGGCGGACGCGGCTCGAATACGACGCCGACGCCGTCGTCGGGGGCATGATCGGCGGTGTCGGGCAGCGTGTGCTCACCGGGGTCGCCAAGAAGACCGCGGGGGAGTTCTTCAAGTCCGTGGACAAGCTGCTCAACGGCCAGATGCCGGCGCAGGCCGCCTCCGTGCCGACGGGAGCGGCCGAGCCGGCCGCCGTGGGCCCCGCGGCCGAGGCCGGAGCGCCGACGGTCTTCGCGCAGTCGGCCGCGGCCGGTGGGCTCGACGGCCTGTCGGGGGACTTCGCGAAGGGCGCCTTGTTCGGCGCGGTCGTCGCGCTGCTGGGCGCCGTCGTGGGCGGTGCGATAGGCCGCCGTCGCTGACCGCGGTCCAACGGTGTCCGACGAGAGGAGTCTGATGCGATCGTTCACCGCGGCGGCCGTCCAGGTCGCCCCGAGACCCGGGCCGCTCACCCCGTCCGTGGTCGAGGAGAACATCGGCCGGGCCGCCGACTGGGTGACGCGCTGCGTGGAGTCCACGGGCGCCGAACTGGTGGTGCTGCCCGAGAGCGTGAGTACCGGTTTCACCCCGGCCCTCGGGCCCGAGGAACTGTGGGACCTGGTCGACGAAGTACCCGGAGTGCTGTGCGATCCGCTGCGCGACCGGGCGCGTGAGCTGGGCGTCCACCTGGTGTGGGGCACGTACGAGCGCGGCGACGAGCGGGGTGTCGTCCACAACTCGGCGGTGGTCGCCGGGCCGGACGGCCAAGTGCTGGGGGTGTACCGCAAGACCCACCCCTTCGGACCGGAGTTGGCCTCCCGCGGCGGGTGGGTGACGCCCGGGGACCGTGTCACGGTGGTCGAGACCGAGCTCGGCCGGATCGGCATGGTCATCTGCTTCGACGGCGACTACCCCGAACTGAGCCGGATCCAGGCCGTGCGGGGAGCGGAGATCATCTGCCGCCCCTCGGCCCTGCTGCGTTCGGCGGACCTGTGGGAACTGACCTGCCGGGCCCGCGCGTACGACAACCATGTGTATGTGATCGGCGCCAACGCGACCGGCGTCGACCCCGGGGGAGTGCTCTACTTCGGGAACTCGCTGATTGTCTCACCGGGGGCCGAGGTCGTCGCGCGGGGCTCGTCGCACGAGTCCTGGGTGGCGGCGAGGCTCGATCCGCAGCGTGCCCTGGCGGCGCTGACCCCGGGGTCGAGCGTGCCGCAGGTCTTCGACCACCTGCGGGACCGCAATCTCGATCTGGTGCGCAGGTACGCCGACGACCTGACCCGGCCGGCCGAGTCGTCGTTCCCCCACGGCTGACGCCCGCCGTCCCTGTGTGCTTTCCCACCCCTCTGCCCCGCGCCGAATCACCAACTTCCGCCGGGAGCGTTGGCAGAACTTGCCGATTCAGCCGCACCCTCCGCGAAGTTGAATCGCTCTCGTACCCCGCCCGACCGCAAGGGAAAGGAGCGCCTCATGGCGGCTGTCGCAGCAGAGGACTCGCGCCGGATTCGTATCGGCGTCGACACCGGCGGCACATTCACCGACATCGTCGCGCTGGACGAGGACACCGGCGAACTGGTCACCACCAAGACCCCGTCGACACCGGCCGACCCGGCGCTCGGGTTCCTGGACGGTGTGCACAAGGTCCTCGGCCTGCTCGGCTGCTCGGGCGCCGACGTGACGGCCGTGGTGCACGGCACCACGGTGGCCACCAACCAGCTTCTCGAGGACCGGATCGACCGCCTCGGCTTCATCACCACCGAGGGCTACGAGTTCATTCTCGAAATCGCCCGGCAGGCCGTCCCCGACGGCTACGGCAACTCCTACTTCTGGGTGAAGCCGGACCGGATCGTCCCCGTCGAGCGGGTCCGCACGGTCGGCGGCCGCCTGGACCACCAGGGCAACGAGATCCGTCCCTTCGACGAGGCCGCTGCCCGTAAGGCGTCCCGGTGGTTCCGCGACCAGGGCATCATGACGCTGGGCGTGTGCTTCCTGCACTCGTACGCCAACCCGGCGCACGAGGAGCGCATGCGCGAGGTCCTCCTGGAGGAGCACCCGCAGGCCACCGTCTCGATCAGCTCGCAGGTGCTGCGCGAGTACCGCGAGTACGAGCGGTCGATGACCACCCTCGTCGACGCCGCGGTCAAGCCGCGGGTGGCCCGCTACGTCGGGGGGATCAAGGAGCGGCTGGACGCCTTCGTCACGGAGGCCGCCGCGCAGCCGCGGCGTCTGCCGTTCGCCATCATGAAGTCCAACGGCGGAATCCTCTCCGCCGAGGAGGTCGTCCACCAGCCGATCACCACGGTGCTCTCCGGCCCCGCCGCGGGTGCGCTCGGTGCCGCGCTCATCGCGCGGTCGGCCGGCTTCGAGAAGATCCTCACCTGCGACGGCGGCGGCACCTCCACCGACGTGTCCGTGGTGCTCGACGGCGAGCCGACGCTCACCACCGAGGGATCCGTCGGCCGTTTCCCGTCCAAGATCCCCATGATCGACGTGGTCACCGTCGGCGCGGGCGGCGGCTCCATCGCCTGGGTCTCTCCCGAGGGGACGCTCAAGGTCGGCCCCAAGTCCGCGGGCGCCGATCCGGGCCCGCTGTGCTACGGCAAGGGCGGCACGGACCCGACCATCACCGACGCGCATGTGCTGCTCGGCCGTATCCCGCCGCACCTGCTGGGAGGTGAGATCCCGCTGGACGCCGAAGCGGCCCGCGAAGGTGTGCGGCGGCTGGCGGACCGGCTCGGGCTCGGGCCGGAGGAGTGCGCCACCGGCATCCTGGAGATCTCCGCCTGGAACCAGGCGAACGCGCTGCGCAGGATCACCGTCAAACGCGGCCTGGACGTCCGCGACTTCGTCATGACGACCTTCGGAGGCTCCGGATCCCTGCTGCTGTGTCGGCTCATCGACATCCTCGGCCTGGCCGGGGTGGTCGTACCGCGCGACCCCGGGAACGTCTCCGCCTTCGGCCTGCTCACCGTGGACGTGCGCTGCGACTACGTGCAGACCTCCGTGCGCCGGCACCCGGATCTCGACCACACCCATCTGGAGGAGATCTACCAGGAGTTGAGCGCACGAGCCGCCGACGCCCTGGACAAGGAGGGCTTCGGCAGCGACGAGCACCGCTGTGTGCGCACCGCCGATCTGCGCTACTTCGGGCAGGCGTTCGAGGTACGTGTTCCGGTGCCCGACGGCCCCGTCGACGCGGAACTGGCCGACAGCGTGGCCAAGGCCTTCCACGAGCAGCACCGCCGGCTCTACGGGTACGACTTCCAGGGCGACACGAGCCAGGTCGTCGAGTGGGTGAACCTTCGGGTGACCGGCGTGGGCCCCATCCAGCGCCCCGTCCTGCGTGAACTGCCCCGCCGCGACGGCGGCCCCGAACGAGCGGTCACCGGCATCCGCCCGGTGTGCTTCGACGCCGCCGACGGCTATGTGCGGACCCCCGTCTACCGCAGGGACGACCTGGCGCCGGGGGACCGGTTCGAAGGCCCCGCGATCATCGAGGAGTTCGGCTCCACCATTCCCGTGCACCCGGGGTTCTCCGTGAGCGTCGACGCCCACGGCAACGTCGTGGTCACCCGCACCGAGCAGAAGGGGGCCTGAGGCCATGACTGTTGAGGCACCGGTCCACGGTGTGGACCCCGTTGTCCTGGAGGTCGTCGAGGGCACCCTCGCGTCGGTGGAGATGGAGGTCGAGGCCGCCATCGCCCGCACCTCCCGCTCCCCGATGATCCGGGACGCCCACGACTTCCGGGCAGGAATCCACGACCGCGCGCTGCGCAAGCTGACCGGCCGCTCGTACTCCGCACTCGTCCACCCCGTCGCCCGGGACTTCCCCCTGCACACCATGCGGCCGGGCGATGTGTTCTTCCACAACGACGTCTACGAGTCCGAGGGCGGCATCGGCCACCTGCCCGACCTGTGCGTGACCGTCCCGGTCTTCCACAGAGGTGAGGTCGTCGCTTTCGTGCAGGCCTTCGGCCACCACGACGACATCGGAGGCGGCTGCCCCGGGTCGATGCCCTCGGGCGCGACGAGCATGTACGAAGAGGGCCTGATGGTGCCCCCCATCAAACTCTGGGACCAGGGCGTACCCAACCAGGCTGCGCTGCGCATCATGACCCGCAACTCGCGCATGCCCGACTCGCTCGCCGCCGACCTGGACGCCGAGTGCTCCGCCTGCCTGATGGGCTCGCGTCGCCTGGCCGAGCTGTTCGAGCGGTACGGCCGAGACACCGTCGAGGCGTGCTTCGACGCCATCCTCGACAAGACCACGCAGACCTACCGCCGCGAGATCCTGTCGAAGATCCCCGACGGCTCCTACGTCTGGGAGGACTACGCCGAGCACGACGGCGTGGACGAGCCGATGCTCCACACGCAGCGGATCACCCTCACCAAGACCGCCGACAAGATACTCATCGACTTCACCGGCACCTCGCGCCAGGCGAAGGGCCCCATCAACCACTGCGGCGACTACGCGGACGGCAACTTCCTCAAGAAGTGGCTCGCCCCCATCCTGCGCAACCTGGCCGACACCCCGGAGCGCATGGCCGAACTCGACGTCAACGAGGGCGTGGTACCGCTCATCGAGATGCGCTTCCCGGAGAAGGGCACCCTGCTCACCCCCGTCTTCCCCGCGCCGACCAACGCCCGCACCTTTGTCATCCTGCGGCTGCTCGGTGTGCTCGCGGGCGTCCTCGCCAAGGCGGTGGACGGCCGGATGCCCGCCGACCAGGAGACGATCCGCTACACCGGTGTGTACGGCGACGACGCGCAGGGACGCCCCTACCTGATGCGCGAAGTGCTCGGCGGAGGCTCGGGCGGCCGGTACTACGCGGACGGCGAGGACACCATCCACGTGGTGCCCGACTCCCGCAACCTGCCCACTGAATTCACCGAGTCCCGCTTCCCGTTCCGGGTGGAGCGCCTGGGCCTGGCGGTCGACTCCGGAGGCCCTGGCAAGTACCGGGGCGGCCTGGGCTACGAAAAGCACATCCGGATGCTGCAGGACGCCTCGTTCATGTCCATCGCCGACCGGTCGATCCTGTCCTGCTGGGGTGTCAAGGGCGGCAAGGCCGGACGTCCTTTCCAGGTCGTCATCGACCCGGGAGGCCCCAACGAGCGGACCATGGACGGCCTGGTGGACGACGAGCCGGTACGCGCCGGGGAGGTCATCTGCATCCGCACCACCGGAGGGGGCGGCTGGGGCGACCCGCTGGAGCGCGAGGTGGCCTCGGTGGTCCGCGACGTCCGGTGGGGCAAGGTCTCCGCGCGGGGCGCGCACGACGACTACGGCGTGGTCGTCGTCGGCGCCGGTGACGACCTGGCGGCGGACGAGGACGCCACCGCCGCGCTCCGCGAGCGGCTGCGGGCCGAACGCCCCGAGGTCGAACCCTTCTTCGACCGCGGGCCGGGCTACCAGAAGCTCTCCGACGGCCGCACCTACGCGGACGTGGACTTCCTGTAGACGGCCCCGCGCGGTCCTTCGGTGCCCTCCCACCGGGGACCGCGCCGCGGTCGGCGCCGGCGGCACGGGCGGGTACGGCAGCAATCGGCCGGGGATCGCCGCCTCCTCGGCAGCCCCGGCGGCCAACCCCTCGCCCCGCCCGGACTCAACGAATCCCGGGCCACGCCCTCCGATAGGCAAGGAGACACCCCCGTGAACGGTCCCCTTTCCGGCCTCGTCGTGCTGGATCTGTCCCGAGCTCTCGCCGGGCCCCACGCCGCGATGATGCTCGGCGACATGGGAGCACGTGTCATCAAGGTCGAGAACCCGAGCGGCGGCGACGACAGCCGCGGCTGGGGGCCGCCGTTCGTCGGTCCCGAGGACGCCCTCGAGTCGACGTACTTCCTCTCCTGCAACCGCAACAAGGAGTCGGTGGTACTCGACCTCAAGTCGCAGGACGGCCGCGGCGCCCTGTCCCGCATGGTGCGCCGCAGCGACGTGCTGGTGGAGAACTTCCGTACCGGAGTCCTCGACCGGCTCGGCTTCCCGGTCGAGGAGCTGCACCGGCTCAACCCCCGGCTGATCGTGCTGTCGATCACCGGATTCGGCCACGACGGACCCGAGGGCGGAAGGCCGGGCTACGACCAGATAGCCCAGGGGGAGGCCGGGCTGATGAGCCTGACCGGGCCCGACCCGGACCACCCCACCCGGGTCGGCGTGCCGATCGCCGACCTGCTGGCCGGTATCTACGGGGCCTACGGGGTGGTCGCGGCGCTCCACGAACGGGAACGCACCGGCCTCGGCAGGGTGGTGCGCACCTCGCTGCTCGCCGCCGTCGTCGGTGTCCACGCCTTCCAGGGCACCAACTACACCGTGGCGGGCCGGGTCGGACGGGCCCAGGGGAATCTGCATCCGTCCCTCCAGCCGTACGGTGCCTACCGGTGCCGGGACGCCGTGATCCAGGTGGCGGTCGGCAGCCAGGGGCTGTGGTCGCGGTTCGCCCCGATGGTGGGCCTGGATCCCGCCGACCCCCGGTTCGCCGCCAACGCCGACCGCGTGGAGCGTGCGGCGGAGTTGGCCGAGCACATCAACGCGGCGTTCGCCGAGCGCGATGTCGACGAACTGCTCGCCGAGCTGTCGGCGGCGGGCATCCCCGCGGGGGAGGTCCGCACCCTGGACCGGGTGTACGAGTGGGAGCAGACCCACTCCCAGGGGCTCGTCGTCGACGTCGACCATCCGACGCTCGGCCGGGTCCGCCTGCCCGGTCCACCGATCCGATTCGACGGAGGCATCCGGCAGCGTCACGCCGCCCCGCCGGTCCTCGGCGAGCACACGCAGGCCGTTCTGGCCTGGCTCGACCACCATGACGGGGACGCCGACGCGGCCGGGCTCCCCAGGCCGGCCGGGAAGGACAGTCCGACCGGGCAGGACGGGCCGACCGGGCCCGCCCGGGCCCCGGTCGGCGTTCCGCCCCTGCCCGGCGCCGCCGCCCGCGGCGAACACGCGGCCCCGCGCGCCGTCGACGAGAGCCACAGCCGCCCCTGCGCTCCCGTGGGACGACGGTGACCGGGCGCCCCCGCACCGGCGCGCACGACCTGATCGGGCAGGTCCTCGACCCGGGCACCTGGATCAGCTGGGACACCGCTCCCGAGCAGCCCCACGGCATCAGCGCGGTGTACGCCGAGCAACTGCGGCTGGCGGCCGACCGCGCCGGAACGGACGAGTCGGTCGTCACGGGGGAGGGCACCATCGCCGGACGCCGGGTGGCGGTGGTGGCATGCGAGTTCGCGTTCCTGGCCGGATCCATCGGAGCCGCGGCGGCGGCCCGCGTGGTCGCGGCGGTCACGCGGGCGACAGCACAGGGCCTGCCGCTGCTCGCGTCGCCCGCATCCGGCGGCACCCGGATGCAGGAAGGCACCCTGGCCTTCGTCCAGATGGTGCGGATCAGCGGGGCCGTGGCGGCGCACCGAGCGGCCGGGCTGCCGTATCTGGTGTATCTGCGCGGGCCGACCACCGGCGGAGTGCTCGCCTCGTGGGGCTCGCTCGGGCATGTGACGGCCGCCGAGCCCGGCGCGCTCATCGGGTTCCTCGGACCACGGGTGTACCAGGCGCTGCGCGGGGAGCCGTTTCCCGAGGGGGTCCAGGTCGCTGAGAACCTTCACGCGCACGGCCTGGTCGACGCGGTGCTGGAACCGGAGCGGCTGCGGCACACGGCCGCCCGGGTGCTCGGGATCGTGGCCGCGCCGCGCGAGGGCCGCACCCACGTGCCCCCGCTGCCCCGCGAGAAGCTGCCGCCGACATCGGCCTGGACATCGGTGCTGAGATCCCGCCGCCCCGACCGGCCCGGCGTGCGCGCTCTGCTGCGCCAAGGGGCGTCGGAGTCAGTGCCCCTGCACGGGACCGGCGAGGGGGAGAGCGACCCCGGGCTGCTGCTCGCGCTGGCCAGATTCGGCGCGGCACCCTGTGTGGTCCTCGGTCAGGACCGGGCCAGGCAGGAGACCTTCGGTCCATTCGGCCCCGCCGGGCTGCGAGTCGCGCGGCGCGGCATGCGGCTGGCCGCGGAACTCGGCCTGCCGCTGGTCAGTGTCGTCGACACCGCGGGCGCGGCGCTGAGCAAGGAGGCGGAAGAGGGCGGCCTGGCCGGCGGGATCGCCCGCTGCCTGGCCGAACTGGTCACACTGCCCGCGCCCACGCTGTGCCTTCTGCTCGGTCAGGGCGCCGGCGGCGGAGCCCTGGCGCTGCTTCCCGCCGACCGGGTGCTCTGCGCCGAGCACGCCTGGCTCGCCCCGCTGCCCCCCGAGGGCGCTTCGGCGATCCTGCACCGCACCACCGACCGCGCGCCCGACGTGGCCGAGGACTTGGGGGTGCGCTCCACGGACCTGCTCCGCGGCGGAGTTGTGGACCGCATCGTCGCGGAGCGACCGGACGCCGCCGACGAGCCCGGGGCGTTCTGTACCCGCCTGGCGCAGGCACTGGAGTACGAACTGGTGCAGCTGCTGAGGAAGCGGCCCCCACCCGAAGGCCGGACGTCCCGCCTGGACCGCCATGCGCTCCTGCCCGAAGACAGCCCCGTGCACCTGGCGGCCCTGGCGCATTCCGCCAAAAATCCCGACCACGGATGGCAGTAGATGCCCGTGAACCCCCTTGGACCCGTCCCTAGAGTTCCGCCATCGGCCACGGCGCCGCTTCCTCCGGAACACAGCGAACCACCCATGAGCACACGACCCGCGAAGAGAGCTCCGAGCATGGCAACCCCACAGCGCAGGCGGGTCCTGGTGGCCCTCGGCGGCAACGCCATGACGGGCCCCGACGGATCGGCGACACCGGCGGCCCAGCGCGCGGCGGTGGCCCTCGCGGCCGAGTGCGTGGCCGACGTGGTCGCCTCGGGTGCCGAGGTCGTGGTCAGCCACGGCAACGGTCCGCAGGTCGGCAACCTGCTGGTCAAGAACGAACTGACCGCCGATGTCGTACCGGCGGTCCCGTTGGACTGGTGCGTTGCGCAGACCCAGGGCACCCTCGGCTTCACGGTCGTCTCCGCGCTGGAGTCCGCGATGCGTCGGCGTGGGCTGAGCGTCCCGGCCGCCGCGGTCGTCACACGCACGCTGGTCGACCCGGACGACCCGGCCTTCCAGCGGCCCACCAAACCGGTGGGCCGCTACCTTCCCCGCGAGGAGGCACTGCGGCATGTCGAGTCGGGCCAGCACTGGGAGGACCGCGGCGCCCCCGGCTGGCGGCGTGTGGTGCCTTCGCCCCAGCCGCTGGCGGTGCTCGACGCCGAGGCCGTCCGGACCCTGCTGGCCGCGGGCTTCGTCACCGTCGCCGCGGGCGGCGGCGGCGTCCCCGTGGCCCGCGACGGCGACAACGGCGAGCACGGCGTGGAGGCGGTCCTCGACAAGGACCTGACGGCCGCGCTGCTCGCCGAGGCGGTCGGGGCGGACATGCTGGTCATCGCCACCGATGTGTCCCACGCGCTCCTGGACTTCGGCACGCCGGACCAGCGGCCGATCGGCCGGGTGAGCCCGCAGGAGCTGCGCGGGTACGCGGACGACGGCCAGTTCGCGGGGGGAAGCATGGGCCCCAAGGTCGAAGCGGCCCTGCGCTTCGCCGAAGGCGGCGGGCGGGCGGTCATCACCTCGCTGGACCGCATCGCGCAGGCCGTGACCGGCACGGTCGGCACGGTCGTTGAGCAGGCCCGCGCCGCCGCACACCACTGACCCCCGCCCGGGAATCGAAACCGGGACGGGAGGCGGGAACAGGAACGGAACCGGATCGCCGTCACAACCGACGAGGAAGAGGTAGCACTGATGCCCAGGCCGATCGAAGTCCACAAGATTGCCATCGAAGGCGTCACCGACGCCTCCGGTCTGGTCGATCTCATTGATGACGGCGTGTTCACCGCCGACGACGTCCTCGCGGTCATCGGCAAGACCGAGGGCAACGGCGGCGTGAACGACTACACGCGCATCCTGGCCGACCGCGCCTTCCGCAAGGTCCTCGTGGACCGGGGAAGCCGGACCCCTCACGAGGCCGAAGAAGTGCCCCTGGTCTGGTCGGGCGGCACCGACGGGGTCATCTCGCCCCACGCCACCGTGTTCGCCCACGCCCCCGAGGGCCGCTACGAGCCCAGCTCCGAGCCCCGGCTGACCGTCGGCGTGGCGATGAGCGATGTGATCATGCCGGAGGACATCGGCCGTCCCGCCATGGTCGAGAAGGTCGCGGCCGGAGTACGCGACGCCATGAAAGCGGCCGGCATAACCGACCCCGCCGATGTGCACTATGTGCAGACCAAGACACCGCTCCTCGTGCTCGAGACCATCAACGAGGCCAAGAGCCGCGGATTCGACGTATGGACAGAGGACACCCTCAAGTCGATGGATGTCTCCAACTCCACGACGGCCCTGGGCATCGCCGTGGCGCTCGGCGAGATCGGGATGCCGGAGGCGAAGCAGATCCACCGCGACCTCTCCCTCTACTCGTCGGTGGCGTCCTGCTCCTCCGGTGTGGAACTGGACCGTGCGCAGATCGTCGTCGTGGGCAACGCCACGGGCCTCGGCGGCCGCTTCCGCGCGGGCCACAGCGTGATGAAGGACGCCCTGGACACGGACGGGATCTGGGCGGCGATCCGCTCGGCCGGCCTGGACCTGCCGGAGCGGCCGCACCCCAGCGACCTGGGGGACCGGCTGGTCAACGTCTTCCTCAAGTGCGAGGCCGATCCGGCGGGCCGGGTACGAGGACGGCGCAACATCATGCTCGACGACTCCGACGTCCACTGGCACCGGCAGATCAAGGCCGCGGTGGGTGGAGTCACCGCATCCGTCACCGGCGATCCGGCGGTGTTCGTCTCGGTCGCCGCCGTCCACCAGGGCCCGTCGGGCGGCGGCCCGGTCGCCGCGATCGTCAAGGCGGACTGACCGGGGCCGCCCTGGCAACACAGACGGCCCGTCCAACAGTGTCGATGACACTGTTGGACGGGCCGTTGGCGTGTCGTGACCCGGAGCTGTCCCTGACCGCGACCGTCAACCGCATCTGAAAACGTGGAGACTAGCTGCCGTCGCCGGATCCGTCCGCGCTGCCGGAGTCCGCGGCTTGCTGGTTGTCGGCTTGGTTGTCGTTGGTGGGTTGTTCGTCGGTGGTGGGTGTGTCCTGGGGTTGTTCGTCGGTGGTGGGTGTGTCCTGGGGTTGTTCGTCGGTGGTGGGTG
>NZ_BMMS01000030.1 GCF_014646055.1 Wenjunlia tyrosinilytica
CGGACGCCTCCCTCGTGGCCGTCGGCAACATCCACGGCCAGGGCGAACTCCTACTCGAACACCTCGCCGAACTACCCCCCGACAACTCCGAGGAGCCCTCCGAGGAGGCAAGCCGGACCGCCCTGGCCGACGGCTCGTGGTCCGGCTCGGGAGGCGGTCTGTGATCCCCGCCGTCCTCACCCCCGAGATCGCCGCGATCGGTATCGCCCTCGGGCTGGTCCTGTCCCTCGTCTGCTACCTGACGACCAATCTCTCGCCGGGAGGGATGATCACCCCTGGGTGGCTCGCCCTCACCATGGCCGACGACATGGACCGAGCGGCGATCGTCCTCGCGGTGACCGTGCTGACCTACCTGGCCACGGCACTCATGAACAAGGTTGTGATCCTTTACGGCAAGCGGTTGTTCTGCGCCGTGGTGCTCACCGGTGTGGTGATCCAGGCCGGCGTCTACTTGATCCTCCAGCGCGAGTTCCCGCTGCTGTACGCGAACCAGACCCTCGGCTTCATCGTTCCGGGCCTGATCGCCTATCAGATGCAGCGCCAGCCCAAGGGCGCCACGCTGCTGTCCGTCACCACCGTCACCCTCATCAACTATGTCGTTCTGGCAGCGGGCCTGCTGCTCGGTGTCATGCCGACCGCCTGAAGACTTGTGGAGTTCTCTTATGGACCGGAGCCGACGCAGGACGATGCGCAGCGTGGTTCACGCTCTCGTGGTCATCGCCCTGGTGAGTACCAGCGGTGTTCTCACGCAGGAGATCCAGCGCAAGGAGGAGGACCAGCGGGCGCCGCTCCGTTCCGCCACCTGGCTGAGCGGGGCCCAGGAGAGGAGAGCCTCAGCAGGCCGTTACCGGTTCGAGCGGCTGACTGCCCCTGCCCGCACCATCGTGCGTGACAGCGACGGGTCCATCGTGGCCGCCTTCACCGATGGAGCGCGCACAGCGGTGCTGACGGGCCCCAGCCGGACGATCGCCGGGCAGTGCATCGCCCGTGCGCCGATCACCACCGACAGCTGGGTGCGGTTACTGCCCCGGACCTGGACCAGGCACTCCGAGAAGAGCCCGTGGTTCCAGGGGTGGTTCAGCAAGCACCTTGGCGACACCCGGGCGGATGTCATAGGAGCGGCGCTGGAGTACGCGAACAAGCCCTCGGCTCAGCAGCCCAGGGTGGCCTGGCCATGGCCG
The DNA here is from genome assembly GCF_014646055.1 of Wenjunlia tyrosinilytica. GTDB lineage: Bacteria > Actinomycetota > Actinomycetes > Streptomycetales > Streptomycetaceae > Wenjunlia > Wenjunlia tyrosinilytica. The sequence continues at coordinate 1,182 of NZ_BMMS01000030.1, forward strand.
GGAGTCGACCGTCCGGGTGCGGGTGCCCTTTGCTTCAGCCCCGCATGGTCGGCGGTCGCGAAAATCCCCCGGCCGAGGCCACGGCATTCGGACTTCAACGACTTCCTCGGGGTGTCGTGGCGCTTTGCCGACGGGGTGGTGCGACAGTCGGCGTCCCCCGGGCCGCGCGCACTGGACTCGGCCGGACTGGTCCGGCTTGTGCTGGGGTACCGCAACAGGTACCCCCTGAACAGCACCGACCGCAGCAGCGGCGCGGCATTGCCCAGGACCGCTGACGCCATGGCCGCGAGAGGGCCCGGTGTGAGGATTCTGCCTCCGAAGCCCGCGCGGGACGCGGGTCCGGCTCGGCCCTCGGCCGGACAGGCCTTCATCGGCAAGATGCAACCCGGCGACCTCGCCTTCTTCAAGAGCGATCGCAAGAACGGCCGCCGCAGTGGCAGTGGTGTGGGCTGCGTCGCCATCTATCTCGGTCTCGACATCGAGGGCAACCCCCGCTTTCTGTCGAGCCGTGCCGAGACGGGCCCCTTCCTGGGAGGCCTCTCCCACGCTGAGGGCATCCGTTTCCGCGGTCGGCCGCTACGAGCCGTCGTTCGACTGTAGGCCCCGCCGGGCCCGTGACGCCCGGCGCCCGGCCCACCCGCAGGCCCCCGTCGTCGGGGACCGGGTCGGCTGATCATTTCAGGCGGCAGTCTGCGGTGGTCAGGGTCTTGCGATCGCCGGCGGCCTTGCCGCAGACGGGTGTGAACGAAGGGCTTGTACTGCGACTGTGCCCGGTGCTCCCACGGGTGCTCACTGAGCTCGCGCACCATGGAGATGGCGCAGGCGTAGGGATCCTCGCCGACTCCGCCCTCCAGTAACTTGGCCGGCAGTCGTCGTGGATAGTGCGCCTGGTGAACGAAGTCCACGATCGCCTTGACCTGCCGGTCCAGGGCGCCGGAATCGTCTGCTTCGGCCGCCTGCAGCACGACCACCGGCATCAGCGGCGGATTGTCGCCGAACCGGTTGATCAGCCGCTCCAACAGGTCGAAGACCGGGTCTGCCGCCTCGATCTCCGCCGTACCACGCCAGACCTCCGGTGCCATACGACCCCCCGATGACAAGAACTTGAGGAATATTCAATAACCGAGGCCCGAGGACAGGCGCAGCGGATTCGCGACATTGTCATGGAATCGAGCGGCGGCCCGGGCGGCCGTCAACCGGCATCAGGAGGCGGCCACCAGCGTTGCCCGAACTGCAATGACGGGCGTTGAGCGCAGTGCTCGACCCTGCTGTGCGAGAGGTGACCGCACAAGGGGGGACATCCGTATGCCTGCCGCCCAGGCAGGGGAGCGGGCCCACCTGACTGCTGGGACTGCCCGCGCTCTCCTTCGACCGCCCCGGCCACTACCGGGTCGGCCATGGTGGCCGTATGACGATGCTTCGGATCATCCTCCTGGCCCGGTGAATGATCTACTGATACGGACGGAGTCCGACGATTGGAGATGCCATGGGGAATCTGGGTTTCTGGACACTGGCACAGAACGAGCCCGACTGGGTTGCCCTGGTCGAGGCCGACGGCAAGGAGCACCGGGCGGGCGAACTGCGAGCCGCCGCCGATCGGCTGGTACACGGGTTACGCGCCCGAGGCCTGGTCCCAGGTGATGTGATAGCCACCGTGCTGCCGAACGGCCGCGCCTGGGTGGAGGTCTTCCTCGCCGTCAGCCAGGCCGGCTGGTATCTGACCCCGATCAATGCGCACCTCGCTGCGCCCGAGATCGCGCATATCGTGCGGGACTGCGAGGCCAGGGCGTTCGTGGTTCACGCACGCCACCGGGGGTCCGTCATGGGAGCCGCGGCTGACATTCCGGTGCCCGAGCAGATGCGGTTCGCCGTCGGCGGCGGCATACCCGGCTTCCGCCCCTACGCCGAACTGGGCGAGGGGCAGCCGGACTCGCAGCCGCGGGACCGCAGGTCCGGCACGACCATGCACTACACCTCGGGCACCACCGGACGGCCGAAGGGGGTGCGCCGCCAACTCCCCGCGTATGATCCGGACACCTACGGCGAGCTGCAGACGATGCTGCTCAACGGCCTGTTCGGCATCCCGCCGCGCGAGGGCAACGTGCACCTGGTCGCCGCACCGCTCAACCACACGGCGGTCGCCCAGTTCGGAGGCGCCGCGCTGCACAGCGGTCACACCCTGGTGCTCATGGACGCCTGGGATCCCGAGGAGGCGCTCGGCAAGATCGAGCGGTATCGATGCACGTACACCCATATGGTACCGACCATGTTCCGCCGACTGCTGGGACTGCCGGAGGATGTCAGGAAGGCCCATGACATCTCCTCGATGCGCTGGGCCATCCACGGTGCGGCGCCGTGTCCGACCGATGTCAAGCAGGCGATGCTCGACTGGTGGGGCCCTGTCGTCTACGAGTACTACGGGTCCACCGAGGGGGGCGGCGCCGTGGCCACACCCGAGGACTGGCTGGCCCGCCCGGGCACCGTCGGCAAACCGTGGCCGGTCACCGAGCTTCGCATCCTCGACGATGCGGGTGAACAGGTGCCCACCGGTGCCCCCGGCACGGTCTATATGCGGATGGCCACCGCTGACTTCGACTTCGAGTACAAGGACGACGCGGAGAAGACGCGGGCCGGTCGCCGGGACGGCTTCTTCACCGTGGGCGACATCGGTTACCTCGATGCCGACGGGTACCTGTACCTGTGCGACCGCAAGGCGGACGTGATCATCTCGGGTGGGGTGAACATCTACCCAGCCGAGATCGAAAGCGAGATCCTCCGCCACCCGGGGGTGAGCGACGTCGCGGTCTTCGGCGTCCCGGACGACGACTGGGGCGAGCAGATCAAAGCCGTGGTGGAGCCGGTGCCGGGCGCCGAGGCGGGCGAGGAGCTGGCTGAGGGGATTCTGGCCTCACTCGACGGGCGACTGGCCAAACTCAAGTGGCCCAAGGCCATCGACTTCATCGATGTGATTCCGCGTGATCCCTATGGCAAGCTGATCAAGCGTGAGCTCCGCGACCGGTACTGGGCGGGGCGGGATCGGGCCATCTAGGACGTCGGCGCCTGGTGCCGCTCCCCCTGCCCGGTTTCGGACGGGGGAGCGGCACCAGGCGCTGTTGAGTGCCTCGACCGCCCACTTCTGTGCGGAGTTTCAGTTCGGCGACGGCAAGGGCGAGACGGTCATCGGGTCCGGGTACGCCCACTGTGTGATGTCCTGGGGCCGGACCGGGGCGGGACGCGGCACAGCTCGTCGCTGATGCGGTTGAACAGCGCGTCGGCCCGCGCGCCCATCCCGGGCCCGTCCGGATACGACATGGTCAGCTCCGTGCGCCCTTGGGCCTGCACGGTGACGATCGAGGCGGGCGTGAGCGGTGCCCGCACGGCCAAGGAGTACACGGTGCTCGCCTTGAACCCCGCGGTGGACAAGCCGCAGAGATCGACCCGGCCGAGATTGGAGATGAGCGTCGAGCACACGTACCTGCGCCGTCTCGTGACGACCGCGTTCGCGGCTGCCAGAGCCGTGCCGAGGGCGCGCAACGGAAGGCGGGCGGCTGCCTGCTCCGTGCCGCGGCTGAGCTCCCGCCGTTCGTCCAGTGCCCTGCGCAGCCGCTTGTGGAAGTCTTCCGCCGCGTCGCAGGTCCGTCCATCGACGAACACGGGCAGGGTCAGGTTGGCGGTCGACGCCAGGCCCGCGTCGTGTCGGCGCAGGTCGACCGGCACCATGAACCGGACCTCCTCGGCGTCCTCAACGTTGGCGATCGCCGCGGCCACCCTGGCCACCAGGCCGGGGAAGTTGCCGTCGAGCGTGCGGCGCCTCCAGCGGAAGGAGGGGCGGGCCACCCGCTCGGCGGACACCCCGGCGCGGTCGAGCGGCGAGCGGAAGTTCAGGCCCAACCGCGGCCTCGCGCCCGTCGTGCCGAGTTCGGACAGCAGCGAGCGCTCGGTCGCCCCGGACCGCGCACCCACTGGCTCCTCGCCGCGCAGAGCACGGAAGACCTCGGCCATCCAGGTCAGCACGCCCCTGCCGTCCATGACGCCGTGGAACGCCCGGAAGACGACGGTGCAGGGCTCTCCCGCCAGTACCAGCACCTCGCAGGTGGGCCCGTTCACCGGATCGAGCGGGCTGCGGAGCGGTTCGGCGTTCTCGAAACGCGTGCGGTCGATCGCCGTACCGTCGACCACCCGCACCGCGGGTGCCTGGCCGCTGTCCACCCAGATCCGGCCCCTTCTCACCAGTCGCGCACCTGGACAGGCGGCTGATGCCACGGCCACGGCGCGGCTGAGCTCCGAGCGATCCATCCGGCCGTGCCCCTCGACGACGAGCTGGATGGCGAACGGCGGCGCCAGGCCCATTGCGCCGAGATAGAACCACTCGGTCGGTGAGATCGGCCGCTGGTAGGGGCCGCCGGTCTTGGAAGCGCCCATGGTCACCGCACCCTCCGGAGGTACTCGCCGACGCCGTGGATCTCGTCCGCCCACCGCTGCCACCGGCCAGGACCGGTGGCCCGGCCGACCGCATGCCGGGAGCCGAGGTCCCTCCGGGGGCTGGACGCCGAGATGATGACGTCGGGTTGATCCGCGCAGCATTGGGAGCGTCCCAGGCTGTCCTTTGCGGCGCGCAGGCCGATGGACTCGGATCGGGTATGGGGCATGGCTTCTCCTCATCGAACAAGGTGCATCGGCTCCGGGTTCGATGAACCAGCGGAGGTGATCGGTGGAGCACGCACGATGAGAAGTCCTGTTACCGAGCGGCCGCGTACTCCGACAGGCCCTTTATGCATTTCTCGACGAAGTTGCCGAGAAGTCGGCGGGCCAGCCGACCGGTCCAGGGCACCGTGGGAAGGAAGGAGCAGCGCCAACGGATGACCGTACCGTCGTCGGTCGCTTCCAGTTCGATCTCGCCCCGGTAATCGCGGACCGCGGGGAGCCCGGACAGCGTCCGGTAGCCGAGACGGCGGTCGGGCACGAGTTCTGCGATCTGCACCCTGCTGGCGACCTCGCCCGTCGGGAAATCACTGCGGAAGACACGAATGGCTCCCACGCCTTCCTTCTCCTCGTCACCCGGCCGCTCCAGTTCGAACGATCCGACAGGGGACCAGGTCGGCCAGCTCGCGCCGTCCCGCAGCAGTTCGTACACAGCGGCTGGCGCCGCGCTTGTCCGTGCCTCGTGGTAGATGAGTTGACGACCCATGACCAAGTCCTCCGGTGGGGGTAGCGAGCGCCGTTGATGCTTTTCGAAGGGCGGGCGACAGGAGGCGGGAAAAGCTGGTCCTGTCGATCCCAGGAATCCGCAGAGCCGAATGTGCGCTGTTCTTGGCTCAGCTCAGGACGCAGCCGTTGCCCGGCCGCGAAGGCCGGGACCTGCGATGGTCCCGGTGTGTGAAAGTGCGGTGCAGCCACCGGTCACGGCCGTCGTAGCGGGGTGTGAAGTGCGTCCGGCCGTGGATGGCGATTCGATTGTCCAGCACGGCGAGGTCGCCGGAGTGCAGCACGACGTTTCTCTTCACCTCGGAGAAAGCGTTCTTGAGGTGTTCAAGGGCCTGCCGGGCTTCGTCGTCACACGGTTGTGTCGTGTGGAAGTCCACACGCACGTCCGGATCTTCGATGTCTCCTTCGAGCACGCGGCACAAGGCGGCCTGACCGTTCCCACGGCCGAAAGAAGGCGGCGCCTTTGTGGTGAATCTTGATTCGAACAGCACTCGCTTGGCCGATTCGGGCAGCAGCGGGAGAGCGCGACGGATGGATGACACCACAGTGCCCGCGCTCCCCTCGTGATCACCGCGCAGGCAAAGCAGCGCAACGTAGTCGGGCCGGTGCGGGTGGAAGGCGTTCTCCGTGTGCATTTCCAGATTTCGCGAACCCATGTTGCTCTGTGCTCTCTCCCTGCCCCGGACCGGTACCACGTCCTGGACCAGGGCGCCCTGCTTCTCGCTGCGGAAGGCCAGCATCTCCCCCAATTGCAGGGAGACGAGCGCTGCCACGGAGGCCTCGGTCGTGGACGTCCGCTGGACGGACTCCGGCGCCGAGGGAGTCGGCGGCAGAGCGGACTCGTCCACCGGCAGGTTTCGAAGGACAAGCAACCCGTCCTGACCCGGATCGTGGCTGTAGGCCCGGATCAGTTCACGCAACCGAAGTGGCAGCCGGCCGGACAGGATCCGCGCCGCGTGCAGCCACTTGGAGTCGTCCACGAGCTGCGGCGCTGTATCAGCCAGCTCGATGGCGACAAGGCCGAGCTCCTCTCGCTCTTCGTCGGTGAGGGTCAGGTGGGACTCACGGGGAGTCTGGGCGACCACTGTGTCGATCATGGTGTTTCTTGATTCCTTCCGGTGAAGGATCTACCGCTTCAACGACTGTTCAGGCGCCGGGGGCAAGGAATCCGGAATCGGCGAAATACTGGAAGTAGCGTTCAAGCACGGAACCGTCCACCTTTGGACACTCGATGCCTGACCCGCCGAGCCCGCGAATGGTCGCGCTCCGGTCGAACCGGAAGTCCCCCATGAGCTCTCCTGCCGCCCCGTCGGCGATGAGCAGTGCGACGTGGTGCAGCGAGCTGTCCTCCGTTGCGGTCGCCACCGCGTGTGCCTGCTGTAGCCTTCTCGCCCACTCCCGCTGGGGCACGGCGTCGATCCGATGACCGAGCGATTTGAGGTGGTCCACTATGACGTCGACTCGTGTCGGCTCGGGGTTGGTGAGGTTGTAGGCGGCACCGTTCGGCTCCGCGCCGAGCCCGAGATGCACGACCGCCCTGGCGACGTAGTCGACGGGCACGAGATCGACGCTGGTCACCGAGCCGGGGCCGCCATCAGGAATCGGCATGGCACCGAGCTCGATGCCGGCCCTGACGTAGTGCCAGAACGCGTCATCCGCTCCGACCACTCCCGTGCCGGTGGCCCCGCTGATGCGGCCCGGACGGTAGACGGCTGTGGGAACTCCCCGCCGCCCGGCGGCCCGTACGAGTTCCTCGGCCGTCCACTTGCTGCGTACGTACCCGTTGGACGGCACCAGTTCCGGCGCGACTCTGCGATCCTCGAGCAGGAGCTCCGGGTTGTCGGCAGCGGACACCAGAACGCTGATGGTGGAGATGTGGTGCACGGGCTTCACCCGGTGTGTGGTGGCCAGCCTGAGGATCTCATGGGTTCCCCCCACATTGGCCGCCTTGACCCGGCTGTAGGGATCGGCCAGGTTCACCCGTGCCCCGTTGTGGTAGATGACGTCCACCTGCTTGGCCAGTGCGTCGAATCCGTCGGTACGCAGGCCGAGCAGAGGCTTCTCCAGATCCCCCGCGAGCACGGTGACGCGCGTGCCCACTGCCTGGTCCGAGAGCCGGTACTTCGCCAGGGTCCGACGAAGCCGCGACTGCGCCTCGTCCCCGTCCGCGGCCCGTACCAGGCACACCACCTCCGCCTGCGTCCGGCGCACGAGCTCATCGAGCAGGAACGCGCCCAGGAAGCCGGTCGCACCTGTGAGCAGGACGCACCCGGGTTCGCTGTTGCGCAGGGGTTCCGACGGCTTGGCGTTCGCGGCGGTGATCGATGGATCCAACACGGCCTCGGTGGCCAGGTCAGCCGCTTCGGCCGGGCCGTCGCCGTTCGCTTCCGCCGCCAGCGCGGCACGTACGACTCCCGAAACCGTGGGTGCCTCCAAGAACGCGTGGAGCGGCAGTTGAGCACCCAGAACCGGGCGGATCCGGTCCACCAGGCGCAGCGCCAGCAGCGAGTGCCCGCCCAGATCGAAGAAGCTGTCGTCAACGCCCACCCGGGGCACGCCGAGCACATCGGCGAAGATCGCGCAAAGGAGCTCTTCGCGTGGCGTCCGCGGGTCTCGGCCGGTTGCCGCCGCCCGGAAGTCGGGCGACGGCAACCCCTTGCGGTTCAGTTTGCCGTTGCCGGTCAGCGGCAGGGCGTCCATCATCACGAAGGCGCTCGGCACCATGTAGTCGGGCAGGCTGTCGGCGGCATGCTGTCGCAGGGCGGCCGCGGGTACACCGCGGCCGTCGGGGACCGCATACGCCACAAGGCGCCTGTCCCCGGGATGGTCCTCCCGCAGGATCACCGCCACTTGGCCGACGCCCGGGTGGGTTTGCAGCACTGCCTCGATCTCACCGAGTTCGACGCGGAACCCACGGAGCTTGACCTGGTCGTCGACGCGGCCGATGATCATCAAGGTGCCATCGCTGTTCCACTTGGCCAGGTCCCCGCTGCGGTACATCCGAGAGCCGGACGGGCCGAACGGGTCGTCAAGGAACCGTTCCGCGGTCAGTCCCGGCTGGTTCACGTAGCCGTCAGCGAGGCCGGCACCGCAGATGTAGAGCTCGCCCACCCTGCCGGGGGGCAGCAGACGCCGGTCGGAGTCGAGGACGTAGAACCGGGTGTTCCATGACGCGCGTCCGATCGTCACGGGCCCGGCTGGGACGCGGTCGCCGGGCGCGATCCGGAACTCGGCGCATCCGACCGTGGTTTCCGTGGGGCCGTATTCGTTGACGACCGTGGTAGCGGGATGGGCCCTGCGCCACTGGTCCAGCACATCACCCACCAGCATCTCGCCCCCCAGCACCAGCTCCCCGGTGGGCGAGAAGTGGTCGGGCAGGGCGCTGAGCACCGGCAGATGGCTGGGCGTTGCCTTGACGAACGTGGGCGGGTGGCGGCGTACCGCGGCAGCTGCGCGAGAACCGTCGTCGCTGAGGCCCGCCAGCACGACCTTGCCGCCGCAGATGAGCGGCACAAAGAGCCCGGTCGCCGTCAGGTCGAACGACAGCGGCGAATGCAGCAACGCGGTGCCGGCGGCACTGGGGTAGGCGTGCTGGGCCCATGACAGATAGTTCGTCAGCGCCCGATGCCCGATCACCACACCCTTGGGCCGGCCTGTCGAGCCGGAGGTGTAGATCACAAGAGCCGGGCTGTCCATGGTGAGCGGCCGGATCCGCTCGGCATCGCGCGGGTCGGCCGCGGAAGAGCCGGTCACCTCTTCCACCGTCCTGGCGTCATCGACGATCAGCACGGCTGCGGATGCGGGGAGCCTGTCGACCAGCGCCGACGTGGTGAGCACACACGCCGCGTCGGCCTGCTCCACCATATGGGCGATCCGTCGTGCGGGGTGTTCCACGTCGATCGGCAGATATGCCGCCCCGGCCTTGAGTACGGCGAGCACCGCCACGACCATGTCCACCGAACGCGGCAGCGCGACCACCACCACCTGTCCGGAACCGATGGACCGCGAGATCAGCAGACGCGCCAGCCGGTTCGCCCGGGCGTTCAGCTCCGCATAGCTGATCTCGGAGTCCTCGTGTACGAGCGCCGTGTCCTGGGGCGTCTGCCCGGCCTGCATCTCGAACAGCGCGGGCACAGGCTTGTCCGGCACCTCGTGGGCGGTGTCGTTCCACTCGATCAGCAGTCGGTCCCGCTCCTGCGGTTCCAGAATGTCGAACTCGCCGATGCGGTGATACGGATCCGCGGTGGTGATCTTCTCCAGCAGTCCGGTGAGTCGTCGATGGTGCATAGCGACATCGCCGCTGGTGTAGAGCTCCGAATTCGCGTTGAAGTCGATGCGGATGCCACCGGACGCAGAATCCTCGTAGACGGCGACGGACAGGTCGTTGACCGGGCCCGTCGTCAGTGGTCGAAGCTCGGACCGGAGTCCGGCGAAAGCCGGTGGCTGAAAGAAGGATATGTAGTTGACCGATACACCGAAAGGACTCTCTTCGGCGTGCAGTTCGAGGTCGAGCCGCATGTCCTCATACCGGTACCGCTGATGCCGCAGGGCCTGCCTGACCTCCTCCGAGGTCTGATTCAGCAGTTCGGAGAGCGTCATGTCCCGATTTACCGTCAAACGTAACGGCAGGAGGTTCACCATCATGCCGGGGGTGATACTCGCCGCGGGGCTCTTGCGGTTCGCGGCGGGGAACTCCAGGACGATATCCGTCGCCCCTGTCATTCGATGCAGGTAGGCCGCGGTCGCGGCGAGGAAGATGTTCGACAGCCGGGCTCCTGTGCGTTGCGCCATGTCGCGCAGGTTGTCCACGGTTGAGGGCGGAAGGTACCGCGTCCGGCGCACGAACGTCCTGGACGTCGCAGCCGCCCGACCTGCCAGACTGGTGGGCTCGGGTCGGTCGGCCAGGCGCTCCGTCCAGTATCGGCGGTCCTGGAGGAACTGCTCCGACGCACGGTAGCCCTCTTCTTCGTCGAGCAGCCGGCGAAGTGGGCCGAAGGGATTCGCGGTGCAGGGCCGGCCCTCGACCAGGGAGCCGTAGACATCCGTCATCCGCCAGGTGATGAGGGCGCTGGCGAAGGCGTCCAACAGGATGTGATGGATCCGGACGTACCAGTAGAACCGCTCGGGTCCCACCTTGAAAACGGCCGTGGTGAACAGCTCATCACTGTGCAGATCGGCCGGTGTGGCCAGATCGTTCTTCATCCATCGCTCGGCCGCCTCATGCGGGACGGTCGTCTCACTCACGTCGATGACGGGCAAGAGGACATCGGCGCGGGGTCGTACGATCTGCTTCGGTCCCGGCCCGTCCATGACGAAGCGGAGCCGAAGCGCATCGACCTCCGCAACCACTTTCCGCAGCGCCGCCTGGAACAGATCCAGGTCCAGTGAGCCGTTTATCTCGACGTAGTGGCTGACGTTGAATACTGGATTATCGGGGTCGAACTGCTGCGCCAACCAGATTCCGAGCTGGCCGGGCAATAAAGGTAAGCGGGTATCCTGGCGCTCAGACACGTGAATTTTGCTCCCAATCGCGGATTCGCCAAGGTTCATAAACATGCTCAGAAGTCGGCATGTCTCTCGTGAAGGCATCCCCATAAGATCAGAGCCGCGTGCGAGCATGCAACTTTATGCAGCCCATGTGGTCCAGACCACATCACCGGACCTCAAGATCGCGCCAGCTTTCGCCCATGTCAGAGGTGGGCGGGCCGGGCCGAGAGTCGTCCCGTGGGAGGCCGTGTCCAGAGTGTGACGCGGATAGATATGGCATAAGCCATATACTTCTTCGCCGGGTTTTGGCCGGCCACCGTTCGCGTGCCGGGCCCGGCGCGCGCTTTTGGTGGTTGTGCCACCCTTTCGGCGAAGTGCGAGGACGTCCTCGTCCGTCGGCGCGATATCGAAGTCGCCGAGAACGCATCCCCGCGCCGCTCGGGCGCGGCGCCTGCGGGGCTCTGCCTGCGGATGGTTCGCCTGCCGAGTCAATGCCGCCGACCGCGAAGCGCGCCCGCCCTCCGGTGCGGGCGCCTGCCCCCAAACGCGTCTCCCACCTCCAGCGCTGAATCCGCGCGGCAGCCGTCGGGGAAGACTGCGACAGCGGTGGGACCGTCTCCCACCGCGCAGCCGCCCGTCGACGACGCCATCCTGATCGGCATCGAGCGCAACGGAGGGACCGGCACCGGCGCGGGCCTGCGGATGCGTGCCGACGCCGTGGACCTCACTGCCTGTGCGACCCGGGCCGGGCGCCTCCTGGACCTCGACAACCCGGCAGCTGCCGATCAACCACGCCCAGGACGAAGAGGAAGACCTCCCCCGGACCGACCGGCTTCGCCTGCACCCCGCTCGACAAGACCGACCTCGCCGCCGAGAGCAGCAAGGGCCTGTCCGGCGGATCCTGCCGGACAGGCCCCTGCTCCCGGGGAGGGCTCAGCGCTTGAGCGTGAAGGTGAAGTCGCCTGAGAGCTTGCCGCTCAGCCGGACTGCCGAAACGAGCTTCCCCTCCGTGACCAGTCTGTCGACCTCGGCCCGCGAAAGACCGCAACCTTCAGCGATCAGTCGCACCGGCCGGACAGGGATCCGCGCCGCGAAGCGGACCGAGACGTCGATCACCTCACGGTCCAGGTGATCCGATCCGCCGGTGTCGAGGCGCCAGGCGTCGTCCCAGTCGAGGGCGATGCGATTACGGCGCTGCACGACCGGATCCTGGAGCAACTCACCTGTCAGGCCAGGGTCGTTGTCATGCAGCCGGTCCAGCAGCTCAGGTCGTACGGAGCGCACGTTCATCCGCTCCAGGACCGTGAGCTTTGCGGTCTCCCCGCAAGCGGTACAGAGCGCGAGGAGCCAGGCGTCGATGAGCTTGTGGTTGGCGTTGACGCGAAATCTGCCGCTCGCCCGGAAGCGCTCGGACGCGCACGCGTGGCAACGGCGGAGAACCAGCGGCAGGCAGGTGGGCACGACCACCCAGTTTTTGAGCACAGAAGTACACCGGTTTCAGTGAGAAGTCCGCAGCAAGAAGCAGCGCGGCGCGCATGCGCGCCGCGCGACGAATCAGCGCTCGGGAGGTCTCACAGGGTGTACAACGGCACGTCCTTGACTGGAGGACTTGGTTCGGCAGCACGGTAATGGCGCACAGCGGCGCTGTTCCACTGGTTTTCGAGCACCTCGACCGCCGGGTTCCATCCGGCGCGGTTCCGGGTGGAGGCCGAGGCCGGTTCTCCGGCGGTTGCGGCGCGTCGGCCTGACGGGGCTTCGGGGTCGGTGCACGGCACCCGGGAGCGCGGGGGAGAGGGTGGCCTCGTCTGCCGGCGCCTCGGGGTGCCGTGCTTGCGGTGGACTCGCCCGCTTTCAGTCGCGCTTCGGCATGGGGGCGTTTCCGGCTTCCTTCATGCGCTCGGGCGTCCAATAGTCCAGGACCTTGTCCGGGTCCTGCCGTACATCGTTCATCGTGGTCCCCGAGTCCGGCTGCGGCTCGGGTTCCGGGTCGGTGGCCGCGGTACGCCGGGCGGCCATCGCCGCCACAGCGGAGACGAGGGCGGCGGCCGCTGCCCAGCGGGTCGGACTACTGCGACGCATGAGCTGTCTCCTTCTCCGGTGTCCGGTCTGTCAGGTGACGCCGCCCTGGGCGTCGTACATCGCTTTGACCGCGTCATCGAAGTAGGCGGCCTCGTTCCAGCCGCCCGAGGTGACGGTGCTCATCACTCCGTTGACGGATCCGAGACCGTTGGAGTCGTTGAAAGTACGCAGCCACGGCCCACCGCTGGAGCCGCCGCCGAAGTTGCACTGAAGCTCGAGGCCGCCGTCACTGGCTGCCCGTGTCGTACCGATGCACGCCCACTGGATCTCCCCGCCGCCGAAGTTCCCGGGGTAGGCCAGGATGGTGATGGGCTGCGTGCGCGAGAAGTTCCAGCTCATCCCGTGACCGCCCGTGACATTGACGAGCTTGTTCCCGTTGAGCGGCCAGGTGGTCACCATGGCCACGTCCCGCCTGAGGTCGCTGCTGTTGATCCAGGCGTTGAACGTGCGCAGCTGCTTGGCGGCGAAGGTGCCGAATGGACGGGCCCCGGAACGGTAACGCGGCACATAGACCCAGTTTGTCATCCACGTGCCGCCTCTGCCGCCGTGTACGCAGTGCCCGGCCGTGACCACCATCTGCTTTGAGTCACTGTTGAGAGCACTCGCCGAACAGGTGTAGGTGCCGCCGTTGCTGGGGTTGGTGAAGAACACCTTGCCCACCGCGGCGGATTCATTGATGAGCGGCGCCACGGTGTGGGAGCGGGCGGGGGCGGCCGGGATCATTCCCGGCTTCCCGGTGGGTCCGGCCTTCTTGGCGGCGTTCGGCCGCGACGGGGCGGCCAGGTTGTCGAGCGGGACGGCCTTCGCCATCCGCTCCGGCGTCCAGTAGCGCGCCAGCGCGGCGGCGTCCTGCGCGGAGTCGACCGGTGCCCCGCTCGACAGCCGCGCGGTGTGAACGCTGGTCGCGCCGTTCCCGGCGGTGGTGAGAGCACCGGTGATGGGGCCGGTTTTGGTTTCGGCCGGGGCGGGCGCCGCCTCGGCCGTTCCCGCGCCGATCAGTGCCAGTACGGTGGCCGCGGCCAGCGGGAGTATCGCGTATCTGAGACTGCGCACGAACTTCTCCTTCGATTGCTCTTGGAGTGCATATTTCTGATGGCATGGCCGATCAGTGTGCGGAGCACAGCGAACCTAGGCGTGGCGGGAACGTGCGAAACAGCATCAGATCAGCCGCTCTGTTTTTCGCTTTGGGGAGCCCTTCTTTTCGGCCGGTCCGGATTACCGCTTGTTTTCACGGGTCGCTGTGTCATGGGCACGGTCGTGGCGTCAGTCGCGTCTTCTCTCGGATGAGCGGGCAGGCGGAGGGCCCCGAGGCGCACCCCGGGCCCCGGCCGATACCGGTGAACGACACTGCCGACGCACGTCGGGCTGCCGTGAACCGGCCGGACAAAGGGGTGCACCAGGACAGCTACGGCGGGCTTTTTGGCGCGTACATGTCCTTGGTGAAGGGATCGGGAGGGCCGGGGGTACAGGCTTGTGCGCGGCCGCAGGACGGGGAACCAGCCGGGAGGAGGGAGCGGCGTGCGGCCTGCCCCTCCTGGCGCTTCAGCATCGTCTTGCTATTTCTGCTGGTCAGGGACCTGTTTCTGAATGTCGATGAGCTGCCGTCCCGTCAGATACGCGCCTCCGGACTTGTGGTGGGTGCGGGTTCGGCGCAGGTATTCGCGGTGACTGGCGACGGCTTGGTGCCGACGTTGCCGACGGGAGTTGTGTGGCAGTCGTGGCGGCCCGGGACGCGAACCACCATGCCGGGCCGGCCTGCGAGGGGCGGGCGGCCAAGCTGCTCGCCCACGTGGTGCGCGGCACCCGGGTGCGCGGCGAGGCGGCGCAGGCGTCGGAGTTTGCCTGACATCGGCAGACGCGGTTCCAGCCGGGCCCATTCCTCATGCGTCGGATCGCCCCGGCCCACGCCCGAGTCAACGATGCGAGCAGGGGCCCGTCGCTTCTGAGGGTGTCACTTGGCGGTGCCGGGCTGGTGGGGGCGCGTGTGGAGTCCGGCCCTCGTCACTGGCCCACCCTCCCGTCGATGCACTCGCGCAGCAGGTCGGCGTGCCCGCAGTGACGGGCATACTCCTCGATCCTGTGCACCATCAGCTCCCGGATTGCGATCTCGTCCTTGCCCACACGCTCGCCCAGATCCGGGTGCTCGGCCAGCGCGGCGTCGGTCGCCGCCTGCTCACGCTCCAGATCGGCGTACGCGGCGTCGACCATGGCCTGCTCGGCGGCAGCTCCCTCGAAGTCCGCGTCACGCCGGCCGTACAGCTTCGGCAGGGGGTCACCGCCGCTGATCCAGTTGCGCCAGTCCCGTTCCACCTCGGCGAGGTGCCGGACCAGGCCGAGCAGCGACATCGTCGACGGCGGAACCGACCGACGGGCCAGCTGCTCCGCATCCAGGCCCTCGCACTTCATCCGCAGGGTCAGGCGGTAGCCCGTCAGGAAGTCCTGCAGCGTCGCAAGCTCACCGTCCGGACTGACACCCTTGTCGCGGGGGTCGTCGTCCGGGTCGGCCCACATGTCGGGATAGACGGTTGCCTGGGTCCATCGTGCGGGCTGATCACTCATACATTGCATCTTGATCCGCGACGGCCCAAGTCCGCCACTGAATTCCTCATCGCGAGGTGACGCCGTGGTGGCATCAGGAAGGCGCCGCTCTCGGCGACTCGGCTCTCCAAAGGAGACAGGCCGCATGGGCAGGTCCGGCGGCCTGCTCGACCGCCGCAGCGGTGGGCTGCTGGGGAAGAGCGTGACGATCATGGCGCTCAGCGGTGTCCGGTCGGCACGTCGGTGCCCGCGCAGCCTGTCAGGCTCGTGGTGGCCCAGCAGGCCGGGAAGGGAAGAGCCGTCCGCCGTGTCGTGGGCGACGAGGGATCAGAGGTCTTTGGGGTCGACCGGGATCCCTCGCGTTGTGCCGTCGATGCCCGCTCTGCTCTGCGCGATGATCTCCTGGACGTGCTGCTCGATCCGCTGCGGGTCCAGGCCCAGTGCCTTGCCAATGTGGACCGACCACACCTCGGAGCGCAGGTTGGTCTCGAAGTCCAGATCCGCCCGGACGTTCTCCCGCGCCGCCTGCCGGTTCTGACTGACCATGACGAATGTGGACAGGAAGATCGCCTCCAGGCTGACGATCATGGTGAGCAGCCCGAACGGGTACGGATCGAAGACGCCCGCCTTCCCCAGCAGGCCCTCGTTCAGCACGATCCACGCGGTGAACCAGACGGCGTGGATGCAGACGAACCCCATCGTCCCCGCGAACGCGGTGATCGCGTCGGCGACCCGGTCCTGCGAACCGCGCATCCGGGCGAACTGGACCCGCTCGTGGCGAAGGCGGACGACGGGCTGCCCATCGGTGCTCCCGCCCGCACACGCAGTGCGGTCGCGACCGGCAGGGTCCCCTCGTCCGCGTGGTCGGACAGATCCGCGAAGCGGGGACCGGCTGCCCGCCGGGCTCTGGGCGTCAGACATTCACGACTCCATGTTCGAGACCGCCCGGACTGTGGCGGTGGGACCGGGAACGGGACGAGCAGGCAAGCTCCATGGGCGGCGGTACGCGCCGACGCGGCGCGGGAGTTGAGTCGGCCGGGAGCCTGCATACGGTGCGGCAGCGTGGCCGCCGACCCGGCCGAACTCTGCGACGGCGGCCACGCTGCGGCGCTTGAGTCCTCGCCGGTCAGCTCTGCGGGAGCCGGGTGGCGACGTGGTCGGTGAGGTCGAGGAGCCGGTTGGTGTAGCCCCACTCGTTGTCGTACCAGCCGAACACCTTGACCAGGTCGCCGTGCGCCTGGGTCAGCGGGGCATCGAACACGCAGGAGGCCGGGTCGCCCACGATGTCTCGGGAGACGATCGGGGCTTCGGACACCCGCAGCACGCCCTTGAGCGGCCCGTCCGCCGCCTCCCGGAAGGCGGCGTTGACCTCGTCGACGCTCACCGGACGGTCCAGGACCACGGTCAGGTCGGTCAGCGACCCGTCCTCCACCGGGACCCGTACGGCGCTGCCGTCCAGGGTGCCGGCCAGTCCGGGCAGGACGAGGCCGACAGCGCGGGCGGCGCCGGTGGACGTGGGGATGATGTTGACGGCGGCGCTGCGGCCGCGGCGCAGGTCCTTGTGCGGGCCGTCGAGGACGACCTGGTCGTTGGTGTAGCCGTGGATGGTGGTCATCAGGCCCTTGACCAGGCCGAAGTGCTCGTCGAGGACCTTGACCATGGGCGCCACGCAGTTGGTGGTGCAGGAGGCGTTGGAGATGACATGGTCGTTCTCGGGGTCGTAAGTGTCCTCGTTGACGCCCATCACGATCGTGGCGTCGACGCCCTTGCCCGGCACGGACAGCAGCACCTTGCGCGCCCCGCCCTTCAGGTGCGCTCCGGCCGTCTCGCGGGTCCGGAAGCGGCCGGTGGACTCGACGACGATGTCCACACCGAGATCCGCCCAGGCCAGCGCGGCCGGGTCGCGTTCGGCGGTCACGGCGATGCGCTGCCCGGCCACGGTGATGGAGGTGTCGTCGTGCTCGACGCTGCGGCCGAGGCGGCCGAACGTGGAGTCGTACTCCAGCAGGTGGGCCAGCGCCTCCGGTGAGGTGATGTCGTTGATGGCGACGACCTCGACCGGCGTGCCGTGCCCGGTCTCCGCGCGCTTCAGCACCAGGCGCAGGTAGTTGCGTCCGATGCGGCCGAATCCGTTGATGCCCACGCGCACGCTCATGTCCCTCGTCCTCCCGATCGCCTCACGTCTGGTGTGCGCTGCCAGCCTGCGGGCCGGGGAGGGGATCGGGCTTGGGCCGTACGGGGGCGAGCCGGGGGACGTTCGGTCCCGCGCGGCCCGTCCCTGTCCCGGGTTCAGTGACCGTCGTGCTTGAGCCGGTCCTGGGCCTGGGTGGCGATGACCGCGGCCTGGATGCGCCGCTCCACGCCCAGCTTGGCCAGCAGCCGGGAGATGTGGTTTTTCACCGTCTTCTCGGCGAGGTAGAGCCGCTGGCCGATCTGGCGGTTGGTCAGGCCGTCGCCGATCAGGGCGAGGATCTCGCGTTCCCGGTCGGTCAGGCCGGGCAGCGCGTCCGGTTCTTCTTCCTTCTGCTGGTCGTGGCGCAGGCGGGCCATCAGCCGGGTGGTGGCGCTCGGGTCGAGCAGGGACTGGCCCGCGGCGACCGTGCGGACGGCGGAGACCAGATCGGAGCCCTGGATCTGCTTCAGTACGTAGCCGGCCGCGCCGGCCATGATCGAGTCGAGCAGGGCCTCCTCGTCGTCGAAGGAGGTCAGCATCAGGCAGGCCAGCTCCGGTAGGCGGGAGCGCAGTTCCCGGCACACGGTGATGCCGTCGCCGTCGGGCAGGCGGACGTCGAGCACCGCGACCTGGGGGCGCAGCGCGGGTACGCGCGCCAGGGCCTGTTCGACGGTGGCGGCCTCGCCGACCACGGTAATGTCCGGTTCGTCGTTGAGGAGGTCGTGCACCCCGCGTCGTACCACCTCGTGGTCGTCCAGCAGGAAGACCCGGATCGGGTTGTCGGGTCCGGGCCGTGTGCCGTCCGCCATGAGAAGCTCCTTCGTCCGCGCCGTGTGACTCCGCACCGGGATGCGCACCCTGGGCGCACCGGTTCCTGCCTACCGGAGATCTTGCGCGATCCCGGTTCGTACGGCCAGGGCCTTCGTCAGCTTGCTTGCGGAGGTCCCGCCCTCCCGGCCGGGCCATGTGCTGCGGAGGAGGACCATCGGACCCTGGAGCCGCAGCCCCTGCGCCGTATGTCCCGGGATGCAGGCCGCCGCACAGGCCGGGCTTGTGGTGGTCGGCCCGCGGGTCCACCGGCCGACGCTCGGCATGCGGA
Organism: Wenjunlia tyrosinilytica; assembly: GCF_014646055.1. Lineage (GTDB taxonomy): Bacteria > Actinomycetota > Actinomycetes > Streptomycetales > Streptomycetaceae > Wenjunlia > Wenjunlia tyrosinilytica. The sequence continues at coordinate 19,763 of NZ_BMMS01000030.1, forward strand.
TCGGGCCGGTCACCCACGCCGTGCCGCACCACGCGGCCGCCCCGTCGCGGTCGTCCCGCACGACCGAGGGCCGCATTCCGCACGTACCGGGGGCCGAGCCGCGCAGGCCGTTGGTGGCGGCCACGTAGAGGCCGCGTTCCGCACGTACCGAGGGCCGACCGGCCCCCACATCGGGACGTCCGGTCGGGGGTCGCGCGCCGGGGCCCGTTCGACACTGGAGTGCCGGGTGGCGTCGCCGAGCGCAGTCGCCACCCGGCGCACGGCCGAACCTTTTCGAACTTCCCCCGACGTCGGAAGAAGAGCACCGTCATGGACCGCTTTGTGTACGCGTTCACCGAGGGCGGCCGCGACATGGCCGCCCTGCTCGGCGGCAAGGGCGCCAACCTGGCCGAGATGACCCTGCTGGGCCTGCCGGTGCCGCCCGGGTTCACCGTCACCACCGAAGCCTGCCGCGTCTTCCTCGACACCGGCGCCGAGCCGGACGGCCTGGCCCGCGAGATCTCCGATCACCTCACCGCCCTGGAGCAGACCGCCGGGCGGCGGCTGGGGCAGCCGGACGACCCGCTGCTGCTGTCCGTCCGCTCAGGGGCCCGTTTCTCCATGCCGGGCATGATGGAGACGATCCTCGACATCGGCCTCAACGACGCATCGGTCCTCGGCCTGGCGAAGTCCTCCGGGAACGAACGCTTCGCCTGGGACTCGTACCGCCGCCTTGTGCAGATGTTCGGCTCCACCGTCATGGGCGTGGACACCGCGCGCTTCGAGCACGTCATGGGCGACATCAAGCGGGCCCGTGGCGCAGCGAGCGACCTGGACCTGGACGCGGCGGACCTGGCCGGGCTCGTCGAGGCGTACAAGGAGCTGATCCGCCAGGAGACCGGCGACGACTTCCCGCAGTCCCCGGCCGAGCAGCTGCGCCGGGCGGTGCTGGCCGTGTTCGAGTCCTGGAACGGCGAGCGCGCCCGCCTCTACCGCCGCCGCGAACACATCCCCGAGGACCTGGGCACCGCCGTCAACGTGCAGACCATGGTCTTCGGCAACCTCGGCCCCGACTCCGGCAGCGGTGTCGCCTTCACCCGCGACCCGGCCACCGGACAACCCGGCCTGTACGGCGATTACCTGCCCAACGCGCAGGGCGAGGATGTCGTCGCGGGTATCCGCAACACCGTCCCGATCCGCGAGCTGGAGGAGCGGTACCCGACGTCGTACGCCCAACTGCGTGATCACATGCGGACGTTGGAGACCCACTACCGGGACCTGTGCGACATCGAGTTCACCGTCGAGCACGGCCGGCTGTGGATGCTGCAGACCCGGGTCGGCAAGCGCGCCGCCGAGGCCGCGTTCGCCATCGCCGCCGAGCTCGTCGACGAGGGCCTCATCAGCCCCGACGAGGGCCTGGCCCGCGTCAGCGGCGACGGCCTGGCCCGGCTGATGTTCCCCCGCTTCGACACCTCTGCTGTCGGCGACGCCCTGGCGCACGGCCTTCCGGCCTCACCGGGTGCGGCCGTGGGCGCCGCGGTGTTCGACTCCGCCGAGGCCGTCCGCCGAGCCGCCGCAGGCGAGAAGGTCGTCCTCGTGCGCCAGGAGACCACCCCCGACGACCTGCCCGGCATGATCGCCGCCCAGGCGGTGCTGACCAGCCGCGGCGGCAAGACCAGCCACGCGGCCGTGGTCGCCCGTGGCATGGGCAAGGTGTGCGTGTGCGGTGCCGAGGAGCTCCTGGTGGACACCGAGGCCCGGCGCTTCACGACCCGTGACGGCACGGTCGTCGAGGAGGGCACCGTCGTCTCCGCCGACGGATTCGACGGCAGCGTGTACCTGGGCGCGGCACCGCTGGTCGACTCCACGGTGATGCGCTACTTCGAGACGGGCGAGCGATCGGCCGGCCTGGTCGAGTCCGTGGCCCGCGCCATGGAGCGGGCCGACGGCGTACGACGGCTGGAGGTACGGGCGAACGCCGACACCCCCGAGGACGCCGCCCTGGCCCGCCGGTTCGGCGCGCAGGGCGTCGGACTGTGCCGCACCGAGCACATGTTCCTCGGCGAGCGCCGCAAGCTGGTCGAGGCCATGATCCTGGCCCGGAACGACACCGAGCGCGAGGAGGCGCTGAACGCCCTGCTGCCGCTGCAGCGGCAGGACTTCGTCGGCATCCTGGAGGCGATGGACGGCCTGCCGGTCACCGTCCGGCTCATCGACCCGCCGCTGCACGAGTTCCTGCCGGACCGCACCGACCTCGCCGTGCGCATCGCCACCGCCGAAGCGCGGGGCGACGTGCCGGACCCGCACGACACCGAGCTGCTCGAGGCCGTGAACCGCATGCACGAGGAGAACCCGATGCTGGGCCTGCGCGGCGTGCGCCTGGGCCTGGTGGTCCCGGGACTGGTCGCCATGCAGGTGCGGGCCATCGCCGAGGCGGTCGTGGAGCGCACGAGGGCCGGGGGCTTCCCCGAGGCGGAGATCATGGTGCCGCTGGTCGGCGCCGTCGAGGAGCTGCGGATCGAGCGGGAAGAGGTGGAACGGGTCCTGGCCGAGGTCTCCGCGGAGTCCGGCATCCCCGTCCACTGCCCGGTCGGCACGATGATCGAGCTGCCCCGGGCCGCCCTGACCGCGGGCCGGATCGCCGAGGAGGCGGAGTTCTTCTCCTTCGGCACCAACGACCTCACCCAGACCACCTGGGGCTTCTCCCGTGACGACGTGGAGGCGGCGTTCTTCTCCGCCTACCTCGACAAGGGCATCTTCGCCACCTCGCCGTTCGAGGCGATCGACCGGGCGGGCGTGGGCCGGCTGGTCCAGATCGCCGTTGCCGAAGGCCGCGCGGCACGGCCCGAGCTGAAGATCGGCGTCTGTGGCGAGCACGGCGGGGATCCGGACTCGGTGCACTTCTTCCACGCCGCGGGGCTCGACTACGTCTCCTGCTCACCCTTCCGCGTCCCGGTCGCACGCCTGGAGGCCGGACGGGCCGCCCTGGAGGGGACGGAGGACAGCGACAGCCGGTGACACCCCCCGGAGAGGCCTGGAGGGGAAAACCCCGTCCACCGCCCGCAGGGCGCGGCCGTCGTCGCGGTGGACGGCACCACCGGCGAGGTGTTCCGTCAGCCGGACGCCCGCACGCGGGCGGAGCAGGAGGCGTCAGATGGCCGCCCACGCGGCGGCCCTGGCCTCCGCCTCCGGCCCCGGAGCCACCGCGGACGGACACCGGGCCCCGCTGCCGTCGAACGTCGGCGTTGCCCGGCGGACGTGCCCGCCGCCGTCGTGGCGGGAGCCGAGGGCGTCGGCCTGTTCCGCACCGTGTTCCTCTCTCCTCGACGACGGCGGGCAGGCGCCGTCCGAGGAGCGCCAAGTGGCGGCGTACCGGAAGGTGTCCGAGACGTTTCCGGAAGTCCGCGTGGTGGTGCGGGCGCTGGAGGCGGGCGCGGACAAGCCGCTGGACTTCCTCACCCCGGCCGACGAGCCGAACCCGGCGCTGGGCGTGCGCGGGTTGCGCACGCTGGTGACCACCCCGGCGTGCTCCACTCGCGGCTGCGGGCTCCGGCCACGGCGGCCTCGGGCCGGCCGGTACGGCTCGAGGCGATGGCACCGATGGTCGCGGACCCTGCGGACCCTGCGGACGCCAAGGCGTTCGCCGACGCCCGCCGCCAGGCGGGTCCGCCGTCCGTACTGTGCTGCGCCCGGCCACGGCGAACGCGCCGGGGCACCCGGACCCGGTGCCGGGCCCGCCCCTGACGGGGGCCGTGATCACGAAAGGCCCTCATGGCCCTGTCGCCGGGCCCGATCGGCCCTGGGGGCTCGGTCGTTCTCGGCGAAAGGCTGGAGCCGGCACACAGCGACAACACGAAGGAGTGGTCGGCATGACCGGCAGGAACGCTGGAGCTCGCGGCATTGCCGCCGTTGTCCAGGTGCGGGCGGAAGGCGAGGTGAGTGAGGGGGCCCTGGCGTACGCCCGTTCCAAGATCGACGCCGTCGTGAACCGGCCGGGGCTGCCGGTTGTCACCGGCGAGGTGAGGATCGCCAAGGCGGCGGCCCATCACGCCGAGCACCCGTGGTCGGCCGTGGCGGACCTTCGGGTGGGCACCCGCGTCGTGGTCGTTCACGCTGAGGAGGCCACCAGCCAGGAGGTCACCGACCGGTTGCAGGACCGGCTGCGCCGTCAGGTGGAACGCGCGGCCCACGGGGGGAGCGCCGCCCACCGGCTGGTCACCCCGCCCTGGCGCGGCGGGCAGTCGCCCGAAGCCCCGGTCGGCCGCAACACGCCCACGGACACGCCGACATCCGGATGAGCGGGACACTCGGCCGCTCACCGGTGCTGTCGGACACCCGCACCGGCGACCTCGCCGTCGGGCGCCCGACCGGCCCCGGTGACCCAGGGCCGGTCGGGCGAAGGCAGGGACCTTTGGCGCCTGCATGGCGGCCTTGGCGTGCGAGACGGTGGTGGCAGGAGCGGTACCGATCACCCCGCGCTGCCGCTCCTCGCACGGCACGCCGCCGGTCTTCCGGCTCACGACCTCGACGACGGAGGCGCACTCTCCCATGACCCGACACGACGTCCGAACCCGCGCCGCCACCCCGGGCAGCCCGCCGTCCCAGACCGCCATCGCGGTGGACCGACTGGTCACGAACGGGCTCAAGGCGCTCGCCGACTACGAAGCCCTCCACCAGGAGCAGGTCGACCACATCGTCAAGAAGGCCTCGGTTGCCGCTCTGGACCAGCACACCGCGCTGGCCCGCCTGGCGGTGGACGAGACCGGACGCGGGGTCTTCGAGGACAAGGCGGCCAAGAACATGTTCGCGTGCGAGCACGTCACGGACAGCATGGGCCGAATGAAGACCGTCGGCGTCATCGCCCGTGACGACATCGACGACATGGTCGAGATAGCCGAACCGGTGGGGGTGGTGTGCGCGATCACCCCGGTCACCAACCCGACCTCCACCACCATCTTCAAGGCGCTGATGGCGCTGAAGACCCGCAACCCGGTCGTGTTCGCCTTCCACCCCTCCGCTCAGCGCTGCAGCGTCGAGGCGGCCCGGATCGTGCGCGACGCCGCCGTCGCCGCGGGAGCCCCGCAGCACTGCGTCCAATGGATCGAGACCCCGTCCATCGAGGCGACCGACGCGCTCATGCGCCACCCGGGCGTCTCGCTGATCCTCGCCACCGGCGGCAACGCCATGGTCAAGGCCGCCTACTCGGCGGGCAAGCCCGCGCTCGGTGTCGGCGCCGGCAACGTCCCCGCCTACGTCCACAAGAGCGCGAAGCTGCGCCGGGCCGTCAACGACCTGGTGCTGTCCAAGTCGTTCGACAACGGCATGATCTGCGCCTCCGAGCAGGCCGTCATCCTCGACTCCGAGATCTACGACGCCGCTCTCGCCGAATTCCGCACCCTGCACGCCCACTTGGCCACCGCCGAGGAGAAGGCCAAGCTGGAGGCACTCCTCTTCCCCGCGGACATGTCCAACAAGGGCTGCGAACCCAAGGTCAACGCGGCGGCCGTCGGCCAGAGCCCCGCCTGGATCGCCGAGCAGGCCGGGTTCACCGTGCCGGCCGAGACCTCGCTCATCCTGGTCGAGGCCGACCGGGTCGGCCCGGACGAGCCGCTGACCCGCGAGAAGCTCTGCCCGGTCCTCGCCGTACTGCGCGCCGACTCCGAACAGCAGGGCTTCGACCTGGCCGCCGACATGGTCGCCTTCCACGGCCAGGGCCACAGCGCCGTCGTCCACACCGAGGACCGCGAGCTCGCCGAGGCGTACGGGATGCGGATGAAGACCGTACGGGTCATCGTCAACTCCCCCTCCTCGCAAGGTGCGATCGGCGGCATCTACAACGGCCTGCTGCCCTCGCTCACCCTGGGCTGCGGCTCCTGGGGCAGCACCTCGGTGTCCAACAACGTCTCCGCCGCCCAGCTGCTGAACGTCAAGCGGGTCTCCACCCGGCGCAACAACCTGCAGTGGTTCAAGGTCCCGCCGAAGATCTACTTCGAGCCGCAGGCCATCCGCTACCTCGCCTACATGCCGGACGTCCACCGCGTCACGATCGTCACCGACGCGACCATGACCCGCCTCGGCTTCGTCGACCGCGTCTCCCGCGTCCTGCAACGCCGCCCCCAGCCGGTGACACTGCAGATCATCGACAACGTCGAGCCCGAGCCCAGCATCGACTCCGTGCAGCGCGGCGCCCGCCTCATGCGGGACTTCCGCCCGGACACCATCATCGCGCTGGGTGGCGGCTCGCCGATGGACGCGGCCAAGGTGATGTGGCTGCTGTACGAGCAGGAGGCCGCCGGCAACAACCTGGACTTCGCGGACATGCGGCAGAAGTTCTCCGACATCCGCAAGCGCGCTTTCCGCTTCCCCGTCCTGGGCAAGCTGGCCCGGCTCGTGTGCATCCCCACCACCTCCGGCACCGGAGCCGAGGTCACCCCGTTCGCGGTCATCTCCGACCCCGCCACCGGGAAGAAGTACCCGCTCGCGGACTACGCGCTCACCCCCAGCGTGGCCATCGTCGACCCGCTGCTGACCGCCGATCTGCCGTCGGCGCTGGCCGCCGACAGCGGCTTCGACGCCCTCACCCACGCCATCGAGGCGTACGTCTCCGTCTACGCCAACGACTTCACCGACGGCCTCGCCCTTCACGCGATCCGCCTGACCTTCGAGAACATCGAGGCGGCGGCGAACGACCGTGCGGGCAGCGCCGAGGCGCGGGCGAAGATGCACAACGCCGGCACCATCGCGGGCATGGCCTTCGGCAACGCCTTCCTCGGCATCGTCCACGCCATGTCCCACACCCTCGGCGCCACCTTCCACATCGCGCACGGCCGCACCAACGCCGTGCTGCTGGCACACGTCATCCGCTACAACGGCACGGTCCCGAGCAAGCTGACGGGCTGGCCCAAGTACGAGGACTACCGCGCCCCGGAACGCTTCCAGGACATCGCCCGCACCCTGGGCCTGCCCGCCGCCACCCCGGCCGAGGGCGTCGAGTCCCTCGCCCGCGCCGTGGAACGGCTGCGCGACGCCGTGGGCATCGAGCCGTCGTTCCAGGCCCTCGGCATCGACGAGCGTGCGTTCCTCCACGCCCTGCCCCAGCAGGCCCTCAACGCCTACGAGGACCAGTGCGCACCCGCCAACCCGCGCATGCCCATGCTCGACGACATGGAGGAGATCATGCGCACGGCGTACTACGGCCGTGCGGGCACCCGGGGAAAGCAGGGCGAAGTCGCCGCGGCAGAGAACGCGGCGGCCGAGAAGGCGAAGGGCGGTCGGCAGACGTAGCGCAGTGTCCTACCCCGAGGGGGCGGCCCCGACCTCCCGCACCGGACGCGACGCCGCGTCCGGTGCGGTCGCCGCCCTACGGCGCCGACGCCATCGACGCAGGCAACTCCCCGTCGTCATGGCGGCCGAGCCAGGGAGCCGTCCACGCGCACGGACATGACGATCGGTCATGTCCGTGCCCTCCCGCGTTCGGCTGCGTATGTCCTGGTCAGTACGCCCGCAGGCCGTGATGGCGGAACTGCTCGCGTACCCGCTCGACCAGATCCGGGGCCGGCGTGGGGGTGTCGCGCAGGGGGAAGGGGACTCCCAGCGCGTCGTACTTGTGGGCGCCGAGCTTGTGGAACGGCAGAACGTCCACCCGGTCGACGTTGCCCAGCCCGGCGAGGAACGCGCCGAGCCCGTCGACGGACGCCGGGTCGTCGGTCCAGCCGGGCACCAGGACGTAGCGGATCCACACCGGGAGGCCGAGCCGGTCCAGGCGGGTGGCGAAGTTGAGGGTCGGGGAGAGTCCGCCGCCGGTCAGTTTCCGGTAGGTGCGGACGTCGAAGGACTTGATGTCGAGCAGCACCAGGTCGGTGTCGGCGAGCAGTTCGTCGCTCGCGCGGGGGCCGAGGAAGCCGGAGGTGTCCAGGGCGGTGTGCAGGCCGAGTTCCTTGCAGCGGCGGAGGACGGCGGCCGTGAAGGCGGGCTGCAGCAGGGCTTCGCCGCCGGTGAGCGTCACCCCTCCGCCGGCGGTGGAGATGAAGGCCCGGTACTTGGCGATCTCGGCCATCACCTCGTCGACGGTGGCCCGCTTGCCGTCACGCATGTGCCAGGTGTCGGGGTTGGCGCAGTACAGGCAGCGCAGGGGGCAGCCGCTGAGGAAGAGCACGAACCGGGTCCCGGGGCCGTCCACTCCCGTGGACAGGTCCCAGGAGTGGATGCGGCCCGTGACCGGCTCGACAGCGGTGTTCACAGCGATCCGTGGAAGGTGCGGCTGATCACGTCGAGCTGCTGCTCGCGGGTCAGGCGGACGAAGTTGACCGCGTATCCGGACACCCGGATCGTCAGCTCGGGGTACTTCTCCGGGTGTTCCATGGCGTCCTCGAGCGTCGCCCGGTCCAGGACGTTGACGTTCATGTGGAAGCCGCCGGAGGCCATGTACGCGTCCAGGATGCCGACCAGGTGGCCCGCGCGCTCGGCCGGGTCGTGCCCCAAGCCCTCGGGGGTGATCGTCGTGGTGAGCGAGATGCCGTCGCGGGCCTGCTCGTAGGGGAGCTTGGCCACCGAGAGGGCCGACGCGGCCACGCCGTGCCGGTCGCGGCCGTTCATCGGGTTGGCACCGGGCGCGAACGGGGCGCCCGCGCGGCGGCCGTCGGGGGTGTTGCCCGTGTGCTTGCCGTACACGACGTTGGAGGTGATGGTCAGCACCGACTGGGTGTGCTCGGCATCCCGGTGGGCGGGGTGCTTGCGCACCTTCGCCATGAACGACTCCACCAGGTGGGCGGCGAGCGCGTCGGCGCGGTCGTCGTTGTTGCCGTACGCCGGGAACCCGCCCTCGACCTCGTAGTCGACGGCCAGCCCGGTTTCGTCCCGGACGACCTTCACGCGGGCGTACTTGACGGCCGAGAGGCTGTCGGCCGCGACCGAGAGGCCGGCGATGCCGCAGGCCATGAAGCGGTGCACGGGGTGGTCGTGCAGGGCCATCTCGATGCGCTCGTAGGCGTACTTGTCGTGCATGTAGTGGATGACGTTGAGCGCGTTGACGTACGTGGCCGCCAGCCAGTCCAGCATGCGGTCGTACGCCGCCGACAGTTCCTCGTAATGCAGGTACTCGCCGGTCAGGGCGGGCATCTCGGGTGCGATCTGCTCGCCGGACATCTCGTCCCGGCCGCCGTTGATCGCGTACAGCAGCGCCTTGGCCAGGTTGACGCGGGCGCCGAAGAACTGCATCTGCCTGCCCACCGCCATGGCGGAGACGCAGCAGGCGATGGCGGTGTCGTCGCCGGTGCGCGGGCGCATCAGGTCGTCGGACTCGTACTGGATGGCGCTGGTGTCGATGGAGGCCTGGGCGCAGAACTCCTTGAAGCCCTCGGGCAGCCGCGGCGACCACAGCACGGTCAGGTTGGGCTCGGGGGCCGGGCCGAGGTTGTACAGGGTCTGGAGGAAGCGGAAGGAGGTGCGGGTGACCAGGGGCCGGCCGTCCGTTCCGATGCCGCCGATGGATTCGGTCACCCAGGTCGGGTCGCCGGAGAACAGGGCGTCGTACTCGGGTGTGCGCAGGAACCGGACGATCCGCAGCTTGATGACGAAGTCGTCGACCAGCTCCTGGGCGTGCGTCTCGTCGATGAGCCCTTCGTCCAGGTCGCGCTGGAGGTAGACGTCCAGGAAGGTGGAGGTGCGGCCCAGCGACATCGCGGCGCCGTTCTGCTCCTTCACAGCGGCCAGGAAGCCGAGGTAGAGCCACTGCACCGCCTCGTGCGCGGTGGCAGCGGGGCGGGAGACGTCGCAGCCGTAGGAGGCCGCCATCTCGGTCAGCTCGCCCAACGCCCGGATCTGCTCGGCCAGTTCCTCGCGGTCGCGGATGACGTCCGGGCTGGAGGGCCGCGCGTCCAGCCGGGCCCGTTCGGCCTGCTTGGCCTCGACGAGCCGGTCGGTGCCGTACAGCGCGACGCGCCGGTAGTCGCCGATGATCCGGCCGCGGCCGTAGGCATCGGGCAGTCCGGTGATGATGCCGGCCTTGCGCGCGGCCCGCATCTCGGGGGTGTAGGCGTCGAAGACGCCGTCGTTGTGGGTCTTGCGGTAGGTGCTGAAGACGCGGGTGACGAAGGGGTCGGCCTGGTAGCCGTACGCCTTCAGCCCGTTCTCGACCATCCGCAGCCCGCCGTTGGGCATGATCGCGCGCTTGAGCGGGGCGTCGGTCTGCAGGCCGACGATCAGCTCGCGGTCGCGGTCGATGAAGCCCGGCCGGTGCGAGGTGATGGTGGACGGCAGTTCCGGGTCGACGTCGAGGATGCCGCGGCGCCGCTCCTGGGGGAACAGACGGGCGACCTTGCCCCAGACGGCGAGCGTGCGCTCGGTCGGCCCGGCCAGGAACGACGCGTCACCCACGTATGGCGTGTAGTTGGCCTGGATGAAGTCGCGCACGTCGATGTGGTCGCGCCAGTGCGTGCCGGCGAAGCCTCGCCAGGCCTCGGTCGCCGCCCGGGGTCCAGTCATGGTTGCGGTCATCGCCGGTTGTCCTCTCCTGTTGTCGCGCGTGCGTTTCACTTCAGATGCTCGTCGTCCGCTGTGTGCGCGGGCAGTGTCCGACAGGTACATCAACGGTGCCGTCCGTCCCTGATGGCATGGGGCCGTTGGGCCCGTCGGCCCCGGGCGGGCGCGGCCATGGGCCGGGTGGCCCATGGCCGAGGGCAGGGGAGGGGGAGACACTGGGGGCGGCAGGTTCACGCCCGGACGGCAGCGGCAGCCTGCGGTGAACGAGCCCGTAACCGGACTTTCAGGGAGGCATGATGCACGGCACGCCGCACATCGTCAGTGACGTGATGACTCAGACCGTCGCCGCCATCGGCCGCGGCGCGGCCTTCAAGGAGATCGTGCGGATGATGAACGACTGGAAGGTCAGCGCCCTGCCCGTCCTGGAGGGCGAGGGACGGGTCGTCGGCGTCGTCTCCGAGGCGGACCTGCTGCACAAGGAGGAGTTCCGCGACAGCGACGGCGACCGGTCCACGCAGTCTCGGCCCTTGTCCGACCTGGCGAAGGCCGGGGCGGTCACCGCCGACGAGCTGATGACCTCTCCGGCCCTCACCGTCCACGCCGACGCGACGCTCGCCCAGGCCGCGCGGACCATGGCACACGCCAAGGTCAAACGGCTCCCCGTCGTCGACGAGGTGGGCATGCTGCAGGGCATCATCAGCCGCGCCGACCTGCTGAAGGTGTTCCTGCGCGACGATGAGGAGATCGCCGAGGAAGTCCGCCGGGAGGTGGTGGCCCCACTCTTCCCCTCGTCGGCGTCAGCTGTGCGCGTGGCGGTGCGGGACGGAGTCGTGACGCTCAGCGGCCGCATCCGGGACACGTCCCTGGTCCCCGTGGCCGCGCGCCTGGTCCGGGCCGTCGAGGGTGTTGTGGACGTGGGCTTCGATCTCACCGGGCACCGCGGTTCCTCCGAGCCGACCGCCGCCCCTTCGGTTCGCGGCGAGGACGCCTCGCCGTCCTGACCCACCACGGGTGAGCGAGCGTCCTGGCCCGGCCTGCTGCGGCCCGGGAACGCCGACTCCAAAACCGCCGCCGACCATGTCGAGGCCGCGAGGTTTGCCCTGGCCTGCCGAAGAGGTGCCGGCGCGGTGGCGGACGCGGATCGACAGGCATGATGATTGACAGGGTGTCAAAGAAGACCCAATTTCTTTGTTCCGTCCTGTCGCGCGCTTTTTTTGCAAGTAGAGTCGATGCATGAACAGTGATGAAAGCCCGCCTCGCGTGGCTCTCAAGGAAATCACCCCTCAAGTCTCCGCGGCAATGGGTGCCCTGCACGCCGCGGCTGTTTCGGCGGCGGGTGAAGCCAAGGTCGAGCCGGAATTGCTGGAGCTGATCAGGATCCGCGCCTCACAGATCAACGGCTGTGCGTTCTGCCTCGACATGCATACGAAGGACGCCCGCGCCAAGGGCGAGACCGAGCAGCGCGTCCATGCGCTGAACGCCTGGCGCGAGACTCCGTTCTTCACGGAACGGGAGCGTGCCGCACTCGCGTTGGCCGAGGCGGTGACCCAGGTGCACGACGGGCATGTGCCGGACGCGGTGTACCGGGAGGTCGCCGGTGTCTTCGACGAGGCTCAGGTCGCGGCACTGATCTGGGCGGCGACCGTCATCAATGCGTACAACCGCATCGCGATAGCGACCCGTATGAAACCCGGCAATTATCAGCCGGTTCAGAAATAGGCGGAAACGAGGATGTCGCGCCGGGCCGATGTCCGTCGGATCGGCGCGATCTCTTGCGCGTCGGATCAATGACCGATCGCGCGGACCAGGGCGGCGTTCAGCCGGTCTGCAGCGGCTCGGCGATGTCGTCCAGCCATTTCTGCCATTCGGCGGCGTGCGGCGCTGGGCCCGCGCGCATCGGTCGTCCCGCCCGAATCTCCTCCCCTGTCCGTGTCCCGGTCCAGCCGGTGACCGGGCGGATTCCGTGCAGGGCGTTGACCAGCCACACCTCGCGACCGTCCAACTCCTCCAGGAACCGCGCACGGTGGACGATCCGGATCCCGGACCGCCCCGCCCGCTCCAGGATGAACCCTGCGGTGACCCCGGCCAGCACCGGCAGTTGCGGCGAGGGCAGGCACAAGGTCTCCTCTTCCCACCACAACACGCTGGAGTTCGCCGCCTCCAGCACCACGCCGGACGGGGTGGTCAGCACCGCTTCCTCCGCCCCCTGGCCGGACACCGACGCCCGGCGGCGGATTCCGGCAAGGGCGTCCAGGTCAGGGCCCTTGCGGCGGGGGACGGTTCGCGGGTCGAGCTGCCCCGCCGCCCATACCCGTACCCGCGATGCGAGCGCAGGCGCCACCCGCAGCCGCAGCCGCAACCGTGGCGCGGCGGGCGCGGGAACGAGTTCGACACGCGGGAACCAGGCTCCGGTGCGGGGCAGCGCGTCTGTCATGCTCCGCCAGAACTCGTCCAGTTGCCCGGCGGACGGCCCGCCCAGCACTGCGCAGGCACACCGGAAGCGTTCCCGGTGCCGGGCCAGCCCGCGCACCCGGCCGTCGCGGACCAGCCAGGAGTCGGCTGCCAGCAGCCTGTCGCCTCCTGGTGGTTCGCCCTCCACGGCGGTCAGGCCACGGCCGGGCCGCCAGATCAGGATGCGTTCCGCTGTCGTCTCAGTCATCTTGGTCCCCTCCGTCCTCCCTTGTCGTCCCCGTCGTCCCCGTCGTCTCAGTACTTCCGGCCCGCGCTCGCGGGCGATCCGTGCCGGGGCCCGTAGGGGGCACGCTCCAGCCACTGCCCGCACCAGGGCAGTACGGGGGCGAGTGCCGCCGCCGCACGCTGCTTGGCCCGTACGATGCGACGCCGCGGCCGCAGATGCTCCAGGGCCGCGCCGGCCGCGGCGCTGTTGAACAGCGCCGCCGTACGCCTGGCGGCGGCGAATCGGCCGACTGCCTCCGGCGTGCCGGTGGCCACGGCCTCCGCCGCCGCCGCGGCGTCCGCGATACCGCTGTTCATGCCTCGGGCGCCGAACGGCGGGAAGAGGTGGGCGGCTTCGCCGACGAGCAGCACCCGGCGCCGGGGGTCCGTGAACTCGGCCGCGACCTTGCGCACGAAGCGGTACGTCGACACCCAAAGGATCCGGTCGACGTGGCCGTCACCGTCGACGACACGTGGCAGCCACTCGTGTACCGCATCCCTGGTCCCAAAGGACGCGTGTGGGTCGTCGTCCCTGCACTGGAGGTCCACCTGGAAGCCCCCGGTGAATGGCACCCGCATCACGCTGCGTCCGCCGACACCGGGGTGCTCGTAGTGGAACACCCGCTCGACCGGCAGTTCGGCGCCGGGGGTTTCGGCGACGTCCACCACGACATGGAACCCGCGCGAACGGGTGCCCTCCATACGGATGCCCAGCTCCCTCCGCACCGCCGAGCGGGCGCCGTCGGCCGCTATGACCCGGCTGCTGGTCCAGCTGCGGCCGTCCTCGCTGGTCAGTACGGCATCGGTATCGGTGACCCGCACGCCGTTCACCTTCGCGCCCCACACGAAGTCCACTCCGGCGGACTGGCAGGCGGCGAGCAGGAAACGCTCGGTGTCGACCTGCCGCAGGCTGGTGAAGGGCGGCAGGCCACCCGTCGATTCGGTGGTTTCCGCCGACGGCGACGCCGCCGAAGACTCCGGGGGTCGCAACGGCGTGGCGAAGGACCGCGCGTACACCTCGCGGCCGCGGTACAGGGTGCGCTTGGTGTGCCAGGTCTGCCCGTGCGAGGTGATCTCTGCCGCGAGGCCCGGCCGCATCCCGTCGAGCAGCCGAAGGGTCTCCCGGTGCACGAACAGCGCCCGGCTCCCCGGCCGTTCCCGGTCTGCCCGGTCCGTCTCCAGTACGGTGACCGGCAGCCCGTGTGCCCGTACCGCCAGCGCCGCCGCCATGCCCACCGGCCCGGCGCCCACCACGATGACGGGGAGGCACATACCGGACACCTCAGCCCCCGGCCGGGATCGTCGGGCCGCTGGGGTCGGCGGTGACCGGGAGCGTCGCGCCCTCGGTGAGCATGCGGGTGATCTCCACCCGCTTGACCTTCCAGGTGGAGGTCATCGGCAGCTCCTCGAACCGCCACTGCAACGGGGGGGCCATCGGGGGCAGATCGGCCGTGGCCTCTTCCCACCGCCGGGGGTTGAGGGGCCGGTCGCCCCGTACGCACACCACCGGCACCGGCTCGAGGTCGGAGCCGGGCACGATGACGACCTCGCGCAGTTCCTCAAGGCGCGACATCAGCTTGTCCTCGACCTCCAGATTGCTGTTCACGGAGTCGATCCGGTCGATCTCCCGATCGATCAGATACAGGCGGCCCCACCGGTCCTTGTAGCCAATGTCGCCCATCTGCCACCAGCCGCGGCGGAGTTGACCGTCGTACTGCTTCTGGGCGTCGAAATAGGTGAGGATCCGGCCCCTGGTGCGGGCCTCGATACGGCCGGACACCCCTGGCCTGGCGCGTCCGGGCCCTCCGGCGCTGTCGTCGACGATCCGGATCCGGGTGAAGCCGGGTATCGCGGTGCCCACCCGGCGGCCGTCCGCCCGTGCCGCGCCGCGGCGCGTGAACCACTGGAAGGCGACAGGTCCGGTCTCGCTCTGCCCGTAGAGCTGGACCAACCACGGAGCGCGCCTGCGCGAAGCGCCGAGTAACCGCCGCACGGTGCGCGGGTGGATGGCGTCGAAGGTGCTGCCGTACGAGCGGACCCGGGACAGCGGCTCGCCGGGTGCGTCGGCCAGTTCCTCCCACAGGACGAAGGTGTTGGGGTGGGTCTCGACGATACCGGGGCGGTGCCTGGCGAGCAGCGGTCCCACGTCGGCCGGGGTTGGATCGACGATCATCACCAGGGGGCTGCCGAAGTGCAGCAGCACGCCCAGCAGATGGTAGAAGCGGGAGTGGACGAAGGACATGTGCAGGGCCGCGGTCTCCCCGCGGGCCGGCCAGCCCATCGCCTTCTGGGGGATGAGGCGGTTCCACATCGTGTTCGCGCAGTGCACGGCCAGTTTGGGGATGCCGGTGGTGCCTGAGCTGTGAGTGATGAGCGAGGGCTCGCGAGGGTGCAGCCGTACCGGTCCGTGGGGCGGGGCGGCGTCGTACATGTCCAGGGGCACGCTGCCCGCGGTGGCAGCGGGGGCGGGGCCGACGGACAACACCTCTCGTACGAGATGTGGCAGGTCGACGTTGTGCAGCGGCCCATCCAGTTTGGCCCGGTCGGTGATCAGCCACGGCTGCCGCAGCCGATCGAGCAGTTCACCGGCGACCCCGCCCTCCAGAGCGGGCGAGAGGAGGGCCGGGACCGCGCCGATACGGGACACGGCGCAGGTCAGCAGCACGATGTCGAGGTTGTCGGATTTGTGGATGGCCACGCGCTCGGTCGGCCGTATCCCTGCTGCCCACAGCCGGGCGGACAGATCGTCGATCAGATCGGCGAGTACGGGGTAGCTGAGGGCGACCCCGGCTTCGGGTTGCACGTCCAGTGGCCGGTCGAGGGTGACGGGGACGTTGCCGTGCCGGGAGGCGGCTCGCCGGAGCATCAGCCCCGGATAGAAGCCCCGATCCGAGAGCGGGGGCAGGGTCTGCCGCATGTGGCTGTTCCTTTCCGAGGTGGTCACCACGTGCCCTGGCGGACCAGGTGGCGGCGGAGTTTGCCGGTCGGTGTCCGCGGGAGCGACCGGACGACGGTGACGGTCCGGGGGACCTTGAAGGGGGCGAGGTGCTTGCGCGCCAGGGTGAGGAGTTCGTCCTCGAGGTCGGCGGCGTCCGTGTTCGCGTTCGGGTTGGTGACGACGAACGCCTGCAGCCGGGTGGCGCCGCGCTCGTCGGCGATGGATGCCGCGGCCACCTCCCTTACCGCCGGATGGGCCCGCAGCACATCCTCCACTTCGAGCGGTGACATGGTGATCCCCCCGACCATTTCCATGTCGTCCACCCTGCCCAGGTGGCGGTAGCTGCCGTCCGGCTCGCGGCGGGCGCGGTCCCGGGTGGCCAGCCAACCGTCGACCACGGTGCGGGCGGTCTCCTCGGGCAGGTTCAGGTAGCCGGGGGTCACCGTCGGTCCGCGTACCCAGAGTTCGCCTTCCGCCCCGTCGTGCGTGACGGGGCGTCCCGTGGGGTCCCGCAGTTCCACGTCGTAGCCGGGCACCGGGCGGCCGACCGTGCCCGGGATGTTGTGGTCCAGGTGGTTGGCGCAGAAGGCGTGGCCGGCCTCGGTGGAGCCGATCTGTTCCAGGACGGGCGCGCCCAGGAGTTCGGTGACCCGCTGCCCGAGGCCGGCGGGCATCCTTTCCCCTGCCGAGACGGCGGCGCGCACCGAGGCGAAGCAGGCCGCGTGCCCGCTTCCCCGGTCGGCCACAAGAGCGGCGTACGCCGACGGTACGGAGTACAGCAGAGTGACCCGGTGCCGGGCGGTCAGTTCGTCGATGACCGCGGGGGTGGGCCGCCGGTCCACCAGTACGGCGGAGGAGCCGGAGAAGAGCGGGAAGGCGAACGCGTTGCCGAAGCCGTAGGCGAAGTAGAGCTTGGACACCGACAGGGTGACATCGGCGGGGGTGATGCGGAGCAGCCGCTGCCCGATGAAGGCGTGATAGTTCTCGGGGTCGCCG
Organism: Wenjunlia tyrosinilytica; assembly: GCF_014646055.1. Lineage (GTDB taxonomy): Bacteria > Actinomycetota > Actinomycetes > Streptomycetales > Streptomycetaceae > Wenjunlia > Wenjunlia tyrosinilytica. The sequence continues at coordinate 36,831 of NZ_BMMS01000030.1, forward strand.
TGGCAGTGCACGACTGCTTTGGGGCGGCCGGTGGTTCCGGAGGTGTACTGGATGTAGAGCGGGGTGCGCGGCCCGGTCGGATGGGGGGCGGTGGCGGGCGGCGTGGCGGTGGTGGCGAGCGCGAGCAACTGGTAGGCGCAGAGCTGGTGCCGTCCGGCGAAGCGGTCCTCCAGGCCGGGGCCGGTCACACAGAGCACGGCATCGGTGTCGTCCGCCATGAAATCGTGCTCGGCGGGGAGGAGTTCGGGGTTGGCCAGTGCCGCCACCGCTCCGAGGCGGGCGGTGGCGAGGAAGGCGGCCACCCATGCGAGGGAGTCGGGCAGCGCGAGCAGGATGCGGTCGCCGGGCCGGACACCGTGATCGGCGAGGACGGTGGCGGCACGGGCGGCGAGATCGTGCACCTGGCCGTGGGTCCAGACCTGGTGGCCCTCGTGGAAGGCCGGCAGGTCGGTCCAGCCGTGATGCTCTGCCAGGGCGGCGAGACGGCCCGCCATATTGCTCGCGCTGACGATCGGTTCGCCGTGCGTGCCGGTCACAGTGTCGACCTGGGGGGAGTGGTCGGGGGAGTGGGACGTGGACCAGGGCGGGGTCGTCGTCATCGGACCGGCTCCTCTGCCAGGGGTGCCGCGGGCACGGCGTCCGGGACGGCCGTGCGGTCCATGTGGTCGCGGTAGGCGCGCATCGGGGCGGCGGTCTTGAGCAGCATCTCGTCGTACTCGGCAGCGGGGTCCGAGCCGAGGACGATCGCACCGCCCGCCCCGAGGCGCATCCCGCCGTCACCGCGGCCGCTGATCACGGCGGTGCGGATGACGATGTTGAGGTCCGCGGCTCCGTTGCAGCTGAGATAGCCGATGGCGCCGGAGTAGACGCCGCGCGCCTCGGTCTCCAGCGAGTCGATGATCTCCAGCGTCCGCAGCTTCGGTGCTCCCGTCATCGAACCGCCGGGGAAGCAGGCGCGAACACAGTCCACCGCGTCCGTGTCCTCGCGCAGCCGTCCTTCGACGGTGGAGACCAACTGGTGCACGGTGGCATAGGCCTCGGTCGCCATCAGCCGGGGAACCCGTACCGTCCCCGTCTCGCAGACCCTGCCCAGGTCATTGCGGAGCAGATCGACGATGATCAGATTTTCGGCCCGGGTCTTGGCGTCGGTGGTGAGCGACGCCCGAAGGAGCGCGTCCTCCTCCGGCCGCGCGCCGCGCGGCGCGGTGCCCTTGATGGGCTTGGCCTGGGCGATGCCGTCCCGGGTGATGCGGAGGAAGCGCTCGGGGGACGAGCAGGCCACTTCGACGTCATCCCGGAACTTCAGATAGGCCGCGTAGGGCGCCGGGTTGCAGCGGCGCAGCAACCGGTAGAAGTCGAATGCGTCGCGCGGCGCGGGCAGCCGGGCGGTGTTGGTGAGACAGATCTCGTAGCTGACGCCGGCCGTCAGCTCACGCTTGCAGGCTTCGACGTCGGCCAGATACGTCGTACGGTCGCGGACCAGCCAGGGTTCGGCGGCGTCGATGTCCCCTGCGCCGACCGGCGGCGGTGGCGCGGCCTCGGTAGCGGGCGGTATGAACCTCAGCTGGGTGATCGCGCTGTCGAGCCAGTCGGTGGCCTCCCGCAACCCCCGCGGGGTGTCCTCGGCGACGCAGACGGCATAGGTGGCCCCCTCCTGGTGGTCCACAGCGATCAGCCGGTCGGCGAAGAGCCAGCAGGCGTCAGGGGTTTCGGCCCGGTGGCGGTTGGGCGAGCCGCAGTCGGCCTTCAGTTCGTAGCCGAAGTAGCCGACATAGCCCCCGGTGAAGTCGAAGGGCAGCTCGGAGGCGTCCACCTCGCGCTGGGCCAACTGCCGCTTCAGATAGTCGAAGACGCTGCCCCGGACCCGCCGGACGGGCTGCCCGGTCCGCTCGACCTCGCAGCCTCCCGCCTGGACGTCGTAACGTACGAACTCGGCCAGCGGGCCGGTACCGTCCCCGAAGAAGGAGAAACGGGACTGGCCGGACTCGACCCGGGAACTGTCCAGCCAGAACGCCCGGGGCGCGTCGGCGCACATCCAGGTGAAGGCCGCTTCGGTGTCGACGTGGGTGTCGATCACCCTGGTGTGCAGCCGGTAGCCGCGTCGGCGGGGCCCCGGATCGGCCGTACTCCGCGCCCTGCCCGTCGTGCTCCGCCGTGCCCCGTCCCCTGTACGGTCCCGGCTGCCGGACCGTATCCGGTCCCGAGTAAGGTCCCGGAAGTTCGAGAGCATCAGCGGGCCGTACTCGGTGAGGACGGACTCGGGATGGAATTGCACCCCCCACAGCGGGCGGCTGCGGTGCCGCAGGCCCATCAGCACGCCGTCCTCGGCCCAGGCGGTCCCCTCCAGACCCGGCGGCAGCGGACCCTGCACGGACAGTGAGTGGTAGCGGACCGCGGTGAAGTTCTGGGGCAGCCCGCGGAACAGATCCCGGCCGTCGTGGGTGATCGTGGAGAGATACCCGTGCCGGGGCTGCGGCGCGGCCGCGACCCGGGCCTGCTCACCGACCGCGATGCCCTGATGCCCGAGACACACGCCCAGCACCGGGATGCCGGACCGGGCCAGCAGCGCGGTGCCGATGCCGAAATCGCGCGGTTCGGACGGATGGCCCGGCCCGGGGGACACCACGACGTTGTCGAAATTCCGGAGATCCAGGTCGGAGCCGGCCGGCGCGTCATTGAGGACCACCACCGGTTCCTCGCCGTTGACCTCGGCGATCAGCTGGAACAGGTTGTACGTGTACGAGTCGTAATTGTCGATGAGTAGAGTCTTCACCCGGCCCATCTCCCTTTCGTCTTTTCTGGCGCGTAGTGGTCTACCGGCCCTGGGCCTTATGTGGCGCGCCGCTTGTGCCGCCCCCGGAGCGCTTGGAGCGGCGGGTGGAGCCATGTCTTGAAAAAGCGTTGCAAACGCGGCATGAGTACCCATGTGACAAGAGCTGTCACGCACAGGCACAGCAACAGGGTGCGGATGAGGGCGTTCAGTCCCCCGATATAGGGGATTACTGCCAGATTGAATACGAGCACCGATGGGAAGACGGCGCTCATATTCACGAACCATAGCTTCCATTTCGGTGGTGGCGATGGAGCTGAAGGCCGCGCGGGCGGAGGCTGTGACGGCTGCCGATCCGGTGTCTCCGTCCGCTCCGGTGCGCCTGCCGGAACGGGCGGCGACGGATGGTCGAACCAGTTGCTGGGGCCGCGTGTCATCCGCCGCCCGGCGTCCCGCGCGAACCGATTCGCATGTGCCTCCCACCGCAGCCGGGCGAGGGAGTACTCCCAGGCCAGTGCGGACTCCTCACTGTCGAAGAGGTGGACGACACGCCATTCCGATCCGGTCTCTCCGGGGGCTCGGGTGGTGAGGATGCCGCCGCCGAGTGATCCCGGCGGCCGGCCTGCCGCACCGAGCACCGCCATGGCCCAGGAGCGAAAATCGTTCTCGCGACCGGGCTCCACACGGTAGGTGGCAGTGACCGCAACGGTGACGGATTCCTCATGCACTCGGTCTGCGACCTCCTCCGTTCCAGCCCTGTTCCACGAAGCGGGATGTCGGTGAGTACGACGGGGTCGTATCGGCCGTTCAAGCGGTGCTGAGACTTTTTTGCGCTTCCCTGAGGCTGGCTTGGATTCAGCCCTCTGGCCTGCGCAGAGACTGGAACGAGGGGCTCTCGCGTCACACTTCCGTAAGAATTTGAGGAGATCCATTGGATGTCCGCTGTGCGCACTTTGGGGGAATTAGGACTTTTCTTCGGGGTGGAATCCTTGGAATGGGTTGTCGAATGTGCCGAGGGCGTTGCAGTATCGACCCGAGCACCTCGTGAATAGCTGGATCAGTAGGATCGGGAAAATGAAAGAAGGGCAGCCATGTCCAGGTATGACTGGGGCCTGGCCCATGAGGGCATCGAGCGTACGCATGCCGCCATTGCATCGGTCCGGACGGCAGTGACCGCCCACCCGATTTACCGCCGGATAGGCACCCGGGCGGAGATGGCGACGTTCATGGAGCACCATGTCTTCGCCGTGTGGGACTTCATGTCGCTGTTGAAGTCCCTTCAGCGGAACCTGACCTGCGTGGACGTTCCCTGGGTGCCGCGCGGGTCTGCCGTGAGCCGGCGGTTGATCAACGACATCGTGCTGGTGGAGGAGAGCGACGAATTGGCCGGCGGTTTCACCAGCCATTTCGAGCTCTACCGGGCCGGTATGACCGAGGCGGGAGCAGACACCACGCGGATCGACGCCTTCCTCGCCCTCCTCACCGAGGGGAAGGATGTCCCGGAGGCGCTGCGCGCCGCCCAAGTGGCGGCGCCTGCGGCCGAGTTCGTCCACACGACGTTCGGGATCATCGCCGACGGCCCGCCGCACTGCCGGGCGGCAGCCTTCGCCTTCGCCCGCGAGGACCTCATCCCCGAGATGTTCGACCAGGTGATCAAGGGGGAGGGAAACGCCGACCGGTTCCCCGTCTTCTGCGACTACTTGGCGCGTCACATCGAGGTGGACGGCGAGGAGCACACCCCCATGGCCATGCAGATGGTCACGGACCTCTGCGGCGACGACGCCACACGGTGGGAGCAGGCCGCCGACACGGTGATACTCGCGCTGGAGGCGCGGGCACGCCTCTGGGACGGCATCATGTCAGCCATGGTCTGACCGCGGTCCTGCCCCGCCCTTCCTCGGGCTGCGGCATCGGCTTCGGCTTCGGGTCCGCCTCCGCCTGTCGACTCCGGCGCCTCGCGCAGTGGGCGAATGCCCGTCAGTACGCCGGCACGAAGGCGTCCCGCTTCCACCGGGCCGTCGTCACCGGACGATCCCGGGCGGTGGCCCGCCGGACGCAGACCGGCTCGTCCTGGGCAAGGGCGGTGGTGACACGGGTGCGCGGGTGGTGCTGTTCTGCCCGCAAAGGGCGGGCGTCGCGATCCTCGAGTGCCGCGTCGCCGACGAGCCGCGGCCCCGACCGGTGCTGGAGTGAAGGCAGGGGGTGGCGGCCGGATCCAGCCCACGCAGGAAATCCGCAAGCATCCGGTCGGCGGGCAATCTCGAACCCGTGCTGCGGATCCACCGCTTGTCGGGGCAACGGTGCCCCGAGGTTTCCGCCGGCCGGGCGACCCGGTCGGCACACTCGGCCGCCGAGCGCACGCGCTCCCCGCAGATCGTCACAGGGCGTCGCCCGTCCTGCTGCCCGGCTCGGTGCAGCGCCTGAGTCAGGTACATCCGATGTGTCCCTTGATCGGCGGCCGGACCGGCCGGGTGGGACGGGGAGGGGCCGTGCCAGCCGGAGGCTTCACCGAGGGCGGTGAGCTGGTCGGCGTGGGGCGCGCGCTGCGCGGACTGCTGCCGGACACCGGGCCGGGTACGCCTGCGCGCCGCTGCTGCTCCCGCGCACCCGGACCGGTGCCCGCGTCGGCCGGACCGGCCCACACTCCCGTCGGGCCGTTCCGCTCAGAGCACCGACGGTTTGGCAGTGGACTGGGGGGATCCCTGCACGGGGGCCGCCGGCGGCTGGTTGTTCACCGACTGCCCCGTGGTGAGGTTCGGCGCGGTGAGGCTCGCGGCATCGGCTATGAACTTCACCTGGCCGGACTGCAGTTGCTTCGAGCCGCGCACGTTGCCGTCCTTGGCCGCCATTCCCGCTTCGACCAGGGCCGTCCCGGCGTTCTCCCAGGTGTAGTTCTTCAGCACGTTGTGCAGTTCATAGGCGCCGACCTTGCGGTCCGCCCAGTTGTCCGCGACCTTCCCGATGGCGTCCGCCCAAGCGATGTGCCGCTGCGAGGCATCCTCGGGTGTCATGACCACGCTGTCCCTGCCGAGGTGGGCCGCACCGCGGTCGGGGTCCTGGAGGAACTTGGCCGCGCCACTGTCCCGGTTCACCAGGATCGGAATGCAGTGCGCGGCGGCCTCGGTGGCGACCAGGCCGAAGCCCTCGGTCTTGGACGGCATGATCACCACATGGTTGGCGTGCATGTCGTTGACAAGGTCCTGCTTGTCCTTGGTGAAGGGCCTGACGGTGACCCTTCCCGCTCCGCCGGCGAGCTTGTCCGCTTCGGCCTGCGTCTCGTTCAGCTTGTCCGGGTTCGCGCCGCGGATGGTGAGATGCACGTTCCTGCCGCCGTCGTTGAGATGCTTCACCGCTGCCAGGGCGTCGCCGCCCCCCTTCATGTGGTCATCCATGCGCCCCATCAGCAGAACGTTGAGCTGTTCCTTCGGCGAGGGCGGGATGAAGGTCTGGACCGTTTCGCCACCGGGCATGAGATCGTGCCAGCTCTTGGCCTGCGCGGTCATCCGCTGAATCCGCCGGATGTCCTCGGTAAGTGCTCCGCCGACACCGACACCGACGGGGGCCTCGCTGAGAATTCGCTTCTCGATCTCCACCTTGGCCAGGCCTGCCTCCGTCCGCATCTGAACCATGGCCGAGTCCTTCGGATCGGTGATCTTGGCCTGCTCCAGCTTCTCGGGAGAGGTGTGGAGAAAGTTCATGTGCACGGCGTCCGGATACCAGGCGGCCTGCATGGCCGACGCCGCGGGTCCGGAGAACCGGCTGTGTCCGATGACGATGTCGTACTGGTCGTTTCCCCTGGCCGGGAGGCCGAATTCCTGCGGATCCTGCTTCGACGCGTTGAGTATCGTCTGTATCTTGTTCTCGCCCTCCACGGGGGGAACCGTGTGAACGTTCGCATCTCCGTGGCTTTGCGGGCTGTCCGTTACATAGAGCAGGTCCACTTTGTGGTTCGGGTTTGCCGCGAGCCCCTCGGTGAGGAGCTGGTTGAACACGGGAACTCCGCCGAGCCCCATGCCACTCTCGTTGGAGACAACGAGGATGCGTGTCGGTGCCATGCCGGTTTCTCTTCTCGTCTGTGCTCGGAAGGTATTCGGTGGGGCTCAGGACCCGGATCAGCCGTCGTACACCTCGACCCGTGGCGGGTGCTTCGGTCGGTGGCTTCCGGGCTTGCAGCCCGAGAAAGGTCCCGAGGGGTCGCGCAGAAACGTCATCGCCGGTCCCAGGAAGTCCCGGTGCCACATGGCGGGCCCGTTCATGCCGGCCTTGGCGGAGGTCATTTCCTGCCATGCCATCCACAGGCCGTAGAGGTGGGCCATCGCGTCGGGGTGCTCCCACCAGCGCGGGCACCACGGGGCGCGGGACGACTCCTCTGCGGCGTAGACCGGCACCAGGAGGTTGTGCACCCAGATGGCGAGGCCGCGTTGAGCCGCCGTCAGGTCGTCACCCTGCTGGTAGAGGATGAACGGGGGTGGGCCCTGTTCCGCTTCCGCTTCCTCGCCGCCGGTGTTGTCGTCGTTCATCCGGTACGCCTCTCCTCTGTCATCCCGTCGGCCCCGTCGGGTCTGCGAGCCGGCGGTTCTTCTCAGGTGCGGACGAGTGTGCCGATCGCCTCCCGCTTCTACATGGGGGTGTCGGCCTTGTCGGTCTCGGCGTGGTATTCGTCGAACATGTTCTTCGCGGACGTCTCGACGTCGCTCGTCGACGGCCTCGGCTCGGAGATCAGGAAATCGTCGCTGGACGGTTCGGCCTCGACGGGTCCCCCATGGCTCTCAGAGATGTGGGAACGAAGTTGGGCGTACCTCTGCGAGTCGAGGGACCAACTCGTCGGTCGCGGATCGTCGGACTCCGATGTGGAAGTGCCGACGCCGTTCTTCGGCAGCGGCAGTGCTGCCGCGTCGATGACAGTCCGTTCGGTATCGGGCATGGACGTCCTTTCCCTCGGCGCGATCCTTCGGGTTCGTATGCTGCCCCGTTGGCGCGGGGTGCCCTCGAAGGATCACCACGGGGCCGTGGTGCGGAGGGTTCAACGCCCGGAGGGGATTTCCTCGGCCCTCCCACAACCCGCGGAATATCGCTGAACCAACGTCCCGGCGGACGCGAACGGAGCGATCGGCAACCCATGGGCGGCTGCCACCCGGTGCAGGAACGACCACGTCGTTTCCCCCGGGCAAGGCACCGCACGCACGCAGGACTGCTCCCACTCCGCTGCCTCCGCCCACTTCCTAAGCCCATTGCCTGGCGACTGGTGTGCCGCCAGACTCCGTCGGCGGCACGCCAGGGCGCCTTCGGACCGGAAACCAGCCCACGCTGCCCGGCGCCGGCCGGCCCGGCCAGGGATCGCCGGTCCCTTCGCCCGTGGGAGTGAGAGGAGGACATCCCCATCGACATCCCCCCATTCGGGGCGGGGACGCGGATCGGACGACGACGAAAGCCGTCCCCTCGGAGCGGCAGCGCTCAGCGCGACACGCGGCTGCCCGGACAGGGGCGGCCCTGAAAACACTTCGCCCGTGCTCGACTCGTCCGGTACGGTCGCGGGATTGTTTTCACTCCTGGGAGCCCATGCGGTTCGCGTGTGGCCTCCCCGGCAGTTTCCCGGGCTGAGAGCAGGTTTCGTTATGGCATGTCGTATCAGCGAGCTCGTGCTCGGTTGCCGCGACCCTGAGGTGCTGGCGCGGTTCTGGTGCGAGGTCCTGGACTTCGTCGTGCTCGATCGCGAGGACGACGGCTCGTTGGAGATCGGGCCGCGCGAAGGGTTCGGTGGTCCGCAGCCGACGATCATCCTCAGTCGCAGGGATGAGCCGGAGAAGGGGAAATCCCGGCTGCACATCGACGTCAACGCCACGGACCGCGATCAGGACGCCGAGCTCGAACGCCTTCTGAAGCTTGGTGCGCGCCCGGCCGACATCGGACAGACAGGGGAGGAGCAGTGGCATGTCCTGACCGACCCCGAAGGCAATGAGTTCTGCCTGCTCAGGGCCCGCCTCGACCCACTCTGATGCTCATCGGTCACGCCTCGGCACCAGATGGTGCCCAGGGTCTGCCTCGAAGTCCGGTGTGACGGGCGTGTCGTGATCGTGAAGCAAGTGAGGTCTCCGGTGGAGGGTTCATCGACCGAGAAGGACCTGAACACCGGAGACCTCGGGGCCACCCAGCGGTGACGAGGCGGCTTGACCAAACCCGGGCGAACGCGGCCGGACTGATCACCTGGGACGTCAGCGTGGACTCAACGATCGCCCGGGCGCACGAGCACGCCGCCGGCGCCCGCCGACACCCTGGGCTGCGGCAGGAGCGCCCGGTGGCCTCTCGGCAGAACCCGACGAGCACGCGCTGGGACGTTCCCGCGGCGCGTCGGCCACCAAGAATCACCTGGCTTGTGAACTGAGCCGGAAGGTGCTGTCCCTGGTCGAACCGCCGGGCAGCGCGGCGACTCGCCCCGGTTCCAGACCGTCCTGGACGGCATCAACGTCCCGCGCATCCCGCGCATCCCGCATCCCGCGCATCGGCGCAGGCCGACCCCGCACACGGCTGATGGTGGCGGGCAAGCCGTACGCCGTCCCAGGAGGCGTGCGGTTCGGCGGGCAGCGACGAGGGCCGCCCCCATGGGTCGGCCCTCGTCGGGGGACAAGCCCTATGCGACGGTGAAGTCCTTGAACTCGGCGATGCCGCGGGTGCCCGTCCAGCCGTTGGCCGCCGTCATGAAGACACCGATGTCCTGGGTGTCGGCGGCGCCGGACGGGGTGGCCGTGCCGACCTCGGTCCAAGTGGTGCCGTCCGTGCTGAACTCGCCCGTGTAGCTGCCACCCGAGCGGGTAAGGCGCAGATGGATCGGCGCGGCCGAGGAGCCGTTCATCGCGATCGAGTCGAACGTCCCGTTGCCGTCGGAGTCCCAGGAGAGCACACAGCCGTTGGACGGGGTCACCGACAGGTTGACGTATCCGGCGTCCCCGCTCGCGGCGAGGCGGTTGCGGACGATCAGGCCCGCGCGGGCCCAGCCACCGGTGGTGTCCTGGGAGACGACCGCGACCGTCGCGGTCGAGGTGCCCCCGAACGCGCCGGGGCGGTAGATCGCCCCGAACTCGTTGGTTCCGCCCCACAGGTCGGCTCCGGCGCCCTCGATGGCGAGCGAGCTGCCGGCGCCGCCCGACTGGCCGAAGACCGCCTCGTTGAAGGACACGGTCCGGTAGGGGTCGCGCACCCCGGTACCGGCCATCAGCCGCACCGCCGCCACGACCGAGCCGGCCGAGCGGCCGAAGGTGTAGGAGGCGGCGACCGGCACCGCGGTGACCAGGGTGCGGGCGCCCCCGGTGATGCCGACCTCGAACGTCGCCGTGAAGGTGTCCCCCGGAGCCACCGAGGCCGCCTTCGTGGCGCCGACGGGCTCGGCGGTCATACCGTCCGGCGTCTCGACCGACAGTTCGACGCCCTTGGCCGGGGCGAAGCCGTTGCGGTTGGTGAACGACACGGCGACCTTGACCGGCTGGTCCGGCGTCACCGACACATGGTCGGCGGACGCGGTCAGCGCGACCTGGTGCGGGTCGGCGGCCAAGGCGGCCAGCACCTGCTCGGCCAGCTTGTGGATGTCGCCTTCGGCCTTCGTCGGATAGGTGTCGTGCCGGTGCGCCCAGCGGTCCTCGATCTCGAACCAGTCGATGCCCGCGGGCGGCCGGCCTGTCGCGAGCGCGTCGGCCAGCTCGTGGAAGTAGGTGTTCCAGCGGGTGCGGTAGAGGCCGCCGACGAGCCCGGCCCACTCCCGGTTGGCGTAGTCGTGCAGCCCCTGCTCGCTGCTGGTCCGCCCACCCCAGGTGGTGATGATGGACCGGGCGTCGTACTCCAGCCGGTCCTTCTCGACGGGGGTGGCGCCCCAGGAGCGGGCGTCCGCCAGCCAGCGCCCGAGCAGGTGCTGCTCGCTGGTGGCCAGCACCTTGTCCATCAGCGTCATCCAGCTCAGCCAGGTCCCGGTGAGCTCGGCGAACCGCTTGCGGTCACCGGCGTCGTAGGCCGACTTGATCTGCGGCAGCAGGATCCTGCCGCGGTTGGAGAGCACCTGGCGGGTGACGTCGGTGAGGTCGTACCGGTAGGCCGAGCTGCCGCGCAGCTCGGGCGCGACCCTGACCAGTTCGGCGAGCGCCCTGTCGAACGCCACGGTGTCGTAGCGCTCCGCCCCGGGGCTCCACGACGCGGCCTTCGTGGCGCTCAGGCTCGGCCGTGCCGCGAACAGCCCGTCCGCCGCCTCGCTCCACGAGTCCTCGCGGGTCGTTCCGTACGCGGTCTCCCGGATCACCTTCCAGGCCGCTGCGGCGTGCCGGTCCTTGCCGCCGTACCGTGAGGTCGCGTACGAGGTGAACCAGTCGTCGAGGCCGATGGTGCCGGGGGTCCAGGCCAGTTCGGTGAACAGGGCCATCGCGGCGGGGTTGTTGTCGGCTCCCTCGGGCATCATCGCGATGCCCGCCAGTGCGCTGTCCTTCTTGTCCCTCCAGCGCGGGTAGAGGCTGACCCAGTCGGGGGTGTTGGCGCCGATGGGGGTGTGCCCGCCGAAGTTCCAGATGCTGCCGAACGCGTACGGGGTGCCGCCCCAGTCGCTCTCCCGGTCCGTGACCGAGGGGTAGCGGTCCGAGAGCCCGTCGACTACGAGCATTCCGCTCTTGTCGACGGCGTCCAGGATCTCCTTGCGGGGGTTGCCCTGCCAGCCCAGGATCGCCCAGACCGCCCTCGGGTGGGCGGAGCGCAGGGCTGCCTCGACGGTCCTGGCGGCTTCGCCGACGGGCACGTCGCCGGGCTTGCCGCCCTCGTGGAGCAGGTCCATCTTGTACATCGTGCTGTCACCGAAACGCTCCCGCTGGTGCCGGTAGAAGGAGCGGGCGACCTTGGCGAAGACCGGGGTGCGCGGGTCGAGCCAGTCCGGGCGCTGGAAGGCGCCCCAGTCGCCCTGTTCGACCACCGAGGCGCCGGGGTTCTTGGCGGCGAAGCCGTCCGGCACCGTGCCGTAGTAGCCCGGCAGCACCGGGGTCATCCCGAGCTCCCGCACCCTGGTGACGATCTTCTCGGCGAGGGCGGCACGCCGGTCGATCAGCTGTTTGGACACCGGGCCGCCGAACCCGGACATGTTCTGCAGCAGCCACCACGGCTGGTGCGACGGGGCGGGGATCCACGACCTCATCTCGGCGTCGGAGTAGCCGAACTCGCGGAAGGTGTCGTAGTAGACGGCATCCGCGCCGATGTAGACGAGGACGGCGTTGATGCCGTGCAGCGCGAGCACGTCGATCTCGCGCTCCCAGGCCCGCCATCCCCGGTAGGCGCCGGTGTAGCCGTCGTTGGTGTCGTTGAGTGCGAACCGGTGGCGTACGTTCGCCGTTCCCTTGATCTCTCGGGTGGGGCCCGGGAGCAGCCCGGGCAGGTCGAGCTGTTCGCCGTTCCAGGAGATGTCGGCCTCGGCCACCTGGGTGAGGTAGGTGTTGAAGCCGGTGAGCAGCACGGCGGGGCTGGTGCCCTCCACCGTGATGTGCCCTCTGCGGCCGGTGACCCGGAAGCGGTCGCCGCCCTTGGGGCTGACGGCGCGCAGTTCGACCTGCCGGTGGTGGCCGGGCACCAGCCGCCGCAGGGCCGCGGCGGCGGGAGCCGTGTCGAAGGAGTCGGAGGTGTCTGCCCACGCGTCCTGCGGGGGAGCCAGGAGCACCGCGCCGCCGATGGCGCCCGCGCCGGTCAGCACCCGTCTGCGGGTGACGCCGTTGCTGTCGTGCATGAATTTCCTTTCCGAGCGGATGGCGCGGCCATGAGGACATGAGGACCTGGGCAGACATGTCGTCAGGTGGTCACGCGGGTCACGCGTTCAGGTGGTCCGGTGTGTCACCGGGTCAGCGCCTTGACGACGGCGGCGCGGGCGGTCTCGATGTCGGTGACGTCCTTCTTGCGGCCGTCGAGGTCCCGGGTGGCGGTGGTGAGTGCGTCGGTGAGCGCGGCGCTGTCGGTGCCGCCGTCCTTCTTCCTGAGCTGGGCGACGAGGTCGAAGTCCTCGATGCCCTCCTTCAGCTGCTCCCACCGGATGGAGGACATCGGGCCGTTCTCGCCCGGGTAGACGAGGTACTCGTCGCCCTGGCTGAAGATGTGCACCGGCTGTTTGAACGGGTCGGGCGTCCAGCTGTTGTAGGACCAGCGCAGGAAACCGTCCAGGTGCCGCCGCGCGGAGATCCAGGGCAGCATCCGGGCCTCGACCGCGGGCGAGTAGGTGAGGGTGTTGGGGTGCGCGGGCAGGCCGTATGTGTAGAAGGTGGTGATCTTCCCGGCCCTGCGCCGCTCCGCGGCCTTCTCCGGCGTCATGGCGTCGATGCCGCCCCAGTCCACGGACAGGTTGGAGGCGATGTTCTCGGTGTTGATCGATCCGGCGACGGAGATGCGCTCGTCGAAGGCCGGGACGGTCTCGTGGACGAAGTCCTTGACGACCTTCATGGTGTCGACCGGACGCTCGTCGAACGACAGCCAGGTGTGCGGCAGCCAGCCCTTCGCCTTCACGTGCGCCTCGAAGGCCGGGAGGAACGCCCCCCAGGCCTGCCGCCAGCGGGCACCGCCGAGGTCGACGTTCTCGTAGACGGTCTTGCCGGTGCGGGAGTCGGTGTAGGTCAGGTGCTCGCCGTCCTGGAAGGCCAGCATGGAGAAGGCACCGATCTCCGGGCCGACGCCGGCCCTTTTGGCGGTCGCGACATATCTGTCCCAGCGCGAGAAGTCGAAGGCGAACCTGCTGCCGTTCCATGTCCAGTCCACCATGCTCGAGTACGGCGTGGCCGTCTGCGACTGGCGGGTGCCCAGCGACCACTGGTGATGCCAGGGGTTGTCGACGATGGTGGTGTTGATGACCCGCTGGCCGCGGCCGGCCAGGTCCCGGTCGTATCGCTCGATGAGCTTCCAGTGCCGGTCGGACCAGAGCTCGACCCCGTGCGCCTGGGCGATCGTCTCCGGCTGGGCCCAAACATCGAGGAAGAACGAGGAGGTGGCGGCGTCGGGCACGGTGGCGTCCGAGACCTCGACGGTCAGCGGGTAGCTCGCCTCGGTCCTGCCGTCCGCGTCGACCTTGACGGTGCCGGTGTAGGTGCCGGGCTTGGCGTCCTTGGGGATGTGGAAGGTGAACCACAGCGGCTGCGCCGCGTACGCGGGCACATCGATGTAGGGGCGTTCTTCGAGCGGGTCGCCGACCACGTCGGGGTTGCGGTCTCCCGAGACCTCCTTGCCGGAGCTGACGTCGTCGATGGTGGCGGACCAGTCGACCTCGCTCTTGGACCGCTGGACCGGCACGTACTCGACGAACCGGACCTTCGCCGACCGGGAGGACAGCCGCGCCCCGCCCGGGCCCGTGAGATCGCCGACCCGGGCGCGGACGTTGCCGAGATCGTGGCCGGAGGCGATCGCCAGCTGTGCGGAGACCTGCTCGTTGCGCACGGCGGACAGGGACAGGGCCTTGGTGTCCTTGCCGTCGATGCTGAAGGGGTAGCGCGGGACCCGGACCTCGGCGGAGCTGCCGAACGATCCCGTGGGTACCCAGGTGATGGTGCCTCTGGTGCCCATGGCGTCGGCCACCTTGACGGTGAGCCAGGTGGTGGTGGGTTTGGAGTTGAGGTCGGTGGTGCCGGTGCCGTTGCGCGCGACCGCGACGGTGCTCGCGGCCACGACGGCCCCTGCGACGAAGGCGGCGACAACGGTGGACATACGTGCCATGGGCCGGTTCCTCGCTTCGGTACGGGGCCCGGCAGGCGGGTTGACCTGCCGGGGCCGAGGGGAGGTGCAAGGGGGCGGGCGCGGGTGTCGGCAGGCCGCTGCCGGCACGTGCGTCCAGGAGGTGGGTCCAGGACTCGGGAGCGGGGAGTCGGGTCCCGGGAGTCGGGAGGCTGGAGTCGGGACGCGTGATCAGGACGTGACCTCGAAGTCGCGGAAGTCCGCCTCCATGGTCTCGCCGGGGTAGAAGAGGTTGACCGCACTGGCCACCATCCCGGCATCACCGGTACCGGATGCCGACGGCACCTCGGCGGTGCCGACCTTCGTCCACGTCCGTCCGTCCTTACTGGCGTACGCCGTGTAGGTGGCGCCGTCGCGGGTCAGCCTCAGATGGGCCGGGTGGTAGGTGGCGCCGCCGCCGGCCCAGGTGTCGAGCCGTCCGTCGCCATTGCTGTCGGTCATGAACTCCAGGCCGTACTTGTTCGTCATGACCAGCACCGCGTAGCCGCCCTTCTCCGGTGCGGTGAGGTCGTTGGCCACGGCGATCCCGGCCTTGCCGGCGGGGGTGATGCCCTCCTGGGAGGCCACCTCGGCCTGCACGGTGGCCTTGGGACCGGCCACGTCGTCGAGGTAGACGGCGCCCTTCTCGTCCTGCCCGCCGGACAGGTCCCGCCCGCCGGCCCAGATAGCGATCTGGTCACCGGCCTGGCCGTACTTGGCGTCGGTGGTGGCTGTTGTCCTGTAGGGCGCCTTGACACTGCCCGGGACGGCCTTCACCTGCGCCTGGACAGTGTCCGAGACCTCCTTGCCGTAGTCGTACGTCACCTCGGCCGTGATGTCGTGGCTGCCCCACCGGGCCTGCTCCGCCGGAGTCACCGTCCAGTCGGTGGTCAGGGCTGCGCCGTTCTTGAGCCTGCGTGCGGTGGCCGCGGTGGTGGCCTCGGCGGTCCAGCCGTCGGGCACCTTCAGGGCCGCCTTGACGCCCAGGATCGGCCGGTCGCCCCAGTTGGCCGCCGTGGTGGTGACCTTGAACGGGGTACCGCTGCCGGTGGACGGGGAGTCCGGGCTTATCACGATGCCCGCGGCCGGCACGTCGTGGCGCTCGAGCGCCCGAACGGCCTTGCCGGCGCCCTTGGCCTTGAGGTTGACGAACGCCGGGGTGACGCCGAGCTGCGCCCCGTATCCGGTGAGCGTCGTGGGGCCGTGGATCACGGTTCCGTGGTTGACGTCGTACCAGGCGCCGGCGGGCAGGTAGACCGTGCGGGAGGCCTTGTCGGTGAGGTTGGGAGCGGCGAGCACGGCCGGGCCGAGCATCCACTCGTCGCCGACGGTGTAGCTCTTCCGGTCCTTCGGGTAGTCGAAGAACAGTGGGCGCATGATCGGGTCGCCGGTGGCCACCGTGTGCTGGACCTGGTCCCAGATGTAGGGGGCGAGCCGCTCGTGGGCCTTGATCGCCTTTTGGTAGAGGTCGATGGTCTCCTGGTCGTAGACGACTTTCTGGCCGGTGGTCACATCGTTGGTGTCCACCGGGGACGTCGAGGAGTACATCAGCGGCATCAGCGAGGCCGACTGGGCCCAGCGCACCAGCACACCCTTGGACGGGGCGGGGTGGCTGCCGGAGCCGCCGATCATGTCGGACTCGACGAACGGGTAGCCGATGGTGGAGATCGCGAGGTTCTGGGTAACGGAAGCGCGCAGGGACTCCCAGTTGGTGCCCTTGTCCACCTGCCGGGTGACGAAGCCGGCCCTGTGTCCCGTCTCGCCCCAGTGCACCCGGATGCCCGAGCCCTGAAGGTCGAACTCATCGGCGAGCTGCGCGCCGAGCCTCTGGTAGTCCGCGGCCTGGTGGCCGCTGTGCGGGGCGCAGGCGTCGTCGAAGAAGCGGGTGTCGAACTTCAGCCCGTCGATCTCGTTGTCGCTCATGAGCTTCTTGAGGTTGCCCACGTACCAGGCCTTGGCGTCCGGGTTCGCCAGGTCGATGATCCCGGCATCGCCGTTCCACCAGGTGACTTTGCACGGCTTGCTCGTGTCCTTGGCGTCCTTGAGCAGGTACCCGTGGTCGACCGCGTACTGGTAGTTGTCGGAGTCCAGGTTGATCCACAAGGTGACCCAGATGCCGAAGTCGAACCCCATCTTGTGGATCTTGGCGGACATGCCCTTGGGGTCGGGGAAGGTCTTCTTGTCGAAGGTCAGGTTCCCGTACCCGGACTCCCACTTGTCGTCGAGCTGGATGGTGTGCCCGTCCACGCCGTTCTTGTGGAGGTCGGTGGCGTAGTCGAGGAGCTTGTCCTGGTCGACATTGGTGTAGAACTGCGCCCACGAGTTCCACAGCGGCTTGGCGTACTGCTCGTAGGTGGCGTCGCTCTTGCCCGGCTTGCCGACGACGCCGACGTAGTCACGGTAGACCTCCAGCGGCGTGGACTCGACGAACACCGTCGCCTTGTAGGTGTCCGCGGACTCGACCGTGAAGCGGCCCAGGCCGTCCTTGTGCCCGTTGATGGAGACATCCATCGTCCTGCCGGTGTCGACGCGCAGACCGGTCGCGCTGGAGGTGTACCAGAACGGGTCGACCATGTGGTACGAGGACGGGCCGAACGCCTCGTCCTTGACCTCGCCGCTGTCGAGCGGCCACGGCTGGTCGGTACCGGGGCCTCCCTGCGGGGTCAGCGCCTCACCGTGCCCGTACCAGTGGCCCGCCGACGAGAGGTCGTAGGCGAGGCCGAGTCGGTCGGGGCTACCGCCTTCGACGTCCCAGTTCAGTTGGTAGCGGTCGGCCTTGGGCGTCAGGTGCGCGATGACGGTGGCACCGTCGAGCGTGGTGTCGGCGGTGAGGTTGAGGACACCCTTCTTCCATGACCAGTCGGTGACCTTTGCGGCGTGCTGCCAGCTCCCGCCGGACCTGAATCGCAGTCCGCCGGTGTCCCCAACGGCGGTGCCGAGCAGGGGCTTGCCGTCGCGAGAGGTGGTCAGTGCCAGCTTGTCGGTGGCGACATCGACCGTGTATCCGGGCGCCTCCTTCGTGGCGGGGACGGACACGGCGACGCCGTCCCCGCGCCGGGTCACCTTGATCCCGTCCGCCGAGTCGGCCTGGGCGGAGGGGGTGAGGACGGCGGAGACGGTGGGTACGAGCGCCAGGGCCAGCGCGGCGGCCAGGAGCCTGACGCGCCTGGGTGTGTGTGGGTGCACTGCTCGTCCTCTAGTCGACGGGGTTTGTGATCTACCTGTGACACTGCTGCAAGATTCTGCTCATATTCCGGCGGTAGAAGTCATGTGTCAACAGTTTAGATGCGCGAATTGGTGATCGAGCAAGAGGGCCGCGTCAGCCACCCCTGGCTGAATTGCCAACGCACATAGGGATATTGCGCCATCAGTCACCCTCGTTCTGGCCACTTCCGACGGCCGGGCAGCCGTGAGGGGCGCCTTGATAGCTGTTGCGCGCATCAAGCATCTTTCGCGCAGAACGATGCACCCCATGGATGTCGGTGTTGCCGCACGGCGACGGGAGCGACCCGGAACGTATCGGTACGGGCGAGGACGGTTGGCACACACCGCCCTCAGCGGCGCGCACTGGCAGGGGCGGGCGGGCAGTTCGTACACCGACCACGACCGCCGGATCCCGACCGTGGCCACCACCTTGGACCGCCTGCGGCGCCGAGTTCGCCGACGACCATTGAGTGCCAGGCACTCAGCGCGGGTCCCGGTCCCCGATCGGCTCGGCGCCGCCGGACAGCCTCGGGGGAACGGCCCACCAGCGGGGCACTGACACCCCTGGCGAACGCCCGAAGCGGGGTCGCCCGCAGCGGCCCCCGTCGAGGAGCCGCGCCACCGCGGCTGACGTGGACGGAGCGGGGGAGGTGATCGAGCCAGGCGGCGCCGGCCCCCGGGAGGGGACCGGCGCCGCTCGACGGACCGGGAGGCATCCGGGTCAACCGCGTCCGGCGGACTGCTTGCGGTAGGCCTTGAAGAACTTGTCCATGCGCTTGACCTGGTACTTGGTGAACTGCGTCATGCACGTGTCGTACGAGTAGTCCATGAAGTTGTGGATCGGGTCCTTGCCCGGCTCCGGGCAGGTGTCGCGGCCGGTCGGGCAGCCGGAGGCGGGGCTGGCCTCGCGGGGGGTGTCCCTGACGTAGTCGCCGATGGTGCAGCCGCCGTCGAAGGTGTGGAACAGGCCCATCCAGTGGCCGACCTCGTGCGTGGCGGTGTCGCCCTCGTTGAAGTTCGTCGACGTTCCGCCGGGCAGCGACTCGTCCAGCAGGACGACGCCGTCCATCTTCGGGTGGTCCTTGTAGTCGGTCGGGAAGGTCGCCCAGCCGAGGAGGCTGTCGAGCTTGGCGGTGTACACGTTGAGCGTGCCGGCGTTGCCCCTGTGGAGCTTGGTCTTCATGGCGCGCTCCTGCGGCGTCTCGTCGCGCAGTCCGTTGTACCAGGAGGCGTTGTCGGTGTAGTCGATCGCCTTGAGGACGAACGTGTACCGGGACTCGTAGTTGCCGGCGCCCTTGCCGCCGTAGCCGCCGTTGAGCACGGCCATCTGCTTCTCGACCTTGGCCTTGCTGAGCTTGCCCTTGTCCCCGTCGTGGATGACGTGGAAGTAGACCGGTATGGTCTCGCGGGCGTTGAGCCCCCCTGCCGCGGTGCCTGGGGCGCCGGAGCGGGTGAGCCGGCCCAGGTCCGCCTGGATGGCTCTGGTCTGCTTCGCGTTGAGCGTGTCCGGGTCGGCCTGGGGGCTGACTCCCGTCTTCACCCGGGCGTTGGCGTGCACCTGGCCGCCCGTCGGGCACAGGTGCGAACCCTTGGCGGCAACCTTGGCGAACGAGCCGGAGGTGCCGCCGAATGGGCTGCCGAGGACCGGAGTCAGCGTCAGGGCCCCGGCAACGAACGCCACGGAGAGGTACCTGCTGCGATAGCGCGGACTGTGGACGGCGCGATGTCTCATCTGCTCTCCTTGATCGGACCGACGGGCCACGGGAGGCACGCGCGCACAGCCGCGGCGGAGCCGTTCCCGTGGGCCGGACCGCCGCCGCTCCTGATGGGCCCGCTGCACGCCCACGCGAGGGAATACGCAGAAATCGCGGACTCGGTTGTCATGACCCTGAAAAATTTGCCACTGGCTGAGCGCATGAGCCTCCACCTGGCGGAGCCTCAGTTGACGCGTTCGGCGCTCCCGCCCCCTGCCGGGCGCGGCAGACCGCCGCCGCTCCTTGCCGAGGGGGTGGGCAAGTCGCACGCGAAAGGCTTCACCTCGTTCGCCGGACTGATCCTGGTGATCCTCGATGGGTGCCTTCCTCCGTCTGCTCGACCGGAACGGCGCCGGCAGGACGCCGGCCCGCGACGCTGGTGATGGCGTGGCCGGAACCCTCCCCGGTCGATGGCAATCGCTGCGCTCGTGCGCACCGCCACCCCTTCCTGCCGACTCCAGTAGCCCGGGTCAGCCGTAAATCGCTGGCGCGGCATCCAGCCGCGGTGGATGATCCGCATGGGGTCCGGGGCCGCCGCGAGCCTTCTCCTCCTGTTTGAGAGGGAGTTGTGATGACTGTTGCCGAGTCCGAGCCGTCCGGGTCCCGGCCCGAAGTCCGCGCGGCGGCCGGGAGGCTGCGCGGCGGCTGGGAGGCGGGTGTGGCGGTCTTCCGCGGCATCCCGTTCGCCGAACCCCCGGTCGGCGAGCTGCGCTTCGCCGCGCCGCGACCGGTACGGGGCTGGAGCGGCGTGCGGCAGGCCCTCTCGTTCGGCCCGCCGCCCCCGCAGGGCGGGCATTTCGGCATGGACGCGCTGTCGCAGGACGCGGCGGGCGACGACTGGCTGACGGTCAACGTCTGGTCGCCCGAGCCCGACCCGGGCGCGGGGCTGCCGGTGATGGTGTGGATCCAGGGCGGCGCCTACGTGATCGGCATGTCCGGCCTGCCCGAGTACGACGGTGGTCGGCTCGCGCGGGACGGTGGCGTGGTCGTGGTGACGTTCAACTACCGCGTGGGTATCGAGGGCTTCGCGCAGATCGAGGGGGCTCCTGCCAACCGGGGTCTGCTCGACCAGGTGGCCGCGCTCGAGTGGGTGCGCGAGAACATCCGGGCCTTCGGCGGCGACCCTGGGCGGGTCGCGGTTTTCGGCCAGTCGGCGGGTGGGGGATCGGTCGCCGCGCTGCTGGCGATGGAGCGTACGGCCGGGCTCTTCCGCCGGGCCGTCGCGCAGAGTGCGCCGGGCACCTTCTTCTCGCCGGAGCTTGCCGCGGACATCGCTGCCGCCTGCGCCGCCGAGCTGGGGCTGCGGCCCACGGTGGCCGACCTGTCCAGCGTTGCCCCGCGCCGGCTGTCCGCCGCCGCTGACAGGGTCGGCGCCGAGATGGAGCAGTGGGCGCAACGCTGGGGCCTGCCCGCGCACAGGACGATCCCCTTCTCGCCCGTCGTCGACGGCGAGGTCCTGGCCGTGACACCCTGGCAGGCCCTGACCGACGGCGCCGGCCGCGACATCGAACTCCTCGTCGGCCACACCCGCGACGAGCAGCGCCTGTTCACCGCCCTCGACGGTATGCTCGGCCAGGTGAGCGAGGAGCAGGCGGGCAACGCCCTCGATGTCTTCGCACCCGGCCCGGACGGCGCGCGCCGCTACCGCGACGCCTTCCCCGCGGCGGGCCCGGAGGAGCTGTACGAACTGGTCCATTCCGACTGGCTGTTCCGCATGCCGTCGCTCCACCTCGCCGAGGCCCAGACGGCTGCCGGCGGCCGAGCGCACCTCTACGAGCTGGCCTGGCCGGCCCCGGGCATGGGCGGCGCCCTCGGCGCCTGCCACGGCCTCGACGTGCCACTGGTCTTCGGCAACCTCGACCGCGGCCAGGCTGCCATGCTGATCGGTGAAACACCCTCCCCGCAGGCAGAGGCCCTGTCCGCCCGGATGCGCGCCGCATGGGCTTCGTTCGCCGCCCACGGTGACCCCGGCTGGCCCGCGTACGACACCGATCAGCGCCTCGTTCAGCGCTTCGACACCCGGTCGGCTGTCGCCGCCTACCCGGAAGAGCCCTCGCGCCTGATCTGGCAGAGCCACACCTTCCCCGTGCTGCCGCTGATCAGCCGGTAGCGCCGACCGACCCGGCCGGGCGGGGCCACTGGTCCTGTCCGAGTGAGGACTCGGGGAATGCCTTGGCAGCGTTGGCGCAGCGGATCGCGGCGCGTTCGCTGATGCCGCAGACGGTGGCCAGATGGCGTCCAGGAGGGTCTCGACGCGGTCCCACAGCCGCTGTGGGCCGGCTTGCTGTACCTCCCAGGCGTGCCGTGCGGGGTGATGGTGGGCGGCGGAGCCGGTTCCCGCGGCCGCAGCGCGGGGCACGGCTGCGTGGGCGTGCGGGAAGGGCCCCGGCCCCTTCCCGCACGTTGAAGTCGCGTGCCTGGCCATTGTCGCCCGGCGTCCCGGTCTTGAGTTCCGCGGCCTGACGGTGGGACGGCTGGACCGCGGTTGGGCCCGCTCGCGTTGTCCGATGCCGAGCGGACGGTGTTGCAGGGGTGCACGCGTCGTCGCCGTTCCGGCTCAGGAAGCGGACAGTTCCGCTCTGACCTGGCGTGCCGCGGTGACGAGGTTGTCGAGGGACGCGCGTGTTCCGGGCCACCCGCGTGTCTTGAGGCCGCAGTCGGGGTTGACCCACAGGCGCTCGGCGGGGATGGCTTCAAGTCCCTTGCGGAGCAGGGCGGCCGCTTCGGCGGCGTGCGGGACGCGCGGCGAGTGGATGTCGTACACGCCGGGGCCGGCCTCGCGCGGGTCCGTGACACACCTGTCCACCGGGTAGTCAGGCCGACCCGCCCTCGAGGTCACCGGATGTCCGCGCACGATCGGTCGCGCACGGGCAACGGGCCGCCGTCCACCATCCGGGCGGTGACATGGGACACGCACGACCCACGCAGGGGAGGGAGGCGGAAGGGCGCGCAAGAGCCACCACCGGCTGGTCCACGTCCTGCGAGGCAACGGGTCCATCAGTTCCGCCGTGCCACCGGGCCGCCGGGCCACCTCAACTCCGGCCGTATGGTGGAACCCCCCGCCGGTCTTGCGCCCGACCATCCCCGCCTCGACCATCCGCTGGTGACCGACACGAACGGCGTGAGCGCCCGACTGGCCCGGAACAGGCCGAACTTGGTCGGGTACGGCGGGGTCGCCGGATCGCACGCGGTCGCACTGTCCGGGTTGCCGGTCGCGCGAACTCGGCGTGGAACGCCTTACCGCGGGGCTCGCGCTCAGGGGGTGCCGAAGGACCCGCCGCCCACGGCCGGTGCGAGGTTTCCGAGCAGAGCATGCGCGAAGCAACGGTGGATCTGCTCGTTGGAGGCACCGGAGACTTCCCGGATGTACTCGACGTGGTCGACGTAGCAGCCGCGGACCGACTCGCCGATCATGGGTTCGCCCGCGCTGCAGACGGCATGCATGAGGACCATCAGGGCATCCCGCTCGCCGCCGGCCGCGTCGTACGCCGTCGCCAGGGCTCGCAGGGTCCGCTCGGGATCAGCGCCCTCCATAGTGGCGGCCGCCACTGCGACTGCCTCCCGCAGACGCGCCGAGCAGTGGTCGATCAGAGCAGCGAACAGCGTTTCCTTGTTGGGGAACAGCCGGTAAAGGTAGGACTGGGAGATACCGGCGGCCTGCGCCACGTCACTGGTGGACGTGCCGTAGTACCCGCGTTCGGCGAAGGCCTTGACCGCCGTGAGCATCACGGTGGCGCGGTGTTTTTCCGCGGTGGAACGCTGACGCATGTTCGCAGTCATGGATGGACCAAGCCCCCTCTCGCCCCTGGGCACTCGACGGAACGGGCTCGCACGGCCTCACGGACCAGGCTCACCGTGCCGCCGGCGGGCCTGGCCTGCACAGCAGGCCGGCCTCATCCGCCGCTGAAGGCCGCGGCACGCTGTTCCAGTCTGTTCAGGGCCATCTCACTCCAATGGAGGTTGTCCCTTTCGAAGGCCATGCCGCGCAGCAGTGTGAGGTAGGGGCCGATGCGCTCGCCGCCGGCGAAGTATTCGTCCTCCGTGCGCCCGTCCAGCAGGCGTTGCTGAAGACGCGTGTAGCGAGCCAGCTTGGCCGTGGCCCATTCCATGCGCTCGGCGATGGCGGATCGCACGGCCTCGATGTCCCCGGCGTCGACGCTCTGTACCTTGACCATCAGCTCGTCCCTGATAGCCGTCGGCTTGCCCGGGGGTTCGGCCGTGTAGGCGCGCACCGCCTCCAATCCGGCCGCGGTGAGGGAGAACAGCCGCTTGTTGGGGCGGCGCTCCTGCTCCACGACGCGGGCCGTGATGAGCCCGTCCCCCTCCATGCGCTCCAGTTCCCTGTAGAGCTGCTGGGGGGTGGCCATCCAGAAGTTGGCGACCGAGGCGTCGAAGCCCTTCGCGAGGTCGTAGCCGGACGCCTCGCCCTCCAGGAGAGCGGCCATCACCGCATTGCGTAGAGCCATGCCCCCAGCCTAGCACTCAGTTGATTAGTCAAAAAACTGCCTAGGGTGTGGACATCTTATGCCGCCGCCCCTAATCTGCGATGCACCTATTCAACTCGTTGACTACACGAGGTGATCTTGTGCACCCCTTCCGCAAGGCCGTCGAAGCAGGCGACATGGACGCGGTCGCCGCCCTCCTTGCCGAGAACGTCGTCTTCACCAGCCCCGCCGTCTTCAAGCCGTATCCGGGCAAGGCGATCACCGCCGCGATCCTGAACGCCGTGTCGCAGGTCTTCGAGGACTTCACCTACATC
The DNA here is from genome assembly GCF_014646055.1 of Wenjunlia tyrosinilytica. Taxonomy (GTDB): domain Bacteria; phylum Actinomycetota; class Actinomycetes; order Streptomycetales; family Streptomycetaceae; genus Wenjunlia; species Wenjunlia tyrosinilytica. Next base: position 61,018 of record NZ_BMMS01000030.1, read on the forward strand.
CGGGAGATCGCGAACCCGGACGGCCGCGACCACGCCTTCGTCTTCACCGCCACCGTGAACGGCAAGCAGCTCACGGGCTGCGACTTCCTCCACTTCGACGAGGACGGCAAGATCGACGACTTCATGGTGATGGTCCGCCCCCTCTCGGCCGCCAAGGCGCTGTCCGAGGCGATGGGCGCGAAGTCCGACGAGATCGCGCGCGAGGCGGGCGGCCATGAGTGACTTCGACGCCGTGGTCATCGGCGCGGGCAACGCCGGACTGACCGCCGCCACCACCCTCCAGCGCGCGGGACTGCGCACGCTGCTGGTGGAGCGCCACAGCATCCCCGGCGGCTGCGCCACCTCGTTCCGGCGGGGCCGCTACGAGTTCGAGGTGGCCCTGCACCAGCTCTCCGGTATCGGGTCGGAGGGCCAGGAGTTCTCCCTGCGGGGTCTGTTCGAGAAGCTGGGCGTCATCGACCGCCTCGACTTCGTCCAGGAGCACGACCTCTACCGGGCCGTCGTGCCCGGCGAGTACGACGTGACGCTGCCCGCGGACTGGGCGGCCGCCGTGGACGTCCTGAGCGATGCCTTCCCGGGCAACCGTGAGCGGGTCGAGCGGTTCTTCCAGCTGGTGAAGGACACCACGATCTGGCAGATGGCCGCCATGCGCGGGCTGCCCCCCGAGCAGGTCGACCCCACCTACTTCCGTCAGGGGCTGCGCCCGCTCAGCGAGGTGCTGGACGACCACTTCGACGACCCCCGGCTGAAGTCGGTCCTCGCCACCTACTGGACCTATGCCGGACAGCCGCCCTCCCGGCTCGCCTTCCAGGACCTGGCGCTGATGCTGTTCGCCTACCTCGAGTTCAAGCCCTGGCACATCAGGGGCGGCTCGCAGGCCATGTCCAGCGCGTTCCTCGACTCGTTCCTCGCGGCGGGCGGCGAGGTCCGCTTCAACACGGCGGTCGAGGCGATCCTGACCGAGCGGGGACGCGCCGTCGGAGTGCGCCTCGACGACGGCCAGGAGGTCTCCGCGCGGGACGTCATCTCCAACGCCTCGCTGCCGCTGACGTACGCCATGCTCGGCGATGCCGTTCCCACGACCGTACGGAACGATCTCGCCACCCGGCGGATCGGCGTGTCGGGCTTCGTCCTGCACATGGGCCTTGACGCCACACCCGCCGAGCTCGGCTTCACCACCAGCACCACCTTCGTCAACGCCGACCTGGACGAGGACCGCCTGCACGCCTCCTGGCACACCCTGGAGCCGGCCCGCGGGATCTGCGTCTCCTCCTACGACGTCGCCCCGATCGGCTTCGCCCCCTCGGGCGCCACGCACGTCAGCCTCATGACGCTCCAGTACGCGGACGCCTGGGACAAGGTCTCGCCCGGCGAGTACGCCCGCGCCAAGTTCGCCTACGCCGAGACACTGCTGGACCGCGTCGAGGTGATCACGCCCGGCATCCGCGACGCCATCGAGGAGGTCGACGTCGCCACCCCGATGACCATGTCCCGCTACCTCGGGCATCCGGGCGGCGCGATCTACGGCTACGACCAGGACCGCACCGAGAACTGGCTCTTCCGCAACAGCGAACGCGAGACCCATGTCCCCGGGCTGCACCTGGCCGGCTCTTGGGTCGCAACGGGTGGCTTCCAGCCGACGCTGGAATCCGGTCACCGGGTCGCTCGCCGCCTGCTGCGCCACCAGGCCGCCTGACCGCACGATCCGACAGGGAGCCCCCGTGACCCACCGCCTCGCCCCTCTCTTCGAGGGCTACACCGACATCCAGGCCGACATCGACGGCCGCCCCGCCGACACCGCCGACCACACCGCGCAGACAAGCCGCACTGTCGCGTCGTACCACCCCCGGCGGCTCGCCCTCACCGTCTCCGGGATCATCACGGAGACCGTCAGCTCCGCCACCTTCCGGCTGCGCCGACCCGACGGCGCGGACCTGCCGCCGTTCCTCGCCGGGCAGTACGTGGGCGTGTTCGCCGACGGCACCAACCGCCCGTACGCCCTGTCCTCCGGCCCGGCGAGCCTCGACCACTGGGACCTGACGGTGCGCCGGGTGCCCGGCGGGCGGATCAGCAACCACCTCATCGACACGCTCGCGGTGGGCGGCACACTCACCACGACCGGGCCGATGGGCACCTTCCACCACAACCCGCTCTTCCACGGCGACGACCTCGTGTTCCTCGCCGGCGGCTCCGGTGTCGTGCCGGCCATGAGCATGATCCGCGACATCCTCGACAACGGACTGGACCGCCGCTTCCATCTGATCTACGGCTCCCGCACGCCCGACGACGTCATCTTCCACGAGGAACTCGACGCCATCGCCGCCGACCACCCGAACATCCGCGTCGACCACGTCATGACCGAACCTGGAAACGGGTGGGCCGGCCCCACCGGCCTGCTGAGCTCCACGCTGATCAAGACCCTCGCGGGTCCGCTCGACCGCCGCATGGTCTACGTGTGCGGCCCCCAGGCCCTGTACCCCTACGCGCTGCGGCAGTTGGAAGAGCTCGGCCACCCCCGCCGCCGGATCCGCTTCGAGGCCAACGGCGCCCCCGCCGACCCCACCCGCCAGGCCCACTGGCCGGCCGACGCGGACCCCGGCGCCGAGGTCACCGTCACCGCCGGCGGTACCTCGTTCCGCACCCCTCGCGGACGGCCCCTGCTGGACGCGCTGGAGGACCAGGGCATCCGACCGGAAGCCGCCTGCCGCTCAGGCGAGTGCGGCCTGTGCCGCGTCCGCGTCCTCAAGGGCACCGTGCACAACGCCGAGGAAGCCCGACTGCGGTTGTCCGACGAGCGGTTCGGCTACACCCACTCCTGCGTCGCCTACCCGGTCACCGACCTCGACCTCGACCTCTGATCCGGTACGGCGGCCGCGTCCCGCGACGCGGCCGCCGTACCGGCCCACCGAAGGAGCCGAGACAACCGTGTCCATGATCGACGCACCCGCCGTCGCCCAGCTGGCCGAGCTGGCGGGTGGAGCCTACGGCCCGCGCACCGCCCTGCGGTTCAAGCGCGCCGGAGCCTGGCACACCCTCAGCTACAGCCAACTCACCGAATCCGTCGACGCGTTCGCGACCGGCCTGCTCGACCTGGGTGTGCTGCCCGGCGATCACGTCGGCATCCTTTCCGACACCCGCCACGAGTGGACCCTGTGCGATCTCGCCGTCGCCCGGGCCGGAGCCGTCAGCATCCCCGTCTACCCCACCAGCACGCTCGACGAGTGCACCTGGGTCCTCACCCACGCCCGTGTCGGCACCGTCGTCTGCGACACCGCCGCCCGCGCCGACATCGCCGCCCAGGTGCCCGGCGTCGACACAGTGCTCGTCTTCGATCCCGAGCCCTCCGCACGGCACCGGGCCTGGGAGGCGTTGCGCACAGCCCCCACCCGGAGCGACCGTGAGCGGCTGCGCGCCATCGCCGAGGAGGTGCGGCCCGACGACCTCGCCACCGTGATCTACACCTCCGGAACCACGGGCCACCCCAAGGGCTGCATGCTCACGCACGCCAACTGGCAGGCCGCCTGCAACGCCAGCACCGCCCTCCTGGAAGGACTTGGTGACGGCGAGGAGGTCTACCTCCATCTGCCGCTGGCGCACGTGATGTCCCGCAGCATCCAATACATCACGCTCACCCGCGGTGCGGCCCTCGCCTACTTCGGCGGGGACATCCGCGACGTCATCACGGAACTCGGCGAGATCCGGCCCACGGTCCTGCCGTCGGTACCCAGGCTGTTCGAGAAGGCATACACCGCCGTCCGGGACCTGCCGCCCGAGGCCGTCGCCAAGGCGGTCGGCGGACGCATCCGGCTCGCCGTCACCGGGGCTGCCCCCATGGCCCGGGAAGTCTTCGACTTCTTCGCCTCCTGCGGTATCCCGGTCCTGGACGCCTACGGGATGACCGAGTCCAGCGCGCTGATGACCGCGAACCGCCCGGACGACCACCGTCCCGGCACCGTTGGCCGCCCCCTTCCGGGCGTGGAGATACGCATCTCCGAAGAGGGCGAGATCCTCAGCCGGGGATCGGGTGTTTTCGCCGGATACCTCCACGACCCGGAGGCGACGAGTGAAACCCTGGCCGACGGCTGGCTCCACACCGGCGACCTCGGCGAGCTCGACGCCGACGGCTATCTGACGATCACGGGCCGCAAGAAGGAACTCATCATCACCGCCACGGGCAAGAACATTGCGCCGGCCGCCCTGGAGAACGGCCTGCGGGAAAGCCCCTGGATCTCCCAGGCCGTCATGGTCGGGGACCGCCGGCCCCATGCCGCCGTCCTCGTCACCCTCGACCCCGACGCCATCAGCGCCTGGGCCGCCAACCGCGGCTTACCGGCCGACCTGCCCCAACTCGCCCGGCACGCCGACGTCCTGGCCCTGATTCAGGCCGAACTCGACCGCGTCAACGCCCGCTTCGCCCCCGCCATCCGCGCCCGCGCGTTCACCGTCCTCGACCACGACTTCACGATCGAGGACGGCACCCTCACTCCCACGCTCAAGGTCCGTCGCACGGCAGTGGCGCAACGCTACGGCGACGCGATCGATGCTCTGTACGGCTGAGTACGGGGCCACAGGCGGGCGACGCCCTCGATCCCGGCCGCCCGGCGGACACCACCGTGCCTGCGGTCGCCTCCGAGGTGCTCGAACCGCTCGACGCCCCGGATGGATCAACATGGCCCTGCCACGCGATGCGGGCGGGGAGGGCATGCCGCGGATCCTCGGCAACGCGGTGACCGAGACGCCAACCGGCCTTCTACAACAGGCAACACCGCGCAAGGAGATGCTCGGATGAACGAGTACCCGCACCTGCTGAGCCCGCTCGACCTGGGCTTCACCACGCTGCCCAACCGCGTCCTCATGGGCTCGATGCACGTCGGCCTGGAGGAAGCCGAGCGGGGCTTCGAGCGCATGGCGGCGTTCTACGCGGCCCGGGCCCGCGGCGCGGTGGGCCTGATCGTCACCGGCGGCATCGCACCCAACGAGGTCGGACGCCCGTACGAGGGCGGCGCCAAGCTCACCACCGGCGCGGAGGCCGAGCAGCACCGGGCCGTCACCGAGGCCGTGCACCGCGAGGGCGGCCGGATCGCGATGCAGATCCTGCACTTCGGCCGGTACGCCTACCATCAGGACCTGGTCGCGCCGAGCCCCGTCCAGGCACCGATCAGCTTGTTCCCACCCCGCGAGATGACCGACGCCGAGGTCGAGCAGACCATCGACGACTACGCCCGCGCCGCCCGCCTGGCCCGGCAGGCCGGCTACGACGGCGTCGAGATCATGGGCTCCGAGGGCTACCTGATCAATGAGTTCATCGCCGCCCCGACCAACCACCGCACCGACCGCTGGGGCGGCTCGTACGAGAACCGCATGCGGTTCCCCGTCGAGATCGTCCGGCGGGTGCGCGAGGCCGTCGGCGAGGACTTCATCATCGTCTACCGGCTGTCCATGCTGGACCTCGTCCCGGGCGGCTCCACGTTCGACGAGGTGATCACGCTCGCCAAGGCTGTCGAGGCCGCCGGAGCCACCATCATCAACACCGGCATCGGCTGGCACGAGGCCCGCATCCCCACCATCGCCGCCTCGGTACCGCGCGGCGCGTACACATGGGTGACGAACAAGCTCATGGGCCAGGTCTCGGTCCCGCTCGTCACCACCAACCGCATCAACACTCCCGAACTCGCTGAGGAGCTGCTGGCCTCCGGCTGCGCGGACATGGTGTCCATGGCCCGGCCCATGCTCGCCGATCCCGACTTCGTCGCCAAGGCCGCCGCGGGGAAGCCGGAGGCCATCAACACCTGCATCGGCTGCAACCAGGCCTGCCTCGACCACACCTTCAGCGGCCGGATCACCTCCTGCCTGGTCAACCCGCGCGCCTGCCACGAGACCGAGCTGCTCCTGTCCCCGACCCGACTGCGCAAGCGTGTCGCCGTCGTGGGGGCCGGCCCCGCGGGCCTCGCATGCTCCGTGAGCGCGGCCGAACGCGGCCACGACGTCGCCCTGTTCGACGCCGCGAGCGAGATCGGCGGCCAGCTCAACATCGCCCTCAAGATCCCCGGCAAGCAGGAGTTCGCCGAGACCATCCGCTACTTCCGCCACCAGCTCGACGTGCACGGCGTGGACGTGCGGCTGAACACCTGGGTGTCCGCCGAGGACCTCGCGGGCTACGACGAGGTCGTAGTCGCCACCGGCGTTACCCCGCGCACCCCCGACATCCCCGGCATCGACCACCCGAGCGTCGTCGGCTACCTCGACGTGCTGCGTGACGGCGCCCCCGTCGGCGACCGTGTCGCCGTCCTCGGCGCGGGCGGCATCGGCTTCGACGTCGCCGAGTTCCTCACCGACGGCGGCGACAAGGCGAGCGAGGACCCGGCGACGTACTTCCGCACCTGGGGCGTCGACATGGGCCACAGCACTCCCGGCGGCCTCGCCGCCCCCGAACGGCCCGCCCCGCCGCGCACCGTCCACCTCCTCCAGCGCAAGCCCACCAAGGTCGGCGCGGGCCTCGGCAGGACCACCGGCTGGATCCACCGCACCGAGCTCAAGCACCGGGGCGTGACGATGGTTCCGGGTGTGCGCTACGACCGTATCGACGACGCCGGACTGCATGTCATTGTCGGTGAGCGCAGCACGGTCCTGGCCGTCGACACGATCGTGCTGTGCACCGGGCAGGAGCCACGCCGCGACCTGTACGAGGAGCTCATCGCCGCAGGCCGCGGCGCCCACCTGATCGGCGGCGCCGATGTGGCCGCCGAACTGGACGCCAAGCGGGCCGTCAAGCAGGGCACCGAGCTGGCGGCGGCGCTCTGAGCCAGTCCCGCTGTCCGAACAGTGCGGCCCCGGCTCGCCGGTAAGTAGTTCTGCGAATGGTGCTGTCCAGGCGCGCCTTTTAGGGTTGGTTCGTGAGTACGGCAATCGTGGTGGGCAGCGGCCCCAATGGTCTGGCCGCTGCTGTTTCGCTCGCTCGAGAGGGCGTGGAGGTCACCGTCCTGGAGGCTGCCGACACGATCGGCGGCGGCACGCGTTCCAGCGAACTGACACCAGGCCTCCTGCACGACCACTGCTCGGCCACCCACCCGATGGCCGTGGGTTCACCATTCCTGCGCACCCTTGATCTGGATCGCTACGGCTTGCGCTGGTGCCTTCCGGAGATCGACTGCGTGCATCCGCTGGACTCCGGTGACGCCGGCGTCCTGCACCGGTCCGTGCGGGATACGGCCCGGGGCTTGGGCGGTCTGGACGGGCGGCTGTGGCAGTGGATGTTCGGCACCCTCGCCGACGGCTACGACAGGCTCGCCGAGGACGTCATGGGTCCGCTCCTGCACGTGCCGAAGCATCCGCTGGGTTTCGGCAGGTTCGGGTTGCAGGCGCTGTTGCCCGTCGGCGCCGTGGCCGGGCTGTGGCGCTCCGCGCGTGCCCGCGCCCTGTTCGCAGGGGTGGCAGCACATGCGTTCCGGCCGTTCCACCGTCCGGCCACCGCCGGCGTGGGCCTGTTGATCGTCGCTGCCGGACACCGTTATGGCTGGCCCGTGGCCGCGGGCGGTTCCCGGGCGATCACTGACGCGCTTGCTGCCCTTCTCGCCGATCTCGGCGGCAGGACAGAGACCGGCGTCCTCGTGCGCTCCATGGCGCAGCTGCCCTCGGCCGATGCAGTCCTCTTCGACCTTGCCCCGCGTGCGGTCGCCGACATCGTGGGCGACCGGCTGCCCGGGCGGGTCGCACGCGCCTACCGCCGCTTCCGCCATGGACCCGGCGCCTTCAAGGTCGACTTCGCGGTCGAGGGCGGCGTCCCGTGGAGCAACGAGGCGGCCCGCCGGGCCGGCACCGTCCATCTGGGAGGCACCTACGCGGAGATCGCCCGAACCGAGCGTATGATCCACGTCGGCCGAATGCCCGAGCGCCCCTTCGTGCTCGTCGGCCAGCAGTATCTGGCCGACCCGCAGCGATCCAACGGCAACATCCACCCGGTCTGGACCTACGCGCACGTACCACACGGCTACGACGGAGACGCGACGGAGGCGATCATCCGTCAAATAGAGCGATTCGCTCCCGGGTTCCGCGAGCGGGTCCATGGCATGGCCGTCCGCTCGACGGCCGCCTTCGAAGCGTACAACGCGAACTACGTCGGCGGCGACATCGTCACGGGGGCGAACACCGTCGCCCAACTCGTCATGCGCCCCCGCCTCGCCCTCGATCCCTACAGCACGGGCGTGCCGGGCATGTTCATCTGCTCCGCGGCGTCACCGCCCGGGGCCGGCGCCCACGGCATGTGCGGAGCGAACGCCGCCGCATCGGCCCTGCGATATCTCGGCCGAGGGCACGGAAAGTCCGGCCGCACCGCGGGACCGCGGTCCGCGCAAAGCTGAAGCGTGTTGCAGAAGGCCGTGGTCAGGGCCCTGCGGTCGTCGCGGTTGCCGGGCAGAGGTCGGCCGACGCGACGACGAGTCAGGTGCCGGCGTCGATGACGACCTGGTGGTCGGGGGAGTACCGGGCAGACTCCGCGGCCGTCCCCCGCCGAACCTCGTCCGCACCCTCACGCCGCAATGCGACGATCAGCACCCCGAACAGGCACCGGCTCAGCCCGGTGAACGGGGCTGTCCAGGACGGCTCCGACGCCGTGAAACGCACCAGCCGCGGCAAGATCGCCCCGCCCATTTCCAGCAGTCGCGGGACAGCCCTCAATCAGTTACGAAGCGTGCCGGCGCGAATACGTTAGTCGGGGTCCGAGTGGCGTGATTTTGAGTAGCTCCCGAATCGCTCTGCGTAATGGATAAATGGGAACGCTCTCACGCAGGTTTAGGTATTTTTCTCAATACAGGAAAGGGCGGCGATCGGGCATGGTTGTCCCCACGAGAGCGCCAGAGCATTAGGGCTCCGGTGCTCGCTTCCGAAGGGAAAATTGCGGATGAGTAGCATCACGAAGGCAGTGGACAGTTTGAACCTCCCTGTGGAGGGCGCGATCTTCACCTCCGCCCGCCCCACCATGGGCCCCGCGATCGGGCGGGGAATCGTTCGCGCGAGCTCGGCCCTGGCGAATGTGACCCAGGCCGCTGCCGGTGCTGCCGGGATCGCCGCCAACGTCTGCGCGGTACAGGCGAACCAGGCCGTCGCGGCCCAGGCGAACCAGGCCGTCGCGGCCAACCAGGCTGCCGCCAACGGTGGCTGACCGGCCCCTTCGCCTGAAATGTGTGGGCTGATGACAGCCGACAGAGAAAGTGCATGAAGCTGCCGGGCCAAAGGTGTGTTTTGGCCCGGCAGCGCATCAGATGACACCAATGCTTCTGCAAGCTATCACGAACCGAGGTCCCGTGGAATTTCCTCGAAAACTTCCAGTCAGAGTGCCCGGGAAAATCACCTCTGCGGTTTTCGGCTCCGCTCCGATCAGCCGACAACGCGCCATGGGTGTGTCCGAGCGGCTGGCCGCCGCGACAAGTTTGACCTCGTCTCTCGAGATTCTGACGCAACGCGGCACGATGGACAAGGGAGGCTTGGCCGACTGGGACATCACCAAGGATTCCCTGACCGGGTCCAGCCCCCTGGTCCGTCGCATGATCAACGGGGTCAGCGGGCCGAGGACCACGACCGTTCTGCATGTCGGGCGCGTCGCGGTCTGCGTCGGCATGCTGCTGCCCGGCAACTCTCGCTGGCGGGGCGTGGGCAGCCTCTACCTCGGCGCCACCTCCGCTTTGCTCGGCCCCCGCCATCACTATGGAGGCGAGGGCTCCGACCAGGTGGCGACGCTGGTGCAGGTCGCCACCGGCACCGCTCGCCTGGTGCCTTCCCCGGCGGCAAAGGATGCCTTGCTGTGGTACGTCGCTCTCCAGGCCAACCTGTCCTACACGGTCTCCGGTTGGGTCAAGCTCCTGGGCCGGCCCTGGCGCGACGCCTCCGCTCTCGGTGGCGTGATGCGCACCCGCACCTATGGTCACGAGGGCATGTTCCGGTGGACCCAGGAACATCCCCGAGCCGCCAAGCTGCTCACCCACGGGGTGCTGGCGCTGGAATGCCTCTTCCCTCTCGCCTACCTGCGGGACGGCAAGCTGACTCGCCCCGTCATCGCGAGTGCTGCGGCCTTCCACCTGGCCAATGGCTACTTCATGGGTCTTGGCCGGTTCGCCACCGCCTTCCCCTCGATGCACCCGCTGGTCGCCTACACCTCCGCCCCCCGCACCCACCCGGCCGTCGCCGGACGCGACGACCGCGCCGTGCCGGCCGCGTTCGCCCTGCTCGCAGGAGGTGTGGCCGCCGCTGTCGGCACCGCGGTGCAACGGCGCCTGCGCGTAACGGAGGGCTGGCACACCTCACGCACTCTGACCACCCGCCACAAGAACCAACTGCAGTACGAGGTGTACTCACCCGGCGACGACCGGCAGCCGGTCGTCGTCCTCGCCAGCGGACTTCTCTCCACCAGCGAGCACTATGCCTGGATCGCCCAGCGCCTGTGTCACGAGACCAGGTACGGGGTCATCACCTACGCCCGTGCCGGATACGCCGGAAGCCGCCGCAAGGCTGCCACCCCCTTCTACCTGTCGGAGTCCGTCGACGACCTCGTAGATCTGGTGAACGGAGCGGTCGCCCCGCACCGCAAGGTGATCCTGATCGGACACTCGATCGGCGGGGAACTGGCACGCCGTGCCGCCCTGGTCCTCGGCGACCGCATCCATGGCATCGCCTACTTGGACTCCTCCCACCCGGACCAGTTCAACCGCGCCGGGAACACGGTGGCCAAGCCCCTGGCCGGCCACTTCACCGCCATGAGCCGGGCGCTGCGCCTGGGCACGGGCATCCTCCTCAACCGTCCGGCCGGGATCGGTGAACTGCCGCAGAACTATCAGAAGAAGGCCTTCGCCCAGTACGCGGATTCGCGCATGTGGGAGGCCGCACGCCGCGAGTGGAAGGCTGTCCAGGACGATTTCCGGACCTTTTCGGGGCAACTGGGCAGGATCACGGGCGTTCCAGGCCTCGTGATCTCCGCCCAGCGAACCGTGGACCGCAGTCCCGAACAGCTGCTCATGCACAGGGAACTGGCCGACGCCCACGTCGGTGCACCCACCGAGTGCGCGGTGATCGAGGGCGCGTCGCACGAGGGCCTGCTGGTCAACAACCGCTACGCAAACCAGGTGACGGATCGCGTCATCTCCTTCTTCGGTGACCTGGACCAGCGTTCCAAAGCCACCGGACCCGACCGCTTCGTCACCTTGAAGAAGGAGGCCCTCAAGTGACAGCTCTCTCACCGCTGCGCTCGTTGACGGGCGAGGGCGCCTCATGGCGGATCGCCGGAGCCGCCATGCTGCTTCTCACCCTCGCTGGTCAGCATCCCCTCCAGCAATTCACCCGGGCCAGGCGCGCGGACATCTGCTCGCTGCTGCCCAACTGGCGGTTCTTCGCACCGATGCCCGCCATGTGCGACTACCACCTCCTGTACCGCACGGTTGACGTGGGCGGCACGGCTTCGCCGTGGTGCGACGCGAGCGGCGTCGAGGACCGAAAGCCCCTGCACCTCCTCTGGTTCCCCACCCGCCGTGCCGACAAGGCCGTCTTCGACGCCTGCCAGCACATTCTGCCGATCCTCGAGGAGGGCTTCGAGACCGCCGCCCATACCCCCCCGTACCGCCTGGTCACCGAGTGCGTGCGCGCCCGCATCACATCCCAGGGCGAATCGGTCCGCGCGGTCGCCGGCTTCCAGTTCGCGCTGGCCACCGGTACCGGATACGACACGCGCCACAAGCCTGAGATCTACTTCACCTCCCCGTACATCCCCCTCGATCCGCAGGGTCCGACCACGCCCCTGCGTGCTCCGAGCACTCCTCCGGCTCGCGCCAAGGCGTCCGTGAGGAGTTGACGGTGTTCATCAACCCCTACTTGGTGATCGCCGGCGCGACGTTCCTGGTCTCCTGCGTCAGTGCGGTCATGATGTTCGTCGACGTCCGGCGAGAAGCGAAACGCGGGGGGAGGTACACCAAATGACCCTGATCTGCCCGATCGCGATACCCGAGCCGTCTGCGCGGTACCGGCGCCACCTCGGATGGGAGGAGGCAGGCGGCTTCCGCGCCGGCACCGCGGTTCCCCGGACGGCCACACCCGCGCAGCCCGACCATTGCCTCCCAGCGGCCGCTGCGCACGAGTGCCTGCGGGACCGGCCATCCGGCCGGTCGGACGGCGCAAGGCCACCGCTGCGCCTCTTCCCCCACGTCAAGGGCGCGGCATGAGCGACTGGACAGCCGGACGGGGGAGGCACCACCGCTCGCGCAAGCCTGTCAGTCTGGCGAAGGAGCAGGAGCAGGGCAACGGGCCGGCACGGGGCCGAGCCCTGCACCGGGCGGTCCCCCAGCTCCATCTGCACCTGCTGTCGGGCAAGGGCGCCCGACCATGGCGAGCCTTGGGCAGACACCGTCGATTGATCGTGCTCGGCACATTGATCGGGCTGATGAGCGCCGCGACGTCCTTGGCCCAGCCCGCGGTCATCGGCGGGCTGGTCACCGCCGTGCAGGAGCACCGCCCGATAAAGGGGCCGATACTTTTCGGCGCGGCACTGTTCATCACCGACGCCATCCTCAACGCGCTCCATTCGTACGCGATCGGGCTGGCGGGGGAGAACATCGTCTTCGACATCCGCAACACCCTGGCGTCCCGGCTGCTGCGCTCCCGTTTCCGGGCGTACACCGGTTGGGAAGAAGGCGATGTGTTCGCCCGGTTGGTCAGCGACACCATCATCGCCCGCTCCGCGATGACGCGTGCGATCGACGACGTCATCAACAGCGGCTTTCTGGTCATCGGAGGGGTCGGACTGATGGCCTGGGTCGATCCGGTGCTGCTCGCCGCCACGCTCATCTGCCTCGGCGTCACCAGTGTGGTCTCGCTTCTGCTGGCGCGGGGGGTGCGGCGGGTGTCGGTGCGCAACCAGACGGACAACGGCAATTTCGGCTCCGCCTTGCTGCGGGTGCTCAGCGCATTGCCGACCGTGAAGGCCTCCCGGGCCGAGGCCCGGGAGGCGGAGGGCATCGAGTCCATCGCCAAGGAAGCCCGAAAGTCCGGGATCCAGCTGACGGTCCTGTCGTCGCTGCTGGACCCGACCATGAGTATCGGCACCCAGCTCGCCCTGAGCGTGGTCATCGGCCTGGGCGCGGCCCGCACCGCCAGCGGGGCGATGGAGCCGGCCGACCTGACGGCGTTCATTCTGTATCTCTTCTACCTGGTGGCCCCGCTGCTGACGTTGTTCACGGCGATCGCCCAGTTCCAGATCGGCAGAGCGTCGATCGAGCGCCTGGCCGAACTCGGCATGATCGAAGTGGAGACGGACCGGCAGGCCGACCGGACAGCAGGCCGGACGAGGATCGCCCCATTCCTGGCGAACGGGTATGAAGCCGGGATGGTCTTCGACCGGGTCTGCTTCTCCTATCCCCGCAGTGACAAGGTCGTTCTCGACCAGGTCTCCTTCACCGTTGCCTCCGATGGGCTCACCGCCATTGTGGGGCCGTCCGGCGGAGGCAAGAGCACCGTCTTTCAGCTCATCGAGCGCCTGTACGACCCCGTGTCCGGGGCGATCCGCATCGACGGCGTCGACATCGCCGACATGCCGCTCAATCAGCTGAGATCCGTCGTCGGCTACGTCGATCAGGACCACACCCTGCTGCGCGGCACCATCCGGGACAACCTCACGTATTCGGCACCGTACGCCGGGGACAAGGACATAGCCGAGGCGCTGCGGATGGCGAACCTCTCCGAGGTGATCGCGGCCCTGCCGAACGGACTGGAAACCGAACTCGGCGACCGCGGCGCCGGCCTCTCCGGCGGTCAGCGGCAGCGCCTGGCCATCGCCCGTACCCTGCTGCAGACCCCGAGATTCCTGCTCCTGGACGAGGCCACCGCGAATCTCGACAGTGAATCGGAAAAAGCATTGCGGGACAGCATCGCCGCAATCTCCGAATTCTGTGCGGTGATCGCCATCGCGCACCGCATGTCCACCATAACCCAGGCCCGGCAGATCATTGTTATGGAGGAGGGGAAGGTACAGGCTGTCGGTACACATGCCGAACTGAACGAGCGCAATGTTCTCTATCGCAGGTTGGCCAAGCTGCAGGAACTCAGCGACGTCGCATCCTGAGAGCGTGCCTGGGATCTGCCGACGGGCTTTCGCGGGTGTGGCTCGTTGAGTGATGTGTGAGTGCCGACCGGCGGCGGTGCTACGCACCGGAGAGCATCTTCTCGAACAGAGTGGGGTCATGGGCGTTGAAGATCACCAGGTCGGGTTCCGCGCGCCGGTACAGCTCGGCGAGGCGGGCGTGGTTGTCGCGGACCTTGTCCGCGTCGTACGCCACGACGGCCTCCGAGCGGCGCAGAGCAGCGGGCACCGGGGTGCGGCCGTCGAGTGTGCCGTGGTGGTAGAAGGAGTCGCCGGCGTGCAGGATCCACCGGCCGCCGGTGTCCACCGCGATGCAGGCATGGCCGCGGGTGTGGCCGGGTAGCGAGACCATGACGATCCCCGGGGCGACGGCGTCGAGTTCCTTGGCCTGGGCGAACCCACGCCACTTCTCGCCGTCCGGCCGGTGCTCGACGATCTTCGGGCCGTGCGCCCACTGGGCCGGGCGGTATCGATTCCTCTCCCGCAGGGATGGGGAGATCACCGAGCCGAGTACCTCGGCGGCGGTGGCGTGCACCGTGGCATGCGGGAAGTCGGACAGGCCGCCAATGTGGTCCGCGTCGAAGTGAGTCAGGACGATGTGCCGGACGTCCTCCCGGCGGAAGCCGAGCCGTTCGACCTGCCGGGCGGCGGTCTCCTCGGCGTCGAGGCTCGGCCGGGTCAAGAACCGGACCGGCCCCACACGCCGCCGGGGGTGTGCGACATCGTCCAGGCCGTAGCCGGAGTCCACCAGGACCAGGCCGTTCGCGGTCTCCATGAGGAGGACGTGGCAGACCAGGCGGAGTCCCGGCGGTTGCATGCTGCCGCAGTTGAGGTGGTGCACCTTCACAGCAGGACCGCCCTACGAGTGTTGAGGAGCGTGGGATGGGGTGGCGCCCCGACCCCTTTGAGGACACGAAGCGGGCCACGGCCCAACTGGCCGTCAGCGGCACGGCTCGGCCGGGTGGGGCAGGGTCACCAGGTCGCGGGTGACAGTGGACGTTGACCGAGCGGCGCCCGCCATCGCGCGGCGGAGTTCGGCCGACCCCGAAGTCAGGTCCGCGACGACGGCACCGGGGGTATCGACGTCGTCGTCGGATGTGATGGTCGCGGCGACGAGGGACCCGCCAAGCCTTCTGACGGGCCGTCACGCGGTCGCCCTGGGGGCGAGGTCCTTCACGCCGCCGGCAGCGTCACCCTCGTCGGCGAATGCGAACCGACGGTACCGACGTCGCCGGCCGCGGGGTAGGGGTGGTAGGTGCCCGGCCGTAAGTACGCGTCTGCGGACTCGAGGGCACGGCTGCCGTGGATCTGTCTGCCCTCGGCGCCTCGGCTTCGCGGGGCTCCCACTCGGGTCCGGCGCGTACGCGCAGTGAGCGCATCGAGCTGACCATAGGTGAATCTCCGTACGTCGGGTACCGGCGCCTGGCTGCCATGGCCGCCAGGGGTGGTTACTCACGCTCCGGCACGGGGGCCGGGTCGCCAACACTTGCAGTGCAAGTCTGTGCCTCCGCACGTTAGACTTGCACTGCAAGTGGCGTCAAGAGGGAATCTGACGTCGCATCGGCAGGTCGCGGGTCAAGGGGGTGTGGGTTGACGGCGAGAGGAACCGGCCGCGGCAGGCGGCTCGGCCTGACCCGGGACAAGGTGATCGCCAAGGCGGTGACGA
Organism: Wenjunlia tyrosinilytica; assembly: GCF_014646055.1. Classification (GTDB taxonomy): domain Bacteria; phylum Actinomycetota; class Actinomycetes; order Streptomycetales; family Streptomycetaceae; genus Wenjunlia; species Wenjunlia tyrosinilytica. Next base: position 76,797 of record NZ_BMMS01000030.1, read on the forward strand.
TGATCGACCGCGACGGCCCCGACGCCTTCTCCTTGCGGAAGCTGGCCACCGAGCTCGACATCGAGAACATGTCGCTCTACAGCCACGTCCCCAATAGGGACGCCCTGCTCGACGGGGTCGCCGAGGCGCTGCTGTCGGAGATCGATTTCTCCGGCGCGGGCAACGGCACCTGGCAGGAGCGCGTCCGGGCGCACTGCGTCATCTTCCGCGCCGCCGCCAAACGGCACCGCAAAGCGTTCCCCCTCATGCTGACCAGGCCCACCAAGTCACCGGCTGCCCTCGAAGCCATCCGCTCCGCCCTGGGCAGTTTCGCCGACCTCGACCTCTCCCCCAAGGAACGGGTCCACGTCCTGCGCAGCTACAACGCCTACCTGATCGGTACGATCATGCGGGAACTCGGCTACACGGTCTCCCTGAGCCCGAGCACGATGGATCCCGCACGATGCCGGGAGCGCACCGCGGAGATCGCCGCCGACGGCGACGCCCTCCTGAGGGCCGTGGCCCCGTACCTGGCCGTCAGCGACCACGACGCCGAGTTCGGTTACGGCCTTGAAATGCTGATCGCCGGGCTGGCCGCCCGGCTCGGAGTGCCCTACGACGGTGGTCCGTCGCAGACCGACGCGCACCACGGCTGCGGTGGAACCCGCGCATAACCCGCTCCCGCCACGTAGGCACCTTCCGATGAGGTGCTGCCCCGGTCAGACCCGAGTGGGCAGGCAGTTGTGGGCGGAATCGGCGATGGCCGACTCGACGGTGCCGACCCTCTTGTCCCACTCGGGCGGGCGGTAGCCGTTGCGGGGATTGACTCTCTCTCCTCGCTGACCTGCCCATGTTCGGCATCGCAGTGGGCGTCGACCATGGCGGGTACGTGTGGTGCCGGTGAACGTCTTGACCACGGTCGGCAGCGGATCGGGACTCGCCGCGGGCCAGGTCGTCTTGCGCGAGGGCGTGCAGGGGCGCACTGTCAGGTGCGGTCGTCGCGCTGATCTCCTTCAAGGCATGGTCGGTTTGAAGACCAGCCGGTGGCCGTTCGTTATGGGGGCATCAGCCGGAAACCGGAGCAAAACCCTCCGAATCGGATTGAGCCCGTACATCATTGCACTGGACGCAACCTTGAGCCGATTTGTGTGCTGATTGAGTGAAGGGGCGGGACCGTCACGTACATGAGTTGAGGGAGTGTCACGGATGTGATGGAGGTCACTCATCTCTATCTGCAAATCGGCTTGCTGACATGGCATCGCGGCAGGTCATGGAGGGTTCCACCGCGGACTCACCAGGCAGGCTCGGCGCGGGACACGCCCCTGCGGCAGCGTGCTTCATGTCCCGTCGCGGGCCCTCCCAACTCGGCGGAGGGACCTCGTCTGCCTCACCGCCGTGGACGCGTAGCTCCGCAGACACAGTTCCAAAAGGCAGGAAATGACCCATATGCAGATGGCCGTATTCATGCCCAACACTCTGCGCCGCCCACCGTGTGCATCCCGGCGACTACCGACCACGACACCCGGCTGAGCTTGATCGCAAGTGCGTGGACGCGACAACCGCGTCCGTCAGCACGGGACTACGCGTGATTCGCACCCAAACAGGAGGTTGAAGTGAGCGAGGGCAGAACGATGACTCCAGTCGGCATGGATCAGCACCGCTCTGGCCAGCTTAGTCCCCGGGAGCTCGAGATACTTCTCCTGGTGGCGCACGGAATGTCGGATTCGGAAGTCTCCGTCGCATTGTCGATATCCCCGCGTACGGTGGGCGCGCACTTGACCAACATCAGAGAAAAGCTGTGCGCGAGGAATCGCACACACCTCGTGGAACGAGCGCTGCGAGCCGGACTTCTCGCGATCCGCACCCACGCCTCTCCGCCGCAGAGCGGCGATATCGACAGAACATTCGACCTGACTGACGCGGCGGGCAATGTGGGGGAGATCCGGTGAGGTGCGCGCAGGGTTGCGGACCAACGGATGAGCGGCGGGTGTTGGAGCCAAGCAGCCGGAAGGTCGAAAGCCCTGACCGCCTGGCCGCGTGAGCGGCCGGGCCGGACTCGTGTCCTTGGCGATGGGGGAGCGGGCCGGGGAAGACGGTCGGGCCGGATGCTGGGGCGGCAGTCCTCCAGGTGTGGAGCACACCGAGCAGGTCGAGCGGGCCGGCCATGATGCCTGGGCGAAGATCCGCGCTCACCAGGGCGGCGCCGCGTGAGACCGCTGCGGCCTCTCGTCTCACTGACGGCCTTGGGCAGGTCTTGTGGATTGAGCACGCTCATCTCGACGGGCTCGGCTTCGAGCAGATCCGCGGCCGTGCAGTTCAAGGCAGCGCAGAGCTTGTCCAGGTCTTCAAGCCGGACCGTGAGAGGGGTGGCACCAAAGAGGTGAGCCTCCCGCTGCCGCGGACCGGCGCGCGGTGACGACCGGGCGCTCCGCCGGAGCGCCGTTTCATCGCACCGCACCAATCCCGCGCGCCGATATTGGCTCAACGGACAGAACCCACCGCGGCGCGACACACGAAGCTTGGGCGGATGCGTCGACTGGAGGTGTCCGCAGTGACAGAACGCCGCGCCGTGGCGAACCGAACGCCGGGACAGGAGGACGGTGCTCGCCCCGCGACCTGTGAACGGGAGCGCGAGGCCGCGATGATCGCCGAGATCGAACGGCTGGTGCGCTGCGAGTCCCCCTCCGACGACCTGGCCGCGGTCGCCCGCAGCGCGGAACTGGTCGCCCGGATCGGTGCCGGACACCTGGGGGCCGGTCCGGAACGTGTCGTCATCGACGGTCGCACCCACCTCCGCTGGCGCTTCGGCCGTACCCCGCGAGTGCTGCTCGTCGGCCACCACGACACGGTGTGGCCGATCGGGTCACTGGAGAGCCACCCCTTCGAGGTCCGCGACGGAGTGCTGCGCGGACCGGGCTGCTTCGACATGAAGGCGGGCCTGGTGATCGCCTTCCACGCCCTGGCCGCCCTGGCCGACGCGGACCCCCTGGCCGCCCTGCGCACCCCCGACACCCGGCACCCCCTGGACGGCGTCACCCTCCTCATCACCGGTGACGAGGAGCCAGGTTCCCCCTCGTCCCGGGAACTCATCGAGCGGGAGGCGCGCCAGTGCGCGGCCGCCCTGGTACTGGAGGCCGCCGGTCCCTCCGGAGCCCTGAAGACCGAACGCAAGGGCGTCTCGCGCTACGAGGTACTGGTACGAGGACGGGCCGCCCACTCCGGCCTGGAACCGGAACGCGGCGTGAACGCGACGATCGAGGCCGCCCACCAGATCGTGGCCGTGGCCGCACTGGGCGACCCGGCACGGGGCACCACCGTCACCCCGACCCGCCTGGAGGCGGGCACCACGACCAACACCGTCCCCGCCTCGGCACGCTTCGACGTCGACGTCCGGGTACGGGACGCCGCCGAGCAGCACCGCGTCCACACCGCGATGCAGAACCTGCGGGCATGGCTGACCGGAGCCGCCGTGGAGGTCAGCGGCGGCCCGAATCGGCCGCCCCTGCCGGCCACCGCGTCGCGGGACCTCTTCGAGCGGGCGCGCCGGCTTGCGACGGGCCTCGGGATCGGCCCGCTCACCCAGGTGGCCGTCGGCGGTGCCTCCGACGGGAACCTCACCGCGGGAGTCGGCACCCCCACCCTCGACGGGCTGGGAGCGGTCGGCGGCGGCGCGCACGCCGACGACGAACACCTGCTCGTCGCGGAGCTGACGCGGCGGACGCGACTGCTCACCGCGCTGGTGGCCGAACTGCTCGCGCCGCAGGTCGGCTGTCCGCCCGGACGAAACGGGGATCGGCATCCTGTGCCTTCGGACCAGCTACGCGACGGAAGCGGCTGAAACCATGACCGGCGTGACCGATTTCCTCCGCGACCGCACCGACTCCCCGTCCATCGATGCGGCGTACGCCGCGGCCGAGGCCGCCGCGCAAGCCGCGGGCGTCGACATCTTTTCCCTCGACAGCATCAGCGAGCTCGAGGCCGTTCGGCGCCTGTACGAGCACATCTGGCGCACCGGCGAGAACAGCCCTCCGGTGACGGCCGACCTGCTGCGCGCGATGACGAAGGCGGGCAGTTACGTGAGCGGCGCCTTCGACGGGGACCAACTGGTCGGTTCCTGCTTCGGCTTCTTCTCCCCACCGGCGCGCGAGGCCCTGCACAGTCACATCGCGGGTGTGCTGCCACACCTGCGGCGGCGCAACGTCGGATTCGCCCTGAAGTTGCACCAGCGAGCCTGGGCGATGGCGCGCGGTGTCAACGAGATCTGCTGGACGTACGACCCCCTGGTGCGCCGCAACGCGTACTTCAACATAGCCAAGCTGGCCGCCGAACCGGCCGAGTACCTACCGGACTTCTACGGCCCGATCGACGACGACATCAACCGCAGCGACGACACCGACCGGATCCTGGTGCGGTGGCGCCTGGAGTCACCAGGGGTCGAGTCGGCCTGCATCGGCCGGCCCATGGTGACCGACGCGGAGGCCGCCCGCGCGGCGGGCGCGACCGTGGCGCTCAGCATCTCCGCCACCGGCGCGCCGGTCATCGGACGTGCCGACGGGCACGCCCTCACCGTGCTGGTGGCCGTTCCCGAGGACATCGAGGCCCTGCGCGAGAGCGACCCGGCCTGCGCCGCGCGATGGCGCACGGCGGTACGGGAGGTGCTCGACGGGCTGCTCGCCGAGGGCGCGCGCGTGCGCGGCTTCGACCGCGCGGGCTGGTACGTCGTGGACCGAGGCAGCCCCCCGGCACTGTCGCGGACGACGGGATCACGGACGGCACCGCACAACGGCACGCGCCGGCACGGAGCACACCACAGCCAAGCGCAGCGGGAGACAGAGTGAAGGTCACCGGAGTCGAACTCCGCACCGTCAAGGTGCCCCTCGTGTCCCCCTTCCGGACGTCGTTCGGCACCGAGACCGTACGCGAGGCCCTGCTACTGCGCGTCGTCACCGACGAGGCCGAGGGGTGGGGCGAATGCGGCGCGGGCACCGCCCCCCGGTACTCCTCGGAGTACACGCATGCCGCCGCCGACGTCCTGAGCCGCTTCCTCGTCCCGGCACTCGCCGGGGTACCGAACCTCGACGCCCACCAGGTCGCCCCGGCCCTGGCCCCGTTCAAGGGTCACCGCATGGCCAAGGCCGCGCTGGAGATGGCGGTGCTGGACGCGGACCTGCGCGCCCGCGGCGTCTGCCTCGGGCATGCCCTCGGCGCGGTCCGCGACACCGTGCCGTGCGGGGTGTCCGTGGGGATCACGGAGTCGATACCCGCACTGCTCGACGCGGTCGCCGGATACCTGGAGGCGGGCTACCTGCGGATCAAGTTGAAGATCGAGCCCGGCTGGGACGTCGAGCCGGTCCGCGCCGTGCGCGAACGGTTCGGCGACATCATGCTCCAGGTGGACGCCAACACCGCCTACCGCCGTGGTGACGCCCGCCACCTGGCTCGGCTCGACCCGTTCGACCTCCTCCTGCTGGAGCAGCCCCTCGCGGAGGACGACCTCCTCGGGCATGCGGAACTCGCCGCGCGGATCACCACCCCGATCTGCCTCGACGAGTCGATCGTCTCCGCCCGTGCCGCCGCCGACGCGCTCGCGCTCGGCGCCTGCCGGGTGGTGAACATCAAGCCGGGCCGCGTGGGCGGCTACCTCGAGGCCCGGCGGATCCACGACGTCTGCGCGGCGCACGGTGTCCCGGTCTGGTGCGGCGGCATGCTCGAGACGGGGTTGGGCCGCGCCGCCAACGTCGCGCTCGCCGCGCTGCCCGGGTTCCTCCTCCCCGGCGACACCTCGGCCTCCGACCGCTACTACCGGACCGACATCACACCGCCGTTCCACCTCGTGGACGGGCACCTCGCGGTACCTACCACGCCGGGGCTCGGCGTCACACCGATCCCGGAGGTTCTGGATGCGGTCACGACCACGAAGACCTGGGTGTCCGTTCCCGCCTCCTGAGGCCCTGAGGCCCTGAGGCCCTGAGGCCCTGAGGCTCTGAGGCTCCTGAGACCTTTGAGAACCTCTGAGACCCCTGAGACATGTGACCTCTGAGGCCTCAGAGGCTCCCGGGGCCCCTGGAGCCCCCGGACCTCCTGGCCCCGCGAAGTTGGCCGCCCCGCTCGCCGCCGCGCCCCCCGCGGCCGTCCCACCAGACGAGAGAAATGGCATCATTACGTCATGCGCAACCAAAAACGACGCGGGTGCGCCGAGCTGGCTCCGGCCTCGTGCTCATCCCCGTGACCAGCCTCCCGCGAGCGAGCCTCGGGCGTGTCCTGGAGGAACTCGGTACCACCCTGCTCGACGTGGTCTGCGGCGACGTCGAACGCGCCGACGACATCGGCGGCGTCGTCATCCACGACCCGCTCGACGAGCCGGAACTCCCGCAGAACGCCCTGGTGATGGGTGTCGGCCTGCACGACTGCGCCGACATCGCGCGGGTCGTCACCCACCTCGGCCGGCGCGGCGCCGCCGCGCTGGTGGTGCGCGCGCCCCTCGCCCCCGACGAACGACTCCTCGCCGCGGCCCGCGTGTCGGGGGTGGCGGTCCTCTCCTTCGCCCGCGGCGCGTCCTGGACGCACCTGGCGGGGATGCTCCGGACGCTGACGGCCGACAGCAACCGGTATGACACGGACGCCCCCACGCCCGGCCGGACCGGGTCCGGCGACCTCTTCGCGGTCGCCAACGCCATCGCCGCGCTGCTCGACGCCCCCGTCACCATCGAGGACCGCAACTCGCGCCTGCTGGCCTTCTCCAGCCGGCAGGAGGAGGTGGACCCGTCGCGGGTCCAGACGATCCTGGGTCGGCAGGTCCCCGAGCACTACACCCGCATCCTGGAGGAACGCGGGGTGTTCCAGGCGATCTACCGCAGCGACCGCCCCGTATTCGTGGACTCCCTGCCCGAGTCGGGCGACACGTTGCAGCCGCCCGAACTGCCCCGCGCGGCGATCGCGGTGCGCGCCGGGGACGAGATCCTCGGCACGATCTGGGTGGTTGTCCCCGAGCCCCTGAGCGAGGAACGCAGCGAAGCCCTCTACGAGGCGTCCAAACTCGTCGCGATGCACATGGTGTGGCAGCGCGCCGACGCCGACATGGAACGGCGACTGCGGGCGGAGCTGCTGGCCACCGCCCTCGAAAGCGGCCCGGGATCGCGCGAAGCGGTCCGCCGCCTCGGTCTGAAGGACGAGCCCGCGGTCGTCCTCGCGCTCACCGTCGTCGACGCGGCGACCGAACACCGCCTGCCCGCCCGGCTCGCCACCGAACGGAAGCGGCTCACCGACGCGTTCGCCATGCACCTGTCCGCAGTGCACCCGCGCGCCACCGCGGCGCTGATCGGCGACGTCGCCTACGGCATCCTGCCCCTCCTCCCGCAGAACCGGCAGGACGCCGAGGAACGCGCGGCCTGGATCGCCACCGAGTTCCTGGCCCGAGTCGGCTCCCGCCTGCGCCCGCTGATCGGGGTGGGGCAGTTCGCCGCGGACAGTTCGGCGCTGGCCCGGTCGCGTTCCGGAGCCGAACGGGCGTTGCGCGTCCTGCGGTCCGGAACCGCCGGGCAGCAGGTGGCCCGCCTGGACGACGTCCATGTCGAGGCGCTGCTGCTCGAGCTCGCCGACCTCGTCCCGTGCGGGGACATCCCCAGCGGCGCCGTCGCACGCATCGTCGCCTACGACGAGATGCACCAGGCCAACCTGGTCGAGACGCTGCGTAGCTGGCTCGACGCCTTCGGCGACGTCGCCGTGGCGTCCGCCGCGATGTTCGTGCACCCCAACACGTTCCGCTACCGGCTGCGGCGCGCGGCCGAGGTCGGCCGTATCGACCTCAGCGACCCGAACGCGCGCCTGTCAGCCATGCTGCAGCTGCGCCTGATGTCCATCAGGTCCGCCCCGGACATCTGAGCGAGCCGGTCAGCCGCCCGCTCGCCGACCGTCCCGGAAGGCTCCCTGACCACCCAGACCGAGTGTCCTGATCAGAAAGGCCAACCACTCGGCGTCCTGCTCGACCGCGACCTCCGGTGAAGTCGCCGCGCCGTGACCGGCGTTGTCGAAAACGTGCAACAGGATCGGCTCCGCCCCCTCCTGCGCCGCCTGCAACCGGGCGGCGAACTTGCGCGCATGCCACGGCGGGCACCGCGGATCGGTCGCCCCGGCCTGGAGGTAGACCGCCGGGAAGACACCGGGCCTGACCAACTGGTACGGCGACAGCCCGAGGAGCCGCCGGACCTGCGCCGGATCGTCCGGGTCCGCCCACGCCTTGCGGATGACGAAGTCCAGATAGGGATCGCGGGTACCCCCGAGGAGGTCCAGCAGCGGCGCCCGAGGCAGTACGGCACACCACAGCTCGGGCCGCGTGGTGACGGCGACCCCGCACATGAGGCCGCCGTCGGACCCGCCGGTCAACGCGAGCCGGTCGGCGCTGGTGAGTCCCGTGGCGACAAGGTGCTCGGCGACTGCGACGAGATCGGTGTCGCGCACGTGCTTCCGTTCGCGGTGCGCGGCCAGGTACCAGTCGCGGCCGAACTCGCCGCCCCCGCGCAGATACGCCTGGACGAGGACGCCTCCGGCCGCGACGAAGGCGGCCACGTCGGGCTGGTACTGCGGCAGCAGGGGCACGTTCGCCGCGCCGTACGCGGAGATCAGCGTCGGCGCCGGCCGCGCCGGGTCGCTGCCCGCCGGCCGCACCACGTGGTACGGGACCGCCACACCGTCGGGTGCGACGGCCCGCCCCACCGCCACCTCGGCGTCGAGGGTGACCGCCGGGGCCGCCAGCGTCTCGATCCCCGCCTCCCCGGGCCGGTGCCGGTAGACGCCCCAGGAACTGGTCAGGGTGGAGAAGGCGAAGACGAAGTCGTCCGGGGGAGCGCCGACCGCCAGGCCGGTCAACGCGAAGAACGGAGCGGCGAGCGCCCCCCGGCCGGGCAGCGGAACCTCCCCGGTGGTGGCGCCCGAACGGTCGAGGATCCGGACCCTGGCGAACGTCTGGTCGAACTCGCTGAGGTACAGGTGCTCACCGACCGGGGAGAGGGACCGCAGCACCGTCTCACCCTCCGGCACCAACTCGGTCCACCCTGCGGGGTCGTTGGGGTCGGCCGCGTCGAGCGGGAGGGCGACCACCCGCCCGCGGGGGGCCGCGACATCGGTCACCGCGACGTAGTGGTCGCCGACGACGTGACCGGCGATCGTCCCGCCGCACTCGGTGACGAAGGGGCGCCAGGTGGTGCCGGGCCGGGACAGGTCGCGCACCGCGACCGGGACGGGACTGCCCACCCGGTGGCTGGCGACGGCCCACCTGCCGTCCGGCGAGAGCTGGACGAGCGTGTACTCCCGGGAGCCCTCGCCGACCGGAATCGGTTCCACCGCAGTGCTGCCCGCACCACTGCCTCCCCGGGACGGTGAGGCGAGCCGGTGGCGGAACACCGCCTGCCGGAACTCCCGCGGTGGGCCGGTGAGTGCGAGGAAGTAGAAACCGCTGCTGTCGGGCAGCCACGAGACCCCACCGGCCCACGCGCTGTGCAGGACCTGCCGCGGCGCGCCGTCGAGCACCCGCCCCGAGTCCACCTCGATGAGCCGGATGGTGTTGTGCTCACTGCCGTCGGTGCAGACGCCCAGGGCAAGCACGCGGCCGTTCGGCGCCGGCGCCAGCCAGGACAGGAACGCCGGGTTCCGCCCGCTGCCGAACGTGGCCAGGTCGACCACCGGCCGTCCCGCGCCGAACGGCCGGTCGGCGACGACCACCGTGGGCGCCGCCCCACCCGGCGGGGTCACGGTGCGGAACCAGCGGCCGGCCGCGTACCTCGGCAGAGCCGGACGGGACCCGCGGTCGTACGTCTCTATCAGCTTCCGAACGGCTGCCGGGTCCTGCCCGTCATAGCTGACGGCGCCGGCGAGTTCGGCCTGCCGGCGCTGCCACCGCCGTACCTCGTCGGTCTCCGACTCCAGCCACCGGTACGGGTCCGGCACCCGGACGCCCGCGACGTCCTCGAAGACCTCGACGGTACGCGCGGGCGGATACGGCGGAGGGGTAACGTTCACGGTGACTCCGACTCCTCGGTGCTCCCAGGACCGCCGAGGTCCCCAGGACGAACGGACTGCTCTGCCTCCGAATCCGAATATGAATCCGGATCTGCCTCTGAGTCCGACCTCGCGGCCGCCTCGAACTCCGCGCGGAGCCGCTCGAACGCCCCGGGGACCCGGGTGACCCGCCGGACGTGGAGAAGCGCGTCGTAGGCCGCGGGGAAGTCGTCTACGGGGTCGAGCCCCCCGCCGGCGAGTGTGCCCTCGACCCCGTCGAAGAACCCGCCCGGCGCGCGGCGCGGATCGACGACGGCCACCGGCCGGCCGAGGCGGTCCAGCCGCGACTCGACGCACTCCGGGGTCAGGGTCCGCGCGCCGAGGGCGACCTCGCAGTCGAACGGACGGGGGGAACGCTGGGTGAACCGGACCTCCGGGCCGGACCCGTAGGTCATCCCGATGACGACCAGGTCGGCTCCCAGCGCGGAGGCGAGCAGACCGCCCAGCGTCGGCCGGCCACGAAACGGCGAACGGCGGACGTGCGCGTTGTGGGCGCTCACTACGATGCGCCGCTCCCGCTGGAGGATCCACTCCACGCTCCGTGCCATGAACGCCTCCCGCGGGTACGGCCCCTCCGAGGACGCCCCACCCCCTTCGACCTCCGCGACGAAGGCCCGGAGCGAGGCCGCGCACCAGAGCGCGACCTCGGCGTCCTTGCTGTCCTTGCTGTCCTTGCCGTTCTCGTGGCTGGACTGCAGCGCGCGCCCGCCCAGCCCGCGGAGCCCTTCGAGCAGCCGGGCACGGTCGGAGGCGGACATCGCCGCGTAACGGACCGCCGCCTCCGACCGGCCGCCCAGGTCGCTCAGCCGCAGCAGCTCCTGGTCACCCGGGCGTGCCGGCAGCCGGTCGAGGCAGGCGCGGACCGCCGGTCCGGGTGAGGTGGACGAACCGGGCAGGTCCATCCCGTAGAAGGCGACCTTCGCCGAACCCCCGCGGTTCCAGTGGCGCATCCAGCGCAGTTGCCGCCACATCGGCTCACACTCGCCGAACCGGTAGGTGATGCCGTCACGGGCGATCGTCTCGACCCGTCCCGGTCCACCGTGGATCCACTCGTCGACGGCCAGCCCCTCGGCGAAACCGGACTCCAGCACCAGGCCCGTGAACCCGAACTCCCGGACGAGGAGCCGGAACAGCCGGTCCCTGAGCCCGTAGAACTCCGTGATGCTGTGCGCGCCCTCGCCGAGGGCCACCACCCGTGCGTCGCCGATCAGCTCACGCACCACCTCGGCATTCGCCGGGCCGACGGTCCGGCCGAGCGGCCGGGCGAACGCGTCCGTAGACGTGTCCATAACGGCTACCACCTCCCAGGACGGAACACCTGGTCCAGAACGGAACACCTAGTCGCGGAAGTACCACAGCTCCGGCTGGTACAGGAAGCTGAGCAGCGCGTTGAACGACGACGGTGGACCGGAGAGGGTGTCCTTCCACACGACCAGGGTGTGCGGGGTCGGGAAGAAGAGCACCGGCAGGTCCTTGGAGAGGCGGGTCACCTCGGTCGAGAGGACCTTCGGGTCCGCCCCGAAGGTCGAGGCGTTGATCAACTTGTCCATCTCGGCGTTCCGGTAGCCGCCCAGGTTGAAGCTGCCCCCCGTGTTGAACACCGTGTTGCTGCTCGGGTACCCGGCCGCCATGTACAGCGGCCCGTAGTCCTGTGTCGCCCACTTCTTCTTGTTGGCGGGCGCGAAGGAGTTGCCGTAGTTGGCGTACAGGTAGTTGAGCGACTTGGTCACGATCGTGACCTTGACGCCGAGCTTCTTGGCCGCCGACGCGAACGCGGTGTCCCGGGCCCCGACGTACGCCGGGGTGTTCGCGGAGGCGAGGGTGAAGCCGATCGTCTGCCCCCGCGGGATGCCGGCCCCGCACTCGCCCGCCCCGGTGCCGGGGCGTTCGCAGGCAGTGGAGCCGTTCGGCACCACCTTCCAGCCGTTGTCGGCGAGCAGCTTCTCGGCGGCGGCCGGGTCGTACGGGTAGGGCGCCTTGTCGCCGAACTCGGGCGGGTAGGGGGAGTCGCTGCCCGCGGTGCTGTAGTTCGGGGAGGCGGCACCGTTGTAGACGCCCCGGCTCCTGATATAGCCCCGCTGGTCGATCAGGTGTTGCAGGGCCTGCCGGACGTACGGCCGCGCGACGACCTTGTCGAAGTTGCCGGTGGTGTTCTCGAAGTTGAAGACCAGCGGGTCGAACCGGGCGGGCGCCGGGGCGCCGTAGACGTGGTAGCCCTTCTTCTTCAGCGCGGCGATCTGAGTGATGAAGCTGGAGTCCAGTGTTCCGACGGTCAGGTTGCCGGCCTTGAACTGGTTGAGCGCCGCCGCGGCGGAGGTGAAGGACTTGAAGTCGACCCGGTCGAGCCGAGAGTCTCCCGGGCCGCTGTAGGACTTGTTGGGGACCAGGGAGAACGACCCGGTCGTCGGGGCGAAGCTCTTGAGGCGGTACGGGCCGTTGACCACCTGCCAGAGCGGGTTGTCGGCGAACGTGGACTGCGACTGCGACTGCTTGGTGAGGTACGTGTAGATCGCCTTCGCGTTCTTCGGCTTGCTGTAGTCCAGGTGCGGCCCCCCGGTGCGGGCGATGTTCCACTCCTCGGAGGGCATCACGTACAGCAGCGTCAGCATCGACAGCAGGTAGGACGGGTTGTACGCGGTCTTCAGTTCGAGGGTGAGCGTGTCCGCTGCAGTGGCCTTCGCGGTGACCCCGTCGGGGAACTGGCCCGGGGTGTAGAAGCTCCAGTTGGCCGGACTCTCCTTGAGCGCGGCCTTGAGCAGGGCGAGGGAGAAGACGACGTCATCGGCGGTGACCGGCCTGCCGTTGGACCACTTGTAGTCCTTCATCCTGATGGTCACGGTCTTGCGGTCGGAGCTGTAGGCGGGGGCCTTGGCCAGGCTCGGCTCGGTGTCCGTGATCCGGTCGCCCTCCCCGCTGGGGCGGTAGAGGGAGCGCCACATCAGGCCCCGGGCGATGACGGTCCCGTTGGCGGACGCCGGCGGGTAGGGATAGATGTAGTTGGGGCTGAGCCCCGGGGTCAACGCGACCGTGGCCGTCCCGCCGTCCTTGGGCTTGCCCGACTGCTTCGGCAGGGTCTTGTAGCTGCCCTGGACGTCCTTGGCCGAGCTGCCGCCGCCGGTGCACGCCGTGGCGAGCACGGCTACCACGGCGGCGAGCGCCGCGAAGCGGCCTCCTCGCGGTCTACCGGACACATGCTTCATGGATGGCTCCCTGCGAGGTGTGGTGGAGAGGTGCGGAGAAGTGGGGGCGGCGGCGGAACAGCGGCGGACGGGGGACCGGGCCGGGACCGCTTCGGCGTGGGTCGAACATGTCGCACCGGTGTCCACCGGTGTTCGGCGAGCCCGACAATTCCCGGCCCCGTGTCCGTCGGGGCCGACAAGTGCGACCCGCCGCTCAGTCGGCCCGTCGCCCTACCGCGTCCCGGAGCGCGTCCGCGAGCAGGTTGAGCGCCAGCACCGTGAGGACGATGCAGCCGCCGACGGGATAGATCAGCCACCAGCGGTCGGCGGAGATGTAGGTGGCGCCGCTGGCGAGCTGACTGCCCCAGTCCGCGGTCGGGTACGTCAGGCCGAAGCCCAGGAACCCCAGGGCGGCGACGGCGAGGACCGCGTCGGCGACCTGGAAGGTGATGTTGACGATGATCACGCCGAGCGCGTTCGGGATCAGGTGGGTGAGGATGAGCCGCCGACGGGACGCCCCCATCACCCGCGCGGCCAGGACGAACTCCCGCACCCGCAGGGTCAGGACCTCGCCGCGGACCAGCCGGGCCGAGACCAGCCAGGAGAACCCGCCGATGACCAGGCTCAACGACACGGCGTTCGCGTGGAACCTCGCCGACAGGATCAGGACGAAGAAGAGGAAGGGCACCGACAGCAGGATGTCGACCACCCGCATCAGGAACCCGTCGAGGATGCCTCCGGCGAGTCCGGCGACGGCGCCGTAGACGGTACCGATCGTGGTGGCGAAGAGCGCGGCGAGCAGCCCGATCTGCAAGGACACCTTGCCGCCCTCCATCAGCCGGCCGAGCACGTCGAACCCGTTGGGGTCGGTCCCGAGCGGGTGCCCGGGGCCGGGAGGCAGGGCCGCGTTGAGCAGGTCCACGTCGGCCTGGTTGGTGCGGTAGAGCAGTGGGCCGAGGAGGCAGAACCCGACGACGAGTACCAGGAGCAGCCCACCGGCGAGGCCGAGCGGGTGGTGCCGCAGCGTGCGCAGCACCGACCGCGGGGAGACCCGTTTCCGGGCTCTGGTGAGTTCGGCGAGTTCGGTCTCGGAACGTGCCGTGGCGTCCGTCTGTGTGGCCTCCGCTGTGTTCACGTGTCGTGAGCTCATTTCTCCAACTCGATTCGGCGGTCGGCGGCGGCTACCGCGATGTCGGCGACGAAGTTGCCGGCCACGGTGAGGACGCCACCGATGAGGGTGTAGGCGAGGAGCACCGGGTAGTCCTCGCGTTGCAGGCTGTTGAGGAACAGCAGGCCCAGGCCGGGGTAGTTGAAGAGGGACTCGACGATCAGGTTGCCCGCCAGGAGGGTGGGGATGAGCGTGCCGACCAGCGTGATCAGCGGCAGGCAGGCGTTGCGCAGCAGGTGGCGGGTGAGGACCAGCCGTTCCGGGAGCCCCTTGGCTCGCGCGACCCGGATGTAGTCCTGGCCGAGTTGGTCGAGCGCGGAGGAGCGTTGGTACTGGGAGAAGACCGCGACGCTGGTGACGGCGAGCGTGATGACGGGCAGGGCCATGGCGCCTGGATCGGTGAGGACCACCCAGGGGGAGCGCGACTGGGACGCCTCGGCTGGGAAGAACGGCAGGGACTGACTGAAGACGGCGATCAGGATCAGGCCCAGCAGGAACGACGGTGTCGCGTAGAGCACGTAGGAGGCCGCCGTGGCGCCCCGGTCGATGAGGCTGTTGCGCCTGACCGCCTGGAGGATGCCGAGCGGGACGGCGATCAGCAGCGAGAGGATCAGGCCGGCCAGCGACAGCATCGCGCTGCGGCCGGCGTTCTGCCGCAGCAGCGCCCCCACGTTCTCGTTCAGTTTGTAGGATCTCCCCAGGTCTCCTTGGACGAGCTGGCCCAGGTAGCTGACGTACTGCATGACGACCGGGCGGTCGAACCCGTGTTCCCGGTTGAAGTCGGTCACCGCCTCGGGTGAGGCGCGCTGCCCCAGGACGACGCGGCCCGGGTTGTCCGACACCAGGTGCAGGAGGAAGAAGACCACCGCGGAGATCCCCAGCAGGACGAGGAAGGAGATCGCCAGCCGTCGGACCACGTACCAGGTCATGCGTGCCCATCCCCTCTCCAAGAAAACCGTGAGACCCGTGAGACCCGTGAGCCCCGGGGAAGTCGCGAGAAGTGCGTCATCGTGCCGTCAGCTCCACGGGCTGCCCCGCCCCCGACCGCAACGGGTGATGGCAGGCGACCTGGTGCGTGCCGGCGACCGTCGTCAGGGCAGGCTCCGCCGCCGCGCACACCTCGGTCGCCAGCGCGCACCGGGTGCGGAACCGGCAGCCGCTGGGCGGATCGATGGGACTCGGCAGTTCACCGCGCACCCGCGTGCCCGCCCGGGGAAGCGGCGCCCCTGGGTCCGCCTCGGGGACCGCCGCGAGCAGCCCCGCGGTGTAGGGGTGCGCGGTGGCGCCGTACACCTCCTCGGTGGTCCCGGTCTCCACCAACTTGCCGAGGTACATGACACCGACCCGGTCGGCCAGGTACCGCACGACCGCGAGGTCGTGGGAGATCACCACACTGCTCAGTTCGCGTTCGCGCTGGACGCGCTGCATCAGGTTGAGGACCTGGGAGCGGATGGAGACGTCCAACGCGCTGACCGGCTCGTCGGCGACCAGCACCTTCGGATCCAGGGCGAGCGCGCGGGCCAGCCCCACCCGCTGGCGCTGTCCCCCGGAGAGTTCGTGGGGGTAGCGCTCCAGGACGCTCAGGGGCAGCCCGACGTCCCGCAGCAGCTCGCGGGCCCGGGCGGTCCGCTCGGCACGCCTGCCGATGCCCTGGATCGCCATGGGCTCGCGCAGGATCGCGCCGATGCGCATCCGGGGGTCGAGGGAGGCGTTCGAGTCCTGGAACATCATCTGCATCTGGGCCCGGCGCGGCCCGAGTTCACGGGAGCTCATCCGGGTCACCGGCGCACCGTCGAAGATCACCTCACCCGAGGTGGGCCGGTCCAGGGCCACGAGCATCCGGCCCAACGAGGACTTGCCGCACCCCGACTCCCCGACCAGCCCGAATGTCTCGCCGGCCGCCACCTCGAAGCTCACCCCGGAGACCGCCTTGACCGTGCGGCGCCCCCCGAGCAGACCCCGCCCGCCCACCGGGTACTCGCGTCTGAGATCGACGACCCGCAGCCGTGGCGTCGTCTGCCGCTCGGGCAGGAGCACCGGTGAGGCAGTCGGCGGTGGGGCGGTCGCCGGTGTCTGGTGGGCCCGGACCGTCGGACCGGACACCGGGTGCCAACACGCGTGGGTGTGACCGCCCTCCTCCTCCGACAGCGTCGGCCGCCCCTCGCGACAGAGGTCCGTCGCGGCCGCGCAGCGCGGCGCGAAGGGACAGCCGGCGTGGGGCACGGCCAGGTCCGGCGGTGCGCCGGGAATGCTGAAGAGCTTCTCGCGCCGGTCATGGGTGAGCGAGGGGATCGAGGCCAGCAGCGCATGCGTGTAGCGGTGCCGGGTGTGTCCGAAGAGCGCGGGTGTCGGGCCGGTCTCGGCCACGCGCCCGGCGTACATCACGGCCACCTGGTCGGCATGCCGGGCGATCACCCCCATGTCGTGGGTGACGAGGATCATCGACATGCCCAGCCGGGACCTGAGTTCGTCGAGGAGGTCGAGGATCTCCGCCTGGATGGAGACGTCGAGCGCGGTGGTCGGCTCGTCGGCGATGACGACCTGCGGTTCGCACACCAGCGCCATGGCGATCATCACGCGCTGCCGCATGCCTCCCGAGAGCTGGTGCGGGTAGTCGTCCATCCGCTCGGCCGGCCTCGGTATCCCGACCAGGGCGAGCAACTCCGCGGCTCGCGTGCGCGCGGCCCGTTTCGACGCGCGGTGGTGCAGCCGCACCGGCTCGGCGACCTGTTCGCCGATGCGCCGGGTGGGGTTCAGCGCTGTCATCGAGTCCTGGAACACCATCGCGATGTCGTTGCCGCGGATGGCCCGGTACCGCGCCGCGGGGAGCCCGGCGAGTTCCGTGCCGCGGAAGTCGATCGACCCGCCGGTCACCCGGCCGCCGGCCGGCAGCATGCCCATGATCGCCAGACCGGTCATGGACTTGCCGGATCCGGTCTCCCCGACGATTCCCAGGGTCTGCCCGCGGTCGAGCGCCAGGTTGACGCCCGAGACGGGGTGGACGACCCGGTCGCCGCGCCGGATCTCCACCGACAGATCGCGGATCGTCAGCACGCGGCCGCCGTCCGCGGGCTCACGGGCGTTCTCAAAACCATCGCTCGTGCGCACGGTACCGCTCTCCATCTCCTTGGCCACCCGACGATATTGGGACACAAACCCCAGGTGTCGTTCGTCGGGTTTATCGAACATTCGGGTAGGCGTTCGTCCGGTCGCACGAAGGGATCCCTACGATGAGCCGACGGGGAAGCAAGGGGAATCGATGAGTCCGAAGAGGCTCATCCTTGCCCCGCCCGCTCCCCTCCCGGCCCCGCCCGGCACTCAGCCGGCGGACGCGGGCCGGCCGAGTTCGTCCCGCAGCAACCGCCGCACGTTCTCCCCCAGGACCGCGACGATGTCACCCTCCGGCCAACCACGCCGTTGCAACGCCTCGGTGACCAGCGGCAGCCCGGCCGGACCCACCAGCCCGGGCAGATAGGCGTCGGCCGGCACCCCCTCGACGAAGGCGCGCTCACAGCACGGGGGAGTGGTGTCGTCGAGCACCTCCTTGATGAAGTCAGGACCCAGCCCGACGTGCTTGACCCCGGCCACACCGGCGACGTGCTCGATGTGGTCGACCAACCGGTCGATCGAGTAGTCGCTCCCATGCAGGTACGGGGCGAAGAAGTTCACGCACACCACCCCACCCCCCGCGGCGACGCCCCGGATCTGCTCGTCCGTGAGGTTGCGGTGGTGGTCGAAGAGCGCCCGCGCGCAGGAGTGCGTCGCGATCACCGGCCGCGATGCCAGCTCCAGGACGTGCCCGACCCCGGCCGCGCCGAGATGACTCACGTCGAAGAGCATGCCCAGGCGCTCCATCTCGGCCAGCGCCGCGACCCCGGCACGGGTGAGCCGACCACCCGTCCCGTCCTCCCCGCTGCCGTCGGCCAAGGCGGTACGCCCGAAGTGCGCCAGTGAGGCGATCCTGACCCCCAGTCGGAACAAGGTCTCCAACAACTCCACGTCCTCGCCCACACCGGGCGCGCTCTCCAACGCCAGAACCAGGGCGATCCGGCCCTCCGCCAGCGCCTGGTCGATCTGGGCACCGTCCGCGCACAGCGCGACGGCATCGGCGTTGCCGGCCGCGAGCCGGTGCGCCGCCTCGATCATGCGCAGCGTCCGGCGCAGCGCGCCCTCGGGCCGGAACGGGTCCTCCACGAACACCGGCAGCGCCTGCAGGTCCACCCCACCGGCCCGCAACTGCGGCAGCCAGCGCTCCCGGAAGAACTCCGCCCAGCGCTCCACCGGCCGGGCGACCACCGCGCACAGCAGGTCGTTGTGCAGGTCTGCGACGACGGCGCGCCGGTGCAGCTCGTTCACCGCGACGCCCACCGGTCGGCCCGGCCGGTGTGCAGGTACAGCGCGTGCCCCTGCCCGTCGTCACCGAGGAACGCCAGCGGCGCGTGGACACCGCGCTCCGGCTCGACCGGGAGCAATGTGTCACCGCGCCAGGCGACCAGCTCCGTGCGGTACGGCGCCTCGTCCAGGTCGGCGGTGACTCCCAGGGGATTGCGCTCCAACCACAGCCGCCCCGCCGCGTCCCCGCTCACCGTGGTCTCGCAAATGCTCGACGTGTAGGTGCCGACATACCGGGACGCCTCCGGCGTGGGAGCGGCCACACCCGGCATCGGCGGCGCGGGCAGCCCGACGCCGCCGAGTTCACCGAGCACCCGGCCTGCGACCTCGGCGTACACTCGCCGCGACAGGCCGCCGTTGGTGACGATCGCGACCGCCACACCGCGCTCCGGCACCACGCGCAGGAACGCCGACTGGCCGATGGTGTTTCCGTCGTGCCCGAAGACCGTGCCGCCCGGCAGGTCGAACAGTTCCCAGCCCAGCCCCCAGGCGGTGCCCTGGTCGATGTCGGGCAGCGTGACCTGAGGCCGCCGCATGGCCCGGACACTCGCCGGGCTCAGCACGGAACCGCCGTCCGGGCCCCGGCCCTCGGCGAGGTGCATCCGGGCGAGGGCCAGCAGGTCACGCGGGCGCATCGCCAGCATCGACCCGGCCGGCGCGTTCGAGCGCGCAAGTGCCCAGACCCGGCTCGGCTCCAGCGGGGCCCCCGGCGCCCGCTCGGTATGGCCCACCGCCGTGCGGTGGACGATCGCCTCGTACGGGTCGCTCGCGGTGTGGGTCATGCCCAGCGGCGCGAACAGGTGAGTCCGAGCGCAGACGTCGAACGGCTCCCCGCGCAGCACCTCGACGATCCGCCCCAGCACGCAGTAGCCGGCGTTGTTGTACGAGAACATCCCGCCCGGCTCGAAGAGCTGCGGCACGTCGTGCAGGACACCGACGTACCTCTCCAGGCAGTCGTCGCCCTTGCCGGTGTCGGTGAAGACGTCCCCCTCGAAACCCGCGACGTGACACAGCAGTTGCCGCGCGGTGATCCGCCGCGCCGCCCGCTCGTCGGCGATCCGGAACTCCGGGAGGACGGCCCGCACCGGAGCGTCGAGGTCCAGCCTCCCCTCGTCGACCAACTGCATGACCAGCGTCGCGGTCACCACTTTGGTGATCGAACCGATCTGGAAGAGGGAGTCCACCGTGGCCCCGACACCCGTGGCCGTGCTCAGCACCCCGGCCGCGGCTTCGACCACCTCGTCACCGGCCAGGACCGCCACGGCCGCCCCGGGCACCCGGCTCTCGGCGAGCAGGCCCGGCAACCGGTGGCGCAGCCACGCGCCGACCTTGTCCGGCCCCTCCAGTTCGTCCAGCCCATCCGGCTTCGGCACGGTATCCCTCCCGCTCGACTCCGGACGAGCATAGAACCGGCGGAAACCGCACTCCTCGTCCGCTCCCACCACAAGTGGCCCATCGATTGGTGTATCCGGCCGAACCCACCTGCCCGACCCCGGGCCGGCGGAGCGACGGCCGGTCTACCGCATGGACCACGGTCTTCGACCGCACATCCGACCGGAACCGGACCCGCTTCGAGCCCCAGTTGCCGGGGCGAAGGACTCGGCTTCGATTCGGCGCCGGTTCGGCGTGGTCGGTGTCAACGACCTGCGGGAGTCTGCTCCGGCTGCTCGAGGAGTACGGCGCGGCAGGCGAGGTGCAGTGCGAGCCGCTCGTCTCGGTCGTGGAGGTCGACGCCGAGGAGCGTCTTGATCCTGGCGACACGCGTGGCCACGGTGTTGCGGTGCACACCCAGGACAGCGGCGGTCTCGTTGAGGGAGGATTCGGAATCCAGGTAGGTACCGAGTGTCCGAATCAGGTCACCGGGCTGGTTGCGCAGTGGGGTCAGCAGTGTGTGGGCGGCCGGCATGAAGGTTTCCGTACGGCCCCATCCCAGGAGTAGCTGGGCCATACCGAGGCTGTCGACGTGGAGGAACCGTCCGGTTTCTGGTCGGCCGGCCGCGAGCCGGGCTGCGTCATCGGCCTCGGCCAGGGTTCGGGCGATGCCCGGCGGGCCGGCTTCGGGGCGGCCGACGCCCATGTGGGCGTCGAATCGCTGCCGCAGCCGCGCGTGCGCGCGGCGGATGGCTTTGGACAGCTGTCTCACCTGGTCGGCAGTGGGCTCTGTGTCGAGGGTGACCCAGCCCGACCATCCGTCGCCGTACTCCACGACAACGGCTTCAAGGGCTTCACCGCGCAGCGCGGCAGCAACGTCGGCTGTGCGGCCGAGGACATCGACATCTGGCGGTACGCCGATCCGCAGTCCGACGTGCCATCCGTCGAGGCGCCAGCCCAGATCGGCTGCACGGCGACGCGTTTCGACCTGCGGCTCAGCGGCGAGATGGAGCAGCTCGCCCAGGAGGGCAGAGCGGTGTCGGGCGTCCCGTTCCACTACGAGGCGTCGGGCGAATACCCACCGTTGCAGGGAGAGGGCAGCCAGATCCAGCGCGTCCGACACCGCCGGGGTCCGCCAAGCCGCGTTCCGCGAAACCCGTGCGGCGATCCAGTACTCGGCCCGGCGCCCCGCGGCGTCAGGGGCGGGCGCGAGCAGCAGTTCGCCGTTGGCGACGGGATGGCGCTGTCGGGCGCACGTCGGGTCGGGTCGGGCGGTGGCTCCGATGTCACCTGCGACGCGGACACCGTCGCCGTCGAGTACCGCGACGGGCAGGTCGATCAGAACATGCAGTCGTTCTGCGAGCATCTGCGGATCGAGCAATTGCGGCCCCATGGCTCGCGCCACGCGGCAGACGAGCGCCGCCGCGTCGACGCCGGGCCCTGCCAGGAGGGCCCGTGCTTCCACGACGAGTGCCAGAACGGGGTCTGTCAAACGAGCGGTGTAACTGGGGTAGTTGGGGTTACTGGCGGGCTGCCGACAGGCGGCCGTCGAAGGTGATGTCGA
>NZ_BMMS01000031.1 GCF_014646055.1 Wenjunlia tyrosinilytica
CAAGACCCTTTCACCGGTCTCTCCGGGCGCTTCCCTTCTTGTTTCTCCAGCTTATCAGATCTTTTTCTCGATCCGATCCCGGCTGAATTCGGGTTCTTGCCTTTCGGCTTTCCGCCTCCCGGCGCTTTCCGGACTTTAGCGCACTTCCTCTTCCGCACCGAATCGGTGGTTCTGAGTGGAGTCCGCTTCCATCGGCTCGGCCGCTGGCGGAGGTTGAACAGTACATCGCTGTCTGCGGCGAGGCAAATCGGTGCAGGGGCAAGGCAGTTGGAGGCCACCCGTCCGCCTCGGTGACGGTGCGCGGAAGCGGTTCTTCCCATGTTTTACGCTTCTGACCGGTACCGCCCGCACACAGGAGGCCCCCATGACCGTTGTGTCGTCCCCGCTGGCCGGCCGGGCCATCGGGCTCAGCTCAGTGCCCGATCCGGTCTTCTCCGGTGCGATGGTGGGCCCCGGAACTGCCATCGACCCCGTGCGAGAACCCTCCGAGGCACTCTCCCCGGTCGACGGCGTCATTGTCTCCATGCATCCCCACGCCTTCGTGGTCCTCGACGGTGAGGGGCATGGCGTGCTCACCCACCTGGGTATCGACACGGTCCAGCTCAACGGTGAGGGATTCGAGCTCCTGGTGAGCAAGGGCGACACCGTCACACGGGGCCAGCCCCTGGTGCGCTGGAACCCGGCCGACGTCGAGGCCGCGGGCAAGTCCCCGATCTGCCCGGTCGTGGCGCTGGAGGCCTCGCCGGGATCACTCGGGCAGGTGGCCGAAGACCTCGAGGTGAAGGCCGGCGACCAGATCTTCCTTTGGCACTGACGCCCCTTTCTCGCCCGCGTGTGCGTATGCGCGCGCGAACACCAATCACAGATACAGCCGCGGTGGCGCTGCCGCCGCATCGACCGGAGACGGGTGAGATGGAGACAACGCTTCGAGGCGTCGGTGTCAGCCACGGTGTGGCGATCGGCCAGGTACGGCACATGGGGACAGCCGTCCTCGAACCGCCGGCCAAGCAGGTCCCGGTGGACGACACTCCCCGTGAGCAGGGCCGGGCGCACAAGGCCGTCGAGGCGGTGGCCGCCGACCTGGTCGCGCGCGGCAATCTGGCCGGAGGGGAGGCGCAGGCCGTCCTGGAGGCCCAGGCGCTGATGGCCCAGGACCCGGAGCTGATGGCCGACGTCGAGCGGCGCATCGCCGTGGGCAGCACGGCCGAGCGCGCGGTCTACGACGCCTTCGCCTCCTACCGGGCCCTTCTGGCGCAGGCGGGCGACTACCTGGCGGGCAGGGTCGCGGACCTCGACGACGTGCGCAACCGCATCGTGGCCCGCCTCCTCGGCGTGCCGATGCCGGGCGTCCCCGACAGTGACGAGCCCTATGTACTGATCGCCCGTGACCTCGCTCCCGCGGACACGGCGCTGCTCGACCCCGCTCTGGTGCTCGGCTTCGTGACCGAGGAGGGCGGCCCGACCAGTCACAGCGCCATCCTGGCTCGCGCCATGGGTGTGCCGGCCGTGGTGGCCATGCCGGGAGCCACCGATCTGTCCGAGGGCGCGGTGATCGCGGTCGACGGCAGCACCGGCGAGGTCTTCGTCGATCCCACCGAGTCCCGGCGGGCGCAGCTCGAGGCCGCGGCGGCCGAGCGCAAGGCGGCGCTCGCGGCCTCCTCCGGTCCTGGTGCCACCTCCGACGGTCACCATGTGCCGCTGCTGGCGAATGTGGGCGGTCCCGCCGATGTGCCCGCGGCGGTCGAGGCGGGTGCGGAGGGCGTGGGCCTGTTCCGCACGGAGTTCCTCTTCCTCGACGACTCCAAGCAGGCGCCTTCGGAGGAGAAGCAGGTAGCCGCCTACCGTCAGGTGCTGGAGGCCTTTCCGGAGGGACGGGTGGTGGTGCGGGTGCTGGACGCGGGCGCCGACAAGCCGCTGGATTTCCTGACGCCCGCCGACGAGCCCAACCCGGCGCTGGGCGTGCGGGGGCTGCGGACCCTGCTGGACCACCCCGAGGTGCTGCGGACCCAGCTGCGCGCTCTGGCCGCGGCGGCGGAGGGCCTTCCGGTGCACCTCGAGGTGATGGCCCCGATGGTGGCCGACCGCGCGGATGCCAAGGCGTTCGCCGATGCCTGCCGGGAAGCGGGGCTTCGGGCGAAGTTCGGCGCCATGGTGGAGATCCCCTCGGCGGCGCTGCGGGCCCGCTCCATCTTCCAGGAGGTGGAGTTCGTCTCGCTGGGCACCAATGACCTGGCGCAGTACACCTTCGCCGCGGACCGGCAGGTGGGGGCGCTCTCTCGGCTGCAGGACCCGTGGCAGCCGGCGCTGCTGGACCTGGTGGCGGCGGCCGCGGATGCCGCCCGCGCCACGGGCAAGAGCTGCGGTGTGTGCGGTGAGGCGGCGTCGGATCCCCTGCTGGCGTGCGTGCTCACCGGGCTGGGTGTGACCAGCCTGTCGATGGGCGCGGCGTCGATCCCCTATGTGCGGGCGACGCTTGCCATGCACACGCTGGCACAGTGCGAGCGCGCGGCCGCGGCTGCCCGTGCGGCGGACAGCGCGCAGGAGGCGCGCGTCGCGGCCCGGGCGGTCCTGTCCGGCGAGTGAGCCGGGCTCGCCCGGTCCTGGCTCGCCCCGCGATGACCGGCCAGGCCCTGGTGGGTCCCACGGTGTGAGGGGCGCCCCCGTCCTCGTGACGGGGGCGCCTTCCCGCGTCATGAGTGGCCTTCCCGCTCGGTGAGCGGGAAGCCGGACCGGTAGTCGACGCCGTGCTCGGGGGCGATGGGCTCCCCGGTGCGGTGGTCGGTGCAGTAGGCGTTGAACACCTCGGCCTCATTCAGCGGTTGGAGTGTGCCGTCGCGCAGGATCCACCCGCGGACCGTGTCACGGCTGCCCGGCCCGGTCCGGGTGCGCAGCACGGCTCCCCCGCCGCCGTCCGTGGCGGTCCCGGCCGCGAGCACGGCGCAGAACAGCAGGGCGTCCTCCTCGCGCACCTGGACCGGGCCGTCCTCGGACTCGGCGTGGAGGACGGCGATCAGGGGTACGCCGTGCACGGAGGCGCTGCACACGAGGTGGTGGATGCCGGGGCCCGCTCTCTCGATGAGGGTGGCCACGGCCGCCGTGACGCGGTCGAGTGCGGCGGGCCCGCTCTGCGATGTGTCGAGCGCTCGGGTGGCACGCTCCCAGGTGGCGCGGCGCTCCGCGCCGTGGAGCACCGCGCGGACGAGTTGGTCGATGGACTCGCCCTGGTAGTGGACGGCGGCTCCCGGACCGGCCGAGTCGGCTGCGTAGCGGGCGCGGCTGATGGGCGCGTCCGGCTCCATGGCCTCGGCGGCGCAGTAGTCGGCGAATTCGGCCGGATCGAAGACCGCGGCGCGGACGTGCATCCCGCGTGAGCGCAGTGCCCGCAGGAGGTCCTCGATGTGGGCCAGGTAGTGCTCGTAGTCGGTGAACGCGAAGGTGCGGTACCTGCGCATGGTGGTGAAGTCGTCCTCACCGACCAGGATGGCGACGGTGCACGGTACTTCGCGGCGAAGTGCTTCCGTGGCGGTCCTGGTGAGCCTGGTGCGTACCATGTCTCCCCCTGTAACTCGGCATGGGTCAATGCTCACTCACCGTAATCGCCGGGACTGACATCGGCGGGTCCGGTCCAGGCGGCGGTGGACGGGGCGCTGCTGGAGGAGGGTGGCGGCGGTGAGCGCCGCGCCCGCGAGGCAGGGGCCGCCGGTGGCGGCGAGGGCCATGCGGGCTCCGCCGAGGGCGCAGGTCCTCCAGGTGACCGTGGCACGGCTGCTGCGCGACGAGGGGGCCGGCTGGCGGCCGATCTCGCGGAGGTCCTGGGCGCTTCGCAGTCCACGTACGGGGGTTGAGCCGGGGGCGAGACGAGGTCGGAGCGTTGCGCGACGTCTTGACGTGAAGCCGCGGTGGCGATAGGTACAGACCACAACCTTGATTGGTCTGTACCTATCACGGTGCCCGTGTCCCTCCCAGTGTCCGTGCCCGTAGCTGTCGCCTCTGCGGCTGTCGTCTCTGCAGCTGTCGACTCTGCAGCTGTCGCGGTGCTGCCCGTCCGTTCGCGCCCGACGTTCCGCTCCACTCCTCCTTCCCCGCGGAGACCCCCATGCGGAGATCGATCGTCCTTGTCCTGGCCCTGCTCGGGTCACTTCTCATGCTCGTCGCCACGCCGGCCTCGGCCGCCACGGCGACGGCCGCCTTCTCCAAGACGTCCACCTGGGACACCGGCTACCAGGGCCAGTACAAGGTCACCAACACGGGCAGCTCCACGCTGAGCGGCTGGACCGTGGAGTTCGACCTGCCCTCCGGTACGACCGTCGGCTCCTACTGGGACGCGTTGCTGACGACGGGTCCGGGCAACCACTACACGTTCAAGAACCGCGAGTACAACGGCTCGTTGGCGCCCGGCGCCTCGACCACGTTCGGATGGGTCTCCACCGGCACCGGCACACCGACCGGTTGCAAGCTCAACGGAGGCTCCTGCGAGGGCGGGACCGGCGGCCCCGACACCACCCCGCCGTCCGTGCCCGGCTCGGTCACCGTGGGCTCCCCCACGAACTCCACGCTCACGGTGACCTGGTCGGCCTCCACCGACAACTCCGGCTCCGTCGCGGGCTACGAGGTCTCCCGCGACGGCGGCTCCCCCGTGCCGGTCACCGGCACCTCGTACACCGCCACGGGGCTGCAGGAGGGCACCGCCTACTCGTTCAAGGTCCGCGCCAAGGACGCGGCGGGCAATACCTCCGCCTACAGCGCCTCGGCGTCCGGCACCACCACGACCGGCACCCCCACCCCGTCTCCGGGCGCCGTCCGCACCGCTCCCTATGTCGACATGGGTTCATGGCCGACTCCCAGCCTGCCGACCATGGCCTCCGCGAGCGGGCTGAAGAGCTTCACCATGGCGTTCATCACCGCCTCCGGCTGCAAGGCGATGTGGTTCAACGCCTATGACCCGCGCGCCGGCTGGGCCAAGGACCAGGTCGACGCCATCCGGGCCGCGGGCGGCGACGTCAAGGTCTCCTTCGGCGGGGCCAGCGGCATCGAACTCGCCCAGGCCTGCTCCACGGTGGACGCCACCGCCGCCGAGTACAACGCGGTCGTCAAGGCCTACGGGCTCAAGTACATCGACCTCGACATCGAGGGCTCGGCCGCGGCCGAACCTGCCTCGATCGCCCGCCGCAGCGCCGCTCTGGCCAAGGTCCAGCAGGCCAACCCCGGGCTGCGGATCTCCTTCACCCTGCCCGTGCTGCCCGAGGGCCTGACCTCGGACGGGCTCAATGTCGTCAAGTCCGCCCGCGACGCCGGAGTCACCGTCGACGTCGTGAACATCATGGCGATGGACTACTACCGCAGCGTGGACTACGGAGACGCCGCCGTGCAGGCCGCCAACAGCACGTTCGGCCAGCTCAAGGGCCTGTACCCGGGCAAGAGCGACGCCCAGGTGTGGGCGATGGTCGGTGTGACCCCGATGCTCGGCCAGAACGACGACGGCCGGATCTACGACCAGGCCGACGCCCGCCAGCTGGTCGCCTTCGCCAAGGGCAAGCACGTGGGGCTGCTCGCCTTCTGGGAGGAGACCCGCGACCGCAACGCGTGCAACGGCGCGCTGTACATGTGCACCAACATCCCGCAGGCGCCCTACGAGTTCAGCAAGATCTTCGCGGGCTACTCGGGCTGATCCCCCGCCCGCTCCCGGGCGAGCCCCTCGAAGAAGCGCAGCAGGCCGAGGTCGTCGACCGATCCGGGGTTGACGGCCTCGGCCAGCGGGGTGCCCTGGAGGAGCTTCTTGACCGGGACCTCGATGCGCTTGCCGGTGAGGGTGTGCGGGACACCGGGGACGGCGATGATCTCGTCCGGGACGTGCCGGGGCGAGACCTCGTCACGGATGGTCCGCTTGATCGTCTCGCGCAGCGCGTCGTCCAGCTCCGCTCCCGGCGCGAGGTGGACGAACAGCGGCATCCAGTAGCCGCCGTCCGCCTGCTCGATCCCGATGACCAGCGACTCATGGACCTGCGGCAGCCGCTCGACCGCCTCGTAGATGTCGGCGGAGCCCATGCGCACGCCCTGCCGGTTCAGCGTCGAGTCCGAGCGGCCGTGGACGACCACCGTGCCGCGCGAGGTGACGGTGATCCAGTCGCCGTGCCGCCACACCCCCGGGAACATCTCGAAGTAGCTTTCCTTGTACCGCTGGTCTCCGGGGTCGTTCCAGAACCTGATCGGCATCGAGGGCATGGGGTTGGTGACGACGAGCTCGCCCACCTCGTCGACGACGGGCTTGCCGTTCACATCCCACGCCTGGACGTCGCTGCCCAGGCAGGGGGCCTGGATCTCACCGATGTGGACCGGCAGGGTGGGCACTCCGCCGACGAAGCAGCTGCACACGTCCGTGCCTCCGCTGACGGAGGCCAGCCACAGGTCCTCGGCGACCTCGTCGTGGATCCACCGGAAGCCGTCCGGGGGCAGGGGCGAGCCCGTGGTGGCGACGCACCTGACGCGGGAGAGGTCGAGGTCCCGGCCGGGATGGACGTCGGACTTGCGGCAGGCGACGACATAGGCGGCCGAGGTACCGAAGACGGTGACCCCGGTCCGCTCGGCGACCCTCCACTGGGCACCGATGTCCGGGTAGCCGGGGCTGCCGTCGTACAGGACGGCCGTGGTGCCCGCCAGCAGGCCGCCGACCAGGAAGTTCCACATCATCCAGCCGGTGGAGGTGTACCAGAAGAACCGGTCGGTGGTGCCGAGGTCGAGGTGCAGGCCGGTCTGCTTGAGGTGCTCGAGCAGGATGCCGCCCTGGGACTGGACGATGGCCTTGGGCAGCCCCGTGGTGCCGGAGGAGTACAGCACCCACAGCGGGTGGTCGAAGGGGACCTGCTCGAAGACCGGCTCGGTGTCGGCGCCGGTGAGGTCGGCCCACTCCAGCGCGCCCTCGGGGGCGGCGCTGCCCAGCAGCGGGACATGGACCACGGCGCGCAGCGAGGGCAGTTCGGCGCGCAGCTCGGCCACGGTGTCGGCGCGGTCGTGCTCCTTGCCGCCGTACCGGTAGCCGTCGACGGCGAACAGCACGACCGGCTCGACCTGCTGGAAGCGGTCCAGGACGCTGCGGGCGCCGAAGTCGGGGGCACAGGAGGTCCATACGGCGCCGACGGCGGCGGTGGCGAGCAGGGCGGTGGCGGCCTGCGGGACGTTGGGCAGGTAGCCGCTGACCCGGTCGCCGGGGCGCACCCCGAGGCGGCGCAGCTCGGCGGCGAGCGATCCGACCTGGCGGCGCAGCTCGGCCCAGCTCGTCTCGGCGGGTTCATGCCGCTCGTCGAGGTGGATCAGGGCGGGCTCGTCCGGCCGGGAGCCGGCGTGGCGCAGCGCGTGCTCGGCGTAGTTGAGGGTGGCCCCGGGGAACCAGCGGGCGCCGGGCATGGAGGCGTCGGCGAGCACGGCCTCGTAGGGGCTGGTGAAGCGGACGTCGAACCAGTCGACGACGGCCGTCCAGAACCGTTCGGGTTCGCCGACGGACCAGCCGTGCAGAGCCCGGTAGGAGGCGAGGGCGTCACCGTGGACGACGGCCGGGGCGCCGAACTTGTCCGCGGCCCAGGTCTGGAAGCGCGTGACCTGAGCGGCCTCGACGCGCTCGGGGCCCGGTCGCCACAGGGGCTCGGGCTGGACGGGCTCGGGCTGGACGGGCTCGTTGCTGCTCGGCTCTGCGGCGCGGCTCATTCCTCGGCTCCCGGCGACGGTGCGGCTCGCGTCGGTTCGCGACGCGTGTTTGCCCTGGCCCGCGCCCCGGCGGCGTGTGCCGGGACTCGGTTGGGCAGGACGATGCCACGTGATCGTCCCGGATGCCAATAGTGTCCGAGCACAGCCGCGGGGGTGGCAAGGTGTGGTCCATGGATGTGCGTGGCCTGGTGCGGTCGTTGGGTGTTGTCGGTTCGGTGAACGGGTGGCGGTCGCTGCGGGATTCGTGCAGACGGTACCGGCTGGACTCCCGGTACCTGCCCTCGCGCGGGGCGGGGCGCGCCCGGGTCCCGGGGACGGCGCGGGACGCGGAGCCGGTGCCCGGCGGGGGGCTGATCCACTTCACCCGGTCCACGCTGCGGGTGCGTGTGGCCGTGGGAGGCGCGGTGTTCTGCGGGTGGGACGGGGCGGACCCGGAGCCCTCGTACGGGCTGGGGTCGGGATGTCCCGAGGCCGACACCCGGGCGCTGCTGGAGCCGGACAAGGAGGGCGGCTGGCGGATCGTCTCGGAGCGGGTGCTGGTCGTCGTCACCACGCACGGGGCGGTGGAGATCCGTACCCCGGGCGGTGTGCTTCTGCGGCGTGATCTGCCACCGCGGTGGTGGGACGCCGAGGACGCGCCCACCGGGGAGGCGGACCGGGAGGGCACGGCGGAGAGCGTCGGTTCACGCTGGGTGCTGCGCTCGGAGCTGGCGGCGGACGCGGCGCTGTTCGGGCTGGGCGGCCGGGCGGCCGGGCCCCGGCTGCCGCAGGGGTCGTACCGGCTGTGGAACACCGACCCGGGCGGCTCCTTCGGGCCGCAGGACGATCCGCTGTACATCACCATGCCGGTCCAGACGGTGGTCTCGGACTCGGGCTGCCATCTGGTCTTCCACGACTGCACCTGGGACGGGCGGCTGATGCTGCGCGACGGTGTCGTCGGCGCGGGATCGGGGCACGACCACCCGGCGTGGTGCGAGCTGCGCATGGACGGCGGGCCGCTGCGGTACTGGGTGCTGGTCGGCACTCCCGCGCGCTTGCTCCAGGGGTGGACGGGGCTGACCGGCCAGCCCGCGCTGCCGCCGCGCTGGGCGCTGGGGCACCAGCACTCGCGGTGGGGGTT
Source organism: Wenjunlia tyrosinilytica (assembly GCF_014646055.1). Lineage (GTDB taxonomy): Bacteria > Actinomycetota > Actinomycetes > Streptomycetales > Streptomycetaceae > Wenjunlia > Wenjunlia tyrosinilytica. The sequence continues at coordinate 8,819 of NZ_BMMS01000031.1, forward strand.
CGGGAACGCCGACGAGGTACGGCGCGTGGTGGCCGGGTACCGGGTGCGGGGTCTGCCCCTGTCCGCCCTGCACCTCGACATCGACCACTACGACGGCCACCGGATCTTCACCGTGGACCGCGAGAACTTCCCCGACCTGCCCGGACTGGCCGCGAGGCTGCGCGAGGACGGGGTGCGGACGGTCTCCATCGTGGACCCGGCGGCCAAGGCGGAGCCGGGCTGGGAGGTGTACGACAGCGGAACGCGCGTCGGCGCCTTCTGCCGGGACGCCCGCGGGCGCACGGCGCGGGGGACGGTGTGGCCGGGCGCGGCGGTCTTCCCCGACTTCACCTCCCCGGACACCCGCAAGTGGTGGAGCGGGCTGTACGCGGAGCGGCTGGCGCAGGGCTTCGCCGGGGTGTGGCACGACATGAATGAGCCGACTTCCTTCCAGGCGTGGGGCGACCCGTCCCTTCCGCGCTCGACCCGGCACGCGCTGGAGGGGCGCGGCGGGGACCACCGTGAGGCGCACAACGTGTACGCGCTCCTGATGGCCCGGGCGGGGTACGAAGGGCTGCTGGAACTGCGTCCGGACCAGCGGCCGTTCCTGTTCTCGCGCTCGGGCTGGGCGGGGATGCAGCGCTACGGCGGCACCTGGTCGGGTGATGTGGCGACCGAGTGGGAGGGGCTGCGCGCCTCGCTGGCCCTCGTGGTGGGGCTGGGCCTGTGCGGGGTGCCGTACTCGGGCCCGGACGTGGGCGGTTTCAGCGGGCGCCCCTCGCCGGAGCTGTATCTGCGGTGGTTCCAGCTCGGGGCGTATCTGCCGTTCTTCCGGACGCACTCGGCGATAGGCGCCGGACAGCGGGAGCCGTGGGAGTTCGGGCCCGAGGTGCTGGGCCACGCCCGTTCCGCGCTGGAGAGCCGGGAACGGCTGATGCCGTACCTTTACACACTGGCGCACGAGGCCAGGCGCACGGGCGCGCCCTATGTGCGGCCGCTGTGGTGGAACGAGCCCGGGGACCGCGATCTGCGCGGCGTCGGTGACGCCTTCCTGCTCGGGGACGCGCTCCTCGTGGCGCCGGTGCTGGACCCGGGAGTGGTGCGCCGACCGGTCCGGCTGCCCGCGGGGCGCTGGTACGACCGGGACACCGGTGAGGTGTTCGAGGGCCCCGGCCGGGTGACCGTCGACGCGCCGCTGCGGCGGATCCCGGTGCTGGCGCGGGCGGGTTCCGTCGTGCCGGTGGCCGGGCCCGAGGACGAGGTGGAGCTGGAGGTGTGGGCCCCCGAGCAGGGCAGGACCGGCGGCGGGGTGCTCCTCACGGACGCCGGGGACGGGTGGGAGGATCCGGTGGAGGAGCGGTTCACCGTGCGCTGGGAGGGCGACCGGGTGGTGGTGGGACGTGAGGGCTGCGCCGAGGCCGGGTACGGGGTGCGGGTGCGCGGCGTCGGCGAGTGAGGCGGGCACGGAGTCGCACGCGGGCGCCGACTCGGGCGCCGTCGCCTCGCGAGCCGAGCGCCTCACCCTCCGGACTCACAAGCCGCCGCCTCACACTGCGCCGCTCGGCGCGCCGCCGTTCCAAGTGAAGTGCGGGGCCCGGCGTTCGATGAAGGCGGCCAGTCCCTCGCGGACGTCGGACGAGGTGCGTGAGGCCTGCTCCCAGGCGCGGACCCGGGCGAGGTCGAGCGAGGGCGCGTCGATGAGGTCCTTGGCGGCCCGGACGGTCAGCTGCGAGCGGGAGGCGACGGTGCGGGCGAAGTCGTAGGCGCGCTGCGGGGCTTCGTCCCGGTCCCAGAGCTGGTCGAGCAGGCCGATGCGCAGCGCGTGGGCGGCGTCGATCAGCTCGCCCGAGAACAGCAGGTACTTCGCCGCTGACGCGCCGACCAGGGCCGCTGTGCGGCGGGTGGAGACGGCGTCGTAGACGATGCCGAGCTTGGCCGGGGTGATGCCCAAGCGGGCGGTCTCGTCGGCGAAGCGAAGGTCGCAGGCGGTGGCGAGCTGGCAGCCGCCACCGACGCAGGCACCGCTGATCAGGGCGATGGTCGGCTTGGGGAAGGCGGCGAGGGCCTGCTCGGCGGCCGCGCTGAGCGCGTGGTAGGCGTCGGCCGCCTCCGCCGTGGCGTAGTGGTCGAGCAGTTCATGGATGTCGGCTCCGGCGCTGAAGACGCCGTCGGTGCCGGTGAGGACCAGCACGGAGGTGTCGGGGTCGTGGGCGAACGTGGCCAGGATGCCGGGGATCGCGGCCCACATCGCCGCGGTCAGGGCTCCGCGTGCCTGCGGCCGGTCGATGCGCAGGGTGGCCACGCCGTCCTCGGTGTGCGCGCGCAGCCCTTCCGTGCCGGTGTCGATCTGCCGTGCACCCATGCTGCCGCTCCTCGCCCCTACGCCGTGTGACCTGTGGCGCCACGATATCCGGGCCGGGTGGGGGCACCGGCTGCGGGCGGGGGTCTGCCGGCCTGCTGGGCCTGATGCGCCTGCTGGGCGCGTCGGGTCTGTTTGGCCTGTCAGGTCTGTCAGGTCTGTCAGGTCTGCGGGTCTGCGGGTCTGCCGGGTCTCTGACGTCTGTCAGGTCTGTCAGGTCTGCCGGGTCTGCCGGCCGACAGGTGGGCGGAAGGACTAGACGTACAGTCCGTCGAACCAGCAGCGGGCCGCCCTGGTGTGCAGGGGGAAGGCGAGCTCGATCGGAGCGGGCAGGAACTCCCAGCCCTCGGTCTCGTCGGTGGGCACCGACAGGGGCAGCCGGGTGATGTTGCGCTCCTCGAGCAGGCCGAAGACGAGCAGGTGCCCGGCGCGGGAGCTGAGGGTGTCGGCGAGCCGGACCTCGTTGACGTCCGCCGGGATGCCGGTCTCCTCGCCGAGCTCGCGTACGAGCGCTTCCTGCCAGGTCTCGCCGTGGTCGATGAACCCGCCGGGCAGGGCGAGTTGGCCGCGTCCGGGTTCGATGGTGCGGCGCACGACGGCGAGACCGAGGGGGTCGGTGCCTCTGCGCACGGGCAGGAGCGCCACGGCCACGGGGAGCGGGTTCCGGTACGTCGTCCCGCCGCAATGGGCGCAACGCCGCGGCCAGTCGGGCTCGGGGTGGACGAATGCGTTACCGCAATAGGAACAGTAGGCGTCCTTGACGCGAACAGTGTCGTCTGTGGCTGGCACGGTCGGACTGTAGCGGGTGCCGCCGACGCTGGGGAGGCCGAACGCCCCACTGTGCCGCCATGGATGACCTGCTATGAAGTGCACATGCCGATGTCACCGTCTCGCGCCGCCGCTGTCGTGATGGCCTGCTTCGCCGCCCTGCTGGTGGGCCCCGCGCCCGGCGCCCGGGCTCATCCCGCACCAGCCCATGGCCAACTCTCCAAAGCACCAAGGGAGTTCGTCGCCCTGCGCGATGTGGATCCGTCCATCCTCCAGGACATCCGCTACCGCGGCAGGCACAACTTCGTCGGCCGTCGTGTCGTCGGATACCGGCAGCCGATGTGCATCCTGACCCGTCCCGCAGCCGAGGCGCTCCGCGGCGCTCAGCGGGTGCTCCTGCGCAAGGGCTACACCCTCAAGGTCTACGACTGTTTCCGGCCGCAGCGGGCCGTGAACGACTTCGTGCGCTGGGCCGAGGACCTCGGCGACGAACGGATGAAGGCGGAGTTCTATCCGCGCGTGGACAAATCGGCGCTCTTCCGGGACGGCTACATCGCCGAGAAATCCGGACACAGCCGCGGCAGCACCTTCGACATCACGCTGGTCCGGCTGCCGGTGCGGCCGCAGCCCCCTTACCATCCGGGGAAGCCGCTGAAGAGCTGCTTCGCCCCGGTGGACGAGCGCTTCCCCGACAACACGGTGGACATGGGCACGGGGTTCGACTGCTTCGACACGCTCGCCCACACCGCCGATCCAAGGATCACCGGGGCCGCCAGGGCCAACCGGGACCTGCTGAAGGACACCCTCGACGCGGCCGGGTTCACCAACTACCCGAACGAGTGGTGGCACTACACGCTGAGGAATGAACCCTTCCCCGACACGTACTTCGACTTCCCCGTCTCCCGGCGCTCCCTCTTGTCCCCGGCCGTCGGGCCGTAGGACTCGAGGACGACGGGCGCGCGGAGTACGTCGCCGACAGCGTCGGACCAGTCGTCGGGGCCGGGGACGCGGTGCTCGGCGGGGGTCGCCCGCATCAGTCGCCGGGTCAGCCGAGCGCGGCTGTCGAGGTCTCCTTCGGGTCCCGTGGGCAGCCGCCGCACGCGTTCGCCGTCGATGTCGTAGCCGGTGACCAGGCGCAGTCCGGGTGAGCGCCCCGGTGCGTCGAGGTGGGTGAGGGCCAGGGCGTCCACTCCCCCGCAGACCTCCAGGGCGTAGGCGTGGGCGACGGCGTCGAAGTGCCCGATGCGGAAGGCGCCTTGCCAGGGTCCGTGCCCGTTGTGCGGCTCGGGCAGCGAGACGGCGAGCTCAGGGTCCTCCGTCGGCAGCGGGCCGGGGCCGTGCCGGGTGGTGTAGGCGCGGACCACACCGAGGCGCAGCGCGCAGCCGGGCTGCCCGGCTTCGGCGAGCAAGGTCTCGGCAGGGGCGAAGGTGGTCGTGGACCAGGTCGTGTAGGGGTGGAAGCCGTGCCACTCGTCGAGGAGCACCCCTTGGGCGCCCTCGAAGACGACGGGGCCCCGGCGCAGCAGCCGCGCGAGGTGGCCGTCGTCCACAAGGGCGACGGCGTCGGCGAACGCGACGAAGGCCGCGACGCAGTCCTCGACGGCCGGGGCGTCCAGCGGGCCGAGCTCGCCGGTGAGCCGGTCGCGCAGACGGGTGAGTTTGCGGCGCAGTACGGCGGGTTGCGCGCAGTCGCCGGCGGTGGGGGCGTCCACGGGGTGCTCGAGCGCGTAGGAGGCGGTCTCCCCGATGCCCATGCCGCATGAGCCGTGCCGGGCGGCTCCCCTGGCGAGCTCCCTCGTCCGGTTGGCGGCCGCGTGGTACGGCGTGGTCAGCAGGGCGCGGCGGTCCACGGTCAGCAGGTCCAGGGCACCGGGGACGCCGACGGCGGTGAGGTGGCGGGCTTCGGCGGCGAGCGCGAGCGGGTCCACGAGCATGAACCGGGACAGGTGCGTCGCGGTGCCCGGGGTGAAGCCGCCGGAGCCGAACTGGGCGAAGGTGTGGTGCCGGCCGTCGGGGGTGACGACGTTGTGGGCGGCCTGGGCACCTCCGTTGAAGCGGACGACCGTGTGGACCGGCCCGCCCCCACCCCAGGGGTGGGCGCAGAGCCGGTCCACGACGGTGCCCTTCCCGGCATCGCCGTGGCCGAGGTCGACGACGATGGTGTGCACTACAGCCTCGTGGTGGTGGACGGCCCGTGGTCGGCGCCGTCGTGCGACGAGGGGTCGATCAGCGGGGAGTCGCTGACGGCGATCGTCGCCCGTTCCCGGCCGAGGGTGGCCAGCGCGCGCCCCACCGAGTCGCCCGCCGTGGAGCCGACGTCGGCGAGGTCCTCGAGGCCGGCCTCGAGGTCGATCGCCTCTTCGCCGAGCCCGATGGTCAGGGCGATGGTCTCGCAGACGGCGTCGAGGTCGTCGAGTTCGACGACGTTCTGGCCGAGCAGTCCCTGCCAGCGCTGGAGGATGTCGGTGTTGCCGACATGGCTCGCGCCCTGCGGCACGATGAAGTACACGTCGAACTTGCGGCGCAGTTCGGCCAGAATCGCGGTCACGGGGATGTCGGCCTCCAGCGTGTCACCGAACACCTCCCTCACCTCACGGGCCTTGACCTTGCCGTACGGCATCTCGTCGCCTATGAGGAAGAGGTAGCCGCGGCGTCCGCGCTTCTCGTGGCAGTCCAGGGCGGTGTGCCTGGCCATGGCGTACAGGGCGAGCTCGTAGGACTCGGTGAGCTGCCCGCCTCCGCCGCCTTCGAGCAGGATGTTGCCGAGGTCGTCGTCCATGCGGTTGTCGGACTCGAACTGACCGAGTTGGAGCGGCACGCGGTCGCAGGTGGCGTCGCCGACGGCGCCGAAGAGGATCTGCGGGTGCTCGACGTATCCCTTGCGCAGGATCAGTCCGAACAGCGAGGGCAGCTTGGTCTGCAGGATGCGCGGCACCGACCGCATGGAGCCGGTGACGTCGAAGATGACCGAGATGGCCAGTGAGGTCGGGTGCTCGTCGCAGTCGCGGCTCTCCCTGACCTTGCCGCCCTTGAGGGCGGCGGGGTCGAGGGAGGGGTGGGCCTTCCAGTCGCGGCGGGGCGCGGAGGCGGTGACCCGGTCGCTGTAGTCGAAGGCGCTCGCTCCCGAGGCGGCGCGGTAGTCGGCGGCGGCGGTGTAGACATCGGTGGACCAGCGTCCACTGCCCATGGTGTTCTCCCCCTGAGTGATGCGGTTCGGTTGGCGCGTGCGTTCGGTTACCGCTTGGTGTTCGGTTACCGCTTGGCGTCCGCGTGGTGTTCGGTTGGCGAGTGATGTTCGGTCAGCGCGTGGTGAAGGGCCGGAAGGTGCGCGGCCCGTAGAGGCGTTCGAGCAGGTCGTCCAGTTCGGCCAGGAGCTTCCAGGCGTCCTGCGGACGGCGCGCCTGGGCGGGAAGGGTGCAGCCGCGCAGGAACGAGCGCAGCGGCCGCGGGGCCAACGGACCCATCAGGTGCTCCAGGCACTTGGACGCCAGATGGATGTCGGTGGCGGCGGTGGCGGGGCGGCGTCCGGTGACCTCGTGCGGGTACCAGTCGCGGTACCGCTCCACGAGAGCCGGAATTGTCTGCTCTCCCCCGGCCTCCACCGAGTAGCACCAGTCGACGAGTGCCAGCCCGTGGTGGTGCGGATGGACGAGGACGTGGTCCGGCAGGACGGCACCGTGCACCACGCCCGCGCGGTGCGCCCAGCCGAGGGCGACCAGGAGGCGGCGCCACATCCAGGCGGCGTCGCGCGGATCGAGCCCCTCGGGGTGCGCGGAACGGACTTCGGTGAGGGTGCGGAACCCCCTCAGTCGCTCCAGGGCGTTGACCCTGCGCTCGGCCCCCGCCCCCGACTCCCGGTGCCGGAATGCCTCGAGGAGCCTGGGCGCGTAGGCACGGTGCCGCGGATCGCCCCGGCGGTCGAGCCGGGTGAGGGCACGGGCCTCACGCTCCATCAGGTCGTTGTCCCGGGACTGGCGGGGAATCTTCAGCAGGATGCCGTCACCGGCCTCCCTGAGCACGGCGAGGTCGCCGCCCACGTGGACGGGGCCGAGGGTGTAGGTGCGGGTGGAGGTCGTGAGGGTCGGCGCCTTGCGGCGCTCCCACAGCGTGGTGAGGGCGCGGAAGGCGGCCTGTGCCTCGTCCTTGCGGTGGTCGGGTACGGCGTCGGGGTGGAGCAGCCGGGCGAGCCGGTGGTAGCGGCGGGCGGCGGTGGCCCCGCCGCCGGGGAAGAGGTCACCGGGCGTGGCGGCCGCTTCAAGGAGAGCCAGCGCGTCGTCCAGGGTCACCGGGTTCATCGAACGTCGTCCTCCCGGTCGGGCCGCAGCAGTGCGGGGTGCAGGAGCCGGGCGTCGCCCGCCCGGTAGAGGCGGGCTCGGGGTCCGCCCCGGCTGCCGCCCCGCTCCGCGGTCGCTCCGGTGCTCTCGACGAAGCCGGGCACGGAGAGCACCTTGCGGTGGAAGTTCCCCGCGTGGAGCTTGCCGCCCCACACCGCCTCGTAGACGGCGCGCAGTTCGGAGACGGTGAACTCCTCGGCCAGGAACGCCGTCGCCAGCGGGGTGTACTCGATCTTGGACCGGGCCCGGTCCAGCGCGTCGGCGACGATCCGGGCGTGGTCGAAGGCGAGCCGGATACCGCTCGGTGGGGCGGTCGGCGCCGGGACGCCGGTGGGCACCGGGACGTCGGCGGGCGTCGGTGAATCCGCGGGCGTCGGTGAATCCGCGGACCGGCGGGCAGGGCCACCCCCGTGGGTCCCGCCTCGCCGGTCCCGCTCGGTGGGACGTCCGACGCCCCCCGAGGGTTGTGGTGCCTCGCCGGGGTCCGCTGGGTCCACCGCGGTCCCGCCGAGGTCGAGTTCGTCCACCGGGATCCACGCGGCCGCGACGGCGTCGGTGCCCGCGCGCGGGTCCGGGAGGTCCGGTGCGAAGGCGAGGTATGCCACGGAGACCACGTGCATCCGCGGGTCGCGGTCGGGGGTGCCGTAGCTGCCCAGTTGTTCGAGGTGGACGCGGTCGAGGGCGGTGTCGGTGCCGAGCCCGGTCTCCTCGGCGAGTTCACGGGCAGCCGCCCGGTCCAGGCTCTCCTGCCCGGCGCGGACGAAACCGCCCGGCAGCGCCCAGTCCCCGGCGAACGGCGGTCCGCCGCGGCGGACGAGGAGGACGTGCAGCCTGCTCTCACGCAGTGTCAGAGCGACGACGTCACAGGTCACGGCGACCCGCTCGAAGGCGCGCGGGTCGTAGGAGGCCAGCCATTCGGCCTCGTCCGGCCTGCCGGACCCGCGGCGCTCAGTGCCCTCCATGGCGGCCCCGCTCCCCTCGTCACCAACGTTGTTCTCATAGTGAGTATTTCTCGAACTGAGAAGAACTTAGCATCCGCCACCGACAGAAGGCCAGCGCTTTTCCGGCAGCCGACCGCTCCGGAGTGCTTCAGCCCACTTCCGGCCGCCCGGGGCGCTGACGGCGGGCACCGCGCCAACTACCGTGAGGGCATGGCGAAGCAGCAGCGGGAGTTCGAGTCGTTCGAGGAGTTCTGGCCCTACTACGTGGCGATGCACTCCAAGGCGGCGACCAGGTGGGTTCATCTGACGGGGACCCTGACCGGGCTCACGGTCAGCGCCTACGGGCTGGTCAAGCGGCGGCGCCGGCTCATGCTCGGCCTACCGGTCATCGGCTACGGCACGGCCTGGCCCGCCCACTTCTGGATCGAGGGCAACAACCCCGCGACCTTCGGCCATCCCCTGTGGTCGCTGCGCGGAGACGCCAAGATGATCACCACGATGCTCGCGGGACGCGATCACGAGCTGGCCGAGACCGCCGCCAAGTGGCTCGCGGAGCACGGGGACGATTGAGGGGCCGGTCAAGCGGGGCTCGCCCGAGCCGCCAGGCACGCTCGAGCACCTGGAAACCTGACTACCGAAGGCCTACGGGCACGAGTAGTTGCGGTACAGAAGATGAACTCCGCGAGAGCCGCGAAAACGTGGAAGACGAGCCGTCCGCCGGGGGTGGTGGTGTCCAGGTTCTCGTGCAGCGAGGTGAAGCCGATGCCTCGCTCGCGTAGTTCGGCGACCATGTTGATGAGGTCCTGGAGGCTGCGGCCGTAGCGGTCGAGCGAGGGGACCACGAGGGCGTCGCCCGCGTCGAGGAAAGCGTGACACGCCTTCAGCTCCGGACGGAGGAAGGGGTTTTCGAAGGCTCTGCGGCGTCCGGGCGGCCCCGCAGCGTGATCTTCAGAAAACGAACGAAGGTCTTTGACGACCCGGCAGCCGGTGGCACACCGCGCTCACCACCGGCAGGAGTCAGCGCTCCTCCGGAGGCTGCTTGCTCGCCAAGAGGTCGAGGAGCTGCTTCGCGGCTGCTCCGATCTGACCGTCGAAGGGATCCATGGCCATCCGCTCCAAGACCTCGATGAAGGGGTGTTACGGAACCAGCGATGGACGCCGTGCGACAGGCAGGGCCGACTGATCCTCGACGGTTCGCTCCGCCCGGTTGATCTCGGCCCAGACGGCGTCGAGAGACAGGCCGAGGGTGTCGGCGATCGCTGCGATGGTCGGGAAGGCGGGCGTGGCCACACGGCCGGATTCGATCTTCCGCAAGGTTTCCGGCGAGATGCGCGAAGCGAGCGCCACGTCCAGCATCGAGCGGCAGCCCCGGGCTCGGCGGAGCAGGGCGCCAAGGCGCTGTCCGCGTTCTACCTCGGCGGGGGTGAGCGGCAACCTGACCATGACCCCATTCTAATACCAGTACAGTTATACCGGGATAGTTATTGGACACATGAGAGGTCCCCCATGATTGAGATCCTGAACTCCGCGCGGCTTGAGCGGGCGAGGGACACCGGCGCTCTGGTCGGAAACATCCTGCACACACTGAAGCAGCGCAGCACGGTCGGGACGAACCTGCTGGACATCGACCAGTGGGCCAAAGAGATGATCACCGAGGCGGGAGCGCAGTCCTGCTACGTCGACTACGCACCCTCCTTCGGGCGCGGCCCGTTCGGGCACTACATCTGCACGGCCGTCAACGACGGAGTGCTCCACGGGCGGCCCCACAACTACACGCTGGCGGACGGGGATCTGCTGACTCTCGACCTCGCCGTAGCCAGGGGCGGAGTGGCCGCGGACGCCGCGATCAGCTTTCTGGTGGGCAAAGCCAGGCCGGCGGAGAGCGTCGCGATGATCGAGACGACCGAACGTGCGCTCGCCGCCGGCATCGCCGCCGCCAAGCCTGGGGCGCGCATCGGTGATCTCTCCCATGCCATCGGCACGGTCCTCAGTGAGGCGGGCTACCCGATCAGCACCGAGTTCGGAGGCCACGGCATCGGCTCGACCATGCACCAGGACCCCCACATCGCGAACACCGGACGGCCAGGCCGCGGATACAAGCTGCGCCCCGGACTGCTGCTCGCCCTGGAGCCCTGGGTCATGGGCGACACTGCCACACTCGTCACCGACGCCGACGGTTGGACGCTGCGCAGCGCGACAGGCTGCCGGACCGCGCACAGCGAGCACACCATCGCCATCACCGGCAACGGAGCCGAAATTCTCACCCTGCCCACGCAGGCACGAGCATGAGAGGGCGCTGTAACGAGAGGCCCAGCGGGCCGGGTGCGCCGCCGTCAATCCTCGTCGTCCCCGACAGCCTCCGGGTCCCGGAAGGGGCGCAGTCCCTGACCGGGTCCGCCGGCCTTGATGTTGAACAGATAGCGGCCCAGGAAGGTGATGTGCCGGTCCTTGAGAGGGGAGAGGCGGGCCACGTCCTCGTCCTTGATGTCGTGGCCCTCGGCGCGGAGCTGGGCGACGGCGGCATCCAGGTAGCGGGTGTTCCACAGGACGACAGCGTTGAGGACCAGGCAAGCGGCGGTAGGTGTCGTCGACCGGGTCGACCAGGGCGAGCAGGTGCATGGCTTTGTCGATCCGGCCGTACTCGGCGAACGCGGCGCCGAGCGGGGTCGGGTGGCCCTCACGGCCGAACATCCGCAGCAGGTCGTAGGCACGGACCTGGTTCGTGATGAGCGACCCGCGACGCGAAGCATGTCCGGCCAGTGCGTGGCGATCCGCTTGAGGTTCACCTTGTTGCAGGCGACAGCCTCCAGCGGTCCGTACCCGGCGGCCGGCACCTTCCCGTCGGGCAGGTCGGCCCGCCAGAGCCTCTGGTCCTGGAGGTCGCGGAAGCGCTGGGCGAAGCGGAAGCCGTGCAGATGTGCACCGCCATGCCCAACCGGTGCGCGTCCGTACGACGCAGCGCGATCAGGTCACGGTCGTCATCGTCGAGGAAGGAGAACCGCTCCAGCTCCGGGCGCGTGGCCCGGCCTAGAGCCCGGGGAAGAGGTCGATGAAGGGCGTGGAGGCCGCGTTGATGCCGCGCTCGAAGGGGGCGTCGAAGTCCCAGATCAGGAAGAGCAGGAACGCGATCAGCGCACTGAACAGCCCCGCCAGCAACAGCTCCCTCGGGGAGCGGCGGATCTGCAGGGTGAAGATCAGCCCCACGGTCACGAGCGCCCCGGCGATGAGGCCGAACCAGACCACACCCGGCATGGTGGCCCCCACGCTCTGCCCGCGAGCGTTGCGGGCGTCGTCGGCCACCGCGACCTGGTCGACGATCGGCTGGTAGGACTGCGACTCATGGTCGTCGGCGGGTTTGTAGGCGATGACGTCGCGCCGCACCCGGCCCAGCAGTTCGGCCCCCCGGTCGGAGAGCCGGTCCTCGGCCGCCATGATCGGCCACTCCTTGTGGACGACGTACCCCACATAGGCGTCGACGTCCCGGCGGATGCGGTCGCGCACCTGGGGCGGGTACGCCTGGGCCCGCGCACTCACCTCATACAGCGCCTGCGCCTCACGGCGGACGCCGTCCTGGGCGGCGCCGCGCGCCTCCCACACCCCGGCGATGGCGAGGCCGAGCACGATGGCGTACACCACGCCGATCATCATCGTCATGTACTCGATGACGTCGGGAGTCTGCGAGGGGTCGTCGTCATCTCCGATCCGCCGCTGTTTGAGCACCGTGATAACGAGCACGACGGCGCAGGCGGCGACCATCGCCAGGGTCAGGACCAGCCATTCGGACATGGGCACCTCCGAGGATCGAACGGGACACGGGTCACGACCTGGCGGATCCACGAGCTCCCGCGCCGCCGCGCGAGCGGGGACGGAACGCGGCGGCCGCGAGCACGGCGGGCGCTACGAGGAGCAGGGTCATGGTGACGAGCGATGTGCCGCGGGTCGGCTTCCTGCCCGGCGGGGGCACATAGGCCCGTCGCAAGTGGTGGTGCGGAGCCGGGGGCTCGACCGCGACGATCGGGGCCGGTCGATGGCTGGGCTTGGGCGGCGGAGGAAGGGAGGGCGGTGGCGCCACGACGGCCGCGGGGGCCCGCGGCTTCGGTGGAGCGGGCTTCGCCGGATTCGGCTTCGGTGCCGGTTTCGCGGGACTCGGCGCAGGGGGCCGCCCGCACGGCCTGCCCCAGGAGAGCTCGACATGGGCTCCCTGACTGCTCGTCACATTCAATGAGGCATGCGGGCAGCGCCCGCCCACGACGTCCGCGACGACGCTGTCGCCGCCATTGCGCACCTCGAGGCGGTGGTGGCGCCCCGCGCAGCCGTCCGGCGACACACACAGACGCCCGGGCCCGCCGTCCGGCACCACCACCCCGGCCACACCTTTGCGGGACACCCCGGCGACACCGCTGGGCAGCGGCTTGGGCACGCGCACGGAGACCTTCACCCGCCCGTCACGAGTGACCGTCCCCGTGACCCTTCCGGGCACCGGTGGCGCTGCGGTGCGACGGGGCTGGGGAGCGACCGCATGGCCCGTCGTTCGAGCGGGCCTTCCGCGGAACGGGCGCGCAGGCGTTCCGGGGGAGATTCGCGAAGGCGGTCCCCCACCCACGCCAACTGCGCTTCTCCCGCCCACACCTACTGCGCTTCCCCCGCCCGATCCCACTGCGCTTCCCCCTCCCCATCCCACTGCGCTTCCCCCGCCCCATCCCACCCCGTCCCCGGGCGCGGCCGTGGCCGCCGCCGGAGCCCCGAGCACAACGACGGCGGCCGCGATGGCCGCAACGGACAGCCGCCGCAGAGGCGGTCCCACCCCATCCCATGCGTTCACGACCACGATGGTCGGCCGCCGGAGCGGTCGGGGAATGAGTTCCGCCGGCCATTCCCCCGAAAGGATCACTCGAGGTTTGAATCCCGATGTCCGCTGACTTCCGAAGCGGGCCGGGCGGGAGCGAGGACCGGGGTGAGTGCGCGGGCCCGGTTCCGCCGCACGGCTTCGCGTGCCACACTTTCTGACGGATCGTCAGGCAGCTGACCGGGAGGCACTGTGGGACGCGCGCGCACACCGGTGGTCGCCGGGTGGTTCACCGAGGAGCCCGAACGCCCAGAGGACTTCCGGCTGCTGGGCACCCGGTGCGCCGACTGCTCGGCGGTGTTCTTCCCCCGCGAGGACGACTTCTGCCGCAACCCCGCCTGCTGCGGTACCCGCCTGCTGGAGGTGCCGCTCTCACCCCGCGGCCGGGTGTGGTCGTTCACCGACGGGCGGTACCGGCCGCCCGCCCCGTACGTCTCGGATCCGGCGCGGGAGTGGGAGCCGTACACGCTCGTCGCCGTCGAGCTGGCGGCCGAGCGGATGGTCGTGCTCGGCCAGGCGGTCCCGGGGATCACCGTGGCGGACCTGGCCGTCGGAATGGAGGTCGAGGTGGTTCCGGGGGTGCTGAACGAGGACGACGAGCGGGTGTGGACCACCTGGCACTGGCGTCCGGTGGGAGCGCGGCCGTGACCGGCGATGTGGCGGTGCTCGGAGCGGGGATGCATCCGTGGGGGAAGTGGGGGCGCGGCTTCACCGAGTACGGGGTGGCCGCGGCGCGGGAAGCGCTGGCCGACGCGGGTCTGGACTGGACACGGGTGACGCTGGTGTGCGGCGCGCAGACCGTGCGGGGCGGCTACCCCGGCCACGTCGCGGGTGCCGCCTTCGCCCGGGCCCTGGGGTGGCAGGGGGCGAGGGTGTCCAGCTCCTACGCCGCCTGCGCGTCGGGGGCCCAAGCCGTGAACACCGCACGGGCGCACATCCTCGCCGGGATGGCGGATGTCGCCCTGGTGGTGGGCGCGGACGCCGCGCCCAAGGGGTTCTTCGCACCCGCCGGGGGCGAGCGGGCGGACGACCCCGACTGGCTGCGCTTCCGCATCCTCGGCGCCACCAACCCCGCCTATTTCGCCCTCTACGCACGGCGCCGCATGGCGGTCCACGGCGACACGGCCGAGGACTTCGCGCTGGTGAAGGTGAAGAACGCGGCGGCTGGAGCGGCCAACCCCTGCGCCCGTTACCGCAGGGCCGTCACCGCCGACGAGGTGGCCGCCTCCCCGGTGGTCGCCGACCCGCTGCGGCTGCTCGACATCTGCGCGACCTCCGACGGGGCGGCGGCCCTGGTGCTGTCGAGCATGGAGTTCGCGCGGCGGCACACGGCCCACCCGGTGTGGATCACGGCGGTCTCCACCGTCACCCCGCGCTTCCCCCAGACCGTGCTGGAACTGCCGGACTTCGCCACCGACTCCGCCGCGGGCACCGACCCGGCGGCCGGTACGGGAAAGGATGGCGCAGGCACAGTCCGCACGGGAGCGGTCCAGGCGGGAAGGGACCACGCGGGAACGGTCCATGCGGGAACGGAGCCCGATCGGGCAGGGTTCCGGGCGTCGATCGCGGCCGCCGCCTACGAGGAGGCGGGGGCGGGGCCCGAGGACCTGGACCTGGCGGAGGTCTACGACCTGTCGACCGCGCTGGAGCTCCAGTGGTACGAGGACATCGGGCTCTGCCCGCCCGGGGACGCGGCGAGGCTTCTGCGGGAGGGCGCGACGGGCCTCGGCGGGCGGATTCCGGTCAACCCCAGCGGAGGTCTGGCCTCGTTCGGCGAGGCGGTGCCCGCTCAGGCAATCGCTCAGGTGTGTGAGGCGGTGCGCCAGCTTCGGGGGCAGGCCGGGGACCGGCAGATCGAGGGCGCCCGGGTCGCCCTCACCGCGAACCAGGGGCTGTTCGGTCACGGTTCGTCCGTGGTTGTCGTGCGCTGACGTTGCGGTGTTCGTGTCCTTGACGGCATATCTGGGCGGGGGAACACTCTTGCGGAGTCAGTCGGCGTCAGCGCACTCCGGCGCAGGGCGCCAGGCTGTCCGCGCCCTGGTGCTCCCGCGCTGCCGTCCGCCCACACGGCCCCCGGGCGGGGGCGGGCCAGGACACAAGGAGCCGCCATGCACTCCAACGCAGACGTGTTCATCGGGGAGACCATCGGCACGGCCATCCTGATCCTCTTCGGTGCCGGCGTGTGCGCCGCCGTCACCCTCAAACACTCCAAGGCACGTGCCTCCGGGTGGATCGTCATCGCCTTCGGCTGGGGCTTCGGCGTGCTGTCGGGGGCCTACATCGCGGCTCCCCTGTCGGGTGCCCATCTGAACCCCGCCGTGACGCTGGGCATCGCCATCGACACCGGGGACTGGGACCAGGTCGTCTACTACCTGCTCGGGCAGTTCCTCGGCGCCATGATCGGCGCGGCCCTGGCCTGGCTGGTGTACTACGGGCAGTTCGCCGCCAACGAGGAGGACGACACGCTCGGCATCTTCTCCACCATCCCGGAGATCCGGAACACCTGGCAGAACCTGGTCAGCGAAATCATCGCCACCTTCGCCCTGGTCCTCGGCGTCCTGGCGTTCGGCCTGACCAAGGGGCTCGGCGAGAGCGGCACCAGTGTGCTCATCGTCTCGTTCCTCGTCGTCGGGATAGGCCTGTCCCTCGGCGGGCCGACGGGCTACGCCATCAACCCTGCCCGCGACCTAGGGCCGCGTGTCGTACACGCCCTGCTCCCGCACAGCAGGGGCACCTCCGACTGGGGCTACTCCTGGATTCCGGTCGCCGGGCCACTCATCGGGGCGGCGGCTGCGGCTGGGCTGTTCAACGCGGCATTCTGAGATCCCGTCCGTTCCGAATCCCGTCTCCGAGCCCACGGCTCCAAGCCAAGCCCCCGTCTCCAAGGCCCCGGCTCCAAGCCCCCATCTCCAAGGCCCGGCTCCAAGGCCCCGGCTCCAGGCCCGTCCCGAAGTTCCCGCTCCGACGTCCCCGACTCGACCTCCCCGACTCGACCGCCTCGACTCGACCGCCTCGACCAGCCGTCCTCTTACTCGACGTCCTCTTCCCGACCTCGTAGGGCCGGCTCTCGCACGATCCGACCGGCTCGACCAAGCCAGTGAGGCTGACATGACCGATTCGTTCGTCGCCGCCATCGATCAGGGAACGACCTCCAGCCGCTGCATCATCTTCGCCGCCGACAGCCGCACCGTGGCCGTCGACCAGCGCGAGCACCGCCAGCTCTTCCCCAAGCCCGGCTGGGTGGAGCACGACGCCACCGAGATCTGGTCCAAGACGCAGGCCGTGGTGGCGGGGGCCCTCGCCAAGGCCGGCATCCGGGCGGACCAGCTCAAGGCACTCGGCATCACCAACCAGCGCGAGACCACCGTGCTGTGGGACCGCGCCACCGGCAAGCCGGTGCACAACGCGATCGTCTGGCAGGACACCCGTACCGCCTCGCTGTGCACCCAGCTCGGCGGGGACGCCGGGCAGGACCGCTTCCGCGACGCCACGGGACTGCCCCTCGCCAGCTATTTCTCCGGTCCGAAGGCCGCCTGGCTCCTGGACAACGTGCCCGGGCTGCGGCGCCGCGCGGAGAACGGCGAGATCGCGTTCGGCACCATCGACTCCTGGCTGATCTGGAACCTCACCGGCGGCACCGACGGCGGTGTCCACGTCACCGACGTCACCAACGCCGGGCGCACCATGCTGATGAACCTGGAGACCCTCCAGTGGGACCCGGCCATCCTCGAGGCGATGAACGTGCCCGAGGCGATCCTCCCCGAGATCCGCTCCTCCTCGGAGGTGTACGGCACGGGCACCGGGCAGCTCGCCGGTGTGCCCGTCGCCTCCGCGCTCGGCGACCAGCAGGCGGCGATCTTCGGGCAGACCTGCTACGACGTGGGCGAGGCGAAGAACACCTATGGAACGGGCAGCTTCCTGCTGCTCAACACCGGCAACCGGCCGGTGCCGTCCAAGAGCGGCCTGCTGACCACCATGGGCTACCGCATCGGCAACGAGGCCCCGGTGTACTGCCTGGAAGGGGCCATCGCGATCACCGGCGCACTGGTGCAGTGGTTCCGCGACCAGTTGGGGATCATCAGCACCGCGGCCGAGATCGAGACGCTGGCGAGCAGCGTGGAGGACAACGGCGGGGCCTACATCGTGCCCGCGTTCTCCGGTCTGTTCGCGCCCTACTGGCGCGGTGACGCCCGGGGTGTGGTCACCGGGCTGACCCGGTACGTCACCAAGGCCCATCTGGCACGGGCCGTGCTGGAGGCCACGTCGTGGCAGACCCGCGAGGTGGTGGACGCGATGTACCAGGACTCGGGGGTGCAGCTGACCTCACTGAAGGTCGACGGCGGTATGACGTCGAACAATCTGCTGATGCAGCACCAGGCGGATGTGCTGGACGTGCCGGTGATCCGGCCGATAATCGCGGAGACGACGTGCCTGGGCGCGGCCTACGCGGCCGGTCTCGCGGTCGGATTCTGGCCGGACCTGGACGCGCTGAGGGCGAACTGGAAGCGCGCGGCGGAGTGGACGCCGCGCATGGACGCGTCGGTGCGCGAGCGGGAGTACCGCAACTGGCGCAAGGCCGTGGAGCGCAGCTTCGGCTGGCTCGACGACGACGAACAGTAGGGCCGGTCCGGGCCCACGGCCCGGGAACTCGCGACGGTCGCGCCCGCCGCCCGCACGTTCCGCGTGCGGGTGGCGGGCGCGCCGCATGGCATGCCCGGTGAGGCGATGGACGCCCAGTGCTTCCAGTACGTGGCGTCCCCGGCCTCGACGCGTTGGCGAACGTGCCGTGCCGGTGCCCGCGTTGAGCCGGAGACGGTTGGGGTGTCGCCGGAGACGAGGTCCGTTCTGCCGTTGCCGTCGGTGCCGCTGTGGGCGTAGGAGATGGCCGCCTACGGGGCGGGAACCGGCTCGGAGGCGCGTGCCTCGGCCGAGCGCCGCAGGGCGTGCTCGACCACGGCGATGAGCACTTCCTTGGCGGACTCCCGCTCGCGGGCGTCGCACGCGACCACGGGCACGTGCTCGTCCAGGTCGAGGGCGTCCCGTACGGCCTCCGCCGGGAAGCTGCGGGCTCCCTCGAAGCAGTTGACCGCGACGGCGAACGGGATCCCCCGCCGCTCGAAGTAGTCCACCGCGGCGAAGCAGTCCTCGAGCCTGCGGGTGTCGGCCAGGACCACGGCGCCCAGCGCCCCCTGCGCCAACTCGTCCCACAGGAACCAGAAACGGTCCTGGCCCGGGGTGCCGAACAGGTAGAGGACGAGCCCCTCGCGGACGGTGATGCGCCCGAAGTCCATGGCCACCGTGGTGGTGGTCTTCTGCTCGACCCCCGCGGTGTCGTCGACCGGCTCACCGGCGGCGCTGAGCGCCTCCTCGGTGCGCAGCGGCTTGATCTCGCTGACCGCTCCGACGAGGGTGGTCTTGCCCACGCCGAAGCCGCCCGCGACCAGGATCTTGAGCGCCACGGGCGCCTGCTCCGGTTCTTGCCGGCGTCGGTCAGAGCGCCCGAAGACCATTGATCACCTCGCGCAGGATCCTCTCGTCGGGAAGCTGGGCCGGGGGGACGGGGCGGCTGACACGGACCAGTTCCGCGTGCATCAGGTCGCCGACGAGCACCCGGACCACACCCACGGGCAGGTCGGTCTCCGCCGCGAGTTCCGCGACGGACATCGCCTCGGCCGTGCACACCTCGATGATGTCGAGGTGCTCAGGGGTGAGCGTCAGGTCGGGCAGGTCCTCGATGTCGCCGGTCCCACCGGCCTCGGCGAGGACCAGGGCGATCAGGTCGAGCTTCTCCTCGGCCGCGCTTCTGGTGCGGCCACGGGTCATCGCGTAAGGCCGTACCACCGCTCCGGCCTCGTCGTCGTACCATCGTGTGTCCGCGTCTGATGCCATGAGCCGGTGTCACCCCCCTGTCGGTATGCCGTCTCGCGGGGCGGTGGCCAGATGGGCCCCGACCCGCTTGACGAGAAGTGTCATCTCGTAGGCGATCTGGCCGACGTCCGCTTCGGCGTCGGCGAGTACGGCGAGGCAGCTTCCGTCGCCCGCGGCGGTGACGAAGAGGAAGGCGTCGTCGAGTTCGACCATGGTCTGACGGACCGAGCCCGCCTTGAAGTGCCGCCCGACCCCCTTGGCCAGGCTGTGGAATCCGGAGGCGACGGCCGCCAGGTGTTCGGCGTCCTCACGTGACAGACCCTGTGATCCGCCGGTGGCCAGCCCGTCGCTGGAGAGCACTAGGGCCTTGCGGATGTTTCTGACGCGCGAAACGAGGTCGTCGAGAAGCCAGTTCAGCTCCCCCGTCGGATTCGCCGATGCGGTCATCGACCGTCCCTTTCTGTACTGGATCGTGGTGACGTCACGCCCGGGCCGTCCGTGGAGTCGGCCCGGTCCCCGTGTGGGCCGCCTTCTGCGTCCTCGGTGTCTTCGGTGGCGTTGCGTCCGCGCTGCCACCCACGCTGGAACGACGCCATCCGGGACCGTACTTCGTCGGCCGAACGCTCCCGAGCGGGCGGGGCCTCCTGGGCCGCTGCCGCCGCTTCGGCCTGGGCCGCGCGCAGCTGCGGTGCGAGGTTCGCCTGGCGCACTCGCCGGGGCAGCCCGTACTCGTTGCTGCCCGCGCCCGGCCGGGCGCTGGGCAGTGCGGGGTCGGCGGACGCGGAGGCCTGGCCGTGGTCGGGAGCGGGCTCGGTCCGGGCGTGCCGAGACTCGGAGCGGGCGGGGGGCGCGCCCTCGACGGTACGGCCGCGGTCCGCGACGAGGACCGGGGAGCGGCGGCGGCGCGGCAGCCCTCCCGGTGTGCGGTCGGCCGTGCGCTCCCCGGGGCCGTCCTCGCGGGCCTGCGCGGAGACGGGCTGCACCTCCCGCTGCTCCTGGCGGGCCGTGGGGACGGGCGCGGCCTCGGCGGGGGCGTCGACCGGGCCGAGCCCCCATTCGCGGAAGGCCGCCCGGGTCCGCATGGCGGGAGCCTCGTCGAAGCCCTCGTCCTCGTCGTAGTCCGCCTCGCCGGCCGCGCCGGGAGCCCTGCGCTCGGCGGTGGTCGAGGACGACGGGCTCTCGGTCAGCAGGGAGTTGGGGATGAGGACGACGGCGGTGGTGCCGCCGTAGGGGGACTGGCGCAGGGAGACCCGCACGCCATGGCGCTGTGCGAGGCGGCTGACCACGAACAGGCCGAGCCGGTCGGTGTCGGAGAGCTCGAA
The DNA here is from genome assembly GCF_014646055.1 of Wenjunlia tyrosinilytica. Taxonomy (GTDB): domain Bacteria; phylum Actinomycetota; class Actinomycetes; order Streptomycetales; family Streptomycetaceae; genus Wenjunlia; species Wenjunlia tyrosinilytica. The sequence continues at coordinate 29,236 of NZ_BMMS01000031.1, forward strand.
CTCCGGTGTCTCCGCGAGGCGCTGGTTCGCCTCGAGGAGCGTGGTGGCGGGCATCCCGAGGCCGCGGTCGTCGACCTCGAGGACGAAGCCGTTGGCCACCTGCTCGCCGTGGACCTGGACATGTGTGTGGGGCGGGGAGAACACCGTGGCGTTCTCGACCAGTTCGGCGACGAGGTGGGTGATGTCGGCGACCGCGCCGCCCGTAAGGGCCACACGGGGCATGCGGCGGACCTCGACGCGCTCGTAGTCCTCGACCTCGGCGACGGCGGCGCGGACCACGTTGATGAGCATGACGGGGTTGCGCCAGGCGCGGGCCGGGGCGACGCCGGAGAGGATGACCAGGCCCTCGGCGTGCCGCCGCATACGGGTGGTCATGTGGTCGAGGCGGAACAGGTCGGCGAGTTCCTCGGCGTCCTCGGTGCGGCGCTCCATGGTGTCGAGGAGCGTGAGCTGGCGGTGGAGGAGTACCTGGCTGCGGCGGGCGAGGTTGACGAAGACCTCGGAGACCCCGCGGCGCATCTCGGCCTGTTTGACGGCCGCTTCGACGGCGGCCCGCTGGACGTCGTTGAACGCCTGGCCGACCTGGCTGACCTCGTCGTGGCCCTCGCGGAACGCGATGGGCGGGATCTCCGCCTCGACGTCCAGCTCCTCACCGGAGGCGAGGCGGCGCATGACGCGCGGCAGGCGGTTGCCCGACAGCTCCAGGGCGGCCTTGCGCAGCCGGGTGAGGTCGCGCACGAGGTTGCGGCCGATACGGAAGGAGATGACGAGAGACGCGAGGACGGCGATCAGACCGAGGACGATGACGGCGGCGGCGTAGATGTTGGTGCGGTCCTCGTACGCCTGGGAGCGGTCGGTGAAGCGGCCCACGCTCGCCATCTTGATCCGGGTGAGGTCCTTGCCGGCGGCGGCCAGCGTGGAGGTCCAGCGCTCGGCGTCGACCGCGCGGGGCGCGCCGCCCGCGCCCGCGCTGATCAGGGACTCCTCCATGTCGTGCAGCGCCCTGCCGTTGGCACTCGCGGTGAAGTCCCTGTACGCCTTGCGGTCGGCGGGCAGCGGGAGTTCGGGGACATGGATGCGCAGCAGCACGCGCTGTTCGGCCACCGCGTCGGACAGGTACCGGAATTCGGGTCCCGACATGCGGCCGGAGGCCAGTGCCGCGGAGGCGAGGGCGTCCTCGCGGGTCACGGCGTCCTGGGCCCGGCTGACGCTGACGATGGTGCGTATGTGCTTGGCGAGCTTGTCGTTGATGCCGGCGTTGAGGTCGGCGAAGAGGAGGAAGCCTCCGTCGATGATCCGCGAGTAGCCGTCGAACGCCTTGGCACGGGTCATCTCGCGCGAGCTGACCTGCTGGCGCAGCCCGTCGAGCCCGTTGAGCTCGGTCTTGAGGGAGTCCAGGCGCCTTCGCTGGCCGGAGTTGAGCATCGAGCGGTCGTCGGGGTTCCTCGCGGCGGCGAGCAGCACCTCCCGGCTCCGGTCGGTGCTGTCCTGGGCCCGGCGCAGGTCGTCGAGGGCTCCGCGGTGCCGGGGGTCGGCGAGGTAGAGCAGCGCGTCGCGCCGTTCGGACTGCATGGTCGCCATCAGGCCGTCGAGCGGGCGGCCGAACGTCTTGTTCATGGCCTTGACGTCCGTGATGCCCATGACCTCTTCGGCCGCGTCGACCGCCGCGACGGCCCACACGGCCACGAGGGACACCAGGGGCACCGACAGCAGTGCCACGATCTTCCGGCGGATCGATCTCCCGCGAGAGCGCATCGTCTGCGTACAACCTTCATGCCGGGACAGGGGGTTATCAAACGGCGCGAGCTTACTACTGACCGATGAACGCATCGAAGCCTGTTCCGGCGCTATTTGAGCACGTCAAGTGGTACGCAACATGGCCAATTGTCCTGTGATCTCCGGACATCCCCGCCCCGATCCACCGTGTTTTGATTGACCGTTGAATGGGTACGGACGCAACTCTGACTGTAATTATTCGGTACACGGTTCGTGATGGCGCCGGGTCACACCGCGCTGAAACGTGTCCGCACGGGTGCGCGGGCACGCAAAAGCCGCGTCCGTGCCGTTGTGCGGCCATGGCCGGAGGACCGCTTCAGGCCATGGCCGCTGCGCCTTCGCGCACGGCTGGCCTGTACAGGAGCGCGGCCGGGAGCCCGCCCTGGTGGGACCGGGGTGCGGGCCCCCGGACACCGCATCCGCCACAGCCGGACAAGCCGGCACACGACGACAGCTCCCCCCCGCGCGCGGACGCCGATTCACGCCTGCCGGATACGGGAGCACCGCGCCGAGGGGCGATATCCGGACACCGCGCCGTGACCACGGACCGACTCACTGCCCGAAGTGTCCGCATTGCCGTCCGCATTGCCGTCCGCGCGGCCGTCCGCGCGGCCCGGGCCCGGAGCGCGGGCAGGGGCACGGCGGGGCGGACGGCGGCGGACAGCGGCCCATCGGCGCGGGCCGGATGAGCGCTTTTGCGCGCCGCCGCGGGAACCCTCGGGGCGATTCACCCGTCGGATCAAGTGAGGGCCGTACCCATCGACCTCGCTGTTCGAGGCCGGATGAGACGTCCGCGCGAGCCATACGGGGGATCTTCGGTTCAGGGGTGGGGAGACCCGGCGAGGGGATCGCGGCACTTCCGGAATGGAGTCCTGGGTTCCGGGCAGGGTGTACCGAGTCGGGACGACCTGTCCGTGTCGATTGCGAATCATGGGGGTTGAGTCATGAGTGTGGTGCAGGAAGGCGAGGCACTGGATCGTGCCTTCGTCAATCAGGGACAGGGCCGGGGGACCCTGTGGGAGGAGGAGCGCGTCGGCAGGCAGCGCATGGCGGATCCCGTACGCCGGTCCGCTGTCCGCGCGTTCCTGATCGGGGCGGTCACGCTGATCGAGGTCAATGTCGCGGTGCTGGGCACGCTCGGCGGGTCCTGGATCGCCGCTCCGGCGACGCTCGCCGCCGTGGTGAGCACGATAGTGGCCACCTGGGCGGTGCTCGATGTGTGGGTGACCCGGCAGGTGCACGTCCAACGCCACGGGGTGGTGTCCACTCCCAGCAGCGCCGCCCGTCCCGCGCGCGGACACCTCGGCCTCGCCCGCCGCTCGCACGAGGGCCGCGCCACGGGCTCCCCGCAGCACCTGTCGTCCCGGGCCGCCTGACCCGCCGCGACAGCCGCCCGCTTCATCGTTCGGGAGGCCTGCGGAACATCCGGGTCGCGGTGATCTCGCCGTGCACCACTTCCTCCCCGGGTTCCTGGACCGGCAGTCCGGGCCGCAGGTGCTCCTCGACGCTGATGTACTTCAGCCCCGCGCGCAGGTCCGCGTCGTTGCGCAGGCGCACGACGAGCGGGAACTCCGCCAGCGCGGTGGTGTCGAACAGCCCCGTCGTGTAGATCAGCTGCACTCCCAGCGCGTCCGCGAAGGAGCGCTGGAGCTCCAGCAGGTAGGCGGCGTTGGCCCGGCCGATGGGGTTGTCCAGGAAGAGCGTGCCCGCGTGGCGGTGCCGGTCCCGCCCGCGGTCGTTGCTGCGCAGCGCGGCCATCGTGCAGTACAGGGCGATCGCCGCGGTGAGCAACTGCCCTCCGGAGAACACGTCGCCCATCTGGCCCACCGGCACCCGCTCGGCACGAAGCACGGCGTCCGGTTTGAGGATCTCCACCGCCACGCCCCTGGGAGCGAGCGCGGCATGCACTCCGCGCAGGAGCAAGGACATGCCGTCACGGCGTCCCCAGTCCGCCTTCTGGCCCGGGCCGCTCTTCTTGACCGCCGCGCGGGTGGCCTCGTCGATGACCTCGCCGAGGCGCTCGGTGAGCGTGGCCCGGTCCGGGTCCTCGAAGCGGATCCGCAGGAACTCCTGCCCCGACCACTCCCCCAGCCCCTCCGGCAGACGGGACAGCCGCTGCGCCGAGCGCAGGGTGTCCAGGGACGCCTCCACCAGGCCGCGCAGCCGGTCGACGATGCTGTCGCGGTTGCGCATGAGCTGTTCCAGCTCGTCGGTCAGCACTCTCAGGCGCGGCGCGAACGCGGCGGCCCACGCGGCGGCGTGATCGGGCAGCGAGGCGGCCGGCAGTTCCCTGATCTGCTGGCGCGCGGGGGTGCGCACCTGCTCGTAGCGGGCGGCGTTGGCATGCCTGATGAGGATGTCGCAGGCTTCCCTGACGGCCGATTCGGCGGCCGACAGGTCCGCGGCGCAGCCACGCAGGGAGCGGCGGGCCTCGGCCGCGGCGGCCCGCGCGGCCGCCAGGTCGCCCGGATAGGGCCCGGCCTCCGGGACCCCGTCCTCCCCCTGTGCCCAGGAGTGCGGGCCGTCGCGCAGCAGATCGCGCAGGAGCGCCGCCACCTCGTCGAACCCCGAAGCGCGGTCCTCGGCGGCGTGGCCGGCCCGCACCAGCTCGGTGTGCTCGGCACATGCGGCCTCGTGGGCGTCGGTGCACTCGGCGAGCCTGCCGGTGGCGGCGCGCAGGAGCGTCTGGGCGTGCTCGGTGTCGCTCGGGAGCAGGTCTTCGGGAAGCTCGGTGTGGGCGTCGCCGTGGGCGGGCGCGTGGCGTTCGGCCTCGGCCCGCAGACGGCCCAGTTGCTCACTCGCCGCCGACGCGCGGCTCTCAATGGTCTGCATCAGGGTCTCGACACGGGCGGCGGCGGCCTGGCGTGACGGGCCGTCGGCCCCGTCGGGACCCTCGAGCAGGCCGGCGGCGCGGGTGCGGACCTTGTTGGTCAGCCGGTCCAGCTCGGCGCGCGCGGCGCTCTCCGCGCTCTCGGCGCGGGCCTGTTCGGCGCGCAGGTCGGCGCCCACGCCGACCTTCTCGTAGAGCTGGGAGGCCGCCCGGTACGCCTCGCGCAGGGCGGGCAGCGAGGCACGGGGCGGCTCGTCGGTGCCGGTGCGGTCAGCGCTGTCGGCGGCGCCGGCGATCTCGGCCCGTTCGGCGCGCAGGGTACGGGCGGTGCGGCGGGCGTCGTCGGCCGCGCGCTGCGCCGCGCGCCGGTCCTCGTCGGCCGCGCGGGCGCGGGCGAGGCAGGCGGCCGCGCGGGCCTCGGCCTCGGCGCTGTCCTGGCTGAGTTCACGGGTGCGGCGGGTCCAGTTGGCGCGCTCACGCAGCCGGTGGGCGAGCCCCGCGAGGGCGTCGGCGCGGCGGCGGGCCCGCTGGGCTGCCTCCTGGCGCTGTTCACGCACCACCAGCGCGTCGGCCGCGGCCTGTTCCGCGTCGGCTGCGTCGGCGCGTGCGGCGGCCAGCTGCTCATGCGCGTCGGCGGCGGCCGTGCGGGCCTGTTCGACGGCCAGCGCGGACTCGGCGAGGCGGCCGGGCGGGCAGGCGGCGCGCCACGAGGCCAGGCGCCCGGCCAGGGCCCGGTCGGCGGAGAGCCGGGCGGCGAGCGCGCGGATCTCCTCCTCGCGTCCGGTGGCCCGGGTGCGCAGGGCCTGGCGCTCGTCGTCGGCGGCGAGTTCGTCGTGCATCGCCGGGTTCGGCGGGACGAGGAACACCTCCGGTTCGCCGCTGCCGACCGACGGCGGAGGCGGTGCGAGCAGGGCGGCGCTGGTACCGACGGCGACCGCGCTGCGGGGCAGCAACGCGGCGGTCGACAGGACCTCACGGGCCCGGCGGTAGGTGGAGGGATCGGTGACGACGACGCCGTCGACGAGCTCGGGGCGGGCGGCGAGCACGGCGGCGTGGTCGACGGGATCGACGGCCTGGGCGAGATAGCGCCATCCGGGCAGGGCGGGGATGCCGTGCTCGCCCAGATACTCCACGGTGGCCAGCACATCGGGTCCGGGCGGCAGCAGTCCGCCGTCGCCGAGCGCGGCGAGGATGCGGGAGTCCTCCGCGGCGCCGGTACGCAGGTCGAACAGCTGCCGCTCGGCGCGGGCGACCACGTCGTCCAGCAGCTCCCGCAGGTCCTCGGCGGCGGAGTCGAGGAGCTCGGGGGTGAGCGCCGTGTCGTCGCCATGGGTCCGGGGGGAGGCCCCGGACGCAGTGGCCTCTGTATCGGCCTGCCCGCCCGTACTGGCCTCCCCGTCGCCCGGGGCCGGCGCGGCCGGGGGGCCGCCCGGCTCCGGGCTGGTCCTGGCCGCCGGGATGCCCACGCCGGGGGCCGGCCGCCGTGCCGCCAGGCCGAGGAGTTCGGTGAGGCGTTCGTCGTCGGTGAGGGCGCGGGTGGCGCGCAGCTCAGCGGCGCGGGCGGCCCTGGCCGCGGCGAGGGCGTCGGCGGCGCGGGCCGAGGCCAGGTCCGCGCGTGCCTGCGCACCCGCTGCCTCGCGGCTGCGGGCTCCCGCCTCGTCGGCGGCGGCCCTGGCCTGCTCCCAAGCGGCTTCCGCGGCCCGGCTGTTCTCCGCGGCCTCCAGCGCCGCGCGAGCGGGGTCCGCGTCGGGCGCGGTGTCGTCGAGCCAGCCCGCGCGCACGGCCTCCGCGGTCTCCTGTCCGACCTCGGCCAGGCGCTGGCGCAGATGCTCGGCCTCGCTGCGGGCCTTCTGCGCTGCCGTGGCCGCGGCGGTGGCGTCTCGGTGGGAGGTCTCGGAGCCGGTCTGCAGGGCGGACGCGCGCTCCTCCTCGGCGTCGGCCGCCTCCTCGGCCGCCTCGGCGGCGCAGTCCAGGGCACGCACCAGCTCGGCCGCCGCCTTGGCACGCGCGGCGAGGGCGGGGGCCGCGTCCCGCTCGGCCTCCTGGATCGCGGCGGCCACCCGGGCCGAGCGGTCGGCGGCGGCGCGGTGGCGCAGGACGGACTCGGCGGCCTGCCAGGCGGAATGGGCGGTGCGGGCGTCGGCCAGTTCCCGGCGCAGCGCGGCGGCGTCCTTCTCGGCGGAGCCGAGAGCGAGCGAGGCGTGGCGGTGGGCGAGTTCGGCGGCGATGAGCGCCGCGTGGGCGCGTCGGGAGTCGGCCTCGGCGACGGCTTCGGCGGCGGTGGCGACCTGTTCCTCCAGGTGCGCGGCCCTGGCCCGTTCCTCACCGGCCCGTGCGGTGAGCCTGCGGGCGAGCTGGCGGGCGCGGCGCTCGGAGAGGGTGTGGATCTCGCGGGAGCCGTCGCGGGCGGCGGTGGCCTCGACGATACGGCTGAGCAGTTCCAGCGAGCCCGCGGTGAAGTCCCGTTCGGCGGTGAGCTCGGCGCGGCGGCCCAGCTTGTTGGCGAAGCCGTGGACGAGGTCGGCGAGCCCGTCGGTGTCACGGGTGTCGGTGACGGCCCGCAGGAGAAGGTCGGTGAAGTCGGAGTCGTTCTTCACCGCGAACAGGCCGGCGGCCTCGCCCTCGTCGGCGTTCATCTCCCGCTGGTAGCGGAAGAGTTCGGGGTCCAGGCCCAGGGCGCCCAGGTGCTCGTTCCAGCGCTCGTGGATCTCTTCCCAGACGATGTCCAGATGGGGGTACGCCCGTCCGGCCTCCGTGAGGGCGTCACGGAAGCCCTTCATCGTGCGGCGGCGGCCTCGCGCGGTGGTGGGGCTGCCGTCCGGTGAGGGCACGGCGATGCCCGCGGCCTCGGCGACCGGCAGCGAGTCCAGGGTCAGGCCGGGGCCCGGCCGGAAGGAGTACCAGCTCTCGGCGAACTTGCGGGGGTCGGAGGAGACCTGGCGGCCGCGCCACTCGCTGACCTTGCCGACGACGACGAGTTCGCCGGTGAGGGTGTGCTGCCACTCCAGGGCGACATGGCCGCAGTCGTCCGCGAGCAGGAACTTGCGCAGCACTCCGGAGCTGGCGCCGCCGAGGGTGTTGCGGTGGCCGGGCAGCATCACGGAGAAGATCAGCTTGAGCAGGACGGACTTGCCGCCGCCGTTCTCCAGGAAGAGCACACCCGCGGGGGCGGGCCGCCGCCGGGGGCCGGAGGGCTCCTCACCGAACAGGTCGACCTGGAGCGGCGCCGGCTCCGCCACGGGTTCGCCGACTCCGCGCAGGTCCAGGACCGTGTCGGCGTAGCGTGCGCCGGCTGGTCCGATGGAGTACAGGCGTACCCGGGACAGCTCGTACATGTGTGTCTTCTCGCCAGTCGGAGTGGGCTGGTTGGTGGGTCGGCGGTGGGGCTAGTGGGAGTGGAAGGGCAGGCCGGCGTCGGCGACCAGCTCGTCGCTGTCGTCCGCGGGTGCCAGAGCGGCGGTGCCGTCACTGACCGGGACGACGCCGAGTTCGAGCAGTTCGGCCATGGCGGCGCTGCTCGCGAGGTCGCGGACCTGCAACTGGTAGCGGGCGGTGGTGCGGTAGGTGCCGCCGGCGTCGTCGGCGGTCTTCTGCAGGAAGCCCGAATCCACGAGGAAGGCGACCGCCTTGCCGATGATTCCTATGGTGGAGCCGGACAGGCGCCGGGCGTCCTTGGTGGCGCCGGTGGCGCTGCGCCGGGTGTAGACCCGCCAGGCGGCTTCGAGGCCGGGGGCGTCGGAGGCCGGGTCGGTGTTCTCCCCCGCCTCCTCGGCACGCTCCTCCAGGCGGCGGCAGGCCTGGCGGACGAACGAGTCCACGCCGTTGACCGTGATCCGTCCGATGTAGCCGTCGTCGGCGAGGTCCTCGGGGCGCGGGAACGCCATCGCCGCCACCGCGAGATGCGCCAGGCCGTGCAGGAAGCGGTCGGTGGAGTCCGAGGCGGCGCGGCGAGAGTAGTCGCCCATGCGCACGGAGAAGACGGAGTCCTCGGCTGCGGCCAGCGCCATTCCCGCGCGTGCCGAGACCTCGAGGACGACGAGGCCGAGACCGGTGGCCACGGCGTCGGCGAGGCGGGCGAAGGCGGGGTCGTCGCGGTGGCGGCGGATGAGCTCGGCGTACTCGAGGTCGCGGGCGGGCAGCAGCTTGGGCTGGAGTCCGAACGAGACCAGCCGGGAGGCGTCCGCGGCGTCGGCCGGGGTGACGGCCCCGGCCCCGGGGGGCCGCGCGCCGGTGTCGTGCTCGTCGTGCCGGTCCGCGTACCTGTCCTGCTCGGCAGCGGTGTGCGGATCTGCGGTGTCGTTCACGGTCGTGCCTCCCTCCCTGCGGTGTGCTGATCTGCGGTCTGTGCCTCCGCGGTGTATGCCCCCGCGGTGTGCTGATCTGCGGTCTGTGCCTCCGCGGCGTGTGCGCGAGTGCCGGGCCCGAGCGTGCCCGCAGTGCCGTGGATGCCCGCCGTGCGGTGCGTGCGGTGCGGTCCCTGACTGTCCTGCCGGAGCGTCATGAGGCCCGCTCCGCCGCCATCGCGGCCGCGTCGAGCGTCGCGGTGCCGACGATGAGGTCGGCGCCGCCGAACTCCGGGTCGTCCAGCGGCGTCCCGTCGTCCACCGCGAACAGCAGCCGCTCCTCCCCCTGCCGGTAGGCGACACCGACGGGCGGGCTGGCGGCGTGCACGGCGAGGAGGGCGAGCAGATACGGGAGTTCCGGATCGGACCGCCGGGCCTCGGCCAGCAGACCGGACAGCCGTCTGGGCGCGTCCGGGGGCAGGTCGAGCAGATGCAGCGCGGTGTCCATCTGCTCGTCCGAGAACCGGCTGTCGTCGGGCGTGGCCACCAGGTCCGGCTCCGGCATCAGCGCACCGAGGTGCTCGCGCTCCAGCGGCGGGGTCAGCAGGCCGTCCACGAGGTCGCAGACCCGGGCCGCGGCGGGGGTGCGCAGACCTGTGCCGGAGGCGAAGAAGGCGTCGGTGACCTTGGACGCGCGCTCGACCGGCAGCGGCAGAAGGGGCCCGAGCAGCTGCCCGTAGAGGTCGGTCCCGGCCCGTGCGGGCGGCGCCGCGAACGCCTGGCGGTCCTGCTCGGCACGGAAGAGCGGCCCGGCCTCGAGCAGCCGGGACTGCAACTGGGTGTGGCGCCGGATGCAGTCCTTGACTATGTCCACGAGCTCGGCGGCGCGCCGCTTGTGCTCGCCGGTGCGGTGGTCGACGGCCTCGGCCTCGTCGCGCACGCGGCGGATGTTGGTGAGGATCGCGTTCTCGTGCCGGTAGCGGTCGGCGACGTGGTCGAGTGCCTCGGCGATGAGGTCGGGGACCGCGCGCAGCCAGTCGACGGCCCGGACATTGCGCCGGGTGGCCTCCAGCGCCCGGCGCAGCGATTCGGCGTACTGGACGGTGCGGTAGCGGGCCTGTTCGGCGGCGAGCTGGGCGTCGGCGAGCCGGCCCCGCTCGATGAGCACCTCGAGCTTGACCTCGGCGGCGATCTGGGCGCTGGCGACGTCGGTGTCGAGCGCCCCCACCAGTACGTTGACGGCTTCGTCGGTGGTGCGCAGATAGACCCCGCCGTCGGGGCCCGGCACCTCTTCGACGAGCTTGAAGTCGTAGTCGCGGCGCACATAGGCGCCGTCGGGGCCGAAGGTGCCGTAAACGGCGCGGAAGCCGCGGTCGACACTGCCCACGTTGATCAGGTTCTCCAGGACCCAGCGGGCGACGCGCTCGTGCTCGGCGGCGGGGCGCCGCGGGGCCTGCGCGGCGACCCTCGGCAGGAGCCGGGCGACGACCTGCTCGTGATCGGCGCCGGTGTCGAAGTCCATGTTGAGCGTGACCAGGTCGATGGAGGCGAGCGCCACCTCGGCCATGGAGTAGACGGTGTACTCCCCCGCCAGATTCGCCTTGCGCACGTCCAGGTCGTGCAGCGGCGCGGTGCAGGCCAGCGCCTTGAGGCGGCGGGCGAGGCCCTCGTCGGCCGCTGGGCCCGGCGCGGGGCGCGGGGCGCCCGGGGGCGTCTGGTGGTGGACGGTTGCGGTCACGACGCACAGATTAGGCGGTCGCACCGACAACGATCGATTCGGCACGGTTGCGGTGGATGGGCGGCAATGCGGGACCCTGCAACATGCGTTCGGCACCGTTGACGCCAAGTCGCCCCGTCCCTACGGTTACCGGAGGGTAACCTCTGAGGAAGGCGGACGCCGGCATGGCGCGGTCCACGCATGTGCGCACATCCGACGGCACCAGGCTCCATGCCGTCGTCGAAGGTCCAGACGACGCCCCGCTCACCGTGGTCCTCGCCCACGGCTGGACGCTCACCCATGCCTCATGGGCGGCGCAGGTGGCGGCGCTGACCGCCACCGGGGCCGAGCACCCGGTGCGCACCGTCACCTACGACCAGCGCGGCCATGGGCGTTCGGAGCGCGGAGCCGCCGTGCTCTCGATCGACCTGCTCGGCGACGACCTCGCCAGGGTGCTGGCGCAGACCGCGCCGGAAGGGCCCGTGGTGCTGGTGGGGCACTCCATGGGCGGAATGACCGTCATGGCGCTGGCCGCGTCACGGCCCGAACTGTTCGGCGGGAGGGTCGTCGGCGTCCTGCTCACCGGGACATCCGCGGGCGGGCTCTCCGTGCCCCCGCCCGGACGAGTGCCGGGACTGGCGAGGGCGGTGCGCCGCGGCCAGGGCGCGTTTCTCGCCCATGCCGCCCGCCACCCGGCCCGCTTCGAACGGCTGCGGCGCCTGGCTCCCCCGACCGCGGCGCTGCACCGGCGCCAGGTGCGGGGCTTCCTCTTCGGAGTGCGCCCGCCCCGCCAGGCCGTCCTGGAGTGCGCCCGGATGATCCACGACACGCCGATCGAGGTGATCGCGGCCTTCTTCCCCGCGATCATGACGCACGACAAGAGCCGTGCGCTGTCCGCGCTGTCGGGCGTGCCGGTGAGCATCCTGTGCGGTTCGCTGGACAAGCTCACACCCGTGTCCCACACCCGCGCGCTGGCCGCCGCCCTGCCGCACGCCCGCGTCCACATCGAGGCGGGCTGCGGGCACATGCTCCAGACCGAGCGCCCGGACGTGGTGAGCGGCCGTCTTCGCGAGCTCGTGGCCGACGTCCACCCGGCGGTGCCCAGGACCGAGGTCGGCCCCTGATTCCGCCGCGTCCTCCCTGATCCGCACGGCGTCCCCTCCGATCCGCACGGCGTCCCCACCCGATCCGCACGGCGTCCTCCCTGATCCGCACGGCGTCCCCGCCCGATCCGCACGGCGTCGGCTGCCGCGTCCCGTGAAAGCCCCGTTGGCGGCGCGGCTGACCCTACGATCGGATCAAGGGGAACGACCAACGATGGGGATGCCATGTCCGACCCGGTGATCGACCTGAACGCGGACCTGGGAGAGGGGTTCGGGCGCTGGCGCCTGACCGACGACGAGGCCCTGCTGGAGGTCGTGACCAGCGCGAACGTCGCCTGCGGTTTCCACGCCGGTGACCCGTCCACCATGCGGCGGGTGTGCGAGCTGGCCGCCGAGCGGGGCGTGCGGATCGGCGCGCAGGTCTCCTACCGCGATCTGGCCGGGTTCGGGCGGCGGGCGATGGATGTGCCGTCCGACGAGCTCGCGGACGAGATCGCCTACCAGATCGGCGCGTTGCAGGTGTTCGCCAGGTCGGCCGGCTCATGGGTCTGCTACGTCAAACCGCACGGCGCGCTGTACAACCGGGCCGTGGGCGACGAGGAACAGGCCGCCGCCGTGGTGGCGGGCGTGGTGCGGGCGGGCGGAGCGCTGCCGGTGCTGGGCCTGGGGGGCTCCGCCCTGCACCGGGCCGCCGAGAAGGCGGGACTGCCCGTGGTCGCCGAGGCGTTCGCCGACCGTGCCTACACCGCGTCCGGCACGCTGGTACCGAGAAGCGAGCACGGCGCGGTCGTCACCTCGCCCGAGACCGTAGTCGAGCGCAGTCTCGACATCGCCCGCGACGGGGTCGTGACCGCGCTGAGCGGCGAGCGGATCGCTGTCGCGGCGCGCTCGCTGTGCCTGCACGGTGACACGCCCGGGGCGGCGCGCCTGGCCGTACGTGTGCGCGGCAGCCTCCAGGCCGCCGGGGTGCGGCTGGAGCCGTTCGCATGAACGGTCCGGGCCGCGCGCACGCCCTTCACCCGGGCTCCGCGACGGTGCGGGCGGCGGGCTCGCACGCCCTGCTGGTCGAGCTCGAATCCGGTGAGCACGCCGAGGCGTTCCACGCGGAGGTGCTGCGGCGCCGGGACGCCGGGGAACTGCCGGGAGTGCGCGAGATCGTTCCCGGCGCCCGCACCGTCCTGCTCGACGGGCTCGACGACCCGGCCGCCCTGGCCGGGGAGCTGCCCTCGTGGGAGGTGCCGAGGCTGGAGGCGGGCAGCGGTCCGCTGGTGGAGGTGCCCGTGCGCTACGACGGCGCGGACCTCGCCGAGGTCGCCGCGCTGTGGGGCGTGGCGGAGGAGGAGGTGGGACGCGTCCACAGCGGTGTCGAGCACCATGTGGCGTTCTGCGGATTCGCCCCCGGTTTCGCCTATCTGACCGGGCTCCGGGCGCAGTACCACATGCCCCGGCGCTCCACCCCGCGCACCGCCGTGCCCGCCGGCTCCGTCGCCCTCGCCGGCCCCTACACCGGTGTCTACCCGCGCTCCTCCCCCGGCGGCTGGCAGCTCATCGGCACCACCCGCTCGACGCTGTGGGACCCGGACCGCGAACCGGCGGCGCTGCTCTCGCCGGGCACGAGGGTGCGCTTCGTCATGGAGGACGGGTGAACGGGATCGAGGTCGTCCGGGCGGGCGTGCTGACCACCGTTCAGGACCTGGGCAGAACGGGCTACGCGCATCTGGGCGTGCCGCGGGGAGGAGCGCTGGACGCGCCGGCGCACCGGCTCGCCAACCGCCTGGCCGGCAACCCCGCCGAGGCCGCCACGCTGGAGACCACCGTCACCGGGGTGGCGGTACGCCCCCGCGAACCGGTGACCGCCGCCGTGACGGGAGCGTCCGCGCCGGTCACGGTGGACGGCCGCCCGGTTGCCTGGGGAGCGCCCGTGCGCGTCCCGGCGGGCTCGGTGCTGGAGGTGGGGCCCGCCGTCCACGGCCTGCGCAGCTATCTGGCGTTCGCCGGGGGCGTCGCCGTGGAGCCGGTCCTGGGCAGCCGCTGCACCGATGTGCTGTCGGGCCTGGGCCCCGCGCCGCTCAAGGACGCGGATGTGGTGCCGCTGGGCGACCGTCATGGCCCGGCGGCGCACCTGGACGGCCCCCCGGGCGGGGCACCGGGAGGGGAACTGGTGCTGCGCGTGGTGCTGGGACCGCGCGACGACTGGTTCACGGCCGGGTCGCTGCGCACGCTGGGGACGGGCGCGTACCGCGTGTCGGCGGCCGGCAACCGCATCGGCCTGCGCCTGGAGGGCCCACCGCTGGAGCGCGCGGTGAAGGGCGAACTGCCCAGCGAGGGAATGGTCCTGGGCGCCGTCCAGGTCCCCCCGGACGGCCACCCCGTGGTCTTCCTCGCCGACCACCCCACGACGGGCGGCTACCCGGTGATCGCCGTGGTCCCCGAGCCGGACCTCGCCCCGGCAGCGCAGGCCGCCCCGGGCACCGCCGTGCGCTTCGTCCCGGTCAGGAGCGCGGCGCGGGACCGCGCACGGCTCGGCTGAGCCGCCGGGGGCGGGAAGAGCGCCGAGGCGCAGGCGCGCCGACGGCCGCCGGGCGTGCGCCGGGGTGGCTCATCGCGCTGTCAGACGCGGCCGCGTCGACGGGGCGGGTGCTGCTCCCCGGCTCTCTCGGCTGCCCCGCGTGTGCACGTTCAAGAAGGCCTCGACCGCTGCGGGCCAGCCGAATTGTTCGGCGCGGGCACGGGCGGCGGTGCGGCGGGATGCTTCCGGGCGGGCGAGGATGCGCAGGACGGCGTCGGCGAAGGACTCGCCGTCGTCCGCGGCCGCCGCTCCCGCGTCGCCCACGATGGAGGGCAGCGCCGACGAGGCGCTGACGACCGCCGGGGTGCCGCAGGCCATCGCCTCCAGGGCCGCCAGACCGAACGTCTCCACCGGGCCCGGGGCCAGGCAGACGTCCGCCGAGGCCTGGACAGCGGCGAGTTCGCGCGGGTCGGCGACGTGGCCGAGGAAGGTCACCGGCAGGTTCTCCTCCAGCGCCCGCCGCGTCAGCCGCGCGCGCAGCGGTCCCTCCCCCGCCACCACGAGCGCCGCCCGCACCCCGCGTCCGCGCAGGGCCGCGAGGGCGTCCAGCGCCCTGCCGGGCCGTTTCTCCATCGACAGACGGGAGCACATCGCCAGCAGGACGTCCTCGCCCCGTCCGTGCCACTGGCGCAGGGCGTCGCTGTGCAGCGACGGACGGCAGTGCGCGAGGTCGACACCCAGCGGCGCGTGCACGAGGTTGCGCACCCCGATCCTGGTGAACTCCGCCGCCGCCCACCGCGTGGTGCACACCACCGTCGAGTGGGTCCTGGCGGAGCGCAGGTTGAGGGCGTCGGCCGTGCGCCGAACCGCCGGGCGGGGAACGCCCCACGTACGCAGCAGGCCGTCGAGGCTCTCGTGGGAGACCATCGCGGCCCGGATGCGGTGGTGGCGCGCCCAGGCCCCGGTCCAGCGCAGGGTGGTGCGGTCGCACACCTCCAGCCGGTCCGGCCGCAGGTCGTCCAGGAGCCGGGCGACGGGTCCCCTCGCCGCCAGGACGCGGTAGCCGCCGGTCCCGGGCAGGGCGGGTCCGGGCAGGGTCACCACCCGGCCCTGCGCGGTCTGCTCGTCGTGAAAACGGGGACCGGGGACGATGAGCACGGGCTCGTGGCCCGCGGCCAGGTAACCGGCGCCCAGGTGGTGCAGCGCGGTGCGCAGGCCGCCGGAGACCGGGGTGACGAAGTTCGCGAGCCGGACGATGCGCAGTCCCCCGCTCATGCGACGCTGCCTTCGCGGGAGACGAGTGCGCGCTCGCGCTGCCGGATCCGCCCGTACGGCCGTGCCGCCGTGACGGCGCCGGGGACGCGCGCGGGACGGCGCTGCTCGAGCACTTCGGCGTAGTGGCCGAGGAGCTGGTCGCCGACGGCGGCCCAGGTCCTCGCGGCGACCGCGGCGCGCCCCGCCCGGCCGAACGCCCTTCGGGAGGCGGGAGCCGCCGCCAGCCCGGCCACGGCCTCGCGCAGCGCGGCGCCGTCGCGCGGGGGCACCAGCAGACCGGTGGTGCCGTGGTGCACCAGGTCGAGCGGGCCTCCGGCGGCGGGTGCGACGACGGGGACGCCACTGGCCATGGCCTCCTGGACCGTCTGGCAGAAGGTCTCCAGCGGCCCCGTGTGCACGAACAGGTCCAGCGACGCGTAGAGCCCGGCCAGTTCGTCGCCGGTGCGGCGGCCCGGGAACACCGCTCCCGGCAGTGCCTCGCGCAGACTCTGCTCGCTGGGCCCGTCACCGATGACGACGACCTTCACCCCCGGCAGAGAGCACACCCCGGCGAGCAGGTCCACGCGCTTCTCCGGCGCCAGCCGCCCGACGTAGCCGACGAGCAGTTCGCCGCCGGGGGCGAGCCCGGCGCGGAGCACGGGGTCGCGGTGGCGGGGGTGGAACCGCTCGGAGTCGACACCGCGCGGCCACAGGTGCACCCGGGGAACGCCGTGCTCGACCAGATCGCTCATCGCGGCCGTGGAGGGGGCCAGGGTGCGGTCCGCCGCGCTGTGGAGGGCCCGCATGCGCCGCCAGGCGGCGCCGCCGCCGACCCCGAGGTAGGTGCGGGCGTATCCGGCGAGGTCGGTCTGGTAGACGGCGACCGCGGGCAGCCCCAGCCGCTCGGCGGCGGCCATACCGCGGGCACCGAGGACGAAGGGACTGGCCAGGTGGACGATGTCGGCGCGGTGCTCGGCCAGCGCGGCGGCCACCCGGCGGGTGGGCAGGGCGACGCGGACCTGGCGGTATCCGGGCCACGGCACGGACGGCACATGCACCAGGCGGTACGGGCCGTCGGCGGGTGCCGCCCGCTCCGCGACCGAGGGTGCGACCACCAGGGTGTCGTGGCCGCGGGCGGCGAGGTGCTCGGCCGTGCGCACTGCGCAGTGGGCGACCCCGTTGACGTCGGGGGGGAAGGATTCGGTGACGATGGCGACACGCATACCGCCGTTGTCTCGGTGCCAGGCGTTGGCCAGGGCACGTCGATCTTTCCCACCGGAGAACGTCGCGTGAGCGTTGGACGCGCCACGCGGCGAAGGCCCGGGTGCGGCCCCGGCGAAGTCGCCGGGTGGCGGCTCCCGCGCAGGCCCGGGCGGGCGGCTCCCGCGAAGCCCGAGCCCGCGGGAGCCGCCCCCCTTCAGTGCGCGGGTCCCCCCGAGCTGAGGCGGCCGCGAACGGCGGTCTGGACCTCGGCCTCCTCGGCGGGGTCGGCGGCGAGGCTGCGCAGGCGGGCCAGGACGCGGACGTCACCGATGGTGGCGTGGCGGGCGGCCAGTTCCCGGGTGGTCTCCTCGCAGTCCCACAGGCATTCGACGGCGAATCCCGCCGCGAACGCCGGGTCGGCCGCCGACAGGGCCTGCGCCGCCTGCCCGCGCAGGTGGGAGGAGGCGGTCTCGCGGTAGATGTGCCGCAGCAGGGGTGAGGCGCAGACCATCGCATGTCTGCCGACCCCTTCGACCAGGACCGCCAGGCCCTCGGCGTCGGGGCCCTCGCGCTGGACCTGGCGGCGCAGCGCCGTCAGCACGGCGGGCGCGTCGTCGGGGCCGCCGGCGCAGGCGAGGACGCGGGCGGCGGCGGTGCCGAGGGCGTCGTCGCGCCCCGCCCATCGGCGGGCGCGGTCCAGGGCCGCCGGGAAGCGCATGCGTTCGAATACTTCGAGCGCCACGTGGGCCACCCTCGGCAGCGGGTCGTCGGCGGCGGCCTCGATCAGGTCGAGGATCTCGCGGTCGCGGCGGTCGGCGAGGTGGCGCAGAGCGGCGGCACGGGACCCCTCCGGGCCCCGGCGGGCGGCTTCGAGGAGCTCGTCGCGGTCCTCGGGTGCGGCGACGGCGGCCAGGCAGCGGGCGGCGGGGGCGTCCCGGTGCTCGGTGGGGTGGCCGTCGAGTCCGGCCTGCGCCCAGTCGAGCACGTCCCGCACGCTCCAGCCGGGGGTGGGGCCGCTGGGGCGCAACTGGCGCTGCCAGCGATTGAAACAGGCCTGTTCCTGGGCTGTGCGTACCCGCTCGTGGTCGGCGGCCCACAGCCGCCAGGGGCGGGGCTCGTACGCCTCCTGCACGGCACGGCCGAGCGCGGCGTCGCCCTCGGGGGTGCGCGGGAAGCGGGCCAGGACGGCGGGGCCGAGCGCGCGCAGGCCCTCGTCGTCGTCACGCAGGGCCAGTTCGTCGAGGGCCCAGCCCCAATTGCTGCCGCGGGCCGCGTAGCCGCGCAGCAGGTCGCGGGCGTCCCGCCTGCCGTACCCGGCGAGGTGGCCCAGGACGGACAGGGCCAGGCCCGTGCGCTGCTCGTCGGTGTCGAGGAGGTCGTCGGGGTGGAAGAGGTGATGCTCGATCCCGTCCAGGGCGCCTTCGAGCTCGCTGTAGAGGCGGGCGTAGTAAAGGGAGCGCGACTCGAGCCGCCAGTCGCGGCGGGGGTCGCGCAGGACGCAGCTCTCCAGCGCGGCGAGCGCTTCCGGCTGCCGCGCCGCGAGTGCGTGCAGGGTCCCGTCGCCGCGGCCTCGCTGGAGGAGACCGAGAAGGGACCCGCTGGGCGCTATGTCTGGGTCGAACATGAAGTCAGCATCCGGTGTGGGGATATGCACTGGCAACGGGATTTCCGCTGCCTGTGCCCGGCATCCTTACCTGTCACGACGGGTTCCATGCACGGAGCCCGTCCGCCGTGGGGGGTCAGGCGGGGCTTGCGCAGCGTACCGGGAATGGCGCCGGGCAGCGTTTTGTGCCCGACAAATCCCCCACAGTGCTTGGCATATGCCAGGGGAACCACCGATACGGGTTGCCCCGAAACCCTTACGCGTGCTCGCGCACTGTGCAACAGTCGTCACTGTCCCAACCATGCCGACCTGTGGCGTTCCCGCTGATTTCGGAGAGCCCATGCAGCCCCCACAGCATGCGGACCAGCCGGCCGACGTCGGCGCCGTGGACGCGCTCATCTCCGAGGCGCTGGAGCTGCGGGGACGGGTCGACGAGGTCCGCCGCGTGGCCGTTGCCGACGACGGCGACGACCCCCTCGGCCGCTGGCGGCGGGCCCTGTGCGATCTCGCCGCCCACCACCTGCGCGACCTCGGTGAGCACCTCGGCCAGCTCCGCGCGGAGCTGGCGTCACCGCCGCGCCGCGGCGGCCGCCCGCACGAGCGCGCCGCCTCCGGCCGGAGCGGCCGACCCGCGACCGCCCCCGCGGGCAGGGCCGGAAGCGCCGAGTGGAACCTGGTCACCGACGAGGTCGTCTGGTCACCGGAGATGTTCCGGATCTTCGGCAGGAACCCCGCCGACGGCCCCCTTCCCCTCGACGAGCTCCACGCCTGGCTGTTCGCGGAGGACCAGACGGCCGTCGCCGCGATGGTCACCGCCTGCCTGGTCGACAGCAAGCCCATCGACGGCGAGTTCCGCATCGTGCGCCCCGACGGCAGTGTGCGCACCGTGCACTTGGTGGGGGAGCCCGTCCTCGACCACGACGGCAGCACCCTGTCGATGTGGGCCGTCGTCCGTGACGTCAGCGACCTGCGCCGCAGCCAGCGGGCGGTGCGCGAGACCCGCGACAGCCTCCACCGCTCCCGGCAGAGCGCGCAGACCGAGCACCGCATGGCGGTGGAACTCCAGGAAGCCGTACTGCCACCCTGGCGCGGGCCCCTGCGCTTCCCCGAGAACGGCCCGCAGACGATCGACCTCGCCGCCCGCTACCTCCCCTCCGGCACCAGCGCCCTCGTCGGCGGCGACTGGTACGACGCGCTGGAACTGCCCGACGGCTCCACCCTGCTGACCGTGGGCGACCTGACCGGCCACGGCGTCACCGCCACCTCCGGCATGGCGATGCTCCTCGGCGCCCTGCGCGGCATGGCCGTCGCCGGTGTCGAACCCGGCCCCATGATGCGCTGGCTCAACCAGCTCCTCGACCGGTCCGCGCAGGCAGCCCTCAGCAGCGCCCTGTGCTGCCGCTTCGACCCGCACGAGCGCTCACTGACCTGGTCACAGGCCGGACACCCCGCTCCGCTGCTCTACCGCGGCGGGGCGGGCCGGCAGCTGGAACCCCCCGAGGGGGTACTGCTCGGAGCCGTCGCCGACGCCCGCTACGCCCAGCGCACCGACCGGCTCGCCCCAGGAGACGTGGTGCTCCTGCACACCGACGGACTCGTGCCGCACCGCAGGGCCGACTCCTCGTCCGTGGTCGAGCAGTTGCTGGAACTCTCGCCGCGGATCACGGCGGCCCACAGCGCGCAGGAGTGCGTGCGCGCGGTCGTTGAGCGATTCGGCGCGGTGGACCGCGACGACGACGCCTGCGTCCTGGTCGCCCGCGTCTGCTGAACAGCGGCGTTCGGGAGGGAAGTCCGCGGGCGGTTGCGCACGTGGACAGGGCTCCGGCGCGGAGACCGGAGTTGACGAAGCCCCGGCGCGCGGAGAACGGAGTTGACGAAGATCCGGCATGGAGACCGGAGTCGACGGAGATCGGAATCTGGGACTTGGACTCCGGCTCGGGGTTTCGGGCTTTCGGGCTTCGGACCATCGGGCTTCGGACCTGCGGGTCGACCGGGGCGGGCCCGGACGGCACGCGGACTCAGACGGAGAGGTTCTTCGCCTGGCTCGGGAGGGACTTCTTGATCTGGTCGCGCAGGTCCTTGATGCCGGAGTGGTCGCTGTACCGCGCGGTGAGCCGGTACATCTCGCGCAACCGGTCCCAGGTGCGCTTGGAGGAGGTCTCCCCCATCGAGACCAGGGCCAGCCGCGCGTACCGCTCGGCCTGCTCGGGGTCGTTGGCGATGAAGCACGCCGACGCCAGCGAGATGTAGTCGAAGATCGTGGAGCGCTGCCGCCCCTTCGCCCGCAGCTCCAGCGCCTTCTTCGCGTGGTACTGCGCATGCCCGGACATCGAGGGGTCGTGGTCGGCGAGTGTGCGGTACGCCAGCGCCTGCATCCCGTGCAGATCGGCCTCGTCGAACATCTGCATCCAGCTCGGCGGCTCCACGTCCCCGCGGTCGGAGACGAACAGGTCCTCCGCCTCACCGAGGGTGCGCCGCATCGCCTGGCCCCGCCCCATGGACGCCTGCGCCCACGCCTCGATGGTCTGGAGCATGGCCCGGGTGCGCGGCAGCGCCTCGTGCCCCGCCCCCGACTTGGCGAGCTTCATCAGGTCCAGGGCGTCGTCGGGCCGGCCGAGGTGCACCATCTGGCGGGCCGCCCGGGACAGTGCCTCCCCCGCCCTCGGCCGGTCACCGCCCTCGCGGGCCGCGTGCACGGCGATCACGAAGTACTTCTGGGCCGTCGACTCCAGTCCCACGTCGTGGGACATCCAGCCCGCCAGCCCGGCCAGATTCGCCGCGACACCCCACAGTCTTCGGTGCAGATGCTCGGGATGGCGGTAGGCGAGCATGCCGCCCACCTCGTTGAGCTGGCCGACCACGGCCTTGCGCTGCAGTCCGCCGCCGCGCGAGGCGTCCCAGGCGCGGAACACCTCGACGGAGTGCTCCAGGGCCTCGACCTCGTCGGAGCCGACGGGCGCCGCCTCGTAGCGGTCGAGTGAAGCCTGGCTGACGGTACCGAAGCCGTCGAAATCGGTGTGGGGAGCGTCGGCGGCAAGCACCGGGTCGGTGTGCAGCCAGTCCCGCATGGCGCCAGTCAAAGCTGAGCCGGCGGCGAGCGCGGCGCCCGCGCCCACCAAGCCACGTCGGTTGAGCATGAGGTCCATTCCCGTGAATTCGGTGAGGACCGCGGCAGTTCGCTCCGGTGGCCACGGCAGGCCGTCCGCGGCCTGCTTCCTACCCGTACGCCGATGCCGGTCGAACCCGAGATCCTCGATGGTCACGACACGGCCGAGACGCTCGGTGAACAGGGCTGCCAGCACCTTCGGCACCGGATCGCGCGGGGCCTCGCCCGTCTCGATCCAACGCCGTACCCGCGAAGTGTCGGTCGCCAGCTGCGGATGGCCCATGACCGCCGCCTGCCGGTTCACGAGTCGGGCGAGTTCGCCCTTGGACCATCCGGTCAGTCCGAACAAGTCCGCGAGTCTGGTGTTGGGTTCCTTGCTCACATCAAGCCCCCAGGTTTCTCGGCACAGTTGAGGCTAGTGACCGGTTCGGGTGCCCGCGACCATTCGCCAGGGTTCGCCAGGGTCCGCCAGATGGTCTGCCACCCGCGAACGGGTGTGGTGTAGGAACGCGCCACCCCGGCCCGGTACCACGGCACTCGGTCATCCCGGCAAAGTAGTCCCGGCAAAGGGGCGTGGAGTGCACGGACGGCTTCCCGACCGGGATTTCCCGGGCACCGCATTCCCCAGGATGCGGGGCACGAGAAGCACCGGAAGGGCCGCCGTCCGCGCACCGATTCCACGCCACCCCACGCCACCCGGCCGCTGGGACGAGGTGGCGATTCACCGGCCCCACCGGTGAACTCGCAGGCACAGGAAGGGATCTGTCTCCCGCTCATGTATTCAGCATCGTCCTCCGTGTCCGCCCCGCCCCGGCCGCCACGCGCGAGCCGGAACGACAGCGCTCCGACGCCCGGCCGTCCCTCGATGACGGCCACCCGACCCGATCCCCGACTGTCCCCGACCCAGACCGCCGCGGGCCTGCGACCACCGGGCCGGCCAGGTGCTCCCGGCGGCCCGGGAATCGCCGCACGGCTCGATCTGACCGGCCCGCAGGGAGCACGGCTGCGGGCAGCCCTCGTCCCCGTCCAGCGGATATGTCCGGATTTCCTGCCGATCCAGGTGCTCCGGCAGAGCGGACGCTCCCTCCTCGTCGCCGGAACGGCGGGGCGGATGCCCGTCGTCGCCAAGTGCCTGCTGGACCATTCCCCCGAGTGGGTGAAACGGTTCCGCCACGAGGTGGCGGCCTACCGGGCGTTCGTCCGCCACCGCCCGCCCGCCCGGGTGCCCCGGCTCGTCGCCGCCGACCCGGAGAGCGGCTGCCTGGTCCTCGAACGGATGCCCGGGCGGGTGGCGGCGCTCCAGCGGCACCCCGTGGAGGGACCAACGCGGGCGGACCTGCGGGCGGCGCTCGGTGCCTTCTGCCGCATCAACCTGTGGCGGCCGCCCCCGGGAATCTTCGACGCCCCCATCGACTACACGGCGGCGGTCTCCCACTACCACCGGCTCGGACTCCTCACCGACCGCGACCGCGGCGACCTGCAGAAGCTCCTGCACGGCATCGCCTGCGCTCCGTGGCAGTTCTGCCACGGGGACGCACTCCTGCAGAACGTCCTGCTCTCCCCCTCGGGACCGGTGCTGATCGACTGGGAGCACGCCGGGTGGTACCTGCCCGGCTACGACCTCGCGGTGCTCTGGTCCGTCCTCGGCGACGAGCCCGTGGCCCGCCGCCAGATCAGCCAGCTCGCGCAGACTTCCGGACCGGCCTCGCGCGACGCCTTCCTCGTCAACCTCATGCTGGTGCTCACCAGGGAGATCCGCTCCTACGAGACCGCCGTGCAGCGCACCATGAACGGCGCCTCGGCAGCCCCGGGAGGAGGCGAGGCCGGCGAGGAGCAGCGGCTGCTCCTGCGCCGCCTCCACGACGACTGCGGCGTGGCCCGCCGCGCCGTCCGCGCGGCGGTCGGCACCCGCTGAGCGGCCGGTGGTGCCCGCTGACGTCAGCGGGCACCACCGGCCCGAGGCCCGTCGACGATCACGCCTGCGGCGAGGCGGACGAAAATCGTGCGCCGTACTCGGCGTTGAGCCAGGCGATGTCCGCCCCGCTCAGATCCACTGCGCTCAGATCCACCGGGCTCAGATCCGCGCCGCCCAGATCCGCGCCTTCCAAGCAGCCGCCGGCCCGCGGGAGCGGAAGGCCACCGTGCGGCACACACACGAGCCGACTCTGCGCACCGCCCCCGCGTACGGGTCAGCTCTGCTGGAACATCTCCGCAGGCAGCGGCTTGAGCAGCTGGTAGAGGTCGTCGGTGATGGGGCGGTCCCAGGTGGCGATGGTGACCCGCACGCCGTCGCTGCGGTCGAACTGCGCACACGCGACACGGCCCTCGGACACCTTGATCCGCTGCACGATCAACAGGTTGTCCCCGTGCATCACGGGAGTGTCCTCACGCTCCACCTCGTGCACCGGCTCGTCGTTCTCCAGGGCGGCGAGGAGCTGAGTGACCTCGAACGGCACATCGCCCTCCTCGACCTCCCGGGCCGCAGAGCCCTCCGGGAGGTTGCCGATGAGCATGGCCGGACCGCGGCCGCCGAACAGGTCGTAGCGCAGGAAGATCCCCTGGCAGCTCCCGTCGGGACCCGCTAGCAGAGCCGCGCCCAGGCTGCCCGGCCAGTCACCCGGGTCCATGGCGAGTACATCGAAGTCCGGCCCTGTGGGCGTGCTCGAGGAGCGGCGGCGGAGGAACGACATGCGGCCATCGTACGTGTCCGGAGGGGGTCCTCCTCGACCGACATACCCGGTGGCCGCGGCCGCCGCGGGCCACCCGGCCACCGGGTCCGATCCGGTTCAGGTGAGGTCGAACTCGCCGTCGCGCGCACCGAGTACGAAAGCACGCCATTCGCCGGGCGTGAAGATCAGCGCGGGACCGTCCGGGTTGCGCCCGTCACGCATGGCGATGTAGCCCTCGACGAACGCGATCTGCACATCGCCGACACCCTGAGTGCTCGACAGCCATTCCGCGTCGGTCAGGTCGAGTTGGGGCTTCTTGGCCGCCTTGCCGTCGGCCACGAGCCGCTCGGTGGTGCTGTCCGCCACGTACATCTCCTCCTGCATTGAGGTGAGGCTCCAGCCTAGCGATCAGGGACGTGGCCCGACAGGCACTGTTCCAAGCCGTTCTCCGCCTCCCGCACTCCCGCTCGAGCCATTCATCCCACGGGCCGCTCACTCCCCACCAGCCACATGGAGAAGAACTGCGCGCCTCCCCCGTACGCATGGCCGAGAGCCCTGCGCGCACCGTCCACCTGATGCTCGCCGGCCCGCCCCCGCACCTGGAGCGCCGCCTCCGCGAACCGGATCATCCCCGACGCGCCGATGGGATTCGCCGACAGCACCCCTCCCGAGGGATTGACCGGAAGATCCCCGTCCAGTTCGGTCACCCCCGACTCCGTCAGCTTCCACCCCTCCCCCTCCGCGGCGAAGCCCAGGTTCTCCAGCCACATCGGCTCGTACCAGGAGAACGGCACATACATCTCCACCGCGTCGATCTCCCGCCGCGGATCGGTGACACCCGCCTGCCGGTACACATCCGCCGCGCAGTCCCGCCCGGCCCGGGGACTGACATAGTCCTTGCCCGCGAACATCGTCGGCTCGCTGCGCATCGCCCCGCCGTGCACCCACGCCGGCGGATGCGGTGAACGGGCCGCCCCGGCCTCACCGGTGAGCACCATCGCGCAGGCTCCGTCGGAGGAGGGGCAGGTCTCCGAGTAGCGGATCGGATCCCACAGCATGGGCGAGGACTGCACCTTCTCCAAGGTGATGTCCTTCTCGTGCAGATGGGCACAAGGGTTCTTCAGCGCGTTGCGCCGGTCCTTGTAGGCGACGAGCGAGCCGATCGTGTCGGGCGCCCCCGTACGCCGCATATAGGCGCGGATGTGCGGGGCGAAGAAGCCGCCCGCGCCCGCGAGCAGGGGCTGCTGGAACGGGATCGGCAGCGACAGGCCCCACATCGCGTTGGACTCCGACTGCTTCTCGAACGCCAGGGTGAGAACGATGCCATGGACCCGCGCCGCGACCAGATTGGCCGCCACCAGCGCCGTGGAGCCGCCGACCGAGCCCGCGGTGTGCACCCGCAGGAGGGGCTTGCCGACCGCGCCGAGCGCGTCGGCGAGATACAGCTCCGGCATCATCACCCCTTCGAAGAAGTCGGGGGCCTTGCCGATGACCACGGCGTCGATGTCCGCCCAGTCCAGCTCGGCGTCGTCCAGGGCACGCCGGGCGGCCTCGCGCACGAGCCCCGCGATGGACACGTCGTGGCGGGCGGAGACGTGCTTGGTCTGGCCTATGCCGACAACGGCGACCGGTTCACCCCTCATGGCGCTGCCCTCCTCCTCGTTCGCTCAACGGGCTGCTCGCTCCAACGGGCTGCTCGCTCCAACGGGTTCGCTCCAACGGGTTCGCTCCAACGGCTCGCGGTGCGGCGCTCACCGGGCCTCCAGGACGGCGACCAGGTTCTGCTGGAGGCAGGGACCGGAGGTGGCATGGGCGACGGCCCGCTGCGACTCACCGCGGTGGACGGCGGCGGCGGCCTCACCGAGCCGGATCAGGCCCGCGGCCATCACGGGATTGGCGGCGAGTGCCCCGCCGGAGGGGTTGACGGCCACCTCCTCGTCCAGGCCCAGCGCCCTGCGCAGCACCACTTCCTGCGAGGTGAACGGGGCATGGAGCTCGGCGGTGTCCACGGGCGCCTCGAACAGCCCCGCGTGCTCGGCCGCCAGCCGGGTCGAGGGCGAGTCGGTGAGGTCGCGCACGCCGAGGCTGTGGGCCTCCACGCGGTGGTCGATCCCATGGATCCACGCCGGACGCGGGCACAGGTCCAGGGCGGTGTCCCCGGCGGCCAGCACCACGGCGGCGGCGCCGTCGCCCACGGGGGGGCAGTCGTGGCGGCGCAGCGGCTGGACCACGTACTCCTCGGCCAGGAGCACGTCGGGGGGCGCGGAGCCGACGAGTTGGGCACTGGGGTTGGCCTCTGCGGCGGTGCGGCTGCGGGCTGCGATGCCCGCGAGCTCCCGTTCGTCGGTGTGCCCGGCGTCGATGAGGGCCTGCGCCTGGAGGGCGGCGAGCGAGACGGAGTCGGGCCACAACGGGGCGACGTAGTACGGGTCGAGCTGGCGGGTCAGGACGTCGCGGACGCTGCCCGGCGAGGACTTGCCGTAGGCGTAGACGAGCGCGGTGTCGGCCTGCCCCGTCAGGAGCGCGACCCATGCCTCGTACAGCGCCCAGGCGCCGTCCATCTCCACATGGGACTCCGAGATCGGCGGCCATGCCCCCACCCCGTCCAGCGCCATCGTGAAGGAGAAGGCGCGCCCGGCCAGGTAGTCGCTGGAGCCCGAGCAGGTGAAGCCGATCTCCCCGGCCCTGAGCCCGACTTGGCCGAGCACGTCGTGCAGGACGGGCATCAGCAGCTCCACTTCGGAGAGCTGGTCGCTGCGGCGCACGGTCGGCGCCTGCGCGAAGGCGACGATCGCGACCTCGCGCGGCATCATGGCAGCTCCTTGGCCATCACAGCAGCTCCTTGTAGGTGTCGTAGTCCGCGTCCGGCTCGCCGGTGGGCCGGAAGTGGTCGACGGAGGCGAGAGTGGGGGCGAGCCGGTCGTCGTCGACCCAGACCGCTTCGACGCGCAGGCCCATGCGCACCTGGTCGTAGGGGATGCCGCCGATGCGGGCGTGCAGTCCGAGGTCGGCCCCGTCGAGGGCGATGTGGGCGTAGACGTAGGGCACCTCGATGTCGAGGTTGCGGGCCTTGACGTTGACGACGCAGTAGGTGGTGACGGTGCCTCTGGGGCCGACCTCGACCTGCTCGTCGGTGGCGACACCGCAGGTGGGGCAGGCGCCGCGCGGCGGAACGTAGGTCTTGCGGCAGTCGGGGCAGCGTTCGCCGATGATCCGCCTGCCGGTGAGCGCGGTCAGGAAGCGCGACTGCGCGCGGCCGGAGGTGTAGGTGTAGTCGAGGCGCGCCGCCGTGACGATTCCGGTGACGGGGTCGCCGTCGAAGCGGCCGGTGTGCGGGGTGGTGGCTCGAGGGCGCTCGGGCCTGTTATCTGATTGTCTGCTTTTCTTGCCCTGGCTGTCCGCGTGCCCGTCCGGTCGCCCGCCCTCGTCCAGTCGCTCGAAACAGACGATGTCGGTGATGGCGCCGCGGCGTTCCGCCGCCCACCGCACCCGGACCCGCGTCCCCGAGCTCACCTCCTCGGGGCCGCGTGCGTCGAGGGCGTGCAGAAGGGCGGTGTCGGCGCCGTCGAGGCGTACCAGCACCCAGGCGAACGGTGCGGTGAGCGGCTGGCCCGGCCGCGGATGGGGGTTCCAGGCCCAGGTGGTGACGGTGCCGGTGCCGGCCACCTCGACCAGATCACGCAGTTCCTCGGCGGTGACGGGGTCGTACTCGACGGGCGGCATGAGGATCCGCCCGTCGGACGCCCGTACCCCCAGGAGAGTACGTTCACGCAGCCCGGTGAGGAAGGCGCTCTGCACCGGCCCGAGCGACCGGGTGAACGGGAACTCGACGACCAGCGGCGCACTCAGGACCTCGGGCATGCGCACTCCTCTCGACGTATCCCTGGACGGGGGCGGTCCCGACCCGCGGGTCTCGGCAGGTGCGGGCCTGGAAGGGGGCGGCGTGCTACTGCCGCCGGTAGACGGCCGGGCGCTTCTCGGCGAAGGCCTTCGCGCCCTCCTTGGCGTCGGCGGTCGCGAACACCGGCCAGCCGCGTTCGAGTTCGAGTCTGAGCCCGTCCTCCTCGCCGAGCGCCGCGCTGTCGTGGACCGACGCCTTGACCGCCTCGACGGCCAACGGACCGTTGGCATTGACCAGTTCGGCCAGCTCCAGCGCCCTCTCCAGCGCGGCGCCGTCCGGGACGGTGCTCCCGATCAGCCCGATGGCCAGGGCTTCGCGCGCGCTGTAGGGGCGGCCGGTCAGGAGCATCTCCAGGGCATGCGTCTTCGGGATCTGCCGGGGCAGCCGCACCGTCGAACCGCCGATGGGGAACAGCCCCCGCCGCACCTCGAACAGGCCGAAGGTCGCGCCCTCGCCCGCGACCCGGATGTCGGTGCCCTGGAGGATCTCGGTGCCGCCCGCCACGCAAGCGCCCTCGACGGCGGCGATCACCGGCTTACGGGGCCGGTGGTGGCGCAGCATGGCCTTCCAGTGCAGGTCGGGGTCGGCATTGAGCCGGTCGCGGTACCGCTGTCCGGCCATGCCGCCGTCGCCCGCCGCGAGCGCCTTGAGGTCCATACCGGCACAGAACGAGCCCCCGGCGCCGGTGAGCACGATGGAGCGGACGGCGTCGTCCGCGTCGGCTTCGAGCCAGCCGTCGTGGAGGCCGACGAGCATCGGCAGGGACAGCGCGTTCTTCGCCTCCGGCCGGTTGAGGGTCAGGACGAGGGTGGCCCCTCGGCGCTCCACGGTGAGATGTTCCGTCCCGCCCATCGTCCGGCCTCCCGGTCGCGTTGGCGCTGCGTTGGACTAGAACAGGTTGCAGTAGCGGTGGGCCGAACTTCAATACCTCTTCTGACACTCAGTCAGATTTCTGTGCGGCCCGTCTTCCCACCACACCCCTTCGGCGCTCTAATGAGCGCCTGCCCGCGAGCGCCGTGTCCGACTGGAGGAGCCGTGGAGTACAACCTTGCCGACCTGTTCGAGTCCATCGCCGACACCGTGCCGGACCGCGAGGCACTGGTGCACATCGACCACCCGGGCACCGGCGAACGGCGCGCCCTCACCTACGCGCAGCTCGACGCGGCGGCCAACCGGCTCGCCCATCATCTGATCGAGCGCGGCATCGGCACGGGCGAGCACGTGGGGCTGCACCTGTACAACGGCGTCGAGTACCTCCAGACCGTGCTCGCCTGCCTCAAGATCCGCGCGGTTCCGGTCAACGTCAACTACCGCTACGTGGAGGACGAACTGGTCCACCTCTACCGGGACGCGGACCTCGCCGGCCTGGTCTTCGACGCACGGTTCGACGAACGGGTGGCCGCGGCGCTGCCCAGGACGCGGCGGCTTCGCCTGCTGGTGCGGGTGGGCGCTCCTTCGACGGATTCCGGCGCACTCTCCTCGACCACCGAACCGTTCACCGCCGAACCGGCGTTGACCGCCGTACCGTTCGAGCAGGCAGTGGAGACCGGCTCACCCGAGCGCGGCTTCGCACCGCGCAGCGCCGACGACCTGTTCATCATCTACACCGGCGGCACCACCGGGCTGCCCAAGGGAGTGATGTGGCGTCAGGAAGACCTGTTCTTCGCCGGAATGGGCGGCGGGGCGCCGACCGGCGAGCCGGTGACGTCACCCGGGGAACTGGCCCAGCGGGTCGCCGAGGGCGGTGAGGGACTGGTCTTCTTCCCGACGGCGCCGCTGATGCACGGCACCTCCACACTCACCGCGTTCATCGGCTTCTTCTACGGCCAGAAGGTCGTCCTGCACACCAAGTTCGTGCCCGAGGAGGTACTGAGGACCGTGGCGGAGGAGAAGGTCACCAGCATCTCACTCGTCGGGGACGCGATGCTGCGCCCGCTCGGGGACGCGCTGGCCGGTCCGCTGAAGGGCACCGACTGCTCGTCGCTGTTCAGCCTCAGCAGCAGTGGCGCGATCATGTCCGAGACGGTGCGCCGGCGGTTCCAGGAACTCGTGCCGAATTGCGTGATCCTCAACAACTTCGGCTCCTCCGAGTCCGGATTCAACGGCACGGCCACCGAGGACTCCGGACCCGCCCGGGGCTTCCGGCTGCGGATGAACGCGCGCACCACGGTCGTCGATCCGGCGACGCTGGAGCCGAGCGCGCCGGGCGTTCCCGGCCGGATAGCGCAGCGCGGGCACTGCCCCGTCGGCTACTACAACGACACGGACAAGAGCGCCTCGACCTTCTTCCAACGCGACGGCGAACGCTGGGTGCTGCTCGGCGACATGGGAACGGTGGACGCGGACGGTGTGGTGACCGTGCTCGGCCGGGGCTCGCAGTGCATCAACACCGGCGGTGAGAAGGTCTATCCGGAGGAGGTCGAGGAGACGCTGAAAGCTCACCCCGACGTGTACGACGCGCTGGTGGCCGGGGTGCCCGACGAGAAGTGGGGCAGCACGGTGGCGGCCGTGGTGCAGCCGCGCGAGGGTGCACGGCCGCCGACGCTGGACGCCATCCAGGACCACTGCCGTGCCCGCCTCGCGGGATACAAGATTCCCCGCCTCCTCGTCATCACCGCCGGCATCCAGCGCTCGCCCAGCGGCAAGGCGGACTACCGGTGGGCGAGCGCGGTGGCGTCGGAGGCCGCGCGCTCGGCGGCCACGTGACCGGCGGCCCCCGCCGCAACGCCCTGCCTTCCCCGCCCTCCCAGCCCTGCCTTCCCCCGCCCTCCCAGCCCTGCCTTCCCCCGCCCTCCCAGCCCTGCCTTCCCCCGCCCTCCCGGCCCTGCCTTCACTCCTGCGCGGTCGCCGCGATGAGCTGGTAGGACGTGGCGCCGTCGATCGACTCACGGACGATGTCGGCGTGCCCGGCGTGGCGGGCGGCCTCCTCGACGAGGTGCAGCAGGATCCAGCGCGCGGAGCGCCTCGAGCCCGGCGGGAACCACGGGGCCTCGGGGAGGGCGACCGTCGCCTCCAGATCGGGCAGGTCGGCGACCGCCTTCTCCGTGTACAGGGCCACGGCCTCGTACTCGCGCAGCCAGTGGGCCAGCGTCTCGCCCTCGACCATGCTGAACTCGGTCTCCCAGTTCCTGGACTCCTCCTGCGCCCGTCCGGTCATCAGATCGGTCCAGCCGCGCTCGACGAGGGCGGCGTGCTTGATCAGCCCGGAGAGCGACAGGGCGCTCGCGCTGGGCCGGGACGCCGCCTGCTCCTCGGTCAGGCCGTGGACCGCGCGGCGCAGGCTCTCGCGCTGGGCGGACAGGAACTGCAGCAGTGCGTCGCGCTCGTCGGCCTCGGCGCCCACCAGAGTCGGCATAACGGTTCACCTCTCGTTCGGTTCGATACAGCACACGCTATGCCCTATTGCGGACAGTTCCGGTCCGCAATGACCCACACGGCACCACCGAATCGAAGAGGCCTTTCCGACCGCCCCCCGCGGCCTCAGACCTGCCGTTCGCGCCCCTCCCAGTACGGTTCGCGCAGACGGCGCTTGTAGAGCTTGCCGTTGGGGTCGCGGGGCATGTGCTCGACGAAGTCCACCGACTTGGGGCGCTTGTAGCGCGCGAGCCGCCGCTCGCAGTGGGCCAGTATCTCGGCCGCCAGTTCCTGCCCCGGCCGGTGCCCCGGCGCGGCTTCGACGACGGCCTTGACCTCCTCGCCCCAGTCGCTGTTGGGGATGCCGAAGACGGCGGCGTCGGCGACGGCCGGGTGTCCGAGCAGGGCGGACTCGATCTCGGCGGGGTAGATGTTCACCCCTCCCGAGATGATCATGTCGATCTTGCGGTCGCGCAGGAAGAGGTAGCCGTCCTGGTCCAGATAGCCCAGGTCACCGACGGTGAAGAAGTCCCCGATGCGGTTCCTGCGGGTCTTGGCCTCGTCCTTGTGGTAGCTGAACCCGGCGACGTCCATCCGCATGTAGACGGTGCCCGTCTCTCCGGCCGGCAGCCGGTTGCCGTCGTCGTCGAAGATCGCCAGCTCGCTGATCGGCCATGCCCTGCCGACCGTTCCCGGCCGCTCCAGCCACTGCGCCGCCGTCGCGAACGTCCCTCCGCCCTCGCTGGCCGCGTAGTACTCCTCGACGCAGGTGCCCCACCAGTCGATCATCGCCCGTTTGACATGGTCCGGGCAGGGCGCCGCCCCGTGCAGGGCGTGGCGCATGGACGAGACGTCGTAGCGGTCCCTGACCTCCTCGGGCAGGGCGAGGAGGCGGTGGAACTGGGTCGGCACCATGTGCGTGTGGGTGCAGCCGTGGGCCTCGATGAGCCGCAGCATCTCCTCCGGGGTCCACTTGTCCATCAGCACCACGGGGTGGCCGATGTGCAGGGCCGCGGCCGCGAACTGGAGCACCGCCGTGTGGTAGAGCGGCGAGCACACCAGGTGGACGTTCCCCTCGAACGGCTGGATGCCGAAGATGGCGAGGAAGCCGCCGAGGTGGGTCTGCTCGGGCGGCACACCCGGCAGCGGGCGGCGGATGCCCCGGGGGCGGCCGGTGGTGCCGGAGGTGTAGTTCATGACCCAGCCCGCGGTCCGGTCCTCGGGCGGGCTCTCGGGCTGCCCGTCGAGCAGTTCGGAGAACGGCCGCAGACCGGCTCCGCCTCCCGCGTCCGGCCGGTCCCCCGAGTCGGCCACCGCGAAGCGCCTCTCCTTCGGCAGTCCGGCCTCGTCGGCCGCGGCGACCGCATGCTCGGCGAAGCGCTCGTGGGCGATGAGGACCTTCGCTCCCGAGTCGGAGACGATCCAGGCGATCTCGGGACCGACCAGGTGGTGGTTGACCGGCACCATGTACAGGCCCGCCTGGGCCGCGGCGAGGTAGGCGATGAAGAACTCGACCCCGTTGGGCAGGACGACGGCGAACACGTCGCCGGTCCGAAGTCCCTGCTCCCGCAGGCCGTGCACGAGCTGGTTGCAGGCGGCGTGCAGCCGGGCGGCCGACCACTCCTGCCCGTCGGGGGCGATGAGCGCGGTGCGGTCGGCCCCCCCGTCGGGTCCGGCCTGCGCCGCCTGCGCCCAGAAGCCGTTGGGCACGGTGTTCGTCATGGAGGGCCCTCCTCGGCCTCGGGCTCACTCGCGTCCGGCGATCCGGTTCAGACGCGTGATCGCCCGCTCGAATCCACGGGTCAGGTCGTCGAGGACGTCGGCCACGGACCGCTCCTCGTCCATCCGCCCGACGATCTGCCCGACCGGGGAGCCGAGCAGCTCGGGCGTCTCGTACTTCTGGATGCGTGAGACGGCGTCGGCGACCAGAAGCCCCTGCAACGGCATGGGCAGCGGCCCGGGTCCGGCCGGGTCCTCCCAGGCGTCGGTCCACTCGGTGCGCAGCTGCCGGGCGGGTTTGCCGGTCAGCGCCCGCGAGCGGACCGTGTCCCCCGACCCCGCCGCCAGCAGCTTCTCGGTGAGCGCGCGTGAGGGCAGCTCCGCCTCGGTGGTGGTCAGCCAGACCGAGCCGAGCCAGATGCCCTGGGCACCGAGCGCCAGCCCGGCGGCGACCTGCTCGCCGGAGCCTATGCCCCCCGCCGCGAGGACCGGGAGCGGGTCCACGGCGCGCACGATCTCCGGGGTGAGGACCATGGTGGCGATCTCTCCCGTGTGGCCGCCGGCCTCGTACCCCTGGGCGACGACGATGTCGATGCCCGCCTCTTGGTGGTGGCGGGCGTGGCGGGCGCTTCCGGCGAGGGCGGCGACGAGGATGCCGCGCGCGTGGGCGCGTTCGACGACGTCGGCGGGCGGGGAGCCGAGGGCGTTGGCGAGCAGCCGGATCGGGTACTGGAGGGCGACGTCGACCTGCGAGCGGGCGACCTCCTCCATCCAGCCGGTGATCCGCCAGCCGGCCCTGTCGCCCTCGGCGAGCTCGGGAACGCCGTACTTGGCGAGCAGGTCCTCCACCCAGGTCCGGTGGCCGTCGGGGATCATCGCCTCGACATCGGCCTCGCTCACACCGCCGACCTTCTTCGCGGGCATCACCACGTCGAGCCCGTAGGGTCGTCCGCCGGTATGGGCCTCCATCCAGTCCAGACCGCGGGCGAGTTCGTCCCCGGCCCCGTATCGGACCGCGCCGAGCACCCCGAAGCCGCCCGCCCTGCTGATGGCCGCGGCCACGGCCGGGAAGGGGGTGAAACCGAAGATGGCGTGCTCGACTCCGAGGCGTCTGCTCAGCTCCGTCTCCATGCCGGGCAGCATGCCCCAGGGCCGCGGGCGATGGAAGAGGTTTACTGACGGGGCGTCAGATTTTGCAAGTGGTAGAACTTCGGGCAGAACGACCGGGAGGGGAGGCCCATCATGGCCATCGACTACACCAAGCGCACCACTTCGCACACGGCCCCGAGCACTGGCTCGCGCATCGACTACACCAAGGGCACGGCCTCGGGCAGCGACCGCGGCAAGCGGCCGCCCGCCGTCGGCCTGGAGAAGCTGCGGACCACCGCTCCGGGCCTGGTGAGCCTGTACAAGCAGGCCGCGGTGAGCCTGGAGCGGTACGAACTGACGGGTGAACGGGCAGCGGTCTACCTCGTGCTGGACCGCTCGGGCAGCATGCGCCGCTACTACCGCGACGGCAGCGTGCAGCGCCTCGCGGAGCAGGCGCTGGGCCTCGCGGCGCACTTCGACGACGACGGCAGCGTCCCCGTGGTCTTCTTCTCCACCGAGGTCGACGGCCTGGCGGAGGTCTCGCTCGACGCCTACCAGGGCCGGGTCAACGCGGTCCACGAAGCGCTCGGCCACATGGGCAGGACCAACTACGCCGCCGCCATGGAGGCGGTGATCGCGCACTACCAGCGGTCCGGCGCCACCGACCCGGCGTATGTGATCTTCCAGACCGACGGGGCGCCGGAGAGCAGGTCGCGGGCCACCCGGACCCTGTGCGAGGCCGCGCGGCTTCCGCTGTTCTGGCAGTTCGTGGGCTTCGGCGACGACGAGTTCGCGTATCTGCGCAAGCTCGACGAGCTTCCTGTTCCGCACCAGCGGGTGGTGGACAACGCCGGGTTCTTCGCGGTGGGACCGCGGCCGGGCCGGATGTCCGACGCCGAGCTGTACGACCGGCTGATGGGTGAGTTCCCGCACTGGCTGCGGGCGGCGCGGCATCAGGGCATCGTGCGCTGAACGCCGGGCGGGGCGCTCCGGGGGGTGAGCGCGCGGGTGCCCCGCCGGCGTCCGGGAGATCAGCCCGCCTCCTGCCGGGACAGCCGGTACGCCGAGGGATGGGTGCCCGGGCCCAGGCGGCCGACCGCCTTGACGATGTGGCGCGGTGGCAGCTGCCAGCGCAGGAACGACGGTACGGTGCGCAAGGCCCGGCCCGCGGTGCGCAGGCCCCGGTCGGTGGCGGGCGGCGGGAGCGGCCGCTCACCGTAGAGCGTGTGGGCGTGCTCGGGCAGCGAGGAGTAGGCCAGTCGGGAGGCGCGTCTCCAGAACACGTCGCGGGCGGGGACGAGCCAGTCGGGGGCAGGCGGCTCGCGCAGGAACTCCAGCACCTGCTCGGACTCCGGAGTGCTCGCCAGGTCCGGGCGGACCTTGTCGAAGTACGTGGCCAGCTCGGCGGTGTCGGCGGGGACGTCGGCGGGATCGAGGCCGACCAGCCGGGCACTGGCGCGCTGCTCGTCCACGTAACCGTCGCAGCGCTCCTGGGTGAGCGGGAAGCCGGAGCGCCGGGCGACGTGGAGGTAGGAGTCGATCTCGGCGCAGTGCACCCACAGCAGCAGCTCCGGCTCGTCGACCGGGTAGGTCTCGCCGGTGTCCGGGTCCTCGGCGGTGAGCCTGCGGTGGATGGCCCGGATCCTCGCTCCGGCCCGCTCGGCGGCCAGGGTGGTGCCGTAGGTGATGGTGCCCACGAAGCTCGCCGTGCGCCAGAGCCGCCCCCACGGGTCGTCCCGGAAGTCGCTGTTCTGCATGACTCCCCGGACCGCCCGCGGGTGCAGCGCCTGGAGGTAGAGCGCCCTGATTCCCCCGATCCACATCACGGGATCGCCGTGCAGATGCCAGGTCACCGATCCGGGGCCGAAGAGCCCGGGGTCCGCGTCGCGCATGAGCACCCCCTGCGTGAGGTCGTACCGTTCTTTCAGCCTATGCCCGCCCCCCGGGCCACGGACCGCGAAGGATCCGGCCACGGCCAGGGGAACCCACTGCTCTGCGCGCCGGTCGGCGCCCCCGCTCAGCGGCGCACCCGGGGCATGCCGAGGCCGATC
Organism: Wenjunlia tyrosinilytica; assembly: GCF_014646055.1. Lineage (GTDB taxonomy): Bacteria > Actinomycetota > Actinomycetes > Streptomycetales > Streptomycetaceae > Wenjunlia > Wenjunlia tyrosinilytica. The sequence goes on from NZ_BMMS01000031.1 coordinate 65,403, forward strand.
CAGGAGATGATCTCGCGCTGGATCTCGTTGTTGCCGCCGCCGAAGGTGAAGATCACCGCGCTGCGGTACCCGCGCTCGAGGTCGCCGTGCAGGACCGAGCCCGCCGAGCCCTCCTGCATGGGCCCGGCCGCCGCGACGACCTCCATCAGCCAGGCGTAGGCGTCCCGCCGCGCCTCGCTGCCGTAGACCTTCACCGCGGAGGCGTCGTGCGGGGTCAGGGTGCCGCGGTGCAGGGCGTCGACCATCTGCCAGTTCAGCAGCTTCATCGCGTCGAGGCGGGCATGGGTTCGGGAGAGGTTGCGCCGCACCCAGCCGAGGTCGAGCACCCGGCGTCCGTCGGCGAGCTTGGTGTCCGCGGCCCAGCGCCGGACGTCGGCCAGCGCGCGCACGGCCGTGGTGCCGTGGGCGGCCAGCGTCACCCGCTCGTGGTTGAGCTGAGTGGTGATCAGGCGCCATCCCCGGTTCTCCTCGCCGACCCTGCGGGAGACGGGGACGCGGATGTCCTCGTAGTAACTGGCGGTCGTGTCGTGGGAGGCGAGGGTGTTGATGACCGTGCACGAGTAGCCGGGGTCCGACGTCGGTACGAGGAGGATGGAGATCCCCTTGTGCGGGGGCGCCTCGGGGTCGGTGCGCACGGCCAGCCACACCCAGTCGGCGGTGTCGCCGTTGGTGGTCCAGATCTTCTGCCCGTTGACCACGTAGGCGTCGCCGTCGCGGACCGCCCTGGTCCTGAGAGCGGCGAGGTCGGTGCCCGCGTCGGGCTCCGAGTAGCCGATGGCGAAGTCGATCTCGCCGGAGAGTATCCCGGGCAGGAAGTGGTCCTTCTGCTCCTCGGTGCCGAACTGCATGATCGTCGGGCCGACGGTGTTGAGCGCCATCAGCGGCAGGGGGACACCCGCCTGGGCGGCCTCGTCGAAGAAGATGAACTGCTCCATGGGGGTCATCCCGCGCCCACCGTACTCGGCCGGCCAGCCCACGCCGAGCCAGCCGTCGATGCCGAGCCGGCGCACGATCCGCCGGTAGAACCGCTTCTGCCCCGCCCGGTCCGCGAACCGCGCGTGCGCGTCCTGCGGCACCAAGCCGGCGAAGTACGAGCGCAGTTCGGCGCGCAGCTCCCGCTGCCGCGGCGTGTAGTCCAGGTGCACGGCCCCTCCTCGTGTCGGGCTGCTCGGCATCCGGCGCACACACGGTAGAACGTGTTTCACAAATAGGGAACCACGCGTCCCCGCCCACTGGTTCGGCGCCCACTACTTCGGCGCCGGGCCGCTGCTCTCCCGGGGGAACTTCGGCGCCGGGCCGCTGCTCTCCCGGGGGACGAGCCTCGGCAGTACGTCCCGCACCCGGCGCGCGGGCTGTCCGTCGAGCAGGGCGAGCAGCTCCTCGGCCGCGTGCCGCCCGAACTCCGCCGTGTCCCGTGCCAGCGACGTCAGTTGAGGATGCGTCAGACGGCACAGCTGCGAGTCGTCCCAGGCGACCACCGACAGATCTCCGGGAATCGACAGCCCCCTCTCGGCGGCGACCGCCGCGCCCGCCACGGCCATCACGTCGTTGTCGTAGACGATCGCGGTGGGCGGCGCGTCCCGCGCCAGCACCCGGCGGGTGGCCCGCGCGCCCTCGGTGTCGGAGTAGTCGGTGGTCACCGAGAGCACCTGCGCCAGCCCCCGCCGCTCGGCCTCGAGGGTGAGCGAGGCGATACGGCGCCGAGTGTGGGACAGGTCCGCCAGGCCCGCGATGTGGACGATACGGCGGTGGCCGAGCACGTACAGGTGCTCGACGATCGACGCCATCGCCCCGGCGTCGTCGGCCCAGAGGTTGGAGACCAGGCAGTGCTGCGGCGCGGACCCGGCCACGTCCCCCTCGAGGCCGCCGACCACCACGGCCGGCAGGCCCAGGGAGTCCAGCAGAGCGGGCCGGGGGTCGTCGCGGCGCGGATCGACCACGATCAGCCCGTCGACCCGGCGCTCCGCCCACCAGCGGCGGTAGACCGCGCACTCGTCGCCGACGTCCTCGGCGATCTGGAAGAGCAGGCCGAGGTGGCGGATCGACAGAACCTCCTGTATCCCCGACACGAGCCGCAGGAAGAAGGACTCCACCCCCAGCGTGCCGGCCGGGCGGGCCAGGACGAGGCCGACCGTCGCCGCCCCCTCGCCGGACAGGGCGCGGGCCGCCGTGCTCGGCCGCCAGCCCAGTTCCTCGGCCACCCCGCGCACACGCTCCCTGGTGGCCTCGGAGACGCCCGGGCGGTCGTTGAGCGCGAACGAGACGGCGCTCTCGGAGACCCCCGCCCGCCGGGCGATGTCCTTCATGGTGGGGCGCCGCACAGGAACCCGCCTGGCCGGACGCGGCCCACTGCCCGGCTGCGGCCCCCGGGCCGGCGGTGACGGTGCGCCCGGCTCCGGCAACCGCCCCTCGTGTTCCCGCGGACGTGGTTCCCGCTCAGGCGCCATGGCGTTCCGCTCCTGCTCGCACGCTCTTGTACTAATGCGCTTCAGCAGTAACACTCTAAAGCGCTTTAGCCGTCATCCGCAAAGGAGCGCCGGTCATGGGCTTCCCCCGTCGAGAGGCCGCCGCCACGGCCGCCGCCACCTGCGCACTGTCGCTGTCCGCCTGCGGTTCCGGGGGCGGCGGGGCAGGCGACACGGCCGACGCGTCGGGGAAGGTCGAGGGCACCGTCGCCTTCCGGACCTGGTGGCGGCCGGCACGGTCGTCGCCGTCCTGCCGCTGACCGGATGTCCGCCTGCCTCCAGCGCTACTTCTTCCGCGGCGTCGGGGAGGGCGCCGTCAAGGGCTGACCACCGACCTTTCCGAAGAGGACCCCATCCTTTGTCTTCGCGTGTGCGCTTCGGCGCCAACTACACCCCGACCGCCGGCTGGTTCCACCACTGGCTCGACTTCGACCTCGACGACGTCCGCGCCGACCTGGACTCGATCGCGGCCCTGGGCCTGGACCACGTCCGGGTGTTCCCTCTGTGGCCGCTGTTCCAGCCGAACCGCACCCTGATACGGCCGCGCGCGGTCGAGCAGCTCGTGGCACTGGCCGACGCCGCCGCCGAGCGGGGACTGGACGTGGGCGTGGACGGACTCCAGGGGCATCTGTCCAGCTTCGACTTCCAGCCGTCCTGGACGCTGACCTGGCACCGGCGCAACATCTTCACCGACCCCGACGTGCTGTCGGGGCAGGAAGAGTATCTGCGGACTCTGGCCTCGGCGCTCGCCGACCGGCCGAACTTCATAGGGATGACCGTCGGCAACGAGGTCAACCAGTTCTCGGACGGGCCCCATCCCGATCCCGACCGCATCACCGCCGAGCAGGCCGGGGCATGGCTGACCCGGATGCTGGCCGCCTGCGAGAAGGGGGCGCCCGGCCGCTTCCACACGCACGCCGAGTACGACGCCACGTGGTACCAGGACGGGCACCCGTTCACCCCCGCCCACGCGGCCCGCCTGGGCGCGGCCACCGCGGTGCACTCGTGGGTGTTCAACGGGACGGCGCAGCGGCACGGCCGCGACGGCGCCGCCACACGCCACCACGCCGCCTATCTGATCGAGTTGTCCAAGGCATGGGCGCTCGACCCCCTGCGACCGGTGTGGCTCCAGGAGGTCGGGGCGCCCGCCCCGCACATCCCGGCCGAGGACGCGGCCGGGTTCACCGAGGCCACGGTCGAGGCGGCCCTGGACTGCGCCGACCTGTGGGGCATCACCTGGTGGTGCTCGCACGACGTGGACCGTTCGCTGGCCGACTTCCCCGAACTCGAGTACAGCCTCGGCCTGCTGACCAATGACCGCGTGGTCAAGCCCGCGGGCCGGACCATCGCCCGGATCACCGAGCGGTGGCGCGACCGGGAGCACCGCCCGAGGGCCCGCACCACCGCCCTGGTGCTGGACAGCGATGCCGAGACCGCGGCGGACCGCTCCGCCTGCGCTCCCGGGGGCGCGTTCTTCGAGGCCTGGGCCCGCCTTGCCGCGGCGGGCGCGCGGCCCGCCGTGGTCCTGCGCGAACTCAGCCACGACGCCGGGCACCTGTCGGCGCGCGGCATCACCGAAGTCATCACCGTCGACGACGTCGGCCGCGGCGCCGACGCCGTCTCCGTGCGCGATCCGACGGCGGACCGGGAGACAGCGGCGCCGCAGAGCCCTGGTCAGTGACTCGACCTACGGCCACGACGTCACCAGGACGGTGGGCGAGGGCGGGGGAACCACCACGACGGTGCGGCTGTCCCTGCCGCGGGCCCCGCGCTTCCCCGACCCGAGGACCGACCAGGGTGTGCACCGCTTCGGTACGCGCTGGTGCCGGGAGCGGGGATCGGCGACGCGGTGCGTGAGGGGCACCGGATCAGCCGGGGTGTCCGGGCAATGGGGTCACAGCCCGGCAATCGCGGCGCCGCGCCGGAGGACCTCCTCGATCATCGACGCAGTGACTTTGCCGGTGAAGGTGTTCCGGCGGCTCGGGTGGTAGCAGCCGAGCAGGTACAGCTCCCGGCCGCCGTCGGTGGCCGGGAGCCGGACCTCGGCGCCATGGGCGAAGGCGGGGCGGGGACGCGGCACCTGCCACCCGGCGTCGGCCAGCACCGGCAGGAGCGACTGCCAGCCGAAGGCACCGAGGGCGATGGCCGCTCGCAGGGTGGGGCGCAGCAGGCGCAGTTCACGGGCGAGCCAGGCGCGGCAGGTGTCCCGCTCGGCCGGGGTGGGCCTGTTGGCCGGGGGGGCGCAGTGCACCGGAGCGGTGATCCGGACCCCGCGCAGCTCCAGACCGTCGCCGATGTGCGTGGAGGCGGCACGGGAGGCAAGACCGACGGCGTGCAGGGCGGCGTAGAGAACGTCACCGGAGGCGTCCCCGGTGAACATGCGGCCGGTGCGGTTGCCCCCGTGGGCGGCCGGAGCCAGCCCGACGATCGCCAGCACGGCGTCCCCGGGCCCGAACCCGGGCACCGGCCGTCCCCAGTAGTCCCACTCGCTGAAGGCGCTGCGCTTGACGGCGGCGACCTCCTCCCGCCAGGCCACCAGACGAGGGCACGCCCGGCAGGTGGCCACGGCCGCGTCCAGCTCCTCGAGCCCGTCGCAGTGGGGTCCACGGCGGGCGGGGAAGTCCGCGTCGTCGGGGCGCGGTGGCATGGCGTCCCGCTCGTCGTCGCTCATCTCACACCTGTCCTCGGCCGCCGCCCCCGGACATCCCCATGGCGCATTCCTACCCGTTCGCGGGACCGGATCGCGCCCCACGCGGCCCCGGTGCGCCCGCACTTGCCGGACGAGGACGTTTGAGACGCACGAGTGGGGAAACCAGGGGGCCTGACCACCGAAGGAGCCCCGACCACCGCGATGAGCACCGACGCACCCGCCGTGACCGTATCCGTCCTGCCTCCGTGGCAGCTTCGCAGGAGCCTCCAGTGACCCGTCCTCTCCCCGAGTTGACCCTCAGGACCCGGCGCGGACCGCGATCCTGTGTGGTGAGCGTCGAAGGCGAACTCGACCACGACACCGCCCCCCAGCTGCGCCGGGCCCTGGAGGAACTGCCGACGGCAGAGGGCGGGCTCCTCGTCCTCGACCTGGCCGGCCTCGAGTTCTGCGACTCCAGCGGGATAACCGCGCTGCTCGCGGCGCACCGGCGGTGCACGGCCGCCGGCGCGGTCCTCGCGCTGGCCTGTGCCAACAGCGCGGTGGCCAGGGTCGTGCACCTCACCGGCCTGGACCAGGTATTCCCCTTGTACACGACGGTGGCCGAGGCCCAGGCGAGCCTGGGTTCCATTCCCGCGTGACAGCGGGAGTGCGCCCGCGGTGAATTCATATCCCTGGCCCGTAAACCCATGGGGAGAATTCTTCCGTGCGCCGTGGCGATGCCTCCGTGACGTTCTCTGTCCGTGTCGAGGTGCCCGTGACGGTCCCGCACCGATATCGCCGCACCGAATTCACCCGACCCGCGACGGACGATCAAACGCACAGCGTGTGACGCGTCCCGTGATGCCTGCTGAGATTCTTCTCGAGCAGTTCCGTCGAACCCTTCACTCCGATGGTCCCACCCGCGCGCGTGTCGGGAAGGCGGCCGTCCGAGGACTTCAGCTCGATCAGCGCCGAGTCGATGGCCGTGTGCGCGGCGAACAGGCAGGGCGTGCTGTAGATGGCGACATCCACTCCGAGCTCCGCCAGCTCCGTCAGCGACAGCCTCGGGGACTTGCCCCCGGCGATCTGGTTGAACAGCAGCGGCTTGCCGCCCAGGACCCGCCGGATGCGGTGGATCCACTCGACGCTGCGCACTCCGTCCACGAGGACCACGTCCGCGTCGGTCTCGGCCAGAGCCGCCGCCCGTCGCAGGATGTCCTCGTCCTCCGTCGCGTCCGTACGGGCGACGACAACGAGGTCGCGGCGGCTTTTCAGCACCATTTCCAGCTTGTCGAGGTACTCCTCCAAGGGGAGGACCTGCTTTCCGTCCGCGTGTCCGCACCGGCGCGGGCGCTTCTGATCCTCCAGGATCACTCCGGAGGCCCCGATCCGCTCCAGGCGCTGCACGACGTGGCAGGCGACCTCCGGATCGACGTAGCCGTCGTCGATGTCCACCAGGAGGTGGTGCGTGGGAAAGGCCAGGCGCAGGCGCTCGACGAAGCCGACCATGTCCGGCCAGGCGATGAATCCGATATCGGGAAGACCGTAGTGCGAGGCCGCGAACCCGAATCCTGAAACGAAGAATCCGTTGTAGTGCCGGGCCGCGATGGACGCCGAATACATATCGTAAATACCGATCAGCGGGCTGGTGCCCGGGGCTAAGATCTCCTCGCGCAGGATGCTTCCGTGGCGCATCTGTCCTCCTTCTCGAAAAGGGTTTTCGCGCACGACCGGGAACACGATCGGAAAGAGCCGGCGGCTCGACGCCGCCAAGGTTTACAGAAGACCAAGAGTTCGCAAAGCAGACACACCGCACACCTGGACTGCGTACACCTGTGTCGCTCGAACGTCACGTGTTCGAAAAACAACATGAGCTGATAAGCTCACTTGGAGGCAGACATGAAGATGCTGATCAACGGCCCGGACACCGTGGTCGCCGACGCCCTGCGCGGGCTCGCCGACGCCCATCCCGAGTTGGCCGTGGACACCGAGAAGCGTGTGGTCGTGCGACGTGACGCCCCCGTCGCCGGCAAGGTCGGGCTCGTCTCCGGTGGGGGAACCGGACATGAGCCCCTGCACTCCGGGTTCGTGGGCCACGGCATGCTCGACGCCGCGTGCCCCGGTGAGGTGTTCACCTCGCCCGTACCCGACCAGATGGCCGCCGCCACCGCCGCCGTGAGCGCGGGCGCCGGAGTGGTGCACATCGTCAAGAACTACACAGGCGACGTCCTCAACTTCAAGATGGCCGCCGAACTCGTCGAGGACGACGGCGTCGAGGTCGAGCAGGTCCTCGTGGACGACGACGTGGCCGTCACCGACAGCCTGTACACCGCCGGGCGGCGCGGCACGGGGGCCACGCTGTTCGTGGAGAAGATCACGGGCGCTCTGGCGCAGGAGGGCGCGCCGCTCGCCCAGGTCGCCGCCGTGGGACGGAAGGTCAACGAGTCCTCGCGCACCTTCGGCGTGGCGCTGACCGCCGTGACCACCCCGGCCAAGGGCAGCCCGACATTCGACCTGCCCTCCGACGAGCTCGAACTCGGCATCGGGATCCACGGCGAGCCCGGCCGTGAGCGGCGCAAGATGATGACGGCCCGTGAGATCGCCGAGTTCTCCCTCGACGCCATCCTCGACGACCTGCCGCCGGGCGGACCGGTGCTGGCGCTGGTCAACGGCATGGGCGGCACCCCGCTGCTGGAGCTGTACCTGTTCAACGCCGAGGTGCACCGCATCCTCGGCGAGCGCGGGGTCCAGGTGGCGCGCACCCTCGTGGGCAACTATGTGACCTCCCTCGACATGGCGGGAGCCTCGATCACGCTGTGCCGCGCCGACGACGAGCTGGTGCGCCTGTGGGACGCGCCGGTGAACACACCGGCGCTGCGCTGGGGCATGTGAAGTCGGGCGGCCACAACCGCGACCACGACCGATAGGAGTTCCATGGACCCCGTTCTCGACGCCGCGTTCTTCCTTCGGTGGCTTGCCGCCGCCACCGAGGTGATGGACCGCGAGGGCGACCGGCTGACCGAGCTCGACTCGGCGATCGGCGACGCCGACCACGGCATCAATATGCGGCGCGGGTTCAACGCCGCGTCCGACGCCGTCGCCAAGGAGCCGCCGGACACCCCCGGCGGGGTGCTGGTCGGCGTCGGCCGCCAGCTCATCAGCAAAGTGGGCGGGGCGTCGGGACCCCTGTACGGCACCGCGCTGCGCCGGGCGGGCAAATCGCTCGGCGACGCGGATCATGTCACCCCCGAACAGCTGCGGGACGCCTTGCTCACCGCGGTGGACGCGGTGAGCGAGCTCGGCGGCGCGGCCCCCGGGGACAAGACGATGCTGGACGCGATGGTGCCCTCCGTGCAGGCGTACGGGGCGGCGCTCGACTCGGGTGCCGGTCTGACGCAGGCACTCGCCGCCGCGGCCGCCGCCGCGGACGAGGGAGCGGCCGCCACCATCCCGTTGCAGGCCCGCAAGGGCCGGGCGAGCTACCTGGGCGAGCGCAGCATCGGGCACCAGGATCCGGGAGCGACGTCGATCGCCCTGCTGATCGACGCGTTCGCCCGCACGGCGAAGGGTGACGCCGATGAGTGACTCGGGTCTGGTCGGCGTGGTGCTGGTCTCCCACAGCAACGACGTGGCATCGAGCACGGCCGAGCTGGCACGGGGACTGGCCGGGCGGGACCCCGTGGCCCCCGTGGCGGCCGCGGGCGGTGACGCCGACGGCGGGTTCGGCACCAGCTCGGAGGCCATCATCGAGGCCACCCGCAAGGTCGACCAGGGCGCCGGCGTGGTGGTGCTCGCCGATCTGGGCAGCGCCGTGCTCACGGTGAAGGCGCTGCTCGCCGATGGGGACGAGCTGCCGGACCAGGTGGTGCTGGCGGACGCCCCGTTCGTCGAGGGCGCGGTGGCCGCCGTGGTCACCGCCTCGACGGGCGCCTCCCTGGACGCGGTCGCCACCGCGGCCAAGGAGGCCTACGAGTACCGCAAGGCATAGGCCCCGCGCTGCCGGGCCGGGCCGGGGGATCCCGTGCGCCCCGGCCCGGCCGCGCGGCCGCCTCCCGGGACGTCGTCGCGGCCCTCCCCGTCCGGCCTCGGCGAACCCTTGCATCCGGGCATGACCGTCGGAGGCCCCCCGATACGTTTGGACGACTTCGCCTCCATGGGCCTGGACCCGGCGCCCCTGAACGGCAGGGAGATCGACGGGCTGGTCCGCGCCAACGGGACCGTCGTCCTCGACCTGGACGGTACGTTCGAACTGCCTGAGCCGTTCGACCGCGGCACTCCTCGCACGATGATCACCACCGCCACCGGCATGGCGGTGCTCAAGCCCAACCACCCGGACAACCAGACGATCGAGTCCGGGTTCCGGGCGGTGGGCGTCCCGGTGCCCGATGCGGTCCGGGCCATGAACGCCCGCGAGGCCGCGCGCACCGGGGATCGGGCCGCGCTCCGCGCCTTCGTCTCGGAAGGGCTGGGACGGCGGAGCGGATGGAGTGAGCCGGTCTCCACCGCTTTGCTCGGCAACTGGGCAGATTCGCTCTACAACGAAGGCCAGTTCTCCCCCGGCGCGGTGGACCAGTTCCTGGCCGAGGCCAGGGTCATCAACGGGCAGCTCAAGCCGATCTGGCTCCGCCAGGCCAACCGGGAGCGCGTGCGACTGCTCGACGTCCCGCTCGGCGACGGGATGACTCTGTACGACGTGCTCTCCGGGCAGCCCGCGGCCGACACCAGCTTCGAGGGCTTCGACGACCCGCGCCTGATCGAGATCCTGGAGGCTCTCTCCGAGGAAGATCAGGCGGTGACCATCGCACGCAGCCGCCCAGGGGTCAACAGCTGGCCCGAAGCCGCTCGGGTCGCCGGCGTCCCACAGCCGGAGGTCGTCGGCGAGCAGGTCCGCCGGAAGGTAAAGCGGCATGCCAACCAGCTCACCGGCCACTCCCGGGAGACCGGGGCCGGTATGGGGAACGACCGGTGAGCGCCCCCACTCCCGCTCCGTCGCGCTCGGCCGGGCATCGGGAGGTGGTGCTGCGGATCACCCTTCCGGACCTCCCGGCCTGCACCACGATGCAAGGCACGGCCCTGGTTCACAGCGCCGTTCCCGCAGCGTCCCCGCTCGTGGTTCTAGCGCTCGGCGCGATGGCGTACGACGCCGGGCTCTGGGCCGTGCGCCGCCGCGACGGCTGACGACCGGCCTCCCCGACAACCTGGTTGAGGCTGGCGCCCCGGCAAGGGCGCCGGGGCTGGTCTGCATTGCCGCATCCTGCATCGTTCCGTCACAGGGCGGCAAACCATCCTGGGCATCGGAGACCGAACGGCTACTTCACCCGAGAAGCAAGAAAGTCCGGCACCCCCAACTGGGAGGGTGCCGGACTGGGACTGTTGAGAGATACGAGCGGGACGTTAGATGGCCGGCGCGCGCACGAGGCGCTCCTGGGTGGCCTCGGGCAGCACCCTGCGCAGGACCGGTGCGGTCGAGCTGAGGGAGGCGGCGAAGGCGGCGACGAGGTCGTGCGGGACGCTGGCGGCGAAGGAGGCCGCCCACAGGCAGGGTGCGCCGAGCGCGGGCTCGGCCCATGCCTGCCATCCGGCCGGTCCCGTCTCGTCGGCCTCGGCCGCCAGGGCGTGCGGGTCGGCGTCCTGGATGAGGGGCGGACCTCGCCGAGGCTGATGTGCGAGGTGAACGTCGGGTCCGTCGCTGCCGCCTGGGGCTGGTCGATGTCGCGGAACCATCCGTGGGCGGCGACGGTGTCGAGGACCAACTCGGCTCCGGCGAGGGGCACGGTGGGCCGGTCGCTTGCGTCGAGCGCGACGAGGAAGTCGGCCCCCGCCTCGCCGGGGACCTCGCGGGTGAAGTAGGCCGACCACTGGGCGAGCGGGCTGCTCGCCTCGGCGCGGGCGGAGATCTGCCAGGCGATCGGCAGCTCTCCCAGGTGGAACGGCTCGTCCGCCAGGCCCCACTGGGCCCATCGCAGGGCGTCTGGGCTGATGTGCAGGACGGTGCTGCGCAGGACCTGGCGGTCCTCCGGTGCCTCCTCCGGCTCGTGCCGTCCGCGGACGATCGGCGTTTCGGTATCGAACGACAGGTGGTAGCCGCGGACCTGGGCGGTGCCGGTGACGGCGATCTTCCATTCCTCGCCGTCCGTGCCGGGGTGGCCGAGCGGGAACCAGCCGAGGTAGAAAGGGCCGTCCTTCGAGCTGACGTGCACGTCCGCGCGGTCATCGACGATCAGGTGGAAGTCCTCGGCGGAAAACTGGTCCATGACCAGGGTCGGCTGGCCGGGGCCGAGCTGCCACTCCCGCAGTCGCAGGGCTTCGACGGTGGTGGAGAAACCGGGGCCCGCGGAGGCTACGGTCACGGGCAATCACCTCTCTGACCTGGGGTTTCTTGCAAGGTCGTCTACGTTGACATGCCCTCGCACTCCTTGGCCAGTCTTTCCGCGATCTTTCCTGTCTGCCCCCGGCGAACTGTTGTCCGTCGACATCGAAGTTAGTCCAAATGAAGGCGCTGACCTGCAGGGACTAACTTCACTGGCAGATGATCGAGTAGGACCTCCCGCAGCGCCAGTGCCGCGAGTATGGCGACTGAAGGGATGGCAGGGGCAGTTCCCCGGAGGGAGGATTCGTCGTCGACGGACGGCAGTTTGTCCTTGGGGGTGACGTTAGTCGCTGGAGTCCCGCTGACCTGCGCCGACCGGGATCGGTTGGCAAAAGAACTTGCCGGGTTTGCTTGGGATCTGACAGAGATTCAGTGCGTACGCTGGGATTGTTCACGTCGAGCTGGCTCCTGTGCATCACGGTGTTCAGGATCGGTCTCGGCGCACGTTCCTGCGCCGTCGTTCGAGTTGGGGGAGCCAGCGCTCGGGCGGCTGGGGATCCGTGGCCGCTACCGCCCACCCGTCTTCTTCTTGAGGGTTCCGGGGCGCCCAGCTGCGCGGTGGGTCTAGTACGAGAACGTCCCTGACGAGTGTTCCCATGGCGTCGGGGATGTCCCGGTCAAGGTCGTTCAGCAGGAGAGGAACTCCTAGCGGGCCGCGTCGGATGGCTGCCGTCCGGTAGGTGACCTGGCAGAAGGCGTCCGCTTCGAAGACGACGCCGCGGGCGTCGGTCGGCCCCTCTTCGTCCGAGAACCAGATCAGCCGGTCGCCAGCGACCAGGCGTTCCCGACCGTGGAGCATGCCGTTCCGTGCGGTTTTTTCCCTATTGAGGAATGGAACGGGGTCCTCGAATGCACCGGGATCGTTGTCGCTGATGCCGGCCACATGCCCGGGGTCGCGCGTGGCGTGAATTTCCAGTAGATCACCGTCCGCGTGGGCCTGCCAGAAGTCAAGGACCTCGGCGGACGAACTGAGCAGATGGGGGTATGCCGTGAGCGCGAACAACTGCCCGGCTCTCAGTGGCAGGACGACTCGGTCGTCCGCGCGCAGGCGATGAATGGCAGGTGTCGGCTCCCAGGTGGTGATCCCGGTTGCCTCACCCTGGCAATGGCGGATCGCCTCGATAGCCGTCTCAAGGGTGACACGGAAGAATTCCCTGTCTGCGTTGACCCGTTGGGCAGTGAGGAGGCGATGGACAGCCCGTTCCACGTCTTCAGGGCGGGACGAGAGAGCCCTGAAGAGCACCTCGTAAGGGAAGGGGACCGATGTGCCGTACAGCTCCTTCGCGCGGTCCTCTGCGAGCCGGTCCGAGTAGCCGATCTTAAGCATGTCCGGGAAGGCAGGATTCCGCTGGACGTACACGAATCCAGTCGTCCGAGGGGGAGGCAGGGAAGTCCTGGTGCGCGTCTCCCGCGAGCCGCTGGATTGCTGGCGCTTCTTGGTGCCCCTGGAGAATCCAGAGAGCTCGACCGGCGGGTCGGCCTTCAGCGCTACGACCCCGCCTTCGAGGTCGCGATGAGACGATGCGGTGATGTGCCGTCCCGAGGAGAAGTGCTGGACCTCCGCGGGGGGCAGACGCCGCAACGCCTCCACGAGCGGCTCAATCCCCTCATGCTCGTCGAGGTCACTGTCACGGGCGCCCGGCAAGGATCGTGTCAGTGCTTCGATGGCCCCTTCCGTGACCAGGCCAGCGAGTTCCGGGCCGATGAGCGCGTACAGCGTGCCCAGGTGAGTGGACTCGATGTCCCATTCGTCTTGCTCGTTGTGTGATTCGGCATAGAGGTCGATGGGGACGCCGGAGCTCTTCGCTATGAGGAGCAGCTCGCAGGCGTGGGCTGGGTTGTCCAGGTCGAAGACGAAGTGAGCGCGCATACCCAGGGACTTCGTTCTGGGCTTGCGGCAGATGAGCAGAAGTCGACTCGCGTGTCCGGGATCCCTCTCGAAACCGAGGGGCAACACTCCCTCGCTGAGTGCGGCGCGGGCGGCCTCCGTCTCCTCCCCGGTTCGTACGATGATGTTCCACCAGGGCAGAGGGCCGTATGTGCCGTGTACCGCCTGGGCGTCGGGGACACAGGAGCTAACGGGGTAGCTGTCTCGGAAGTGGAGCGACCGGTTCAGGAAGGTCAGGATGCAGGCGTCCTGGAAGCGCTCCTGCTGTGTACGGGGCCGTAGCAGGTCGCGCTCGGTGGCGCTAAGGCAACCTATCGCTTTGGCGAGCGCCTCGAGTTGCTCGTCGACCACGTCCAAGGCGCGGGTGATGACCGACCGCTGAGCATAGTTCAGCCGGGGGTGGCGGATCGCCTCGCGAAAGTACCCTCTAGCTGCGGTGCAGGTGGCCGCTTGTGAGCCCAGCTCCCAGAGATGCCTGACACCGCGGGCTGGAAACTGCTTCATCCATAGCTCTTGAGCCTCGTTGCCTTTCCCGAATAGGACACGTGACACGACATGCTGGACACGAGTGTCGGGCTCCGTTTTCAGCCGGGACCAGATGGTGTCGGAGCACGCCTCCAGAGGTGCGAGTGAGCGAGGCACCGCAGCTTCTACCTTGCGAGAGGCTTCCACGCCCCAGTGCCGGGCCAGGTCTCTGACTACCTGGGCAGTGGTGGCCGCGCGGGAACGCCGACGGAACCAGGGGTCCAGGAGAAGGGCATACGCGCTTTCCAAGTCCTCGGCACGTAGGCCGAGGCCGAACAGCAGGACGGAACCAGTTACTCCGTCGTATTCCACACGCTGGCGGACATGCTTGACCAGGCTGGCAAACTGATCTGTGTCGGGCTTGGGATCGGCGAAGACCGGGTGCTCGGCCAGGAGTCCGGTGATGTGCGCGGTAGATCGGCCACCCGCGTCCAAGACGGCGATCTGCAGAACCAGAAGGGCCCGTATCAGATCCAGATCGCTCGTGTCGCCGACGATTCGCGCCGGATCTAGCAACGGGTGGCGGCCGCTCGAGGTGGCGATCCTCGTGCAGATCTTCTGGATCCACTGCTCGCGCAAGTCAGTCAAGCCAGTAGCGGAAGGCACAGCTCTAATCCCCCTGTTGACACGGACGATAGTGGAACCCTCTCCGAGATCCGTAACGGAGACCGTCCCACCTCGCGGAAGCGCTTCTGGCGCATGGTGCCGTTGATCTACTGGATCTGCGGGCGACCTTGCAGACGCCGTACCCGTGAGCTCTGGTGTCTGGGAGGGCCAGGGCCAGGGTGCTCATCATCCTTGGCTGTCGCATCAGCGGAGTGTATGAGGTGCCACTGACAAGACCTGCGCCGACAGGACATGGTGCCGTTCCCATTGACCTCTTCGGCGTGGAGTCGGCACGTGGCGGTGCAGGAAGCCCCCACGACTGGGTTCGCTGCCAAACGCCTCGATCGAATGACAGGAGACAACTGTGTCTCGTCTCACCGAAGGTTGAGCGTTCTCACCGAACTCTGACCGCCTTGCGGGCCTACTGAGCCAGAGGTACCGCGCAGGCCGGAGTTGCTCACCACCGACGGCCCGCAGGTCAGAACCTCGCCCGGCTCGCCAGCTGACACCGCTCCGTTGTCATGCGATACCTCAAATCGGCCTGAGAGCAGCACAATTGGTTGCTAATTCACCTGATCTAATGAAAGTCCGCCGTACTAGTTCGGCATTGCGCGGGCGCGGGTGGCAGATTCCGTGGTGCACGTCGGTGGCTCATCACCGGCGTCCGCCTCATGCCGCCGTCGGCGGAGCAGGAGCAAGCTGCGAGACGTCCAGACGCCACCGAGGCGTTGTTGGGGCTGATCGTTCTTCGGGCGTTGGCAGGTGGGCCGTACGGGGCGAGGACCGCCGCACGCTTCTGCAGGGTGCTGGCCCGTTCTTCGTCGGCACGAGGCTTCGGCGCTCGGGCGCGTGACACGCTCCCGAGGGACGGGAGTTTCTGTGTTGGCCCGGCAGGCCCGGGTGGAAGGACAACACCATGGTCGCGAAACGACCTGATGGCATTTTCCCGCACATCGGCACCGACGCCTGGGGCCGGAATCTCGCGGACGCCATCGAGAACACTTGCGCGGAACTCGGGGTCGTACCGCCTCCCCGGCAGGCGATCACCGAGGGGCTGGCCACCGCTCTCCCGGACACCGAGATCAAGGGCCTGATCGCCAGCCGGAGCAACAAGAAGGTACTCAAGCCCTCGGCTTACCGTCTCGTGCAGGCCGGGGACGAGCAGGTACTCCTGCTGATGTGTGACGTCCATGGTGGTGCGGTGGTCCCGTGGGACCTCAACGACCGCACCGTCGGCTGCTGGTCGCCGCCCGTTGCTGAGGCCAGCCAGCGCGTCAAGGACCTCATCGCCGCCGAGCTGGCGCTGCACGAGGCCAGGAAGGCCGAGAAGACTGCGGAGAAGGAGCGGGAGAGCTGCCGCCGCGCGGCCGGCGACGACACGTACGCCGCGCAGGCCCTGGCGGCGGCCACGCAGAAGCACGAGGACGCCGAGCGCCGAGTGATGGAACTCGAAGGCGAGCGCCAGGCCCTCCTCACCGCCCTCGGCGGCCGGCGGCCGCGTCCTGTGGTCCGGGCCGCGGAGGAGGACGGGGAGCCGAAGGCGGCGCTCGCTCTCGCCGAGCAGCCGTACGAGGTGGCCGTCCACATGCAGCGGTACGCCGCCGAGAATCTGGAGCGTGCCGGCAAGACCCGCGGCTACGACCTGGCCGAGTCCCTCGTGGACGCGGGCCAGCTCTCCAAGGGCATGAACGTCCTGCAGCAGTGGCAGATCACCCGCCCCGACGGCACGGTGTCGAAGCTGTGGCGGCTGGCCGCCGTGACCGGGAACAACCGTGCACTGGCCCGTCTCAACATCTTCCGGGTGCGTCCGGAACACCTGGTCACGGGGATGCCCCAGTCCCTCCTGCCCATGCCGAAGGGCAAGAAGGCCGATCCCGAGCTGCTGCTGCTGAGCCAGCGGGAGATCCTGAACCGCCTCTCCGACCGGCTCAACGAGGCCGCTGCCAAGCCGGAGATGGAGGCGACCGAACCGTCGGTCCGGGCCCAGAAGATCGCCACGGTCTCCGCGGAGATCGTGATCGGCTGCACCAAGCCGGCGGCCCTGGAACACGTCCTGCGGACGCTGAACGTCAACGACCACCTGCGCGGCATCCAGCCCTACGACGAGGACGCACGCCTGATCGCCCTGTTCGCAACGCTCGTCGACGCCTACGCCAGGGAATCGCTCCTCGCGGACGCGCTCGCCGAGGCGTTCCCCGACGCGCGCGGCGCGGACCTCCTCGACCTGGTCGGGGTACGCGACGCGCTGACCGCCAACGGACCGCTCGACCCGCTCGAGCCGCTCGTGCCCGCGGGCGACGACGTCTCCCCCACCGTGCTCCGCGACATCGCGGTGCGCGCCATCACCGCACTCGTGTTCCCCGAGATCCCGCCCGAGACCCCGAAGCGGCCGACCGCACGCACCGTCCGCGACACTGGGCGCTTCTGGCCGATCGTCAGGGGCACGCTGCAAGAGCCGGCGTGGAGCCAGACCAAGGCGAAGACAGCAGAGGCACGCACCCGCCTGTGGTCCGCCGCCATCGCCCAACTGTTCCTGCACCGGGGCAACATCCTCTCCGCCCTCGGCTTCTTCGGCGTCCCCGAGACCGCCAAGGGCGCCGGGCAGGACCCGCGGTCACTCAAGGTGCTCCTCCTCAGGGCAGAGGCCGGTGACGCGACCGCCTGGGCCGCCCTCGTCCAGCGCATGGCACCGGCGCTAATCCACGCTCCGCAGCCGTTCATCACCGCCGGCCAGGGCAGCGAGGCAGGCGAAGGACGCAAGGGTGTGCGGCGCACCCCCAAGAGCGCCCTCGCCGCCCTCACCCTGGCGTACACGGCAACCGGCGCCCCGAACATCAGCCGGGCACTCCTCCTCGCGTTCGCGAAGGCCGTGCTGGAGCACCCGGACGCGACGCAGCCGCCCGAGGCGGAAGCCGGTGAGCCCCTGGTCTGCTATGGGGAGCGGCACTGGGTGGAGGGCCGGACGCCGATCACCGCGGGGATGGTGATCGCTCCTGACACCGAGGGCCGGCCCACCCGCTGCGTCGCGGACAAGGCTTGGTTCGACGAGACGTTCCCCGTGGAGCTCGGCCGCCCGGCCCCGGGCAGCCCCGGAAGCACCACCACGTCCCCCACGGCCGGGACCAGCACGGATCCCACTGCCACCGTGAACGGCGCTCCGCCAGCCGACCCGCACGACCAGCTGGCCACGCTGCGCCGGGAGCTGCCCGCCCGGGTGGAACTCGTCGAGAGCGGCTACCAGCAGGCCGTGGACTCCGCCCACACCCTGATGACGGATTTCGAAGAGGCGCACCGTTTGCGAGTCCAGCTCGGAGAGGACGCGCTCCCGGCCGAGCAGCGGATCGAGTGGATGGAGAAGCTGACGAAGGTCCGGGCCGCGGCCCAGGCCAGCGTGACGACGCTCGAACAGGTGGAAGCGCTGATCCTTCAGGTCTGACCGGCGCGGTAGAACCCGAGACCGGCATGTGCCAGCGGGCTCCTCAAGGCAGTTGAGGAGCCCGCCTCCTGTTCTCACCAGCCGCGTGACCGGGCGGTCATGCGGCTGGTTCAGCCACGTGCCGAGAGTGGGCAGACCCGACCGAGGCAGTCAAAGTTCGGTGAGCACGCTCAACCTTCGGTGAGACGGGACAAACTGCCCGATCCCCACCTCGGACGCAGGTCTTGTCGACGGCCGGATCACCCCCGTCACGGCCCCGCAGACGGCTCGGCACCCGGGGCCGGGAGAGGTCTGGGGCCGTGCCAGAGTGATCCGCATGATCCCCGCACACGTCCCCGACGAGCCGCCGCTGACGTACGCCGACAGTTTCGACATACCAGTCCTATTCCGTAACGGGCCCGATAAGAAGCCCCGGCGGCAGTGGCGGACGGCCAAGCACAAGGCATGGACCGGATCGGACGGATTCCCGGCCGCCGACGGCTGGTACGCGCCGACCACCACGTGGCGGGAGATCATCAAGGCCGCCACCGAAGTTGGCCGCGACGTCACACCGCACCTACAGAACCAGCCGCGCTACGCCCACGGGGAACTCGTCGCCCGCGTCTCCCCGCTGTACGCCTACCTCGGCGCACACCCCGTGACGCCCCGGCATCCCGTGTCGGGGGCCAAGGGCCGGCGCCTGACCTGGAATCCGGTCTACGCGCACGGCACCGAGCGTAGCGCGAAGAATGCCGCCGGCTACCGGCTGGGCATGACGATGACCGAGTGGGCCTGCCGTTCGCTGCTGGGCCTCGGCCAGACCGAGCACCTCGAACTCGGCGGACCCGTCCCTGCTCTGTATGACACGTTCAAGGATCCGAAGAAGAAGCTGCCCGACCTGTGGGGGCTCCACGAGACGGAGGAGCTTTACTGGCTGATCGAGGCCAAGGGCGGCGACGTGGGACTCAGGAGACTACGCGAGGGGTGGGCGCAGCTGGCGGCCGGCAGCAAGGCCCTCGGCGCGTACGGGCACCGCACCGTCCTGGTCGGGGCGTCCGTACGGCCTGACGATGACCTCTTCCTCACGATCGACCACGACCTGCACCCCGGCCAGGCGCCGCTCACCCCTGCCGGCTCCGATGCCGACGACGAGGCAGCGGGCCTGGGCAACCTGGAGGATCGCCTCGGCGACAGCGACGACGCGCTCATCGGTGCCGCCCGCGCCCAGATGCTGGCCTACCTGGCACTGCGTTCGGCTCCCGCCTCGCAGCTGCGCACCGTACCCGTTGCCGCCGACCGCACTTCCCGCCGCCGGCGCTCCGGGCTGACCACGCCCCTGGAAGACAACAGCCTTACTCTCGCCATGCGGGCCGACGCCCGCGGAGCAGCAACCGGCACAGAACAGCACGCCTTGCGCGTCGGAATCCGTTCCGTGGGCCTTGACGATTTCCTGAGCTGCCGCATCCCGGGCACGGAGGTCCACCTCGGCATGTCCCGGAAGCTGTTCGCCGCCTGTGAGCGCCTCCACGAAGAGGACCTCGCCATCGCCCCGCGCACCCCGGGACTGCGCGCCGAGGACCAGCCGCCCGCCGACCTGGACCTCAGCGACGAAGCCCAGGAAGAACAGCGACTCACCCAGCGGCGCATCTTCCGTGAACAGCAAGAAGAAGCCCGCCCACGGCTGCGCCCCCTACTCCGCGACGCCTACGAACGAGGTGCAGCGAGCGACTGGAGCGACCTTCTCCGTCGTCCCCAGGAGCCGGAACTCGACCTGGAGGGCGACGAGAGCCTCCTCGAAGCAGCGACGCCGGAAACCTACGTGGCCGTCAGCCGCTATGCCCTGCCCCCCCGCACGCGCCTAGGCCGTTTCGTTTGGATCATCTGATCGTTGGTCCAGGTGTGCCGTTGACTGACGCGCAGTGGGCGCGGATCGAGCCGTTGCTCCCGGACCGAACGCCGAGGCGGGGTGGTCGGTGGCGTGACCACCGTGAGGTGATCGACGCGATCGCCTTCAAGTTCCAGACCGGAACCCAATGGGTCCACCTGCCGGAGAAATACGGCAACTGGCGAGGCATCTACAACCGGCTGCGAATGTGGGCAGTCGACGGCACCTGGGAGCGAGTGTTCACCGCGCTGATGGCTCAGGCCGACGCCGACGAAGACCTCAACTGGGCCGTCTCGGTGGACTCCACCATCGTGCGCGCTCACCAGCACGCGGCCGGGGCCCGCAAAAGGGGGCCCCGCTCGGCGAACCGGACGATCACGCCATCGGCCGGTCCCGGGGCGGACTGACCACGAAGATCCACCTGGTGGCCGACGGCCGCTGCCGGCCTCCGGCGTTCGTCCTGACCGCAGGACAGGCCGGTGACGCGCCTGCCTTCGAGCAGGTCATGGCCCGCCTGCGAGTGCCCCGGCAGCGTGGTCGCCCTCGCACCACCCCCGACGTCGTCCTGGCCGACAAGGCGTACTCCTCCCGTGCCATCCGCAAGCACCTGCGCAAGCGCGGAATTCGTGCGGTCATCCCCGTCCCGGCCGATCAGCAGGCACACCGCCTCCGACGGGGCAGCCGGGGCGGCAGGCCGCCCGCCTTCGACCGCGAGACCTGCAACAACCGCAACACTGTCGAGCGGTGCATCAACCGCCTCAAGCAGTGGCGCGGCATCGCCACTCGCTACGAGAAGACAGCCACCATCTACCTGGCCGGACTCCACATCGCAGGCATCTTTCTTTGGTCCGCACGGTGATCCAAACGAAAGTCCCTAGATCGATGTGTCCGTCGATGCCGTGATCGACGCGCCGGGGATGGAAGAGGTGGCCCATCTCCAGGCAGCGTCGCTCGATCAGGGCGATGCCCTTCTCACCGATGAACATCTGGCGCGTAACAGTCTTTCGATCAGCCATCGCCCCACCCTCCTTGCTGGACACGGCCCGTCGACAAGTAACCGACTGAGGTGCTCATTCAGGGTATGCGGCACCACTGACAGTCAGGCCCGACCGCATCCAGCGCTCCGCTGACGATCAGCCGTGACGATGCCTGTGCCGACACCATTTTCGAGACCGTCACCAACGACGAAAGCGAATGAGCGGCACCGGGCTGCACCAACTCGGCGTATCGGGCCACTCGCACTTTGGGATGTGATTTTCGCAGGTCAGCGACATGGTGAAGTTCATGCACTGAACCCGATTTCGACCATCCGCCCACCGGGCCTGCCGCCGGAGGCACTCGAACCTCTCTAGACGGCTTACTGCACCCGACTCAGACTCGAAGAGGCCCGCTGAGGCGCGTCGACGCTGGCCAACTCAGCGAGGCGGTGTGTCGCCCGGGCTGGGCACATGGAACGCGCTGGTGGTGACGCTGCGGGTGCAGCTCGGGGTGGTGACGTGACGGGGCTGCTGTATCTGCGGCTGCCCCGGTTGGTCGGCTGAGACGCGGGTGCTCGGCCGAGAACTGAGCGGGGCAGGCCGCGCCCGGTACGGCAGCAGGGCCCGGACCACGTGTCGCGGTCCGGGCCTTGCCCCGTGCGGTGCCGCCCTGCAATGGCGGTGCGTCAGCTCTGTACGGTGTTGTCGCCCGTCTGCCCGGCGCCCTCGGCTGCGGCTGCCTTCTCGCGCATCTTGCGCACCAGCTCCGCCTTCTGGTCGGCGGCACCCTGGCGGTCGAGGTTGCGGTGCGGACCGTTGTTCTGCCGTTCGGCGCGGGACAGCTTCTTGCGCTGGCCGCCGCCCATGCCCACGGGGTTGTTGATGTTCTTGCTCACGGGTTCTCCCGGAATGTTGTGAAGTGATCTACGGATTCATCGGTGGGGGACGGGCACGGCTACGTCGAAGGACGTCAGCAGGGACCCATCACGCTCTCACTCGTAAATCGGCGTCTGGAAGAACATGAGCAAGACGTTACCTGGTCCCGTCGGCTCCGCATACCAAGTATTTCGCCGTCCCGGCGTCGGCCGGGCCTTCGGTGAGCGCCCAGGAGCAGCCGTTTCCTTCCAGAGCCGGCGGGGGCTCTGCAGCGCCATTCCTGTCACGCCCTTGCCACGCTGAAGCGGAGTGAAGAACGTGGCCCGGCTCGGGTTGCGGGCTCACGAATACGGCTGCTTGTCCTGTGCTTCCGCAGGCCCGTCGGCGACTTGCTCAATGAGCCGTCGCCGGTCCTTCGGCCCGGAGGCGTAGGCGTCCATGCCTGCGGCGGCCAAGGGATGAAGTGGATCTGTCTCGAGATCGCCGTGCAGACGCAGCAGTACATGGTCGTCACCGACCAGGCAGTCGGTGTACGGAAGGGCGTGCGACAGAAGGCGGGCGAAATCATCGCAAGCCGCCCGGACGTCCACCTTGTCGAGGCCGAGCCAGACGTGCAGCGTGCCGTCCTGAACGGTCAGCTCGACGTCGATGCGGGTATCGGCCGCCTCGGCGGCTTCGCCGCCCCACTTCAGGGTCTCGTCCAGCGCGCCGAGGTGGATGGGGAGCGGGCGGAAGATCTCCTGACGCATGTCGTCGCGGACCGTGACGCCGGTGGCCGGGGCCTGATCGCGCCACCAGTCCTGCACGACGTCGCGAACGGAGGCGGCCTGCGGCCCGCTGTTCAGCGCTCGCCGTACGGCGTCCGCCGCGTTTCGCCGAACCACGCTCGCGACGTCTGATCCAGGTTCGGCAGCCATACGGCGTAGGAGCGATCCAGGCCCGAGTCGGGTGTCGTCGAGGACCTTCGGGTACAGCTCGCGCAGGGCGTCCGGTACGGCTGTGCCGTCCGGCCCGAGCAGCTGGCGGATGCGTTCTGCCCAGGCAAGAAACGCCTCGGTGTCGCCGGTGGTGAGGAGGTCGGTGCCGAGGTCGCCGCGGGCGAGCATGCGGGCGCGCTGCCTTTCCGTCGGCTGGCCGAGGCCATCGAGTTGGGCGCGCAGGAGGAAGACGAGCAGGTCCCGTTCCGGGGCGGGGAGATGGTCGACGGCACCGTTGACGGGGGTGGCGAGGATGTCCAGGACGGCCTCGGCGGTCGCCCTCTTCGCCTCCGGCTTCCCGGGGGTTCCGGGCAGACGCTCGGTCCATCGGTGCACACGGCCTCGAGCGTCCCGCAGCCTGATCGTGGCGGTGAAGCTCTTCAGGTGGTCCGGCCCCGAGACGTCGTACGTGTAATCGTGGTCGATCCCGTATGTGGTGGCCATGGTGGCGAGGATGGTCACCGGGTCGTGCTGGTGTTCCAAGGCGGAGAGCCAGTCGTCGAGGACGGCGGGCCGGCGCCTGAGCAGCCGAGGCCCGTGGATGCGCCAGGCCGCGACGACGACCGCCTGGGTGGCGTCCGACACCGCTGTGCGGCTCTGTCCGCTCTCACCGCGGCTCGTCAGCAGCCCTTCGGCGAGCTGGAGGGTCGCACCGAGCCGGGCGGTGTCATCGTCAGAGGTGGTGAGGATGCGTGCCTCGTCCTCGTCGGGGGTGAGGCCGTGCGCGAGGGCCTGGCGGACGCGGACGTGGGCGGCGAGGTGGTTCACCACGTGCGAGCCGTGGTGGGCGAGGAGGTGGTTGTCGCGCTGGCGGGCGGCGGTCGCCGCCGCCTGGTTCTCGTGGACCCAGGAGGCATGGGTGAGGGCTTGGGCGAGGAGCCCGTCCGCGCGATGCCCAAGCTCGAACATCGCCGCCAGGTCGCTCACGGCATCCCGATGTCGGTTGCCCGGCTGCGCGTAGGGCAGCGGCGACACGGTAGGCAGGTTCGCGGGTGTCGCCTTCCGCTCGGCGCCCGCCGCAGCCACCTTTGGGTATGCGTCGAGCAGTGCTCGTGCCGCCGCCGCCCGCGCCGCCTTCTTGGACTGGCCGGTGCCTCCCGCCATGCGGCCGGTTCCGGTGCGGACAGTGGCACGGAAGACCTTGCGGTGGTCCGGGCCCTCCTCGTCGTAGTCGTAGGTCAGTCCTTCCTTATGGAAAGCCGTATGCGCCAGAGTGACGGGATCGGCTCCCGTCTCCGCGGACGGCCGGTCGAGGTCGGGCCACACGGAGGCGACCAGCCTCTGGGCGATGTCGTGCTCGCCACAAAGACTGAGCACGCCGAGGATCTGCCGGGCCACTCCTTCGAAGACGGACCTGGCGGGCTGCTGCGCCTCCCCCGCGCCCATGCGCACCAGCCCCTGCTTGGCAGCCCACGCGCCGAGCGCAAGGTCGGCGGCGGCACGACGCCGGGCGTGTTCGCTCGACTGTTCGCCCACCTTCCGAGGGGTCGCCCATCGCGCGTAGGCGTCGAGCAGAATCACGTCGAGCGCGGTGGCACCGAGCCGGTCGAGCAGACCGAGCACGTGCGGTGTGACCTGGTCGACGTGGTGACTCTCGTAGAGATGACTGCGGTGTTCGGCGGCCAGGCCGAGCCAGGCAGTGACTTCGGGGCCGGCGTCCCATCCGCGCACGGCCTTCGCCACGATCTCGCGGACCTCTTGCCCGTACGTGCCCACCAGCGACACGGGCGGCTCGCACAGCGCCGGGTACGTGACGTCGTGGACGTCAAGCCGCCGTTCGGCGCGGGAGTAGGGCCGGACCGGCTCGGGCGACGGACGCTGTCCGGCCGCGGGCGGGGCCGACCGCGCGGGCCGGGCCGGGCGGGCGGCTTCGGGGGGTGTGTTCCGGACCCGGCGGGTGGACACCGGACGCTGGTGGGCAGGACGCGAGTCGGTGCGCCGAGGGCCCGCCTGCGCCCTCCGCCCGCCGGTTGGCGATGTGTCATACCTGCCGTCCAGGAGGTTCTGGAGTTCGTTGGTGAGCCAGGAGGGCAGTCCGGTCGGGGGGTGGCCGCCGTCGAAGAAGTCGCCAGCCAGGTCAACGCAGTACGCGTACCGCTCCCACTCGTGGTGGCGTGCGTGTTCCTGACCGAGCGTGCGCAGCGCCGACCGCATCCGCGCGTACGGCACCGTCTCGCCGGCCAGCTGGTACGACCTCCGGTTCCGCGCGGCATCGATGGCGAGCGCGATGCGGTGCACGGGTGTCGGCGGCGCGGTCTCGCGCAGCGACACGATGCCGACCCAGCGGTTCATGGCCCTCCCCCTGCCGGGTGACGCGGCCCTGCCCGGCCCCGGCACGCGCTCCCGGGTAGCGTCGGTGCGCTGACCCGGTGCTTGCGTACGGGCGGCAGCCTGCCCCCGGTCCTGCTGTCCCCTCCTCCCGCCGCTCCTCACGACCCGGTGATCACGGCGGCACTGGCCCGTCAGCGTAGGCCGCCGGACGCGAGTTCGGGAAGGGTTACATCGCGGGCAAGGGGTGAAGCCGGTGGCCCCACCACCTGCCGCTACTGGTGCCGTCCGCCGCTCCACCACCAGCGCCGCTGAGCGGATGGTGGTTGCGGCGGATTCGCTGGCGTCGCGCCGGTTCGACGGTCACCAAGGTCCGCAGCCGGGCGACAGAGACACGCGTGACCGAGCCAGCTGTCGCGGTACACCCACTCATTTTCGATCACCTGAACGCCCCGGTAACTGCGGAATTTGACGTACCGCCCGAGACGCGGTGTCCTGCGTCCATGACCAGGAACACGAGTGGCAGCGGCCCTGCCGCCACCCCCGCCAGTGACTTCGAACTCGGCTGCGGCAAGGCTTACTTGCGGATGGGTAACGTCACGGAGCGAGTCCAACTAGTGCTTGCTACAACGCTCCTTGTTGCCGTCCTCGGGACCCTGGCCATCAACGCATTGGTTGTGGCGCGAACCCCTCGCCTGTGACGGTTGCAGGGGCAGCCCGTCAAGGGTTTGGCGGGTGGCAGCCCTCGCCAGCGTCGCAGGAAGCGGTCTTGCCAATTGACTCACGTCCCGATGATGACCCTCGGGACAACCGGGCACCGAGCAGGGGAAGGGGGACGGCATCCTCGGTATCGGCCCCCTTTCAAGGTGCGTTCGGCGGACCACGAGCGCTTCGGCGTCCAACGATGTGGCCGACTTCCTGTCGACTGTGATCAGCTCTCAGCTGACAAGGACAGGCCGCACGGTCTTCAATGGCGTCGTGGCCACGCCGATACCCATACCCCCGCCCCCGCCCCCGCCCGCCACCCTGGAGATGATCTCGGGTAGCGCTGCGCCGGACGAAGTCCTGGCGTGTCTACGCACACGGCGGCCGGTGTTCCATTCCGAGGCCGATCTCCAGCACAGTTTCGCCCTCGCCGTGGGTGAGGTCGCGCCGGAGGTCAGGTGCCGTCTCGAGGTCCCGGTGCGCGGGAGCGACGCCTCGGAGTACGTGGACCTACTGTGCCTGGGGCCTGCGGGCCGTACGGCAATCGAATTCAAATACGTAACCCGGCAGTGGTCGGGTACCGCCGGGACTCCTCCCGAGGAGTACGCCTTGCGCGGACACAACGCGCCGGACGTCGCGCGTAGGGACTTCCTGCGGGACGTAGGAAGGCTGGAACGCTTCTGCGACCGCGAGGACCAGAACGGGCTGGCCCTGCTCATCACAAACGAGTCCGCCCTGTGGCGCCCCAGGCAACGCAGGATGCCCACCAGGGACGGGGAGTTCCGGATCCACCACGGCCGCGAACTGAGCGGCACCTTGCTGTGGGCCGGCGGTTCCTTCCCGGACAACACCCGAGTTCTGCGAGGCGCCTACACGCTCGCCTGGCGTCCGTACACCCAGTTTGAGGGCCCAAGTAGCGAATTCCGCTGCCTCGCGGTGTTCATCACTCCAAACCCAGCACGGCCCCAGTCGTCACACGAGGCGCCATGAACAAACTCCCTGGCATGTCATTGACGCAGCGGCAGGAGCTTGCAATAATAGCGCCCTTTACGCGCGACCTTGAGCATGCCTGGACAGGTCACCTCACCTGACTACTGAGGTTTTCGGGTTCATGTCGGGTAGTGACAGCGGGTGATCCCTGCGGTACGCCGTTGGTATGCGGTATGCGCAAGGTGGAGGTCTGACGCGGGAGCGGCAGGCTGCCCGGGAAGGGATTCGGCTGGAGGCCGGGGAGCGGTTCGCCCGGGGTGGGAT
>NZ_BMMS01000032.1 GCF_014646055.1 Wenjunlia tyrosinilytica
GAGGTCGAGGCGGAGCAGGACGCCACGCTCGCCAAGACGCTCGTCGATGCCGGCAGCACGGTGGAGGTCGGGTCACCTGTTGCGGTACTGCTCGAACCGGGCGAGCAGGTCGCCGAGATGAGCGTGCTCCTTGCGCAGCTGGGCGTGGCTGCCTCCGGGCCCGGGGGAGTCAATGGGCAGTCGGCTGCCGTCGGCGGCACGACCGCACGCACGCAGACGGACTCCGTAGTCCAGCAGACGCCCGCCGCTCCGCGGGAAGAGGAACGCCTGTTCGCCAGTCCCCTCGCGAGACGGCTCCTGAAAGAGGCCGGCCTGTCTCTGTCCGATGTCGAGGGCACCGGCCCCCACGGCCGCATCGTGCGCAAGGACGTCGAGCGCGCGATCGCCACCAAGGCGACCGGGGGCACGAGGGCAGGAGACACGATCGCCACATCGGCCGGAGCCGCTTGCCCGCCACAAGCAGAGGGGCCCGCGTCCTTCCTCGGTGCGCAGACCACGCCCTTGCATCCTGCTGCGACAGGTCATACGACGTCCGCGTCACCTGCGGAAATGGTTCCGCACACCCGACTGCGGCGTGCCATCGCCGCGCGACTGATCCAAAGCAAGCAGACCGCACCGCACTTCTATCTCAAAGGCAGCGCCCGCCTGGACGCCTTGCTCGAACTGCGTCGCCAGATCAACGACGCTTCGCCCGTGCGCGTGTCGGTCAACGACTTTCTCATCAAGGCGGCCGCGATTGCGCACCGCCGGGTGCCAGAGCTGAACGTTGTCTGGCAGGACGACGGAATGCTCCGCTACACCTCGGCCGACATCGGCGTCGCCATCGCTTCCTCGCGCGGTCTGGTCACACCGGTGCTGCGGTCCGTCGAGTCACTGCCCGTGAGCGCTGTCGCCCAGCAGGTCAAAGGGTTCATCGAGCAGGCCAAGGACGGCAGGCTCGCTCAGCGTGACCTTGAGGGCGGAACCCTCACTCTCACCAATCTCGGCATGTACGGGGTGGAAGAATTCTCTGCGATTATCAATCCGCCCCAGGTGGCCGTCCTCGCTGTCGGGGCGGGGCGGCGTGAGCCGGTCGTCGGTAACGACGGGCAGCTCAGCGTAGCGACGATCACGCGAGTTGTGCTGTCCGTCGATCACCGGGCAGCCGACGGCGCAGACGCCGCGCGGTGGATGAGCGAGTTCGTCAAGGTTGTGGAGCAGCCGATCCTTCTCCTTGTGTGAAGTTCCGTGCGCGTGGGGCGGTGCTGAGGCAACAACGGCCGGGATGCTGTCTCCAGGGGGACGTTGAGTGCACAACTCACGCCCAGGTTCTGTCTCCTTGGTCAGCGTCGGCAGTCATGGACCAGTCCCGGGAATACCAGCCGTCTCGGGTGCGATGAGGACGGGCATCCACGCACGCCGCGTCCAGCGCCCGGTCGCCTCGCTGCTACGTGAGCCGAACCGGATTTGGTAGCGCCCTGAAGCCAGGCATGATCGCCTCTGTCGGCGACGCGTGAATGCTGGGGGTCAAGGGGTCGTGGGTTCAAATGACGCCGTCCCGACAGAGAACTAGCAGGTCAAAGGCCGTCCCCGCGCAGCGGGGACGGCCTTTGACGTGCGGGTGTTTGCTCCCATGTGGGAGCGGGCTGGGAGCCCTCGTCCTCCCATGCTCCCAAGGTGTCAATCATGCCCGATTCGTCCATCACCCGATCCGGTCGATGTGGGGCGCGGTACGAAGACGCTGGGCGCCGGCGCTGCGGGCGGTCCGTTCGCGCAGGCAGCCCC
This sequence comes from Wenjunlia tyrosinilytica, assembly GCF_014646055.1. GTDB lineage: Bacteria > Actinomycetota > Actinomycetes > Streptomycetales > Streptomycetaceae > Wenjunlia > Wenjunlia tyrosinilytica. The sequence continues at coordinate 1,765 of NZ_BMMS01000032.1, forward strand.
CTCTGGGCTGCCCTTTCCGCCGAAGGTGTGCCCTGTCAAGGCGAGGCAAGGCCCCTTGGCGTTCCCCCGCAGACGGGTCACTCCCAAGCCGAGAGCGCCGTACCCAGCCGTTCGGCGCGGTATGGGCCTCTTCGTGGAGGGCCACCACGATCGTCTGCCTCGCCTTCTACGCGGCCACGACACCCACTTCACTGGAGATGGCCCGGCTGCGGATTGCTACCCCTCGTAGGGCCGATGAGGACCGACGGAGAGGTCCTCGGCCGCCTGGACCTGCTGGTGTTGCTACCCCGCCGCGGCGGCCACGGCCGGGTACCTGGCGGGGGAGATCGCCGGGATGGGCCCCTTCCGGCTGCTCCACGACGGGCGCGGCGGCCCTGCCCGCCGTCTCCTGGACGCTCGGCGACCCCGAGCGCGCCCCGTTCACGCTCTACGAACTCGCCGACCGGCTCAGGATGCGGGGCTGGCAAGTGCCCGCCTACCCGCTGCCTTCCTCCCGGGAGGACACGGTGATCCAGCGGGTCCTGGTCCGGCACGGCATCAGCCACGACAAGATCATGCTGCTCGCCGACGGCATCCGTACGGCGGTCGCCCGCCTCATGCCGGGTACCCCCAGGGAGGCCGGCCGTCCCGGCTTCCACCACTGACGAGACCGGCCAGGAGCCGTCCCAGAAGCCGTCCCAGGAGTCCGCCGAGGGGGCCGGCGAGTCTGCGTACCCCCGGACCACCGTCCCCGGGACGGCGCCGAGCGCTTCGGGGGCGGTGCGCCACCTCGGTGCCGGTGTCACCGAAGACGCCGGGGCCGGCCGCGAGGACGCCGACCCGGCGAGCGGTCGGGCGCGGAACCGGCGGGCGGACGTCAGATGAGAAACGGAACGGCCGGGTGGTCGCCGCCGAGGATCGGCCGCGGATCCGCGCCCAGCACGTTCGCCAGGACCGTGGCGTAGACCGAGCGGAAGTCGGTTGTGCTCCTCAAGTCCTCACCGTCCAGATCCGCCAAGTCCGGCTGCTCGCCGTAGAAGCCGCCTCGTACCGACGTCCCCGCCACCAGGACGGGTCCGGCGGTTCCGTGGTCGGTGCCGTGGCTGCCGTTGGTCCTCACCCGCCGGCCGAACTCGGAGTAGATCATCACGGTCACATCGACCTCGTGCCCGGCCAGCCGATCGACAAAGGAGGAGACGGCCTGATCGACCTGGCCGAGCAGCCCCGTCTGCGCCGCCTTCGCTGCCGCATGGGTGTCGAAGCCGCCGAGACTCACCTCGTACACCTGGGTGACGAGCCGTGCCTCGATACAGGTCGCGACGATGCCGAGCTGCTCGGCGAGCGCGTTGGGACGCAGGAGCACTGTCCCCGGGCCTTGTTGGGCATCCCCGGCATCCCCGGCATCCCCGGCGGCCCCGGCCGCGGCGGCCGCCAGCGGCTCCCCGACCGCCGCGGCCAGGCTCGCCAGGTCGCCGATGCTCGCGGCGACCTGGGCCTGGACCGGCGGGTCCTGCGCGCCGGGCTCGCCCAGCAGGGCCAGGGTCCGCTGCGCGATACCGGGCGGTCGAGTCAAGCCGGCCAGGGGGATCGCCGCTCCGGCCGTCAGATCTCCGACCAGCATGGGCGGGAGCACATTCCCGATCGAGACCGCTCGCAGCGGGTCGTTGTCCGTGGTGTCCAACCAGCGGCCGAGCCAGCCGGTCTCCTTCGGCCGGCCCGGCGAGGCGGACTGCCATATGTCCATGGACCGGAAGTGGCTCCGGTCGTGATCGGGGTAGCCCACACCGCGGACGACAGCGAGCCGACCGGCTCGCCATAGCCTGTGCAGGCCCGTCATCGACGCGTTCAGGCCCAGTTCCTCTCCCAGGGGGAGAACCTCGGACTCGTCGTAGGCCAAGGCGGCGCGAGCGTCGTGGTACCGACCGTCGGTGTAGGGAACGACCGTGCTCAGACCGTCGTTTCCGCCGTACAGCGTGACGACCACCAGCACGGGCCTGCGGGCCTGCCCCGGTTGCTCCACGCCGCTGCGCAGAAGGCGCCGCAGGCCGACCGTACGGGCTCCGTCCGCCAGGGCCGATGCCCGGGGCACTCGCGAGGCCCGCAAGAACCTGCGCCGTGTCCGGGTGTCCATGGGTACTCCTTCTCCTTTCGGGGTGGCTCAGTTGACGAGATACTCCGGCGACACCAGGGCCGCGGTCAGCAGTGACCGAGGATCACGTACGACCCGCTCCAGCGCCGTGCGTGTCCGGGCGGTCCAGCCGTCGGCCACACCGAGCATCCGGGCCACATGGTCCGGACGCGAACGTGCCGTGCGGGAGGCGATCGGGCGGATGTCCGCACGGGCCGCCGCCCACTGCGCGAAGTCGAGCCGAGCTTGAGCCGTGGCTGTGGTGAGCCAGGCCCGGCCCTGCGGCCAACCGCCGACGTGGGGCGGCGCGAAGGGAGCCTGTCCAAGTCTCGACAGGGTCACCAGCACGGCCGTCCTCTCCTCCCCGGCGTCGGATCCGACGCCGATCCCGAGGGCGCGCAGTACTCCCACCACGTACTCCACGGGCTGCTTCACCAAGGCGCCGCGCGCGTGCGGGCCGGTGAACGCCGGGTCCAGGAAGAGGGCTCGCAGCACCGCGTGGATGTTCCGGCCCGGCCCATAGGCGTCGAGCAGGCGTCCGAGTACATCCGGCGGGGGAGGTCCGGGGGCGGCGAACCGGTTCCACAGCCTGGTGACGACGAAGCGGTGCGAGGCCGGCCGGTCCACCAGCAGCGCGACCAGGTCGCCAGCGCCGAAGCTCCCCCGGAGGCCGAAGACCTCCTTGGTGCCGGGGTCGTGGGCGGACGGCTCGAAGACGTATCGGCCCGTCGACTGATCGACGCGCAGGCCGGTCAGCGCCCGCGCCGCCTCGTGGACATCCGCCTCCGCATAGCCGCCGAGTCCGATCGTGAAGAGTTCCATGACCTCGCGGGCGAGGTTCTCATTGGGGGCGTCCTTGGTGGCGGCCTCCGCGTCGAGCCAGACGATCATGGCCGGATCGGTCACCATCGCCGCCGCCAGCTTGCCGAAATCGCCGGACCCGAGGCGGCGCAGCGCGATGTTCTGCCGCAGCATCAGATGCGCGCTGCCGACCTTGTGTATCGATGTGGCGAAGTGGCTGTGCCAGAAGAAGGTTCGCTTCTCCACGAGTGCGGGTGAAGCCCGCACCATGCGTTCCAGCCACCAACCGGCCAGTTGGCGGCCTTGTTCAGCGGCCTCGTCGGTGGCCTTCCGGCGCACCACCAGGTCCGGGTCGACCGAGAGCGGCCGGTGGTCGAAGTGGGGCGGCCGCGGGCCTTGGCCGAGGCCCTCGCAGGTGTCCGGCGCGCCGAGCAGATCCGCCACCGCATCCGCGTAGCCGCGTTCGGCGGCGGCGTCGATCTCCTCGGGCGTGGCTCCGAAGCCCGAGCGGCGTATCAGGTGCGCCACGACCGGCCGGAGATCTTCTTCCAGGGAACGTACCGACCGCCGTCTGAATCCCTCCGACCGGTTGTGGCCCAGTCGCATGGTTACTCGCTGTCCCACTTCATCGCGATGTCATAGTGGTCGCTGTCGGCGAAGGGCGCCGCCGACGGAGTGGTGACCTGCCTCGGGGCGGCGTCCTGGCCGGGCGCGGCATTCGCCTGACCGGCCCAGCCGACGATCCCGGCCACGGCTCCCAGCGTCGCGGTGGTGACGGCGATTCTCCGCCGCAGTGTCCTGGTCATCTCGGTCACTCCTGTTTATTTCGGATTCGTTTTGGAAATCATCGCCGAGCCAGAGCGCTCCGTGGCGTGGGTGCCCGGCATGGCAGCCGAGCCGGGCCCATGGACGCAACGGCCGGCCGAGTAGCACCCGGCTCATTCGGTAAGCACGCCGGCTCCGCAGGCAAGGGCGACGGTAGCGGAGGCTCCGACCGAATCGCGCTCTTCGCCGGGATCCCTATAAGTTTCATCAGATGTGCCCGCGAAGTGATATGCCTGTGAGAGGAGTTGTGTATATGCGCGGGCAGGCCCGCCGGGTGGCTGCCCCGTTAATGCTGTGGTCGCCTCCGCTGGTCTCGTGGTCGCCCGCAGTCGGCCTCTCGTGAACCGAAGACTTGACGCAAAGCCCTTTACGCCGGCGACCGTTTCCCGCCTAACGTGACGAAGACGCGGCGGGGGTTTCGGCGTGAAGAGCATGTACGAGGATGAAGTTCTCATTGCCGCTCCGCCGCGAAGACGGTCTCCGAGATGACAGAAATGAGTCGAACCGTGAACCATGGCCAGAAAGGTCTAATCGGGCTGATCGCGCTGGGGGCCACGTGCCTGGCCACCATGACGCTGGCACCCACCGCTCAGGCAGAGGGCGGCAGTTACATCCGGATCAAGCACAGCGGGGCCTTCGTCGCCAACACCTGCTACGACTGGCGCGGCGCAGAGAAGAGGAACTACTGCCACACCGGACGGCCGGTCGGAGATTCCTGGCTGGCGTATCTCCCCACGGGAGCGACGGGAGCCCTGATCGACCTGAGCGTCTGGCCCAGCTTCGGTGCCAAGGCCAGCGCCGTGGTGACCGACACCAGCCAGAACCACTGCTTTGAGATCAGCGGTTCCGCGCTGAATCCGACGCTGCTCGAAACCGGCTGCTGAAAGCCGAACCACAGGAGAGAACAGTGAACTCGAAGTCCCGAATGTGTGTCCTCGCCGGCACCTTCACGGCCGCGGTCGCGGTCGCGCTGCTTGTACCGACAGGATCCGCGGCTTCCCTGACCGAGGTGAACGGCCACACGGACAACTGGGTGAACGAGGGAGCCCCGTCCGCCGAGTACGACAACGGTTACAAGGTCGACTCGCAGTCCGAGGTCCGGGCAGTGCTGGACCAGTGCAACAACCGATCCGTGTCCTGCGCGTCGACCACCGTCGGCACCCCGACCCAGGTGACGAAGTGGTTCGACGTGGACAACACCGGCACGGGCACCGGCCCGATCGAGGCCTGCGGCCTGGGCGAAGGGGAGATCAGCCAGTCGGTCGGCGGCTCCCACACCTTCACCTGGGGGTGGAACGTGGGCGCCGCGATCGATATCACACTCATCAAGGAAAAGCTCGGTCTGAACCTCAATGCGCAGTACAACGAATCGCACACCGAGGCCAAGAGCGGTGACGTCAGGATGACCGTGAAGAAGGGTGAGAAGGGGATGCTCAAGTTGGGCTACGACATGGAGCGGAAGGTCGCTGATGTCACGGTCCAGGGCGGAAAGTTCGGCGGCGCGAAGATCAGCGGACTGCGCATGGAAATTCCCCTCAAGGGCGGTATGCGAGTGGGAACCGACGTAGTGCCGTGCGGCGGCACGCTGCTTAACGGCCGCTGATCCGGAAACTCTCCAGAAAGGTCGAGCTCATGCTCAGGATTAAGCGGTCGGCGGCATACGGTGCCGCCGCCATGGGAGTCGCTCTGGTCGGTGCGATGGTGACGGTGCCACAGGCAAGTGCCGGTTCGGCCAACTCCATCGGGTTCACGAACAACGGATGGTTCCTGGTCGACACCTGCTACAAGTGGAAATCCTCGACCACCGCCGACTCGTGTGACTACGCCAAGCCCATCAACCAGGACTGGCATGTGGACATTCCGGCCGATGCCAAGGGCGTCAGGGTCGAGGTGACCGTGGCCGGGCAGGGCAGCGGCGGGAACATATCGCCGCAGATCACTGATCTCAACCGCAGCCACTGCTATGTACTCAGTGGCTACACGTTCAACCCGACCATCACCGAGAAGGACTGCTAGACCGGATCAGAGGAGGCAGAGATGAACCTTGGGTTGCGAAAGAGAAGGAATTTGGCTGTATGCGGTGCCGCTGCCCTCGGCGTCACCCTGGCCGGTACGATGGTGCCGACGGCCTCCGCGAACCCGGACAACTACATCGGGTTCAGGAACGACTCGGGGTACTTCGTCGACACCTGCTACGCCTGGAAGGGCCCGGCCGGGATCGAGAGCAAGAACTACTGCCACTGGGCCAGGACCGTCGGGACCAAGTGGCAGGCGCACTTCCCGGAGGAGGCGACCGGAGTCACCGTCACCGTCAACTTCACGGGAAGCCACTCGGAACCCGTCTACATAGACAACGCCGACAGCAGCCACTGCTACCAAATCACCGGGGTCTGGCCGAATGGCCATCTCCTGAAAGTGCAGTGCTGAGCGTCCCGTCCGGCCGTCTCGAAACGGTCGAGCACCGGCGATAACCGCCGGAAGACCCTCGGGTCGGGCCCTCGTGCCTCCGGGCTCCTTGCGAGCACCGGAGCGCGGGGGCCCAGGCATGGGGGCCGCGTGCCGGAATGCGCGAGGTCCTCGCACGGCTCAAGGCATGTGTGCCCCAACCGCGCAGGTCATTTACCGCACGGTGACCTCGAACCTGTTAACGAGGTGTCCGCCCGGCCGCGGAAAGAGGTGCCACCCAGGACAGCGCCGAGCTCCGACCGGCCACTGATGTGGAGTTTGCGGTAGACCCCGGTGAGGTGGGTCTCCACTGTCCGCAACGACACGAAGAGGCGCTCGGCGATCTGCTTGTTGCTGCAGCCCTGGACGGCAAGCGCGGCGACCCGTTCCTCACTGGTCGTCAGAGTGCGGCTGTCCGCCCCCCGGCTGCCGAGTCGGCCGCCCGCGTCGTGCAGACGCCTGTTCAGGCGCGTCGCCAGAGCGCACCCTCCGCGCCTGACGGCTATGCCCAGCCCACGCCGCAGGGCTGTCCGCGCTCCGCGCTTGTCGTCGCGCCGCAGCAGCGCGGATCCGTAGTGGTACAGGGCTCGGGCGAGTTCGAGGTCGGCCGGAGTGCCCTCCAGCAGGCTCGCCGCCTCGGCCAGCTGGGCCAGCCCTCGTGCTCCATCGGTCGCCGTTCCCGCGGCGAGCAGCGCCACGCCGAGAGCTCGCGGGATCTGGCAGCGCCTCGCCAGATCGAGCTCCTGCTCGATCAGGGCGCGTGCTTCGCCGTGGTTGCCCAGGGCGCGATGAGCGGCGGCAGCGCGGGAACGCCAAGGGGCGATGGCGGGATTGACCGTGCCCGCCGACTCCAGGTGATGACCGCACTCACGCAACAGTGACAGGCCCGCCCGGAGGTCGCCTTGCGCGGTACGCAGCGCGGCCAGGCTCATCAGGAAGCGCGGCCACTCCCGGGAGACCGCCGCCGGGCCCGGGGAGGAGTAGGCCTCCGCGATCTGCTCGGCGGCATGCAGGTCCCCCAGTTCCAGGAGGGTGTCGATCCTGATGGCGTCCAACGTCATTCTGTGCGGCAGCTCACCTGCCGTGAGGGTTCCTTCGGAGGCGGCCCGCGCCGCCGCGGCGGCCTCCTTGATGTCACCTCTGCGCAGCCAGACAGCCGCCCGGTAGACAAGCAGGGACGATGTCGCCAGTTCCAGTCCCTTCTGCCTTGCCTCCCGCGACAGGCGGGCGCACAGGTCCTCGGCCCGTTCGAGCTCGTCCAAATACAGCAGGGACTGCGCCAGGAAGTAGTGCAGGGGGAAGAGTTCGTGGGAGAACGGGGGCGGATTGACACAGATCCGCTCCACCGTCTCGGTGATGCCGGAGGCCGGCCGCGCCGCTCGTACGGCGTTGAAGGCGCGGATCGCGAGGAGTTGCCGCTCCCCAGGGGTGTTGCCGGCCAGTTCGGCGTCGAGGACGGCGCCAGAGGCCGCAGCGTCGGTGGGGATGCCGGGGTGCTCGAACTCCAGCCAGTAGCGCAGCGCGTAGGCTCTCAGGGCCGCCTCGCGGCCGGTGGACGCGGCGTCTGCCCGCTTCGACAAGTCCGCGGTCAGCCGGTCCAGGTCCGGCACACGTGCCTGTGCGCCTGACGACAGGAGGTGGGAGTATGCCAGTACGCAGACGACCTCGAAGCGGGCAAGCTCGTCGGTCAGGCTCTCCAGCGCGGCCGTCCCGTACGACATCGCGAGTGCGCAGTCGTAGTGGCTGGCGGCCACGGCGAGCTGAACGAGGAGCGAGGCGCCTTCCCCCGGCTGGACCTGCTGGTGCACGGCGTGACGCAGGTAGGTCACCGCCATCTGCGGCGCCCCTCGGCGCAGGGCCTTTTCAGCGGCCCGGCGCAGGACCGTCAGGACCCAGCTCCCGGGCACGGGTCCGGCGGCCAGGAGGTGGGCCGCGACCTCCTCGTCGGGGCGGCCGCTGAGGTGGAGGACATGGGCCGCTCGGGCGTGTGCCTCACCCACCTCCTGGGCCGGCCATTCCCCCAGGACGACTTCGCGGACCACGGGATGCACGAAGCACAGGTCGTCCCCCGCGCGCAGCAGTCCGCTGGAGTGGAGCTCGGCCGCAGCCGACCGGATCACGGCCTCCCCCTTGCCGCAGTACGCGGCAAGCAGTGTCGGCGGCATGTGGTCGCCCAGGATCGCCAGCCCCCGTGCCAGGTCGGCCATGTCCTCGGATGCGTTGGACAGCCGGTGTCCGATCTCGCGACTGACCGTCCGCAGTCCGAACGACCGGATCTTCTCCTGATCCGCACTGGTGGCCTCGACGCCGCTGCCCAGCGCGTCCCACAGCAGCGCGCGAAGGAAGAGCGGGTTGCCATCTGTGGCGGCGTGGCAGGCGGCGGAGAAGGACGGATCCGGCCGGGGCCCGCCGAGCACCGCGCCCACCAGCTCCTCCACGCCGCGGGCGCCGAGTGGTCCCAGGACGAGGGTGCGGCATGTCGATGGGTGCAGGAGCGCGCTGAACGGTTGACCGGGTTCCGGTCTCTCACCGGTGCGGGTGGTGGCGGCCACGAGGATGGGATGGGTCTCCGCCCGGTGGACGAGGCGGGCGAGCCAACGCAGCGACGGGGGATCGATCCACTGCAGGTCGTCTACGGCCAGCAGTAACGGCTGCCGGCGGGACAGGCGGAACACGAGTGTGTCCAGGCTCCGCAGTGTCTCGGCGGCGTCGGCACACGCTTCGGAGAGGCCGTTCTGGCAGCCCTCAGGGTCCAGCAGGCGCAGCGCTGTCTCCCCAGCTCCTTCGAGCAGGGACAGGCGATCGCTGTCGGAGGCGGCGGCCATGAGGGGCCGCAGCAGTCGGCGGACCGTGCCGAACGCGAATTCACTCTCCAACCGAGGGCAGCGCACGCGCAGCACGTTGAACTGCCGGACCCGGTCCAGCCAGAAGTGCAGCAGGGTCGACTTGCCGAAACCGGCGGGCCCCTGCAGCTGCACTACGCGGGTGCGCCCCGACAGGACCTCCTCGGCCAGGGCATCGAGGGCGGCCAGTTCGTCGGAACGCCCGACCACGGGCCAGTCGACGCAGACCGAGGAGATCCTGTCCGGCGGGTGCGACCGGAGCGGTCCACTTCGTTCTGTCCCTTCACATCTGCGACTGGTCTTCATCCGGGCCCACTTTCCTTCGTTCCGGAATGCTAGACGCCGCTTACTCGATCCAGGTTGTTTCGCAGCCGCGCATTCACTGCCCGAACTCGCGGCTGACCGCATGTGCGGCGCTTCGTCCTGCCGGACTCATCCGGCAGGACGGATAAGTCGCCCCGCGGCGTCGTCCCCGCCGGGGCGAAACACAGCGATCAGGCACCTGCGTCGACGGGCCGCGGCTGCGGGTGCCGATAAAGCGTCCGCCCAGTTTCACGGCCGTGATCGCCGGTCTCCGTCGGCGCCTGCCCCTGGCCCAAATGTCTTCACCTGTCCAGGGCGCCGGCGGCATGATGATCTGTCGTGCTGGTGCGCCTGGCCCACCTCGCCGCGGCCAACACCCTGGCGCTCCTGCGTCTCCTGCCGATGAGCGACCGCGATGAGGAAATCGAGATCCTGGCGCTGCGGCACCAGCTCCTTGTCCTGCAACGCCAGGTTGGCAAACCCGCCTTCACCGACACCGATCGCGCGATCCTCGCCGGTCTGCTCCACCACCTCCCCAAAGACACCCTGCGCAGCCAGGCCGGCACCCTGCTCGCCTGCGACTTCTTCGAGACCCCGACTTCTTCGAGACCCGCACCACGACCGGGGCACGCCTGTACGTCTTCGCCGTCATCGAGCACTCCACCAGGCGCGTCCGGATCCTGGGCGTCACTGCGCACCCCACCGCGCAGTGGGTGGTGCAGCTCGGACGCAATCTCCTCATGGACCTCCAGGACGCGGGCAGCAGGGCCGGGTTGCTGATCCGCGTCCGGGACTCGAAGTTCACGCAGGGCTTCGACGCCGTGCCGGCCGACGCCGGGGTCAAGGTCGTCACCACCGGCATCCAGATGCCCCGAATTGAACTCCCTGACGGAGCGCTGGATGCAGACCTGCCGGCGCGAGCTCCTGGACAGAACACTGACCTGGAACCAGAGCCACCTTCCGCACGCGCTCGGCGGGTTCGGGACCTTCTCCAACGAGCATCGGCCGCACCGAACGCTGGAGCAAGCCGCTCCGCTCCGCCCACGACCTGAGCCGATCAGCGTGCCAGGACAGATCAGAGCCCCGGAGGTCCGCCGACGAGACCGACTCGGCGGAACCCTTCAGGAATACCAATATGCCGCTTGACCAGGCCAGATGATGAATAATCCGCAGTGCTCGACGTAGTTGTGGATCCGTCCACGCACGACCGCAAGAACACCCGCAGACGGGCCACTGTGCGAAATGCGGTGCGCGCGACCACGGGGTCAGGTGCTCCGTCGCCGCGGGGGTTCCCGGAGGCCGCGTGCAGGGCTTCGAACGTGCAAGCCGAGAGGTTTTGCGCACGGTTCTGAGAGCCGGGGAGTGAAATCCTCCCCGGCTACTCATCCGATCATTCCGTGGACTTGATGAATATCGTGTCCGAATCGGCCACGGCGGTGTCGATGGGCTGGTACCAACTGTAGTCGTCGGGGCCCTGCCCCTCCGGCCCTCCGCTGACCATGCCCTGGGCTATGACGAAGCCTTCCTTGTTCGGGTCGAACTGGTAGACCGCTCCGCCGCTGTCCCCGTGGTCGCCGACGAGCGCGGCCTTGGACATGCCTGTGAGGGTGTGGCCGTCGCTGTACGTGACTGTCGCGTCATGGGCGGTGATCGGCCCGCAGGTCTGACCGGTTCTGTGTCCGGACTTGCAGATCTGGGTGCCCACCGGTGCCCGGCCGTAGCCCGAGATCTTCGCGTAGGCGCCGTTGTACAGGTTGACCTGGGTGGTCGGACGGGGGGCGGCGATGTCGTCCACGTGGATGGTGCCCCAGTCCATCGGACCGTACTTGTGGCTGACGCCACCGCCGATGTGCAGGAGTTTGTGGTACCACAGGTGGCCGCCCGAGTCGAGGCAGTGACCTGCCGTCATCAGCAGGTCCGCGCCGCTCCTGTCCTGGACCCACCACCCCAGAGAACAGGATGAGGCGTTCCCCGAGGTGATCTCGTCGCCGTCCTGCATCCCGTAGTTGGGAGCCATCCTCCCCTTCACGGACCGCACCTTCACCGCGGCTCCGAGCTTTCGGACCTCCGCGAGAAAAGCCTTGTTCTGCGGACGACCACTCAGGGACTCGGCCACCTCGATCGTGACCACATTCCGGGGAACATCGATGTACCACGCCACCCCGCGCGGGGCATGCCGCTTGGCGAACCCAGCGACCGAGCCCTTGACCGCTTCCAGGTCGTTCGTGGAGCGAGTGACCAGGCGGGACTCGGTGTTCGGAGCATCAATCGCGGCCGCACGCTGCCGATTGGTGACCGCCACCAGCAGCCTGCCGCTCTTCTGGTCGATCCAACTCCCCGCACTCCAACTCGGCTTCAACGCCTTGTCCAACTTCGTGGCCGTGCGCGCGAGCTCGGACTGCCGCACCAGCCGGGTTTTGGCCTCCTCCACACTCAGGTTCTGCGCCTTCGCATAAGCCGCCATCACCCTGTCCGCAGGCTTCGCGCCGGGCGCAGGGGGACCGGCACTGGCGTACTGCAGCCCACCCACGGCCAGCGCCGCGCCACCGGCCACCGCCAGCACCGCACCCCAACGCCGCCGCGAATTCAAACGTAAGGACATCGAAATCACCACTCTCCAGCGGGTAGAAGACCCCAGCTCTTGGTTCGGGAGTCTCACCCCCATGGACACGGCAGCACCCCCCGCCCAGTTCAAAGCGAACGCGATACCGACCCAGGCCGGAAACGACGGCCAAAGCGGCCGCGGAGGACCTCGGGGTCAACACCGAGACACCGCGCAACTGGATCCGGGCTGACGACGGACCGCGCCCCGGAGCACACCCCCCGACACCTACGGCTGCGCCGGACCAGGCCACGGGCCCGGTGGAAGCAGGGCTCGAACGGAGCCTTCCCATGCACAGCCGGGCCCGCCGCCATTGCGCAACTCGACGCCGAGACCAGCAGGTCCGCCCACCGGCGTCAACGTCAGCCACACATCCTCCGCGGCTGCGTCGCCGGCCCACACCTCCGCTACATCCTCGAAGAGAACCCTTCGAGTCTCTGATCAATAACAGGACATCACTCTGCACGATCTGCTTCGCCGCGGTCGGGCGCACGAAGCCGCCGGTAGTCCTTCCCCTTGAAGCTGCGTCGACTGCACGTCCACCGCGTTACGGTCATCCGTGGAGCCGGTTCTACAGAAGTGTGGCGGGCCGTGCCGGGCAGCAGCACCGTCGCTTCCGCTGCTCGTGTGCTGTCCGCTCTCGCAGTACCGGCGGGGCAGCCCCGCTGCCGCCTCGGCACACCACGACACCGCGCCCGCGCGGCGGGGCGTCAAGATGAACGACCTCTTCGGCGCCGAATCGTTCGCCGAGTCTCAGGTCAGGGAGTTCGTACAGCTCTTAGATACGGCAGCACGCATGTCCCGCATGTTCCGCATGCCCCGCCCCCAGCAGATCACCCTGCTGCGGAGGCGAGGGCAGCAGGATCCATAGCCCTGCCGCCCGAGCTTGGACCCAGTAGGCCCGCGCCTACCACAACGCCGAGCGCGGCGCGGAGACGGCCGCTGACCGGCACGGCACGGTCGGACTCTGGCTCCTGGCCTCCAGGTGGCTGTGTTCACGAGAACCGACAGCACCTGTGCAAGAGTTTGGGAGCACCCAAGCTCTGCAGAAAACGAACAGTTCATGACTTCGGGCAGCACGGGCCCCTGTCGAGAGTTCGGCGGGGGCCCATGGTGTGGAGAGCTGTGGAGGGCCGGGACCTGTCCTCGATGAGCAGCATGCCGGCCGACATCGGCTACAGCCTGCTGCCGGTCTGACGGCCCGGCCTCACTTCAGATGTCGGGTGAAGAACTGGGCCGCGGCGTCTCCCGCGAACTGCGGGACGCCGGTGTGCCCGCCCATGTTGGCGTGCAGGGACTTCTCCTTGGAGCCGAAGGCGTCGAACAGGTCCAGGGCCGCCTGCCGATCGTTCCCTTCGTCGTCCCACTGCAGCAGGACGTGCAGTGGAACAGTGACCTGCCGGGCCTCCTCGAACATGGCGCGAGGCACGAGACTCCCGGCGAAGAAACCGGCGGCCGCGATGCGCGGCTCGACCACCGCAAGCCGGATGCCGATGGAGATCACTCCCCCCGAGTACCCGACCGGGCCGCCGATCTCGGGCAGCGAAAGGAGGGCGTCCAGGGCGGCCTGCCATTCCGGGACTGCCTTTTCGACCAGCGGGAGGACGAGGGCGTCGACGATCTCGTCGCTGACCGGCTCGCTGGCCTCCATCGCCCGGCGCAGGTCGGCACGGGCCTGCTCGGCGGCGGGCCAACGGGGCCGGTCGCCGCTTCCGGGGAGCTCGATGGTGGCCGTGGCGAAGCCCTCCGCCGCGCAGTGCCGGGCCCGGGCCACCAGTCGGGGGTACATCGTGCGCAGCCCGAGGGGAGGGTGGCCGAGCAGGATCAGCGGCGCCGGTGCGGATGCGGGTGTCCACAGGATGCCGGGGATCTCACCGAGGGTGAATTCGCGTTCGAGGACGCCGTCGTCGAGGCGCTGCTCGGAAGTCAAATGCATGGCCGTGCCTTTCGGGAGTGCACTGGAACGGCGCTCCCGGACGACCTGTCTATCGCCCGACCGTGACCCCGGAGGGGAGCACCCGCGTCGATACTGCGTTCACGGGTACCACCTCCTCGGTCCTTCGCACGGCCTCCGGAAATGTAGCAGTGGTCGCCCCTCGTCCGCCAAACGGGTTTTGCGGAGTCTCCGTGGCCGGATACCACGCAGACACTACGCAGAGCTACTTGGGGTGTCGTCGCGACTTCCCGGGTGGCGGCTCTGCGACGGCGGGGCGCACCGGCGCTGTCGTTTCTTATGCACATCGAACACGACGCACCGCCGACGCCTCCCTAAACTCGTGTACAGGTGCTGTCGTCGCTCGTGAACAAAGCCAGCCTCCAGGCCAGGGCCGCCGCGATACTGGGCGACACGGAGAACGTGCGGGGCGCCCACGGGCAGGCGGCCGACCAGGGGGGCCGCTCCACCACGCTCACCCGTGGCACGTACCCCAGAGCGACGGCGGGCAGGCCGCTCACGTCCTCAAGCGCCTTGCGGGTGGCCGACTTGGGCCACAGAACCCGTCCTGCTTTCCAGCCGCGGACCGATGAGCCGTCGAGGCCGCCAGGGCGTCCGGTCAGCCGATCCAAGGCCATGTTCACATCGTCGGCGAGGCTATTGGAGCTGTAGCCGTGTTCGGCCATCCACGCCTCAAGAACGACGTTGCGCGTGGTGTCCATGCACTGCACGGTAGCTCTGACGTCACCTCACCCAACAGGTAAAGGGGTGGTCAAATCGCCCTAGGATTTCCTTGGGTTGGACGACGAATCGTCCCAATCACTTGGCGGGGAAAGTGAGTTGTCCGGCTGTTGGCCGCTCGCCACTTCCTCCGGCGCGTGCGGCTGTTGACGGTCCGGCCTCTCCCTGCAGCCTTCTCAGGCGTAAGTCGGACACCGAGACGACGCGAGGGCTCAACCCAATGACGAGTCTGATCACGCTAGTGCAACCCGCTCCCACCGGCCACCCCGCCTATAGCCTGACCTTCCCATGCGAGCCTGCCAGGTCCGAGATAGGCCGGAAGCTCGTCCGTGACGCCCTCGGGGCGTGGCGCCTCGGCAGCCCTGCCGACGCCGCCGCGCTGATCACGTCGGAGCGGATCGCAAATGCAGTCACGCACACGTCCTGCAACTCGATCCGCCTGATGGTCGGGCGCCCGAGCGTGACTACTGGGGTTGGCGGGGCGACGACAAGGACAACTACTACAACTTCCTGACCAAACTGGCCAACGGCCTGCACCAGGAAGGGCTCAAGCTCCAGGTCGAAGGCCCGCCGGACACCACCACCGGTTTCGACTACGGCGATGTCATCGCCGCGGGCGCCGACCAGGTCACGATGATGACCTACGACGCCCAGTACCAGACTCCGTCCGACGCCGGCCACTGCTACGGCTACGCCCCGTACGCCTGGATGCGGGGCCTGTGGACCAGCGCCCTGGCGCCGATCCCGGAGGCCCAGCGGTACAAGTTCGTGGCCGGGCTGCCCTCCGAGGCCTACAAGGCTCCCGTCCTGGCCGGTACCACCGCCAATTGCGACCACCACGACGACGCCCAGGGCAACTCCGTGCTGCAGGGCAACCTGACCATGCAGGACATGCAGGCCGCGCCCGGTTTCTCGACCGACCCCGAGGTGATCGAATCGCGCCGCGACCCGGACTCGGGCGAGATCCAGTGGGTCGCTGATGGCTGGGTCTACGACTACGTCGACCAGACCTCGCTGGACGCCAAGCTGGAGTTGGCGAAGAGCCTGGGCATCACCAACGTCTCGCTCTGGGTACTCGGCGGCGGCAACGCCTGGTTCTAAAGGCGCCTACCCGCCACGCCTTCTCGGGGTCCGCGGACGCCGCGGACCCCGAGGAGCAGCGAAATCAGTTCGGTGTGGATCGCGGCTGGCGAGCCGGTCGGTCCGGCCGGCGGCTCGGGGGAGGGGACGGGCCGCAGGGCGGGTGTGCGGTCGGTCGTGGTGTCGGACATGAGGGAACCTCGTTCGCGTGAGGGGTACGGGGTTGAGGTCCCCGGCCGGGGGCGCGGATACGCGGATGGGGTCCGCGCGTTCGCCGGCCGCGTGCGCATCGCGTTCCTGTCCGGCGAACACGGCCGTCGTGCACGCGGAGTTCACGATCTGGAGCCCCGCGTGGTTCGTCGGCCACGACCATGGACGCTCCGGATCGGGCGGGAAGTCAAGCGTCTTGGGTCATGTGAGCGCCCCTCAGGCCGGGTCACGGCGGCAGCCATGGGTGGCGGATCGGTGCGCAGTGGTGGTCGACGCGGCGGTCGGCAGGCGTGGGCCGGCAATGGCCAGGTGCGGGGCGGTCCGATCGGCGGGGGATCGGTCGCGGTGGCTGGGGGCCACTTCATTCGCTCGGGTGGGGTGGGTCGGCGTGGCGGGCCCGGGGCTGGTGCGCTTGTTCGCCGTTGTTCGTCGGCCTTGTCGAGACCGACGCGCGAGCTGGGGAGCTACGGCGTCGGGCGGCTTGGTCGTGGTGGTGAGCGTGTCGAAACGGTCCCCGGGGTCGCCTCTGCTACGGTCCGCTTTGCCTAAATGTTCCATAAAGGACTGCTTTGCGCCCCCTGGTGGTCGAGAGGACATGGACCATGAACGACTTTTCCCGTCGCCGACTGCTCAAGACTTCGGCTGTCGCCGGTGTCGGCGCGGTCGCCGTGTCGGGCGTCGCGGCTGCCGCGGCCCCTGGTGCGAGCGCCATGACGGAGGCTTCCCTGAGTGAGGTGTACGGGGCGGAGCGCCCGTCGGCGAAACTGACCGGCCGCATCGTCCGCCCCCACGACCCCGGGTACACGGACGCGCGCCTCGGCTGGGACCAGCTCTTCTCTCACTATCCGCTGGTCATCGTCTTCGCTCAGAACACCCAGGACGT
The DNA here is from genome assembly GCF_014646055.1 of Wenjunlia tyrosinilytica. Lineage (GTDB taxonomy): Bacteria > Actinomycetota > Actinomycetes > Streptomycetales > Streptomycetaceae > Wenjunlia > Wenjunlia tyrosinilytica. The sequence goes on from NZ_BMMS01000032.1 coordinate 18,538, forward strand.
GGTCAACGCCCTGACGTGGGCGCGGCAAAACGACGTCGCGCTGCGGATCCGGAGCGGCCGCCACAGCCTTGAGGGTTGGTCGAACGTCGACAGCGGCCTCGTGATCGACATCAGCGAGCTGAAGTCGGTCCACATCGACAGCGCCGCTCGTGTCGCGACGGTCGGCGCCGGACTCAGCCAGCTGGAAGCGGTCACCACGCTCGCGAAGCGGAACTTCGCGGTGACGACGGGTACCGAAGGCACAGTGGGCCTGTCCGGTGCGACGCTCGGCGGCGGCTTCGGCTTCCTGACCCGCTGGCTCGGGATGGCCTGCGACAGCCTGATCGGCGCCGAGGTCGTCGTCGCCGAGGGCGCCGAGTGCGCCAAGGTGATCAAGGCCGATCTGAACAACAACTCGGACCTGCTCTGGGCGCTGCGCGGCGCGGGCAACGGCAACTTCGGGATCGTCACCTCACTCACCTACAAAGTGGCCCCGCTGAAGAGCGTTACCTATGTGCAGGCGACGTGGGACGGCATCGGCGACCTGCGCAGGGTCTTCGACGCCTGGCAACGCACCGCGCTGCACGCTGATGACCGCCTCGGCACGCAGCTCGAAATTCACCGCAACCAGACCCTGCTGTTCGCGGTCCTCGCGGAGGGGACACCCGCGGAGGCGAAGAAGCTGCTGAGGCCGATCCTGTCGGTCGGCAGTCCCCAGGTGTCGGTGCAGGTAGGCAACTGGGGCGAGGTGTATTCGGGATTCCAGATTCCGACCGAGAACGAACCCGCGAACTGGAAGTTCTACTCGCAGTTCACCAGGAAGCCGTTCCCGGGCAAGGCGATCGACGTGATCTCCTCGTTCATGCGGGACGCGCCCACGGACGACAGCAACTTCTTCACTCAGGCGTTCGGCGGGGCGGTCAGAAGGAGCCCTCGCGGCGGCACGGCGTTCCCGCACCGCGACGCACTCTTCTACTCCGAGCCCGGTGCCGGCTGGGGTACACGTTCCGACCGGCCGGGCATCTGCGACCCGCTCACCCCGCAGGCTCAGGCTTGGATTGCCGAGTTCAGTCAGGCCATGCGCCCCTACGTGGACGGCGCCTACGTCAACGTGCCGAACGTCGGCATGCAGGACTGGGAGACCGCCTACTGGAGGGACAACTTCGACCGCTTGCGCAAGATCAAGGCGAAGTACGACCCGCACAACGTCTTCCAGTACGACCAGAGCATCCCGCCTGCGTCCTGCTGACCGAGCAACGGCCTGAGCTCCTGGCGGGGTTACCGGCCGTGGCCCAGCAGGCGGCGTGGAGCGACCTCGGCCGGGACCTTGCCGCACAGGTTGCCGGGTCGGGCCGGGGCGCCCTGCCGGGATTGCTCCCGGTGGGTTTCCCCGACCCGGCCGCCGAACCCGGCGTGCCCGTCTCCGAGCACCGGGCTCTCCACGAGATCCATGCCGTTGGGATCGGGCCGGTCAGGGCGTCCGGCCAAGGGCTGGGGATGCTGCTGCCCCGGTAGCGACACCGAGTGATCGGCACCGTGCCGAGGTGGAACAGGGTGATCCCGTCCAACTCGACGAGCTTCCAGTGTCCTCGCGGATCGCGGAGCCATCGACCCGTTCGTGCGGGGGAGCACGGCGTCGCTCCCCACGCGACGGGGCAGTGGCTTCCGGGTTACCGCCCTTGGAGCTCGTAACACGATCCTGTTGAGATGCCCCGGTCGAGCGTGACTGGTCTGGCGATTCGGCCATCCGTGATGGTGTGGATACTTGGCCGTGGACCGGACCGTGGACGATGTCGATTCCTCTCACCGGCCGCTCCGGCGAGGCTGTTGCCAGAGGGGGCCATGTGCCGCGGGCTTCGGTAGGCTCGGCGCCGCAAGCGGTGGGTAAAGGCACACTCGGGGGAATCGTGACAGATCATCAGCAGGGACCGGTGCGTGCCGGCGGAGCGGACGCTCCGGCAGCGGATCCGGAGGTGTTCCAGCCGCTGGCCGAGGACGACCCGCGAACCGTGGCCGGATACCTGCTCAGCGCCCGGCTCGGGGCCGGTGGCATGGGAAAGGTGTACCTCTCCTACACGCCTGGCGGGCGACCAGTGGCGATCAAGGTGATCCGCCCCGAGTTCGCCGAGGATCCGGGCTTTCGCCGCCGGTTCCAGCAGGAGGTGCGGGCCGCGCAGCGGGTGCAGGGCCTCTACACCGCGCCGGTGATCGACAGCGATACCGAGGGTCCGCGCCCGTGGCTGGCCACCGCTTACGTCCAGGGGCCTTCTCTGCACGCGGCGGTCGCCGCACACGGCGCGATGCCGGTGGAGACCGTTCTGCTGCTCGTGGCCGGCATCGCCGAGGCGCTGCAGGTCATCCATGACGCGGGCATCGTCCACCGCGACCTCAAGCCGTCCAATGTGCTGCTCGCGGTCGACGGGCCGCGCGTCATCGACTTCGGCATCGCGCGGGCCGCCGACGCCACCGCACTCACCGGCACCGGCGTCAGCGTCGGCACCCCGTCCTTCATGTCGCCCGAGCAGGCGGCCGGGACGAGCTGCACCACGGCAACCGACGTATTCGCGCTCGGCCAGATAGCGGCCTTCGCCGCGACGGGTGTCGCCGCCTTCGGCGACGGGTCCTCGCACGCCGTCCTCTACCGGATCGTGCACGAGGATCCGGACCTGTCCCGACTGCCGGACGAACTGCGGGAGATCGTCACCAGCTGCCTCAGCAAGGACCCTGCGCAACGGCCGTCCACCGCCCGGATCATCGAAATGTGCGGCCAGGCATCCCAGGACCCGGCGCTGCGCCGCCCGGACGGTTGGTTGCCGTCCTCCTACGCCGCTGATCTCACCCAGGCGGCCGCCCCGACCCCGCCGCCGACACATCTGCCGACGCAGGGGGCTTCGGGAACGCCGCTGCCGACACACCTGCCGACGCAGGGGGCTTCGGGAACGCCGCAGCCGACACATCTGCCGACGCAGGCGGCCTCGCGAACGCCGCCGCCGGTTCATGCGCCGACCCAGCCCGCATATTCGCACTCGGTGCCTCCCGCCGCGGCGGGCGCTCATGCCTACCTCCCGACCGCCGGGTATCCGTCGCATGCGATTGCCGGGGCCCCTGGCGGCTATCCGAATACCCCTGCTCCCGGGACCTTCGGGGGTCATCCGACGGGGCCGGTGCCGACTCAGCCGCCCCGCAGGCAGAACCGTGTCGCACTGGTCGTAGGGGGAGTGGTCGTCGCCGCACTCATCGGCGGCGGTGCGTACATGGTGGGTCACCGGGGCGCTGCCGACGGCTCGCAGAAAGCCCAGGGCAGCACGCGGAGCAGTGCGCCGCAGTCCGGCGGCCCAACGCCGAGAGCCGACGACACCAGCGGAAACAGCAAGGCCCCGGCGGCGCCGAAGGGCTCCGTGTACAAGAACCTCAGCATCCCTGCCGGTTACACGGTGACCTTCGCCGACGAACCGCCACACCCCGAGGACCTGGACGTGAACTACGAAGGGGACTTCGGATACGACAGTGACATGGTCCTCGGGTACGGCGTCACCACCAACAGCACCAAAAACACCCTGGCGTTGCTGGGATCCGGTGAGCCGGGTTCGCTGGCCGGCTGCCGCGCCGACACCCGGTACACCACGCGCATCGAGAAGGACAAGCTCAGCACGGGGTCCCGGATCTGCGTGAAGACCGGCTCGGGGCACTACGGTCTGGTCACCGTGCGCGGTTTCGCATCCAAGGATGAGTCGAGCCAGTTCATCAGCGTCGACCTCACTGTGTGGCGCAACGTGGCCACTTCCTGAACCGGCGGCCGTCCCGTCCCGCAGGCGCTGGAGAAGGACGAGGCTCCAGCCGACGGTCAGCCGGCTGCGCATACCGGGTTCGGAGATGAGGGCGCAGCCGCGGGTTCCCTGCTTGGTGAGTGTGTCCGGCCGGGCGAGTTCGTCGTGGCCGAGTGCCTCGAAGCGCACCACTTGCCGACTGCGCTGTTACGGCGTCCTAGGGAGCTTGACGGCGCGCCAGGTCTGCGATGGTCTCGAAGTGGAGCAAATGAGGAGAAGGTCCGCTCCGCTGCGCGCGCGTAGCAGTGCCCTCGCCTCGCGGGGAGGGCTCGGCACGTCGGTGCGAAGGTCAGTTGATCGTGTAGGCCTTGTCGAAGGCGGTGATCTGGAAAGGTCCGTTGAGGTCGTAGTTGCCGGTCTGGGCGATGCGGCGGATGGCCTCGACGCGGTCGACCGACTCCGACCATTCCTTCTGGGTCGCTTCGTTCTCCGGGTTGAGCAGGTCGTCCTTGCGTACGTCGAGGAACGCGTTGAGCCAGGTCGCCTCGCCCGCCTCGGCCGCTGTTCCGACCGCCTGGTCGGTGCGGGCGATCAGCGCCGGCAGCGCGTCGTACTCGCCGCCGTTGCCGTGCTGGATGGAGGCGTCGTACAGCTCCGCCCGGGCCAGGGCGGTGTGCAGCCCTTCGTTGTCGGCGTCCTGCATGGCTGGAGTGAAGTAACGCTGGTTGACCTGGTCGTCCTGAACCTGGCGGAAGACCGGGTCGTTCTGGGCGGCCTGCTTCCAGGCCGAGATGTAGTCCGCCTCCGGCAGCCCGCTGGTGTCGCCGCTCCCGTCCGCGGCGAGCCTTTGCAACTCGGGGATGAACCTGGCGAGCGGGTTGCCGGGAACCAGATTGGTGTAAGTCTGGATGACTTGCAGCGCGTCGCCGTCGTTGGTGGTGAAACCGGCCCGTCCCGCGGTGACGCCGCGCCCGTCGGGGAGGGCCTCGGCGTAGTCGTACCGGATCGCGGTGGTCGCGTTCTCGAAGACGCTGATGATCTGGTCGGCGCGGCTGCGCTGGGCACCGGTCAGCCACTCATTGCCGGCACCGAACGCGGTGGTGGGGACGGCGATGGCGATGGCGAGTGAGGCGGCGGTCAGCGCGAGGGCGCCTCGGGCGCGCTTGCGGATCTTGGTTGTGGGACTCATTCAGTGCTCCTTGCAGGTGGGACGCGATGATGCCTGTGTGGTGGGGCGGCGGTGTGCGGTCGTCGGGCATGCCGTTCACAGCCTTGATTGCCCTGGGCAGGCAGCGCGGCAGTCAGCAGCGGCAGCGAGCGGCCGAGGCCGTCTGGAGGAATGGGGTTGATCGCCTGTTTGCGGCGGAGAGGTCCCTGAACGGTCGGTCGGCCCAGTCCGCGGGTCGTCCCCGTTCAACGTGTCGTAGCCGAAGGCCGGGGGCCAGGCGCGACTTAGTTAGGAAACTTTCTTAACACCGCGGGATGCTAGGAGCCACCACCGTGCGGGGTCAAGAGATCTGTGACAAGGGCTTGTGGCGGACCCGCCGTCAGCCGGGGAACCGCGGGCATCAGATGTACATGACCTCACAGGATGGGCCGAGTTCGCGGACGGCGGTGTCACGAGCCCTGCTCACCGCGGACGGATCCGTGGGCGTCCATGCACCGTGCCGTTCGTCGTGCCGTCAAGGCCGCTCGTCGCGATTACCGATCCATCCGCCGCAACAGGCGGCCCGCTCGGCGTTCCAGGAGCACGCATGCGTGGACGGCACGCCTCGGACGGCGTACACAAGAAGCGCGGGGACTGCTGCTACAGGCAGGAACCGTCTTCCACACGGGTGACAGCGGCTCCGACCCCGCAGGCCCGCGACGCCGGCAGAGGGCGAGGGACTCCATGCCAGACCCCGTCCGCGCACAGCCGATTCGCCGCTGCCACTCGCTGCTCCGGCGCCAGGGCCATCGCGTGCTCCGTCAGTGATGACCGCGTTGCTCTCGGTCGGCGTGTACCAGCGCCTTGCCGAGGGCAGTGACCGCCACGCGGGCCGCTTGGCGGATGCCGCGGCTGCGCGTGGCGTCGATCGGTCCGACGATCACCGTTGAGGTGGTTCGTGAGTTGCTGCGGCTCTGAGGTCGACTGCGTGGGTGAACTGGAGTCCGGGGCAAGCGAAAGCCGGAGGACTGTCCGGTTCGGCCGAGGGGTCCGCAAGCCGCGGGTTTGAGTCGTCGGCAGGAGCCACAACCAAGGGCTGGTCGATCCAGCCCCCTGCGACCTGAGCAGACGCCCTGATCGTGACGATGTCGGCGCATCCATCGAAGAGCCGTGCGGGCTGACGGTGATCCTGGCTTCGGGGCAACCGGCGGACCCTGGCTGCGGCAGATCAGCGGCGGTTCGCGGGATGAGTTGTTCAGATCGTAGAGTTTCGACCTCAGCGACCGGTCATCACCAAACTGCCCCCAGCCAGTGGTCTTCCCCGTCCCCGAGCCCGGTGTGAAGTGTCGGCGCGGGCCATGCGACAGCTGCGGGGCGTCGAGTCGGGCGTGTGGCGAAAGCAGACGACCCACCTGGTCCCGCAGGCGGCGCTGCCTCGTTGGCTGGTTGGAAGCACAAGTAGCAGGGCATGCGCGCGTCGTGGGGCACCCGCATGCGCGGGGACCACGACCAGGACCAGTGGGTACCCGTCCCGACGCCGGGCCCCCGGCGTGGCGACGATTCGCAACGTTCGGGCGAGTGTGACCAACCGGCAAAAGAGCGTGCAGACCTGACTCTTCGTCAAGTCGTATTCGGTAAATGCCTCGGCTTTTCCCCGACCGCGGCATTTATCTCCTGCCCCTGCACGTAATCGGGCACAGAGGGAGCCGACCGGGACGGCTGTTACAAAACTGCCACGAAAGCTCCCTTGTTTCGTGAAGTACGGGAAAGGAGGCTTGGGGGCGCACAGGCGGCGCACGGTAGGTCATGGGGGGCTTTAGCGGGGGAACATACGACGGCTCTTCCCGACGCCTGCTGTGCACCCGTACATCGCAAGGCGATCTGGAGGGGAAGCGTTGTTGCGATCCAGGAAGAGGGCCGGGGCAATCCTGGCCGCCGCGCTGGCGGCTTTGTCGCTGGATATGGCGTCGGGCGCTCAGGGCGTGCCCACGTCCCAGCACGACCAGTGGCCCGACCAGTTGAAGAGCGGCGGGGCGTCGGCGGACAAGGGCGACCGCACCGTCACGCTCATCACCGGTGACCGGGTCCATGTCGATGCCAAGGGCCGTGTCACCTCGGTGGCGCGGGGCAAGGGCCGCCAGGGCACAGCGGTCTCCGTGCAGCGGTTCAAGGGGCACTCGTATGTGACCCCGGTGGACGCCGCCAGGCTGGTGGCCCAGGGCAGGCTCGATCGGCGCCTGTTCGACGTCACCGAGCTGCTGAAGTCGAAGTACGACGACCAGCACCGCGGCACGCTGCCGCTGATCGTCACCTACAACGCGCACAAAGCGCAGGCCGGGGCCGCGCTGCGCTCCGCCGGGCTGACCGTGAAGCGCGACCTGCCCGTGGTCGGCGGGCAGGCGCTGACCGCCAGGAAGTCCGCTTCCTCGAAGGTGTGGGACGCGCTGACCGACGGCTCGGGCACCTCCCGTGGGGTGGCATCGGGCATCACCAAGGTCTGGCTGGACGGCGTACGCCGCGCCAGCCTGGACAAGTCCGTCCCGCAGATCGGCGCGCCGGACGCGTGGAAGGCCGGTTACACCGGCAAGGGCGTCAAGGTCGCGATCCTGGACACCGGTGTGGACGACACCCACCCGGACCTGTCCGACCGGGTGATCGCGAAGAAGAACTTCTCCGACTCCAATAACGACGTCGACCACTACGGCCACGGCACACACGTCGCCTCCATCGTGGCGGGCTCGGGCAAGAAGTCGGACGGCAAGTACAAGGGTGTCGCTCCCGACGTGAAGCTGCTGGCGGGCAAGGTCCTCAGCGACGAAGGCTCCGGCAGCGACTCCGGCATCATCGCGGCCGCGCAGTGGGCCGTCGACCAGGGCGCGAAGGTGATCAACCTCAGCCTCGGCAGTGACGACACCCCCGAGGTGGACCCGCTCGAGGCGGCGGTCAACAAGCTGTCGACCACCAAGGGCGTACTGTTCGCCATCTCCGCGGGCAACGCGGGCCCCCATGACAGGACCGTCGGCTCGCCCGGCAGCGCCGCCAAGGCCCTGACCGTGGGCGCCGTGGACAAGTCGGACAAGCTCGCCAAGTTCTCCAGCGTCGGCCCCACCGCCGACGACTCGCTCAAGCCCGACATCACCGCCCCCGGCGTGGACATCGTCGCCGCCAAGGCCGCCAAGGGCGTCGTCGGGGACCCGGCCGCACCCGGGTACGTCTCGATGTCCGGCACCTCCATGGCGGCTCCGCATGTCGCCGGTGCCGCCGCGCTGATCGCCTCGCAGCACCCGGACTGGAACGGCCAGCAGATCAAGCGGGTGCTGACCGCCTCGGCCAAGCCCGGTGACGGTCTGTCGGCCTTCCAGCAGGGCACCGGCCGGGTGAACCTGACCACGGCCATCAAGCAGACCGTGGTGACCGACCAGACCTCCGTCGGGTTCGGCACCCAGCAGTGGCCGCACGACGACGACAAGCCGGTGACGAAGAAGATCACCTACCGCAACACCGGTACCGCGGACGTCACCCTCGACCTCGCCGTGCAGACCTTCGGCCCCGACGGCAAGCCCGCTCCGGAGGGCCTGTTCAAGGCCGACGTCGACAAGGTCACCGTGCCCGCCGGCAAGACCGCGGATGTGCAGGTGACCGCCGACACCAGGGTGGACGCCAAGGACGGCGCGTACACCGGCGCCCTCGTCGCCAAGGCCGAGAGCCAGACGGTCCGCACCTCGCTCGCCGTCGAGCGCGAGGCCGAGGCGTACACCCTCACGCTCAAGTTCATCGACGCCAAGGGCAAGCCCGCCGAGATGTCCGGCAAACTGGCGGGCCTGGACCAGTCGGTCTCGAAGGGGTTCTCCGACAAGGGCACCGTCAAGCTGCATGTGCCCAAGGGCACCTACGCCCTCGACACCGAGGTCTTCACCCCGCGTGCCGGCGGTGACGCGGACACCGCGATCATGAACCAGCCGAAGCTGTCGCTGACCAAGAACACCACGCTGACGGTCGACGCCCGCAAGGCCAAACCGATCAGGATCACCCCGCCGGACAGCACGGCGAACATCCTCGGGGCGTACATCGACTGGAGCGTCCAGGTCGGCGGCGGCAGCGGCTACGGCAGCACCTTGGTCCGCGACAGCTTCGAGGGCGTCACTACCGCCCACCTCGGGCCGCAGCTGCCCGGCAAGCAGTTCACCAGCCACATCGGCGGAGCGTGGGGCAAGGGCAGCACGCTCTGGGACCTGGTGTACCAGCGTCATGGCTCCTTCTTCACCGGCTACACCCACAAGACGACCAAGGACGAACTCGCCCAGGTCAATGTGACCGCCGGATCGCCCGCCAAGAACAAGAAGGGCGTCGTCGCCGTCTCGTGGTCCGGCGAGGACGGCCCCGTCGATTCCGGTGCGGGGGCCTTCCCGATCCCCGGCACCGCCAAGCACTACGTCACCACCCCGTCCGGTCTGACCTGGGCGTTCGACTTCTCCCAGGTCAGCACCACGGGCGACTACGAGGCCACCCAGTACGGCCCCCAGCGCACCTACCAGGCGGGCAAGGTCTACCACGCCGCGTTCAACCGGGGCGTGTTCGGCCCCAGCGTCGGCAAGGCCTCGGACGGCTACGGCGCCTTCCGGTTGCGCAACCGGCTGGACGTGTGCATCCCGCTGTTCACCGACGGCTCCGGCCACTTGGGCGACTCGACGTCCAGCAAGGCCAAGTTCGTCGTCGTCGCCGGCGGCAAGACCGTCGTGAACGAAGAGGGCGTGCCCTGCGGCTCCGTCAACGGGCTGCCGGACGCCAAGACCGAGTACAAGGTCAGCACCGATGTCAGCCGCGGCAGCGCGGTCTCGGCCGTCAGCACCCGGATCGTGGCGGACTGGGCCTTCTCCTCCTCCCGCGTCGACGGTGACAAGCCGGCCGAGCTCGCGCTGTCCACGGTCCGCCTCACCCCGAAGCTGACCCCGGCCAGCACCGCCAAGGCGGGCACGAAGCTGACCGTCCCGCTGTGGATCCAGGGCCCGGCCACCGGCTCCAACCTCAAGACCCTCGACGTGCAGGTCTCCTACGACGCGGGCGCCACATGGAAGAAGGCCCCGGTCACGATCGAGCAGGGCAACCGGGTCCTCAAGCTCAGCCACCCCAAGAACGCGACCTCGGTCTCGTTCAAGGTCAAGCTGGCCGACAAGGACGGCAATGTCACCAACCAGACGATCTACAAGGCCTACGGCCTCGTGAAGTAACCGTCCGGGAGCACCCGCACACGCACACACGCGGGTCCGGCTTCTCCGGGGGCGCCCTTCCGCGCATCCCGCTCCGGAGGCCGGGCCCGCCACCGCGATGTCGGCGACGCGGGTGACGTGGCAGTCGAAGCGCAAGATGGGTTCGGGCAGGCCGCGTTGGGTCTCACCGGACACGGAGACGCAGGCCATCGCCAGGCCGGTGCGTTCGTTGGCTCGAGCCGGCCGGCGCCGACGTAGGAGGTGCGGGCGACCAGGATGCGGGCACGGTGCGCGGTGGTGTTGCGGCTGCTCAACTTCTTCACATTCGAGGAGCGCCCGGCTCTGTCGGCGCTGGGCGGCTATCGCCAGGACCGGGAGAGGTGCGATCAGGAGGAGGACGACCAGGTCCGGCAGGGACCGCATGGACCCGTTCGGTTGGATGACGATCGCCTGTGTGCGGACGAGCGCGAACACCGCGACGGGGATCAGCCACCGGTGGTCCCCGGTGGCGGCCGTCGCCACCCACGCGGCGATCAGCGCGGCGGCTTCGAGGGTGAACAGGCCGCGTTGGAAGGCCGGACTGAGATGACGTGCAGGCCCCCGGTCACGAACATGGCGAGCACGACGGGGACCAGCCAGCGGTACGGGCCGTGTCGTCGACGACGGCGCGGGCGCGGGCCTGCACCCCGGCACGCGCCAAGGCGACGACCTCCCGCGGCGGGGGCCAGGAGCGGCCGGGATACGCCTCGGACAGGCAGGCCGGCAACTCCGCTCCCTGCCGGGAGCGGTAGGGCTCGGGGTAGGCCGCAAGCAGCAGACGGTTCATGCCGGGGCCACCCCGGCATCCCGCGAGCGTCCGATGACGACGGCCGCCGCCTGCTGCATCCGCAGCGCCTCCCGGCCGAGCGCCTCGGTGCCGTCCTCGGTGAGCCGGTAGTAGCGCCGCGCCCGTCCGTCCACGATCTCCTCATGGCCGACGGCCACCAGCCCGGCCCGCTCCAACCGCTCCAGCGCGCCGTAGAGAGTGCCGACAGCGATCCGGAGCCGCCCGTCGGTGGCCTGCTCGGCGGCCTTGATGATGCCGTAGCCGTGCAACGGTCCGTCCATGAGCGCGGCAAGGATGAAGTACTGCGGTTCCGTCAAGGGCGAGCTCTGCTGAGTCATGAGCCGAGCATATATCGAGCTCCGATATATATCTGCCGGTCCTCGGGTGATCACCGGCAGCGCCTCCACGCCCACCGCGAACGTCACCCTCTCCCGACCGGCGGGCGCGACGGCGGTCTCCTCGACGCACCCGCACGGGGTCCGGCACCTGTTCGCCGCCTACGACCTGGCCAAGGACAAGCTCTGCGGCCACATCAAGCCGACTGCGCAGGGCACGCGCGACTACTTCGCCCCAATGGTGTTCGAAGACCGAGGCGAGCGGCCTCAGCGCCACGGCGGTGGCGGCGTTAGGGTTGGCTTATGGCTCCGTCACAGGTGGGGCGCCATTCAAGTAGCATCCCAGCTTTCTTGGCGACGTTTGTCGGGCGTCGCCACGAGCTGACACAGATCAAGGGCTTGCTGGCGACGGACCGGCTGGTAACGCTGACCGGCGCGGGTGGCGTGGGGAAGACTCGGCTGGCACTGCGTGCGGCCGAGGATCTGCGGGGGAGCTTCTCCGATGGGGTCTGGCTGGTCAGCCTGGCCGGGTTACAGGATCCGAAGCTGCTTGTCCACGCGCTCACTGCGGCGTTGGGGCTGCGGGATGAAGCCAACCGGTGGGACCTGGCCACGTTCGTGGATCACCTGCGGAACGAGCAGTTGCTGATCGTGCTGGACAACTGCGAGCACATGGTCGACGCGTCTGCATCACTGGTCGCCGCACTGCTACCGGCGGCCCGGGGGGTGCGGGTGCTTGCGACCAGCCGTGAACCGTTGGCAGTCGCCGGGGAGCGGATCGTCCAGGTGCCGCCGTTGTCGCTCCCCGATCGAGACAGCCCTCCGCCGACGCTGGAGCGTCTGGCCCAGTACGACAGTGTCCGGCTCTTCGTGGACCGGGCAGCTCGCGTGGTGCCGGGGTTCACTCTTGACGAAGGCAACCGGGTGGCCATGACCGAGGTGTGCTGGCAGTTGGACGGGATCCCCCTGGCGATCGAGCTCGCGGTGGTCCGGCTGCGTGCCTTGTCAATGGATGAACTTCACGAAGGGCTCCAGGACCGCTACAGATTGCTGACGGCGGGATGGCGTGACCTGCCATCCCGGCAGCGGACACTGCGGGCGCTCATGGACTGGAGTCTCGACCTTTGCTCCCCCGGAGAGCAGGCCGTGTGGGCGCGGTCCTCGGCGTTCCGGGGCGGCTTTGAGCTGGAGGCGGCAAGGGCCGTCTGCTCCGCCGGGGACTGGCCGGCCGAGTCGGTTTTCGAGTCGGTGAGCGGGCTGATCGACAAATCGGTCCTGCTCCACGAGGAGCAGCGAGGGTGGTCCCGGTACCGGATGCTGGAGACCGTGCGAGAGTACGGCTGGAGCCGCTTGGCAGAGTCCGGTGAGACCGAATCGGTACAGCAGCGGCACTCGCGTTGGTACCAGCGCCTGGTGGAGCAGGCCGACGAAGGATCATTCAGCTCCTGCCAGATGTCCTGGTTCACACGCCTACGCTTGGACCACGCCAACGTTCGCGTCGCGATGGAGCACTGCTTGGCCGACCCGGAGGGGGGAGAGGCCGCGCTCCGGATGGCTTCCGGACTGCGTTTCTACTGGTTGGTGACGGGCTTCCTGGGCGAAGGTCGCCGGTGGCTGGACCAAGGGCTCGCACTCGACAGGCGACCGACCCGAGTACGAGCAAAGGCGCTGTGGGTCAACGCGTGGCTTGCACTCCTCCAGGGCGACCCGGAATCCGCAAAGCCGCTGCTGAAGCAGAGCCATGAGCTGGCCCAAGGCGCCGGAGACGAGGTCGCCGGCGCATGGGTGGCACAGCTCACGGCCTACGCGGCGATGGGTGCCGGAGACCTGCAGCGGGCCGCACCCCTGTTCCAGGAGGCTCTCACCCGTCACCAGGCGACATCGGACGAACCCGGCACCGTACTCAGCCTGATCCGGATCGGCGTCCTGTCTGCCCTCACCAAGGACATCGAGGCGGGCGTCGCCTCATGCCAGGAGGCCCTTGTCCGGTGTGAGGCCTGCGGCGAACAGTTCTTCAAGTGCAATGCCCTATGGGTACTTGGGCTCCTCCACTGGAGGCATCGTGACTCTGCCGCTGCCACCGCCGCAGTCCGCGACAGCATTCGGTTCGCGGGGCCTTTCGAAGATCCCATCGCCCTTGCTCGCGCCGTCGAAATACTCGCCTGGACCGCTACCACCGACGGCCACATGGATCAGGCCGCTGCCCTGCTCGGTGCCCTGGACAGGCTGTGGCGATCAGTCGGCGGCGTGCCCTTCCTCTACCTCCGCGAATATCATGATCAATGCGAGGCGGAAGTGCGTGGCACTCTCGGGGCGGACGTGTACCGGACCGCGTTCGAGCGGGGGGCGCAGATGCCGTACGGCTCGCTTCTTTCGTACGTGCTGGGCGAGAAGCCGGCTCCCGCGTCAGCGGCACGGGACGAGCCCGCGGAGGTCCTCACCCGCCGAGAGCGCGAAATCGCGGAGCTTGTCGCCCAAGGCATGAGCAACAAGGAGATCGCCGCCCGACTCGTGATCGCCCAGCGCACCGCTGAATCGCACGTCGAGCACATCCTGACCAAGCTCGGCTTCACATCCCGCACCCAGATCGCGGGTTGGGCCGCAGGGCTTGGATCGCGCTGACCACGGTTGCAAACAGAAACGGTCGGTAACCATCCGCTGTCGCACCTCTGGTTGCAGGCACCTCGAGTGTCACCAAGAATCTGGTCGCAATCAGCGAGAACTGCACACTGAACTCGCCGCTGCTCACCAACTTGCCGCCCTGTGATCGGTCTAATGTTCCACGCCACGGACGACTTCGACAGGCAGGAAGTGGTGGCCATGAAGGTGCGCGCTGCGGCACTCCTGGGGGTGATCGCACTCGCTGCGACGGGGTGTGGCGCAACCAGCCCGGCAAAGCAGGACACCGGTCCCATCGTGATCGGGATGCCGATCGCGCTTTCTGGGCTTGCCAGTGGTCTGGATGGCCCCTTTCACACGGGCGCGCAGCTGGCGGTGGACGACATCAACGCCTCCGGGGGTGTGCTCGGTCGGCGGTTGAGAATCGTGTCCGCAGATGCCAAGTCCGACCCGGCGCAGTCCGCGACCGCAGCTCAGACCGTCATCAATCAGGGTGCCAAGTTCATCCTGCCCACGGTCGACTACGACCTCGGTGGTCCGGCGGCACGCCTTGCCCAGTCCAAGGGGCTGGTATCCATGACGCTGGCGGGGGACCCGCGCTTCGGCATGCTCGGGGTCGGCAGTCTAGCGTTCAACATCGGCTCGGGCGGCCCGACCGAAGGAGCATCCGCCGCGTCTTTCGCCTGGAGCCGGGGATGGCGCCGACCGTACCTTCTGGAGGACACGAGTCTCGCTTACTCACAGTCCTTCTGCCAGTTCTTCCGGCATTCGTGGAAGACTATTTCCGGGGCGCGCGCCGCGTCGATTCCGTCCGACTCGTTCCTGAACGGCGACCCGTCCATCGCTTCGCAGATCACCAGGTTGAAGGCGGCCAGGCCGCGACCGGACTTCGTGGTGCTGTGTTCCTACCCGCCGGGCGGGGCGGCGGCTGTGAAGCAGTTGCGTGCGGCTGGGATCAACGTGCCGGTCGTGGGGGGCGTTGCGTTCGACGGCACCTTCTGGCTGCCGACGGTGCCGAAGGAGCGCAATTTCTACGCTATGGGCGGCGGGGTCATCACCGGCACCGACCCCGAACCCATGAGAGCCAAAGTGTTCAGTGAGTACCGGGCAAAGACCGGAAAAGCGCCGGTGAACGGCATATGGGCGTTGTCCGGCTACAGCTCGATCCAGGCGTTGGCGAAGGCGATCACAGCGGCCAAATCGACGAAGTCGACCGCGGTCGCGGCTCAGCTCGAACGTTTTCATGATGAGCCGCTGGCAATCGGCCCGACGACGTGGACGGCACAGTGCCACGTTGCGGTCGGACGGCCGACGGTCGTGATCAGGATGGACAAGGGGCGCGAGGCATACACGGCAACCGTCACCCCGAAGAAGATCCCGCAGGCTTGTTGAGTCGGTCTGAGCGAAAAGGAGCAGGCCATGTGCGGCAGCAGAACCCCCGAAGGCCGGACGGTCACCGGCGGCGTCCGGGAGCTCGCTCCGGGCTACCACGTCATCCACACCAGCTTTGCCGCCGTGCCCTTGCACCTGCCGATCCTGACCGGCGAGGGCCTGGTGCTCATCGACGCGGGCGCTGCGGAGACCCCGGACGCCGCGGTGTTCAGTGCCATCGCGGACCTCGGCCGTGATCCGGCCGAGGTCCGCATGGTCGCACTGACCCACGCCCACCACGACCACTTCGGCGGGGTGTCGAACCTCAAACGCCGTTCACCGCGGTTGCGAGTCGCCGTCCATCGCGCCGACGTCACCTGGGTCGAGGATCACGACAGGTACTGGCGCGAACTGTTCGGACGGTTCGAGCCGGAGTACACACCCAGCGAGGAAGAGCGAGCCGTTGTCCTGGACCAGGCGGGTGAGCCGACAGTTGTCCAACACGTACTCGACTACCACGACGAGTTGGACACCTGCGGGGCAGGTCCGCTGAAAGTCCTCCCCGCCGGCTCCCACTCCGCGGGCAGCGTCGCGTACTACCAGAAGGACCACGGTGTGCTCGCCACCGGTGACGCGCTGCAGGCGTACGGCACCCCGCTCCTGGACGGAACGGAGGCATTCCCCATTTACGAGAACATCGCCGCCTACCGCTCGATGCTCACGCAGTTCTGCGACGTCGACATCCAGTGGCTTGTCGATGCTCATCGCGGTGTACTCAGCGACGATGAGGCACGGGAGCTGCTGCTCGCCTGCGAGCGGTTCCCCGACACCTTTACCGAGCAACTGCTGGAGACATTGACCGCAGTCGGAGAACCGATGCCTCTGACGGAGATCGCACACGCGGTGCAGTCAGCGCACTACCCGCGAGCCAACCGGTCGATCCAGCTGTATGTCACCACGGATCTGCACCTGCGGGAACTCGTGCGTCAACAGCTTCTCGAGCCCCTGAGGATCAATGCGCGCAAGCACTGGGCAGTGGTGTAGATGCGCCTGCCCACCCCTCCTGTGCGACGCCGGCGTGAGCCGGCAACGTCGCTGACAGCACGCGGTATCAGCGTCTGGTTCGATGGAGTCGCAGCGCTCGAAGACGTTGACATGGATCTGCGTCGCGGCGAGATGCTCGGATTGATCGGCCCCAACGGCGCAGGGAAAACCACCTGCGTGGCCGAGCGCGGGATCGTCGAGTTCGACGCCTTTCCCCGGCTCCTCGGCGGCTTCGACTCCACGACCGCCCGCTCCCGCTGGGAACCCGGCGGGGACGACCTCGACGCGGCCATGCTGGAGGAGTTCCTGGACGCCGTCCGTGCCGGTCGCCGCCCCCAACCGGACGGCGAGGCGGGGCTGCGGAGCTTGCGGATCGTTCTGGCGGCCTACGCGTCACTGCGAACCGGACAGCCCGTGCGACTCCCGGAGCCGGTGGCCCTCCCCGGGCCGTCCGCGCCCGGTCCGGCGGCGCGGGATTGACGCGGGCGCAGTGGCGTACGTACGTCCTGGGCTCGCCGTACCGCAGGGTGTGCGCGTGGGCCGGCCTGCCGTCCGCCGCAAAGGGGATGAACAGCCTGTTCCAGTGATCCAGGATGTACCGACGAGCGCAGGGGACCTCACCCGCCCAAGGGTTCTTTCAGCCGGTGGCTTCGACGGGTTGTTCGGCCCAGATCGTCTTGCCGCTCTGGCCGTAGCGGCATCCCCAACGGTGAGTCAACTGAGCGACGAGCAAAAGGCCGCGGCCTCCCTCGTCGGTTGCGCGAGCGCGCCGGAGGCGGGGCTGGGTGCTGCTCGGGTCGGTCACCTCGCAGATCAGCACGTCGTGACGGATCAGGCGCAGGCCCACCGGTCCACCCCCATAGCGGATGGCGTTGGTCACCAGCTCACTGACGATGAGTTCGGTGGTGAAAGCCAGATGGTCCAGTCCCCAGGCGGCGAGTTGGCGGGTGACCGACTCCCGGGCTTCGGAGACCAACGCGGGATCGGCCTCGAAGTCCCAATGTGCGGTGGACTCGTCCGATATGGCGCGTGTGCGGGCCAGTAGGAGGGCCATGTCGTCCTGACGCGGTTGGACCGAGAAGTCGGCGAGCACTTCCCGTCCGACAGCAGCCAGGTCGCATTCCGGACGGCAGGAGGCGGTGAGCCGGTCGGCCAGACGGCGCATTCCCTCGTCGAGATCTTGACCGCTGTTCTCGATCAGGCCGTCGGTGTAGAGGGCGAAGACGCTGCCCGGCTCGATGTCGAATGTCAGGGTTTCATAGGGCATGCCGCCGACGGTGAGAGGCGGACCGGTGGAGATGTCGAGGATCCGGGCGGTCCCGTCAGGCCGGACCACGATGGGCGGCGGATGGCCCGCACTGGCCAGGGAACAGCGGCCGGACACGGGGTCGTACACCGCGTACAGGCATGTGGCGCCCACCGCGTCCTGCTCGGCGGGCGACGCCTCCGCCGCGAGGCGCTGGACCAGGTCCGCAAGCCGGGCAAGCAGTTCCTCGGGCTCGAGTTCGAGGTCGGCCAGGGTCTGGATGGCCGCGCGCAGGCGGCCCATGCCGGCGCTCGCGTGCATGCCGTGGCCGACCACGTCGCCGACGACGAGGGCGAGCCTCAGGGAGGGCAGAGACATGGCGTCGAACCAGTCGCCGCCGATCTCCGCTCCGCCACCAGCGGGCAGATAGGCGCCGGCGGTCTGCGCCGCCGGGGTGTCGGTCGTGGCCGGGGGCAGCAGGCGTTCCTGGAGTGCGACGGCCGCACGGTGCTCGCGCGTGTAGCGGCGGGCGTTGTCGATGGCGAGCGCAGCCCGCGAGGCGACGTCACTCAGAAGGTCGGAGTCCTGCTCGGTGAAGGGGTCGGACCTGTCGAGGCGAAAGACCGTCACGTTGCCGAGCAGAAAACCTCGTGCGTACAACGGTGCCGACATCACCGCGTGGAAGGACTCCGGCAGGAGGAGTTCGACAAGTCGCGGATCGCCCAGCTCCGCGATGAGGCCGTCGCGGCTGACAGTGACCGTTTTGCCGCGCTGGAGGCTGCGCAGCCGCGGATTGTCACGCAGCGGGGGCACCGCGTCGCCGATCTCGACGCCGGTCAGTGGCCTGTCGGCCGGCGCTATCGCGGCATGGACCAGGTGAAGATCTCCACCGCCCACCCATTTCAGGAGTTCCTCGCCGGTGAACACGGCCTGGGCCAGTGCGACCACCGCGTGTTCTCCGAGGTCGGGCACCAGCACGTCTGCCAGGTCCTGGGCCGTGCGTCTGACCTCCAAGGAGCCCCCGACCCGCACAGCCGCCGCGCGGGCGAGCTCAAGATGCCGACGAGCCAGTATCTCCTGGGTGGTGTCGAAGAATATCGCCGCCACCCCGGTCGGACTCCCTCGCGCGTCCTCCAGCCGGAAGGCCGAAAGCGACAGACCCCACTGACGCGCGGCATCCTCCCGCAGATGCACCCAGTGCTCGCTCCGGACCACCGGTGTGCCCGTCTCCAGCACCTCGCGCAAGACCGACGCGATGGCCTCGGCGTCATCGGCGGCCAGCACGTCGTGCGGCAGGCCGCCGATCGGGATCGGGGGTCCGCCGAAGAGACCAGTCGTGCCGTTCGTCTGTGTGATGGTCATGTCTATGTCATGAAGGGCGATCCCTATCCGGTGCTGCGAGGACAGCGCCCGCAAGAGTGCGACTCCCCGCACCTGATCGGTGACATGCTGTGTTGGCGCAGCCAGGACCAGAAAGCCGTCAGAGCCGTTCAGCGGCGTCGCCCGATACGTGACGTCTACGGTGGCGCTCGGGTTCAGCCGCACCAGTACGCGCCCGGACGACGCCACCCCGGCCGCTGAGCCGGCGCAGGCTTCCGGGGCGGCGACCAGCAGTTCCCTCACGGAACGGCCGCACGCTTCGTCGGCGGGCATTCCGGTAAGGGCCGCAGCCGCATCACTCCACTGCAGGATGGAACCCCGGTGATCGAGTACGGCGACAGCCAGATCCTCGAAAGCGGATGGCGGGTCCTGGGCCCGAGGACTGACCATGTCCATCACCCGATCCACAGCTGATCGACCACTCCGCACCATTATCGGCCGCCTGCCAAGAAATCGCTGTTCACAAGGATTCCGGGAGGCGGTACCCGCGCACGCCCCTCCCTGCTGTCGAGGTGCGTCGGCGGCTTCCCCGGCGAGGGCCGCCGCTCGACCGGGTTCTCGCGGCAGGCGCACCGGGCAGCGCGGTCGCTTTGAGGCTCCGCGCGCCCGCACCCCGTGAGTCCCGGCCGGGGATCAGAACCGCCCCGCACGCGCGGGAAGCCCGCGGTCGGCCATCCCCGTCGCACCGGCCGGGGGGGGGGCTGGTGCCGTGCGCTCCAGGACGAGCCGCAAGGTGCTAGGTGATCTGTCCGGGCACCGCGGGTTGTTGCAGTTCCAGGAGGATGCCGTCGGGGTCGCGGAAGAAGACGACCTTGCCTCCCGCGTAGTGCCCGACCGTCATGTCAACGACCGGGCTGAGGAACTCCACGCCTTGTGCGGTGAGGTCGAGCACCATGTTGTCGATGTCGTCGACCTCGAAGCCGATCCGAGCGATTCCGAATCGGTGCGAGGACGCATCGGTGTGCAGGAGCTCAGGGGGTGAGACCGGTTCGATGAGTTCGATGATCTCGCCGCCCCCGCGGACGAGGGCGAGTTTGATGAGAACGTCATCGAGGGCGAACATCTGGTCGAGGAACGGGCCGCGGCGGTCGTCGTCCGCGCTGATCAGTTCGAATCCCAGGGTGCCGCAGTAGAAGTCCAAAGATCGTTGGATGTTGGTGACAAGCAGCACGGTGTGGTGGAAGTCGCGGATCATCGTGGCCTCCTCAGGCGCTCTCGCGGGCGTGGAGGTCGGACAGGCCGGCCCGTTCGTCGAGGGCGCGGGAAGCGGCGTCGCGCTTTGCGGGGTCTCCGAACCCCCCGCCGCCGGGCATGCGGACCCAGATCCTGTCGCCTCGGACCAGGTCGACGTCCTGGTCCTTGGACACGTGGTCAGGGGTATGGACTGTTCCGTCGGCGCGAAGGACACGGATAGCGGTCATCTGGCCGTCGCCGCCGCCGGCCAGGCCCTGGGGCGGGAACTTGCCGCGGTCGCCGAGGAAGGACGCCGTCGCGAGTTCTCCTTCGAACCGGATCAGGTATTCCGCGCCGAGGCCGCCGCGGTACTGGCCCTCCCCGCTTGAGCCGGCTCGCAGTTCGTAGCGTTCGAACCGGATGGGGTACCACTCTTCGAGTAGTTCGACCGGTGGGACCTTGGACATGGAGATCGTGGCGCAGGCGTTGTCCAGTCCGTCGCCTCCGTCCCAGGCCCCGTATCCGCCGCCTGCGAAGAAGTACATGATGTACTCCTTGCCGCCGTCGTGGCCGTGCAGTGTGAAGTTGGCCGAGGTGGAGCAGGCGCCGCCCTGTGAGAGGGAGGTGTCGGCCTGGCCGACTGCCGACATGACCGTGTCGATGATGCGAGCCGGGACCTCTGAGGCGCATCCGGATACGGGGGCGGGGTAGTTGGCGGCCAGGAACGTGCCCTCGGGGATGCGGATGTCGATGCGACGGAAGGTGCCGCTGTTGATCGGCAGTTCGGGGAACAGGTGCATAAGAGCGATGAGGACCGACGAAGAGGAAGCTCCCGCGGGGGAGTTGAGCGGGCCGGCGCACTGAGGGCTGGAACCCTCGAAGCCGAACGCGAGCCGCTCGTCTTCGACGGTGAGGGTGCAGCGGATCTCCAGTGGGTCGTAGCCGATGCCGTCGTCGTCGAGGAAGTCGGAGGCCGTGTAGGTGCCGTTGGGGATGGAGCGGATCCGGGCGCGGGTGACGCGCTCCGCGTAGTCTGCCAGCTCGGCGCTCAGGGCGTGGAATCGTGGCAGGCCGTAGCGGCTGATCACTTCGTCCAGGCGGCGTCTGCCCACATCGAGTGCGCCGAGCTGGGCCAGCAGGTCGCCTTCGCGGTCCTCTGCCAGCCTGATGTTGGCCATGATCAGATCGATGATGTTGCGGTCGAGCGTGCCGTTGCGGACGATGCGCGTGGGGCCCATCCGCAGTCCCTCTTCATGGATGGAGGTGGCCCGGGCACCGAACCCGCCGGGTGTCGCCCCGCCGATGTCGGCCCAGTGGGCGGTGTTCGCGAGGAAGCAGACCAGTTCGCCCTTGTAGTAGTAGGGGGCGATGATCCGCACGTCCATCAGGTGTGTGCCGCCGCGGTAGGGGTCGTTCATGATGTAGACATCGCCGTCGGCGTAGTCGTCCACCTCACGCAGGAACGCCTCGACGCTGTACTGCATGATGCCGACGAAGATGGGCAGGCCGCGATGTCCCTGCGAGATGACTCCGCCGTCCCTCATGGCATAGATGCCGCAGGCGCGGTCGGTGGCTTCGGAGATGATCGGTGAGAAGGCGGCGCGCTCAAGAGTCACATCCATCTCCGAGCACAGTTGTTCGATTGCGCCGGAGAAGACGGCGAGTTCCGCGGCGTTCATGAGTTCACCTCGATGATGATGTGTCCGGCCTCGACGACCTGCGCTCGGGTGCCGCTCGGAACGGTGATGGATGCGTCGACGGCGCTGATGGAGGCCGGACCAACGATCGTGTCGCCCTCGGCCAAGGCCGGCCGCCAGTACTTCGCGTCGGGCGGCGGCCGCAGGTCGGTGGGGGGTGCGGCGTCGCGCAGGGTCCAGCCCTCGGCGCCGCGTCGCTTGCAGCGTGCCTGGAGCCGGACGCTGCGCAGCGTGATGGGTGCGTCAGGGATCAGGCCACCGAAGTGGAGGCGGTACTCGTTGAGGAATGCGGTGCGCAGGTCGTGTGCGGTCACCCCGATCGGCGCTTGGACGTGCAGGGTGTGAGTCTGGCGTTCGAACTGGCACTCGTACAGGGCTTGGAGTTCCACCTCCATGCCTTCGAAGCCGCTCAGTTCGGTGCTCAGCTGCGCGGCTTTGGGCGTGAGGGCGGCAGCCACCGTGTCGGCGTCGAAGCCGTCCAATGAGGTGCGGACGCTGACGATGGCATCGAGTGCGTAGTCGGCGACGAGCGCGCCGTAGGCGCAGAGCAGTCCGGGGAAGGCGGGGACGACCACGCGACGGATTCCGAGCTCCTGTGCGATCTCGGCCGCGTGCAGAGCTCCGGCGCCGCCGTAGGCGACGAGGGCGTAGTCCTTGGGGTCCCGGCCGCGTCGCACGGTCAGATCGCGGACGCAGGCTGCCATCTGGGCGACGACGACGCGGATGACGGCGTCGGCCAGAGCGTCTGGCGTCGGGAACGCCGCGACGAGTCCGGGCTGGTGGGTGCGGACGACGTCCCAGATTTCGTCCGGGGTCAGCGCGGGGCGCATACCGGTGCCCAGGGACAGTGCTTTGAGGCGTCCGGCCAGGACGTTGGCGTCGGTGACGGTCAGGTGGGTGCCGCCGCGGCCGTACCAGATGGGGCCGGGCACCGCGCCTGCCGAAGCGGGCCCGACGCGGAGCATGCCGCCCTCGTCGAGGTAGGCGATGGATCCGCCACCAGCGCCGATGGTCCGGATGTCCAGGGTGGGGATCTTGATGGGGACGTTGTACTCGAGGTCGAGTTCGTTGGTGACGACGGGTTGTCCGCCTTCGATGATTCCGACGTCGAAACTGGTTCCGCCCATGTCGCAGGTGATGGCGTCGGAGGCGTTCAGCTCGCGCAGGACCCGTCTGGCGCCGGTCATTCCGGCGGCGGGGCCGCTGATGACGGAGCGGATGGGGAAGCCGGCGTCACCGCCGACCGGGATGGTACCGCCGTTGCCCTGCATGACGCGTACCCGGGCGTGGGGGGCGATGGGCTCGAGCGACCGGACGAGCTCGTCCAGGTAGCGGTTCAGCAGGGGGTCGACGTAGGCGTTGAGGACTGTCGCCACGGTGCGTTCGAACTCGCCGCTCTCCGGAAGGATGTCGGCCGAGGCGCAGATGGTGGTGCGGGGCAGCTCCTGGGAGAGGATGCGCACGACCTGGTCCTCGTGGTCGCGGTTGGCGTAGGAGTGGAGCAGTACCACGGCGATGGCGTCGATGTCTTCGGCACGGATCCGCGCAGCGATCCGACGGACCTGGTCCGGGTCGATCGGCTCGATTTCCGTGCCGTGGCGGTCGAGGCGGCCGTCGATCTCGTAGCGCCACCAACGGGGTACGTGCGGTTGGAAGTGGCCGCGCAGGCCGTAGACGTTGGGGCGGGTGCGGCGGCCGAGTTGCAGCACATCGCGGAACCCCTTGTTGGTGATCACCGCCGTGCGGCTGCCTTTGCGTTCCAGGATCGCGTTGGTGGCCACTGTGGTCCCGTGAACCACTTCGGTGATGTGGTGCCAGCCGTCCTCGGGGACCGCGGTGGTCACGCCTGAGGTCAGGGCGCGAGCTTGGTTGTCCGGTGTGGTGGGGACCTTGACGATGCGTGGTGTGTGGCCGTCCCGCCAGGCGATCAGGTCGGTGAAGGTGCCGCCGACGTCGCCGCCCACGTACCAGGCCGAGGGGTCGGGTGTCGTTGTGGAAGTGCCGGTTTCAGTCACGGGAGTCTCCTTGCTCGGTAGTCGGGGCAGGCGCGCTCACCGGGCGAGGAAGCCTCCGTCAACGGCCAGGCAGTGGCCGGTGACGAAGGAGGCGCGGTCGCTGGAGAGCCAGACGACTGCTTCGGCGACCTCGTCGGGCTGGCCGAGCCGGTTCATCGGGTGCAGGGCGTTGTAGTCGGCTTCGCTGACTTGGCCCGAGGCGATGGTCCGGTCGATGAGTTCTGTACGGATGGCTCCCGGGGACACGGCGTTGACCCGAATGCCGCGGGTGGCGTAGTCGATGGCGGCGGAGCGGGTCAGGCCGGCGGTGCCGTGCTTGGCGGCGGTGTAGGCCGGGACGTTGGGCATGGAGACTTCGGCGAGCACCGATGCGGTGTTGACGATGCTGCCGCCGCCGTTGCGGAGCATCTGGGAGATCTCTTGGCGCATGCACAGCCAGGTGCCGCGCAGGTCGGTGCCCAGGACCCGGTCCCACTCGTCGGACAGGAGGTCGTGGGCCGGTTTCATGGCGTCTTCGACTCCGGCGTTGTTGTGCGCGCAGTCCAGTCGGCCGAAGTGCTCCACTACCTGGGTGATCAGCCGCGTCACTGACCGCTCGTCGGCGATGTCGGCGGTGAAGGGTGCGCAGGTTCCGCCGTCTGCGGTGATCAGGTCAGCGGTGGCGGTGGCCGTTTCCGGGTTGATGTCGCAGACGGCGACCTGGGCGCCCTCGCGGGCGAACGCGCGGGCACTGGCCCGCCCGATGCCGGCGCCTGCGCCGGTGACCAGCGCAACTTTTCCGGCGACGAGCCCGTTGCTCATACTTGCTCCCGTTCGGCTCACTGCGGTCCGTCGGCGGTCGGGTCCGCCGGTCGGCATGGGGCGGGGGTGGAGGGCGTTCAGCCTTCGACGCGGATGACGGTGGCTTCGGCTTCACCGACTCCGCCGCACAGGGTGACCAGTGCGGTGCCACCACCGCGGCGCCGAAGCTCAAACGCCGCAGTCATGACCAGGCGTGCCGCTGTGGCACCGGTGGGGTGCCCGATGGCGATCGCGCCGCCGTTGACGTTGGTCTTGGTGCGCAGCTCGCGGGCCCGGGCGGGGTCGTGGTCGCCGAGGACCAGTGTGGTGACCAGGGGCACCGCTGCGAACGCTTCATTGATTTCGATGAGGTCGATGTCATCGATGCCAAGTCCGGCCCGGTGGAGCGCCTTGCGGGCCGCGGTGGCCGGGATGGAGGCGATGTTCGCCGGAGGGCCTGATGCCTGTGCGGTACTGAGCACCTGGGCGAGCTCGTCGTGGCCACCGGCGCGGGCCCGTTGTCGGGTGCTGAGGACGAGCGCGGAGGCTCCGGTGCTCAGTCCCGGGGCGTTGCCCGCGGTGACGGTCGCGCTGCCGTAGACCGTGCCCAGGGACGCGAGCGTCTCCATGGAGGCCTGCGGCCGATGGGCCTCGTCGGCCTCGATGCCGGTGTGGCCGCCATGGGGCAACTCATACGACGTGATGTGCAGCTCGTCCTCCAGGTGCCCCTTGGCCAGCGCCTCCGCGTAACGGACGTGGCTGCGCAGGGCCCAGGCGTCTTGTTCCTCCCGTCCGACGCCGTACTTCTGGGCTTCCTCCGCGGCTTGAACGGCTCGCGGGACTCCGGTGTGGGGGCAGCTGATGACCAGCTGGTCCACCACAGTGACGTCGCCCAGCCGAGTGCCCCAGCGCATGCCGTGCAGGAAGTAGGGGACCAGGCCCAGGTTCTCGGCGCCGCCGGCGACCGCCACCGTGGACTCGCCCAGCAGCAGACCGCGCCGGGCGATGGTCAGCGCGGCCAGGGAGGAGCAGCAGGCCCGGTCGACGGTGAAGGAGTTGCGGTCCTCGGGGATGCCGGCCCGAAGCTGGATCTGACGGGCCAATGAGCGGTCCGAGCCGGGGAAGTTCACCCCGATGGCCACCTCGTCGACGTCTTCGGGGGCCACGCGCGCGCGGCGTAGGGCTTCGGCGACGGTCGCGCCGCCCAGGGCCGGGACGACGACGTCGCGCAGTGCCCCGTCGAAGCGGGCGAAGGGGGTCCGTGCGGCCCCCAGGACGACGATGGAATCAGTTGACACGTCGCTGCCTTCCGTCCCAGTACCGGGCTGCCAGTTCCCGCTTGAGGACCTTTCCGGTGGAGCCGGTGGGCAGGGAGGCCACGAAGTCGAAGGAGCGGGGTTTCTTGTAGCCGGCGAGGTGGTCGGCGCAGAAGCCGACCAGGTCGTCCTCGTCGATGTGAGCACCGGGCTTGACGACTACGACGGCCTTGACGGCTTCTCCCCAACGCTCGTCCGGGACGCCGATGACGGCGACGTCGTGCACGGCCGGATGTTTGCTGATGGCCGCTTCGACCTCGGCGGGATACACGTTGAGTCCGCCGCTGATGATGACGTCGCGAACGCGGTCGACGATGTAGTGGAACCCGTTGTCGTCGCGTACGGCGACGTCGCCGGTCCTGTACCAGCCGTCATGGAAGACCTCTGCGGTCGCCTGGGGATTGTTCCAGTAGCCGCTCATGACGTTCGGGCCGCGGACCCACAACTCCCCTCTGCCGTCGGTCGCTTCTGCGCCGGACTCGGTCATCAGGCGGGTTTCGACGAGCGTCGATTCGCGGCCGACCGACGTCAAGAGGTCGCCGCCGCTGCTGAGTGCCGCCGTGTGGTCGTCGCGGCCGAGCACCATGACGGGATGGGGTGCTTCACAGGAGCCGTAGACCTGCACGAAGATCGGCCCGAACCGTTCGAGAGCTTCGCTCAACCGGGACGGGGTGATGGGGGCTCCCCCATAGGTGACGTCGCGCAACCGGCCCACGTCGACCCGCTTGCTCCGGGCGGTCTCCAACAGCATGCCGATCATGGTGGGGACGACGAAGGTGCCGGTGATGCCGTGCTCGACGACGGTGTCGAAGAAGGTGGACGGGGCGAACTTGGGCAGCGTCACGTTGCGGGCGCCGCGCAGGTAGTAGGCGAGGACCTTGGCGCCGCTGCCGTGGCACATGGAGCCGACGTGGAGCATGGCGTCGCCGGCCTTGGGGTCGATTTCGTCCAGGAGCATGTTGACGGTGGAAGCGACGCGGCCGGCGACGCTTGCGGTAGCCCCCTTGGGCCTGCCGCTGGTCCCCGAGGTGTACATGATGTAACTGGGGGCCTCGGGACGGCGCGGGACACGGGGAGCCGAGTCAGCTGCTCCTCGCATGATGTCCGCGTAGTCGTGCGCCCCGGCCGGAGCCCCGTCGATGACGATCAGGTGCTTCAGCGTGGGAAGCGCGTCCCGTGCCCGCACCGCGAAGCCGACGTGGTCACTGTCGCAGATGAGGGTGTCGGCGCCGCAGTCGTCCAGGATGTACTGCCGCTCCTGGTCGACGAGGCGGGGGTTGACGGAAACCCGGACCTTGCCCGCCTTGGCGACGGCGAAGTCGCACTCGACGTACTCGAGCCGGTTGTTCATCAGCAGCGCCACCCGTGAGCCGGGGTCGGGTGTGAGCGCGAGCAGGACGTGCGCCAGCCGGTTGGAGCGGCGGTCGGTCTGGGCGAAGCTGAGGGAGCGCCGGCCGTCGACCACGGCGGTACGGGCGGCGTAGCGGCGCGAGGCGCTTTCGATCAGGGAAGCAACGGTGTTCATGCGACATACACCCCCCAGACCTCCCGGAGAGCGGAGCAGATCTCGCCGACGGTCGCCTCGCGGCGCACTGCCTCCATGAGGTGGGGCACGGTGTTCTCCCCGTCGGCCGCTGCCCGGCGCAGCTCGGCCAGGGCCGCGTGAACGTGGTCGTTGTCGCGGTGCTCCCGGAGTCGGCTCAGGCGCTGGACCTGCTCGATTTCCAGCCGCGGGTCGGTGGTCAGGCGGTGACGCAGTTCTGCCTGTTCCGAGGCGTATCGGTTCACCCCGACCACCACGCGTTCGCCGCTGTCGACGGCGGTCTGCTGGCGATAGGACTCGTCGTCGATGACCTTGCCGATCCAGCCGGTCTCCAGCGCCCGCAGCGAGCCGCCCATCGCGTCGATCTCGTCGAGCATCTCGGTGACGCGGCCGGTGAGTTCGGCGGTGAGGGCTTCCAGGTAGTAGGAGCCGGCCAGCGGATCGGCTGTTTTGACGACCCCTGTTTCGTGAGCCAGGATCTGCTGGGTGCGCAAGGACACCCGCGCGGCCTCGTCGCTCGGCAGTTGGATGGCCTCGTCATAGGCCGAGGTGGCCAGGGTCTGCACGCCGCCGAGGATCGCTGCAAGCGCCTGGTAGGCGATCCGCACGATGTTGTTCAGGGGTTCCTGCGCTGTCTGGGGGCTGCCGAGTGTGTAGCAGAAGATGTTCAGTCGGCAGGCTTCGTCGGCGGCGTTGTACCGCTCGCGCATGAGGCGAGCCCAAAGGCCGCGTGCGGTGCGGAACTTGGCGACCTCTTCGAAGATGTCGAGATGCGCGCTGAGGAACATGTAGAGCGAGCCGCCGAAGTCGTCGATGGACAGGCCTCGGCCAAGGGCCTCTTCGATGTAGGTGAAGCCGTTGGCCATGGCGATGGCCAGCTCCTGGACGGCGTCCGATCCGGAATCCCGTATGTGATAGCCGCAGAATTCGATGGGCTCCCAGCGGGGCAGGTTGCGCGCACAGTATTCGATCACGTCGACGGAGAAGCGCAGCCCCTTGCGTGGCGGGAAGATGTACGTCCCGCGGGCCACGTACTCCTTGAGGATGTCGTTCTGCAGCATCACCTTGAACTGGTCGGGGCGGTATCCGAGGCGTTCCGCGGCGACGGCGAACAGGGCAACGGCGAGGGGGCCGATGGCATTGGCCGTGGTCCTGATCTGCCGGACCTGGTCGAGAGCGATGCCGTCGAGCAGTTCGACCATGTCGGCGACGGAGTCGATGGGGACACCTACGCGTCCCACTTCGCCCTTGGCCCTGGGGTCGTCGGAATCCAGGCCCATCTGGGTCGGCAAGTCCAGCGCCACGGAGAAACCGCGTTGACCGCCTGCCAGCAGTGAACGGATCCGGGCGTTGGTCTGCCGGGCGGATCCATGACCGGAGTACTGGCCCATGACCCAGAGTTGCTCGCGGTACATGCCGGGGAGGATGCCGCGCGTGTAGGGGAATGCCCCGGGGAACTGGTCGCCGTCCTGTGTCCCGGGGACGGGTGTGTCGGCGGCCGTGTAGACGGCCTCCACCGGAAGCCGCGACAGGGTCGAAGCGTCCGCGTCCGAGGGGGCGGTGAGCCGCTGTGCGTTGTCCGTGCGCCACTGGCGTGCCCGTGCTGCCAGATCGGACTCCGAGATCGGCATCTGCATCATATGGATAAGGTATCCACATGATGCAAGTAGCGTCAATGGGTGGCCCAACGATCCCCGATCCGCATCCGCGGCCCCGGTTGTCGCTGCTGCTGGGCGGCTTGAGTGCGGTGAAACCCGCCGCTCAAGGCCGCGGCCGGGCATCCGGGTGGCGCGGTCGGCCGGGGGAGGATGCACTATGTGAAAGCAAGCTGCGTATGCTACTTTCACGCACGTTGTTTCGAACGGGTAACTGCTGGAGGGGGCTACGGTGACCACGGATCCGGCCAGGGGCGTGCAGACGGCCATGAGGGCCCTCAGCATCCTGGAGGCGTTCTCCTCCGCCCAGCCCTCTTTGAGCCTGTCGGAGATCAGTGAGGCCGTGGGCCTGTCCGTGCCCACCACGCACCGGCTGCTCAAAGCCCTGCGCAGTCGCGACATGGTGATCCTCGACCCCGATACGCGCCGGTACAGCCTCGGGCACGGGGTCATGCGCATGGCCAAGATCATCATGAGTCGGGATGATCTGGTGGTCCTGGCCCATCCCGGCCTGGAGCGTCTGAGGTCCCAGACGGGCGAGACGGTGTCGCTGCAGACCCGGATCGGTGACCAGCGGGTTCCGATTGTGGAGTTGATCAGCGAGCATCCCATTCGCATGGCGTCGGGGGTGGGGGCGACATACAGCCTGCTGCGGGGTGCCGCGGGCAAGGCGCTGCTCGCTTTCCTGCCGCAGCGGGACATCGACCGCCTGGTGCCCACGTCCACCGAACCCGAGCGGCTTGCCAAGGAACTCGTGGCCATCCGGGCGGCGGGGTACGCCACCAGCAGGGGTGAGGTCGTCGCCGGGGCGACCGCGGTTGCCGTACCGGTGCTGGACTCCGAGGGAGCGGCACGTGCGGTCATCAATGTGACCGGGCCCGCCGATCGTTTCACCGCCGAGCGGATGGCGGCAGCGGTGGATGCCATCCGCGAGGTGGCCGAGTCGATCACCCGGCAGCTCGGCGGAGCAGTCGCCGACGCAGGGGCGAACTGAGCCATACCCGCCCCGGGGCCCTCAGATCGCCACCCGGGGCCAGGGCGCGGGAGGGCCCGTCCACGCCGGTGATCGGTTCGACCACCTTGGCGATGTTGGTGCCGGGTGCGAAGATCTCCCGGACCCCCGGTTCCAACCGGGGCGTCTT
This sequence comes from Wenjunlia tyrosinilytica, assembly GCF_014646055.1. Classification (GTDB taxonomy): domain Bacteria; phylum Actinomycetota; class Actinomycetes; order Streptomycetales; family Streptomycetaceae; genus Wenjunlia; species Wenjunlia tyrosinilytica. Next base: position 48,780 of record NZ_BMMS01000032.1, read on the forward strand.
CCCGGACGAGTGTGTGCACACTGCGGTCAGGACTTTGATGGCGTCCCGGGTGGATGACGTCGACGCCTGCGTCGCGCGGGGCCCGGGCGACGACCTCGATGCCGCGGTCGTGGCCGTCCAAGCCGGATTGAGCCAGTACCGCCCCGACCCCGGGCCGGGTGACGTCCGATGGCGGCCTCATGCGACAAGTCCCTTCGGTCTGCTTGTCGAGGGGCGCCGCAGGGGGCGCCCCTCGCTTTGCCGGACAGTGCTAGTCGGTCGCGCTGTTGGTCCACCAGGGAGGCAGTGCGCTGCCCACGCCGACCTTGCCGTCCCGGCCGAGGTAGTCCTGTTCGGCCTTCAGATCGGCGAGCCGGCCGTTGACGGCGGCCTCCAGCCAGTCCGCCGCGGAGCCGATGAGTTCGGCCGCGACGCCGCCCAGCGCATGGAATTCCTGGTCGAAGACCATCAGGCGTTTGGGGGCCTTGATCCGCTCGAACAGGTCCATGGTCTGGGGCAGCGTGGACAGTTCGTCGAACTCTCCGTAGGCCATCAGGACCGGGCAGCTGATCGCCTCGGCGACTGGAAGGACTGCCATCGTGCCGGCCACCTCGACGTCGAAGGCGGCTTCGTCGGTGTAACCGCTCATCTTCATGAAGTTGGCCTTGAAGCTGGGCTGGGCGACCTCGAAGATCGTCTCCATGCTGCCGTAGCAGCCCATCGCGGTGGCGACGGCCTTGACGCGTGGCTCGACCGCCGCCGTGCGCAGCCCCCAGTACGAGCCCATGCTCACACCCCACAGGCCGATCTTGTCGCCGTCGATTGCCGGGTCGGCCGTCATGTGGTCGATGAACGCGCTCATGGCGCGCTCGTAGTTGCCTCCTTCGACGAGCAGCCCGCCGCCCAAGGTCTCGCCCTGCCCGGGGCCGTCGACGGCCAGCACGGCGATCCCTCGGGGGACGTAGTACTCCTGCGCCACCTTGGTCCAGTCCTCCTTGTACATGTCCATGCCTGGCAGGAGGAGGACGAGCGGGGCGGGCCGGCTGGTGACCGGGTAGTGCGCGATGCCGTGGAGTTTCTTGCCCTCGAAGGGGATCTCGACCCGCTCGATGCGATGGGGCGTCAGTCTGATCACCGCGTCCGTGCATCGGTTGACCGCCTGGCGGAAGACGGCCTTGCGCGGGTCCTGCGGGGTGAAGGCGTATTGGGCCTGTCCGAACGAGAGCCCCGCGCGCAGGAACAGATCACGGGCCGCTCGGGGAAAGCCCTGGCTTTCGTACCACTGGGCCTTGGCCTCGAGTTCGCGGCCCACGATGCTCCAGGCCCTGGGCATCATTCCCGCGGTCTTGACCATCGACAGGACCCGGTCGAAGTCGACTGCCGCGTAGCCCGTCTCGGCCATGAAGTAGCGGGCCTCGGGGTGCAGCACTTCGTAACCGCTGGAGGCCAGTAGGGTGTTGACGACCCAGGCTTGTTCTTGGGAACGCCTGCTCATGTCTGCCTTTCGTCGAGCCCCGCGTTCAGCCGGCGACGACTCCGCCGTCGATGACGAGGCTGGTGCCTGTGATGTAGGAAGCCGAGTCGGAGACCAGGAACACCGCCGCCGGGGCGATGTCGGTGACTTCTCCGATGCGGCCGAGTGGTGTGAGCGCCAGTTCCTGTGCCTCGTACTCCGGGTCGGCGAACAGGTCCTGGTTCATGGGGGTACGCACATTGCCCGGAGCGATCGCATTGACTCGCACGCCGTTGGGGGCCTCCTCCACGGCCAGCGAACGCACCAGCAGTTCGATGGCGCCCTTGGTGGCTCCGTAGGCGGCGCACCCGGGGAAGCCGACGTGCCCGCCGATCGAGCTGATGAAGAGCACACTGCCGCCCGGCCGAAGGTGCTCGACGGCCGCGCAGGCCAAGGCGTAGGGTGCGCGCACGTTGCTTGCCCAGTGGCGGTCGAGGACCTCGACACCCTCGGTGAACGGATTGGGTTCGAAGACGCCTACCGCGTTCACCAGTGTGGTCAGGCCTCCGAGTTGTGCCAGAGCGGCGTTCACCACGTCGCTCGGCCCGTCAGGTGTGGTCAGGTCGGCGATGATCTGGACGCAGTCCGTCCCCAGCGCGCGGATGCGGTTCGCCGTCGTCCGAAGTCGGTCCGCATCGCGCCCGCCCAGGGCTACGGCGGCTCCGGCCTGGGCCAGGGCCACCGCGATCTCTGCTCCGATGCCGGAACTGGCCCCGGTGACCAGCGCCTTCTTTCCTGTGAGGTCGATGGAAACGGGCATGGGCTTCTCCTCGTTCACTGTGCTGATCACAATCCGTAGAACCGCTGGGCCGTCCCTGCATAGAAGGCCTGTGCGTGGGAGGGCGACAGGTCCCTGGTGATGTCCTGACAGGTGGTGAGCACAGCGTCGTAGGAGGCGTACAGCCGGTCGACGGGCCAGTTGGTTCCGAACATGCAGCGTTCGGGTCCGAAGATGTCGAGGCAGGCCTTGACCATGGGCCGCAGTGACTCCAGAGTCCAGGTGTGATCGCCCATCCCCAGGCCGGACACCTTGCAGACGATGTTGGGGGCCTCGGCCAGGTCGGAGCACGCGGCGTACCAGTGCTTGAGGTAGCTCTCCTCGCGGGAGACCGGGAAGCCCGCATGTCCGAGGGCGATACGCAGGTCGGGGTGGCGCAGCGCCAGTTCCTTCAGGCGTGCCATCTCCCCCCATGTGCACGTTGCCTCCCACGACATGCCGGCGGCCTCCAAGGCCGACAGACCGTTCTCCAGCTCGGGTTGCCCGAGGGCACCGAAGGTGGTCATGTCACGCACGCCGCGCACCAGGCCCGAGCGGTGTTGGTGCTGTGCGAGGAGTTCCGCTGCGCGTGGCGAGCACAGTGGCACGTGGGCGACGATCGCGTTCGGCCAACCACTGCGCTGGTGTTGTTCTTGCAGCCAGGCCGTCTCCTCCAGGGGGTCGCCACCGTCCGCCGCCTGGACGTGCACCACATGGGTGGGCGGGATGTGCCGTGTCTCGGCGATGAACCGGTCCGCGTCCCAGCGCGGGATGCGGATCTCGGTGAGTTCTCCCAGGAGCGCATCGGAGGGTGCCTGCACCCAGTTGTATTCCAGGCTCCGGTCGTTGTCGAAGTTCCACAGATGGATGTGTGTGTCGATGAAGGTGAAGGGCCGCATCTAGTCCTGCTCCCCAGCTTCTCGTGACGGCCGGGTGCCGCCGGACGGTGTCGTCGTCGCCGCTCCGGGAACGGAGCGGACCAGTCGTTGGGTGTAGGCGTGCCGGGTGTGGCCCAGGACGTCGGCTGTCGGTCCGCTCTCCACCACTTCGCCGCGGTACATGACGTAGATTCGATCGGTGATCTGGCGGACCACGGCCAGATCGTGCGTGATGAACAGCAGGGCCAGACCGAGTTCGCTGCGGATCTCCCGCAGGAGGGTCAGGATCTGCGCCTGGACCGATACGTCGAGTGCGGAGACGGGTTCGTCGCAGATCAGAAGCTGTGGTTCCAGCGCAATGGCGCGGCCGATGGCGACACGCTGGCGCTCACCGCCGGAGAGCATCGCAGGGCGTCGCTGGCAGTAGGAGGCGGGGAGCCTGACGCGTTCGAGAAGTGCCTCGATCTCGTGGGGGCGGGCTTTGCGTCCGAGTCGGACTCCCAGGGCCTCTCCCAAAGTGGCGCCGATCGTGCGCACGGGGTTCAGCGACGAGTACGGGTCCTGGAAGACGATCTGGGCGGCGCGCCGCAGCTCGGCGCGCTGTGTACGGGGCAGTCGTGTGTAGGAGGTGGCGTCGATGCCGCCGAGTGTGAGACTGCCCCCGGTCGGGTGGACGAGTCCGACGATGGAGCGGCCCAACGTGGTCTTGCCCGAGCCTGACTCGCCGACGATGCCGACGCTCTCCCCAGCGCAGATGCTCAGGTCCACGCCTTTGAGTGCGTGCACCGCTCGGCCCTTGCGACCGCGGGGGGCGTCATAGGTGACGTGCAGGTCGGTGGCCTTGAGCAGCACAGCTGTCGCATCGGGCGACGGGGCGGGCACCGATTCCTCGATGTCGGCGGGCATATCGGCGAGATGGCTGCCGAGATCACCGTGATGGTGGCAGGCGACCCACCGTCCGGACCCCGCGGCCTTGAGCTCGGGCCGCCGACTGCGGCACCGGTCGGTGGCCCAGGTGCATCGGGTGGAGAAGGGACACCGGCCGGCGACGCTGTCGGGGGAGGGGACCGAGCCCGGTATCCCGACCAGGTCGGTGACCTTCCTGTCGAGCGGTGGTTCGGAGCGCAGCAGGCCACGCGTGTACGGGTGCAGCGGGGTGGTGGCGACGTCCTGTGCTGAGCCGACTTCCGCGATGGAGCCGGCGTACAGAACGTTGACCCGTCCGCACACCGAGAAGGCCACGCGCAGGTCGTGTGTGATCAGTACCAGGGCCATTCCGCGCGCCTGCTGCAGGCGCTGGAGCAGGTCGAGCACTTCGCGCTGGGTGGTTGCGTCCAGAGCGGTGGAGGGCTCGTCGGCGATCAGCAGGCTGGGGTCGCGGGCCAGTGCGGCGGCGATTGCGACGCGCTGGCGCATGCCTCCGGACAGTTCGAACGGGTACTGGTTCAGGACGTGCTCGTCCTTGATACCCACCTCGGCCAGACGGGTGCGGGCCTGGGCCCGGCGGACTTCGCGTCGCAGGTGGCGCCCCCGGTCGTCCCTGAGGGTTTCGGTGATGATGTCGGCGCAGCGCCGCATCGGATGGAGCATGGTGAAGGGATCTTGGAATACCATGCTGATCCCGCCGCCCCTGAGCCGTGCCAGCTCCTTCTCCTTGGCGCCCAGCAGTTCCTTGCCGCGGTAGCGGATGGATCCCGACGCGCTGAGGCCGCCGGCAAGCAGTCCGATGACCGACCGGACCGTGAGGGACTTGCCGCTGCCCGATTCGCCGACGATGGCGAGGGACTCGCCTTCGGCTACTTGAAGATCGACACCGTCGACCAGGGTCCGTCCGTCTTGTGTGGCCACGCGGAGGCCCTTGACGCTGAGCAACGGCGCTCCGGAGGATCCTGGGTCGCTGCGGGTGGTCAGCGCGGCGGTGCCCGACTGGTGCGCACTGCTTGCCTTCATCGGGCCTTTCCCTTCTCCGCAGCCGCGCCTTCGAGCGATTCACCGAGCAGATTCGCGCAGACCGCCGTCACGACGATGAGGAGGAGGGGCGCCAGTGCGGCCCATGGGTTCTGGAATACGAGCACGCGGCTCTCGGCGACCATCCGCCCCCAGTCGGAGGTGCCAGGGGCGACTCCGAGCCCGAGGAAGGACAGTGTGGAAAGGTCGACGAAGGCGTAGGTGAAGGCGAGGAAGAAGGTGGTGAGGGCGATCGGCCGGATGTTGGGCAGGATGTGAACCCACATGATGTGTGTCCCGGACTTGCCGATCACCCACGCTGATTCGATGTACGGCAGCGCCTTCTGCTCGAGCACGGCCGCACGGATGCTGCGCAGGCCCGCAGGAATGTTGAGGATGCTGAGCACGACGATGCCCAACGTGTAACCGCCTCCCAGAACACCGACGGCAACGATGGCGACCAGCAGGGGCGGGACGGAGTAGACGACGTCGGCGAGGCGGCTGACGACGCTGTCGGTGATGCCGCCGATGTATCCGGCGAGCAGGCCCAGGCAGGTGCTGAACACCGCTGTCACCAGGGCGATGATCAACGGTCCGAGGACGGCGGTACGGGCACCGGCGAGAGTTCGGGACAGTATGTCCCGGCCCAGTTGGTCGGTGCCGAGCAGGTGCTCGCCGCCGGGTGGGAGGGCGGCGCCGAAGAGGTCTTGCCGCATGGGCGGCTGGGGGGCGAGTGCGCTCCCCCACACGGTGAGGGCGAGCACGGCGCACACGATGACCGCGGAGAGTGCGGTCAGCGGATCGGGGCGCCATGGCCGCCGCTTGTGGTGGCTCCTTGCGGGAGCGGCCGGTATCGCTTCCATAGTCATCGGGGAAGGGCCTTTCCGTCACCGCGCGGAGGCGCCGCGCTGGATGCGTGGATCAATCAGCGCGTAGAGGATGTCCGTCACGAGGTTGATCGCGACCACCAGGAAAGTGATCACCACGGCTACGCCCTGCACAGCCGGGATGTCCTTGCTGTTGATCGCGGAGACCAGGTAGGTGCCGGTGCCGCTGAGGCCGAAGACGCTCTCGACCACCGCGGTGGCGGCCACCATGTAGATCAGCACCACGCCGGCCGAGGTCAGGATCAGCACAGCGGCATGGCGCAGCACGTAGCGGAAGAGCACTTCGCGTCGGGGAAGACCGCGTGCTCGGGCGAAGGCGACGTCGTCGCGCTCCAGGGCGGCGGCGACCGTGATGCGGGTGCGGCGCATGACGGTGGCCGCACCGACCAGGCCGAGGGTGATCACGGGCAGGACGAGGTGGCTGATACGCGAAGGCACGTCGCTTCCGTTGCCGGACACGGGGAACCAGCGCAGGTCCACCCCGAAGACGACGAGCAGGAGCACGCCGGTGGCGTATGCGGGTGTACTGGCTGCGACGATGGCGGCGGCGCCCATGAGCCGGTCGGACAGGTGTCCGCGGCGTTTGGCCGCGGCGACGCCGCCGCAGATGCCGAGTGTGGTGGCGACGAAGAATCCTCCGACCGCCAGCGGCAGAGTCACCGCTGCTCCTGATCCGATGCCCTCCAGCACACTCTGGCCGCTCTGGTAGGAGCGTCCGAGGTTGAGGGTGGGTATCCCGCGCAGGAAATTCCAGTACTGCACGAGGAGCGGATCGTCGAGTCCGTAGGTCTTGCGGACCGCCGCGAGGGTCTGGGGCGTTGCGGCGGTGGGGCCGAGGATCGCCTGCTCCGGGCTGCCCGGGGTGAAGTAGAGGCAGAGGAAGATCAGGAACGAGACGACGAGGACGACCAGCAGGGACGCCAGTATGCGCTTGAGCAGATAGATGGCCATCGGGCATGGACCCTTCCCGGAGGCGTGGTGTTATCCGGCGGCGTGGACGGAGTCGACCCAGCGGCGCATCCACCACATGCCGTCGAACTGGTCGAAGGTGAGGTCCTTGCGGATCACCGCGAGGTAGTCGGCGTTGTAGAGGGGGACGTAGGGTTCGTCGTCCGCGAGCTTGTGCAGGGCCTGCGACAACAGAGAGGACCGCCGCTTCGTCGCCGTGGCCGGCAGTTCCAAGTACTGCTGAAGGATCTGGTCCTGGCGCGGGCTGTTGTACTCGGCGATGTTTGTGTAGCCGCCCTTGGCCAGCGTGTTGTCGCTGTTGGACAGGTAGTTCGCCAAGCTGATGGGGTCGGGGATGTCCGTCTGGTAGTCCACGATGGAGGGGGGTGCCGTGTGCTTGAAGAAGAGCTGCTCGGTGAACTGGGCATCCGGGACGGACTTGATGTCGAGCTTGATGCCGATCTTTTCGAGGCGCTGAGCGACGACCTGCGCGACCAGCCCGGTGCTGCCCCGGGCCTGCGTGTACATGAGCGTCGCGTGCACCCCGCCGGGTATGGAGGACTTGGCGAGCTCTGCCTTGGCGGCCGCGATGTCGAACGGATACTTGTCGAGCGCCGCGACATCCTGTGCGGACAGGGTCTTGTTCAGGATGTCCGTGGGGACGACGCTGGCGGACGCCTTGCCGTTGCCGCGCAGTACTCCCGTGACGATGGCGTTCTTGTCGAGGGCCAGAGCGATGGCCCTGCGGACATGGACGTCGTTCCACGGAGCCCGCCGGATGTTGAGGTTCAGCAGCACGGTCGATGGACTCGCCCCGCGAATGATCTTCATGCCCCGGATCCGCTTGTACACCGGGGCCTGCGAGGGCGGGATCTCGAACGCTCCGGTGATTTCCCCGCTTTGGACGGCGGCCAGCCGGGCGGAGTCGTCCTGGATCAGTCTCAGGGTGATCCTCTCGGCGGCCGGCCGCTTGCCCCAGTAGTTGTCGTTGCGGGCGAAGACCACCTTGTTGCCGGGAGCGTAGCTGCTCACGACGAACGGACCGGTCCCCACGTTGAGGTGCCCTGGCGACCCAGGGTTGCCGGTGTTGGCCTTGCGTATCTTGCGCTCGACGATGCCCGTCTCAGCCACGGCGTTGGGGAACTGCACGTTGGGGTGTTTCAGTTTGATGGTCAGCTGATGTTCGCCCGTGATGGCGATCGACTTCACGTCGGTGAAGAAGGAAGCCATGTTCGAGGTGGAGTCCTTCCCCATGTGGATGCGGAAGGAGTAGAGGATGTCGTCCATCGTCAGCGGAGCGCCGTCGCTGAACTTCACGCCGCTGCGCACCGTGTAGACGTAGGTCGTGGGGTCGGGCTGGCTCTGGGTGGCGAGGTTGGGCCTTACCGCACCGTCCTGGGTGGCGAGCACCAAGGGCTCCAGTGCCATGAGGATGGCTCCGATGTTGGTGGCAGCCTCCTTGGTGGGATCGATCGCACCCCAGTCCTGGGGGACCAGCCAGGTTTGCTCGCTCAAGGACTGGTCGGCGCCGACGCCGGTGTCCTGGCCGGTGCATCCCGTGGGGAGCAGGATCAGTGCGGTGCCCGCGACGAGGGCACCCCGCTGTCGTCTTCCGCGCCGGGTTCTGCAAGGTGGGGTGACTGGTGCCATCGGTACGCTCCCTGCGTCGAGGGGGTGGTTGGGGCTACAGGCAGTCGTGCGGGTGAAGCGCGGTGGGCTCCGGAGAGGGACCGGAGCCCGCAGGCGGCTGCTGCGGACTGCTCAACGGGCGTGTGGGAAGAGTTCGGATGCCTTGTGCAGCACAGGACGCAGCAGTTCTTCCATCTCGTTGAACTGAGCGGGCCCGGCGATCAGCGGCGGCGCAAGCTGCACCACGGGGCCGCCGCGGTCGTCGGCCCGGAAGATCAGGCCGCGTTCTTGGAGCTCGTCGGAGAGGTACCCCAGCAGCGACACCTGGTCCTCGGGCGAGAACGGCTCCTTGGTGTCCTGGTCACGGACGAGTTCCACGGCATGGAAGTAGCCGGTGCCTCGGACGTCACCGACGATGGGTATATCGCGCAAGGACTCCAGCATGGCGCGGAAGCCGTCCTGGTTGTGCCGGACATGGTCCAGGAGGTCCTCCCGCTCGAACACGTCGATGTTGGCCAGTGCGATGGCCGCCGACATGGGGTGTCCGGCGAAGGTGAATCCGTGCAGGAACGACGTGTCCCCGTTCAGGAATGGCTCCGCGACAGCGTCGCGGGCGATGACGGCTCCCATCGGGGCGTACGCGGATGTCAGCCCCTTGGCCGTGGTGATGATGTCGGGGATGTAGCCGAAGCGCTCGCACCCGAACCACTCCCCGAGGCGTCCCCAGGCGCAGATGACCTCATCAGAGATCATCAGCACGTTGTGTTCGTCGCAGATCTCACGGACCCGGGCGAAGTAGCCGGGAGGCGGCATGTAGCAGCCGCCCGCGGTCTGCACCGGCTCGAGAATCACCGCGGCGACCGTGTCGGGACCCTCGATCTCGATCCGGCGCTTGACGGCTTCGGCGAGCGAGTCCGCCGTCCGGTCCGGGGGGAGCCGGTAGACGCTGGTGTTGGGGACGTGGATGCCGCCCGGCAGGAGGGGGGCGAACGGTTCCTTGATGCTGTCGATCCCGGTCAGTGCCAGCGCGCCCATCGTGGTGCCGTGGTAGGCGATGTCCCGGGCGATGATCTTCGTCTTGAGTGCGTTGCCCGTCACTCGGTGGTACTGGCGGGCCAGTTTGATGGCGGAGTCGACCGACTCGCTGCCGCCGCTGGTGAAGAAGACCCGGTTGAGGTCCCCCGGCGCCAGTGAGGCGATTCGCTCGGCCAGGCGGATGGCCGGCGGATGCGCTGCCGACCAGGTCGGGAAGTACTCCAGTTGCTTTCCCTGGTCCGCGCCGGCCTGGGCGACGTCGGCCCGACCGTGCCCGATGTTCACACAGAACAGTGAGCTGAGGCCGTCCAGGTAACGTTTGCCGTGTTCGTCCCAGACGTAGCACCCCTCGCCGCGAACCATCACGGGGAGCTTCTTGCCTCGAGCGTAGTAGCCCAGCTGGCTGAAGTTCATCCACAAGTGCCGCTCAGCGGACTGCTGCAGAGCCGACTTCCCACCCATGACCACAGATCCTCTCTTGGCTTCCAGAATGTGGAAGCTATATCCGCATTGTATTTGGCGTCAAGATGCGCGGAGAGCACCGCGAGAGGGGGATGGCCGCACGCCGAACAGGGGCAAACCGCCTTAATGGGGAACCGAGCCCCCGCCTGGACACAGACGTGTGCAGTGCGGCCGTTGGCTCAGAAGCGACGCAGCGAGAGAATCGACGCGGTGGGAATCGCGTCCAGCGGGAGAGCGGAGAGGCGCAGACGCAGCGAGGCCACGGAGGAGTCTTCCTCCGTCAGGCCGGCCGCGATACAGACCACAGGCGCACTGCTCTCCATGGCGCGCCACCATAGGCCAGGACACCGGCATAGTCCAGATGCCCGGCGACGCATTGGAACAAGCCACAAGCCGTCGCTCCGGGCTCGGCGGCAACGACGGCGTCGACCCACTCCTGCGTCCTACCGGTCCGGGCCGGCGCCTCGTCGACCATTTCTCATCGGGCGTGAGGCCGGGCATGGGGATCAGTGGTCCATGCGGGCCGCCGGGCCGCGCGCGCACTCACGACGACCTCCGGTGCGGGGGAGCGCTCGTCACTGTCCGAAACGGCCGGCTGCACAGAGTTGCCGCGCCACGCCGAAGGCAAGGGTTCATGGGCGCCCCCGGGCTGCCCCTTCCAGGTCGCGGCAGGACGCGAGGAGCCGGCTCGTGGCGCTTCACTGATCATGCCGTCCGGTCTGTGAGATTGCCCAGTCTCCGGAGGGTTTCGAGGAGCCCTCTTCCTTCGGTGCAGAGCGGTTCGAGCTGGTCGACGACACCTTGCCGGACCTGGTTCTCCGGATTCGCGATGCGCTCCCGAACGAGATCACGCGACTGTTCGAGCTGCTCCCGGTACTGCGCCAAATTGTCTGTCAGGTGATCGATGACATCTGTTCCCTGAACGCCTGTTGCCAAGGTGAACTGCTCCTTGACCGCTGTGACTTCGGAGTCAATCCCACTGATCCACTCGTCCTGAAGGACTTCCAGAGAGCTGATTCTGCCTTTCCGGCGCTGAATCCCGAGAAACACCAGAGCAGCCACCCCGGCGACGAGACCCGCGGGAGGGAAGATGGTGCCCGCCGCCGCCAGTCCGTACAGCCAGCCTCCGCTCGCGGCGACGGGCGTGGCGATGCCGACCAGTGCCGCCGCCCGCTGCACCACGTCGTGTCCGGTGGTCGAACGCCGGGCCTGCCGAGGCACCGAGAGGCTGTTCACGTCGAAGGAGAAGTCCGGAAGCCGCCCCGCGAGGTCCTTGTCACCGAAAACGTGGTCCACCGCCTGGACCACGTCCTGCTTGAAGGCGTCGAACTGCTCCGTCCAGATCGTTGCCGGACCGGTCGGGGCTTCCAGCCACGTTCGAAGTACCTGGGCCTTCGACACCTGAATCTGATTCGCCTTGGTCGGCTTGTTGAGGTCGGTGACCCTGATGGTTGCGTCCAACTCTCCATGCAGGTGAGTGGCCAGGCGGCTGAAGGGGCGAACGGTCCGCCCGATGCGGTTGTGGAGCTTGCGCTCGAGGTCCTCGCGCACACGTGGCAGCGCCGTGTCCAACAACTCCAGTCGCCGCTGCTGGCTCGTCAGCAGTTCTTTGAGTTCGTCGATCTCAAGGCGCTCGGTTCGCAAACGCTCCTCAAGCCGCTGGTGCCGCGGTGTCAGCAGAGCCTGCGCTTCTATCGCCACGGCGGCGATGTGCCGAGTGCCGACCCCTGTGCTGATCAGGCCCTCGATCGCCTGACGCAGTACGTCCATTCGGCTTTCCGCGAGCTGCCGCCGTGCGGGAGCCTCTGCGCCCTCCGCACTGAGTTTGTCGGCGCGCGCCTCCAGAGCCGGAGAGACGGGGAGGAAGCCCTCGCCAATGAAGCCCACGTCCGGTTGACCGTCCGGCAGTTTGAAGTTGTCCCTCAGATAGGTGTTGTTGCGGGCGATCGTCGCCTTCCACTCCGGGACGTTCCTCAGATCGAGATTCGACGCAGCGTCGATAGCGGTAACCACCCATACCACACGTTTCCCTGACAGAAGGTAGTGGTCGTAGAGAAAGCGGATGAGGTCGAGGTCCCTCTCCGAAAGTGTCCGGCTGGCGTGTGATACGTACATGAAGCAGTCCGCGTCGGCCATCGCGGCCCGGACAATCACGTCGTGGATCGGATTCGGAGAACCGTACCCGGGCAGGTCGTAGAGCTTCGCCGGGAGCTTGGCACCGGCCAGCAAGATCTCGAGCTCAGCGACCTCGCGGCCCCGGTGCGCCCTGAGCCGGTCGGTCACATCCGCGTCCTGCATCGCGTACGCCGCAACCACGGAGGGGGCCGGGGAGTTCCCGACGTCCTCCCACCCGTCCTGGTCCGAATCGGTGAAGAGCACCCGCAGATAGCCGGTGCCCGACGCGTCGACGGTGGAATGGTCGTCCACCGGAACCACACTCGCCGGACAGGCGGTGGTCGGGACCGGGGACGACGGCAGCAGTCCCACGAACTTGTCCGCGGTCTGGCCATCGTTGGTCGGTACCTCTACCAGTTCGAGACCGCCCTGCAGACCACTCAGCAAGAAGCTCTTGCCGGACGAGAAGGCGCCCAGAAGCGCCACATTGATCAGGGTCGAGGCTGCGCGCGTCCTCAATCGCTTCACCATGTCGGCGTCCCCGCGCAATTCCTCCGGCCACTCCGCTGAAGCCTCGGGGGCGGTGGATACGGCACCCAGCCATGACTCGCACCGGTCGAGAACAGTGCGCAGTTCATCGCGGGCGTCATGCACATCTCTTGGCACAGTCACGGCACAGGTATAGCCCAGGTCGGAGAGTCAGGGAGGTGATTCGATCGAACCTCCCCACGATCTTCCCGGGGCCGGGCGAGCCCTCCGTATGGTTGGCTCACCAGGGGCGTCGGGTGTGGTTTTCGAACTGCTGCCGCTTGTGGCTTCCATGGATTCGCCGCCCGGCGCTCCACGACGACTCGGCTGCCAATGAGGAATTGCGAATGATCGCACCGCAGGGATTCGACAGCGAGGTCGTCCGCCCGAAGGGGCCAGCAGGACACCGCACGGAGGCACCACATGGCCGCGATCCGGGCAGGCATCGACGTCGGCAAAACCCACACGACCGCGTCGCGATCGACGGGAGCGGTCGTCGACTGCTGTCCGACGCGTCGCCAAATGCGGACCTCCACACTCTTCAGGCGGGTCGGCGACATAGCCTTGGCGTCGACCACGGCGCCCCACTCGCGCGCCGCAGCGACGACGCCCGGTTCCCAGGTGAGCCGAGTGCGGCCCTCCCCTCCGGTGAGCACTACGGCCTGCGCGCGTTCCTCGCCGATGCTTTCGAATCGGCGCCAGGAGCCAGGCGGGATCGACACCGTGTCGTACGGACCGACCTCGGTGGTGACGGGATCGGCCCGGTTCAAGGTGATGCGCCAGCGTCCCTGGGTGACGATGAGGACCTGCGATTCGTCATGGCAGTGGGTGCAGACCCCCTTGCCCGGCTCAGCGCGCGGCCACGCCAGGCTGAAGCCGTGCGGATCGGCCAGCCGCGGCGCCCGGTGGCGGTCCTCGGTGATGCCGTAGCCCACGACCGTCGCCAGTTCCGCTCCTCCGCTCTCCAGCCCGGAGTCCAGGAAGGGCGTCTGGAGCGACTCGCCCGCGGCTGATCCGTCTGCGGCACCGTCCGGCCGCCCTGCAAGCCAGGGCGGCCGGGCAGTGCCGCGCAGTGCCGCGTAGAGCCGCGCAGAGCCGAAGCCTGGGCGGCACACCCACGCCGCAGCAGCCGACCGGGGCGCTGCAAACATCCGCGCCGAGCACCGGCCGCAGTGCGCGATGCCCTGGAGGACGTGGCGAACCCAGGGCGGTTCAGGAGAGGAGGTCCGCTCCCAGCCGCCGCGCGGGTGACAGGCTCGACAACGGCGCGCAGTCCACGAGGCGGCCGCACTGCCTACCGCTCGCAGAGACCAACTCCGGCCCGTGAGGTCACAGGTGCCCGGTGTTGAGCAGACGGTTGGGGGTGTGGGGCGGGACGCCCGTCACGAGGCCTCGGCCCGCGTGCTGGTCGAGCCAGTGCTGCACCTGAGCGGGCGTCGCCTTGGGGTGGGTGCAGAGGTAGAGAGCGGCCACGCCCGTCGCGTGCGGCGCGGCCCAGGAGGTGGCGGCGAAATCCGATGTGGCCGTGCCTCCTCCGGCAAGCGCGGAGGTGATCTTCTCGCCCGGGGCGTACAGGTCCACGCACCGGCCGTGGCCGGAGCCGTAGCCGCCCGCGTCGCTCCAGTGGCGGTCCCGGGTGGTGGACGCCGCGACCACGATCGCGCCGCGGACACCCGCCGGGGAGTGCTTGCAGGCGTCGTCGTTGAAGTTGCCCGCCGACACAACGGTGGGGACACCGGCGTCGATCATGCGCTGGACGGCTGAGTCGAGCGCGGCGGAGCGCTTGTCGAGATTGAGGGACATGTTCACCACCGCTGGGCGGCGCGCGTGGAGGGTCACCCACTTCACGGCCTTGACGATCGAGGCGTCGGAGGCACCTGAGGCGGCCGGGGCGGGCCCTCCGCTTCCCTCCTCGCACTTGATCGCCTGAACACGCACGATCTTCGCCTTCGGTGCGACGCCGTACTTCTTGCCGCCGATGATCCCCGCCACGAAGGTTCCGTGGCCCAGCCCCCCGCCGTCGAAGCAGTCCCCCGCGTCCGGCTCACCGACGAAATCCGCACCCAGGGAGGCCCTGCCGCTGAACTGCGCGTGTCCGATGTCCAAGCCGGTGTCGATCACATAGACGTGGACCCCCGCGCCTGCGCTCCGTGTGGTGAACCTTCCGTCCAGCGGGCGGGTGCGCTGGTCGAGCCGGTCCAGGTTCCATGGGACACCCGTGCGGACGATCGACGGTCCCGCACCGTGTCCGGACGCAGGGGTGCCTCCAGCCTGGCCGGTCGCCGACCGCGCGGTGCCGTGCCGCGGTTTGGCGTGGCCGGCAGCCCCACGCGCGGAAACGCCGTCCGACCCGGTCGCCTGCCGCCGGTTTTCCGGCGCCGCCGAGCCCGCTCCCGGCACGCACCCCGCCGCCGCCAGGACCGCCGCCACTGCCGTTGCCACCATCGCGCTTCTGTGCACGCGTGTCATTCCGCCCCCCGGTGAGTCATCCGGCCTGTTGCCGTCGACCGCGGAGACGACCGTTGGGGGCAAGCCGGTTGCCGGAAGCGGCAATCCCGTGGCGACCGTGGATGCCTGCGTCGGCTCCCATGCCAAGGCCGGGGACCCCATGGCCCGGGAACTGCCGCGAGTGTGCGGGCGCCCCGTCCTTCGCCGGCTGTCGGAGCGCCTCGACGAGTTGCCTTCACAAGGGCGGCGGCGCCGCCCTTGTGGGGCCCTCGGGCGTCGGCAGGTCCTCACTTCTGTCGGCCGGGCCGGTGCCCGCGGTGCATTCTTCGGGGATGACGGCGCGGGTTGATCGTGTCCGGATCGAAGAGGTCCGGTGGTCCGGTGCTGTTCGCCCTGCGCGGCGGTACGGCTCAGTCGGCAGCGGTAAGGACGGCGGAGGCGGAGGAGCGCCTTGATGCGGTCATGCGCTGGGGATCGCCACGTAGCGGCCCGCGACCCGGAGGTCGTCCTCGATGCGCGCGGCCGTGGCCCGCAGTGCGGGCAGGACGGTGTCGAGCGTCTGTTCCACCGTCCTGCGGCGCACATGCATGGAGACGTTGACGGCGCTCACGACCCGGCCGGTGCGATCGCGCACCGGAACGGCCATGGACCGCAGTCCCTCCTCCAGCTCGTCCTCCACCAGGGCGAATCCCTCGCGCTCCGTGCGCTCCAGGAGGGACCCGAGGCGATTCGCGGAGGTGACGGTGTGCGGGGTGAGCGGCTCCGGGACGGCACGTTCCGGATGGGCGGCCTGCTCGGGCGCCGGCAGCCCGGCGAGCAGTACCCGTCCCATCGACGTCGCATGGGCCGGGAACCGGGTCCCGCCGCCGGCGGGTCCAACGTAGGTGGTCACGCCGGGGCTGTAAGCACTCCGGCCGAGCGCCTCCGCCCAGAACCGGCCGACCGCCGAGTCATCAAGTGCCTTTGTGTTCACCTGGACAGGTCGCAGTGCCATGCCTGCGCTCCTATGCGCCCGCTCCGCACCGTGATCGAGAACTTCCCGGAGGGAACGCTCCCGCATTCACCCGCCCACCTGGGGATTCACGGAACCGCCGGACAGAGCCGCATTCAAGGAGCGCCTTCAGTGTCGGTGAGAGTGCCGATGTCGTCGAGGGCGTTGAGTTGTTGCTGGACGTGTGTGGCTTGTTCGGTGCGGTGCTGGGTCTGGTACAGGTCCAGGGCCTGCCGCCAGGCCTGGCGGGCCTCGGCGTGCTGGCCCAGAGCACGGTGAGCATCACCCATGCACCCCAGGACCTCGGCCTCGCTCCAGGTGGAGTCGGTCTCCTGGCAGACCGTGAGGGCTTGGTGGTAGTACTCGAGGGCCTGCCGGTACCGGCCGCGGTGATGGGCGATATAGCCAAGGCTCTCCAGGTTGAGGGCCTCTCCGTAGCGGTCGCCTTCGGCCCGGTTGATGGCCAGGGCCTGCTCGCAGTAGTCGTGGGCCTTTTCGCCGTGGCCCAGTTGAGCAAGGCACCATCCGATGGTGTTGAGGGCTCCGGCCTCATGGAGGGCGTCGCCGACGGCCCGGTAGTGGTCCAGGGCATGCTCGTGACAGAGCAGCGCCCGCTGGGGGTCGGCCTGCTGCTCCCACGTGATGCCGAGCCAGAAGTGGGCCTGGCCTTGGCCCAGGAGGTCACCGGTGCGTTCGAACAGGGGCAGGGCCTGCTCCAGGTGGGCGCGGGCCTCGTCGTACCGGCCCGCCAGCATG
Source organism: Wenjunlia tyrosinilytica (assembly GCF_014646055.1). Classification (GTDB taxonomy): domain Bacteria; phylum Actinomycetota; class Actinomycetes; order Streptomycetales; family Streptomycetaceae; genus Wenjunlia; species Wenjunlia tyrosinilytica. The sequence goes on from NZ_BMMS01000032.1 coordinate 65,653, forward strand.
GAGGCCTGACCCAGGCGCAGATGCGTCACGGCCCGGGCCGCCGGGTCGTCCAATCGCTCGGCGGCCTCGATCGCCGTCCGCCACATGGCCAGATCCTCACCCGGGCGGCCTTGCCTCAACCGGAGGTTGAACAGGGCTTCGGGTAGTTGCCAGGTCAGGGTGGGCCAGCCGAGGGCGCGGGCGAGTTGGGGGGCGGCTTGCAGGCAGGGCAGTTCGGCCTGGAACCACTGCTGTGCCTCTGCCGCGTCCGCACACCGGTGCGGGGTGCAGCCGGCGGAGGGCGGGCCCAGCTCCAGCCGGATCGTCCAGTGGGGGTACAGCAGCCGGTTGGCGTGGTAGGCGGTGTGCAGATAGAAGTCGAGCAGGCGGCGCAGCGCTCTGGTCCGGTCCGCCTCGTCCAGGTCGTGTCGGCCTTGTTCGCCGGCGTAGAGGCGGACCAGGTCGTGCATCCGGTAGCGGTCGGGGGTGTGCTGTTGGATCAGATGGGCGGTCTCCAGGGTGCGCAGCAGCACCCGGGCGCGGGCGGGGGTGGTCCCGGTGAGTTCGGCGGCCGCGTTCAGGCTGATGTCGGGGCCGGGGGCCAGTCCGAGCAGGGTGAAGCCGCGGGCTGCCGCGGTGTCCAGGGCGTGATAGGAGGAGGCGAACACCGTGCGCAGGTCGACGCTGAGGTCCCCGGCGTCCAACGCGTCCAACCGGGTGCCGGTCTTGGCCAGTTCCTCGGCGAGATGGGCCAGGGGGAATCCCGGCTGGGCGGCGGCGCGGGCCGCCACGATACTCAACGCCAGGGGCAGGCCCGCACAGTGTTTCAGCAGCGCCGCCACCGCACCGGGCTCGGCGGCCAGCCGGTCGGGCCCCAGGTGACGACCGAGCAGTTCGTGGGCCTCGGCTTCCGGCAGCATGTCAAGGGCGAGGGGTGCGGCTCCGTGTGTGGCGGTCAGGCCGGTCAGTTGGCGGCGGCTGGTGATCAGCACCGTGCAGCTGGGACTGCCCGGCAGCAGCGGGACCACCTGGGCGCTGTCGCGGGCGTTGTCCAGCACCACCAGCATCCGTCTGCCCGCCACCAGACTGCGATACAACGCCACCCGGGCATCCGGATCAGGCGGGACCGCCCCGGACGCCACGCCGAGAGCGTCGAGGAAGCCACGGATGGCCGCCGAAGGGGTCAGCGGTTCTTCGCTGGGGTCGAAGCCGCGCAGGTTGACATACAGCTGCCCGTCGCCGAAGCGGTCCAGGTGCCGGTAAGCCCAGTGCAGGGCCAGGTGGGTCTTGCCGATCCCGCCGGTGCCGCCGATCGCCGAGACCACCACCGTGCCCCCTGCCCCGTTCGCCCCGGCGGTGAGCGCGGCCAGCTCCCTTTCCCGGCCGGTGAACAACGCCGGTGGCGCGGGCAACTGCCGCGGCACCGGCGCAGCCGGGGCCACCCCTGCTCTGGGGGTGAGGGCGCAGTCGCCGGTGAGGATCTGCTGGTGCAACCGTCGCAGTTCCGGGCCGGGGTCGATGCCCAGCTCCTTGGCCAGCCGCCGCCGGGTGTGCTGGTAGTGTGCCAGCGCCTCCGTCGCACGCCCGCACCGGTACAGAGCCAGCATCAGCTGCCCGGCCAAACGTTCGTCCCAGGGGTGTTCCTTGGTCCGGGCCCGCAGGCCCGCCACCAGATCGAGATGCTGGCCCAGGCGCAGCCGCGCCTCGGTCCGGTCCAGCTCGGCCGCCAGCCGTTCCTGGTGCAGCTCCTCGCGCACCGTACCGGCCCATGCGGTGTCCATCGTGGCCAGAGCCTCACCCCGCCACAAGTCCAACGCCTGCCCGAACAGGTTCGCGGCCTGCGCGTCGTCCTCCGCCGCACGAGCCCGGTCGACCAGATCACGGAACCGGTGCAGGTCCACCACAGCCGCACCGGCGGTCAGCACATACCCGGCCGGCCTGCGGGTGATCTCCACGCCCTCCACCGCGGCCAACGCCCGCCGCAGCCGGGACAGATAGCCGTACAAAGTGCCCCGCTGCGCCTGACTCTCCCCCCAGATCCGCTCCGCCAACTCCTCGATCGACACCTCCCGGCCGAGATCGACCAGCAAGGCAGCCAACAGCAGCCGCTGCCGCGCATGACCGAGTTCGACAAGCCCGCCATCGACCCGCGCCTCGATACTGCCCAACACCCCGAACTCCACCGCCACCACAGCTCCACCCCGGCTTCTACGACCTGGAATGATCCCCGGACGGCAATGGGCCGGCATCCCTGGGACTGGGGCGGTGCGGGGGGTTGCCGGGATCCCGGGTCCTGCGTTCGTGGCTCACGACAGGGCCAACCTGCCGTCTGCCTTTGCTCCACCTACCATCCGCGACGAACTCGGTCTGCCCAAAGACGACCCCCTCCGCACCGAAATGCACCACCGCCTCGACCCCGCGGCCGGCTCTGCCTCGGAATTATCAAACAAAGGCTACCGTTAAGTTTCAGAAATGAACGTCATAACTTTCCAAGAGGCGGGCAAGGGGTTGGCAAGAAACGCACAAGACCCTCCGTCGGCCTTCGCTGTATTACTGGGTGACAGCAGTCGCAGTCGCGCCGAGAGGCGCACAACGGTGAATGTCGTGAGGAAAGGGGCGTGGACGCGTCCTCATCACTTCCGTCGGCCAGGCCCCCGCTGCGCAGGAGCCACCTGGACGCCGATGGAGGGCGCGGCCAGGCCGCCCGCGGGTCAACGGGGCAAGGGCGTTGCTGGAGCCTGCGGGGAGCCTTCCTTTGCGCCAGGGCGCATCCGTCGAGGACGAAGAGGTGGGATGCCAGGGGCGCTTGTGCAAGATGCCGCGGCCGGAACGGCGACAGCGAGACGACGCAATGCAGATGCGATTGCGCGCACACAAACGGACCAGCCGGTTTTCGCGTGCCAACTCCCCGGCTGAACCCGTTCGTTCCAAGTCTGAGGGGGACGCAATGACCGAGATTGGTGCCGACCGTCCATGGAGCGAGAACACTCGGGGTTCCCACTCGGGGTTCGCACACTCCACAGCAGGTCCAGTCGGGTCCCATCCTGCTCGACCGCCATATCGGGACCCTCCCCAAAGCCGCCCGCGATCTTGTCGCGAGGCAGCTGCCTCAATGGGGACTGAGCGCTCTGGTGGAAGGCGCCCGGACCGTGGCCGGCGAGCTGGTCGCCAACGCCGTCGAAAATAAATCTCGTGCGGGCCTGTCGGTTTTTCTTTGAAGTACACCGATTTTCTTTGTAGTACACCGACGATGCGCTGTGTGTCGATGTCGACGCGACGCCGACCGCAACTGATCAGTAACCACTGCCGTACGAGGACTTCCGACACCGCTCCAGAGGCGGCTGCTCGGGTCCTCGTCAGACCGGCCCTTTGGGGCGGCAGTACGAGACGAGGATGCCGATGCCCGCGACGAGGCGGCCCCTGTGCGCCGACGTGGGCAGCCCTTCGGCCGTCGCCCTTGTGGACACCCGCGCGAGGGCAAAGGTGCAGTACCCGGCGCACGTCCGGGGCATGAGGGAACCGTCCCACGGGGAACTCCGTCGAAGCGCATGCGGCTGCATTCACGCGTAAAAGCGGGTGCAGCCGGTTGTGTGCCATTCAATCACTGTGTCTCGCAAACTTCCTCGGCGGGAAGGAATGAAGAAATGTCTTCCTGCCGGGCGTGGCCTTCCCCGACGACCGCGGGAGGCGGGTGCGGACAGCAAGGGAAAGGTGAGACCACGTGGAGTTTCGCTTGTTGGGTCCCTTAGAAGTCTGTCATGACGGCGCACTGGTTCCGGTGGGAGGGATCGCCAAACGTGCGACACTTTCGTATCTGCTCATTCACGCCAATCGCGTCGTGGCGACGAGTGGGCTGCTCAACGCGTTGTGGCCGGGCGACACCCCTCTGACGGCACGGAAGATGCTCCAGAACGCCGTGTCGGACCTGCGCCGGGTGTTGTCCGCCGACATCCGCGCCGCTGACCGGGCGATGCTGCTGACTCATACCCCCGGGTATGTGCTCCGGGTCGACGTCGACTGCGTCGACCTGTTCCACTACCGACAACTGGTGGATCAGGGGCGAGCCGACCTGACTGCCGGGGCGTACGAGTCGGCGGCCCGCGTGCTGCGGCAGGCACTGGCGCTGTGGCGGGGCCCGGCACTGGCCGACCTGGTCGAGACGGGGGTCGCCTGGCCGGAACTGGCCGCCTTGGAGAACGCGCGGCTGGACGCGCTGGAGGACTGCATCGAGGCCGAGTTGGCGTCCGGACGCCACAACGAGGTGCTCGGTGAACTGGAGGCGCTCGTCGCCACGGAGCCGTCGCGGGAGCGGCTTTGCGGTCAGCTCATGCTGGCGCTCTACCGCTGCGGCCGGCAGACCGACGCGCTCGCGGCCTACCGCCGCGCCCGAACCCGGCTCGTCGAACGCTACGGCCTCGAACCCGGGCCAGAGCTGCAGAGGCTTGAGCAGGCGATCCTGAGTCACGCCCCGGAGTTGGAGGCTCCGACGCGGGCGGCGCCCTCCGGAGCCGTGGATGGCGCGCCGGACACGGCCGAGGCGCGGCCCGCCGCGATCGTGAGCCCCGTCATGGTGAGAGGAGGGGGTGGCAAGCCGGCGGTGCACCGCGGACCGGAGCGCAAACAGATCAGCGCCGTGCTGCTCTGGGCCCATTCGGATACCGGCGACGGCGGGCAGGACCCAGCGGGCGTCGACGACGTCCTGCGGGAGGTGGAGTCGACCGTCCGCGAGGAGTGCGAGCGGTTCGGTGGATCTGTCGGGAGCACCCTGGGACCGGTCCATTCGGCGCTGTTCGGAGTGGCCGATACCAGTGAGGACCACGCGGTCCGGGCGGTGCGGGCGGGGTTGGCGATCCGCGACCGGCTCGGTGCCCACGACTGCGCAGCCGGGACCGGGCGTCCTGGAACTGACGGGCGCGCACATGTCGCGGTGGTCACCGGCGACGCCTTCGTACGGATCCAGCCCGGGGACACGACCGCCCCGCCCATGGTGACCGGTGGAGTGCTGGACCAATGTCTCCGACTGCTGGCGCTGGTGCCTCCGGGAGAGGTACGTGTCAGTGAGGCCACCCGCCGAGCGAGCGAGACGGGCATCGTCTACCGGGTCGGCCCGGAGCCGCCCAGCGGATGGGAAGCGCTGGGGGCTCGACGGATGGAGCGGGAACCGGCGCGCGCACTGGGACTCCACGGGAGGGAGGCGTGGGGTCGTTTCCCGGCACGGCGGGCCTCTGTTCGCTCCTTCCGCTTCTTCTGCTGCTGAGAAGGACCAGTTGACGGAGAAGGCCACCAGCCGTCATGGCCGAGGCCCGTGGAAGAGGACCGGGTGGCCGACTGTCTCCACGGATGCCCCCTCCGACGTTCCCGCGGACCCAGCGGGCCGTCGCCGAGGCGAGTGCGTTGCCGTCATTCCACCGGATCGGCCGCTGCCAGGGCGAGGTTTCGTCGTGAGGTGATCGACGGTGGGCCGGTGCCCAGCGCAGGCCGGGTGCCCGAGGACCCACCCGCCCCGCGGCCGGGTCCTGGCCCCGCGGACGTCCCCCGCGGAACCGGGAGCGCCTCGAGGGGGGACCGGTCAGCCTCCGAAGAAGCCCCGGTCCTCCGGATGGTGCGGTGAGTGGTACGGAAAGAGTTCACGCGCCAGCAGGCGCTCCAGATCGCTGAGGGGCAGGTCGGGGCGCAGCCGCTCCGGATGCCCTGGCGGGAGCCCGTTCCGGCCCAGCGCCACGGATCGCGGCGGGCGCCGCTGCTCCTCCGGGTCCTTCAGGCCCCCCATGGGGGCGTACATCGTCCTGCCGAAATCCATCAGCCCGTACCACACCGGGAGCAAGCACCAGTCCTTCACGGTGACCAGCAATCGGCTCCACCACCGGGGCCCAGCGAACCCGTTCATGGCCGTTCTCCTCTCCTGATGCCGGCCGAAGGCCGGCGTGGCCTGGAAGGAAGTCCTTTCGCGCGGCTTGCCGCCTGCCACGGATGGCGGTCGGCTCCGGCCCGTGGTCCCGGTGATCCGGTCTCCCCGAGATCCGCCGGCCCGGCACCGCTTCGCCGCTTGCGCCCGGGGCCACCTCCCAGGAGCGGCTTTTTGACGTCGCGGGAACGGTCGTGTCCTCACCTGTGCGGGACGGCTGCGGCATGCGGGTCAGGGCCTATCGCGGGCCGCCCCGCGGGGGCGGGGAGCGAGGGGGACGGTGGCGGTGGCGACCGCGGCTGTCAGCGTGATCGCCGCGAGGACGAACAGGCCGCTGCGCAGCGAGCCGGTGGAGTCCTTCGCCACGCCGAGCACCACGGGACCGACACCGCCGCCGAACATGCCGATGGTGTTGACCATGGCGACGCAGGCGGCCGCGGCCCGGCCGGTGGCCAGCGTCGTGGGCAGCACCCACAGCGCGGGCAGGGCGCCCATCGCCCCGAACATCGTCAGGCTCAGGCCGGCCACGGCCGGGATCGGTGGCAGCAGCGCCGTGCAGACGATGCCGACGCCCATGATGACGATGCCCACCGCGGCCAGCCGGCGCTTGTCGGCGACCCGGGCGGTGAGGCGTCCGGACAGCAGGGCCCCCACAGCCCCGCACGCTCCGGTGATCCCGGCGATCACGCCGACCATCAGCGGGCGCAGGTCCCCGACGCGCTCGATGAGATCGGCCGACCAGACCGCGATGCCGCCGATGGCCGCCATCAGCAGGAAGTTGCACCCGCCGAGCCGCCACACGCGCCGGTCGAGCAGCGCCTTCTTGAGCGTGAAACGCTCCCGCGCGCGGGCCGCCGCCGCCTCCAGGGACACCTGCCGATCGAGCGCCGCGGTGGCTTCCGCGTCCAGCCAGCGGGCCTCGGATGGCCGGTTCGGCAGGGCACGCAGCGCCCACAGGCCGACGAGCACCGCCGGAACACCCTCGCCCAGGAACAGCCACTGCCATCCCGCGAGCCCGCCGACGCCGTCGAGTTCGAGCAGCGCCCCGGACATGGGGGCGCCGACGACCGAGCCGATGACGACGCCCAGGAACAGGAACGACATCGCCCGTCCGCGGTGTCGCTCCGGGAACCAACTGCTCAGCAGGTGGACGACGCCCGGCAGGAACCCGGCCTCGGCGACACCGAAGACCACTCGGATGACGATCAGGGAGGAAAGGTTCCAGGCGAAGGCCGTCGAGGCGGACAGCAGGCCCCAGGAGATCATGATGCGGGCCAGCCACCGCCGCGCGCCGAACCGGTGCAACAGCAGGTTGCTCGGCACCTCGAACACCGCGAAGCCGATGAAGAACACACCCGCGGCCAGTCCGAAGGCGCCGGCGGACAGTCCGAGGTCGCGGCTCAGCCCGGCCTCGGCGAAGCCGATGTTGACGCGGTCGAGGAACGAGATCACGAACATCAGGACCAGCAGCGGCATCAGCCGCCGCAGCGATACGGATACTCCGCGTTCGAGGGGCCCGTCCGGGAGCGCGGTGATCTTCCCCCCGGTGTCGGCGGCTGGGGTCGCCGTCGATCGCGTCTCCGTCATGGTGGCACGGCTCCTTCGAAAACCGTTCTGGGCATGGCGCGAACTCCTTCATGTCCGGTTCCGAATGTCTGCGAATTCTTTCGGTTCGACATCCCTGACCCGCCGGCAGGCAAATGTAGGGCGCTTCGGGACAGCACGCAGGGTCGCTTTTCCATCGCGCGAACACTCCCGGAGAATCGCCGTCAAAATCCCCTGGTCCGCCGACCGTGATGGTGGATCAGTTGCTTGCCCGATGGGCGTCCGGTGGAATATGGAACAGCTCCTCCCGAGGGGCGTCTTCCGCGGGGCCGCCACCGGATGGATTTCAGCTCCACGAGTGGTGCTCGAGTCACCGGTCCGCCGAGGCCGATTACCCGGTGATTGGCGCTCGGTAGAGCCACGGCGCTGCCTGCACGGGGATGCCGGGCGTAGATTGGCGCTCCTCGAAGCCCGGGTCGCGAGGGGCCTGGCGGCGCAGGGCCCCTGCGGCGGGACAGCGCCCCGGGACCGGCCGCCGCAGGTGATCGGTCGGCGAAACCGAGCACGGCTGTCGCAGCCCGAGGAGCGTCACACGTAGCGATGACCGCCGGGGTCCGTGTCGGGAACTGCCGTCCCCGTCGCACGAAGGGCACGTGGGGAGACGGATCGGCACCCCGGATCGCCCGCGTGCGGCGACGGGGACACGGCGGCACCGGACCGGGAGGTGCGGGCCGCGCCCCAGAGATGGAGATCAGGAAGACGTCTTCATGACCAAGACCTCGAACCACCCGTCCCACGCCGCGCCGCGCGGTTCCTCCCGCGCCGGGGCCCGCGCCAAGCCTCCCGCGGCCAGGGCTGCGCGGCCCGCCAGGGCCGAGGCGGGCAACACGGCCGCGGAACAGTACCCGTCCAGGCGGCAGACGCTTCTCATCCTGCTCGGGGTCGTGTCCGGCGTCATGCTGAGCGCGCTCGACCAGAGCATCGTCAACACCGCCCTCCCGCAGATCGTCAACGACCTGGGCGGCCTCGACCTGCTGTCCTGGGTCGTCACCGGCTACCTCCTGACATCCACCGCGACGACCCCCCTGTGGGGCAAGCTCTCCGACCTCTACGGCCGGCGGCGGATCTTCCAGAGCGCCATCGTGATCTTCCTGATCGGATCGGTGCTGTGCGGTGTCAGCCAGAACATCGGCCAGCTCATCGCCTTCCGGGCGGTTCAGGGCATGGGCGGCGGTGGGCTGTTCGCTGTCGCCTTCGCCATCGTCGGCGATGTGATCCCGCCCCGGGAACGGGGCCGGTACCAGGGCTACATCGGCGCGGTGCTCGGGGTTTTCAGCGTGGCCGGGCCGCTGGTCGGTGGCTGGCTGACGGACGGTCCGGGCTGGCGCTGGACCTTCTACGTCAACGTGCCGATCGGACTGATCGCGCTCGTGATCACCACGGCGGCGCTGCGCGTGCCGGGCACCCGCCGCTCCCACGAGATCGACTATCTGGGCGCCGCGACCGTTGTGGGCGCGGTGACCAGTCTGCTGCTCTACCTCAACTGGCGTGGCCCGGAACGCGGCTGGGCGGAGACCGGTGCGCTGGTGCTGCTCGGCGGCTTCGTGGTGCTCACCTTGTCCTTCGTGCTGGTCGAGCACAGGGCCGCCGAGCCGATCCTGCCGCTGCGCCTGTTCGGCAACAGCATCTTCACCATCGGCAACACCTACACCTTTCTGGCCGGCACGGTGATCCTCGGCGCGGCCGTCTTCCTGCCGGTGTACCTGCAGACGGTGCGGGGCATGTCGCCGACGGAGTCCGGACTGGGGACGCTCCCCATGGTGGTGGGGCTTTTCGGCGCCTCCATGGTGTGCGGGCGGTTGATCACCCGCACCGGCCGGTACAAGGTCTATCCGATCCTCGGTGGGGCGCTGATGGCCGTGGGCGTGCTGGCCCTGTCCCGCCTGGACGTCGACACGCCGTTCTGGCAGACAGGTCTGTTCGCCTTCGTCTACGGGGTCGGCTCCGGCCTCACCCAGCAGACGATCACCACGGCCATCCAGAACGCCGTGGAACGCCGGGACATCGGCACGGCGACCAGCTCGGTCATCTTCTTCCGGCAGATCGGCGGCGCCACCGGTTCTGCCCTGTTGGGCGCGGTGTTCTCCACTCGGCTCGCCGACCGTCTGGGGGACGCTGCGGCCGCGATCCCGAACGCGCCACCGATCGGCGAGGGATCCGGCGCGGCCATCGACACCGGCCAGCTGCGGCGGCTTCCTCGCGCGGTCCAGGACGCTGTCCTGCAGGCCTTCTCCGACTCCGTCGGCGACGTGTTCCTGTCCGCGGCGCCGTTCGCCGCGCTCGCGTTCGCCACCGCGCTGTTCCTCAAAGAGCGGCCGCTGCGCGGGTACGAGGCCGCGGGCGCCGGCAAGGGCGACCAGCCCACGGCAGGCCGGGTGCCCAGTGCGCCGACGACGCAGATGCCGCAGCCCCGGCTTCCGGCGTCACTGGAGCCTTCCTCCCGGAAGGGCCGACGCGACGCCGGGGTGCCGGTCCTGGCCGGGGCCGCCTCCCCGCAGTCCCGGTCCCGGGACCGCTCGGCGGAACTCGACACGGCGATGTCCTGGGTCACGTCGGGTGTTCCCGGCCTGCGAGTGATCACCGGATCGGCCGGCACCGGGAAGTCGGCCGTCGCGGGCCGGATCGTGGACCTGTCCGCTCCCGCCGAGTGGAGGCGTTCCGGGGCGGACGGCCAGGACCCGGGGCCTGCCGGTCCGGGGCTGCGATCGGTGGTTCAGGCGCATGTGCATGCCCGCGACCTGACCGGGGACGCGCTCGCCGATCTGGTCGACGCGCAGTTGGTGCGGGCCGCGGTGCTGCCGACCGCACGGACGGGTCGGCGGGGCGGCCCGGAACTCCTCGACGCCGTGCGGCAGGTGACCCGGGACCTAGGACGAGAACCACCGGTGATCGTGGTCGACGGCCTGGACCAGGCGGAGGAGGCGTTCTCCATCGCCCACGACGTGCTGGTGCCCCTGGCCGCGGAGGCCGTGGTGATCGTCGCAACCCGTGACCTGCCCGCATCGCAGGGCGCCGTGGAGCCGACCCTGCTTGCCGCGCTCCGTCCCCGCGACATCATCGACCTCGACGCCACCGCGCAGGCGCCGACCGAAAAGCCGTGGGACGCCGCACTGGAGGTGGACCTCGACCGAGTCGGCGCCGCCGGGCCCCCCGCGCTGCCATCGGCCGACTCCTCCTCGGCCCTGGTGCGGCAGCTGTCCTCCTTGACCTGGGCGTTCGGGGTCGGCTTCCCCGACGACGCGCTCGTCGCCTCCGAGGAGGCCGTTGCCCGTTACCGGTCCCTCACCGACGGCGACCCCGCCTACCGCGCCAATTTGGCCAAGGCGCTGATCAACCTGGGCATCTGCTACAGCGAGGCCGAGCACCACTACGCCGCCCTCGCCGCGACCGCGGAGGCTGTCGCCCACTACCGCCTGCTCGCCCAGACCGGCGCCTCGTTCCGACCCCATCTGTCCAGGGCGCTGAACAACCTGGGCATCTGCTATCGGGAGGGTGGCTATCACCAGAAGGCAATCGCGCCCGTCGAAGAGGCCACCCGCCACTACCGGGCGCTCGCCAAGGGCAACCCGGCCTTCGTCCCCCCGCTTGCGATGGCCCTGCACAACCTCAGCAACTGCTACCGGGAGGACGGACGGTACGGGGACGCCCTCGCTCTCGGCGAGGAGGCGATCACCCACCATCGCAGCCTGGCCCAGGCCGACCCCGCCCACCGGCCCAACCTCGCCGCCGCGCTGACCAACCTGAGCATCTCCTACAGCGAGGCCTGCCTCCATGACGATGCGCTCCAGCCCGCAGAGGAGGCCGTCGGCCACTACCGGGCCCTCACCGAGGACAACCCGGCGTACCGGGAGAACCTCGCCACCGCTTTGAGCAACCTGGGCATCCAGTACGACCGGGCCGACCGGCACCGGGACGCCCTCGCCTCCACCCGGCAAGCGCTCGCCCACTACCGCGCCCTCGCCGAGGACACGCTCGCCCGCGGTGCCGCGGCGGGTCCCCCGTCCTCGGCCACGGTGCCGGACGGGGGCGGCGAGATGCGTCTGGCCCTGTGAGTCCGCCCCATGACCCATGCTTGGCGTCTCCTGAGCAACGCGCGCCGCGGCAGCGTCGGACCGAACAGGCGCCTTCCTATGGCCTGCTGAGCCGGCTCCCGACGGCAACCTGCGCGAGCGCGCCGATCTGGCGGCCCTCCGCGGCCGGCGGGGGCGGACAGCCCAGGATCGCCTGCTGCAGCGACGACAGTTCGGCCGAGGGCTCGAGGCCGAGCTGGTCGGCCAGCACCGAACGCAGCTTCCGGTACACGGCGAGCGCCTCACCGCGCCGCCCGGAACGCGACAGGGCCTCCATCAACCGGCCGTACAGCCACTCGTTCAGCGGGTGGCATGCCACCAGCCACCGCAGTTCGGCCACCAGTTCGTGGTGTCGGCCGAGCTTCAAATCGGCCTCGATCCGCAGCGCCAGGGCGGTCATCCGCAGCTCCTCCAACCGGGCCGCCTGCGCCTCAAGGGCGGTGCCCCACCCCACGTCGACCAGGGCCGGCCCCGTCCACAGCCGCCCGCCCGCAGCCAGGATGCCGGAGGCCCGCGGCAGATCACCGGACTCAAGCGCGGAGCGCCCGCGGGCGAGGTGGTCCTCGAAGAGGGTTACGTCGAGCAGGCGCGGATCGATCCGGAGCAGGTAACCCGGCGTCCGCGTGGTGAGGGTGACCTCGCCCTGCCCGGGGCGGCATACGCGCAGGAGCGTCTTGCGCAGGTGGTAGACGTAGGTCCGCAACGTGGTCAGGTCGCTCGGCGGCGGACTCCCCGCCCACAACTCCTCCATCAGTGAGGCCGACGGAGTGACGCGGTTGGCGTTGAGCAGGAGCAGCGCCAGGCACTGGCGGATCTTCTGCGCGCTCGGAGTGATCACCTCGCCGCGGTCGTCGACTACCTCCAGCGGGCCGAGGAGCCGGAACGGCGGTACCGCGGGCGGCCTTTCCGCCCCGGGCGGGCCACCGCGACGGGCGGCGATCCGGAGAGCTTCCGGCGGGTCGCAAGCGCACTGCTGACCTGAGTGATGATGGTGCCGCATAGCTACCTCATTGACTCGACAGGGAACACCACTTGAATACTGGGCGAGCGGGATCCGGCCCAAAGATATGTGGCGCCCGTCGGGCAGTCATAGGGGCAAAATTCCAGTAGGCACCCATCGGCCGGACAGCAGCGGGAATGGTTTGAGCGAGTCGACCCCGGCGACAAGGCGAATTACCGGCGAATTCGCGGGCATTGGAACAGGAAAACGCCGCTGCCGCCGCTGCCGCCGTGCTCGCGGCCTTCTCCCCGAGGTGACCACATCGCGCGTTCCGCCGAAGCCGACCGGCGTCCCGGCGGCGCCGGCCGGGCGCGGACGCGTCGTCGGCGCCTGATCCGCGGTGCGGCCGCGGAATTGACGCGATCAGCCGCGAGGTGAGGAGCAGGAAGCGCTGCTGTCCTTTCCGGCGTTCTGGTGGGCCGCGGCGACTTCGTACACGGCGAACACCGGTCCGTGGTCGTGGTCCTGATACGGGCGCAGCGGCGCGGTGCTCGCCCGGTGGTCCGGGCCCTCCTCCCACCGCTCGAAGGCCTCGAGGCTGGTCCATTCGCTCATCACCGCGACGCTCTGCGGGTCCAGGCGGGACCGCAGGAACTCGCTGCGCACCAGCCCCGGCGTGTCCGCCAGCACCGCGCTGATCCGGTGGTAGGCGCGTTCCACCGCTCCGGGATCCTCGGCCGGGGTGTGGAACCAGACGATCACCCGAAGCGGCGTGGCACCGGCCGGCCGGCCGGGCGGGCCGTGGCCGGCCGCCGACGGCGACACGCTCACCCGGTGACCCCCGGTCCCGGCAGCGCGTGCACGACGCGCATGGTCCACATGGTGCTGTCCACCCGGTACGGGGCCAGCCTCCGGCGGTTCTCGACGTGCCGCGCGCTGCGCTCGAAGGCGCGGAACCGTTCGGCGTCCACCCAGTCGCTGGTCACGTAGTACACGTCGGTCTCCGATCGGCTGCGCGCCAGGGACTGGCCCAGATTCGCCGGGTTCTCGGCGATCTGCGCGGCGAGCCGGGTCCACGCCCGTTCGAAGTCCGGCCCGGCGCCCGGACGGATCACCACGCGCAGCATGATCCGCACGGGCCCGTCGCCGGGCCGGGGTTCGGCGACGGTCATCTCAGATACCACCGTCCACGTGCAGCGTCTCGCCGCTGATGTACCGGGACGCGTCGCCGGCCAGGAACAGCACCGCGGCGGCGACATCCTCTGGCTCGCCCAGACGGCCGAGCGCGGTCATCCGCTCGTAGCGGTCGCGTACCTCCGGTGGGATCCGCAGGTCGGGCGTCTCGATGACGCCGGGCGCGACCACGTTCACCCGGATCCCCTCGGGGCCGAGTTCCCGGCACAGGGAGCGGGCGAGGCCGACCAGGCCCGCCTTGGCGGCGGTGTAGTGCGCGCGCATCGCAATCCCGGCCAGGGCGGCCCGCGATCCGATGGCGATGACCGAACTGCCCGCGGACATCAGCGGCAGTGTCCGCTGGATCGTCAGGTACGCGGCGGTGAGGCTGGTGTCCAGTACCCGGCGCCATTCCTCGTAGGACAGCTCGGCGAACGGCACGTGGCTGATCGCTGCGGCGTTGTGGACCAGGATGTCCACGGAGCCGAGCCGGGCGCGGCACTCGTCGGCCAGGCGCTCGGTGTCCTCGGCCACCGTGACGTCGGCCTGGAGGACCTGATGGTCTGCGCCGATCTCCTTCAGCTCCTGGGCCAGCGTCTCGGCAGCCGCGGCGTCCCGTCGGTAGCACGCGACGATCTGGACGCCGGAACGGGCGAGGGCGAGGGTGATCGCCCGCCCGATACCGCGGCTGCCGCCGGTGACCACGGCCTTCTTGCCGGTCAGAGGTGCTGTCATGGCCGGCCTCCCGGGGAGGGTGTGCCCGTGGTGTCCGCGGTCGGCTCGACCTGTCGCGCGGCCGCCTCGACGATCTGCTTGATCCGGGCCATCTGTTCTCGGCTCGTGCGATTGATCCGCTCGGTCATCGCGGCGTCGTCGAGCGGGGCGTCGGGTTTGAGGTGGAAATCCTGGATCCAGCGCATGGTCGTGCCGCTGTCCACCTCGTGGTAGGTCCAGCGCAGGTTCATGTACTCGAAGGCGCCGGGCTCCACCCGCCGAGCCCGGACCGTGCGGGTGGCGGGGTCCGCGACGCGTTCGGAGACCCAGCTCCAGACGGTCCCGTTCCCGTCGGGGTGGGTGGTCAGCCGGAGCCGGACCGTGTCACCCTCGCGGTGCAGGATCTGGGCGTCCTGGTACTCGCTGAACAGATGCGGCCAGGCGGCGATGTCGTTGGTCATGTCCCAGACCAGGTGCAGCGGCGCGGCGATGGTCACGCTGTTGTCGGTGTGGCCGGCCATCTCACACCGCCGCCTGGCGCAGCCGGTTGACATGGTCCAGGGTCTGGCGCGGCGTGCCATCGCGTGGGATCGCGTCCTGCGCCATCGACATGTCGTACCGCAGTTCCAGCTGGGAGCCGATCTCCAGCAGGGCCAGCGAGTCGTAACCGAGGTCGGCGTACGAGATGTCCGCGCTGTCCTCGGTGAGTTCGACCGCGTGCTCGCCGCCGGTACACCGGCGCATGACCCCGAAGAGTTCGGTCAGGGTGATCGCTGCGTTCATGGATGTCCTCATTTCTCGCGGATGGGGTCGTGGGTGGTCGTGTCGTGGGTGGTGGTGTCGGGGGCGGTCGTGTCGGGCTCACGGCCCGGCAGGCCGGGGGCGGCCTGGACGACGAGTGCGGCGTTGAAACCGCCGAAACCTCGGGCGAGCACCAAGGCGTTGCCTACCGGGGCCTCCCGCGGGCGGTTCCGTACCAGGTCCACGCGGTAGTCGTCGGGCAGCCGGTGCACGCCGACGGTCGGGGGGATGACGCCGTCGCGGATGGCGAGCAGGGCGTTCACCACGTCAAGGGCGCTCCCGCCGCCGTACAGCCGACCGGTCATCGTCTTGGGGACGGTGACCGGCACGCCGTAGGGTCCGAACACCGCGGCGAGGGCCGCCGCTTCCTGCCGGTCGCGGTCGGGCACGCCGGATCCGTCGGCGAAGACGACATCCACCTGCTCGGGCGTGATCCGGGCGTCGTCGAGCGCGGACCGCACCGCGCGGAGCAGGCCGGGGGGCCGGTCGGAACCGGGCGGCGGATCGAAGGTCGCGGCGTATCCGGCGATCGTCCCGTAGAGCTGCGGAGCCGAGCGCGCGGCCGCGGCACGTGCGTTCTCCACGACCAGCATGGCGCCGCCCTCCCCCGGAACGTAGCCGTCCGCATCCGCGTCGAACGGCAGGTAGGCGCGGTCGGGGGCATCCCGGGCGCTGAGGATCCCGCTGGAGAGCTGGCAGACCCAGCTGTAGGGGCACAGCGGGGCGTCGGTACCGCCGGCCAGGACCATCCGGGCGTCGCTGCGGAGCAGACGCCGGGCATGTCCGAGCGCGTCCAGGCCGCCTGCCTGCTCGGTCGCGATGACGTTGCATGGGCCGCGCATCCCGTAGCGGACGGAGATCTGGCCCGTGGTGGCCGCGTAGAACCAGGCGATGGACTGGTAGGCGCTCACATGGCGCGGGTTGACCTTCCACAGCCGCTCGATCTCGCGCTGGCCGAACTCGACCCCGCCGGTGGAGCTCGCGGTGACGATCGCCATCTCGTAGGTGGGCAGTTCGGCCGGATCGAGACGGGCGTCGGCGAGCGCCAGCGCGGCCGCGGCCAGGCCGAGCTGCGTCCATCGGTCGGTCTGGGCGATCAACCGCCCGGGGACGAACTCCGAGGCCGTGAACCCGGGTATCTGGCCGGCCACCCGGACCGGATAGCGCGCGGCGTCGAACCGGGTGATCGGGGTGATGCCCCGGTGCCCTGCCAGGGTGGCCCCCCAGTGCGCCTCGGTGCCGAGCCCGCAGGGCGAGACGACCCCGAGACCGGTCACCACGGGGGCGTCGTGGGGAGGGCGCGAGAGGACCTCCGGGGATGCCGGGTGGACCGCGGCGCTCGTCATGGCGACCCGCCGAATGGCCGGCGCAGCAGCATGGCGCTCTGGAATCCGCCGAACCCGCTGCCGACGGTCAGGACCGTCTCCAGGACCGCCTCCCGCGCCTGACACGGCACGTAGTCCAAGTCGCACTGGGGATCCGGGTTGTGCAGGTTGGCCGTGGGCGGGACCACCTGGTGCCGCAGCGCCAGCGCGCAGGCGGCGACTTCGATCGAGCCGATCGCACCCAGAGAGTGCCCCACCATGGACTTGATGGAGCTGACCGGCACCCGGTACGCGTGCTCGCCGAGAGCCCGCTTGAACGCCGCGGTCTCGTGCAGGTCGTTCTGCCTGGTGCCGGAACCGTGGGCGTTGATGTAGTCCACCGCGGTCGGGTCGAGGCGCGCCCGGTCCAAGGACACGGTGATCGCCTCGGCCATCTCCCGGCCGTCCGGCTTCAGCCCGGTCATGTGGTAGGCGTTGCTGCGGTTGGCGAACCCGGCGATCTCGGCGTAGACCTGGGCTCCGCGGCGGCGCGCGTGCTCCCGCTCCTCCAGCACCAGGACGGCCGCACCCTCGCCGAGCACGAAGCCGTCCCGAGTCAGGTCGAAGGGCCGGGAGGCGTGCTCGGGATCGTCGTTGTTGGGTGAGGTCGCCCTGATCGCGTCGAAGCACGCGACCGAGATGGGGGAGATCGGCGCATCCGCGGCACCGGCGACGACCACGTCCGCGCTGCCCTCGGTGACCAGCTGGGCGCCGTGGCCCACCGCGTCCAGGCCCGAGGTGCAGCCGGTCGAGATCATGCCTGCCGGCCCCTCCGCGCCGACCGTCCACGCCACCTCGGCGGTGATCGTGCTCGGTATCAGGTAGCCGTACAGCTGCGGCACGGCATAGGTGTGGTCCACCTGCCAGTGCTTGCCGCGGTCGCTGACCACGACGTACTCCTCCTCCAGCCCCATGGTGCAGCCGACGGCGCTGCCGATGCTGACCGCGATCCGTTCGGGGGCCACCTGCTGGCCGAGGCCGAGGCCGCTGTCGGCCAGGGCGTCCCGCGCGGCCACGACCGCGAGCTGGCAGGCGCGATCCATCCGGCGGATCTCCTGCGGGCTCAGCCCGAATGCCTCCGGTGCGAAGTCGCACTCGGCCGCGATCTGGGACCGGTACTCTCCCGGGTCGAAGAAGGAGATCCGTCGGGTGGCGGTCCGCCCGGCGGTCAGGAGCTCCCAGAAGGCCTTGTTGCCCATTCCCCCCGGGGCGAGCACCCCGATGCCGGTGATCACCGCCCGCCGGGTCATCGGGTGGTCTCCCGGGCCGCGGCGGCACCGGCCCCGGAGTTCTCCCCGCCGTCGGTGTCGACATGCCCCAGTTCCGGCTTGGGTGCCAGCGGACTGCAGCAGAAGACCACGGACGCCGCCTCGGCGCCGTTGTTGACCAGCCGGTGGCGGTGGTATTTCGGGACCAGGACCGCGTCCCCGGGCTCGAGCCGCTCGGATTGGTTCTCCAGGTGCAGTAGCACGGAGCCGGAGACCAGGTAGAGGAACTCCTCCGAGTAGGGGTGGTAGTGCTCCCGGGTGCTCTCGCCGGGATCGAGGGTGAGCGTGCCGAGGAAGCCGGAGCTCGCCTGCGCCGTGCGGGGGCTCAGCAGCACCCGGACTTCGCCGCCTCGGGCCCGGTTCGGGGTCACATCGCCGGCGCGGATCTTGCCGATACAGGGGCTGGACACCGTTACCTCCTGGTACGGGGTCTGGACTGGGCGGCAGCAGGGCCGCTCGGACGGGCCCGGTGCTAGGCGGCCCAGTGGTAGAAGCGCGTGGCCAGGGAGTCCTTCGGGCCGCTCCAGTTGGACGTGTAGGGCCGCACATAGGGTGCGAGCTTGGCGTTGACGTCCCTGAACAGCGGGTGGTCATTGACCTCGTCGAGGCTGCGGACGACGTCTTGTTCCGCCTCGACCAGGTGCAGGTAGAGGTCGTGGAAGCGGAACACGCTGCGTGCGCGGGCGCCCATCATCCGCGGCAGTTCGGTCGCATCCGACTCGGCGAAGATGTCCTTCACCGCCTCGGCGTCGGTGGGATCCATCCTCGCGACGATCAGCATTCGGTGCACGTGCCCTCCTCGCTACCGCACTTGCGGCCGCCGGCCTCGTGATCACTGCGGCCTGCGGGGATCGGCCTGCGGCGGAACACCGCGAGGCTCGCAAGGGTGTGTGGACCGCGTGTCGACGCATCGTTGAGGCGCCCGGGGCTTCACGCCTCCTCCATCCGGCGTCAACGCAGCGCCGCGAGCCTCCAAGCGAACGGCGAACGGCGAACGGCGAACGGCGAACCGTTGACCGCCGTGCCCAGTCTCGATCGGCCCGTCATCACAGGGGGTCGGAAGGCGACGCAGACGAAAGGGGCAACACGACGTGCTGGCCGAGGTGTTGAGCGTGACTGTGCTGGGAGGAAACGGGATCGCCGCCGGCGTACTGCTGTGCGTGGCCTTCAGCGTGGTGCCCGCGTTCGCGGCGATGACGGCCGCCGACTATGTCGAGGCGCACCAACTGCTGGGACGCCGGTACGACGCCATCATGCCGCCGATCGTGATCGGCTCGGTCCTGGCGGATGTCGTGCTCGCCGTGCTCACCGAACCCACCGCAGCCCGGGTGACGTTCGCTGCCGCCGCGGCGCTGCTGGCCGGTGTCGCGCTGATCTCCCAGACCCGCAACGTGCCGATCAACAAGCGGGTGAAGGCGCTGGACCCGGCGGCGGTCGGCCCGGAATGGCCGGACCCGCGGCGGCTCTGGCGCGGATGGCACCTGCTGCGCACGGCGTTAGCCCTGGCCGCTCTCGTGGCCACCGCGTCCGGTGTCGTCCTCGGATGAGGGGCACCGGCGGGGACCGCGCCCCGGCGGTCCGGGACCTGACGGAACGACAGGCGGCGGACGCCGAACCCATGGACGCTACGAAGGAGAAACGCATGCAGGATCTGACCGACTGCGACGAGGAGTTCGACGTCGTCGTCATCGGCGGCGGCCCGGCCGGTGCCTCAGCGGCCGGCCTTTTGGCCCAGCGCGGTCACCGGGTACTGGTGCTGGAACGCGAGAGGTTCCCGCGCTACCACATCGGGGAGTCCCTGATCCCGGGCTGCCTGATCGTGGTCGAGGAGCTGGGACTGACCGAGCGCCTGGCGGACATGGGCTTCACCCGCAAGTACGGCGGGACCATGGCGTGGGGCAGACAGCAGCAGGTGTGGGGCTTCGACTTCGCCGAGGGCGGCCCGTTCCGGAACACCTATCAGGTGCGGCGGGCAGACTTCGACGCGCTGCTGCTGACCCGGGCCAGAGAGCTGGGGGCCGTCGTCGTGGAGGAGGCAACGGTCGGCGAGCCGTTGATGGACGGCGACCGGGTCACCGGGGTGAGCTACACCCTGCGCGCCGCCAAGGAGACGCGACAGGCCCGAGCCCGCCTGGTGATGGACGCGTCCGGGCAGGCCAGGGTCCTCAGCCGCCGACTCGCCGACGTCAGCTGGCACGACGATCTGCGCAACGTGGCGATCTGGTGCTACCTCCAGGGCTGCGACCTCTACCCGGGCGAGCGGGCCGGCAACATCCTGGTGGAGAACGTGCCGGGCGGCTGGTTCTGGTTCATCCCGCTCAGCGACGGCACGACCAGCGTCGGCTACGTCACCGCGACGGCCGAGGCGGACGCGTCCGGCCTGACCCTGCCCGAGCTGTTCCACGAGCAGATGGACGCCACCACCGAGCTCAAGCGGCTCGCCGCGTCGGCCCGCCCGGTGAGCGCGTTCCGCACGGCGCGGGACTGGTCGTACACCGGCTCCCGCTTCCACGGGCCGGGCTGGGTCTCCGTCGGGGACGCGTCCGCGTTCATCGACCCGCTGTTCTCCACCGGCGTCACCCTCGCCACGATGTCCGCGCGAGGGGCGGTCATGGCGGCCGACGCCGTCTTGCGGGGCAAGGCGCCGGAGGAGGAGGCGATGGCCCGGTTCGAGACGGCGCACCGGGAGTTCCTGGACAACATCCTGGCCTTCGTCAAGGGCTTCTACGACCGGTCCAAGGACCGGGAGACCTACCACAGGCTCGCCCAACGGATCATCGACCCGGAGGAGACGTTCCCCGCGCACCAGGACTTCGTCCGGCTCATCTCCGGCCTTGCAGGCAAGCCCGTGGACGCCGTGGCCCCGCCCCAAGTGGTCACCACGTGAGGAGAGCCGCGATGACCGAGCAGCGCGCCTCATCGGCCCGGGGGAGGGTACGGCCACGGACCCCGTCGCCGGTGGTCCGCGGATGTGTCAACCCGGTGATGCGCCGGCTCCTGGACGGGCGGTGGCGGATACGCCCGCTCGACGGGCTGGCCGTCCTGCACTTCAGCGGGCGCCGGACCGGCCGCCGGTTCCGGGTACCGGTCGGCCTGCACGCCCTCGGTGGCCACGAGCTCGTGGTCGCGACGTCCAGTGGCTGGCGGCACAACCTGCACGGCGGCCGGACAGGCGTGGTCAGCTGGCGGGGCCGCCGTCGTTCGGCCGACTTCTGGCTGCTCACCGACCTGGACCTGGTGGTCGCCGGCTACCAGGAGCTGATCGGCCGGTACGGGGTGCACACCGCGCGCCGACGCCTCGGCCTGGTCATCGAGGGCGACACGGTCCCGGACCGGTCCGCGATCCGGGAGGCGGTGGTTCGCCACCAGATGTCCCTGGTCCTGCTTCAGCTGACGGCGCAGCCACGCCGACAGCCCGGACAGGTTGCCCGCAAGGCCATGCCGTAGGGGCCCTGTCGGACAGGGCGCGTCCCGCCCGGCAACGCACCGACGGCCTGCACGGCGACGACGGCGGCGACGGCGGCGGCTCAAGACGGCCGGAAACCAAAGAAGGGACGATCGATCCCATGTGTGGAATCGCCGGATGGGTGGACTTCGAGCGGGATCTGCGCTCCCGACAGTCCGCTGTCCGCGTCATGACGGACACGCTCGCTGCGCGCGGCCCGGACGACGAGGGGATATGGGCGGACCGCCACGCGGTGCTCGGGCACCGCCGCCTGGCCGTGATCGACCCGGTTGGCGGGCAGCAGCCGATGGCCGCCGGGGACGACACTGATCCGCGAGCGGTCATCACCTACTGCGGGGAGGTGTACAACCACCGCGAGCTGCGCGCCGAACTGGCCGCGCGGGGGCACCGGTTCCGGACCCGGTGCGACACCGAGGTCCTGCTGCGTGCCTTCTTGGAGTGGGGCGCGGACTGCGCCACCCGGATGGACGGCATGTTCGCCTTCGCGGTATGGGACCCGGGGGCCCGGGAGCTGACCCTCGTCCGGGACCGGCTCGGGGTGAAGCCGCTCTTCTACTACCCCACCGGCACGGGTGTGCTGTTCGGATCGGAGCCGAAGGCCGTCCTGGCCCACCCGCGGGCCGAGTCGGCGGTGGACGCGGACGGCATGCGAGAGCTGCTGGTGCACGGCCGGACCCCTGGCCGTGCACCGTTCCGGGGCATGCGGGAGGTGCGGCCCGGCCATGTACTGCGGGTCACCCGGGAGGCGACCACCGAGCGGCGGTACTGGTCGCTGACCGCGAACCCGCACACCGACGACACCGCGACCACGGTGGCGACCGCGCGCGAGCTGCTCCAGGACGCCGTGGGCGGTCAGCTCGTCGCGGACGTCCCGCTCGGGCTGCTGTTGTCCGGCGGCATCGACTCCAGCACGCTCACGGGCCTGGCCCACCGCTGGTACGGGCATGAGGGGGGCTCCACGTCGCGGACGCGGACGTTCTCCATGGGCCTGACCGGCTACACCGAGAACTTCCAGCCGCACCCCAGCATGCGGGGGACGCCGGACGCGCCCTATGTGACCACGGTGAGCGAGCACCTCGGCACCGACCACACCGAGATCCTGCTCGACGCCTCGGCGCTCGCCGATCCGCAGGTCCACCGCGCGGTGCTGCTGGCGCAGGACGTGCCCACTCCGCTCGGCGACATGGACACCTCGCTGTACCTGCTGTTCCAGGGGATGAAACAGCATGTGACGGTGGCGCTGTCCGGCGAGGCGGCGGACGAGGTGTTCGGAGGGTATCCGTGGGCGTACGACCGCACACTGGCCGACGCCGGCACCTATCCGTGGGTGGCGTTCGCGCAGCGGCAGAGCGCGTCGAGCGCGGGCTTCGGCTGCGGCCTGCTCGATCAGGGCCTGCTCGGCGAGCTCGACGTCCTCGGCTACGGGGTCGACGGCTACCGTGCGGCGTTGGCCGAGGTCCCGGAGCTGGAGGCGGAGAGCGCGGACCGCAGGCGGGCCCGGCAGGTCGAGTACCTGGTGCTCACCCGCTGGCTGCCGCCGCTGCTGGACCGCAAGGACCGGTTGGGCATGGCCGCCGGCGTCGAGCTGCGCGTGCCCTACTGCGACCATCGGCTCGTGCAGTACCTGTACGACGTGCCGCTCGAGGTCAAGCGGCTCGGCGGGCGGGAGAAGGGGCTGCTGCGGGCGGCCGCGGCCGACCTGCTGCCGAGCTCGGTGCTGAACCGGCCGAAGAGCTCCTACCCGGCCACGCAGGATCCCGAGTACGGCCGGCTGGTCCAGGAGCGGTTCCGGTCGCTGATCGCTGCCTCCGATGCTCCGGTCGCCCCTCTGCTCGATCGGCAAGCCGCCCGCGATGCCGCAGCCGCTCCCGCGCCGACGGGCGCGTTCGCCTGGGTCCAGCGCTCCAACATGGAGATGGCGTTGCAGTTGAACACGTGGCTCGAGGCGCACGACGTCCAGCTGAAGCTCTGACCGGCCCGACCGTCGCCGAAGCCGCTGCCCGAACCGATGCCGCAGGCGGCGATGGGCCAGGACGGCCCGTGGCCGCCTCATCCGCAGTTCCCGTCGACCGAGCAAGGAGTCCGCCGTCATGCCCAGGACCGCAGCCACCCCCGAACAGATCGGGGAGTTCTTCGATCAGGCCAACCATGCGCTCGAAATCGTCACCGGCCGCAACTTCCACGTCGGCTACTGGACCGGACCCGAGGACGACAGCTCGCTGGAGGAGGCGACCGATCGCCTCACCGACCAGATGATCGAGTCCATCCGCGTCGGGCAGGGCGACTTCCGGGTGCTGGACATCGGCTGCGGCCTTGGCCGGCCGGCGCTGCGGCTCGCTCGGGCCACCGGCGCGCTGGTGACCGGCATCAGCGTCAGCAAGGAGCAGATCGCCCACGCCACCGCGGCCGCCAAGGCCGAAGGGCTCGCGGATCGGGTCCGATTCCAGTACGCCGATGCCATGTCGCTGCCGTTCGACGAGAACTCGTTCGACGCGGTGTGGTTCTTCGAGTCGATCATGCTGATGCCGGACCGGGGTGAGGCGCTGCGGCAGGCGGCCCGCGTGCTGCGGCCGGGGGGCAGGATCGCACTGACTGAGCCGTTCGAACGGGTTCCGGTGCCGGCGCACCGTCGTGATGCGGTGGACGCGTGCATGGCGAACTTCCGCACCACGTCGATCGTCCAGCTCGACCGCTACCCCGGGCTGTTCCGTGAGGCGGGCCTGCGCCTGGTGGAACTGCGCGACATCACCGGCAACACGATCACCGGCAGCATGACCCGGTACATCGACGCGTTGCTGTCGAACCAGCCCGAGGTCACCGACAGCGTCGGCCAGGAGACCGCCGAGCGGATGATGCGTGGCTTCGAACGGCTGCAGAACACCCCGGAAGTGGGATACCTGCACCTCGTCGCCGTCCGCGTCGGCGACGGGCAGCCCTGACCACCCGGCCGAGCGTGGGACGCCCGCGCCTCGGCCGCCCGGAACCGCGCGCCGCCCGTTGCGCACCGCCCGGCCGGCAGCCGGCCCGCACCCTGCCCACGGCCACGCTCGGCGCGTTCTCCAAACCCTTCCGAAGGGAGGGGAGCGGGGGCACGGTGCCGTGACCGGCCAGGAGGTACCTGGTCGGTCACGGCATCACGCGGTGCACCGTCTCATCCGGCTGGAGCCGGACCCTCGACCTGGTCGGTGTGCAGCAACCGGCGCAGAACCAGACCGAGTTCGCGCTCCGGGTCCTTCGCCCCGGCTGCCGAACGCCAGGCGATGAAGCCGTCCGGGCGGACCAGGACGGCGCCGGCGGGACCGACACCGTACGCGGCGTTCCACCCTCCGGCCGGATCGGCCAGTTCCTGCCTCGGGCCGACTCCGAAGGTCGCCAGCGGCACTGCGAGCGCCTCACCCACACGCCCGCCGGCGCGCCGCCAGGCGCCGCCGGCTTCGCCCGTGGCCAGGACGAACCCGCGACCGTAGCGGTCCAGGATGGAGACGGGTTCGCCGTCGAGCCGGAGCACGACGTGGGGTGCCCGGGTGCCCGGTCGGCCGGTCGGATGCCGCGGGTCCTCGCACGCGCCGCCTTCGGCCGCCGCGCCGTCGTCGTCCACCTCGGTCTCGGGCAGCAGCGCGCCCGAGGTGTACCGATATCCGAGCGTCATGGTGCGCTCGTCGATCAGATCCCGCCCGTGCCCGGCGTATGACTTCTTGCCGTCACGCAGCGCGAACCGCTGCACGGCCTGCCGCATGGTCAGGCCCGCGACGGGGCGTCGCTCGGTCTGGTAGGTCTCCAACAGGCCGGTCCCGGCCACGCCGCGCAGCACCAGCGCCAGCTTCCAGGCCAGGTTGTGAGCGTCCTGGATGCCGGTGCTCGCCCCGAAGGCACCCGACGGGGGCATCACGTGCGCCGCGTCGCCGGCCAGGAGCACCCGGCCGAGCCGGAAGCGTTCGCAGACCCGCCCGGCCATCTCCCAGGACAACGCCTGATCGGAGTCGACCTCGACCGGCAGATCGGCAACGCCGACGGCCTCGCGTACCAGCCGCACCCACCGTTCCCGGGTGAAGTCGGCCGGGGACTCGCCGCGCTCCGGCGCGTAGGACACCCCGAGCGCCCACCGCTTCTCGTTGTCGATCGGGATGATCGTTCCATGGAGCCCCGGCTGGTTGACGTAGCAGACCACGATGCGTCGGCCGCGCAGCGGTCCGGTCAGATCCGCGGTGAACGGGACGCTTACCACCGAGCTGATCGTGCCGGGGCCGTGCTGGGCCACGCCGAGTCGCTCGCGGATCGGGCTCCGGCTGCCGTCCGCGGCGATCAGGTAGTCGGCGAGCAGCCGCCGCTCGGCACCGGTCGCCCGGTCTCGCAGCACGGCCTCCACCCCGTCGGGCCCCTCTGCCCACCAGGACAGCTCGGTGTTGAACCGGATGTCCGCGCCGCCGGCCTCGGCCCGTCTGCGCAGGATGGGCTCAAGGCGGTCCTGGTCGATCATGATCCACTGGGCCGGGCTGATTTGCTCGATGTCATCGGGGGTGGGCCGCTCCATGCGCAGCAGTTCCCGGCCGGCCAGCGACTCCACGTGGACAAGCTCGGAGTTGCCGGCGATCGGCGAGCGGTGGGCCTGGATCTCCTGCTCCAGGCCGCTCACCGTGCTGAACAGTTCCATGGTGCGCGGGTTGACCGCCCGGGCCCGCGGATGCACCGACGAGCCGGGGTGCCTCTCCACCAGCATGGGGCGCACACCGTGCTGGGTCAGAAACAGCGCCGCGGAAAGGCCGGTCGGCCCACCTCCGACGATCAGGACCGAAGTCTTCTCCTCGGGCATCACTGCCCCACCTTTCTGACGTGGTCCGAACTGGTCTTCGCAAGGTCGGTGGACCCGGCTGTGGCCGGCATGGCCGAGCTCCTCGTCGGCCCAACGTCGCGCCGCGTCAACGGCGCCCGATCGCCAGGGTGTGGGAGGTCAGCAGGGGGCGGGTCCCGACCTCGGAGAACCCGGCCTCGCGCAGCCACTCCAGGCACTCGGCCGCGGGGTACTCCGAGCCGCCGCCGGTCGAGCAGACCAGCCGGTTCAGGCTGTACAGCCGGGCGGTGACGTCCGGTCGGCACGCGTGGTACATCCGGTCGTAGACCAGTAGCGTCCCGCCGGGGTCGAGTGCCTCGTAGGCCCGCTCGATCAGGGCGCGGCGCCGGTCCGGGT
>NZ_BMMS01000033.1 GCF_014646055.1 Wenjunlia tyrosinilytica
CTGTGGGAGAGTAGGACGCCGCCGAACAATTGTTGAGCTCCGGCTCCCCGGTCCTTTCAGGATCGCGGGAGCCGGAGCTTTTTGCGTTTGGAGCCCGAGCTGCCCCACGTCGGTCCCCACGGTCCCCACGTCCGTCCCCGCGTCCGTCCGTCCCCACAGGCGTCCGTCCCACGGCGTTGTCAGAGGCGTCCGCTAGCCTTCAAGGCAAGATAGGCGTCCGCGAGGGCGGGGGGCAGAGCGCTGGGTGACGCATCCACGACGGTGACGCCGTGGCGGCCCAGCCGCTGGGCGGTTCGGCGACGGTCCGCCCGGGCCTGTTCCGCGGCAGCGGCCTCGTAGACACCTTCGAGAGAGCCGCGGGCTTGTGCCATCTCGTCCAGGCGCGGGTCGGCGACAGATGCGATGAGCACTTCATGGCGATGCGTGAGCTGAGGCAGGACCGGTAGCAGCCCCTCGTCGACGGGGGCCGTGTCCAGTCCCGTGAGAAGGACGACGAGTGAGCGGTGCGGCGCGCGATGAAGGATCGTGGCCGCCATTCCGCGGGCGTCGGATTCGATCAGCTGGGGTTCGAGTCCGGCCATGGCGTTGACCAGTGATGGAAGCAGTTCGGTGGCGGAGCGGCCTTGGACCGACGCACGGACGCGGCGGTCGTAGGCGAGCAGGTCGACGCGGTCGCCTGCTTTGGATGCGAGTGCGGCCAGGAGTAGCGCGGAGTCGAGAGCGGCGTCCAGGCGAGGGGCGTCGCCCACGCGGCCGGCCGAGGTGCGGCCGGTGTCGAGGACGATGAGGATGTGCCGGTCGCGTTCGGGACGCCAGGTCCTGACGGCGACCGCGGAGCGGCGGGCGGTGGCCCGCCAGTCGATGGACCGGGTGTCGTCTCCGGGGATGTACTCGCGCAGCGAGTCGAACTCGGTGCCCTGACCGCGGATCAGGAGAGATGTCCGGCCGTCGAGTTCCCGTAGGCGGGCCAGCTTCGAGGGGAGGTGTTTGCGGCTGGCGAACGGAGGGAGCACACGGATCGTCCAGGGCGAGCGATGAGAGCCCTGGCGTGCGGCGAGCCCGAGCGGGCCGAGGGAGCGGATGGTGACGCGGTGGGCCTGGCGGTCCCCGCGCCGGGTCGGACGCAGCACCGTGGTGACGCGGCGTCGCTCGCCCGGTGGCACGGTCAACCGGTGCCGGGACGCGGCCATTTCGGTGCCGGGTTCCCAACTGCTGGGGGGCCAGGCATCCCTGAGGTGGGCTTGCAGCGGGCGGCGTCCGGGATTTCCCACGGTCAAAGTGACATGGGCCTGTTCGCCGAGGCGGACCGATGTGTCACCGGAGCGGGAGAGTTGAAGGGTGCGGACCCTGCCTGCCAGAACCATGTCGATGAGGACACCGAGGAGCAGGGTGCCCTCCACGGCGAGCAGGCCCGTCCACCCCGGAAGGAGGAGACCGACGAAGAGTGCCCCGAGGGCTGCGAGGAGGGCGGTGCGTCCGGTGATGGCCATGGCAGGTCAGCGCGGGACGGGGACGTGGGCGAGGATCGAGTTGACGACGGAGTCGGCGGTGACGCCTTCCATCTCCGCTTCGGGCCGCAGCTGCACACGGTGACGGAGTGTCGGGAGGGCGAGGGCCTTGACGTCGTCGGGGGTGACGTAGTCACGTCCGGTGAGCCAGGCCCACGCCCGTGAGGTGGCGAGCAGCGCCGTCGCTCCTCGGGGGGAGACACCGAGGGTGAGTGACGGGGATTCACGGGTGGCACGGCACAGGTCCACGACGTAGCCGATGATCTCCGGGGAGACGGTCACCTCGGCCACGGCGGCGCGGGCGGCGTCGAGGTCCACCGGGCCGGCGACGGCCTTGACGCCTGCCGCTTCGAGGTCGCGGGGGCTGAAGCCCTCGCTGTGGCGGGTGAGGACGCGGATCTCGTCGTTGCGGCCGGGGAGAGGAAGGATCAACTTCAGCAGAAAGCGGTCGAGTTGTGCCTCGGGCAGCGGATAGGTGCCCTCGTACTCGACGGGGTTCTGGGTGGCGGCCACGAGGAAGGGCTCGGGCAGCGGGCGGGGGATGCCGTCCACCGAGACCTGGCGTTCCTCCATCGCCTCCAGGAGTGACGCCTGCGTCTTGGGCGGGGTGCGGTTGATCTCGTCCGCGAGCAGGAGGTTGGTGAAGACCGGGCCGGGCTGAAAGGAGAACTCGGCGGTGCGCGCGTCGTAGACCAGGGAGCCGGTGACGTCACCGGGCATCAGATCGGGGGTGAACTGGACGCGTTTGGTCTGGAGTTGGAGCGCTGCGGCAAGGGTGCGGACGAGCAGGGTCTTGGCGACTCCGGGGACGCCTTCGAGAAGCACGTGGCCCCGGCACAGCAGGGCGACGACCAGTCCTGTGACGGCCGGGTCCTGGCCGACCACAGCCTTGGCGATCTCGGAGCGCAAGGCTTCCAGGGAGGCTCGGGCGCTATCGGCGGTGGGGGCGGTCACGTGGTTCGTACCTGCCTTTCCAGATGGTCGAGTCGGTCGGCCAGACGGATGAGCGCGGCGTCGTCGCCGGGGGCGGGGCCGTACAGGAGGGAGCGTACTTCCGGCCCCGGTGTGCCCGAGTGGGCGGCGACGGCGGCCACCAGCGCCTCGGTGTCGTGGGCCCGGGTCGGGGGGACGCCGACGAGCGGTGCCAGTCGTGCTCGGGCGGCCCGGCGCAGTGCTTCCGCTGCTCTGGGGCGGGCGTTGCCCCGCCGGTACAGGCGGGCCCGGCCTTCGGTGGCTTCGGCGGCGCGAACGGTCACCGGCAGGGGTTCGGCCACGACGGGGCCGAGTCGCCGTGCCCTCCACAGGGCAGCGACGGCGACGGCGACGGCGAGTTGGAGCCCGCCCCAGATCCAGCCGCCCGGGACGAGGTCGAGGAAGCCGCGTTGCCGCGCGGCGCCCACGGAGTTGTCGCTGAGCGAGGGGAGGTACCAGACGAGGCGGGGATGCCGGCCGAGGAGTTGGAGGGCGAGGGAGGCGTTGCCCTGCTTGTCCAGGCGGCGGTTGTAGAGGGCGTCGGGGGCGCCGAGGACGACGGTGTCGCCCTTTCCGGCGCTGTCCGGCAGGCGCACGAGGGAGGGGTGGCCGCCGGAGCGGTAGCAGGAGTCGGCGCCGGGCGCGGCCGTCTCATAGGCGATGCCGCCGAGTTCGGCCTTGCCGGCGCGCTCGGCCTCGGGGAGGCGGCATCCGGGGGCGCGGGCGCGGACGTCGGCCGGGGCGATGGCCTGCGCCGCGGGCGCGAGCACGGACAGGGACGCGGGGCCGGGTTCGAGCAGGACGGTGCGGCCGCCGCTTCCAGCGGTGGCGTCGTGGAGTGCGGAGAGCTGGGGAGGGGGGAGCAGATCGGGGGCGGTGACAAGGACGGTGGTGTCGGGGCCGGCCTTCGCGGCGGCGTCGGCCGCGGAGGTGACGACGTCGACGTGCACACCGCGTTGGAGAAGGAGTTGGGCGACGGCCCGGCTGCCGTAGCGGTCGGGGGAGCGCGGGTCGAGCCGGCCGTGGTGCTCACCCGAGCGGAAGGCGGCGTAGGCGACGCCGAAGACCAGGACGATGGCGAGCGCCGCGAGCAGGCCCCGGGAGCGGGTCCACAGGTGGCGTGCGGTCGGCGCGAGCGAGGTGCACCCGAGTGAGGGGGAGGTGGAGGTGTCGGTGGTCACGCGGGGGCACCGCCGGTGGTGGTCAGGCGGGGCCGGGCACGTTCGAGGTCCGTGTCGAGTTCGCGTAGTTCGCGGTAGGCGTTCTCGGTGGCGTGGCGGCCGCCGTAGCTGACGTCGTCGAAGGCGCGGGCGGCGGCGCGCAGCCGGGTGCGGAGGTCGGGCAGGGACCGTCCGGCCTCGTTGGCCGCCTCGTCGGCGGTGCGGCCGGGGCGGGGGTCGAGCAGGGCTCGTTCCTCCAGGCCGCGGACGATGGCGCGCATGCGTTCGCGTACGGCGTCGTCCCATTCGTCGCGGGCGGCGTGGGCCTCCGAGGCCGCGCGGTGCTCCGCGGCGGTGCGGGGCCGGGTGTCGAACACCGCTTCGCGCTCGCCGCCGGGTGTGCGGATCCGGCCGAGGTGCAGACGCAGGGCGATCAGGGCGATGACGACGAGGACGGCGACAACGAGCAGGCCCACCCAGCCTCCGGGGGTGGCTCCGGCGGCGGCGTCGAGCAGGCTGCCGACCCTGTTCCAGAACCAGTCGATGGCGCGCTGGACGAGGTTGGGGTCGTGCTCGTGGTAGATCGGCTTGGACAGCTCCCGCTCGGCCGCCTCGCGGGCAGGATCGCGCGGGATGGTGACCGGCAGGTCGTCGGTGAGTGCGAAGTTCGCCAGGCCCCCGGTCACCGTGTCAGTTCCCGGGGGCTGCGGCGTCGGTCCGGGGCTGGGTGCTGCCCGGGGACTCGTACCCGGACACCCCGGCGGCCCGGGCGAGGTCGATGTCGAGGGCTTCCCGGCGGATGCGCTGGTCGATGTAGAGCAGCGCGGTGACGCCCGCGCTGATCGGGAAGGTGACGGTCATGCCGATGGCCGCGCCGATGCCGGTGATGGTGAGCGAGGCCAGGCTCAGGTCGCCGGTGGACTCACCGCTGAAGAGGCCGCCCATGGTGTCGCCTCCGACGAGGAGCGAGCCCACCGTGAACGGCGTCTGCACGATGCTCGAGATGACCATGGTGATGATCGCGGTGAGGACGAGGACACCGAAGACGCGCCACCAGGAGCCGCGCACCAGCTTTGCCGAGCGGGCCATCGACTTGGCCACGCCCTGCTTCTCCAGCATCAGGGCGGGCGGGGCGAGGCTGAAGCGGACGAGCAGCCACCCGGCGACGCCCACCGCGGCGAGCGCGCCGAGGATGAAGAGGGTGGCGGCGAGCGGCTCGGAGCCCGCGGCCAGGGCGACGACTCCGGGCACTGCCGCGACACCGAGGACGGCCACGACGATCAGCGGCATGAGCAGGGTGAGGCCGAGGAGCTTGAGGAGCTGGGGCTTGGCGTCCTTCCAGGCCTCACCGGCGTTGACCGGGCGGCCGAGCACGGAGCGGCTGACGACCATGGTGAGCATCGCGGTCACGACGAGGGTGCCGAGGAGGTTGACCAGCTGGGCGAAGCCGAGCCCGGCGAACATGGCGCTGAAGACGCTCATGACGTCGCTGACCGAGGGGTCGGGGTTGTTGTCGAGGTCGTTGAGCTTGGCGTCGAAGCCGCTGAACATCCACCAGGTGGCGAGGGTGCTCACGGTCTGGGTGACGAGCGCGACGACCAGGGCGACGCCGAGGACGGTGCGCCAGTGCGCACGCATCGTGGAGACGGCCCCGTCGAGGATCTCGCCCACCCCCAGCGGCCGCAGCGGGATGACGCCGGGCTTGGCGGCCTGGGGGTGGTTGCCCCAGTGCTGATGGAACGGGGGCTGGCCGCCCCATCCGGGTGAGGCGCCCCAGCCGGGCGAGGCACCCCATCCGGGGGGCGGCTGATGGCCTCCGCCGCCCACCCCGCCGGGGGCCTGCGGGCCGCCCCATCCGGGGGTGGTCCAGTCGGCGCGCGGCGGCTGGGCCTTCGACCAGTTCGGTGGCGGGTCCGACGGCGTCCCGGGCTGGTGCGGCTCGTGCGGCTGGTGCTGTTGGTGAGATTGGGAGTCCTGGGGGCCAGGGGGCTGGGGCGCAGCCTTGTCGGAAGAGTCCGGGGCGTCGTCGTCCGGCGACGGGGAGGGCGAGGCCCAGCCCGGAGTGTCCGTCATCGCTGCTGCTCCTTCTGATGTTTCCGGCCACCTGGTGACGCCGGTGCGCCCCATCGTGCCATGGCCTGTCCGGCTCCTACCCGGGAGCGTGGGCGGTGCACCCGGGGCCCGCGCGGCGGGCCCGGCTCCGGTTCCGCAGCGCTCCGGGGCGGTCGGCACCATTCAAACCGGCGGGTAGGAGAGGGCAGACTGGTGAAATGGCTGCTGACCCCTCTCCCAAGCCCCTGTCCGCCGACGTTCCGGTCCTGCGATGGGAGGAGCCACCGGAGGGCCCTGTGCTGGTGCTGCTGGACCAGACCAGGCTTCCGGCGCAGGAGGTGGAGCTGGTCTGCACGGATGTGCACACCCTCGTCGACGCCATCCGGTCCCTGACGGTTCGGGGAGCGCCCCTGCTGGGGCTGGCGGGGGCGTACGGGGTGGCGCTGGCGGCGGCCCGCGGGTTCGACGTCGGCGAGGCGGCCGAGTTGCTGGCGCACGCCAGGCCGACCGCGGTGAACCTCGCCCGGGGTGTGCGGCGGGCGTCGAAGGCGCACACCGCCGCTCTGCGCGCCGGCAAGAGCCTGGAGGCGGCGGCCGCGGCGGCCCTGGCCGTGGCGAGGGAGCTGCACCGCGAGGACGCGGAGGCGAGCCGGTCGATGGCCCGCTCGGGCCTGGAGCTGCTGGAGCGGCTGGTGCCGGGCGGCGGCTACC
Source organism: Wenjunlia tyrosinilytica (assembly GCF_014646055.1). GTDB lineage: Bacteria > Actinomycetota > Actinomycetes > Streptomycetales > Streptomycetaceae > Wenjunlia > Wenjunlia tyrosinilytica. Next base: position 6,404 of record NZ_BMMS01000033.1, read on the forward strand.
GGATCCTCACGCACTGCAACACGGGCGTGCTGGTCTCCGGCGGCGAGGGCACGGCTTTCGCGGTGGCCCTGGCGGCGCACCGGGCCGGACAGCTGCGCCGGCTGTGGGTGGACGAGACGAGGCCGCTCCTGCAGGGGGCGCGCCTGACCGGGTACGAGGCGGCGCGGCACGAGATGCCGTACACGGTGCTGGCGGACAACGCGGCCGGCTCGCTGTTCGCGGCGGGCATGGTGGACGCGGTGCTCATAGGCGCCGACCGGATCGCGGCGGACGGCAGCACGGCGAACAAGGTGGGCAGCTACCCGCTGGCGGTGCTGGCCAAGCACCACGAGGTGCCGTTCGTGGTGGTGGCTCCCATGACCACCGTTGACCTGGACACGCCCGAGGGGGCGTCCATCGAGGTCGAGCGGCGGGCGGCCCACGAAGTGACCGAATTTCCTCCCTCCGGCGGGGGCGGGTTCCCGCTGGCTCCCCTGGGAGCCCAGGCGTACAACCCCGCGTTCGATGTCACACCGCCCGAGCTCATCACTGCGATTGTTACCGAAAATGGAGTTCTGTCCCCCATTGAGGCGGAGGGACTGGCCAGCCTGTGCGACAGGTCACGATCGGGTAATGAGACGATGAAGATATGAAGGGACGTGTCCTGATCGTCGATGACGACACCGCACTGGCCGAGATGCTCGGCATCGTGCTCCGCGGGGAGGGTTTTGAGCCGTCGTTCGTGTCCGACGGCGACAAGGCCCTGGCCGCTTTCCGTGAGACCAAGCCGGACCTGGTCCTGCTCGACCTGATGCTCCCCGGCCGGGACGGCATCGACGTTTGCCGCCAGATCCGCGCCGAGTCCGGGGTGCCGATCGTCATGCTCACCGCCAAGAGCGACACGGTGGACGTGGTGGTGGGCCTGGAGTCCGGGGCCGACGACTACGTCATCAAGCCGTTCAAACCCAAGGAGCTCGTGGCGCGCGTGCGTGCCCGGCTGCGCCGCGCCGAGGAACCCACACCCGAGCAGCTCGCCATCGGTGACCTGGTCATCGATGTGGCCGGCCACTCGGTCAAGCGGGACGGGCAGACCATCGCCCTGACGCCTTTGGAGTTCGACCTGCTGGTGGCGCTCGCCCGCAAACCGTGGCAGGTCTTCACCCGGGAGGTGCTGCTCGAGCAGGTCTGGGGCTACCGGCACGCCGCCGACACACGCCTGGTCAATGTGCATGTGCAGCGGCTGCGCTCCAAGGTCGAGAAGGACCCGGAGCGCCCCGAGATCGTGGTGACCGTGCGCGGCGTCGGATACAAGGCGGGACCGGGCTGAGGTGACCGGGCAGCACGAATCCGCCGAGACCGGGGACGGCCCCGGACCGGCGGAGCGGCGGGCGGCCGAGGCACGGGCGCTGCTGGAGAGCCGCTACCCCGACCCGATGGGCGGGGTGCTTCCCCTGCTGCGCTCGCTCATCCGGTACGTACGGCGGCCGGTGCGCGTCGCGGTGCGGGCGTGGCGGCGTTCCATCCAGCTCAGGGTGGTCGCCACCACCTTGCTGCTCTCCCTCGGCGTGGTGCTCCTGCTCGGTGTGGTCGTCATCGGGCAGGTCCGCAACGGGCTTCTCGACGCCAAGCGCCAGTCCGCCCAGAGCCAGGCCCTGGGCGGGTTCAAGGCTGCCCAGGACCGGGCGGACGCCGCCTCTCGTGACGCGCGTGCCCAGCCGCCCGGCGGGGGCACCGCAGGCACCGCCGACGGCGGCACCGTGGAGTCCGGCACCTGGCTCAACGACCTGGTCGAGCAGCTGGCCAGCGGTGGCCAGGGCCTGTACGCCGTGGTGGCGCTCAGCTCCGACCCGCAGGGCCAGGGGCTCGACGACGCGGTCTCCGGCAGCCGCAGCCCCCGTACGACGGGCCATGTCGACCCGGAGGGGAGCATCTCCAAGGAGATGCGCGCGGCCATCGACAGCGACAGCCTGAACATGCACATCCAGTCCTGGTCGATCAAGCGGGACGGCAGCAAGAGCCGTGAGGCGGCGCTGGTGATCGGCAAGCAGCTGCGCGACGTCAACAACAAGCCGTACCAGCTGTACTACCTCTTCCCGTTCACCCAGGAGGAGGACACGCTCAACCTGGTCAAGGGCACCCTGGCGACCGCGGGCGTCTTCGTCGTCGTCCTGCTCGGCGCCATCGCCTGGCTCGTCGTGCGGCAGGTGGTCACGCCCGTGCGGATGGCGGCGCGGATCGCCGAGCGGCTCGCGGCCGGGCGCCTCCAGGAGCGGATGAAGGTCTCCGGGGAGGACGACATCGCCCGGCTGGGGGAGTCGTTCAACAAGATGGCGCAGAACCTCCAGATCAAGATCCAGCAGCTCGAGGACCTGTCCCGGATGCAGCGCCGCTTCGTCTCCGACGTCTCGCACGAGCTGCGCACCCCGCTGACCACGGTGCGCATGGCCGCGGACGTCATCTACGACGCCCGCGAGGACTTCGACCCGGTGACCGCCCGCTCGGCGGAGCTGCTGGGCAACCAGCTCGACCGGTTCGAGTCGCTGCTGTCCGAGCTTTTGGAGATCAGCCGCTTCGACGCTGGCGCCGCCGCGCTGGAGGCCGAGCCCGTGGATCTGCGCAACGTCGTCAACCGGGTGGTCGAGGGCGCCGAGCCGCTGGCCGAGCGCAAGGGAACGACCCTGGTCGTACGGGGAGCGGGAGCGCCGGTCGTCGCCGAGGTCGACCCCAGGCGCGTCGAGCGCGTCCTGCGCAACCTCGTCGTCAACGCCGTCGAGCACGGCGAGGGCCGCGACGTGATCGTGCAGCTCGCCGTGTCCGCGGACTCCTCCGCCGTGGCGATCGCGGTGCGCGACTACGGCGTGGGGCTCAAGCCGGGCGAGGCCTCGCGGGTGTTCAACCGGTTCTGGCGCGCCGACCCGGCGCGCGCTCGCACCACCGGCGGCACGGGCCTGGGCCTGTCGATCGCCCTGGAGGACGCGCGCCTGCACGGCGGCTGGCTCCAGGCGTGGGGCGAGCCGGGCGGCGGTTCGCAGTTCCGGATGACCCTGCCGGTCGCCGTCGGAGGCGTACTGCGCGGCTCCCCGCTGCCCCTGGAGCCCAAGGACTCCCGCCGCAACCGCGGCCTCAACACCTCCGGCGCGCCCAACCGCCGGACGGTCCCGGCCGGCGCCTCGGCGGTGTCGGACGCGGCGCGACGCGGGCCGATACCCGTCCCGCAGCCCCTCGGGGCCGCCCATCCGCCGCCGCCCTCCGCCGCCCCGACCGCGGTGCCCAACGCGGACAACGGCAATGGCGGGACCGTCTCCCGCGTCGTCGGGCGGGCCGCCCCGCCCGGTCCGCCCGCCCCGACCGAGCCCCCCGCCCCGCCCGCCCCGACCGAGCCCCCCGCCCCGCCCGCCCCGCCCGCCCCGCCTGCCCCGACCGAGCCGCCCGCCCCGACCGAGCCGGCACCCCAGCGCCCTGACGAGCGGCGCCCGAAGGACGAGGGCCGCACGTACAACGGGGACCGCCCGAACGACGAGGACGGCATGCGCGACGGGGACGGCACGCGCGACGGGGACCGCCCGAAGGACGCCGAGCGCATCCAGGAAGGGGACGAGCACCATGCCCGCTGATCGCCGTCGCGCGCTGTGGAGCGCCCCGCTCGCCACCTTGCTCCTGGTGACCGGCTGTGCCTCCATGCCCGACACCGGGTCGGTGGAGAAGGTGACCGAGTCCCCGCGCACGGACGCCGAGTCGCAGGTGCGGATCATCGGAGTCAAGCCGCAGAAGGACGACGACCCCATGGCCGTCGTCCACGGCTTCCTGGAAGCGACCACCAGCGACGAGGCCAACTACGACACCGCCCGCCTGTACCTGGCCAAGGAGACGGCCAAGGAGTGGAACCCCGAGGCGGGCATCACGGTGCTCACGGGAAGCCCGCTCCTGCGGTTCGTCAACCGCCGGGAGCCCGCCCCCGACGCGTCGGCGCAGATCGACCTGTCGGGTGACAAGGCCGCGGCCGTTGACAGCAAGCACGCATACAAACCAGACAAAGAGGCGTACCACGCGACCTTCAGCCTGAAGAAGGAACGGGGGCAGTGGCGGATCAAGGACCTGCCCAACGGCCTCGTCTTCAGCCAGCCCGACTTCCAGCGCGTCTACCGCTCGGTCAATATGTACTACTTCGCCGCCACGGCCGACCCTGACGTCCTGGTCCCCGATCCGGTGTACCTGCGCAAGGGGATAGACCCCATCAAGTCCGCGGTGAGGTCGCTCCTCGACGGGCCCACCGACTGGCTCTCGCCGGTGGTGGCCTCGAGGATCCCCGAGGGCACCACCCTGGCCGGGATCGAACTCGGCGACACCGATCGGCTGCGGGTACGGCTCAACGGACTGGGCGGCACCCCCGAGCGGCAGTGCGAGTGGATGGCCGCCCAGGTCCTCAGGACCGTCCAGGAGGAGGCGGCCACCAAGGTCAAGTTCGTGGAACTGGCGGACGAGAACGACAAGGACGCGTGCGCGCTCACCGAGCGGCAGGCCCGCGAGTACGACCCGCTGCGCGCCTTCGACGCAGCGGACAAGCTGTTCTTCGTCGACGCCGAGCACCGGCTGAGGAGCCTGGAGCAGCAGGGCGGGGGCGCTGTGCAGGTTCCCGGCCCGTTCGGTGATGGCCGGGTGGGGCTTCGCTACGTGGCCGTGCGCTCGGACGGAAAGGCCGCGGCCGGGGTGCGGCGCGACGGCAAGGCGCTCTATCTGGCCGACTTCCAGGACGGGGCCGAGCTCGGAAAGCCGGTGCTGACCAGCAAGGCCGCCAAGCCGGACGACGGCCTCGCGCAGCCCAGCTGGGACGGGCTCGGCGACCTGTGGGTGGCCGACCGGGACCCGAAGAACGCCCGGCTGCTGGTGCTGCGCGACGGCCAGCAGATCACCGTGGACGTGCCGGATCTCGCCAAGGGGCGCGTCCAGGCCCTGCGGGTGGCGCCCGACGGAGCCCGGATCGCGCTGCTGGTGCGCGAAGGGGACCGCACGGTGCTGCAACTCGGCCGCGTCGAGCGCAGACAGCGCCACGGTGACCCGGAGATCTCGGTTAAGGACCTGCGGCAGGTGGCCCCGCAGCTCGAGGACGTGGCGGCGGCCTCGTGGGCGGGGCTGAGCAGGCTGCTGGTGGTCGGCCAGGAGTCCGAAGGCGTGCGGCAGATGCAGTACGTGGACACCGACGGCTCCATGCCCTTCGCGCCGACGCTACCCGCCATCAGCGGCGTCAACGCGGTGGCGACCTCCCCCGACCAGGCGCAGCCGATCCTCGCGGACACCTCCGAGGGCATCTACCAGCTCCCGCCGGACGCCAACTGGAAGCGGGTCGCGCCCAAGGGCAGCTCGTTCCCGGTCTACCCGGGGTAGGCGCGGGCCCACTCCGGGACTGGCGTACGGCGCCGGGCGGCGAAACCCGCGGGGGGTTTTCCAGGCGCCTGCTCGAGTTTTCCACAGGCCCTGGTGCGATGTCGGCCGGGCCGTGCACAGTGGTGGCCATGCGCGAGTCATGGCTCACGCGGGAATGGTGCGGGGGCCTGGCCGATCTGGTCATGCCCATGGAATGCGCGGGGTGCGGTCGGCCCGGGGCCGTGCTGTGCGGCGGCTGCCTGGAGCCGCTGTGCGGCAGGGGTGCCCGCAGGGTGCGCCCGGATCCCGCGCCGAGGGGGCTGCCACCGGTGTACGCCTCTGCCGGTTACTGGGAACCGGTCAGGGCGGTGCTGCTGGCACACAAGGAGCGGGGCGCACTGGCGCTCACGCGGCCGCTGGGGCAGGCGCTGGCCCTCGCGGTCCGCGAGGCCGTGCGGGAGCGCCCCGGGGAGAAGGGACGGGTCCTGCTCGTGCCGGTGCCCTCCGCGCGTCGGTCGGTGGCCGCGCGCGGACACGACCCCACGCGCCGGATCGCGCTCGCCGCGGCGTCACGGCTGCGGCGGGACGGGCTGCCGGTGCGGGTCGCGGCCGTGCTCGCGCAGCGCCGGGAAGTGAGGGACCAGTCCGGACTGGACGCACGGGCGAGGCTGTCGAACGTGGCGGGGGCGTTCGAAGCGCGTGCGGCCGGATCCGTGGCGGGCAGTCCCGTGGTGCTGGTCGACGACCTGCTCACCACTGGAGCCTCGCTGGTGGAAGCGGCTCGCGCGGTGCGGCGGGCCCGAGGGCGGGTGATCGGCGCGGCGGTCGTCGCCGCCGCGTACTACCCGGTGGCCAGGGCTCGCGCCGAGGGCCGGAAAGAGGGGCCGGAGAACGCGCGTCCGCGCAGGTCGGGCGGGCATCCGTGCAGGTCGGAGCAGTGAGGATTCACTCGGCGGGAGTTGTGCGCTTCCCGGGGGTGCCGACACCCGTCCACTGGAGCTATGTTCGGGAGGGAGAGGCAAGGGTGCTATGCACGACCTTGCCGGTAATGCGATTTCTGCCGGAAAGGTGAATCCTCTCTCTTTCGGCACTCATCCGACTCGGATGGGTTTCGATCTTCTCGGTGGGGGAGGAGGAGGTGAGAGCCGCTGCGCCGCCCCTCTCCGGCAGCATCGGGGGACGGGTGGTTGCAACGGAACTCAAGGCCGAGCGGGCCGCGTGCCCGCCGGTGGAGAGCAAGCGATCGGAGTTCTGCGTGGACATCGTCGTCAAGGGTCGCAAGACCGAGGTGCCGGAGCGGTTCCGCAAGCACGTGGCAGAGAAACTGGACAAGGTCCAGAAGCTCGACGGCAAGGTGATCAGCCTCGAAGTCGAGATCTCGAAGGAGCACAACCCTCGGCGGGCCGCGAGTTCCGACCGGGTCGAGATCACGTGCCACAGTCGTGGACCGGTCATCCGGGCGGAGGCCGCGGCTAGCGATCCGTACGCAGCGCTGGATCTGGCGGTCGGGAAGCTGGAAGCCCGGCTGCGCAAGGTGGCCGACAAGCGCCGCGTGCACCGAGGCGGCAGCCGCACCCCGATGAGCGTCGCGGCGGCCACCGCCCCGCTGGCAGCGGAGATCAACGGCCACATCGCAGAGAGCACCAAAGAGGACGAGGTGCCGACCCGCAGGGTCGGATCGCTGGAGATCACGGGCGAGGGGCCCTGCGTGGTCCGAGAGAAGACCCACGCCGCAGGACCCATGGCGCTCGACCAGGCCCTCTACGAGATGGAGCTGGTCGGGCACGACTTCTACCTGTTCGTGGACGCCGACACCGGACAGCCGAGCGTCGTCTACCGCCGGCACGGATACGACTACGGTGTGATCCACCTGAAGTCGGACGCGGCCGGTGACGACACGCCCATGGGCGCAGGCGGGGCGCTGGGCGGCTAGAACCGCCGGAGACGCCCGCCGCGGCGGCCGGGTCGCCGGGCATGCCACAGGGCCCGGGGTGCGCACACAGCCACCCCGGGTCCTTCATGGAACGGCCAAGGGTGACCGTCCGGAGTCCGAACTGCCGCTGGAACGTGGAATCATGGCGGCACACCGAACTGGCCTTAGGGGGAGGAACGGATGCCGGACGGCTTCGAGCCCGCGTCCGTGGGGGAGGACGGCCCCATGAGGGCGGCGTCACGGGAGGAGCCGATCCGGGTCCTTGTCGTCGACGACCATGCCCTGTTCAGGCGCGGTCTGGAGATCGTGCTGGCGCAGGAGGAGGACATCCAGGTCATCGGCGAGGCCGGGGACGGCGCGGAGGCCGTGGACAAGGCCGCCGACCTGCTTCCCGACATCGTCCTGATGGATGTCAGGATGCCCAAGCGCGGTGGGATCGAGGCCTGTACCTCCATCAAGGAGGTCGCCCCCAGCGCCAAGATCATCATGCTCACGATGAGCGACGAGGAAGCCGACCTCTACGAGGCGATCAAGGCGGGAGCCACCGGCTACCTGCTCAAGGAGATCTCCACGGACGAGGTCGCCACCGCGATTCGGGCCGTCGCGGACGGCCAGTCCCAGATCAGCCCCTCGATGGCGTCGAAGCTCCTCACCGAGTTCAAGTCGATGATCCAGCGCACGGACGAGCGGCGACTGGTTCCGGCGCCCCGGCTGACCGACCGCGAGCTCGAAGTGCTCAAGCTCGTGGCCACGGGCATGAACAACCGCGACATCGCCAAGGAGCTCTTCATCAGCGAGAACACGGTGAAGAACCACGTGCGCAACATCCTGGAGAAGCTCCAGCTGCACTCCCGCATGGAAGCGGTCGTCTACGCCATGCGCGAGAAGATCCTCGAGATCAGATAGAGCCGGCGGATCCCGCCGCCTTCCAGCGGCGCGGGTCCGTCATATGGCGGCCGAGGCTTCGGCCACCGCCGCCGTGAGCGGAGCCGCCAGCTCGGCGGGGGTCACCCGCTCCACCCGCACCTCCTCGCAGCCCACCCACTGGGCGGCCTCCAGGAGCGCCGCGGCCATCGGCTGCACCGCCTTGGGCGTCTCCAGCGAGGCATGCCGGGCGATCAGCGTCCGGCCCTCGCGCCCCGGGTCCACCCGGCCCAGCAGCCTGCCGCCCGCCAGCAGAGGCATCGCGAAGTATCCGTGGACGCGCTTGGGCTTGGGCACATAGGCCTCCAGCCGGTGCGTGAAGCCGAACACCCGCTCGGTCCTGGCGCGGTCCCAGACCAGCGAGTCGAAAGGGGAGAGCAGGGTCGTGCGGTGCCGCCCGCGAGGGGCGATCTCCAGCGCCGCGGGGTCCGCCCATGCCGCCTTGCCCCAGCCCTCGACCGCCACCGGCACCAGACCGGAATCGGCGACCACGAGGTCCACCTGCTCGTTCCTGAGCCGGTGGTAGTCCGCCAGATCGGTGCGCGTCGCCACCCCCAGCGACTGCCCGGCCAGCGCCACCAGCCGACGCAGGCACTCGCGGTCGTCGAGGTCGTCGTGGAGAAGCGCGTCGGGCACCGCCCGCTCCGCCAGGTCGTAGACCCGCTTCCATCCGCGCCGCTGGGCGCAGACGACATCACCGGTGTCGAGCAGCCACTCCACCGCGATCTTCGTCTCGGACCAGTCCCACCACGGCCCGCCGTTCTTCGCGCCGCCCAGCTCGGTCGAGGTCAGTGGCCCTTCGGCCTCGAGCCGGTCCAGCACCGCCGCGCACGAGCGGTCGGCGTCCTCCATGACATGCCAGCGGTGACCCCGCGCGCGCCGGGCCCGCCGCCGGAACGCGAAGTGCGGCCACTCCTCGATGGGCAGCACACAGGCGGCGTGCGACCAGTACTCGAAGGCCGCCCCCGAGCCCCAGTACGCCGTCTCCACCGCGTCCCGCCCGACGGCGCCCAGCCTGGCGTAGGGCACCAGCTCGTGCGAGCGGGCCAGCACGGAGATGGTGTCCAGCTGCACCGCGCCGAGGTGGCGCAGCATCCCCCGCACCCCCGCCCTGCGGTCGGGCGCGCCGAGCAGCCCCTGGGCACGCAGGGCGATCCTGCGCGCGTCGTCGGCGGACAGCGTGACGGTCGGAGCGGGCACGGTGGTGGTCATGCGGGCAGGGTAGAAGCCGTCACTGACAACGGGGCCCCCTCCCCTCCCCCCGCCCCCGCCCCTCCCCCTCGTGTCCTTCGTCCCGCCGCCCCCGTTCGGTACCCACATGGCCGGTCCCGGCCGGACCAGGCGGGCCGGCCACCGTCGCTACCGCAGCGCTCCCCGCCCCTGCCGCGGGCTCGGCACGTACGGTGTGCGTCCCGGCAGGCTCAGGTCGGAGGGCAGGAGCGAGCCGGTCCAGGCGTCGCGGCGGGTGCCGCGGTGCACCAGCCGTGAGCGCAAAGTGCCCTCCATCGTGAAGCCCGCCTTGACGGCCACGGCGCGCGATCCCTCGTTGCCGACCTCCGCGTACCACTCCAGGCGGTCGGCGCCCAGCGCGGTGAACGTCCAGCGCGCCACCGCCAGGACCGCCTCCACGGTGTAGCCGTGCCCGCGCTGCTCCTTCGCCGTCCAGAACCCGATCTCGGCTGTGCGCCCCTCCGTGCGAAGGCCTCCCACCCCGACCAGGCCGACGGAGGAGACGAGCTCGCCCCGGTCCTTGGTGAAGGTGCCGAAATTGAACAGCGTTTCGTCACGCCAGCCGTTCGGGGAGATCTCGGAGACGAACCCCTCGGCGTGCCGCCGCTCATAGGGTGAGGGGACGGTCGTCCAGCGCTGGATGTCGGCGTTCTGGCAGGCGCGCAGTACCTCGTCGGCGTCCGCGGGGCCGAAGGGGCGCAGCAGGAGCCGGTCGGTGGCGAGTGTCACGGGTTCCATGACCGGAGTATTCCGCAGGCGGACGCCTGCCCCGAAAGGGGTTTGCGGGTGCTCGCGGGCTCCCGCGGCAGCCGCCGCCGGGCACTTCCCCCGACCCGTCCCCCGACCCGTCCCTCGGCACTTCCCCCGGCCCTCGCGCGGCCGTTCCCCGGCGAACCGCGGCACCGGCGGGACGCCGGACCTCCCACGCCGCGTAGCACCTCGCATACGATGGCCGTTGCGGTGGTCCCATGTCCGCCGTGCCGGCGCGTGGAGAAGCGCGTGAGGTTCGTATCGGCAAGGAGCCAGCTTACGTGTCCGTCTTCGACAAGATCCTCCGCGCGGGGGAAGGCAAGATCCTTCGCAAGCTGAACCGCATCGCGGCCCAGGTCAATTCCATCGAAGAGGACTTCGTCAACCTGACGGACGCCGAGCTTCGGACGCTCACCGACGAGTACAAGGAGCGCTACGCGGACGGAGAGTCCCTGGACTCGCTGCTGCCCGAGGCTTTCGCGACCGTCCGTGAGGCGGCGAAGCGCGTCCTCGGCCAGCGCCACTACGACGTCCAGATCATGGGTGGCGCGGCCCTGCACCTGGGCAACATCGCCGAGATGCGCACCGGTGAGGGCAAGACCCTGGTGGGCACCCTGCCGGCGTACCTCAACGCCCTGTCGGGCAAGGGCGTGCACCTGATCACGGTCAATGACTACCTGGCCGAGCGCGACTCGGAGTGGATGGGCCGTGTCCACCGCTTCCTCGGGCTCGAGGTCGGCTGCATCCTGGCGAACATGACGCCCGCCGAGCGCCGCCAGGCGTACGGGGCCGACATCACGTACGGCACGAACAACGAGTTCGGCTTCGACTACCTGCGCGACAACATGGCGTGGTCGCAGGACGAGCTGGTCCAGCGCGGCCACAACTTCGCGATCGTCGACGAGGTCGACTCGATCCTCGTGGACGAGGCCCGGACCCCGCTGATCATCTCCGGCCCCGCCGACCAGGCCACGAAGTGGTACGCCGACTTCGCCAAGCTGGTCACGCGCCTCCAGCGCGACCGCGACTACGAGGTCGACGAGAAGAAGCGCACCGTCGGTGTCCTGGAGAAGGGCGTCGAGCGGGTCGAGGACTGGCTGGGCATCGAGAACCTCTACGAGTCGGTGAACACCCCGCTCGTCGGCTACCTCAACAACGCGATCAAGGCCAAGGAGCTGTACAAGCTCGACAAGGACTACGTCGTCATGGACGGCGAGGTCATGATCGTCGACGAGCACACCGGCCGTATCCTCGCCGGCCGCCGCTACAACGAGGGCATGCACCAGGCCATCGAGGCGAAGGAGGGGGTGGAGATCAAGGACGAGAACCAGACCCTCGCCACGATCACCCTCCAGAACTTCTTCCGCCTCTACGACAAGCTCGGCGGCATGACCGGTACGGCCATGACGGAGGCGGCGGAGTTCCATCAGATCTACAAGCTCGGCGTGGTGCCGATCCCCACGCACCGCCAGGTCTGCCGCGTCGACCAGTCCGACCTGATCTACCGGACCGAGGAGGCGAAGTTCGCCGCGGTCGTGGAGGACATCGTCGGCAAGCACGAGAAGGGCCAGCCGGTCCTCGTCGGCACCACCTCGGTCGAGAAGTCGGAGTACCTGTCCCAGCAGCTGCGCAAGCGCGGTGTCCCGCACGAGGTGCTCAACGCCAAACAGCACGACCGTGAGGCGCAGATCGTCGCGCAGGCCGGCCGCAAGGGCGCCGTCACCGTCGCCACCAACATGGCCGGCCGCGGCACCGACATCCAGCTCGGCGGCAACGCCGACCACCTCGCCGAGGCCGAGCTGCTCCAGCGCGGCCTGTCCCCCGAGGAGACCCCGGAGGAGTGGACCGCCGCCCTCCCGGCCGCCCTGGAGAAGGCCAAGGCCGCGGTCAAGGCGGAGCACGAGGAGGTCAAGGACCTCGGCGGCCTGTACGTGCTGGGCACCGAGCGGCATGAGTCGCGCCGCATCGACAACCAGCTGCGAGGCCGCTCCGGCCGCCAGGGCGACCCGGGCGAGTCCCGGTTCTACCTCTCCCTCGGCGACGACCTGATGCGCCTGTTCAAGGCGCAGCTCGTCGAGCGGGTGATGGCGATGGCCAACGTCCCCGACGACGTGCCGATCGAGAACAAGATGGTCACCCGCGCCATCGCCTCGGCGCAGTCGCAGGTGGAGACGCAGAACTTCGAGATCCGCAAGAACGTCCTGAAGTACGACGAGGTCCTCAACCGCCAGCGCGAGGTCATCTACGGCGAGCGCCGCCGCGTCCTCGAGGGCGAGGACCTGCACGAGCAGGTGCGCCACTTCATGGACGACACCATCGACGCGTACGTCCACGCCGAGACCGGCGAGGGCTTCGCCGAGGAGTGGGACCTGGACAAGCTCTGGTCCGCGTTCGGCCAGCTCTACCCGATCAAGGTCACCCTCGACGACGTCGAGGACGAGGCCGGGGACCGCGAGGGCATCACCGCCGAACTGATCTCCGAGATGGTCAAGGACGACATCCACGAGCAGTACGAGGCCCGCGAGGCCGAGCTCGGCGACGAGATCATGCGTGAGCTCGAGCGCCGGGTCGTGCTCTCCGTCCTCGACCGCAAGTGGCGTGAGCACCTCTACGAGATGGACTACCTCCAGGAGGGCATCGGCCTGCGCGCCATGGCGCAGCGCGACCCGCTGGTGGAGTACCAGCGCGAGGGCTTCGACATGTTCACGGCCATGATGGAGGGCATCAAGGAGGAGTCCGTCGGCTACCTGTTCAACCTGGAGGTCCAGGTCGAGCAGCAGGTCGAGGAGGTCCCCGTGGACGCGGTGCCCGAGCAGGAGGGCGCGCCCTCGCTGGAGAAGGAGGACGCCGTCCCGGCCGGTGCGGGCCGTCCCGAGATCCGGGCCAAGGGCCTGGAGGCGCGCCGGCGCCCGGACCGTCTGCACTTCTCCGCTCCGACGGTGGACGGCGAGGGCGGCGTGGTCGAGCGCGACCTGGAGTCCGAGGACGGTGCGGACGCCGGCCCGGAGGCGGGGATGACCCGCGCCGAGCGCCGCAAGGCGCAAAAGGGCGGCCGTCGCCGCAAGAAGTGACGCGCGGCGCGAGCGGTGAACGCCGCGTGACCCGCGAACGGTGACAGGGGCCGGTTCCCACCAGGGGACCGGCCTCCGCCGTGTCCCGCGCCCGGCCGCGCCGGGGCCGCCCGTGTTCCGCGCCAGGGGCTCGCGCCCGGCGCGGACCGTGTCCCGCGCCAGGGGCTCCGGACAGCTCCCGCCCGTGTCCCGCCCCGGTCCGCGCTCATCCCGTCTCCAGGGCGGTGCAGCGCCAGCGCTGGTCGCGGCCGCGTTCGAGGCGGAAGGCCAGCGCCCGCGACCTCCCGGCCGCCCACACCACCGCGCCGACCTCCAGCACGCCGGGCGCGGGGGCCGAGTGCCGACAGGTGATCACCTTCGCGTCCGGCATGCGCGGACTGTGCCGCAAGGAGCCCTCCTCGGCGAGCTCCCACAGGCGCTCGTAGACGTCGTTGCTGGTCACCCGCATCAACGTGGTGGCCGAACGCCGTCCCGTGAGCGCGTCCAGCAGTGCCTGCGCGAACCAGCGGCGCACGTCGCCGCCCACGGCCGCCCGGGCGCCCGGCCGTGCGACCCCGCCAGGACGCCGTGAATCCTCTCGCCGGGGCGGACCGGTCACGCTCTGTCGTCGCCGCTGCCCCGGTGTTGCCGTTGCTGATACCGCCATTGCCCGAAACCCCCGTGTCAGGTCGTAGCGCTGAGTAATCAAACTTCTAGTCGCTCGGGCGGTGAACGGGCAACGAAGTGCCTCTGCGGTCCCGCCTCCATGTGGATTCACCTATCTGGGTGAATTTGCCCGGTTTTTGGCCTGGTGGCGGGCCAGGGCCCGGAGAGCGCGCCGGGCCTCGGTCGAACGGTGCCGGAGCCCCGGTCACCCGAAGGTGGACAGCGCTGCGAGTGGAGTGCCGAGAGGGGAAGATCGGGAAGTAGTGGTTGGACCAGCCGTTCTTCCGAACCAGTAGCCCTGTTGCGCACGAGGTGAGAGGTGGCGGTGCGACGTGACCACCAGTGCGGAGGGAGTCTCCGAACCCGAAGCCGACAAGCCCGGCGCTGCCCGGGCGGCAGCAAGGGCCGGCGCCGAAGCGGGGGCGAAGGCGGGGGTGCGGGCGGCGTCGCGCAGCCGCGGTCCGCGGCCGCGCCGCGGACTGGTCCTCGGCGGCGGAGGAACGCTCGGCGCGGCCTGGGCCATCGGCGCGCTGTGCGCCCTCGAGGAGGCCACCGGCTGGGATCCGCGGTCGGCCGACGTGATCGTCGGAACCTCCGCGGGGTCGATCCTGGGCGCTCTGCTCTCCTCCGGTGTCAGCCCCTGCGAGCTGCGCGACCACCAGCGCGGCACCCCTTTGACCAGCGGCCCGCTCAGCGGCCTGCTGTTCGACTACGACACCGCCACCGGCGGCCCGCTGCCGCCGCCCCCGCGGCTGGGCATCGGTTCGCCGAGCCTGCTGCGGCGCACCGTGCGCCATCCGCGCAGCTACCCCTTCCAGACGGTGGTGTCGGCGTTCCTGCCCACCGGCCGCGCCACCATGGACGGCATCGGGGTCCTGCTCGCCGCTCTGGGCCCCGTGGAGGACTGGCCCGACCACGCCGGCCTGCGCATGGTCGCCGTCGACTACGACACCGGTGAGCGGGTGGCGTTCGGGGCCCCCGAGGCTCCTGCCGCGGGAGTCGGGGAGGCGGTGCTGGCCTCGTGCGCCATCCCGGGCTGGTTCGTCCCCGTGACCATCGACGGCCACCGCTACGTGGACGGCGGAACGTGGTCGGCCACCAGCATCGACCTCCTGCTCGGCCACGAGATGGACGAGGTGTACGTGCTGGCGCCCATGGCGTCCCGCGACCTCGACCAGCCGCGCAGCCTGCCCGCGCGCGTGGAACGCCGCTACCGGCGCTCGGTCACCCGCAAGATGCTGCGGGAGGCGAAGGCGCTTGAGGAGGAGGGCGCCCGCGTGGAACTGGTCGTGCCGGGACCGCAGGACCTGACCGTGATGGGCGCCAACATGATGGACCCCGTCCACCGGCTGAGGGTCCTGGAGACCTCCCTGCGCACCAGCGCGGCGGCGCTGCGGGCGGCCACCGCCTGACAGTGAGGATTGGCGATGGCATCGCCCGGAGGTCTGACTCTCCGCCTGACTGACGCTTCCGTTGTCCTCTTGGGGAATCGTCGGCCTGCCGGGCGATGCCGTCCGGCGCGTGGCCGGTCGGGCTTCCGTGACTTCATAGGAGCCCGGCCAAAGGTCCCATCACTGTCTTGTCCGTCTGCCCGACCGGCTCGCGCCCTCCCACCGTTGGGCGTTGGAAGGGCAGCACACACCAGCATGGCAGACGAGACAGCGGTGGTCGGCGGGATCGACACCCACACCGACCTCCACCAGGTGGCGGTCATCGACCACATCGGCCGGCACCTGGCCACCGAACGGTTCGAGACCACGCCGGAGGGATACCGGCGGCTGCTGGACTGGCTCCGGTCCCACGGCGAGGTCCTCGCCGTGGGAATCGAAGGAACCGGCGCCTACGGCGCCGGGATCGCCCGGTTCCTCACCGCGAACGAGATCACGGTGGTCGAGGTGGACCGGCCGGACCGCAAGGCAATGCGGGACCACGGCAAATCCGACCCGATCGACGCCTACGGGGCCGCGACCGCGGTCCTGTCCGGCCGGGCCGCAGGAACACCCAAGACACGCAACGGAACCGTGGAGGCGATCCGCGCCCTGCGGGTCGTCCGCAAGAGCGCGGTCAAGGCCCGCACCCAGACCATCAACCAGATCCGCACCCTCATCGTCACTGCTCCCTCCGAGGTGCGGGACAAGCTGCGGGGACTGTCCACACCAGAGCTGACCGACACCTTGGCCCGCTCGCGTCCGGCCGGTCGACTCGACGATCCCGCCCGCGCGGTCAAGACCGCCCTGCGGCGGCTCGCCCGCCGCTACCGAGCACTCGACGAGGAGATCAAAGAGGCGGACAAGGAGATCGGACCTCTGGTCACCAAAGCGGCCCCGAGACTCATCGCCCTGCCGGGCCTCGGCCCCGAAACCGCCGGCCAGCTGCTGACGAGCGCGGGCGACAACCCCGACCGGCTCCGCTCCGAAGCAGCCTTCGCCCACCTCTGCGGGGCCGCACCCGTCCCGGCCTCCTCCGGCCGCACCAACCGCCACCGCCTCAACCGCGGCGGCGACCGCCAGGCCAACAACGCCCTCCACACCATCGTCCTGGTCCGCATGAAGTACGACCAACGCACCCGGGACTACGTCGCCCGCCGTACCGCCGAAGGCATGACCAAGAAGGACGTCATCCGCTGCCTGAAACGGTTCGTCGCCCGCGAGGTCTACCGACACCTACCCCACATGATCCACACCACCAAACCGCTTCCACAGACCGCTTGACGATCTATAGGAGCTTCCCCGCGGACCTCCCGGGGGCCGGGCCTTCCCGGGCGCGGCCGGTGCCGCGCCCTTATCCTGGGACCGTTGTCCCGCCCCGTCCCGGAGAAGTGGCCTGCCGATGCGTGTGTACATTCCCACCACCTTGTCGGGCCTGGCCGAGGCGCACGAGGCGGGTGAGCTGGGCCCCGGCCCGCTGGACGCGTACGCGGTGACCCCGGGCCTGCGCGAGTGGTACCGCTCGGACGACATCGAGGAGCTGGAGTACGTGGCGCTGGTGCGCGCCGCCCAGGCCTCGCTGCGCCAACTGGCGGCCGACGCCAAGGCCCCGCGCCGCCGGGTCGTCGTGGCGGTGGACATCCCCGACGCGCAGGCGGTGGCCGACCCCGAGCGCGGTCTCGACCCGTCCACGCTGGGCGCGGTACGCCTCGCGGAGCCGATCCCGCTGGCGAAGGCGGCGGCGGTGCACGTGGACGCCGACGACGCCGAGGCGGACATCTCGGCGGCGGCGGACGCGGTCGTCCCGGCGGACCTGGGGGACGACGACGCGCGTTTCACCGTGGACGGCGCGGAGGACCACGAGCTGCTCTGGTACGCCACCCAGGAGATCACCGCTCTGCTCCCGTGAGCACCCGGTCCCCTGCCCCGCTGTCACTGGCGGCGGGTACGGTCCTGGTGTGAGCACTCATATCGTCTGGGACTGGAACGGCACGCTCCTGCACGACATCGACGCCGTCATCGACGCCACGAACGCGTCCTTCGCCGAGATAGGGCTGCCGCCGATCACGCTGGACCGGTACCGGGAGCTGTACTGCGTGCCCGTGCCCCGCTTCTACGAGCGGCTGATGGGCCGCCTGCCCACCGACGACGAGTGGGTCGTGATGGACGCCGCCTTCCACCGCCACTACTGGGCGCTCGCCGAGTCCTGCGGTCTGGCGGCGGGGGCCGCGGAGCTGCTGGCGGCCCGGGTGACGTCCGGCGGGACCCAGTCGCTGTGCTCGCTCGCCCCGCACGCCGAACTCCTGCCACTGATCCGCAGCCACGGCATCGAGAGCCACTTCCTGCGGGTCGACGGACGCCAGGACAACTCGACGGCCGGCAAGGCCGAGCAGATGGTGCGCCACCTCGCGGGCCTGGACGGCATATCGGTCAAGCGCACGGTGGTGATCGGCGACGCGGTGGACGACGCGGTGGCCGCCGCGCACGTCGGCGCCCAAGCGGTCCTGTACACCGGTGGCTCACACAGCCGAGGCAGCCTGGAGCGCGCCGGTGTCCCGGTCGTGGACTCCCTGGCGAAGGCGGTGGAGATGGCGGAGGAACTGGCTGCCTGAGAGCCGCGCAACTCGGCGCGCGGCCCCTGGACCCGGCCGAAAGTCCGACGGCCTTCAGGCCGGGAGACCGGCGGCATCCATGGCCCGGCCGCCTGGGACCCCGCTGTCTGGGACCACCGCTGTCTGGGCCCCGGCTACCTGGGACCCGGCCGCTTGGACCCGGCTGTCTGGGACCCGGCCGCTTGGACCCGGCTGTCTGGGACCCGGCCGCTTGGACCCGGCTGTCTGGGACACGGCGGCCTGGGGCCCGGCTGCCCGGGACTCCGGCATCCGCTTGCTCCCCAGCGCCTGCGCCGCTTGGTTCCGAGGACCCGCCGCCCCGCCCGCTAGAGCCTCGCGGCCTTCAGCGCCATGTGCAGGAGCAGCCGGTCTTCGCCCTCGTCGAGGTCCAGGCCCGTGAGTTTCTCGACTCTCGACAGGCGGTAGTAGAGCGTCTGGCGGTGGATGCCCAGGGCTGCCGCCGCTCTGGCCACCTGCCCGGCGCAGTCGAGGAAGACCTCCGCCGTGTGGGCGAGCTGGAGGTTGGCGGGGTTCAGCAGGGGGGAGAGCGCCGGGTCCGCCGGCATCGCCTCGGGGAGCGCGGTGAGCATCCGGAAGGGGCCGATCTCCGACCACAGGGCCACCGTGCCCAGCCGCGCGTCGGCACGCGCTGCCCTGGCCGCGCCCGTGGCCTCGTACCAGGCCTCGGGCAGGTCCTCGATGCCCTTCCTCGGCATCGCGACGCCCACGGCCGCCCCTGCCGCCCTCGGGGACTTCAGCAGGCGCGAGGCCGCCGTGCGGGCCGGTTCCAGGGAGGTGAGGGTCCGCAGGCGGACCAGGGCGCCGAGGCCGAAGCCGGGCAGACCGCACACGGCCGCCGCGCCCGGCACCGCGGCGGGGGCCGGCACCGGGCCGGTGCCGGCGCTGTCGGGCGAGTCGGAGTCCAGGGACCACGACGAGACGGCGAGCACGGCCAGCGGGCCGTCCGCCGCCGGTCCCATCGCCGCCCGCAGCTGCGTCCTTGCCGTCTCCCGGCCGCTCGGCGGCCCCGTGAGCACCGCCCGCAGCATCTCCCCGAGCTCAGCACCGGCCAGTGCCTCCGCGGCCAGCAGAGCCCCGATACGGGCGGCCGTCTCCATCGCCTGCTCCAGCCGGGGATCCGGCCGCACCCCGGGCCGTCCCACCTCGACATCGGCGAGGTGCCCGTCGTCGAGCAGCCACACATATCCGTGGACGATCCCCTGATGCCGCACGGGCAGGCAGATCCGGCCCATCACCACGCCGGCCGCCGGGTCCGGTGGGATCCTCAGCGGCCCCCGCGCCCGGGCGATCCCGAAGCTCTCGAACCACTGCCGCACCGCCGGGGTGGAGCGCCTGCCCAGGATCGACCGCGTGCGCACCGGATCCATCGGCAGGTCGTCGTCGCTGTCGTGGGCACCGAAGGCGATCAGCCCGAAGTCCCGGTCCTCGAGCGTCGCGGGCGCCGCGAGCGCCGCCGAGATCTCGTCGACCAGTTCCTGGTAATCGCCGCGCATGGGCCCATTCTCCCCCAGGGCTTCATACATCTGTCTGAGATCCGGGCCATGAACGCGTGACAGCTGTCGATGGTGGGCGGTCCGGCCGGTCCCTAGGTTTCACAGTGGTTCGCCTTGCCGTGGCCGCCCGTTCCCCCACCCCCGGGACGCGGCCACGCCAGGGCCCGTGTTCCTCACCGTGGAACCCGGACCGAGCAGTCCGATCGTGGAAATCGTGGAGGTGTCCCGTGCTGGGTCCCGTGCTCCTGGCCGCCGCGCGCAGCGACGGCATTCGCCGTGCCGTCTCGGCCGCACCGGTCACCCGTCCCGTGGTCGACCGCTTCGTGGCGGGGGAGACCCTCGACGATTCCCTGGCCGCCGTCCGGTCCCTGAACGCCCGCGGCCTCGAGGTCACCCTCGACCACCTGGGCGAGGACATCACCGACGCCTCCGAGGCGCTGCGCACCCGCGACGCCTACCTCGCCCTGGCCGAGGCCCTCGAAGCCGAGGACCTCGGGGTGCGCGCCGAGATGTCCGTGAAGCTGTCGGCCTTCGGCCAGGCCCTGCCCGGCGGCCACGACCTGGCGCTGGCCAATGTCACCTCGGTGGTCGAGGCGGCGGCGCAGGCCGGGACCACGGTCACCCTCGACATGGAGGACCACACCACCGTGGACTCCACGCTCGCCATCCTGGCGGAGCTGCGCGAGCGCTTCCCGCGGACGGGCGCGGTCGTGCAGTCGTACCTGTTCCGCACCGAGGACGACTGCCACGCCCTCGCCGGCGAGGGCTCGCGCGTCCGCCTGGTCAAGGGCGCCTACAAGGAGCCCGCCACGGTCGCGTTCCAGGACAAGCACGAGGTGGACAAGGCGTATGTCCGCTGTCTGAAGATCCTCATGGCGGGCAAGGGCTACCCCATGGTCGGCTCGCACGACCCGCGCATGGTGGCGATCGCGCAGGACCTGGCGCACCGGGGCGGCCGCAAGCCGGACGAGTACGAGTTCCAGATGCTCTTCGGCATCCGCGAGGCCGAGCAGGAGCGGCTGGTGTCGCAGGGGCACCGTATGCGGGTGTACATCCCCTATGGAACAGACTGGTACGGATACTTCATGCGCCGTCTCGCCGAGCGCCCCGCCAACCTCGCGTTCTTCCTGAGGTCCCTGGCCACCCGCGGCTGAGCCCTCGCGGCCCCCGCCGCCGCGCCACTACGTTCGATGAAGACCCGACGATCGAAGGAGACACGGCCATGGACGCTGTGACCCAGGTCCCCGCGCCGATCAACGAGCCGGTGCACACGTACGCACCCGGCACCCCCGAGCGGGCGCGGCTCGAGACCAAGCTGAAGGAGCTCGCGAGCAACCCTCTCGAGCTCACCATGACCATCGGCGGGACCAAGCGCCTCGGCGGCGGCGAGCGTGTCGACGTCGTCCAGCCGCACAACCACGGCGCCCGGCTCGGCACCTTCGGCAACGCGACGACGCGGGACGCCCAGGACGCGGTCGACGCCGCCCTGGCCGCGGCCCCGGCGTGGCGGGCGCTGTCCTTCGACGACCGCGCCGCGGTCTTCCTCAAGGCCGCCGACCTGCTCTCGGGCCCCTGGCGCGAGACCCTGGCCGCCGCGACCATGCTCGGCCAGTCCAAGACCGCCCAGCAGGCCGAGATCGACACCCCGTGCGAGCTCGTCGACTTCTGGCGGTTCAATGTCCACTTCGCCCGCCAGATCCTGGCCGAGCAGCCTGTGGTGAACTCCCCCGGCGTGTGGAACCGCAGCGACCACCGCCCCCTGGAGGGCTTCGTCTACGCGATCACGCCGTTCAACTTCACGGCCATCGCGGGCAACCTGCCGACCGCTCCCGCCCTCATGGGCAACACCGTGGTGTGGAAGCCCTCCCCGACGCAGACCTTCGCCGCCCACCTGCTGATGCGGCTGCTGGAGGAGGCCGGGCTGCCTCCGGGCGTGATCAACATGGTCACCGGTGACGGCATCGCCGTCTCCGAGGTGGCCCTGGCCCACCCGGACCTGGCGGGCATCCACTTCACCGGCTCGACCCGGACCTTCCAGCACCTGTGGAAGACGGTCGGCAACAACATCGAGAACTACAAGTCGTACCCGCGCCTGGTCGGCGAGACCGGCGGCAAGGACTTCATCGTCGCGCACCCGTCCGCCGACCCGGCCGTGCTCAAGACCGCGATGACCCGCGGGGCGTTCGAGTTCCAGGGCCAGAAGTGCTCGGCGGCCTCGCGCGCCTACGTCCCCGCCTCGCTCTGGTCGCGGATCAAGGACGGTTTCGCCGCCGAGGTCGAGGGCCTGACCATGGGCGACGTCGGCGACCTGGCCAACTTCATGGGCGCGGTCATCGACGAGCGGGCGTTCGCCAAGAACAAGGCCGCCATCGACCGGGCCAAGGCCGACCCGACGGTGGAGGTCGTCGCCGGCGGCACCTACGACGACTCGGTGGGCTGGTTCGTGCGGCCGACCGTCCTGGCCTCCACCGACCCGGACAACGAGATCTTCCGCGACGAGTACTTCGGCCCGATCCTCGGTGTCTTCGTCTACGACGACGACAAGTACGACGAGATGCTCGCCCAAATGGAGTCGGTCTCGGCCTACGCGCTCACCGGCGCCGTCATCGCCCAGGACCGCGCCGCCGCCGCGCACGCCGCCGAGGTGCTGCGCTTCGCCGCCGGGAACTTCTACGTCAACGACAAGCCGACCGGCGCGGTCGTCGGCCAGCAGCCCTTCGGCGGTGGCCGGGCCTCCGGCACCAACGACAAGGCCGGCGCCAAGCAGAACCTGATGCGCTGGACCTCCACGCGCTCCATCAAGGAGACGCTGGTCCCGCCGACCGACTACCGCTACCCCCACATGGGCTGACAGCGATGGACACCCGGAGCGCCCCCACCCGCTGGAACCCCTGGAACTCCAGGAAGCGGGCCGGGGGCGCTGCGTGCCTTCACCCGGAACCGGCCGCGGCAGCGCCCGCGGCGGCCGCCCTCGGCCGCCGCGAAGCCCGCTCCCGCTCCCGCGCGGATGGCCGCCCGGCCGCCCTCGGCCGCCGCGGCGTTCAGCCCAGCGGCGCCTTGGCCCTCAGCACGTCCAGGAACTCCCGCATCCACCCCGGGTGGTCCGGCCAGGCGCGCGCGGACACCAGCACTCCGTCCACCACCGCCTCCGCGTCCTCGTAGGAGCCCCCGCCCGCGAGGACGTCCGGCTCGAGCGCCGGGTACGCGGCGGTGCGCCGCCCCTTGAGCGCCCCCACCGACGAGGTGACGAGCGGACCGTGGCAGATGTGCGCCACCGGCTTCTCGGCCTGGAAGAAGTGCTTGACGATCCTTTGGAGGTCGGCGTCGTTGCGCAGGTACTCCGGCGCCCGTCCGCCGGGGATGACCAGGGCCACGTAGTCCCGCGGCTCGACCTCGGCGAAGGCCAGGTCCGCGGGCCAGGTGTAGCCCGGCTTCTCCGTGTAGGTGTCGAAACCGTCCACGAAGTCGTGGACGACGAACTGCAGCCTCTTGCGGGAGGGCGCCGCGATGTCGACGTGGTACCCCTCCTCACGAAGCCGCTGGTAGGGGTAGAGGACTTCCAGGGACTCCGCCGCGTCCCCGGTCACCATGAGGATCTTCGCCGCCATCGCACCGCACCGCCCATCCGGTCCGCAACACCAGCGGACCCGCCTCCGGCGGGCCCGGATCCGACGTTCCCAACGTGCCTGTCCGTCCCCGTTCCGGCAAGAGGACAGCCGCCGTGCCGCACTGTCCACGGCGTCCACATCTACTCATCGGTTTGTACATATAAGGCCGCTGACAGGCCCGCCCCGGGGGGCGATAGCCTGGACCTCGTGATCAGCCCCATACCCGCCGGGGGCGATGGTGCCTCTGCCCGGCCGCGTGGACCCCGCCGTGCCGTGACCGGGGCGGATCGCTCGACCGTTCCCACAGCGAGCGGACACTTCCCTCGGATTACAGCCCGAGAAACCGCAATCCGGCCTACCGTCGTCAAGGGGCCGGTTTTCCGGTTCCGCGCCAGACACGCGCGGCCGATCACCGCACTCATCTAACGTCACGCAACGGCGCGCGACAGGAGCCAGAGGACCATGCAGACCAAGCTGGACGAAGCCAAGGCCGAGCTGCTCAAGCGAGCCGCCCGGGTAGCTGAGAACAGCCCCGCGGGGGGACAACCGGAGCAGGGCCTCGCCCCTGGCGCTCTCGAGGCATTTCTGCAGCGGTACTACCTGCACACCGCCCCGGAGGACCTGCTCGACCGGGACCCGGTCGACGTCTACGGGGCGGCCCTGTCGCACTACCGCCTCGCCGGACAGCGCCCGCAGGGCACCGCGAACGTGCGCGTCCACACGCCCACGGTCGAGGAGAACGGCTGGACGTGCAGCCACACCGTGGTCGAGGTCGTCACCGACGACATGCCCTTCCTCGTCGACTCGGTCACCAATGAGCTCTCGCGCCAGGACCGGGCCATCCACATCGTCATCCACCCCCAGGTGGTCGTGCGCCGTGACGTGACCGGCAAGCTCCTGGAGATCATCGGCCCCTCCTGCCGCCCCGGCACCGGCGAGGAGGAGCAGCTGCCCCCGGACGCGGTCACCGAGTCCTGGATGCACGTCGAGATCGACCGCGAGACCGACCGCGAGGACCTCAAGGCGATCGCCGCCGACCTGCGCCGCGTCCTGTCCGACGTCCGCGAGGCCGTCGAGGACTGGGCGAAGATGCGCGACTCGGCGCTGCGTGTCGCCGACGAGCTGGCCACCTCCCCGCCGCCGCTGCCCGAGCAGGAGGTCGGCGAGGCCTGGGAGCTGCTGCGCTGGCTGGCCGACGACCACTTCACCTTCCTCGGCTACCGCGAGTACGAGCTGACCACCGAGGTCGGCGACGGCGGAGACCCCGAGGACATGCTCGTCGCGGTGCCGGGCACGGGCCTGGGGATACTGCGCTCGGACCCCCAGCAGGGCGACTCCGGCCACCCGCTGTCCCACTCGTTCGGCCGCCTGACCGCGCAGGCCCGCGCCAAGGCCCGTGACAAGCAGCTGCTCGTCCTCACCAAGGCCAACAGCCGCGCCACCGTGCACCGCCCGTCCTATCTGGACTACATCGGCGTCAAGACGTTCGACGCCGAGGGCAATGTGATCGGCGAGCGCCGCTTCCTCGGCCTGTTCTCCTCGGCCGCGTACACCGAGTCCGTGCGCCGGGTGCCGGTGGTGCGCCGCAAGGTCGAGGAGGTGCTGGCCAAGGCCGGCTTCTCCGCCAACAGCCACGACGGCCGGGACCTGCTCCAGATCCTCGAGACCTACCCGCGCGACGAGATCTTCCAGACCTCGGTCGACGAACTGCTGTCCATCGCCACCAGCGTGCTCTACCTCCAGGAGCGGCGCCGGCTGCGCCTGTTCCTGCGCAAGGAGGAGTACGGCCGCTACTACTCGGCGCTGATCTACGTGCCGAGGGACCGTTTCACCACCGAGGTGCGGCTGCGCCTGACCGGCATCCTCATGGAGGAGCTGAACGGCCGGGCCGTGGACTTCACCGCCCTGCACACCGAATCGGTGCTCTCCCGGCTGCACTTCGTGGTGCGGGTCGAGCCCGGCACGGAGCTCGGCAAGCTCCCCGACGCCGAGGTCGAGCGGATCGAGGCCCGGCTGGCCGAGGCCGCCCGCTCCTGGGCCGACGGCTTCGCCGAGGCGCTGCTGTCCGAGTGCGGCGAGGAGCGGGCCGCGGCCCTGGCCCGCCGCTACGCCCAGGCCTTCCCCGAGGGCTACAAGGCGGACTTCCCGCCGCGCACCGCGGTCGCCGACCTCCAGCACATCGAGGGCCTGTGGCCGGGCGGCGACTTCACCCTGAGCCTGTACGAGCCGGTGGGCGCCGCCCCGGGTGAGCGCCGGTTCAAGATCTACCGCACCGGTGAGCCGGTCATCCTCACCGAGGTCCTGCCGGTTCTGCAGCGCCTCGGCGTCGAGGTCGTCGACGAGCGGCCCTACGAGCTGCGCCGCGCCGACGGCTCCAAGGCGTGGGTCTACGACTTCGGCCTGCGCGTGGACGTCTCCTCCGGGGATCTGAGCGACGACGCCCGCGAGCGCTTCCAGGACGCCTTCGCCGCGGTGTGGACCGGGCGTGCGGAGAACGACGGCTTCAACTCCCTGGTGCTGCGCGCGGGTCTGACCTGGCGCCAGGCCACGGTGCTGCGCGCCTACGCCAAGTACCTGCGCCAGGCGGGCTCCACGTTCAGCCAGGACTACATGGAGACCACCCTCCAGACCAACGTCCACACCACGCGCCTGCTGGTGAACCTGTTCCAGGCGCGGCTGTCCCCGGGCCACCAGGCGGCCGGCAGCGAGCTGACCGACGGGCTGCTGGAGGAGCTGGACGGCGCGCTGGACAAGGTGGCGAGCCTGGACGAGGACCGCATCCTGCGCTCGTTCCTCACACTCATCAAGGCCACCTTGCGCACCAACTACTTCCAGCGCGACTCGCAGGGCCAGCCGCACTCGTACGTGTCGATGAAGTTCGACCCGCGGGCCATCCCGGATCTGCCCGCGCCCCGCCCGGCGTTCGAGATCTGGGTGTACTCGCCGCGGGTCGAGGGCGTCCACCTGCGCTTCGGCAAGGTCGCCCGAGGCGGCCTGCGCTGGTCCGACCGCCGCGAGGACTTCCGCACCGAGGTCCTGGGCCTGGTCAAGGCGCAGATGGTCAAGAACACGGTGATCGTGCCGGTGGGCGCCAAGGGCGGCTTCGTCGGCAAGCACCTGCCCGACCCGTCGGTGGACCGCGAGGCCTGGCTGGCCGAGGGCATCGCCTCGTACAAGACCTTCATCTCCGGTCTGCTGGACATCACCGACAACCTCGTCGGCGGCGAGGTCGTGCCCCCGCAGGACGTCGTGCGCCACGACGAGGACGACACCTACCTCGTGGTCGCCGCCGACAAGGGCACCGCCACGTTCTCCGACATCGCCAACGAGGTCGCCAACGCCTACGGCTTCTGGCTCGGCGACGCCTTCGCCTCCGGCGGCTCGGCAGGCTACGACCACAAGAAGATGGGCATCACCGCCCGCGGCGCCTGGGAGTCGGTCGAGCGGCACTTCCGCGAGCTCGGCCACGACACCCAGACGCAGGACTTCACGGTCGTCGGCGTCGGCGACATGTCCGGTGACGTGTTCGGCAACGGCATGCTCCTGTCGGAGCACATCCGGCTGGTGGCCGCCTTCGACCACCGGCACATCTTCCTCGACCCGGCCCCGGACGCGGCCACCTCCTACGCCGAGCGGCGCCGGATGTTCGAGCTGCCGCGCAGCTCCTGGGCGGACTACGGCACCGGCCTGATCTCGGCGGGCGGCGGGATCTTCCCGCGCAGCGCGAAGTCGATCCCGATCACCACGCAGGTGCGGGCGGCGCTGGGCATCGAGCCGCACATCACCAAGATGACCCCCGCCGAGCTGATGAAGGCCATCCTCCAGGCCCCCGTGGACCTGCTGTGGAACGGCGGCATCGGCACCTACGTCAAGGCCTCCACCGAGTCCAACGCCGACGTCGGCGACAAGGCCAACGACGCCATCCGCGTCGACGGCCAGGACCTGAGGGTCAAGGTCGTCGGCGAGGGCGGCAACCTGGGCCTGACCCAGCTCGGCCGCATCGAGTTCGCCCAGCAGGGCGGAAGGATCAACACCGACGCGATCGACAACAGCGCGGGTGTGGACGCCTCCGACCACGAGGTGAACATCAAGATCCTCCTCAACAGCGTGGTCACCGAGGGGGACATGACGGTCAAGCAGCGCAACAAGCTGCTCGCCGACATGACCGACGAGGTGGGCGCCCTGGTCCTGCGCAACAACTACGCGCAGAACGTCGCCCTGGCCAACTCCGTCGCCCAGGCCCCCAGCCTTCTGCAGGCCCACCAGCGGTTCATGCGCAAGCTGGGGCGCGACGGGCTGCTGGACCGGGCGCTGGAGTTCCTGCCCGCCGACCGCCAGATCCGCGAGCGGCTCAACGCCGGTCAGGGCCTGACCCAGCCGGAGCTGGCCGTCCTCCTGGCCTACACCAAGATCGTCACGGCCGAGGAGCTGCTGGCCACCGACCTGCCCGACGACCCGTACCTGCGCGAGCTCCTGCACGAGTACTTCCCCAAGCCGCTGCGCGAGCAGTTCGCCGGGCAGATCGACAGCCACGCGCTGCGCCGCGAGATCGTCACCACGGTCCTGGTCAACGACACGGTCAACGCCGGCGGCATCACCTTCATCCACCGCCTGCGCGAGGAGACCGGGGCGTCCACGGAGGAGATCGTGCGGGCGCACACCGCGGCCCGGGCGATCTTCAAGCACAACCAGATCTGGGACGAGGTCGAGGCGCTCGACAACAAGGTCCCGGCCGGGGTCCAGACCCGGATCCGCCTGCACTCGCGGCGCCTGGTCGAGCGGGCCACCCGCTGGCTGCTCAACAACCGCCCGCAGCCGCTGGACATCGCCAAGAGCATCGAGCTGTTCGCCGAGGGCGTCTCCCAGGTCTGGGCGCAGCTGCCCAAACTGCTGCGCGGCTCGGACCTGGAGTGGTACCAGGGCATCCACGACGAGCTGACCAAGGAGGGCGTGCCGGACGAACCGGCGACCAAGGTCGCGGGCTTCTCCTCGGCGTTCCCGACCCTGGACATCGTGGACGTCGCGGACCGCACGGCCAAGGCGCCGCTGGACGTCGCCGAGGTGTACTACGACCTCGGGGACCGGCTCCAGATCACCCAGCTGCTGGATCGGATCATCGAGCTGCCGAGGGCCGACCGCTGGCAGTCGATGGCGCGTGCGGCCATCCGCGAGGACCTGTTCGCCGCACAGTCGGCGCTGACCGCGGACGTGCTCGTCACGGCCGAGGGCACACCGGAGGAGCGCTTCCAGGCCTGGGAGGGCAAGAACGCGGCACTGGTCACCCGTGCCCGCACCACCCTGGAGGAGATCCGCGGGTCGGAGCAGTTCGACCTGGCCAACCTGTCCGTGGCCATGCGCACGATCCGCACCCTGCTGCGCAACAAGACGCTCCACTGAGCGTTCGAACGATGACCGAAGGGCGGCCTCCCCGCGGGAGGGCCGCCCTTCGGCGTTGGGGGCTTCGCTCGACTGCCTGGCGCCGGTGCGCCGTTCGGGTTGTCCTACTGGCGGATTTCCGTAAAACGTGCGTGAGTCGGCCATCCAGACAAAAAGGGCGTCACTAGCCTCCGTGCAATGACCGCACCCGCCGCCCTCTCGCGAGCCGCCGTCGAGTCACCGGTGCCGTCCGCCCGGTCCAGGCCGGCGCCGGCGCGCGACCCGTTCCTGGACAACGCCAAGTTCCTGCTCGTCGTGCTCGTCGTGATCGGCCACAACTGGGGGCCGCTGATCAACGAGATGCGTGTGGTCAAGGCGGCCTATCTGTTCCTCTACAGCTTCCACATGCCCGCGTTCGTCCTGCTCTCGGGCTACTTCTCACGAGGCTTCACCGGCCGCCCCGAGCAGATCCGCAAGCTGGCCGCCACCGTCCTGCTGCCGTATCTGATCTTCGAGACCGCCTACACCGCCCTGTTCACCCTGGCCTGGGGCCGCCCGTTCGCGATCACCCCGACCACCCCCACCTATCTGTGCTGGTTCCTCCTCGCCCTGTTCGTGTGGCGGATCACCGTCCCCGTGTGGACGGCGGTGCGCCGACCGGTCGCCGTGTCGGTCGTGGTCTCCCTCGCCTCCGGGACCACGTTCATCCACTACGACCTGGCGCTGCCGCGGGTGCTGCAGTTCCTGCCCTGGTTCGTCATCGGCCTTCGGATGGCCCCCGAGCACTTCCGGCGGCTGCGCCGTCCGGCCGTGCGCCGCTTCGGCGTGGGCGCCGCCGCCACGGCCGCCGCCGGAGCGTGGTGGATCGCGCCGAGGGCCAGCCCCAACTGGATGCCGATGCAGTACAGCCACACCGAGCTGCACGTCGGCCTGACGCAGTACCTGGTGGTGCGCGCGGCCATGCTCGTCGTCTCGGGCGCACTGGTCGTGGCTTTCTTCGCCTGGGTGCCGCGCCACCGGGCCGCGTTCACGGCGCTCGGCACGGTGACGATGTACCCGTACCTGCTGCACGGCCTCGTGGTGCAGGCGGCGCAGGCCTACGGCCTGTACTCGCTCGCCGCCTGGGGTGGGGTATTCGGCGCCGTGATGGTGACCGCGGGCTCCGCCGCCTTCGCCGTGGTCCTGACCTCGGAGCCGGTCAGAAGGGCCACCCGCTGGGCCGTCGAGCCGCGGTCGGTGCTGCGCGCGTTGACGGGACCGCTGCGCCGGCGCGGGCCCGGCGGATTCGTGCCGTCCCCGGCATCCGAAGGGCTCACCGAGGGCACGCGGTAGTAGCGGGCCACACAGGTGGCCGCCCAGTCCCGGTTCCTCGGCAGGGAGAAGGGCTCGCGCAGGCCGCCGATCGGCTGCGGGACATAGGTGGGTGCGCGGACCCCTCGGGCGGCGGCGGCCTCGAGGCGGGCGTCCTGCCGGTCCCAGCGTGCCGCCCGGGCGGCGGTGTCCGCGGCCATCCGGAACGTGGGGGGCGCCAGTCCCGCCACGCACCAGGCGGCCACGACGGCCGAGAACACGGCGGCCCGCACCGTGGTGACGCCGGTCGGCGGGCGCTGCCACCGGCGGGCCGCCATCCCGAGCAGCGCCCCGTAGCCGACCAGCACCACCACCAGCAGGAGCAGGTAGTCGTTCCAGGTGCGCGAGGACAGCGAGGTCCACTTGCCGAACGCGGGCCTCACGACCAGGGTCGCGGCAAGGGCGGCCAGCGCGAACACCCCGGCGGGCAGGGCGAGCAGAGGGCGAACGCGCACCCGGGGGGCGGCCTGGGTGACCACCCCGAGCAGAAGGCCGACGGCGACGGCCGCCAGGTACTGCCAGGTGGAGGCCAGCGTCACCATGATCCTCAGCCAGTCGCGCACGGCCGCCGCCTGCTCCCCCGGCGAGAAGGCGGAGGAGTGCACCCCCAGCCGTGCCCGGCGCGCACGCGCGCCCGGCGAGGTGGCGAGCACGGCCAGCCCCGTCGCCAGACCGGCCACGCCCAGGCCCGCGCAGACGGCCGCGTACCGGCGTGCGCCCTCCGCGAGCATCCGGCGGTGCGCCGGCAGGAACGCGCCGAGCGACACGAGGGCGACGACCGATGTCTCCTCGGACAGCGTGCCCAGGCACACCCCGGTCAGGAACGCCACGGCGGCGGCGCACCACCGGTACCGGGGCCGCCGCGCCCCGACCGCGAACGCCACCGCCGCAAGCGCCAGCACCGGGGGCACGGTGTGGGAGACGGAGCTCGCCGGCCACAGGAGGGTCTGGTACGGATTCGGCTGCGCCAGCAGGAAGAGCGCGGAGGCGGTCGCCGCCGCGGCGAGGCGGACGGCGGCCGGGGCGCTCAGGCCGAGCGCCCGCCACAGCGCGCTGACGAGGGCGAACAGCACCGCGACCGTCCCCACGGCGGTGACGACGGGGAAGAGCCGGTGCCCGAGCAGTCCGGCCCTGCTGTAGAGGCCGACCGCCACCGCGTTGGCGATCCGGCCGTTCTCGGCGAAGTAGAAGTCGTGGACCAGCCGCCCGATTCCGTGGTCGCGCACCTTCGGCAGAAAGCACCAGTCGTCGCCGCTGGGCCGCACATCGAGACCGGCCCACGAGGCCACGGTCAGCATTCCGAGCGCGAGGGCGGAAACCCCCAGCGCGACCAGTCGCGCGGGAGTGCGGGTGTCCTTCTCCTCGGGTGTCTCCAGCCGGGGTTCGGCCAAATCAATGGATTTCATGGTGAGCGCCTGTTGTTCGAGCCGATGAGATTTTTCGCAGTGTAGTGTCCGCGATGTGGTCGAAATCTCCATTGCGGTGCCGTGCTACAACGAAGTCGATGTGATCGGGCTATTTCACTCGACGCTGCTCGAGTCGCTGGCGAGGATCACGGAGAGCTTCGAAATCACTTACGTCGACGACGGCAGCTCGGACGGAACGCGCGAGGCCCTGCGTAAATTCGCCGCCGCCGACAACCGGGTGCGCTATGTGTCGTTCAGCCGGAACTTCGGCAAGGAGGCGGCGGTCCTGGCCGCGCTGCGCTCCTGCACGGGGGAGGCGACCGTGCTCATGGACGGCGACCTCCAGCACCCGCCGGAGCTGATCGGCCGGATGGTGGAGCTGTACCGGCGCGGCTACGACCAGGTGGTGGCCAGACGGGACCGCCAGGGCGAGGGGCTGGTGCGCAGGCTGCTGTCCCGGCTCTACTACCGGCTGGCCACCCGGTACGTGGATGTGGAGCTCATGGACGGGGTCGGGGACTTCCGGCTGCTCTCGCGCAAGGCGGTGGACGCCATCCTGGCCCTGCCGGAGAGCAACCGTTTCTCCAAGGGGATCTTCTCCTGGATCGGCTTCGACACGGTCTGCTTCGACTACCCCAACAGCGCCCGCGCCGCCGGGCGCTCCAAATGGGGCGGCAAGAACCTGCTCAACTACGGCGTCGACGGTCTGATCTCGTTCAACAGCAAGCCGCTGAGGCTTGCCGTCCACGTCGGTATCTCGCTGGCCGCCGCCGCGTCCGCCTACGCCGTCTGGATCATCTGCGGGGTACTCCTCCATGGTGTGGAAACCCCCGGATACGCCACGCTGATCACCGTTGTCGTCGGGCTCGGTGGAATCCAGCTGGTGACCCTCGGAGTGGTCGGCGAGTATGTCGGACGGATCTACCGGGAAAGCAAGCAGCGGCCCCACTATGTCGTAAGGGAAACCGATGCGGACTTCCGTGCGATTCCATTGCGCCAAAAGAGTGGCGAAGCCGCGGCCGTGGGACAGAAATGAGCCTTCGGCGGCAATTCCTGAGCTTCGCGCTCATCGGGGTGCTGAACACCGCCACCTACTATGCCGCCTATCTGGCGCTCATTCCCCGGCTGCCCTATCTGGTGGCGCATGCCCTGGCCTTCTCCGCCGGCCTGACCGGTTCCTTCCTGCTGAACTCCTGGGTGACCTGCCGGACCCGCCCCACCTGGCGGGCGTTCGCGCTCTACCCGATCACGGGCGCGGTGAACCTGCTCGGTGGGGCGGCGGCCCTCTACTGCTGTGTGTCCTGGCTCGCGGTGCCCGAGGAGGTGGCCCCGCTCATCAGCGGGGCGGCCGTCATGCCGGTGACCTTCCTGGTCACCAGGCGGGTCCTCCTGGGCCGGGGCCCGGGCGCC
Organism: Wenjunlia tyrosinilytica; assembly: GCF_014646055.1. Lineage (GTDB taxonomy): Bacteria > Actinomycetota > Actinomycetes > Streptomycetales > Streptomycetaceae > Wenjunlia > Wenjunlia tyrosinilytica. The sequence goes on from NZ_BMMS01000033.1 coordinate 39,000, forward strand.
GGGGTGCGCTCCGCCATCGGGGCGAACGGCGGCAGTGCCTCGTCCGGCTCGCCGAGCACCACCGAGCGGATCACCCGCTCGGCGGCCCTGCCGTCCTCGAACACACAGAACCGCTCCCGGAACGCGGAACGCAGCCGTGCCGCCTCCGGCGAGTCCCAGAGCCCGCCTACGAACGCCTCGACGAGTTCGTCCTCGGTCCTGGCCACGACCCCCGGCGTGTCGCCGGGTGCCCCGGACAGCAGGTCGAAGTAGACGCCCCTCGATGCGGTGAACACCGGCCAGTCGTCGGCGTGCACGACGATCGGCCGGTCCAGGCAGGCGTAGTCGAACATGATCGACGAGTAGTCCGTCACCAGGGCGTCCGCCGCCAGGCACAGCTCCTCCACGCCGGGGTGCGCCGACACATCGAGCACAAGACCCTCGGCCGCCAGATGAGCCAGCAGCGGGTCCTCGGCGTAGGAGTGGTGCAGCCGCACCAGCAACTGGTATCCGGGCCCGAGGCGCCGGGCGAGGCGCTCCACGTCGAGCCGGGGGAGGTACCCCTTGCGGTAGTCGCGGCGGGTCGGGGCGTAGAGCACGGCCGTGCGGTCCTCGGCGATACCGAGCCCGGCGCGGACGCGGGCGACATCGGCGGCGGTCGCGGTGAAGAAGACGTCATTGCGCGGAGTCCCGTGCGCCAGCGTCCGGTACGCGGCCGGGTAGGCGCGCTCCCACACCTCGGCCGAGTGCGGGTTGCCGACGACGCTGTAGTCCCAGCGGTCGGCCAGGCGCAGCATCCGGCCGAAGTTGACCCCGGTGGCCGCCGCCGGGCGGGGCAGCCGGTCCAGGCCCATGGTCTTCAGCGGGGTGCCGTGGTGGGTCTGCACATGGACGCTGCCCTCGCGCTTCTCGATGTCGTGAGGGAAGTCGGTGTTGCCGATGAAGTATGCGGCGCGGGCCATGACCTCCCAGTAGCGGCGGGTGCCCGGCTCGACATGGTCGGTGCCCGGCGGCAGCGACTCCACCGCAGAGGGCTTGACCACCCACACGCAGCGAAGGCCGGGGGCGAGCTCGCGTGCGGCGCGTTCGAGGGCGGCCGGCGAGCAGTACACCCCCTGGTTCCAGTAGGCGGTGAAGACGGCCAGGTTCTCGTCCAGGGGGAGCCTGAGCAGGCGGCGGTAGGCGTACCGGTCGGCGGCCCGCCGCAGCCGCCGCAGGTGAGGACCGAGTCCGCGTGCGGCCGCCGACCGCAGGCGCTCGCGTGCCGCGGCGTTGCGGTGCGCGGTGTAGGCCGGGCCCGCTCCCCGGGCGAGCAGCGCGAAGCGCTCTCCTGACGGCCCCTCGGGCAGCCGGAAGCCCTCGGGGAGCCGGCGCCGGTAGAAGCGGGAGGCCGCGCGGTAGAACTCCCTGCGGTCGGCGGGATGCACCCGCTGGGGGTTGTCCACCGTGCTCAGGAAGTGCCCGATGGCAAGCGTGAAGACCGCGGGCGCCAGGTCGTCGAGGTCGGGTCGGCCGTCGAGGAAGTCGAACAGGGCGTCGTACTGCGGGAAGATGTCGAAGTGCTTGCGCCCCGGCGTGGAGGTGATCGCTCCCTGGCGGCGCTGCCGGTACTCCACGCAGACCCGGTCCAGGCAGGCGATGGACCGCGCGAGCAGCATCGCCCGGTAGGTGACCGGCGCGTCCTCGTAGAGCCCCGGGGCGAAGGCCAGTCCGTGCCCGGTGAAGAACTCCCGCCGGTACGCCTTGTTCCACGCCACCAGGAACAGGCGCAGATACTCGGGGCGCTCATGGACGGTGAACGTGTCCTTCCCCGCCGAGCGCAGCAGGTCCACCGTGTCGCTGCGGCCACCGGATCCGCGCCAGGAGGTCCGGACGTGGTTGAAGACCAGGATGTCGGGGTCGCCGGTGGCCGCCAGCCGCTCGGCGACGGCCCGCAGGGCGCCGGGGGAGTAGGAGTCGTCGCTGTCGAGGAAGAGCAGGTAGTCGCCGGTGGCGCGGGCGGCGCCCGCGTTGCGGGCCCGGCCCAGCCCGACGTTGCGCGGCAGGTGCACGGCGGTGATCCGGGGGTCCCGGGCGGCGTACTCGTCGAGGATCCGCCCGCACCCGTCGGGTGAGGCGTCGTCCACGCCGATGACCTCGAAGTCGGTGAAGGACTGCGTCAGGATCGAGTCCAGGCAGGAGGACAGGTAGCCGCGGACGTTGTGGACGGGGACGACGATGCTCAGTCGGGGCATGGCTCCTCGGCTTTCCGGTGTCGGTGGCGCGGACCGCCGCCGCCGGTGCGGGGACCTCCGGTGCGGCGCGCTTGCGGCGGACCTCCGGTGCGGCGGACCTCCGGTGGGGCGGACTTCTGGTGGGGCGGACCTCCGGTGGGGCGGATTTCCGGTGGGGCGGACTTCCGGTGCGGCGCGCTTGCTGCGGAACTCCGGTGCGGCGGATTTCCGGTGCGGCGACGGTGGACCGACGGGTTCAGGACGGCGCCGCGGTGACGGCGGCGTGCCCCGGCTGGGGGATCGCGGCCGTTCCCCGGACCAGCAGCCTGGCCCGCTCGGGGGAGACGGCCGGGGTGCGCTCGTGCGGCGGGGCGACCGGCGGGACCTCGGCCTCGCCCAGCAGGACCGCGCGCACCACCCGCTCGGCGGCGCGCCCGTCGTCGAACTCGCAGAACCGCTCCCGGAACGCGGCCCGGGCCGCCGCCGACCGCTCGTCCGACCACGCCCCCGACCGGAACACCTCGACCAGTTCCTCCTGCGTCCCGGCCACCGGCCCCGGCGGGCAGGCCATCAGGTCGAAATAGACGCCCCTGGTCTCCCGGTAGACCTGCCAGTCGTTGGCGTACACCACCATCGGGCGGTCGAGATTGGCGTAGTCGAACACGATGGAGGAGTAGTCGCAGATCAGCGCGTCCGCGGCCAGGCAGACCTCCTCGGGCGAGCGGTGGCCCGTGACGTCGACGAGCTTTCCGCTCTCGACCAGCGCCCGCACCCGCGGTGACTCGTCGTAGAAGTGGTGCGCCCGCAGGAGCACCGTGAACCGGGGGCCGAGCGCCGCGCAGAAGCGCTCGAGGTCGAGCTGGGGCTCGAAGTCGCGGGAGTAGTCGCGGTGCGTCGGCGCGTAGAGCAGCGCCACCGTCCCCGGCGGCAGACCCAGCCTCTCCCGGATCCGCAGCACCTCCTCGGGAGTTGCCGTGTAGAAGGCGTCATTGCGCGGATAGCCGTACTCCAGCGTCCGGTACCCGCAGGGGTAGGCGCGGTCCCACACCCGCGTGGAATGCCGGTTGGACGACAGGCAGTAGTCCCAGCGGTCGGCGCGCTCCAGCAGCTTGGTGAAGTTCTCGCCGCGTGCCGCCGCGGGGAAGACGTGCTGGTCCACGCCCATGAGCTTGAGCGGTGTGCCGTGCTGGGTCTGGACATGCACGGTGCCCTCGCGCTTGCGCACGGCCATCTCGAAGTTGACGTTGTTGAACGTGTACTTGGCGCGAGCCATGACCTCCCAGTAGCGGCGGCTGCCGATCACCACCGCCTCGACCCCGGGCGGGACGTGCTCACGGGCGTCCTCGGTCACCAGGAACACCCCGCGGATGTGCGGGGCGAGCTCGAGGGCCTTGGCGTGCACGGCCGCCGGGTTGCAGCCGTAGCCGCGGCCCCAGTACGAGCTGTAGACCGCCAGGTTCTCGTCCACCGGCCGCCGCAGCTGCGCCCGGTAGTACAGGGCCGTGCGGGCACGGGAGGCGGCCGCGCGCAGGGGCCCCAGGCGCTCGCGCGCCGCCACCCGCAGCCTGTTGGCCGCCCTGAGCGCCTCGAACGTCCGGTGGGCGCCCCGCAGCACGAGCACGTACTTGAGCCCGGCCATGCCCCGCGGTCCCCGGTATCCCACCGGCCGGTACCGCCGGTAGCGCAGCCCGGCCTTGCGGAAGAACTCGGCGCGGGCGGTGCGCGGGATCCGGTCCGGCCTGGCCAGGACCTCCAGGCAGTGCTCGGCCATCTTCCGGTAGAGCGTGCGGTGCAGGTCGTGCCGCCACTCGGCGGTCGCGGGGCTGTGCGCGGTGAACGCGAAGACCCGGTCGTACTGGTCGAGGACGTCGAAGTGCGCCCTGCCGGGCGTGGTGAGGATGCTGCCCGTTCGGCGCTGCCGGTACAGCACGCAGACCCGGTCCAGGCAGGCGATCCGCCGCGCGGACAGCAGGGCGGGGAAGGTCCAGGCGGTGTCCTCGTAGGCGCCGGCCGGAAAGGCCAAGGCCTCGCGTTCGACGAAGTCACGCCGGTACGCCTTGTTCCAGGCGACCATGATCAGGTCGAGGAGCTCCGGGCGCTCGCGGACGGTGAAGACCCCGTCCGCGGCCAGGATCCGCGACAGGACATTGCGCTGCACCTGCCCCCACCAGTAGGTGCGGGCGTAGTCGAGGACGAGGATCTGCGGGTCGCCGGTCCCGGCCAGCCGGGCGGCGATCGCGTCCAGGGTCCCGGGGGTCCAGCGGTCGTCGCTGTCGAGGAAGAGCAGGTAGTCGCCGCGCGCGCGGGCCATCCCCTCGTTGCGGGCGGGCCCGAGACCCACGTTGCGGGGCAGGTGCACGGGCACGACCCGCTGGTCCCTGGCCGCGTACTCGTCGATGACCGCCCCGCCGCCGTCGGGGCAGCGGTCGTCCACCGCGATGAGCTCGAAGTCGGTGAAGGACTGGCCGAGCACCGAGTCCAGGCACTCGCGCAGATACCCGCGCACGCGGTGCACGGGGACGATGACGCTGAAACGAGGCATGACGCTCCCGGGGTTCGAGGGGCTGCGTGCCGGTGCGGGGTGGGGGGCGGTCGCCGGGGGCGGCGGCGCGCTTCGGGGGGCGGTGTGGTTCGGGGGCGGGGTGGTTCGGGGGTCAGGCGCCCGCGAGGGGGGCCGACGCCCGCACGGTTCCTGCCGCGGGGGCCGGGGAGCGCTCATCGAGGGGGACGACGGCGGGCACCGCGTCCGGCGTCCCGAGGAACACATGGCGTACGACGCGTTCGGCCGCCCGCCCGTCGTCGAAGGCGCAGAACCGTTTCCGGAAAGCGGCGCGCATGTCGGTGGCGCGCGTTCCGCACCACTCGCCCGAGGTGAACGCCTCGATCAGCTCCTCGTCGGTGGAGGTCACCACGCCCGGCCCCTCGGTCCGGATGTCGAAGTAGACGCCGCGCACCGCCCGGTAGACCTCCCAGTCGTCGGCGTGGACGACGATCGGGCGGTCGAGGTTGGCGTAGTCGAACATGATCGACGAGTAGTCCGTCACCAGGGCGTCGGCGGCCAGGCACAGTTCCTCCACGCTCGGGTGCGCCGACACGTCCATGAGCGCCCCCCGCTCGTGCAGTTCCCTCAGCCCCGGGCGGTCGGCGTAGGAGTAGTGCGCCCGCACCATCAGGACATGGCCGGGGCCGAGCGCCCTGGCGAACCCCTCGAGGTCGAAGCGCGGGCGGAAGTCCCTCAGATACTCGCGCCGCGTCGGCGCGTAGAGGATCGCCGTACGGTCCTCGGGGATGCCCAGGCGTGCACGGATCGCGTGCACGTCCTCGGCGGTCGCGGCATGCAGGACGTCGTTGCGCGGGCAGCCGTACTCCAGTGCCCGGTGGCCGCTGGGGTAGGCGCGCTCCCAGGTGAGGGTGGAGTGGCGGTTGGCGGACAGGCTGAAGTCCCAGCGGTCGCAGCGCTCCAGCAGCCGCTCGAAGTCCATGCCCTCCGCGGCCGCCGGATGGTTGAGCAGGTGCACCCCCATGTGCTTGAGCGGGGTGCCGTGGTGGGTCTGGACATGGACGGTGCCGGGGCGCTTGCCCATGCGGTGGGGGAAGTGGACGTTGTTGACGAAGAACTTGGCGCGCGCCATCACCGTCCAAAAGCGCAGCGAGCGGGGGTCCAGCCGCTCCACCGCGCCCGGCAGGGTGTGGGCGTGCTCGGCGCCCGTCACCCACGCGGTGCGCACCCCGGGCGCCAACTCGCGGACCTTCGCCTCGATCGCCGCGGGGCTGCACGCGTAGCCGCCGTTCCAGTAGGCGCCGAAGACCGCCAGACGCGGGTCCACCGGCCGCAGGCGCTGGAGGCGGTAGTGCAGGTGGAGGACGGCCGAGGCCAGCCTGCGGCTCGGCGCGAGCAGTCGCTCGCGCAGCCTGGGAGGGGTGGCTCTGGCGTGCCACAGCGCCTGGTAGAGCGGCCTGGCGCGCAGCCTGATCAGCAGGTGGCGCAGTCCGGGGACGCCCTTGGGCGGGCTGTAGTCGCCGGGCTGGTGGCGCCGGTAGTGCCGTGAGCCGGACCGGAAGAAGCGGGCGCGGGCCGAGGGCGGCACCCGCTCCGGCTTGTTGAGGATCGTGCAGAAGTGGTCCACCATCCGGCCGAAGACCAGCGCCTTGGAGGAGGCGGCCCCGGGCTGGGCGTCCAGATGGGCGAAGACGCGGTCGTACTGGTCGAAGACGTCGAAGTGGCTCAGGCTCCTGGTGCCCAGGATGTTGCCGCGGCGGCGCTGCCGGTAGTGCACGCAGACGCGGTCCAGGCAGGCGATGCGCTCGGCGGCGACGAGCGCGGGATAGGTCCAGGCGACGTCCTCGTACACCCCCGGAGGGAAGGCCAGGCCGCGAGCGGTGACGAAGTCGCGGCGGTAGGCCTTGTTCCACACCACGCTCAGCAGCATCAGCAGGGCGGGGCGCTCATGGAGGGTGAAGACCTCGGGGGAGTCCTCGGCGACGAGTTCGGCGCGCTCGTTCCTCGCGGTGCGGCCGTTCCAGTAGGTGCGGGCGTAGTCGAAGACGAGGATGTCGGGGCTGCCGGTCGCCTCCAACCGGTCGCAGATGGCCTGGAGCGACCCCGGCAGCATGGTGTCGTCGCTGTCGAGGAAGAGCACGTACTCCCCGGTGGCGCGCTCGAGCCCGGCGTTGCGGGCGGGGCCGAGGCCGGTGTTCTCGGGGAGGTGGACGGCCCTGACCCGGCCGTCCCGTGCGGCGAACTCGTCCACGATGTCCCCGCACGCGTCGGGAGAGCAGTCGTCCACGGCCAGCAGTTCGAAGTCGGTGAAGGACTGGGTGAGCACCGACTCCAGGCACTCATGGAGGTAGGCCTGCACCTTGTAGACGGGGACGACAATGCTGAATCGCACCAAGGCCTCATCCAAGTGATCCGACTATGAAACCCAACCAATACCGGACAATCCGGCAAAAGGTACGGTAGTCAACCGATCACTGACTGTCGAACACCCCCATGGCCGCCAGTCGGGCCATGGGGGTGCCGGGTGCGCGGTGCGGGGAAGGGCGCTCTACTTCACCGCCCCCGCCATCACGCCGGAGACGAACTGGCGCTGGAAGGCGAAGAACACCACCAGCGGGACGATCATCGAGATGAACGCACCCGGAGCCAGCACATCGATGTTCGCGCCGAACTGCCGCACCTGGTTCTGCAGCGCCACCGTGATCGGCGCCGAGTCGGGGTCGGCGAAGATCAGCGCCACCAGCATGTCGTTCCACACCCACAGGAACTGGAAGATGCCCAGCGAGGCGATCGCCGGGCCCCCCAGCGGCATCACGACGGTGGCGAACAGGCGCAGCTCGCCCGCCCCGTCCAGCCGCGCCGCCTCCAGCAGTTCACGGGGGATCTCCGCGAAGAAGTTCCTCAGCAGGAAGATCGCGAAGGGGAGGCCGAACGCGGTGTGGAAGATCACCACGCCCGTGATCGACCCGAACAGGCCCAGATCGCCGAAGAGCTTCGAGACCGGGATCAGACCGATCTGGATCGGCACGACCAGGAGGCCCACGAGGACCAGGAAGAGCCAGTCCCGGCCGGGGAACTCCATCCAGGCGAACGCGTACCCCGCCAGCGACCCGACCACGACCACCAGGAGCGTGGTCGGCACGGTGATGAGCACCGTGTTCCACAGCGAGTTGGTGATCGTGTCGTTCGACAGCAGCTTGTCGTAGTTGCTCCACGTCAGCTGCGCCGGCTCGGAGAAGACCTTCCACCAGCCGCTGGCGGCGATGTCGGACGGGCCGCGCAGGGAGGAGGCGAGCAGGCCGAACGTCGGCACGAGCCAGAACAGGGCGACGAGGACGAGGAAGACCCGCAGGACCCCGCCCCCGGTCCTGGCCGCGATCCGCGAGGCGAGGCCCGGGTCCCGCCGCTCGGACGGCGGCGAGGCGACGGCCTCCCCGGGGGCCATGGCGTCGTCCATCGTGGTCATCGGCGCGCCTCCCTTCGCATCCTGACGATGTTGAAGATCATCACCGGCACCACGAGCAGCAGGAGGAGGACGCCGATCGCGCTGCCCACGCCCTGGTTGTTGCCGCTGCCGAACGACTCCAGGTAGAGCTGGAGCGCCAGGACGTTGGCGTCGGCCTGGGTGGAGCCGGGCGCGATGATGTACACGAGGTCGAAGATCTTCAGCACGTTGATCATCAGCGTGACGAGGACGACGACCAGCACCGGCGCCAGCAGGGGCACCGTGATCCGGCTGAAGACCTTCCACTCGTTGGCGCCGTCCACCCGGGCGGCCTCCAGCAGCTCACGCGGCACCGAGGCGAGACCGGCGGCGATGAGCACCATCGCGAACCCGGCCCACATCCAGATGTACGCCCCGATGATCGCCGGGGTGACGAGGTCCGGCCCGAGCCAGTCGACCCCCGCGTACTGCTCGGCGAAGTTCGACGAGGGCAGCCGCAGCCGCACCGGCCCGGAGGTGTCGAGGGAGAAGGTGCCGTCGTCGGCGGTCCTGGTGGAGGCGACCACCTTGCCGTCCTTGACGGCCTCGACCTTCACCCCCTTGAGCGCCTTCTCACCGGGGTCCACCTGGCCCGGCTTGCCGCCGCCGCCCGGTTTGAAGTCCAGCCAGACGGTGCCGGTGACGCCCTTGCCGCCCTCCTTCGCCTGCTCCGGGGGCTTGGCGGGCCTGGCGTCCGGCAGGTCCTTGGCGAGGATGCCGATCAGCGGCAGGGCGACCGGGGTGGACGCCTCGTGGGGGGCCTTCGTGGTGAACGCGCCACCGCCGGAGGGGGCCAGATCCCCGTTGGGCCGCGGTCTGGCCCTGGGATAGGCGGAGGCTTCGGCGAAGGTGTCATGGACGCCGACGACCACCGCGTTGGCGACGCCCTTGTCGGGGTCCTGCTCGTAGACGAGGCGGAAGATGATGCCCGCCGCGAGCATCGAGATCGCCATGGGCATGAAGATGAGGAGCTTGAACGCCGTTCCCCAGCTCACCCGTTCGGTCAGCACGGCGAAGATCAGGCCGAGGGTGGTGGCGACCGTCGGGGCGACGATCACCCAGATCGCGTTGTTCTTGACCGCGGTCAGGGTGTCGTGGTTGGTGAACACTTCCCCGTAGTTGTCGAACCAGACGAAATGCGAGCTGTCGGCGCTGAACAGGCTGCGCGTGATCGAATATCCGATCGGGTACACGACCAGCGCGCCGAGCAGTACCAGCGCGGGCAGCAGGAACAGGACCGCCACCCAGCGCGGTGTCCCCAGAACGCTCTTCCTCGGCGCGGGAGGGCTGCCCGGCTGGGCGGCGCCTCCCGCGGTCGCGGTGGCCACGGGGCTTGCCTCAGCCGGCGTTCTTGTAGGCCTTGGCGGCGTCCGCCTCCAGCTTCGACTGGGCGCCCGAGACGTCCTTGGGGTTCTTCAGGAAGTCCTGGAGCCGCTTCCACTCGCCCGAGCCCTTGGTGCCGCCGAACGCGGCCGGGGCCTGGTCCGACATGTCGAACCGGAAGTCGTCGCCCGCGGCGATGAGCGCCTTGGCGATGCCGCGCGAGACCTCGTCGGGGTAGGAGGAGTCGGCCAGTGACTTGTTGGGCGAGATGAAGCCGCCCTGCTGGGCCCAGATCCTGGCGGCGTCGGTGGAGGCGAGGAAGGTCAGCAGGGCCTGAGCGCCCTTGCCGTCCTTGAGCGCGACGGCCGCGTCACCCGCGCTGACCACGGGGGAGGAGTCGCCGACCGACGGGAACGGGAAGACCTTGGCGTCCGAGCCGACCTTGGCCTTGGTCTCGGAGCCGATGACCCCGGCCACGAAGTCCGCCTCGAAGACCATGCCGGCCTTGTCGTCGGTGGCGAACGTCTGCGAGACGGACTTGGGGAACTCGGTCTGCAGGGCGCCGCTCTGGCCCCCGACGACGAGCTCCTTCTTGCCGAACAGCCGGCCGAGGGTGGTCAGAGCCTGCTTGACGGAGGGGTCGGTCCACTTGATCCTGTGCTGGGCGAGCTGGTCGTACTTCTCGGGACCCGCCTGGCTCAGGTAGACGTTCTCGAACCAGTCCGTGAGGGTCCAGCCGTCGGCGCCGCCGATCGAGACCGGCTCGACACCGGAGTCGGCGACCGTCTGGGCGGTCTTGAGGAACTCGTCCCAGGTCTTGGGCTCCTTGACGCCCGCGTTCTCGAAGACGGCGGTGTTGTACCAGATCAGGGACTTGTTGGCGGCCTTGAAGTAGACGCCGTACTGCTTGCCGTTGTAGGCGCCGAGGTCCTGCCAGCCCTTGCCGTAGTTCTTCTGGAGCTGGGCGGTGGCCCCGGGCCCGGCGGGCTTGGCCCAGCCGGACTTGGCGAACTGCCGGAGCACGCCGACCTGCGGGAGCATCGCGACGTCCGGCGGCTGGCCGCCCTCGATCTTGGTGCCGAGGAAGGTGGAGATGCTGTCCCCGGTGGGGACGAAGGTGACCTTGGCGCCCGTGCGCTTCTCGAACTCGTCGAGGACCTTGCGGAAGTTCTCCTGCTCCGCGCCGGTCCAGACGGCGGCCACCTGGAGCTTCTGGCCGCCGAGTTCAGGGAGGGAAACCGAGGAGTTGCTCGCGCCGCCGCTCTTGTCGCTCTTGTCGTTCTTGCTCCCGCCGCCCCCGTCGTCGCCGCAGCCTGCGGCGGTGAGGGCGAGCGCGGCTACAGCTGTCACGGCGAGCACCCGGCGGCCCCCGCGCGATATGCGTGGTGCGTGCATCGTTTCCATCCCTCCGCGCGGGGATGCCGCTTGAGTCGACGAGTCCCCGCTTCGTCCCGCTCGAACCCCGTTCCCCCGCCGGCACGGCGTGCTTCCCGGTCGCGTTCACCGCGAGATTCGCCGAGGGCGAGGCTTGCTGTCCGTCAGTCCTACGCCCGTAGCGGATACCCCCGCAAGGCTCCCTGTGACGTCTCGCTTTCTATCGTGATCAGGATGTGATGGAGAGTCGGAAACCCCTGGAGCCGGGACCGGGCGGCAGGGGAGCCCCGCTGGTCCAACGGTCCATGGAACGGGGTGCGGCAGGAGTCGCCGAGCGAGGCGGGGGCGCGCGCGGGCCGAACCGCCCCAGCGCGGTGGGCCGTCACAACGGCATGACCCCACCGGCCGTGCCGGGCTCAGATCAGCGGGGGGCACGGCTGCGCGCCCGCGGATTCCGCGGCGCGCTGGAGGGCGCTGGCCAGCAGGGCCAGGTCCGTTGGGCCATTGCCCAGTTCGCGGACGGGGCGGCGGGTCGGGGGGTCGCCCATGCGCTGCCATTCCACCGGGACCACCGTCGGCCGCAGCGTGGCCGTCCGGGGTATGCGGCCGCTGACCCTCCCCGCCTGAAAAGGGGTCACGGAGCCGTCCCGGCGCCGCACGTAGCCCCGCCCGGGAATCGCCTCGTCCAGACCCGCCGCGTCCTCCACGTGGACCAGCAGGCGGGAGGAGACCGGATCGTCGGTGCGCAGGGCGACTCTCAGGCGGGCCTGCTCGTCGACCTCACCGCCCGAGGTGCGCTCCGGGCGGCCCGTGGACGCCACCAGATGGACGCCCAGCCGAGCCCCCCGCCTCGCCACCGCGTCCAGCGCCCGCACCATCGACCCTGCCGAGGGCCGCCCCGGACTGCCCAGCGCGGGTGCCACGAGGGCGTCGAAGTCGTCCACGACGACCACGAGCCGCGGCAGCGTCGGCTCCGTCCGTACCTGGGTCTTCACCGCGCCCTGCTCCGACGGCTTGCGGGGCCGCTCCTCATGCGGCCGCCGCTGCCCGATCAACCGGCTCGCGGCGAGCAGCCGCTCCGCCTGCCACGCGCCGAAGTCCCGCCCGTCCAGCAGGTCCTCACGCCGGTTCAGCTCCGCCGTCAGAGCCTGCGCCAGCTCCCTCATCCGGACGGGGTCCGAAGCCTCCAGATACGTGGAGACGTGCGGCAGATCCGTACACGTGCGCAGCCCCTCGCCGATGCCCGCGCCGTCCCCGGCGCCGTCGACGAGGACCAGCGAGAGCCGGTCGGGCCGGTCCGCGGCGGCCAGGGAGGCGGCCACCGAGCGCAGGAGCTCCGTCTTGCCCGAGCCGGGCGCCCCGCCCACCAGCAGATGCGGCCCGTCCTGCGCAAGATCCACCGAGCACCGGCCGTCCGCGGCCACCCCCAGGACCGCGGCCGTGGAACCCCCCGTGGCGGGCAGCTCCGACCAGCGGGCCGAGATCTTCGCCGGCGTGGCCAGCGCCAGATCCAGCGCGTCGAGCAGCCTGGCGCGCTCCGGCAGCGCACTGCGCGGCCGGGGCCCCTCCGCCTCCCGCAGCGGCGACAGCGCACGGGCGAACCGCTCCGCCCACGCGGGGGAGACCGCGTCCGCGACCACCTCGCCCATCGCCGAGCCGTCCGGCAGCGTCACATCCAGATACGCGGCCACCTCGCCGGTCAGCACCGCCCGCGCGCCGCAGACCGGCGAGAGCCGCTGCGGATCGGCGGTGATGTGGAGGGCGTGGATCCCTGCGGCGGGCCCCCGCTCCAGCAGCCTGGCCACATCCCCGCGCACCCGGCGGCCGGAGGATTCGTCCACCACGACGACCGTGGCGCGCTTGGGGGGCGGGAGCTCGAGCCGCGCCGACAGCTCCGCGATCCGCCGCTGCTGCTGATCGGCGTCGAGCCCGAGCAGGAGGCGGCAGTCCTGGCCCTGGGCGGGACGCAGCTGCGGCAGCCACCGCATCCAGGACCATGCCTCGGCCTGCTCGTCGCAGGCCAGCAGGACGAGTTCCAGGGCGCTCGGCCCATGCAGGGCCGCCAGCTGCGCCACGACCGAGCGGGCCAGCGCCCGTACCCTCGGCGCCGGCCCGGCCAGGCCGAGCACCCCGGCCTCGCCCAGTCCCACGGCGACCGGCGCCGCCGCGACCGGCACATCCACGGTGCCCAGGCGAACGGTCAGGGCGTCCGGGTGCCCCGGGCCGCGCTCCCACAGGCGCGGACCCGGCCCTATGGCCGTCAGCAGTACCTCGGACGGGTCGGGGCGTCGGGCGCGCATCTCCTGGTGCCGCGCCGCGAGCCGGTCCAGCTCCTGTGTCTCGGCGGCGCGCGCTCCCGAGCGGGCCGCGGTCAGCCGCTTCGCCAGGGCCCTGGCCCGTGATCCCGGGGCCTGCGCGGGAGCGGGTCCCGCGTCGGGCGGCACGGGCACCGACGGCGGCCGGGGCACGGGGGAGACCTGGAGGTGGCCCTCGCCGTCCGGCACGGCGGGCCGGTTGGGCGGCGGGGGAGGAACGGCGCCCTCGCCCCGCCCGGCGCCGGGCATCTCCAGCGTGAGCGTGGACTCGCCGATCCGCAGGAGTGTGCCCGGCTCGAACGGCACCGGGCGCCGTCCCACGCCCAGCCCGTCGAGCGTGGTCCCGTTGGTGGAGCCGAGGTCGACCACGGTGACCTGGCCCGCCTCGACCGTGACCGCGGTGTGCAGCCGGGAGACGTCCGGGTCGTCCAGGGGCACATCCGCCTCGGCGGAGCGGCCGATGCGGACCTGTCCGCCGTGGAGCAGGTGCACCCCGCCGGCGTCGGGCCCGCCGACCACCTGGAGCCGCGGCACCTGCCCGGGCGCCTGGAGCGCGTGGTCGTCGGCCGGGCCGTGCAGCGAGACGGCGGCGCCGTCGACGAGCGGGGGATGGCCGAGCACGGCGGTGGGCGCGAGGCGCTCGGCGCCCGCGTGCAGCGTCACCGCCGATCCGGACCGGGACGGCTGCCCCACCCCGGCGCTGGCGGATATGGCTCCCGCGACCGCGCTCAGCGGCGTACCGGCGGGCGCGGTGACGAGCACGTCGCAGGCCTGACCGCTGCGCGGCCCGAGGACGGTCAGCCGGATCTGCATACGCGACCAGCGGTCCCTTCTGCCCATCGCGCCCGGCAGGGAGGCAGCGTGGCGCCCCCACCGCGCTTCGGCGGTTCGGCACGGCTCGGCGCGGAACTCCCGCGCCCCGCCCCGGTTTCCGGATGCTGTGCCGGTGTGGACCTGCATCCTCCCACCTGCCACCGACAGCGCGCTCCCGGTCTCCCCATCCATGATCTTCATCCGGTCGGCCATGGACCTGTCTGGTGCGGAAACGCCCAGGAAACAGCCTGTTCCCGTCATGGCCAGAAGCAACCAGCCCGGCGGAAACCGCGTCCCAACCCGTGCGTGCGGGCCGTGAGCCCGCCTCCCGCCATTACAGTGGGCGGTTCAGGCAGGACCAGCACGATTACAGGACCAGGGAGCGCATGACGTGCGGCCGGTAGGCAGCAAGTATCTCCTCGAGGAGCCGCTCGGGCGCGGAGCCACGGGCACCGTGTGGCGTGCCCACGTGCGCGAAAGCGGTGACGCGGCCGCCTCCCGCCCCGGCGAGACCGTGGCGATCAAGGTCCTGCGGGAGGAGCTCGCCTCCGATCCCGACATCGTGATGCGGTTCCTGCGGGAGCGCTCCGTCCTCCTGCGCCTGACCCACCCCAATATCGTCCGGGTGCGCGACCTGGTCGTCGAGGGCGATCTGCTCGCCCTGGTCATGGACCTCGTCGAGGGCCCCGACCTGCACCGGTACCTGCGGGCGAACGGGCCCTTCAGCCCGGTCGCGGCCTCGCTCCTGACCGCGCAGATCGCCGACGCGCTCGCCGCCAGCCACGCCGACGAGGTCGTCCACCGCGACCTCAAGCCCGCGAATGTGCTGTTGCTCACGGACGAGGCCGCCGACGGCTCGCTCATGCACCCGCTCCTCACCGACTTCGGCATCGCCCGTCTGGCGGACTCGCCCGGCATCACCCGGACCAGCGAGTTCGTCGGCACACCCGCCTACGTCGCCCCCGAGTCCGCGGAGGGCAGGCCGCAGACCTCCGCCGTCGACATCTACGGCGCGGGCATCCTGCTCTACGAACTCGTCACCGGACGGCCCCCGTTCTCGGGCGACAACCCCATCGCCGTCCTCCACCAGCACCTCAGCGAGCAGCCGCGCCGCCCCAGCACCGTGCCCGAACCGCTGTGGACGGTGATGGAGCGCTGCCTGCGCAAGAAGCCCGAGGAGCGTCCCAGCGCGGAGAACCTCGCCGCCGCCCTGAGGGTCGTGGCGGACGGCATCGGGGTGCACGCCTCCCCGGCGCAGGCCGAGGCCGCGTTCGCCGTCGCCGGCCTGCTCACACCCGATCCCAGCCCCGCGCCCGTTCCCGGCAGCGGTGGCGGCGACAGCGCGTTCACCCAGGTGCTGCCCAACCGCTCCGGCGCCCCGGACGCGGACCCGACCCAGGTGCTCGCCCCGGGTGGCCCGAATGGCGGATCGAACGGCGGTGGGAACCACGCCGACCCGACCACCGTGCTCCCGCCGGTGCCGAACGCCGACCCGACCCGCGTCATGCCGCCGGTCGCGGGCGGCGACACCTCCCAGCAGCCCCAGGGCCCGCACCCCTGGCAGTCGCAGATGCGCGCGGCACGCGACCGCAACGAGCAGACGCAGGTCCAGCAGCACCTCGACCCCGGCGAGGATCCGCTGCGCCGCCGCCCCCGGCGCCAGGCCGCCCCCCAGGCGCAGCCCCAGCGCGGGCCGCAGGCCCAGCAGGGTTACGCCGATCCGCGGCAGCCGCAGTACCAGCAGCCGTATCAGCAGCAGCCCGCCCCGGGCCCGCCGGCGCCGTACGCTCCGCCGCTCCAGCCGCAGCCTCGTCCGGCACCGCAGCCCCAGCCCCAGCAGCGCCCGGCCCCGGAGCCGCGCGCCCCCCGTCCACGTCGCGAGCCCCGCCCGCGCACCCGTGCGCGCATTCCGGGCCTCGGCTGCCTCAAGGGCTGCCTGACCGTGATCGTGATCCTGACGATCATCGTCTGGCTCGCCTGGACGGTCGGCCCGCTGGACGACTGGGTCGCCAACGGCCGCAACTTCTGGGAGACCAGCCGGGACTGGATCAAGAACGCCTACCACTGGATCAACGAGCTCCAAAACAGCGGCTCCCCCAAGTAGACGCACGCGAGGTTCCGCCATCCGGTGCCTCCCGGCTCCGCGCCAAGGGGGCGCGCGAGATATTCACGTTCCCCTTCACCTCTTGCGGGCGGAAACACGCCGGAAACGTTTACGCCTCCAAGTGTTGACGGGATGCCGGGAGCGCAGGACAGTGGCTGCGGCGGTGGTCTTTTCCGTCTCCCTGCGCCGCGCACCCTTTCCGACCCCACGTCCCCTCGCAGGAGGACTTGTCATGCGCACTACTCAACGGCGCGGCTGGCGCCGCCGGCTCACCAGTTTCCGGGTGTTGGTGGTCGGGGCAACGATGGCTCTTCTCGCAAGTGTCCTGGGAGCGCTCTCGGCCGCGAACGCCAGCGTCCCACCGCCACCGACCGGCTGGACACAGGTCTGGAGCGATGATTTCACCGGCGCGGCCAACACGCTTCCGAACGGCACCAACTGGATCATCGACACCGGCCACTCCTACCCGGGCGGGCCCGCCAACTGGGGCACCGGGGAGATCCAGAACTACACGGCCAACCCCGCCAACGTGAGCCAGGACGGCGGCGGCAATCTGAAGATCACGGCCATCAAGGACGGGGCCGGCAACTGGACCTCGGGCCGCGTCGAGACGCGGCGCAGCGACTTCCAGCCCGTGGCGGGCGGCAAGCTGCGCATCGAGGCCCGTATACAGATGCCGAACGTCACCGGCAACGCCGCGCTCGGCTACTGGCCGGCGTTCTGGACCCTCGGCGAGAACTACCGGGGCAACTACTGGAACTGGCCCGGCGTGGGCGAGTTCGACATCATGGAGAACGTCAACGGCATCAACGCCGTCTGGGGCGTGCTCCACTGCGGCGTCAGCCCCGGCGGCCCGTGCAACGAGACCTCCGGCATCGCCAACAACCGCCCCTGCCCCGGGGCCACATGCCAGGCCGGCTTCCACACCTACACCTTCGAATGGGACCGCAGCGCCTCCCCGGAGACCCTGCGCTGGCTCGTCGACGGACAGCAGTGGCACTCGGTCAACGCCGGACAGATGGACGCCGGCACCTGGGCCTCCGCCACCCACCACGGCCACTTCATCCTGCTGAACCTGGCCATGGGCGGGGCGTTCCCCGACGCGCTCGCCGGAACGACCCCGACCGCGGCGACCGTCTCCGGCCGCTCCCTGCTCGTGGACTACGTCCAGGTGCTGGCGAGCGGCTCGGGGGGCACCACGACCGGAACCACCACGGGGACCACGACCGGTACGACCACCGGCACCACGACCGGTACGACCACCGGCACCACCACAGGCACGACCACCGGGGGCACCTCCGGTGGCGGCGGTGACGCCTACTCCACCCTCCAGGCCGAGAACTACCTCGCCCAGACCGGCACCATCACCGAGGCCTGCTCCGACACCGGCGGCGGCCAGAACCTCGGCAGCCTCGCCAACGGCGACTGGGCGAAGTACTCCGTGGACTTCGGCTCCACGCCCGCGCGGCAGTTCAAGGCCCGGGTCGCCTCGGGCGCGGCGGGCGGCGTCAGCGGCCTTGTCGAGGTGCGCCTGGACAGCCCCACCAGCGCGCCTGTCGGCAGCTTCGCCGTCGCCGACACCGGTGGCTGGCAGAGCTGGAAGACCGTTCCGGCCAACATCGGCGGCACGACCGGCAAGCACGACGTCTATCTGACCTTCACCAGCGGCCAGCCGTCCGACTTCGTCAACCTCAACTGGTTCACGTTCTCCACCACATGACCCACCGGCGCCGCCGACCGCACCGAAGTCGGCGGCGCCGCACTGGAGTTGACAGCGGAACGGGTACCGGGAATCACCGCGAATCGAGGAATTGGGGCGGTGACCCAGGAGATTTGTCGACTCCCGAGAGTGATTTCTCCGAAGAAAAGCGACGCAGACCTGCCGTCGGTTCCCTGAACCGGCGGCAGGCCGCGTAACTTTGTCGCCAACGCGTCCGCCCCGGCGACGGAGACGACGCGCGAGCGGTGAAGCCACTCAGGGGTCGGAGCAGCTTTGGCACGGAAGATCGGCAGTCGGTACACCGCCCACCAGGTGCTCGGGCGGGGTTCCGCCGGAACGGTATGGCTGGGCGAGGGCCCCGACGGCCCGGTCGCCATCAAGCTGCTGCGCGAGGACCTCGCCTCGGACCAGGAACTCGTGGGCCGCTTCGTCCAGGAGCGCACCGCCCTGCTCAGCCTCGACCACCCCCGGATCGTCGGCATCCGCGACCTCGTGGTGGACGGCAGCGATCTGGCGCTCGTGATGGAGCTCGTCCGCGGCACCGACCTGCGCTCCCGCCTCGAACGCGAACGGCGCCTGAGCCCGGCCGCCGCGGTGGCCATCACCGCGGACGTCGCCGACGGCCTCGCCGCCGCCCATGCCGCCGGAGTCGTCCACCGCGACGTCAAACCGGAGAATGTCCTGCTGGACTCGGCCGCCACCCCGGGTCCCGGCGGCGCCCCGCCCGCAAAGCTCACCGACTTCGGCATCGCCCGCCTCGTCGACTCCCCCCGCCGCACCCGCGCGACCCGGATCATCGGCACGCCCGACTACCTGGCGCCCGAGATCATCGAGGGACTGCCGCCGCGGGCGTCGGTCGACATCTACGCCCTCGCCACCGTGCTCTACGAGCTGCTGGCCGGCTTCACCCCGTTCGGCGGGGGCCATCCCGGCGCGGTGCTGCGGCGCCATGTCACCGAGACCGTCGAACCGCTGCCCGACATCCCCGACGGGCTGTGGCAGGTGCTCAGCGCCTGCCTGGCCAAGGCCCCGGCCTCCCGGCTGACCGCGGCCGAGGTCGGCGCGCGGCTGCGCGAGCAGCTGCCCTCCCTCGCCGGGCTGCCGCCCCTGGACATCACCGCCCCCGACGGCGAGCACGCCGACGACGAGGACAGCGAGCCCGAGGCGCCCCCCGTCCGCGGCCCCGGCCGTCCCCGGGGAGCCGTCCCGCTGGTCCCGCGGGCGGCCCCGGACTCCAGCCGCGACACCCACACCAGCCTCAAGCTCCCCAGCACGGCGGAGCTGGCCGCCTACCGCCGCCGCGGCGCCCTGCAGAAGGCCCCCGCCCGGCACCGCGCCGCCGACGCCTCCGCCGCGCTGCGCAAGAAGCGCGTGCGGCTCGGCGCCGCCGTGGCCGCCGCGCTGACCATCGCCGGAATCGGCGGCTACGGCTATGTCTCCAGCCGGGACGCGGGCGCCACCACCCGTGAGGACCAGCAGCCCGGCGACGACAAGTCGAGCGGCAGGCCCCGGGTGACCCCCACGGCCCCCACCGCGAGCAGCGCGCCCTCCCCGCAGGGCGACACCGAGTCGGGTCCGCTGCCCCAGTGGTCCGCCTTCGAGGCCCTCCCCCGCCCGGCCGTGCGGCTGGCGGGCGGGCCGCGTGCCATAGCCGCCTCGGGCGCCACCTATGTCTTCGCCCGCGGCACCGACGGCAATGTCTGGTACCTCACCCGGACCACCTCCGGCTACGGCCAGTGGCAGCGGCTGAGCGGCATCCACACCAAGGGCGACCCGGCCGTGGCCTCCGCCCGTCCCGGCCAGGTGGACCTGTTCGCGGTCGGCACCGACGGCCTGCTCTACCGGCGCACCCTCGTGCGCGGCGCCTGGGGCGACTGGTTCCAGGTGGACGGCAGGACGAAGTTCGACGCGTCCCCGGCGGCGGCCTCCTCGGCGCCCGGCCGTATCGACCTCGTGGGCCGGGCCGGTGGCGACCTGGTGACCGCCTCCTACGTCGACGGACGCCTGAACACCTGGTCGCTCGTCCCGACCGCGGGCAGGATCTCGGGCGCCCCGGGACTGGTCTCACGCTCCGACGGCACCCTGGACGCGTTCGTCGTCCGCAGGGGCGACTCCGCGGTCCTTCGCGTGCCCTTCGCCAACGGTGCCTGGCGGCCCGCCGAGGAGATCGGCGGGCTGACCACCGGCGGCCGCCCCGAACCCGTCTGCGACGGCCGGGACGAGCTCTATGTCTTCGTCCGCGACCGCTCGGGAAATCTCGGCCAGGCCGTCTCGGGGCCCGGCGGCGGCTCCTGGCGCGACGCGTCGATCGAGGCCCGCACCGGGGACGCGCCCGCGGCGGCGGGTGCCAGGTCCGGCCTCGAGCTCTACATCCGCACCGGCAGCGGCGGCCTCGCCCGCGCCACCCGCCTCTAGGCCCGCCACCCGCCACCCGGCTCCCGTCTCCTGGCACCAGGCCAGCCACCCGTCTCCTGGCACCAGGCCCGCCACCCGGCTCCCGGCACCAGGCCCGCCACCCGGTTCCCCGGCCGCCACCACCCTCCCGGGTGCGGGTTGCAGCGTCCGCAATCACGCCGCCAGGTCCGGACCACGGACGGCGACCGCCCTGGTCGCATACCGGTTCGAGGAAGTCCTCGTCGCGAGTCCGGCAGTACTCGGCGGAGCCATTAGGCTGGAGCGCGTGGCAGTCGTAGATGTATCCGAAGAGCTGAAGTCCCTCGCGTCGACCATGGGGTCGATCGAGGCCGTTCTCGACCTGGACAAGGTCCGGGCCGACATCGCCGTGCTCGAGGAGCAGGCAGCCGCCCCCGACCTGTGGGACGACGTGGAGAAGGCGCAGAAGGTCACCAGCCGACTGTCCTACCTCCAGGGCGAGCTGCGCCGGGTGGAGACCCTGCGCGGGCGCATCGACGACATCCAGGTGCTCTTCGAGCTCGCCGAGGCCGAGGACGACGCGGACACCCGCGAGGAGGCCGAGACCGAGCTGTCGGCGGTCCGCAAGGCCGTGGACGAGCTCGAGGTCCGCACGCTGCTCTCGGGCGAGTACGACTCCCGTGAGGCGCTGGTCAACATCCGCGCCGAGGCCGGCGGCGTCGACGCCGCCGACTTCGCCGAGCAGCTGATGCGCATGTACCTGCGCTGGGCCGAGCGGCACGGCTACCCGACCGAGGTCTACGACACCTCGTACGCGGAGGAGGCGGGCATCAAGTCCGCGACCTTCGCGGTGAAGACCCCCTACGCCTACGGCACCCTCTCGGTCGAGCAGGGTACCCACCGGCTGGTGCGCATCTCGCCGTTCGACAACCAGGGCCGCCGCCAGACCTCGTTCGCGGGTGTCGAGGTGCTCCCCGTGGTCGAGCAGAGCGACCACGTCGACATCGACGAGTCCGAGCTGCGCGTGGACGTCTACCGCTCCTCCGGCCCCGGCGGCCAGGGTGTGAACACCACCGACTCGGCGGTGCGCATCACCCACATCCCGACCGGCATCGTGGTCTCCTGCCAGAACGAGCGCTCGCAGATCCAGAACCGGGCGAGCGCGATGAACGTCCTCCAGGCGAAGCTGCTCGAGCGGCGCCGCCAGGAGGAGCAGGCGAGGATGGACGCGCTCAAGGGCGACGGCGGCAACTCCTGGGGCAACCAGATGCGTTCGTACGTCCTGCACCCCTATCAGATGGTCAAGGACCTGCGGACGGAGTTCGAGGTCGGCAACCCCCAGGGTGTGCTGGACGGCGACATCGACGGCTTCATCGAGGCCGGAATCCGCTGGCGCAAGAGCACCCACAACTAGCCTTCTTTTCCCCCTGGTTACGTGTGGATTCGGTCAAGAAGTGTCACGAGCCGGTAGCCATGTGAGCGCCAACTCCGGCTGAACCAGGGCACTTCGGATGCAATGCGCTTGACGCCCTTCGCAGAAGGCGGAAAGGCTTGCGGGCGGTATGTCCACCGCCGGATCCGGCGGCACATTGATGCAACTGGGGGTAGTTGGCAGATGACCAACCGGAAGACTCGTCTGAGGGTGGCGCGCGTGGCCGCCGGTGCGGTGCTCGTGGCGGGCGCCTCGATGACCGCGGTCGGTGCCGCGCACGCCGTGGACTCGGGGCAGGGTGGCAGCGCCGGCGTGACCGCCAAGGCCGGAAGCGACGACGGCGGCGCCGTCTCCATAGGCGGAACGGCGGCCATCGGCGGTGACGACGGAGGCGACACCGGCGAGCCCGGCGACGTCGAGGGTCCCGGCGACCCGCAGGGCAACGACAACGGCGGGGACGTCGGCGACCCGGGTGACGTCGAGGGCCCCGGCGACGTCGGCGGCACCGCGACGGTGAGTATCGGGGGAAGCACCACCGCCGATGGCGGAAGCGCCAACGGCTCCTCCACCAGCGGTACGAACGGCACCAGCGGAACGAGCGGCAACGGCGGCTCTTCCACCAGCGGAACCAATGGCACCAGCGGAACCAATGGCACCAGTGGGACGAGCGGCAACGGCGGCTCCTCCAGCGGCGGCTCGAGCGCCAGCGGCTCGTCCGGCGGCTCCAGCGGGGGTGGCTCCACGACCGGCGGGGACAACGGCGGCAGCGGCTCCACGGGCGGCGGCTCCGCCGACGGCGGAACGGGCACCTGCGAGCTGGACTCCGGCAGTGTGAAGTGCCCGGACAACACCGACACGGACAACGCCGCCAATCCTCAGCAGGTCGACCAGAAGAAGCCGAAGGAGGAGCTGGCCGCGACCGGATCCTCGGGCACGGTGTTCCTGCTGGTCGGCGCCGCGACCATGGTCGCCGGCGGTGCGGGCTTGCGGATCATGCCCCGCCTGGCGAACCGCCGCAACGCGGGCTGACCCGACCGGGTGGTGGCCGCGCCTCGATCACCCGGCCGTCACCCGTCCAAGCGACGACGAGGGGCCCGGAGCTGTGCTCCGGGCCCCTCGTGCTGGTCCGTCCGGGGGGTGCGTCGTCAGGCGTGGGCGTGCTGCACCACAAGCGCCACGGCTATCAGCGCCGCCAGCAGGGCGATGAGCATGGCGGGCGTGAGCCCGCCGAGCAGGCCCTGGAGACCGCTCTGCTGCTGCATGCGGGCACGGCTCGCACGGCACACCGCACAGCGGCCCTCGGCCACCGGCCCCGCGCAGTTCGCGCACACCAGTCGGTCGCATGTCATGCGATCTCCTCCTTGCACTGCAAACGCCCGGGGGCCCGCTGCGGTTCCCGTCAATACCACTGTGCCAGTTCCGGCGGCGATCGGCGCGGTCCACGGATCGCTCCACCCCTTCCAGGGTGGCATATGCACGGGTCGTCCATTTTTGCACAGTGACCAAAGCCACCAACGTCGAGCGGCGACTGTGTGCGCCTCGAGGGTTCGCGTATCGTCGGCCAACCAGGAGAGCCGGTCCCGGCACTCCTCAACCCCCCTAGACTGGCCGACCGTGATGCAGCCGTGATCCGATTCGACAACGTCTCCAAGACCTATCCGAAGCAGACCCGCCCCGCCCTGCGGGACGTCTCGTTCGAGATCGAAAAGGGCGAGTTCGTCTTCCTGGTGGGCTCCTCCGGCTCCGGAAAGTCCACCTTCCTCAAACTCATCCTGCGCGAGGAGCGGGCCAGCCAGGGCGCCGTGCACGTGCTCGGCAAGGACCTCGCCCGCCTGTCGAACTGGAAGGTGCCGCAGCTGCGCCGCCAGTTGGGCAACGTCTTCCAGGACTTCCGCCTCCTGCCGAACAAGACGGTCAGCGAGAACGTCGCCTTCGCTCTCGAGGTCATCGGCAAGCCGCGTGCCACCATCCGCAAGGTCGTCCCCGAAGTCCTCGACCTCGTCGGCCTCGGTGGCAAGGAGGACCGGATGCCGGGTGAGCTCTCCGGTGGTGAGCAGCAGCGGGTGGCGATCGCCCGCGCCTTCGTGAACCGGCCGATGCTGCTGATCGCGGACGAACCCACGGGCAACCTGGACCCGCAGACCTCCGTCGGCATCATGAAGCTGCTGGACCGGATCAACCGGACCGGCACCACCGTCGTCATGGCCACCCACGACCAGCAGATCGTGGACCAGATGCGCAAGCGCGTCATCGAGCTCGAGAAGGGGCGACTGGTCCGCGACCAGTCGCGCGGTGTCTACGGCTACCAGCACTGAAGCAGGCCGCAGTTCGAGCCGCAGTCACCTTGAAAGGACATCATGCGGGCCCAGTTCGTCCTGTCGGAGATCAGCGTCGGTCTCCGGCGCAACCTGACGATGACCTTCGCCGTGATCGTGAGTGTTGCGCTCTCGCTCGCCCTGGCCGGCGGCAGTCTGCTCGTCCGCGAGCAGGTCAACACCATGAAGGACTACTGGTACGACAAGGTCCAGGTGTCCATCTTCCTGTGCAACAAGGATGATCAGGACACCGTCAAAACGTGCCAGAAGGGCGCGGCCACCGACCAGCAGAAGAAGGAGATCGAGGCCGATCTCAAGAAGCTGCCCGTCGTCGACCAGATCTACTTCGAGACCTCCGAGCAGGCGTACAAGCGCTACAAGGAGCAGTTCAAGGACTCGCTGATCGCGGGCATCGTCAAGCCCGACCAGCTCCAGGACTCCTTCCGGGTGAAGCTGAAGAACCCCACCAAGTACAAGGTGGTGGCCAGCGCCTTCCAGGGCCGTCCGGGTGTCATGGCCGTCCAGGACCAGCGGGCGCTGCTGGAGAACCTGTTCAACCTCCTCAACGGCATGAACCGCGTCGCCTACGTGCTCATGGGACTGATGCTTGTCGTCGCGCTGTTGCTGATCGTCAACACCGTGCGGGTGTCGGCGTTCAGCCGCAGGCGGGAGACGGGGATCATGCGGCTGGTCGGCGCCTCCGGCTACTACATCCAGATGCCGTTCATCATGGAGGCCGCCATCGCGGGGCTGACGGGAGCGGGCCTGGCCTGCGGCCTGCTGGTCTCCGGCAAGTACTTCCTGGTCGACAAGTGGCTGTCGAAGAAGGTGCTGTTGATCAACTTCATCGGCTGGGACCAGGTCGTCACGGTCCTGCCGCTGGTGCTCGTCGTCGGTGTGCTGATGCCCGCAATCGCGGCGTTCTTCACATTGCGCAAGTACCTCAAGGTGTGACACAAGCCTCTGGAATCCACCCAGTCGGGCAAAACGCCGCCCCGGTTGCCTTCCCGGCAACCGGGGCGGCGCGCGTCGAACCTGGCATATGCCGCGGCGTGTTGTGCCTCTCATCCGCCCGTTCCCGCACGTTCGCGGCGGCGCTGTGTCCTAGACTCCCAGCCATGTCCGGCCCATCCCTGTTCGGGAGGCCCCGCCGATATGGGCGCGGGGCGGCTCTGACCTTCGTCTTCGGCGCCGTGCTGGCGGCCGGTGCGGCGACGGGCGCCTGGGGCGACCGCTCCGCTCCGTCCGGCTCACCCGTGCGCCTGTCCGCCGACGCCACCACCGTGAACTCCGCGCCCGCCAAGGGCAAGGCGCTGTCCGACGCCCTGGCCGAGAAGGGACTCGGGCCCGAGGACGCCCGGGAGTTGGTCAGCCGCAGCGGCGACCGCTGGGCGGCGTTCTACACCGAGCGGGAGTTCGAGGGCTTCCAGCGGACCCTGGACGGCCAGTACGTGGGCGTCGGCCTGTGGGTGCGGCGCATGGGCGACGGCCGGACAGAGGTGGCGCGCGTCCAGCCCGGCAGCCCGGCGGCCCGGGGCGGGGTCAGGGTCGGCGACCGGCTCACCCGCGTCGGCGGCACGGACGTCTACGGCCGCCCCGTCACCGAGGTGGTCGCCCTGCTCCGGGGCGGTGAGGCCGCGGCGGCGAAGCCCGGCTCCACGGTCGTGCTCGGCCTCGAGCGGGACGGCAGGGCCAGCCGCGTCGCGCTGCGCAGGGCCCTCATGGCGGCGCAGGACGTCTCCGTCGAGCACCTCGGCCACGACGTCACGAGGATCAAGGTCGACTCCTTCACGCGAGGCGTCGGCCGCCATGTGCGCGAGGCGCTGCGGGGCAGGAGCCACCGGGGGGTCATGCTCGACCTGCGGGGCAACTCCGGCGGGCTGGTCAGCGAGGCGAACGAGACCGCGTCGGCGTTCCTCGACGGCGGGCTCGTGGCCACCTACGACGTCGACGGCGAGCAGCACGCGCTCTTCGCCGAGGCGGGCGGGGACACCGCGACGCCGCTCGTGGTGCTGGTGGACGGAAACACGATGAGCGCCGCCGAGATGCTGGCCGGCGCCCTCCAGGACCGCAGCCGGGCCGTGGTCGTGGGCTCGCGCACGTTCGGCAAGGGCTCCGTCCAGGAGCCCAGGACGCTGCCCGACGGCTCGGTCGTGGAGCGGACCGTCGGCACCTACCGGACCCCGTCGGGACGGACCGTGGACGCCGGAGGGGTGCGCCCCGACGTCACCGTGGACACCGCGAAGGGCTCGGGGGCCGCCAAGGACCAGGCGCTGACGGTATTGGGTGGCCTCGCCCCCCGGTCCTAGTGCGAGAATGGCGGCACCATGGCAAAAGAGACCGGACGCAAGCTGATCGCCCAGAACAAGAAGGCGCGGCACGACTACCTCATCGAGGACACCTACGAGGCCGGCATGGTGCTGACCGGCACCGAGGTCAAGTCGTTGCGGCAGGGCCGGGCCTCCCTGGTGGACGGCTTCGCGCAGATCGACGGCGGCGAGATGTGGCTGCACAACGTCCACATCCCCGAGTACAGCCAGGGCACGTGGACGAACCACGCGGCCAAGCGCAGGCGCAAGCTGCTGCTGCACCGGGCGGAGATCGACAAGCTGATCGGCAAGACCAAGGAGACCGGCCACACGCTGGTCCCGCTGGCGCTGTACTTCAAGGACGGCCGGGCCAAGGTCGAGATCGCGCTGGCGAAGGGCAAGAAGCTGCACGACAAGCGGCAGACCCTCCGGGAGAAGCAGGACCGCCGCGAGGCCGAGCGCGCGATGTCGAGGGCGCGGCGCAAGCAGCGGGCCTGAGCCGGCGGGGGCCTGACCTGCGGTGGCGCGGGGGTGGCCCGGCCCGGGAATGATCTGGCAGGTGGGGGTGTTGTCCCCTATGATTGGCGAAGGACCGCCGCCCTCGGGTGGCGGGTTCTTTGATAAATCAACATGGGGGTGATCGGTTTCGACTGGGGATGTCGAAGCAGGGGAAGCGAGCCGAGGAACGCGGCAATGATCTCGTAAACCATGTGCCGCAAAAAAATAATCGCCAAGCCTAACAGCGATTCCTTCGCCCTCGCTGCCTGATCTAACAGTCAGCGACTTTGCGAAGTGTCGGCCCGGGAGTGTTCCCGACCCGGATCCCGGCATCAGCTAGGGAACTCCACCGCTAAGCCCGGCCACGGGGCGTAGCGGAAAAACCAACAGTGGCTGAGCCCGTCGAAGACTTGTCTGCGTGATCTTCGGGGCCGAGAAAAGCACAGCAGACTGCGCTCGGAGAAGCCCTGGTTCCGCACCACAGGACGCGGGTTCGATTCCCGCCACCTCCACGAATGCGATGGGCGGCGTGTGCCTGCGGAAAGCGCGGGCCGCGTCGCCTTCGTCGTGTCCGCTCGGCTTCGCCTCGCCCGGCGGGGGCTGCGCCACCCGCACCCCCTCTGGCGTCGCCCGCGCCCGGTGCCTGCGGAATGCGCGGGCCGCGTCGCCTTCGTCGTGTCCGCTCGGCTTCGCCTCGCCCGGCGGGGGCTGCGCCACCCGCACCCCCTCTGGCGTCGCCCGCGCCCGGTGCCTGCGGAATGCGCGGGCCGCGTCGCCTTCGTCGTGTCCGCTCGGCTTCGCCTCGCCCGGCGGGGGCTGCGCCACCCGCACCCCCTCTGGCGTCGCCCGNGCCGCACCCCCTCTGGCGTCGCCCGCGCCCGGTGCCTGCGGAAGCGATGGGCGACGTGTGCCTGCGGAAAGAGCAGGCCGTCGCCTTCATCCCCTACCGCGTGGAGGAACCACGCCCGCCGCAAGGGGCGTTGACCTTCGGCCTCGTCAACTCCCTCGGCGGGTACTTCAGCCGTGTCCCCGATCCCATGATCGCCGTGCGCACGGTCCTGCTGTGCGGCGCGCTGGTGGTGGGTGGGGCTGTGGCCTGGGAGGTGGTCGCAATGGCGGCCCTCGCGGCCCTCGCGGCGCCGAGCATGCTCTGAGTGCCGGGCATATGCTCTGAGTGACGCGTCCGGCGTGCTCCTCGGCCCGGTGTGCTTCGAGGTCGGTGCGGTCCATGCCGGATGGGCCCGGGACGAGCCGCGCGATGAGCGCTGCGCACGGCTTTGGGCAACGCCCTCTCGCGCCATCGGTGCACTGAGGGCACTCTGGAGGCGGGAATCCTCACCACGGGCTCTGACGGGGACGGAGGGAACATGTCGACGGCCTCCCGCGAGCTGCGGTTCGACACCGGGCGCCTGTGCCTGGACCTCCTCGCCACCATCGGCCGCCGCTTCGGCGGCCACCACGAGGACCGCCTGCGCAATCCGCAGCGGCTTCGCGAATGGCTGACCCGCTCCGATTTGGTGCCCGCGGCGGCGCCGGTGCCCGTCGACGAGCTGTGGCTGCGCCGCTTCCGTGCCGTGCGCGCCCTGCTGCACCGGATCGTCCACGCCGAGCTGGTCGGTACCGCCGACGCCCGCGACCTCGAGCATCTGGGGCGGCTGTGCCTGGCGCCGCCCCCGGCCCCGCAGGCGCGTCGCGGCAGGGACGGTCAGCTGCGCCGCACCTTCGCCGCCGAGCCGGACTGCGCGGGGCTGCTGTCGCTGATCGCCAGGGACGCGGTGGGGCTGCTGACCGACCCCCTGGCCAGGGCCCGGCTGCGCGAGTGCGCGGGCGAGGACTGCGACCTGGTCTACCTCGACACCTCGCGCGGACACCGCAGGCGCTGGTGCTCCTCCGAGGTCTGCGGCAACCGCGAGAGGGTGGCCAGGCACCGCCGCCGCGCGGTCACGGCCCAGACCTGACGGGGGCAAAACGCCCAAGCCGTGCCCACCGCGGAGAATCGGGATGCGCGAAGGCCGTGTGATCGGCTACGGTTCCTGGTCGCCCCGAGCGGGAATCTGTCCGTGGTCGCATCCGTTGCGAAGCCGGTGGCCTGCGAGAACGTGGGGCGTGGGGTGGGGAAAGAGCACAGCGGAAGGGGGTCCGTGACAGTGGCCTTGTCGGACACCGTGAGGGACCGGGAGATCGCCGTCGAGCAGGAGCACCTGGACCGGGTGTACCGCCGACTGGAGGAGAAGCTCCACGAAGCCGAGTTCATCCTCGACGACGCCGCCAAACGGGTACAGGTCGGCACTCCGGGCGCGCTGGCCGAGCGGGACGCGCTCGTCTTCCGTGCCGGGGTGCACCTGAACCGGCTCAACAGCGAGTTCGAGGACTTCCTCTTCGGGCGTGTCGACCTGCTCGAGGGCAAGGACGGCCAGCGGGGAGCGGACGGCGCCTTCACCTCGGTCGAGCCCGCGGAGGGCGCCGTGGGGGAGAACGGCGACGCAGCCATCGCCGAGACGCTGCACATCGGCCGGCTCGGGGTGCTCGACGCCGACTACGCGCCGCTGGTGATCGACTGGCGGGCGCCCGCCGCCGCGCCGTTCTACCGCGCCACGCCGAAGGAACCCGGGCGTGTCGTCCGCCGCCGGGTCATCCGCTCACGCGGCCGCAAGGTGCTCGGCGTGGAGGACGATCTCCTGCGCCCGGAGCTGACCGTCACCCTCGGTGAGGACGGCCTGCCGGTCGTGGGCGACGGAGCGCTGATGGCCGCTCTCGGCCGCGCCCGCAGCCACACGATGCGCGACATCGTGGCGAGCATCCAGGCCGAGCAGGACCTGGTCATCCGCGCGCCCGCGGGCGGGGTCACCGAGGTCACGGGAGGCCCCGGCACCGGAAAGACGGCCGTCGCCCTGCACCGCGCCGCCTACCTGCTCTACCAGGACCGCCGCCGCTACGCCGGGGGCATCCTCGTCGTCAGCCCCACCCCGCTCCTCGTCGCCTACACCGAGGGCGTCCTGCCCTCCCTGGGCGAGGAGGGCCAGGTCGCCGTCCGGGCGGTCGGCTCCCTGGTCGACGGGGCCGAGGCCGACACCTACGACGAGCCCGCCGTGGCGCGGATCAAGGGCTCTCTGCGCATGGTCAAGGTGCTGCGCAGCGCCGCGCGGGGGGCGCTGGAGGTCCAGCGCGGCCGGGAGATCCCCTCCTCGCTGAAGGTCCAGGCGTTCGGCCGCACCCTGCGCCTCGACGCCGAGGAGCTCACCCGCATCCGCCAGTCCGTGCTCAGCGGCACCGCCCCGGTCAATCTGCTGCGTCCCCGGGCGCGCCGGCTCCTCCTGGACGCCCTGTGGGCCCGTACCGGCCGGGCCGGGCGGATCACCGACCCCGAGCTGGCGCAGGAGGAGCGGCAGGGGTTCGACGAGGACGTGTCCACCGAGACCGCGTTCCTGGACTTCCTGGAGGCGTGGTGGCCCCCGCTGACCCCCCGCCAGGTGCTGGCCTCGATGTCCGACGAGCGGCGGCTCGGCCGCTGGTCGCGCCGGGTGCTCAACGGACACGAGGCGCGCCGGGTGGCCCGTTCGCTGCGCCGCCTGGACGCCGAAGGCAGGGGTGCCCTGTCCGCCCACGACGTCGCCCTGCTGGACGAGCTGCACCAGGCGCTCGGACTGGCGCCCAGGCCCAAGGCGCGCGAGGTGAACCCCCTGGACCATCTCACCGGCCTCGACGAGGTCACCACGTTCGCGGACCGCAACGCGCGCCGGCGCGCCGACTACCAGGACCGTGAGCGCGAACGCAGCGAGTACGCGCACGTCATCGTCGACGAGGCACAGGACCTCACGCCCATGCAGTGGCGCATGATCGGCCGCCGCGGAGCGCACGCCACCTGGACGATCGTCGGGGACCCGGCGCAGAGTTCGTGGACCGATCCGCAGGAGGCGGGACGCGCCCGTGACGAGGCCCTGGGCTCGCGCCCCCGGCGCCGTTTCACCCTGACGACCAACTACCGCAACCCCGCCGAGATCGCGGAGGTGGCGTCGAGGGTCCTGGCGCTCGCCGCCCCGGGCACCCCCTCCCCGGCGGCCGTGCGCTCCACGGGCGTCCACCCGCGGTTCGCCGCCGGTGACGGCCGCCCGCTGGGCAGGGCGGTGCGCGCGGAGACCGAGCGGCTGCTGGAGGAGGTGGACGGCACCGTCGGCGTCGTGGTGGCCATGGAGCGCCGCGCCGAGGCCGGGCGGTGGCTGGAAGGGCTGGGCGAGCGGGCGGTGGCCCTGGGAAGCCTGGAGGCCAAGGGGCTGGAGTACGACGCCACGGTCGTCGTCTCGCCGGACGAGATCGGCGCGGAGTCCCCGGCGGGGCTCAGGGTGCTGTACGTGGCGCTCACCCGTGCCACCCAGCGGCTCACCGTGCTGTCCGCGCCCCGCGACGAGCCGGACGCGGACGCGGTCCCGGCGCTGCTGCGCCGGCGGAGCCGCCAAGAGGGCTGATCCCGCGGGACAGCGGACCACCCTGGACAGCGGACCACCGGACAGCAGATAGGGCCCGGACAGCAGATCGGGCGCCCTCCTGCCGGGAGGGCGCCCGATCGACGCTTACGACACCGACCCGCCAATGCTCGCCTCTCGGCAAGTGGTCCCTCGAAGGGACTAATGGTTGGGCCCGGGGGCTTGGATCGAGCCGGTGCCACGTACATGGTAACCAATCGGCACGAGATGTCATTCCCGTGACGGAAGTTGACTGGTCGGGAACGTCGTTCAGACCACGCGGACCTGGTCCGCCTGCGGTCCTTTGCGTCCCTGGGTGATCTCGAACTCCACCCGTTGAGCGTCCTCGAGGCTGCGGTAGCCGTCGCCGGTGATCGAGGTGTAGTGCACGAAGACGTCCGGCCCGCCGCCCTCCTGGGCGATGAAGCCGTACCCCTTTTCCGAGTTGAACCACTTGACGGTGCCCTGGGCCATGCCGCTCTCTTTCCATCCGTTCTGTGATGCGCGCCACAGCTTATGCCGATACCGAGCGATTTCGTCCTCTTTTGCGAACGTGTTAGCGCAAAGGAGTGGCAGGACTCATCCGGCTGACCCCTGAATCGGTTCAACGTTTTGTTGCAGTGATTCGGTGTACCGGGCAGTAAGTGGGACTATCGGTTGGCACCCTTGCAGCCCGGGCAAGCGGTCATCGCCAGCAGCGGAGGAACCAGAACCATGGCAACGGCGCCCAGCGTCTCCTACTCGATCACGGTGCGCCTGGAGGTGCCGGCGAGCGGGACCGCCGTCAGCCAGCTCACCACCGCGGTGGAGTCCTCCGGCGGCTCCGTCACGGGCCTGGACGTGACCGCTTCCGGCCATGAGAAGCTCCGCATCGACGTCACGATCGCCGCCTCCTCCACCGAGCACGCGAGCGAGATCGTGGAGAAGCTGCGCGGCATCGAGGGTGTGGTCCTGGGCAAGGTGTCCGACCGCACCTTCCTGATGCACCTCGGCGGCAAGATCGAGATGGCCTCCAAGCACCCCATCCGCAACCGTGACGACCTGTCGATGGTCTACACCCCGGGTGTGGCGCGGGTGTGCATGGCGATCGCCGAGAACCCCGACGACGCGCGCCGCCTGACCATCAAGCGCAACTCCGTCGCCGTGGTCACCGACGGCTCCGCCGTGCTGGGCCTGGGCAACATCGGCCCCAAGGCCGCGCTGCCCGTCATGGAGGGCAAGGCCGCCCTGTTCAAGACCTTCGCCGGCATCGACGCCTGGCCGATCTGCCTGGACACCCAGGACACCGACGCCATCGTGGAGATCGTCAAGGCGATCGCCCCCGGCTTCGCGGGCATCAACCTCGAGGACATCTCCGCCCCCCGCTGTTTCGAGATCGAGGCGCGGCTGCGTGAGGCCCTGGACATCCCCGTCTTCCACGACGACCAGCACGGCACCGCGATCGTCGTGCTCGCCGCGCTGACCAACGCGCTGCGTGTGGTGGGCAAGAGGATCGAGGACGTCCGCGTGGTCATGTCCGGCGCGGGCGCCGCCGGTACGGCCATCCTCAAACTCCTCATGGCGGCCGGTGTCGACCACGCCGTCGTCGCCGACATCCACGGTGTGGTGCACGGCGACCGCGAGGACCTCGTCGACGCCGATCCGTCCAGCGCGCTGCGCTGGATCGCCGACAACACCAACCCCGAGAAGATCACCGGCACGCTCAAGCAGGCCGTGCGAGGCGCTGATGTGTTCATCGGAGTCTCCGCCCCCGACGTCCTCGGAGGCGAGGACGTGGCGGCCATGGCGGAGGGCGCGATCGTCTTCGCCCTGGCCAACCCCGACCCCGAGGTGGATCCCGCGCTCGCCCGCCAGAGCGCGGCAGTTGTGGCCACCGGTCGCAGCGACTTCCCCAACCAGATCAACAATGTGCTGGTGTTCCCCGGTGTCTTCCGCGGCCTCCTCGACGCCCAGAGCCGCACCGTCAACACGGACATGATGCTCGCCGCGGCCCGCGCGCTCGCCGACGTGGTCCACGTCGACCAGCTCAACGCGAACTACATCGTCCCGAGCGTCTTCAACCCCGATGTGGCCGGCGCCGTCGCCTCGGCGGTCCGTGGGGCCGCGAGGCACCCCGCGGCGCTGTGACGGCGCCGGGGGCCCGGGCGGCCCCGGAAGGCCGGCATCGGGTGCCACGGCGGGTTCCGCCCGGCCGTTCGCCCGCCATCAGCGAGTCGCGCCCGACTTGCACGGAACGCCCCCTCTATGGTGGCCTGCGTAGTCGGCGTGGTCGGCCTCGCGCACCGTATCGCTCGGCGGACGGAGCGTCATGGTCCCGCGTCCTGGCGCTGTTCGTGTGACTCTCCCGGGTTGCGGATTGGCTTTCCCGCCATGGGTGGGGGCAGGATTCGTAGTCGGGTGAGAGTCCGTTGCGGCCGACCCGGGCCCGGGAAGTGTCCGTAGGCCCTGGCAGCATCAGCTTCAAACTCACGCCAATTGGCAAGATGAACACGGGAGTACATATGAACCGCAGTGAGCTGGTGGCCGCTCTTTCCGAGCGCGCCGAGGTGACGCGTAAGGACGCCGACGCCGTACTGGCCGCTCTCGCCGACGTTGTCGGCGAGGTTGTTTCCAAGGGCGACGAGAAGGTCACCGTCCCCGGCTTCCTGACCTTCGAGCGGACCCACCGCGCCGCTCGTACCGCGCGTAACCCGCAGACCGGTGAGCCGATCCAGATCGCCGCGGGCTACAGCGTGAAGGTCTCCGCGGGCTCGAAGCTGAAGGAAGCGGCCAAGGGCAAGTGACCTGGCCGGCGCCGTCGATCGATGAATGAGCGCGGTGCCGAATAGGGAAACGCACAACACGAAGGGCGGTCACCCCAGCCGGGGTGACCGCCCTTTTTGGAGTGCGGCTGCGCGAGTGCGGCTGTACGAGGGCGGCGGGAGTGCGGCCGGGAGTGCCGGGTGCGGCCGCCGGTGCCTTCGTGAAGAAGGCGGAAGGCAGCCGCAGGCCGTCGGTTTCAGCCGCGGGCCGCCGGTTTCAGCCGCTCAGTTCACCGTTCGGCAGCTCGACGTTGCCGCCGAGCGCCGTGAGTTTGTGCATGAAATTCTCGTAGCCGCGGTTGATGAGGTCGATGCCGTGCACCCGCGAGGTGCCCTGGGCGGCCAGCGCCGCGATGAGGTACGAGAAGCCGCCCCGCAGGTCCGGGATGACCAGATCCGCGCCCTGGAGCTTCGTGGGGCCGGAGACCACCGCGGAGTGCAGGAAGTTGCGCTGCCCGAAGCGGCACGGGGTGCCGCCGAGGCACTCGCGGTACACCTGGATGTGCGCGCCCATCTGGTTGAGCGCGCTGGTGAAGCCGAGCCGGGACTCGTACACCGTCTCGTGGACGATGGACAGGCCCGTGGCCTGCGTCAGCGCGACCACCAGGGGCTGCTGCCAGTCGGTCTGGAAGCCCGGGTGGACATCCGTCTCCAGCGCGATGGCGTTGAGCGGGCCGCCGGGGTGCCAGAAGCGGATGCCGTCGTCGTCCACCTCGAACGCTCCGCCGACCTTGCGGAAGACGTTGAGGAAGGTCATCATCTCGAGCTGGCGGGCGCCGCGCACGTACACATTGCCCTCGGTCGCCAGCGCCGCGCACGCCCAGGAGGCGGACTCCAGACGGTCGGGGAGGGCGCGGTGGTTGTAGCCGCCGAGCTTGTCCACACCGGTGATGCGGATCACCCGGTCGGTGTCCATCGCGATGATCGCGCCCATTTTCTGCAGGACGCAGATCAGGTCGACGATCTCCGGCTCGACCGCCGCGTTGCGCAGCTCGGTCACACCTTCGGCCAGGACGGCCGTCAGCAGCACCTGCTCGGTCGCGCCGACCGAGGGGTAGGGCAGCTCGATCTTCGTCCCGCGCAGGCGCTGAGGGGCCTCCAGGTACTGCCCCTCGGGCCGCTTCTCGATGACCGCGCCGAACTGGCGCAGCACGTCGAAATGGAAGTCGATCGGGCGTCCGCCGATGTCGCAGCCGCCGAGGCCCGGGATGAAGGCGTGGCCGAGGCGGTGCAGCAGGGGGCCGCAGAACAGGATCGGGATGCGCGAGGAACCGGCGTGGGTGTCGATGTCCGCGACGTTGGCGCTCTCCACCTTCGACGGGTCGAGCACGAGTTCGCCCGGCTCGTCCCCGGACTTGACCGTGACGCCGTGCAGCTGCAGGAGCCCGCGGACCACGCGGACGTCCCTGATGTCGGGAACGTTGCGCAGTCGGCTCGGCTCGCTGCCGAGCAGGGCGGCGACCATGGCCTTGGGCACGAGGTTCTTCGCGCCGCGGACATGGATCTCGCCCTCGAGCGGGGTACCGCCATGGACAAGCAGGACGTCGTCGGTCATGAGTCTCGCGTTCCTGGAGATGGGCAGTGCGGGGGGACAGATCTCGGCTAGTCGCCTGGGCAACGGTACGCGCTGCGACGGGTCTGTCGTCACCTGCGGCGGGCGCGGTGCCAGAAGAAATGGTAATGGGCCCGGGGATCGCCCCGGTGGCCCGACGAACGGCTTGCGTTACCCAGGACGGCCGAACTACGCCCTCTGGTTGCACCCCCACGGCGGCGCGCTTTGCGGGATCATGTCCTCATGACGGAGGTGTCCTCGCTCACCGGTCGGTTGCTCGTGGCGACGCCGGCACTCGCGGACCCGAACTTCGACCGGGCGGTCGTGCTCCTCCTCGACCACGACGACGAGGGGTCGCTGGGTGTTGTCCTGAACCGGCCCACGCTGGTCGGGGTCGGCGATGTGCTCGAGTCGTGGGCGGAGCTCGCGGGACGCCCGCAGGTGGTCTTCCAGGGCGGCCCCGTCTCACTGGACTCGGCGCTCGCGCTCGCGGTCGTGCCGGGCGAGTCGGCCACGACGGAACCGCTCGGGTGGCGCAGGGTGCACGGGGCGATCGGGCTGGTCGACCTCGAGGCGCCCCCGGAGCTGCTCGCCGCCGAGCTGGGCTCGCTGCGGATCTTCGCGGGTTACGCCGGATGGGCCCCCGGCCAGCTGGAGGAGGAGCTGGTGGAGGGCGCCTGGTACGTGGTCGACTCAGAGCCCGGCGACGTCTTCGCGCCCGACCCCGAGCGGCTGTGGCGCTCGGTGCTGCGCAGGCAGCGCAACGAGCTGGCCATGGTCGCCACGTACCCCGACGATCCTTCGCTCAATTGACACCGGCTGTTTTAGGCTTTGCCCATGAGCACTCTTGAACCCGAGCCCTCCCTGGAGCCCTCGCGCGGTACCGGCACCGGGACCCTCGTCGAGCCGACACCGCAGGTCTCCAGCGGTGACGGCGACCACGAGCGCTTCGCCCACTACGTCCAGAAGGACAAGATCATGGAGAGCGCGCTCTCCGGATCCCCTGTCGTCGCGCTGTGCGGCAAGGTGTGGGTGCCGGGCCGGGACCCGAAGAAGTACCCCGTCTGCCCCATGTGCAAGGAGATCTTCGAGTCCATGCCCGCCGGTGGCGGCGACAGGGACAAGAGCGGCAAGGGCGGCGGCAAGAAGGACTGAGCCTCGCGGTGTCGGTCGTGAGGCACGCGCGGTGAGTCCTCGGCGTCTCGATGTCCGCAGCTCAACAGCTCGATGTCCGCAGTGCGGCAGCGCCCGCACCCGTGGAGCATCCGAACACATACGGCACGTGTACGCTATCTGCGCAAAGTCTTCACAATGCCTTCACGACGCGCGTGCTCGGAGCGTGACGGTACGGCCCCCGACCGCAGCAGGCGGATTCGAGGGGCCGTTTCCCGTCCCGGGGCGGGGGATGATGCCCCCATGGCCATGGAGATCATCCCGGCACCGCGCGTCACGTCCCCCGCGTCGGGGACGCCCTTCGTCCTCGACGAGCACACCGCGCTGACCGCCGGTCCGGAGGCGGCCGGCGAGGCACGCCGACTGCGTTCCGCGCTCGGCGCCGCGACCGGATTCCCCCTCCTGCCGGGCCGGGGCGGCCTGCCGGGCGGGGGAAGGGCGAGAATCCATCTGGAGGTGGACCCCTCCCTGCCCGACGAGGGGTACCGGCTCGAGGTGGGCGCCGAAAGGGTCGGGATCACCGGTGGCGGGCCCGCCGGGGTGTCCTGGGGCGGGCAGACCCTTCGGCAGCTGCTCGGCCCGGACGCCTTCCGCCGGGCACCCCTGCCGGACCGCGCCTGGCGGCTGGAGCCGGGCGTGATCGAGGACGCCCCGCGCTTCGCCTGGCGCGGCATGCTCCTCGACGTGGCCCGCCACTTCATGCCGAAGGACGGGGTACTGCGCTACCTGGACCTGCTGGCCGCCCACAAGCTCAACGTCCTCCACCTCCACCTGACCGACGATCAGGGCTGGCGCATCGAGATCCAGCGCTATCCGCGGCTGACCGAGCAGGGTGCCTGGCGCGAGCGGTCGATGCTCGGCGGAAGGCAGCACGGCCAGTGGGAGGAGCGCCCGCACGGCGGCTTCTACACCCAGGACGACATCCGCGAGATCGTCGCGTACGCCGCCGAGCGGCACATCGCCGTCGTCCCGGAGATCGACGTACCCGGCCACTCCCAGGCGGCGATCGCCGCCTATCCGGAACTCGGCAACACCGACGCGGTCGACACCGGATCCCTTGCGGTGTGGACGCGTTGGGGCATCAACGAGAACGTGCTCGCTCCCACCGACGCCGTCCTCGCCTTCTACGAGAACGTCCTGACGGAGGTACTGGCCCTCTTTCCGGGCCGGTTCGTCCACATCGGCGGCGACGAGTGCCCCAAGGCGCAGTGGAAGGCGTCCCCGGCGGTGCGGGCGAGGATCGCCGAACTCGGGCTCAACGGCGAGGACGAGCTCCAGAGTTGGTTCATCCGGCACTTCGACACCTGGCTGGCCGAGCGCGGGCGGCGCCTCATCGGCTGGGACGAGATCCTCGAGGGAGGGCTCGCGGCCGGGGCGGCCGTCTCCTCCTGGCGCGGCTACGCCGGCGGAATCGCCGCCGCCGAAGCCGGACATGACGTGGTGATGTGCCCCGAGCAGCAGGTCTACCTCGACCACCGCCAGGCGGAGGGCGAGCAGGAGCCCATCCCCGTCGGCTATGTGCGCACTCTGGAGGACGTCTACCGGTTCGAGCCCGTTCCACCGCAGTTGGCAGGGACGGCCGAGGCGGCGCACGTCATCGGGACCCAGGCGAATGTGTGGACGGAGATGATGGACTCGGCGCGGTACGTCGACTACATGGCCTTCCCCCGCCTGTGCGCTTTCAGCGAAGTGGCCTGGTCGTCCCTCGCCCCGCCGCTCGAACGCGACTTCGCCGACTTCGAACACCGGATGGACGCCCACTACCGCCGTCTCGACGCCCTGGGGGTCGAATACCGGCCGCCCGGCGGGCCCTTGCCGTGGCAGCGCCGCCCCGGAGTGCTTGGCCGCCCGATCGAAGGGCCGCCCCCGATCGTGTGAGCCGGACCGTGATCGCGGGTGGACTGCCGTGGCGCCTGGCACCGTTGACCCGACGATGCCGCTTCGGCGACAAACAGCCCACCTCGAACGAACGGTGCACAACGGACGAACCAGCCCTTCGCGGGCCCTCGCGATGATCAAACCAAAACATGTGCCAGAGTTGCCCCCGGGCTGTCAGCACGTACCGTACGGCGGAAGTGGGAAGGGGCAGCGGGGTGAGCACGTTGGGACGGCAGATGGAGCAGGTGGTCGTAACTCCCGCCTCTCTCGACGAGGCGGTGGCGGCGCTGTCCGCCAGACCCGAAGCCGTGCCCGTCGCGGGCGGCACCGACCTGATGGCGGCGGTCAACTCGGGACATCTGCGACCCGCGGGACTCGTCGGCCTCGGCCGGATCAACGAGCTGCGCGGCTGGCAGTACCAGGACGGCCACGCCCTGCTCGGCGCCGGACTGACCCACGCCCGCATGGGGCGCCCCGACTTCGCCGCGCTCATCCCGGCGCTGGCCGCGGCCGCCCGTACGGCCGGGCCTCCGCAGATCCGCAACGCGGGCACGCTCGGCGGCAACATCGTCACCGCCGCCCCCACCGGTGACTCCCTGCCCGTGCTGGCCGCCCTCGAGGCCACGGTCGTGCTCGCCGGGCCGGACGGAGCCTCCCGCGAGGTCCCCGTCAGCCACCTGCTCACCGGCCTCGACCCGCTGCGCACGGGAGAACTCGTGGCCTTTGTCCGGGTTCCGCTGCTGCACGCCCCGCAGACGTTCCTCAAGGCGACCGGCAGGTCGGGCCCGGCCCGTGCCATCGCCTCCGTGGCCGTCGTCCTCGACCCGGCGCGGCGCGCGGTGCGCTGCGCCGTCGGCGCGGTCGCCCCGGTGCCGCTGCGGCCCCTGGAGGCCGAGAACTGGGTGGCGAGCTGCATCGACTGGGACGGCAAACGCCGGATAGCACCCGAGGCGTGCGAAGCCTTCGGGGATTATGTGGCTGTGGCATGCGTACCGGCACCGGAACCCGAGGAATCGGCGCCGCCCGCCGGCGTGGTCCAACTGCGGCGCACGGTGTCCGTGCTGGCCCGCCGAGCACTGGGAAGGGCGCTGGCATGAGCGACGGCAACAGCCACGGCGACGGCCACCGCCGCGGCGCCCGGCAGGACGACGGCCGCGGCGCCCGGCAGGACGACGGCCGCGGCGCCGAGGAGGCGAACGGCTTCGCGGCCAAACAGGGCGTCTGGGAGCCCGTCCCGCACGGGGGCGACTTCGACCCCGAGGGCACGGCGCACTTCCGCTTCCCCGATCTTCCTCCGGTGGGCGACGGCCACGACCCGCTCGCCGCACCCGGCAGGGGCGTCCCACCACCATGGCAGCCCCCACCCTCCTTCGGCGACGCACTGCTGGACCAGACGGGCCAGGAGGACTCGCCCCCCGCCCCGGACGAGAGCCACGGGCGGGTCCCGGCCGAGCAGGGACCGCGGGCACCCGGCCTCGCCTGGAAGGGCGAGGACCCGGTACCGCCCCCCGCCCCGGTACCTCCCCCCGCCCCGCCGCCGGTGCCCGGCCCCCCCGCGGGCGGCCCGCCCGGGACCGGCCCTTCCGAGGCCGCCGCGCCGCCGCGCACCGCCCAGGAGCCCGAGGCCGCCGAGGCGCTGCCCTCCCCCCAGGACGGACCCGTGCCGCGCCTGGAGCACCCCCTGACCTCGTACGTGCTGAGGGTCAACGGCGCCGACCGGCCCGTCACCGGCGCCTGGCTGGGGGAGAGCCTGCTCTACGTCCTGCGCGAGCGCCTCGGCCTCGCCGGGGCCAAGGACGGCTGCGAGCAGGGCGAGTGCGGAGCCTGCTCCGTTCAGGTGGACGGCCGGCTCGTCGCCTCCTGCCTCGTCCCCGCCGCCACCGCCGCGGGCTGCGAGGTGCGCACCGTCGAGGGCCTGGCCGCCGGCGGTGAGGCCTCCGACGTCCAGCGGGCGCTGAC
Source organism: Wenjunlia tyrosinilytica (assembly GCF_014646055.1). GTDB lineage: Bacteria > Actinomycetota > Actinomycetes > Streptomycetales > Streptomycetaceae > Wenjunlia > Wenjunlia tyrosinilytica. Next base: position 79,575 of record NZ_BMMS01000033.1, read on the forward strand.
CGAGTGCGGGGCCGTGCAGTGCGGCTACTGCGTGCCCGGACTGGCCATGGCCGTCTCCGACCTGCTCTCGGGCAACCACCACCCCACCGAGCTCGAGACCCGGCAGGCGCTGTGCGGCAACCTGTGCCGCTGCACCGGCTACCGCGGAGTCCTCGCCGCCGTGCGCGAGGTCGTCGCCTCCCGTGAGGCCGCGGCCGCGCCGGAGACCGAACAGGGCGAGAACACCGTGCACATCCCGCATCAAGCAGGCCCGGACTCCAACTGGAACGGGGGAGGCAGCACCCAATGACCGGTCCCGACGCCGCCACCGCTACTCCTCCCGCGGGCACCCGCGTTCCGCAGGCGGACCCCCGGCCCCACGGCCTCGGCGCGTCCGTCCCGCCCCTGGACGCGCTCGCCAAGGCCCAGGGGACCTTCCCCTACGCGGCCGACCTGTGGGCCGAGGGCCTGCTGTGGGCCGCCGTGCTGCGCTCGCCGCACCCGCACGCCCGGATCCTCAGGATCGACACGGCACCGGCCGTCGCCCTGCCCGGTGTGCACAGCGTCGTCACCGCCGAGGACGTGCCCGGTGAGGCGCTCCAGGGCAGGCGGGTCCACGACCGCCCGGTGTTCGCCTCCGAGCTCGTGCGCCACCACGGCGAGCCGATCGCCGCCGTGGCCGCGGACCATCCCGACACCGCCCGGCTGGCCGCCGCCGCCATCGTTGTCGAGTACGAGGTGCTGGAGCCCGTCACCGACCCCGAGCAGGCGTTCAACGCGCCCCCGCTGCACCCCGACGGCAATCTGATCCGCCACATCCCGCTGTGCTTCGGCGACCCGGACATCATCGGCGACGTGATCGTCGAGGGCCTGTACCGCGTCGGCCGCCAGGACCCCGCCCCGATCGGGGCGGAGGCGGGTCTGGCCGTGCCCCGCCCGGACGGCGGGGTCGAGCTGTACGTGGCGAGCACCGACCCGCACACCGACCGGGATCTCGCCGCCGCCTGCTTCGGCCTGGAGCAGGAGCGGGTCAGGGTCGTGGTCACCGGTGTGCCCGGCGCGATGGGCGACCGCGAGGACGCGGGCATGCAGATCCCGCTGGGCCTGCTGGCGCTGCGGACCGGGCACCCGGTCAAGCTCGTCGCGACCCGCGAGGAGTCCTTCCTCGGGCATGTGCACCGCCACCCCACCCTGCTGCGCTACCGCCACCACGCCGACACCGAGGGCCGCCTGGTCAAGGTGGAGGCGCAGATCCTGCTCGACGCGGGCGCCTACGCCGACACCTCCGCCGAGGCGCTGGCCGCCGCGGTCGCGTTCGCGTGCGGCCCCTACGTCGTTTCGCACGCCTTCGTCGAGGGCTGGGCGGTCCGCACCAACAACCCCCCCTCCGGCCATGTGCGCGGCGAGGGCGCCATGCAGGTGTGCGCCGCGTACGAGGGCCAGATGGACAAGCTCGCGGCCAAGCTCGGCATGGACCCCGTCGAGCTGCGCATGCGCAATGTCATGGCCACCGGCGACCTGATGCCCACCAGCCAGTCCGTGACCTGCCCCGCCCCCGTCGGCGAGCTGCTCCAGGCGGTGCGGGAGGCCCCGCTGCCGCCGCTGCCCGTGGACGACACCGAGGCGGCCTGGCTGCTGCCCGGCGGCCCGGACGGCGCGGGCGACCCCGCCGCCGTGCGCCGCGGCGTCGGCTACGGCGTCGGCATGGTGCACATGCTGGGCATCGAGGGCGCCGACGAGGTGTCCACGGCGACCGTGCGGATCTCCAACGGCTCGGCCACGGTGATCTGCGCCGCCGTCGAGACCGGCCAGGGCTTCAGCACGCTGGCCCGGCAGATCGTGCAGGAGGTGCTCGGCGTCGACGAGGTGCACGTCGCGCCCGTCGACACCGACCAGCCCCCCGCGGGCGCCTCGGCCCGCGGCCGCCACACCTGGGTCTCCGGCGGCGCGGTGGAGCGGGCGGCCAAGATGGTCCGCACCCAGCTCCTCCAGCCGCTCGCCGCGCGGTTCGGCATGTCGGTGGAGCTGCTGAGCATCGCCGACGGCAAGATCACCTCCTACGACGGGGTGCTCAGCACCACGGTCGCGGAGGCACTGGAGGGCAAGGAGCTGTGGGCGACCGCGCAGTGCCGCCCGCACCCGACCGAGCCACTGGACGAGTTCGGGCAGGGGGACGCCTTCGTCGGCCTGGCCTTCGCCGCGATGCGCGCCGTGGTCGACGTGGACATCGAGATGGGCACCATCCGGGTCGTCGAGGTGACCGTGGCCCAGGACGTCGGCCGGGTGCTCAACCCCCGCCGGCTCGCCGCCAGGATCGAGGCCGGGGTCACCCAGGGCGTCGGCATGGCGCTCATGGAGGACCTGCGCACCAGCCACGGCCTCGTGCAGAAGCCCGGCTTCACCGGCTACGCGCTGCCGACGGCCCTGGACGCCCCCGATGTGGTGATCGCCAAACTGGTCGAGGAACGGGACGTGGTGGCGTCCTTCGGCGCGAAGGCGGCGGGCGCGGTGCCGGTCGTCGTGGCTCCGGCGGCCGTCGCCTCGGCGGTGCGGTCGGCGACCGGCCGCCCGATCAACCGGCTGCCGATCCGGCCGCAGAACGCGATCGTCGCTCAGCCGGCTCCGCCTCCGCCCCACGGGTGAGCGGGTAGCAGGCGAGCCCGATCAGCGCGGCGCTGAAGTGGCCGAAGTCGGTGAACGTGTGCGAGGTCACCAGCGGGACGCTGAAGTACGCCAGCACTGCGGCGAGGTACACCCAGCGCAGCCGCGCGGGCACCCGGTAGGCCAGCACGGCGGCGACCCCGGCGATGGCGTAGGAGACGCCGATGTCGATGGTGAACGCGCGCGAGTGGGCGACGGTGTGCGTCCTGATGCCCACCCATACCAGGTACTGGCTCACGAGCGTCGCCCCGACGTGCGAGCAGACCACGACGGCCAGCCAGCGGCGGGTGCCCAGCAGGCGCTCGGCCGGGACGTGGAAGACATGGAACGCGACCAGCCACAGCAGGAAAGACGGCTTCTCGGTCCAGAAGGCACTGACCACCAGGACCCACACGGGATTGTGGAACAGCCCCACGAGATTGGTGCTGTTGCTGAGCAGGAACCAGTCCCGCACATGGTCCGGCATCTCGGCCAGCGCCCGGGAGTTCGCCCAGAGGATGAACAGCCAGATATAGGTCCCGGGAGCGGCGCACACCCACCCGACGACCGCGTGGACCCCCCTGCGCACGGCGGCGAGGGCTCGGTTGAACTCCATCCTCCGGATTCGACCACACCCCGACGGTCCCCCGCTCGCCCGGGGGTCGACCCCCGCCCCTTCGGCTCCGCCCCGGGGACAGTCCCGCGCGCCTGGCGTCGGCCCCGGCGCCGTCGCAGCGGTGACCGTGTTCTGGGCCGTTGTCTTCTAGGCCGTCACGACCGGGATCCGGCCGCCGCCGTAGCCGCCACCGTCCCCGGCACGCGCTGAGTAGATCTAGGCACGATCAATCTCAAACCACACGGTCTTACCGACCGCGTAATCACCGTTTACCTTGCGCGGAAGAACACCCCAGCGCGTTGCCATGGTCGCCACCAGCACCAGACCTCGCCCCTGCTCGTCCTGATCAAGCGCATGGCGGAGCACCGGAATCGTCTTGGATGCGTCAGATACCTCAACGCGGAGCCTCTGCTCGGTGACCTCGAACACGGTCTGGATCTGCCGGCCGGGTGAGGTGTGCGCATGGTTGACCGCGTTGGTGAGCAATTCGGAGAGCAAGAGTTTTGCAGAATCGATCAACTCCTCGGCATGCCAGCACCGCAGATACCGAGCCAACTGGCAGCGGGCCAGGTAGACGCACTTGGGATGCCGGTTCCACCTCCAGTGCATCACCTTGGGGGCCGGGTGTTCATCCTCAACAGTGATGGTCATCCGGTGGTTCCTCCGCGCCTGGTCAGGGTTCCTGGCAGGTCGGAACGCTACGGGCCAACTCGACGTACCATCAACGGGTTTGCGCATGTTTGCGCTATCACCTTGACGAGGTCAAAATTGCGCCTCAAGCTCTCATCGGCTCGCAAACAACAGCAACCCCGACGACGGGAGAGCGATCATGCAGCTACGGTTCCTGGGTAAGAACTCCACGCCAGGGGACTCCCCGACGCTGTACGCCACGGATCGGGAAACCTACGTGGTGCAGGGCTGGATCGTGACAGCGGGGGACGTCCTCATGAAGCTTGACGTTCCCGACAGCGAGACGGCCGTAGAGGTGCCAACGGAGCTCTTCGAGCACTTGGCCAACGACGGACTGTCCGGTGCCGTTGCGACCTGGCAGCCGCCGATCGTGCACGTCACCGAGGAGGGCAATTGCGTCGTACAAGGCGTACGTATCACTGATCCTGAGGCGCTGGCGCAGATGCGCATGCCCCACTACGAGAGCTGCGTCGAAGTCAGCAAAGCGGCCATAGTGGCCCTACTGGAGGAGAGTGCCGGTGGAACTGATCACAAGTGATCAGCGGGACGAGCTGTTCGACAGCTTCGAACATGACGCCTTCCACCTGGAGCTTCGCGACGACTACGGCTCGCCGGTTGAAGACGCTCCGTACGCCAAGTGGCAACGAGGGGAGTCTGACGACTACCGCTGGCTTGACCCGTGGACGGATCGGATGCGCAAGGCGACCGCGGCGGGGAAAACTGTTCGCCGCGTCCGAGTCGTCTCCGAACCCATCAGTCAGTACGTCACGTGGGAGCACTCGCTTACGCACCTGAACCAAATCGCAGGTGAAGATATCCGCTGGCTGCCCCGCCACCAGCTCCCACAGGACATCACATTCCCGGTCAATGGGAACGACTGGTGGCTGTTTGACAGCGGCCTCGTGGCGGTTGGCCACTTCCATGACGATGGCCGTGTCAAGGGCTCAGAGCTCATCACCGATCCGATCATCGTGGCCGAGTGCATCAAGGTTCGCGACCTGCTCTGGTCTCTTGCTGTCCCGCACACCGCGTACGAGCCTCGTCGATAACCGCCGTGGCCAATCAAGCACAAGAAGCACGTGAGGTGCTCGGCGCTCGGCTGCGTGATCTCCGTAGGGAAGCGGGACTCACGGGCCGGGCGCTGGCCGCATCGGCCGGCTGGCAACTATCCAAGGTCTCGCGTATCGAGCATGGGAAGCAAAACGTCAGCGAGAGTGACATCCGGGTGTGGTGCCGAACAGTCGGTACTGAGAAGGAAATTCCTGATCTGATCGCCACAGTTCGTCACATCGATGCCATGTGGCTTGAATGGCGACGCATGTTCGCCTCAGGAACAAAGCGGCGCCAGCAGCGTTCCATCGATCTCTACGAAAAAACAAAGGTCTTTCGGGTCTACCACCCAACCGTTGTGTGGGGAACCATCCAAACAGCTGAATACGCGGCCGAGATCCTCCGGCAAGTGGTGGACTTCTACGAGATCCCCGACGATGTTGAAGAGGGCGTCGCCAAGCGCATGGAGCGGCAGCAGTACTTGTATCGGGGCGACCGCCGCTACAACGTAATTCTGGGGGAGCAAGCGCTCTACACCCGATTCGGTGACGCCAACATCATGCGCGGGCAACTGGACCGGCTGTTGGCAGTGATGACATTGCCGCGGCTGAGCCTGGGGATCATCCCCACGAAGGCCGCCTACCGCATCTGGCCTGGGAACGCGTTTACGACCTTTGACGACCGCATGGTGATGGTGGAGACCTACTCGGCCGAGCTGACGGTTACCCAGCCTCGCGAAATCGCGCTGTACAACCGAGCCTTCTCGCTGCTACAACAATCCGCCCTCTACGGGAAACCGGTGCGCGAGCTCATCTCGGATGCACTCGACGATCTTGACGGGTAAAAGCGTAGCTCTCACTTAGGCTTCTTCGGCTTCAACCCTAAAAAAATGCAGACATCCTTACGGATTCGTTGCCACGCTTCGCGTCGTTCGTAACGGCGCTGCTGGACATGCTTTGTCCAGACCCGGTTGATAAATTCGCGCTGACCCTTGGAGTCGCCAGGTCTCCAATTAGAATATCCGGTAGTGACTCAGTCATCCAAGGCTTGAAAATAGCCTTGAGGATCTTTCTTGATCTCTCCCTTAGATCACCTTGGTCTTATATCGATCGGCTGATCCGGCCCTTCCGGTGAGCGCTCATGTTGCATATCTCTTCTGTTATAGAAAATTCAACCAAGGTTGTCAACAAGCAAACCACCCAATCGGCCGAGCATTACAACGCGTATGCAGGGTAGTCCTACAGCATGTCTCTGGGGTGGCTTAACCCGCAAACATGGTGGCGATGGGAAGTGGGAACAGGCATGGCCTGTCTAGCCGCAGCTACTGCCTATGTCCTCCAAGGTTGGGAACGCTGGCAGTTCGCCCTTTCTGGGGGTGTCTGTGCCGCGCTTGCAATCCTGTTACCTATCCGCGAAACAAGAAAGAAGGACGAGGCGCTTGTAGCTGCTAACAAGAGGGCAGATGCAGCAAGTAGCGATGCGCGGGCGCAAGAAAAGAGGAGGCTCTTCTTCGCTCTAGAACCATTAGCCAAAGAGTTGGTTACCCTCACGGGGAAAGAGCACGCAGACCCAGGAGACACAAAGCGGCACCTTAAACAGATGGTGGCACATACTATTGCACCCATGATGGGGGAAAGCGTGCGACTTGCGTTCTTCAAGTACGAATTGGCGCCCAGGCGGCTAGTGTTCGACGCGGTTTCCCACGGGCGAAACGGGAAACCGGGAATCGAATTTCGCAGGAAAAATAAGCCTGGCAGAACTGTTCTAGAGTATATGCTCAATGCCAATCAGCCTGCCGTGTTTGTGGCTAAAGTGCAAGCTCCGTCCGCGGAAGAAGATGTAGAGCCGCCTCCAGGATGGGCTATCCAACACGAGTACGAGTCATTTGCTGCTGCGGCCATCCGGCGAGCTGATCCAAAACTACATGGGATAATCACGCTCGACTCGCCGAACCAAGGAATCTTGACAAAGGAAGACGCAGATATTCTCGCCATTATTGGCCATCTTGTGGCCGCAGGGCTCCAGGCAGCTGAAAGAACGCCTACACCGCCGCGGGTTGGAGAAAACAGCTCAACTCCCTGAGGCTTTGGCCGGTGGCCTGTATCGCGTTGGGAGAGGGGCATCCGTACGCTTGCGCCGGATCGGGCAGCTCTACAGCTGGCATACGAGAGCGAATTATACGAGGCTTCAGGACAAGAAAGCTGTAAGTCGACTTACAACTAAGGTGGTCAATGCAGACCGACTTTAATCCTTCCCATAACATACAAGGCGAAAACCAACCCCCATAGAGCCAGAAGGAAAAACAGGAGCAGAGACTGCTTCGCCCTCTTAATGTGCCTCCCGAGGGTTGTTGTGTCCTGTACCAACAAGAGCGACGATGCAAAAGTTACAGGAAACAGAATTGCAAGAACATCAGACGTTGTGAGATGCTCACAACCTGCGAATCCGAGACGGACAACCAAGTAGATGGCGGACCAAGTAGCTACAATAAACCCCCAGCCCATAAAAAGTCGCATCCATGTGGGCAAGAGCCGGCACTCTATCCACAACCGCTGCATTCGACTGTCGGGCCTTCGGCGGGCGGCTTTTGAGTCGTACCGAGAATAGTATTCACGAGTTCTATGTTCCGCGTCTGGGCGCTCTGTCGACGGAATTTGAGAATAGGTCTCATCACGGGCGCCAGTTCCCCAAAAGCCAAGCTGCACACTCGTATCATCCACCCGAATGTTTACATGATTGGACTCCGCATCGGCAAAAGCAACATATTGCCGCACCCGAGGTGCTATTCGGTCACAAAACCACGTTCCAAGCCAAGCGAGGCGACTGCGTTCTTCTTTAGGTGAATTGAACAAAACCTCGCGTTTTTCACGCACCTCAATCAAGAAATGCTCATTAAGTGGAATCTCGCATCGGGCAAAAGCTTCCCATCGCCGACCGTAACTGAAGTAGGTGTAGAGCAGACTCTTGGCGGCATCGTTGTCGGCCGCTGCCCGATTCTTCGCTTGGCGCAGTAACAAGCGCAGTCTCCTCAACAGCTTCAGAGCATCACGTTCTGTCATATGAGGATGGTTCCTAAAGAGCTCGGGGAGGGCCAGAAGCGGATACTCTGCCGCACTATGATCAGTCGAAAGCATGTATCCTTCGATGAAGCTTCCGATGTCTTCGGCTACCTGGTGACAATGGTTGAATACAGTTTCATCACGAACCCCTCGATCGATAGCCTTCTTGACATACTTGATGCCGGGATTGGTCTTGCGCCCCATCTTCTGCCACCACAGCAATGGATGCCGAAACGGGCGCTTATAGTTGTTCAGCTCCCCCTTCAGCGCAGTTGGATCGAAGGTGAATATGGCTGTTAGCAGTGGATCGAGGCGGTTAACGCCGCATTGACGCACTGGCGTACGTTCCGCAAGGCGACGAAAGTATCGAGCTTGAATCTCTCCATTTTCCTTACGCGAAACCCGATGAACTCTCTCGCCAGCAACGGTGAACGTGAGATCCACTTGAGACACCTTAGGAAAGTCCCCAATTGGCAAAAGGATCGTTGCGCGATCCGGCCCGAACGTTGGAGGATCACCGAACTGCTCATGCAGAAATGCGGACAATGACTTAATTCCTCGGAGCGGTTTAATGTGAATCTCACGCTCCCGTTCAGACCAGAGCGCACTGGTAAGAAGAATGCGTTCTACAGCCCTAAGTCGCCAAGCGAAGGGATCGTCCAAGAGTAGAAATGCAAGATTCTCTTGAGGGTTCTTTCCGTCGAAGACGTTGCGTGACCGCCGAAACCAAGAGCGCATAGCCTCTTCCACCCCAAAAATGCCACTTGACTTACAAAAAGGATATGGTAGAAGGAGAGATGTAGATACTATATGGAAAAAGGGACACGATGGCAGTGGTGGCAGAAAGGGCGTCACCCAGAGAAGGAGGATCAGTACGGCCTCACCTCCTTAGATTACAAGTATCTCGAACATGACGGAAGGGTTTATCGAGTGGATGCATGCGTTATCAAAAATGGGACATTTGCAAAAATCAAACACCCGGAGAGGCCGATCTTCTCAATCCAAGAATGGCGGGAAAAGCGAGCTTGGGTGAAAAGGTACAAAGCTCGAAATCGCAAACGAGGGCTCGGGCCTGTGGGTAATAGTGAATAGCAAGCTCAAGACGGTTGATCCCTGTTCGCTTTCAAAAAGTCTATTTCCCTCCACCTGATCTCGCATCTCAAGCATCACCCATTTGGCCTACATCAAGGCCCGGCCCAGCCTGCCTCGAAGGGTTGACAGGCACCTCCATGGCCGTACGCTCCACTGCGTGGACATTGAGGTGACTCTGCTTGCCGAGGAGCACAGAGCCGGGCTGCACGCCCTACTGACCGCCGTGAACTGGGGACGACTGGCGCAAGAGCTGGCACAAGGCGGCCTGAGTACACACTCCCCGTACGTCGCCTTGAGTGATGGGAAGGTGGTCGGTTGGCTCGAAGGCGTACTGACCAACTACGAGGACACCCGAGTCTCGCTGTATCCCCCACCGCAGACAAGAATCAACTACGTGCTCACCGCCCCTTCTATGCGCCGAGCGGGCATCGGTTCGGCACTCCTCCACCGCTTCGCCGCAGACGCTGCGGTGGCTGAACGGAGCTTTGTTGTGCTGTGGGCGGATGAGCGCGAGCCCGGGGCCCGCCTGGCATTTTTCGCGGCCTGCGGCTTTGAGCCGATACCCGATTCCGGGTTCCTCGGTGTACGAGTTGATGTCCTACTGGCGAACACGGCTCGTTGAGTCAGGCCGCCAGGGAGCCTCAGTACCGATCCCCCAGCCGATGCACTGAGCTTTTTCAGCGCGGTCACTGATCGGGTGACGGAATCGACGCCCGCAACGCACGCGGCTCCCGTGCCGTTGGGGGAG
>NZ_BMMS01000034.1 GCF_014646055.1 Wenjunlia tyrosinilytica
CCGGCGGTTCCGAGTCCAACTGACCGTCCTGGACTGAGCCCGTAGGACCGTCCCCGGCGGTTCCGAGTCCAACTGACCGTCCTCCGGACGGATCCCGGGCCGGACGCCTGTCCTCCGGCGGTCCCGAGCCCCGAGGACCGTTCCCCCGACGAGCCGATCCCAGGACCGCCACCTCGACGGTCCCCGATTCCGAACGACCGGCCCGCCCGGCGTTCGGCCTCCCGGCCCGGCGGGCGGCCGTGGTTGATCCCGCCACCCTGTCTCGAGCCGCATCGCCGCCCCTTCCGCATGCCACTTTCACCCTCCCGGAGTCTCTTCATGCCAACAACGCCTCCGCCTCCCCACACGGGCGGTCTACTCCTACTGATCCCCGGCACCGCGGGTCTGCTGACCATCGCGGTCCTCGGGATAGCCCTGCTGCTCTACCTGATCATGAAGGTGCGGCTCCAGCCGTTCGTCGCCCTGCTCGGCGTCAGTTTCGTCGTGGCGCTCGGCGCCGGAATCAGCGTGGAGGAGCTCTTCGGGACCGTCCAGCGCAGCACCGTCGTCGGCCTGACCCAGGGCGGGTTCGGCGGCATCCTCGGCAGCGTCGCCATCGTCCTCGGGCTGGGCACGCTGCTCGGCTCGATCCTTGAGGTCTCCGGCGGAGCCGAGGTCCTGTCGAAGTGGCTGCTGAATCTGTTCGGTGAGCGCCGAGCCCCGCTCGCCGTGGGCCTGACCGGTGTCATCTTCGGCATCCCGGTCTTCTTCGACGTCGGCATCTTCGTCCTCGCGCCGCTGGTGTACGCCGCCGCCAAGCGCAGCGGCAAGTCCCTTCTGCTGTACGCGCTTCCGCTGCTGGCGGGGCTGTCGATGACACACGCGTTCCTGCCCCCGCACCCGGGCCCCGTCGCGGCGGCCGGACTGCTGGGCGTCGACCTCGGCTGGATGATCCTGATCGGCGCAGTCTGCGGCATCCCGGCGGTGGCCGCGTGCTGGGTGTTCGCGGCCTGGGTCGGCGAGAGGATCTTCGTCTCCGTGCCGCAGGACATGCTTGAGGCGGCGGAGGAGGCGAAGGCGGCGGTCGCCGCGGACCGCAAGGCGCGTGGGGCGACAGCGAGCACGGCGCACTCGCAGGTCGGAGCGACCCGGGGCGATGGCACCGGCGCGGTGGTGGACGCGGGCCGAACCGATGCGCCCGCGGAGGACCCGGTCCCGCTGTCCACCGTCCTGCTCATCATCTGCACCCCGCTGATCCTCATCCTGATGGCGACCTTCTCCTCGATCACGCTGGACAAGGGCAATCTGCGGTCCGTGCTGGAGTTCATCGGCGACCCGTTCGTCGCCCTGACCGTGGCGCTGCTGATGGCCTACTACCTGCTCGGCGTCCGCCGCGGCTGGAGCCGCAAGAGCCTGGAGACCGTCACCTCGGCCTCGTTGAAGCCCGTCGCGGCGATCGTGCTGGTGATCGGAGCCGGCGGCGTCTTCGGCAAGGTCCTCAGCGCCAGCGGTGTGGCCCAGGCGCTTGCCGACGCCTTCCAGGACGCGGGCCTGCCCGTCATCGTCCTGGCCTGGATGATCTCCTCCGTCATCCGTATCGCCCAGGGCTCGGCGACCGTGGCCATCATCACCACGGCGGCGATCGTCAAGCCGCTGCTGGACGCCGGCGACTTCTCCCAGCCCCACCTGGCGCTGGTGATCGTCGCGATCTCCGCGGGCTCGATCATCGCCTCGCACGTCAACGACGGCGGCTTCTGGATCGTGTCGAGGTACTTCGGCATCTCCGAGCGCGACACCCTGCGCACCTGGACCGTTCTTGAGACGATCCTGTCGGTGACCGGGTTCGCCACGGCGAGCCTGCTGAGCCTGGTCATCTGACCCGGCGACCCCGATCGGACGGCCGAGGCGGATCGAGCCCGCCGAGGCCGTCCGAAAGGGCGTCACCACCCGCCTTCCGCCCCACCGACACAACACCATGGGCAGCGGCGCGCAATCCACCGCGCCGCTGCCCCAAACGCATCCGCAGCGCTGGGTTTCGGTCGCGTTTAGTGAGATTTCCACTGTCCGCGACATCCCCAGATGCCCTGTCCGTGGCTAAGCTGACAACGCGGGTCCGCCGAGGGGGCGAAGTGGGGGTCGGGTGCCAACTGCCATTGCTGTGACCAGCGCTGACCTCCTCCTCCCGGAGTACGGCCCCAGGCCGCACCACAGGCTTCCCGCCGCGGTCGTGCTCCCCGTCTCCGGCGACCTGCTGCCGGACCTCGGCGAGCAGTTGAGCGCGACGACGGCCGCGCTCGACCTCCATGGCCATCTGATCGTCCTCGTTCCCGCCGCGCTCGGTGCCGCGGGGCGCAGACGCCTGCACACCATTCGGGCCATTCTCGAAAGTGACCGGATAGCGCTGGTCGAGACCGACCTTCCGCCGCTCGCCGTCGCCCTGCTCGCCCTTCAGCTGCGCCGGCTGACCGGCACCGACCTCGGCCCCGGCGTGGTCGCGGGTGCCGCGCGGCTGCTGACCTACTACCTGTACGCGGGCGCCGTGCTCGGCAGCGTCACCAGGCTCGACCGCGTCGAGGTCGATCTCAAGTCCCATCTGCGGTCCTGGGTCCCCGGGGCCCAGTTCGCGGTCATGGCCAACCCCGAGGCGGGCCTCGCGGAGGTCGGCCCTCACACCCGCGTCGCCGGGCCCAACTTCCTCACCCACCTGGCCGTCGCCGCCCACGGCATGCACGACGACTGGGTCAGGGAGGACCTCGCCCGCCAGTGGCAGCCCGGGCAGGTGCACGAGGTGCCCCTGCCCGCCGCCTCCACGCAGTGGTGGGGGAACCACAAGCTCGTCGAGTTCGCCGCCTACATCCCCGACATCGGTGTGCTCTACCGGCTCGTCACCTCCGTGCGCAGGGAGTCGTGCGCGTGGTGCGGTCTGGAAGTGATCGGCGACCAGTGCCTGTTCTGCTCCGCCCAGATCGCCCTGAACGAGATAGGTCTGATCGGCTGATGAACTCACGTCAACGGCGCGGCATCATCCTGCTCGTCCTCTCCGTCGTCTGCGCCATCGCGGCCTTCGCCGGGGTGGTGTCGGTGATAAACGACGTGGAGTCCAAGGTCGGCCCCGAGCAGGCCGCCTACGAGCTCAAGGACGACGTGGACGCGTACACGAAGCTCGACGCGGGCCAGTTCCGCAAGGTGAGCATGCCGAAGCGGTGGATCCCCTCGACCGCGGTGCGCGACCTCGATGAGATCAACGGGCGGATAGCGGCCACCAACCTCAAGAAGGGGTCGCTGCTCCAGAAGGACATGACGGCCGACGTCCCCGATCTGCGGCCGGGCCAGCTGGAGATCGCCATCATGATCGACGCCGAGACCGGGGTCGCGGGCAAGATCCGCCCCGGCGACACGGTCAACATCTTCGCCACCTTCGCCGCCGACAACCAGGGCGGGCGGGCCGACGCCAACGGCACCAGGGCGTCCTCGCAGATCATCGTCAGCAACGCCCGGATCATCCACGTCGGCGACACCAAGTCACTGGAGCCGGACCGCGACAAGGTCCGCCGGTCCAGCCAGGGCGTGGCCATCACCTTCGCCCTCTCGCCGATGGACGCCCAACGCGTCGCCTACGCCGAGTCGTTCGCCACCCACGTTCGTCTGGCGCTCGTCGCCCCCGGCGACAAGACTGCGCTGAAGCCCGGTGAGCGCACCTACACCCTCGACCAGGACCAGTGAGAGGGAGTGCCAGTGACCATTCGCATCCTCGGCGGGATCGGCGACGCCGACACGGCAAGGGCACTCACCACCCTGCTCGCGCAGCTGCCGGCCGCCGAGCCGGGGCAGGTCGTCACGGACTCCACCGCCCTGCTGAACACCCTCGGGCGCCTGGCCGACGAGTCCCTGGACGAGCTCCCCGAAGTGGTGCTGGTCCATGAGCGCATCGGGCCCGTTCCCGCGCTGGAGCTGATCCGCGACATCGGTATGCGCTTCCCCGCGGCAGGCGTCGTCCTGATGTCCCAGGCGCCCACCCCCGACCTGTACGCGGCGGCGATGGACGTCGGAGCCCGCGGGGTCGTCGGAATGCCGCTGTCCTACGAGGAGCTGGCCTCCCGCGTGACGGCGGCCGCGAGCTGGGCCTCGGGGGTGCGCCGCCATCTGAGCCCCGGCGGCGCCGAGTTCCCCTCCGGGCCCGGAGGGACGCTGGTGACCGTGACCGGCGCCAAGGGCGGGGTGGGCACGACCGTGGCGGCGGTGCAGCTCGCCCTCGCGGCACGGGCGGCCGGCCGGGCCACCGCGCTGGTGGACATGGACCTCCAGGCCGGGGACGTGGCCTCGTACCTCGAAGTGCAGTTCAGGCGCTCGGTCGCCGACCTCGCGGAGATCAACGAGATCTCGCCGCGGGTCCTCCAGGACGCGATGTTCACCCACCCCACCGGCCTGTCCCTCCTGCTAGCCCCCGCCGAGGGCGAGCGCTCCGAGGACATCACCGACCGGGCCGCGCGCCAGGTGATCAACGCTCTGAGGTCCCGTTTCGAGGTCGTGGTGGTGGACTGCGGAACGCAGATGAACGGGGCCAACGCCGTCGCCGTCGAGATGGCGGACACGGCGGTGCTCGTCACCACCCCCGATGTGGTGGCCGTGCGCGGTGCCAAGCGGATGGTGCGCATGTGGGACCGGCTGCAGATCCGCAAGGCCGAGGACACCGTCCTCCTGATCAACCGCCACACCCGCACGACCGAGATCCAGCCGCCGCTGGTCGAGCGGATCACCGGCACCAAGGCGGCCAAGTCCGTTGTCCCCGCCGCCTACCGGGAGCTCCAGCCAGTCGTCGACGCCGGGCGCCTCCAGGACCTCGACACCCGCTCCACGGTCAAGCAGGCGCTGTGGGCCCTCGCCGCAGAGCTGGGCATCCTGCACTCCAAGAGCCTGGAGCTCGCCGGCGGCGGCCGCAGGGCCGCCCGCCACCAGGCCAGGCAGAAACAGCGCCTCGGCAGACGGGGACGGTCGGCGGGGGACCAGGGACAGGCCAGCATCGAGTTCCTGGGGATGGTCCCGACGATCCTGATCGTGCTGGCGCTGGTGTGGCAGTGCGTGCTCATCGGCTACACCTTCTCCCTCGCGGGCAACGCCGCCGACAAGGCGGCCCGGGCGGTGGCCACCGGGCACTCCTGCGAGGACGGCAAGGAGGACCTGCCGGGATCCTGGGAGGCCACGATCACCTGCACGACCGACGGGGACACCGTCCAGGCGAAGGCGGCGCTCAAGGCGCCGGTCCTCTTCCCCGGGGTGGCGTCGTTCCCGTTCACCGTCCACGGCAGCGCGGGAGCGGCGAAGGAGGAGCGCCCATGAACGCGATCCGGCGGGCGGAGCCGATCCGGCACGGGAAACGGGGCCGCTTCGCAGGACGCCGCGGCCGCGAGTGCGACCGCTCGGGCCGTGAGCGCGGGCAGGCCTCCATCGAACTGCTCGGCGTCCTGCCGATCCTTCTCCTGATCGCCGTCGTCGGCATCCAGCTCGGCATCGTCGCGTACGCCGCCTCCCAGGCGAGCACCGCCGCCCGGACCGCCGCC
The DNA here is from genome assembly GCF_014646055.1 of Wenjunlia tyrosinilytica. Lineage (GTDB taxonomy): Bacteria > Actinomycetota > Actinomycetes > Streptomycetales > Streptomycetaceae > Wenjunlia > Wenjunlia tyrosinilytica. The sequence continues at coordinate 5,538 of NZ_BMMS01000034.1, forward strand.
CGCACGGCCTCGCAGGACCTGCCGGGCAGCGACCCGCAGGGCGCGGGGACCGCCGCCGTCGCCGACTGGCTCCAGGACGACCTCTCCCTCTCCGTCACCGTCGACGACGAGGACGTCTCCGCCACCGCCAGGATCAGCATCCCGGCCCTCGTTCCCGGCATGAAGTCCATCGGCACGATCAACCGAACCGCGCACATGCCCAAGGAGTGAGCACGCGATGACCAGTCTGCGGGCGCGGCTGACGCACGAGGAGGCCCCCGAGCACAGCCAGGAGAGCCACCTGGTCGCCGCCTACCGGGCCAAGCTCCTCCAGGAGATCGACCTCGCCGAGATGTCGGCCCTCACCGCCGCCGAGCGCCGCTCCCGCCTGGAGCGCGTCCTCGGGCACATCATCAGCCGCGAGGGCCCGGTGCTGTCCAACAAGGAGCGCGCCACCCTCGTCCGCCGAGTCGTCGACGAGGCCCTCGGCCTCGGTGTCCTCGAGCCGCTGCTCGAGGACGCGTCCATCACCGAGATCATGGTCAATGGGCCGGACCACATCTACGTCGAGCGCTCCGGACGCGTCGAGCTGCTGCCGACCCGGTTCGCCAGCAACGAGCAGCTGATGCAGACCATCGAACGCATCGTCTCCACCGTCAACCGCCGTGTCGACGAGTCCAATCCCATGGTGGACGCCCGTCTGCCGACCGGTGAGCGTGTCAACGTCATCATCCCGCCGCTGGCCCTGACCGGTCCGACGCTGACCATCCGCCGCTTCCCCAGGGCCTACAAGCTCCAGGAACTGCTGGGGCTAGGCACACTCGACGAGTCGATGGTCATGCTGCTGTCGTCGCTGATCCGGGCGAAGTTCAATGTGATCGTCTCGGGTGCCACGGGCTCAGGCAAGACCACCCTCCTGAACGCCCTGTCCGGTCTGATCCCCGAGGGCGAGCGCATCATCACCGTCGAGGACGCGGCGGAGCTCCAGCTCCAGCAGAACCACGTCATCCGGCTGGAGTCGAGGCCCCCCAATGTGGAGGGCAAGGGCCAGATCACCATCCGGGACCTGGTGCGCAACTCACTGCGCATGCGCCCCGACCGCATCATCGTCGGCGAGGTGCGCGGCGGCGAGACGCTGGACATGCTCCAGGCGATGTCCACCGGCCACGACGGCTCGCTGGCCACCGTCCACGCCAACTCGGCAGAGGACGGGGTGATGCGCCTGCAGACGCTCGCGTCGATGAGCGAGGTCAAGATCCCCTTCGAGGCGCTGCGCGACCAGATCAACAGCGCCGTGGACGTCGTCGTCCAGCTGACCCGCCATGTGGACGGCGCCCGGCGGGTGACCGAGATCGCCATGCTGTCCTCGCGCGGGCGGACGGTGTTCACGCTCACCAGCGTCTGCCGCTTCGTGGCCCGGCCGATGGGCGCCGACCGGATCGTGCGGGGCCACTTCGAGCACTACCCGCTGCCGAGGACGGTCGCCCAGCGGCTCCATCTGGCCGGTGAGCCCGTCCCGCCGAAGTTCGGGGTCGCCTCCTCCGACGACGACCTCGACACGAGGGAGGCGCGGTAGCCGTGGACCGTTCTGCCCTGCCGGCCATCGGCGCCGCCGCGGTGGCCTGTGTGCTCCTCGTGTGGGGAGTGCACTCCTGGTCGCGCGGCCGGGCGCAGAGCGAGGCCCTGGTCGAGCGGCTGGCACTCACCTCGGGGGCGTCGGGCGCCGCTCCCGGCCGGCGCCGTAGGGAGCGCTTCTCGCGGTTCGACGTATACGTACGGGGGACCCGCTACGGGAGGTGGGTGGAGCGCAGGATCGCGGCGACGGGCCTGACGCTGACGCCGGGCGAGTTCACGGCGGGGATGCTCGGCGGTGCCGGGGCACTGTGGATCGTCGCCCATGTCGTCCTCGCCCCGTTCTTCGGGCCGATCGCCGCCGTGCTGGGCTCCTGGGCCGCGTTCGCGTTCCTCAACTGGCGCCGCCAGGTGAGGATCGAACGCTTCATCAACCAGCTCCCCGAGCTCTCCCGCGTCCTCGCCAACGCCACCCAGGCCGGCCTCGCCCTGCGCACGGCGCTGCCGATGGCGGCGGAGGAACTGGAGGCCCCGGCGGGGGAGGAGCTGAGCAAGGTGGCCAACGCCCTGGCCGTCGGGCACTCCCTGGACGACGCCCTGCGTGAGCTCCAGGAGCGCCTGCCCTCACGGGAGCTGGCGGTCCTGGTCACCACCCTCATCCTGTCCGCCCGCACCGGCGGTTCCCTGGTCAACTCCCTGCGCAACCTCACCGAGACGCTGGAGGAGCGCAAGGAGACCCGGCGCGAGGTGCGCACCCAGCTCGCCCAGATCCGCCTGACCGCCTACGCCGTCCCCGTCATCGGCATCGGCGCCCTGCTGATGATCGACCAGATCACTCCGGGCGCTCTGGCCGCGATGACCGGCGGCGGAATCGGCCAGGCGGCGGTCGTCGTGTCGCTGTCGCTGTACGCGCTGGGGTTCTTCCTCATCCGGCGCATGTCCCGCATCGAGGTCTGAGATGGCACTGTTGCTCGCCGCGGCCGTCGGGTTGTGCGTTCTGGGAGCCGCCTACGGCATCGCCCTGTACCGCAGGGACGCCAAACTCCCCACCGACCTGGCCCTCGCCCTCGAAGTCGGCTCCACCAGGACCGGCGCCGTCGGTTCGGCCGTCGACCGGCTGGGGATGCGCTACGCCCCCGCCGTGCTGCGGATGATGGGGCCGGAGCGGGTCGCGAGGACCCGCAACCGCATCGACTACGCGGGCAACCCCGGCGGTCTGACCCTCCAGCGCTATGCCGCCCGCAGGGCCGTGTACGGGGTGCTGGGCGGCACGGCCGCGCTGGTCTTCCTCCTGCGCGGCCAGTTCCTCGTGACCGTCCTGTTCGCCGCCTTCGCCTGGTGGTGGGCGGACGTCGGCATCTGGGCGGCCGTCCGCAAGCGCAAGGAGGAGATCGACCGCACCCTCCCCGACTTCCTCGACGTCCTGTCGGTGGTGGTGAGCGCGGGGCTGGGCTTCCGGCAGGCGCTGGAGCGGGTCTCCACGATGTACCGGGGCCCGTGGTCGGACGAGGTCTCCATCACGCTGCGGCAGATGGAGATGGGCATGGGCCGCCGCCAGGCCTTCGACGAACTGCGGCGCCGCAACGAGTCCGAGCAGGTCGGCCAGTTCGTGACGGCGCTTCAGCAGGGGGAGGACCTGGGCGCGCCCATCGCGGAGACGCTGATGCAGATCGCCCAGGACATGAGGCGCACGGACGCGCAGAACGCCCGGCGCAAGGCGGCGCGCACGGTACCGAAGGCAACGTTGGTGGTGACGACCCTGATGGTCCCGGCGACGCTGATCCTGCTGGTCAGCAGTCTGTTGCTGGGTTCGGACCTCAACATCACGTCATTCATGGGCGGGTGACTTCACCCGTGCCCTCTACCGGATCTGTGATTCCGCCCTACCTTTCTGTTATCGGAGAGTTCCAGCCCCTGGGAGGGGATACGGATGGTCGACCTCGTGACGAAGACGGCGGTCAAGGCTCGGAACGCGGTGGACCAGCGACTGGAGGCGATGAGGTCACGTCAGGGGGACGCGGGGCAGACCGCTGTCGAGTATCTCGGGATCGTCGTCATCATTGCCGCGATCATTCTCGCCCTGTCCGGCACGGACATCGGCCAGGCGATCAAGGACGGCATCATGAGCATGATCGACAAGGTGCTGGGCGCTTCGTGACCTCGTCCCTTCGCGACGACGAGGGGCAGGCGATTCCGCTCTACCTGGTGGCGGGAGTCGCACTGCTCTTCGTCGCGCTGGCCTTTTTCACCGTGGGACGAGCCGAGGACTCGCGCAACCGCACCCAGACGGCCGCCGACGCGGCGGCGATAGCCGCGGCGAAGGCGGACCGGGACGAGTTGCGTCCCGCCTTCCTCGACGCCCTGGACAGCGGGGACCTCGAAGCTCTCGAGGAACTGCTGAAGGGGCTGGACTTCGGCCCCGACCACTGCGCCGACGCGCAGGCCTACGCGGCCGCCAACAACGCGACGTACGTCAGCTGCAATGCTGTTGACGGTCCGCCGGGCTACGAGGTCGAGGTCAAGTCGGCAAAGAGCATGGGCAAGTCCGTGATCGACGGCACCGAGAACAAGCACGCGCAGGCCAAGGCGACGGCCGTCATCGAGCCTCGCTGCGAACTCGCCGACGGGCAAGACGATTCGGGGCCCTATCGGTTCACGTGCGACCAGGGGGAGCAGGTACTCGACGAGGACAACCCCGAATGGGGCCTGGATCTGGGTGACTTCTTCAAGATTCGGCTAAGCGACTGACGGTGATCGACAACATGAGGAACGGGACATTGGTGAAGTCACGTACGAGGGTGGCGGCCGTGGTGCTCGCTGCCGGTCTTGCACTCACCGTCGGCGGTTGCGGCGGCAGCGGCAAGAGCGACGACTCGAAGCGCAGTTCCACGCCCCGGCCCGGGAGTTCCAAGCCGACACAGACGAACACTCCGGTGCCCGAACCCACGGAGACGCTCGCCGAGGTGAAGGGCGAGAAGGACATCGTCGTCGCCATCACCGAAGCGACCCGGGACTCGGGGGGCTTCGTGACCGTCAAGGGCACGCTCACCAATGGTGGCACCCAGAGCTTCAGCGCCACCCGCTGGGTCGGCCAGGAGACGGAGGTCCAGAAGTCCGGATCCTCGGTCGCGGGCGCCGTCCTGGTGGACCTGAAGGGCAAGAAGCGCTACTACGTGCTGCGGGACACTGAAGGCAGGTGCCTGTGCACCACCGGGCTGAACCTCATCAGGCCCAGGGAGACCCGGCCCATCTTCGCCCAGTTCCCCGCCCCGCCCGCCGGGGTGACCGAGGTCGACTTCGAGCTTCCGACCATGCCGCCCGCCAAGATCACGATTTCGGGGTGAGCGCGCCCATGACGCCGAAACCACGCCGACTCACGGCCGGAGCCGTCGTCGCCGCCGCTGGACTGATACTCCTGTGGGCGCACCCCGCGGCGGCCGACGGCCCCACGCCGAGCGCCGCACCCTCCGCGCCCGTCGAGGTCGACGGGCAGGACTCCGATCTCCAGCTCGCCAAGGACGCCCAGCTCGCCCCGCCCAAGGTGCTCGACATCAAGACCGTCATCGAGGACGGCGGGGGCAACGAGCGCCGTTCGGAGACCAACAAGGACGTCACCTTCGCCCTCCAGACGGAGGTGCTCTTCTCCAAGGACAGCGCCGAGCTCTCCCCGGCCGCCATGAACCGGATCAAGGCGATCGCCAACGAGATCGACGACCAGGAGGCCAAGCATGTGCGGGTCTTCGGCTTCACCGACGACCTCGGCAGCAGCTCTCATGGCGATGTGCTGTCCAAGCGCCGTGCCGAGTCGGTCCGGCAGGCCCTCTCGCGCAATCTGGCCCCCGGCGTCACCTATGACGTCAGGGGCTACGGGGAGGACTATCCGATCGCCGACAACTCCACCGAGGAGGGCCGCAGGAAGAACCGTCGGGTGGAGATCACCTTTCCCAAGACCGAGGACTGAGCTCGAACCACACATCCTTTCCGGGACCCGTCGGGCATGTCCGCACACCCCACGCCGAAGCGCACGCCTCCACGAGTAAGAGCCCGCGGCCGCCCTCGTCCCCGGGCTCGGGAGTGCGCTGCTGCGGGAGTTCGGGGCTGTCGTCGTGCACTCCCACGCGGAGCCTGCCGTCCTCCCACTCCATGTGGACGGTGACGGGCAGCCCGGAGTGCACGATGCTGTTGGTGGCCAGTTCGCTGGCCAACAGGCAGGCCGTGTCCACCAGTTCGGGCTGGTGCTGCTGGAAGAGAGCGGTCTTGAGCGAGTTGCGGACCAGGCTCACCATCCACGGCTGCGGAGCGATCCTGAGGGCGTAGCACCATGCGGTTGACGGGGTCTCGGTCATTGCTGCCTCCCGGAGATCGGGGTGGTGCACTTCCGAATTACGGCCCGGGGGGTCGTCCTGTTCAATCGTGGCGGTACCCTGCGGTGCCGTTTGTCCGGCGGGTGGCGCCGCGCGACGCAAGGGAGGTGGCCGGATGGCCATCCGGAAGTCGACGATGCAGGAACAGGTGGGTCAGGCGATCGCGGAGATCGCGCCGGGAGACCGTCCGATCGTCACGCTGCACAGCATCACGGGGCCGAGCCCGTGGCTGATGAACGGGCTGGGCGTCATCGGCCAGCTCTTCGTGAAGTACTACTTCATAACGGTCACCGAGCAGGCCGTGGTGTTCCACAAGGCGAGCCGTGTCAGCAACCGGCCGAAGGAGCTTCTGTTCGCGATCCCGCGGACCCAGGCGCAGACGCTGATCAGCGACATCAAGCGCAACACCCTGTGGAGCTCGTTCCGCTTCCACATCCCGGGTGAGGAGAAGCCCACCCGCATCAACATAGCCCGCTACTGGCGTGCCGAGATGGACCAGCTCGTCGAGGCGCTCACCGGTGCCCGAGCGGCCTGACCGCCGTGCGAGGGGTGGCGGTCGCCGTCGGCACCGCCACCCCGGTCGTGTGCCGGTCCGTGCCCAGCTTCTCGTAGAGGCGGACGGCGTCGGCGTTGGCGTCGTGGACCATCAACACCACCAGTTCGATCGCCGTACGGATTTTTGAGCGGCGGCGGGGGCTACCGCGCTCCAGCATCCACGCATGTCAGGATGAAACGGGCATGTGGTTGATGGTGTCCGGTGGATGGCGTCTTCGGCGGGCGAGAGGCGAGGGGCACGCATGGGCGCGTGGGTGAACGTCGGTGGCCCGGTGGCCGGGGCCGCGGTGGCCATGGCGATCCTGCTGGCCGTCGGAAGCGGTACCGGGAGCGGGGCGCCGGAGGGATGGCGGGCGATGCGTGCCGGGGACGTCCTGATCATGCACCCCAAGCGCGGCTGGACGGCGGTCGAGGGCCGGGCGCTGCGCGGCGCCGCCACCGCGGCCGTCCTGCGGAAGAAGGGCAGGGAGGTCGGCCGGATCGCGATCCGGCTGGGACCGACGGGGGCGGGTGCGTCGGCGGCCGGTCCGCTGAGTCCGCGGACGGAGGTCCGCAGCGGCAGGCAGTATCTGATGGACGGCCGGCTCGTGGAGAAGGTGGAGTACAGCTACCTGCGCCACGGCATGCGGGTCAGCGGGATCGACGTGGTGAGGATCGACGGGCCGGAGTCCGTGCGGATCACCGCGGTCGAGGGAGTCCTGCGGGACACGGTGTTCAGCCAGATCCTCAACAGCCTGAGCTTCAGCGCCCGGGCGTGAGCGGGAAGGCGTCCACCTCCACCCGTGCACCCCGGCGCAGTCCCCAGCGCTCCATCGTGCCCGCCTCGGACTCCAGGACGTGCCGGGAGCGCAGCCGCACCCAGCCGAGGCGGCCGGGCCGCATCGTCCGCACCGACAGCACGGTGAAACGGCGGTCGAGGTAGGCGACGTCGATGGGGAAGCGCATCCCCAGGGTGTGGACACTCGCGGCGGGGGTGAGCAGGACCGCTCCCTCGATGCCGTCCCGGCCGAGCAGACCGCGGGTGCGGGCCCGGTAGGAGGCGGCTATCTCCACAGGGATTTCCAACGGGACGCTCTCACCGTCTTCAATACGGACAGTGCCCCGGCCGTCGCGCCAACGCCCGCGCCCCTCGGGGCGCTCACGTCCGTCACGCCCACGCATCGGATCTCCCATGAACCTGCCGCTCGTCGTCTCCGCCGCCGGGTTCGGCGCGCTCGCCGGGGCGCTGCTGCCCGGCGCCGTCCACCGGATGGCCGTCGAGCCCGAGCAGCCGTGGCGGGACGTCTGCCCCAACGGCCACGCGCTGCGCGGCCTGCTGCCCAAGTGCGGCCGGTGCTCGGCATGGTACGGGCCCGACGCCCGGCTGGCCGCGGCGGTGACGGCGCTCGTGTGCGGGCTGCTGGCGCTGGCCTCGGGAGCGCGGCCGGAGACCGTGGTGTGGCTTCTGCTGGCGCCGTTCGCCGTGCTGCTCGCCGCGGTCGATCTGCGGGTGCGGCGGCTGCCGGACGTGCTGACGCTGCCCATGGCCGCCGGGACGGCCGCCCTGCTGGGTGTGGCCGCGCTGATGCCGCACGGCGGCGGGTCGTGGGTGCGGGCCCTGCTGGGCGCGGGGGCGCTGGCCTCCTTCTACTTCGCGATGTTCCTGATCAGCCCCAGGGGGATGGGCTTCGGCGATGTGAAGCTCGCCCTGACGCTGGGGCTCGTCCTGGGCTGGTACGGCTGGGACACCGTCCTCGCCGGGGCGTTCGCGGGGTTCCTGCTGGGGGCGACGGCGGGGTTGGCCCTGATCGTGCTGCGCAGGGCCAACCGCGGTACCGCCATCCCCTTCGGACCGTTCATGCTCGCGGGCGCGCTGCTGGGGGTGCTGCTCGCGGCGTCCTAGCCGGCCGGGCCAGGGCGCTTCCGGCTGACCGGCCGACCCCTCGCGGCGCCCACGCGCTGTCAGTCCTCGCTGCTGCGGGACCAGATGTTCACGCCCGGCCGGTCCGTGGCGTGCTCGTCGATCTCCGCAAGCTCCTCCTCGGTGAGTCCGGGGCCGTCGAGCGCGGCCACGTTCGCCTCGAGCTGGGCGACGGAGGAGGCGCCGATCAGTGCCGAGGTCACCCTGGGGTCGCGCAGCACCCAGCTGAGCGCGAGCTGGGCCAGGGACTGGCCGCGGCGCTCGGCGACGGCGTTGAGCGCGCGCAGGCGGGCCACCGTCTCGTCGTTGATCAGCCGGGGGTCGAGCGACTTGCCCTGGGCGGCGCGCGAGCCCTCCGGGATCCCGTTGAGGTACTTGTCGGTCAGCAGTCCCTGGGCGAGCGGCACAAAGCCGATGCAGCCCATGCCCTCCTCCTCGAGGACGTCGAGAAGGCTGCCGGTGCCCGAGTCGTCGGTCTCGATCCAGCGGTTGATCATCGAGTACGACGGCTGGTGGATCAGCGCCGGGACACCCATGTCGCGCAGCAGGTGCGCGGCCTCACGGGTGCGCTCGGCGCTGTAGGAGGAGACGCCGGCGTACAGCGCCTTGCCCTGGTGGACGGCGGAGGCGAGCGCGCCCATCGTCTCCTCGAGCGGGGTCTCCGGGTCGAAGCGGTGCGAGTAGAAGATGTCGACGTGGTCGAGGTTCATCCGCCGCAGCGAGGCGTCCAGCGAGGACAGCAGGTATTTGCGCGAGCCCCACTCGCCGTAGGGGCCGGGCTGCATGTCGTACCCGGCCTTGGTGGAGATGACCAGCTCGTCCCGGTACGGGCGGAGATCCTGGTCGAACAGCTTGCCGAAGTTCAGCTCGGCCGAGCCGGGCGGCGGCCCGTAGTTGTTCGCCAGGTCGAAATGGGTGATTCCCAGGTCGAAGGCGCGGCGCAGGATGGCGCGCTGCGCGTCCAGGGCCCGGTCGTCGCCGAAGTTGTGCCACAGGCCGAGCGAGACGGCGGGCAGCTTCAGACCGCTGCGGCCGGTGCGCCGGTACTGCATCGAGTCGTACCGGTCGTCCGCCGCGCGGTACAGGTAGGGGGACGTCAGCGGGGGTGTCAAGGGGGATGTCGTAGCCACACTCCATCTCCTATCACGTGAGAAAGCTCAGTAGATTTTCGTACTCATACAGGTGTCCGATCGTGTGGATCGTGGAAGCCGATTACTGCGCCGACGCGGGTCCGCAGTAACCTGGCTGAGCGGTGGGTCGGTACGCGGGAGGGCTGGAGCCACGATGAAGCTGCGCGACTTGGTATACGGCCTCTATGCGCGCCGGGTGGAGTCCAAGCTCGACACGACCCAGGTCCCCAAGCACATCGGTGTGATCCTCGACGGCAACCGGCGCTGGGCCCGCGCGTCCGGCGGCACCACGGAGCAGGGGCACCGCGCCGGGGCGGACAAGATCCGGGAGATGCTCGGCTGGTGCGAGGAGACCGGTGTCGAGGTGGTCACCCTGTGGCTGCTGTCCACCGACAACCTCAACCGTCCGGCCACGGAGCTCGACCCCCTCCTGAAGATCATCGAGGGTGCGGTCAGCGGCCTGGCCGAGACCGGCCGCTGGCGGGTGCACCACGTCGGCACGCTCGACCTGCTTCCCGCCCACACCCAGGAGGTGCTCAAGACCGCGGAGGAGGACACCGCCTCGATCGGCGGAATCCTCGTCAACGTGGCCGTGGGCTACGGAGGCCGCCAGGAGATCGCCGACGCGGTCCGCTCCCTGCTCAACGAGCACGCCGGGCGGGGTACCTCGATCGAGGAGATGGCCGAGATCCTCGACGTCGAGCACATCTCCGAACACCTCTACACCCGCGGCCAGCCGGACCCCGATCTGGTGATCCGCACCTCGGGCGAGCAGCGTCTGTCCGGTTTCATGCTGTGGCAGAGCGCGCATTCGGAGTACTACTTCTGTGAGGCCTTCTGGCCCGCCTTCCGCAAGGTCGATTTCCTCCGTGCCATCCGCAACTACGCCGACAGGCACCGGCGGTACGGGGTCTGAACGGGTGTCGGCCCGGCCGCACGGCAGGTGTCACTCGAATGAACGTTGGGCGCCCGACGGCATGCGCGTCCTCGTAAGGGGGAATATCACCTGCAGATCGGCGCTCGGGCCACGGGCGCCGGCTGGCAGCGGGTGGCATGGGGTCATCCGCCCGGGAGGCCCTTTGCGAGCACACGCGCCGTTGCGAGGCAGTGCTGCCGCGGCATACCAGGGGGCCGGCACCCGGCCCTCGGGCCTGGTCCCGGTCCCGTCCCGCGCAACACCGCAGCGACCCGCGTATCCCGTTGGTGCTCGGTTGCGCTATACCGTCCGGGGCGCCGGTGCGCGCCCTGCGAGGGGGTACGTCAACAGGTGGTGGCAACCAAGAACCGCCGGGTGCACGACCGGCGCACTTACGTTCTCGACACCAGTGTGCTACTGGCCGACCCGGTCGCCATGACCCGCTTCGAGGAGCACGAGGTCGTGCTCCCCGTCGTCGTGGTCACCGAGCTCGAGGCCAAGCGGCATCACCCGGAGCTCGGCTACTTCGCCCGCCAGGCGCTGAGGCTGCTCGACGAATACCGGATCAAGTACGGCCGGCTCGACGCCCCCATTCCGATCGGGGAGCTCGGCGGCACCATCCGGGTCGAGCTCAACCACAGCGACCCCGGTGTCCTGCCCCCCGCCCTCCTGCCCAACGGGGCCCGGATGGGGGACAACGACTCGCGGATCCTCGCCGTCGCCCGCAATCTTCAGGCGGAGGGATACGACGTGACGGTCGTCTCCAAGGATCTGCCGATGCGGGTCAAGGCGTCCTCCGTGGGGCTTCTCGCGGAGGAGTACCGGGCAGAGCTGGCCATCACCTCGGGCTGGACGGGGATGGCGGAGCTCCACCCGTCCGCCGAGGACGTGGACGCGCTGTTCTCCGAGGACTCCGTCGACCTGCCGGAGGCGCGCGAGCTCCCCGTCCACACGGGGCTGGTCCTTCAGTCCGAACGCGGCAAGGCCCTGGGGCGGGTCACCGCCGACGGGCGGGTGCGGCTGGTGCGCGGGGACCGTGAAGTGTTCGGCATCCACGGGCGCAGCGCGGAGCAGCGGATCGCGCTGGACCTGCTGCTCGACCCGGAGGTCGGCATCGTCTCCCTCGGCGGCCGGGCGGGCACGGGCAAATCGGCACTGGCGCTGTGCGCGGGTCTGGAGTCGGTGCTCGAGCGCAGGCAGCACCGCAAGGTGATGGTCTTCCGTCCGCTGTACGCGGTCGGCGGCCAGGACCTCGGCTATCTGCCGGGCAACGAGTCCGAGAAGATGAGCCCCTGGGCGCAGGCGGTCTTCGACACCCTCTCGGCGGTGACGTCGGCGGAGGTGATCGAGGAGGTCGTCGGGCGGGGCATGCTGGAGGTGCTCCCGCTCACCCACATCCGCGGCCGTTCGCTGCATGACGCGTTCGTCGTCGTCGATGAGGCGCAGTCGTTGGAACGCAATGTCCTTCTGACCGTTTTGTCGCGGATCGGTGCCGGTTCGCGCGTGGTCCTCACCCATGACGTCGCCCAGCGCGACAACCTCCGGGTGGGCCGCTACGACGGTGTGGTCGCGGTCGTGGAGAAGCTGAAGGGGCATCCGCTCTTCGCGCATGTCACCCTCACCCGCTCCGAACGTTCCCCAATTGCCGCTCTCGTGACGGAAATGCTCGAAGACGGACAAATCTAGAAGAGGCGGTGCGGCGGAGCGCACATTCGGCCGATGCGCCGGGGCGAGGTCGGGAACGGGTCTTTCGAGGCTTTGGTCCCGGCCTCGCCGTCGTTCGCGGCCCGTGCCGGGGATGACCGCGTACGGTGGCCGTACGCCCCTCAAATCCCTTTTGTGCTGCGCGAATGCGCGAGGAACATCAGACTTTAGGGTGCCGGTGGCTACCCGCGCGGGCGAATGAGCAAACTCCCCCCGTAAGAACCGTGTGAGCTTTCCCACGCAACGGAGAATTGCGTCCGCACGTCCGGCTCGGGCAGGGTGTGGGTTCTGTCAGGCCCCGCGTACGGCAGTGATTACGGCGCCTCCTGAGGCGTCAGAGCACTACGCCAGAACTGAAGATGGATGCGCCGTACGCCGCCCGAGCACCATGCGACCCCTTCCCCGGGGACCGCACCGGGCCCGTGCCTTCCGTGACCACTGCCAAGGGAGGGCCAGCGCCAGGGGCACGATTTCGGCCGCGCGGTCACCACGCGGCCGGTGCTGGAAGGAACGCATGTGACTCGGATCTCGGTCCGGGGATTCGCCGTGGCATCCGCCACCGCGGTCACCGCTGTCGGTGCCGTCGTTGGTGTCGCCGCAGGCAACGAGCAGGGAGACACGCAGCCGTCCGCCGAGGCGGCCGGCGCCACTCTCCTCGCCGACATACCCAGCGGGCAGCATGCCCAGCAGGTCTCCGCCAACTTCGGTCAGCAGGCGCAGGCGCAGTCCGACGCCGCCGACGCGGCGGCGAAGAGGACCGCTCAGGACGCCGCCCGCAAGAAGGCCGCAAAGGACGCGGCCGACAAGAAGGCCGCGGCCGACCTCGCCAAGAAGAAGAAGGCCGAGGCCGCCCGTCTGGCCAAGGAGCGCGCGAGCCGCGACGAGTCGCGTCCGCCGGTCGTCGTCCCCAAGTCGACCGGCGGCAGCTACACGGTGGCCCAGGTCCAGGCGATGGCCCGCCAGATGGTCGGCAGCGGCCAGTACTCCTGCTTCAGCAACATCGTCAGCCGTGAGAGCGGCTGGAACTACCACGCCACCAACGCCTCCTCGGGCGCCTACGGTCTGGTGCAGGCGCTCCCGGGCTCGAAGATGGCCTCCGCCGGGGCGGACTGGCAGACCAACCCCGCGACCCAGATCAAGTGGGGCCTGAACTACATGAACAGCCGCTACGGCAGCCCCTGCGGCGCCTGGTCGTTCTGGCAGGCCAACCACTGGTACTAGGAGCCCCCGGCTCCGGGAGTGCCTGACTCCGGAGCCCTCGGTACCGAAGCAACGAAGCAGCCCCCGCCGGCGTCCTTGTCGGTCGGGGGCTGTTTCGCGTTCGGATCGCGTGTGAACGCGGCGATGCCTGGAATGAGCGGCTGAGGTAGCGTCTAGGCCGTTGTTGCTTTGGAAGGGTAGAGATCGCGTCATGTCCCGATTGCACGAGTGGGGCGCGGGATGGGTTGATGCCCTGTCCAGGCTCTCCGGGCGGCTGGCCGAAAGCCGCGCGGAACGACAGCAGGAACTCGAGCGGGAGGAACTCGCCGACCGTCCCGAGCCGGTGGCGGCCCCGCACGCCGGACCCGCCGCCAAGTCCGTCCCCGACCCCGTGGCCATGGTGCCGTGGGGCATGCGGGTCGCCACCGAGGTCGCCTGGCGGCTGCTGGTGCTCGCCGGTGCCGTCTGGGTGCTGATGCGGATCATCAGCGAGGTGCGGCTGGTGGTGCTGGCCTTCTCCGCCGCCCTGCTGATCACCGCCCTCCTCCAGCCGACCGTCTCCTGGCTCAAACGGCTCGGCCTCCCGCGCGGCCTCGCGACCGCCGTCACGTTCCTCACCGGCTTCGTCATCATGGGACTGGTCGGCTGGTTCGTGGTCTGGCAGGTCATGGAGAACGTCGACAATCTGTCCAACCAGGTCCAGCACGGCATCGAGGACCTCAAGCAGTGGCTTCTCGACAGTCCCTTCCATGTGACCGAGAAGCAGATCAACGACATCGCGAAGAACCTCAGCGACGCCATCGGGCACAACACCGAGGCGCTGACCTCGGCCGGGCTCCAGGGTGTCACCGTCGTCGTCGAGGCCCTGACCGGCATCCTGCTCACCGCGTTCTGCACGCTGTTCCTGCTCTACGACGGCAAGCGGATCTGGCGCTGGGTGCTCAAACTCTTCCCGCACGCCGCCCGTGAGGGCCTCACCGGGGCCGGACCCCGGGTGTGGGCGACGCTGACCGGCTATGTGCGCGGCACGGTGATAGTGGCGCTGATCGACGCGGTCTTCATCGGCGTCGGCCTCTTCCTGCTCGATGTGCCGATGGCGGTGCCGCTCGCCGTCATCATCTTCCTCGGGGCGTTCATCCCGCTCGTGGGCGCGGTGGCCTCGGGGGCGCTGGCCTGTGTGGTGGCCCTGGTCACCGAGGGCCCGTTCACGGCGCTGATGGTCCTGATCGTCGTGCTGGCGGTGCAGCAGATCGAGGGCCACATCCTCCAGCCGTTCATCCTCGGCCGGGCGGTGCGGGTGCATCCGCTGGCCGTGGTCCTCGCGGTCGCCTGCGGCTCGCTGATCGCCGGGATCGGCGGCGCGGTGGTGGCCGTGCCGCTGGTGGCGGTCCTCAACACCCTGGTGGGCTATCTGCGCTCCCGCGGCCGTGAGGAGGTGCTCGCGACCACGGGCGGGCAGCCCGGCGCGGCGGCCGTGACGATCGCGGCCGAGCCCGCCCTGCGGCCCGACGCCGGGCCGAGGCCGGAAGACCTGCGGGAGCCCGGCAACGCCTGACGCGGCCGCGCCGCGTCAGGCGCCCAGGGACCGTCGGGCATTGCCCAGGACGGCTTCGGCGTCGAGCGTGATGCCGACGGCCCGGACGACCGAGGCGATCTTGAACGCCTCCTGGAGGGTCTCCCGCCGCACACCCGCCTTGCGCGGCACCCGCTCTTTCGACTCCAGGCACATCCCTCAGCCGCTGCCGACCCCCGTGAGCCGGCCGTCGTGCCGCCCCGTCGCCTCCGCCGACGCCCGGCAGGATGACGCTGCGCATTGATCGGGGCAATCGCTATGATCCAAAGTGTTGATCGGAGGTCCCTGTCAGTTCGCCCGCACAACCCGCACTCGGGCAGCTGCGCGCCTTCTCCGCGGTCGCCGAACATCTGCACTTCAGGGAGGCTGCGTCCGTCATCGGCATGAGCCGGCCCGCTCTGCCGGGGGCGGTGGCCGCGCTCGAGGAGACGCTCGGAACCCAGCTGGTCGAGCGCACCACCCGCAAGGTACTGCTCACCTCGGCAGGGATACGTCTGGCGGCGAGGGCACAGGCGGTCCTGGAAAGCGTCGGAGAACTCATGGACGAGGCCGAAGCGGTCAGGGCGCCGCTCACCGGAGTGCTCCGGTTCGGCGTCATCCCCACCGTGGCCCCCTACCTCCTGCCCACCGTGCTGCGGCTGGTGCACGACCGCTACCCGGAGCTGGAACTCCAAGTCCACGAGGAACAGACCGCTTCCCTGCTCGACGGCCTCGGCCAGGGCCGGCTCGATCTCCTCCTGCTCGCGGTGCCCCTGCACGCACCGGGTGTCACCGAGCTGCCGCTGTTCTCCGAGGACTTCGTCCTGGTCACTCCGCGGATGCACCCCCTCGCCGGGCGTGGTGACCTGCCCCGTGAGGTGCTGCGCGACCTGGACCTGCTCCTGCTGGAGGAGGGCCACTGCCTGCGCGACCAGGCACTCGACGTCTGCCGTGAAGCGGGCAGGGCGCTCGAAGCCCCGGCCACGACGAGCGCGGCAGGACTGTCCACCCTCGTACAGCTCGTCGCCGGCGGCCTCGGGGTGACCCTGCTGCCGCGCACCGCGCTGAAGGTGGAGACGGGGCGCAGCGGACGGCTGTCCACGGCCCACTTCCGCGACCCGGCGCCGGAGCGGCGCATCGCTCTCGCGATGCGGTCCGGCGTGGCCCGGCAGGAGGAGTTCGCCGCCTTCGCCGGGGCGCTGCGCGAGCGGCTGCGCCCGCTGCCGGTGCGCATCGAGGAGTAGGGGAAGGGGTTCGCGGGAACGCGGCAGCCCCGGGCACGGAGGGGGGAGTCACGTGCCGCGGGGCTGCGCTCCGGATCCGGGGGCCACCTTCGGGGGAGGAAGGGGTCAGCCGCCGTTCGCCTTGGCGGCGATCCGGTCACCGACCTTGTCGTCGATGTTCCTCCAATACTCCAAGGCCCTCTCGAGAACGGGTCGAGTCGCCCCGTTCCGCGGCGGGCACCCGGAATCCCCGGTGCCCCTGGCATCCCGTCAATCCGGCTTCCGGTCCTCCGGCCGGGACGGGAGCGTATGCTCGAACCAGACGACCTTGCCCGTGCTCAGCCTCGTGGCGCCCCACCGCTTCGCCACCCGGCTCACCAGATAGAGTCCGCGGCCGTCCTCGTCGCTGGGTGCGGCATGCCGCATCCGGGGCAGTTGCGGAGCGTCGTCGCCCACCTCGCAGCGCAGCACATCCGTCCGCAGCAGGCGCAAGGTGATCGGCCGCTCGGCGAAGCGCACGGCGTTGGTCACCACCTCGCTGACCAGGAGTTCGGTGGCGTCGATCAGCTCGGGCAGGTCCCACCGGCGCAGCGCCCGGCGCACGAGACGGCGGGCCCGTCCCGCCGTCTGCGGGTGCGGCTCCAGGAACCAGTACGCGACATCCTGAGGCGGTATCCCCTCGAACCGGGCCGCGAGCAGGGCCACGTCGTCGTCGCGGTCACCGGGGCCGAGGACGTCCAGGGCCTCGTCGCACAGCGGTTCGAGCGGTGGATCGGAGATCGCCCCGGCAGCGGCGGCGAGCCGGTCGCGCAGCTGCTCCACCCCGGTCCACACGTCCCGGGAGCGCGATTCGACCAGGCCGTCGGTGTAGAGCACGAGGGTGGCGCCCGCGGGCGCGGGCAGCTCCACCGACTCGAAGGCGACCCCGCCGACCCCGATCGGCGCCCCCGCGGGGAGCCGCAGCACCTCGGCGCGGCCGTCGCGGTGGAGCAGGACGGGCGGGACATGTCCCGCGTTCGCCAGCAGGAGCCGGTGCGCCACGGGGTCGTAGACGGCGTACAGGCAGGTGGCCATGCGGTCGCTTCCGAGCCGCTGCGCCTGCTCGTCGAGGTGGTACAGGACCTCCTCGGGCGGCAGGTCGAGCATGGCCAGCGTCTGCACGGTCGTGCGCAGCTGCCCCATGATCGCCGCCGAGGTCATGGAGTGGCCCATGACGTCTCCGACGACGAGCGCGACCCGGTTGCCCGGAAGCGGTATCGAGTCGTACCAGTCGCCGCCGACGCGGGCGGTCTCCGCGGCGGGCAGATAGCGGTGGGCGAGGCGGACCCCGGTGGGTTGGGGCAGGGAGGTGGGCAGCATCGCCCGCTGGAGGGCGTCGGCGATGTACGCCTCACGGCCGTAGAGGACCGCCTTGTCGACACCGAGGGCGGTGTGCGTGGCGAGCTGGGCGGCCACGAGCAGGTCGTCGGGCTGGTAGCCCGCGCGGTCGGGGCCGCGCACGAGGAGCACGGTGCCCAGGACGCTGCGGCGTCCGCGCAGGGGAGCCAGGATGACCCGGGAGCCCGTGGGCAGGACCTGGGGAGCGGCGGGGCCCAGGAGCTCGTTGAGTGCCTGCGCGTGCCGGCCGCCGTCGGCGAAGACCGGGCGGCCCTCGCGGAGGATCTCGGTCAGCGGCCCGTTGGGGTCCAAATGGATCGGTTCCGCGCGCCCGGGCCCGTCGATCCGGTCGGTGAGCAGCGGTGTCGCGGCCCCGTCCACCCCCTGCGGGACGCGGTCGGTGCGGCGCAGCCGCAGCACGACCGGGCCGACCGGACGGTACTGGCCCACCGGCAGCGGGTCGCGAAGGTAGACGACGACCGAGTCGGCGAAGACGGGCACACAGGCGCGGCAGACCCCGTGCAGGGTCGCGTCGAGGTCCAGTCCGCGTCCGATGCGCCGGGCGGCGGCGTCGAGGTAGCGCAGGCGGTCGCGCTCACGGGCGAGAACGGGGTGCTCGGCGGGGCCCTCGGCGACCGTGTGCGGCGTTAGGCCGTCCGGGTGATCCGCGGGACCCACCCCGCCCCGGCGGCCCGTGTCGCGCTCGGTGAGGTGCTCCGCACCGTGCTCGAACGTACGTTCGAGTCCGGGCTCGGTGGCGCACTCGGCTGCCCGCTCGCCCAGCCGCTCGCCAAGTGGCTCGGCGGACCGGTCGCCGCCCCGCTCCGGGGAGCGGTCGGCAGCCCTGTCCGGGGGCCTGTCCCCGGGGCGAGGCGCCCCGGCTCCCGCGGTCGGGCGTCGGGCGGCGAAGCCCTCCAGGGGACGCGGCCCCGTCGCCTCGGCGTCTGCCTGAGCGCCGTGCCCCGCGGGGTGAACGGCGAGTCTGCCGGGGCGTTCGTGGGGGAGGTGGTGCTGATCCGTCACGGCTGTGCCGATCCATCCGAATGGTGCGCTGCTGTTCGAGGTCGCACTACTTCCTTCTGCAGTGCAGGAACAGTTCCTCTTCCGGGGGTACGTCCGAACTCGCTGGTGCATACGTGTACGAGGATCCTCCGAGGACCTCGAATCCGGCTTCCTCGACGAGCTTGTGCAGGTCCTCGCGAAGATATCCGGTCACTCTGATGGTGTTGCCGATGAACGGGATGGAGAAGTCGTCGAGATCCGCCTCCACCATCCCGAGGGCGAAGAGCCCTCCGGGGTTCAGCAGGTCGTGGCACAGTCGCAGAGCGTGGGGGATCTCCGCGCGCGGGAGCATGAGTATCGAGAAGAACGCCGCGACCGCGTCGAAGCGTCCGATGTCCAGCGGTCCCGCCGGAGCCAGATCGGCGAGGTCCGCGTGGTGGAAGGTGGCGTCCGGGACGTTCCGCCCGGAGAGCTCGATCATCTTTCGCGACAGGTCGACGCCGACGACCTCGTGGCCCGCCTCGGCGAGCTGCAGTGCCGTCGGCAGGCCCGTGCCGCATCCGAGGTCGAGCAGACGGGACCCGGCGGGCAGGTTCTTCAGCAGCCACTCGCCCGCCGCGATCTGGCCCTCCTTGTGCGGGAACGCCTCGTCGTAGCGATCGCCTATCGCGTCGAACGCCTCGGCCTGCCCGGTACGGTCGCGCCTGACGTCTGCGTAACTCAAAGGAGTGTGCCGTCCCTTCGCACGGGTCCGCCTTCTCCATGACGCACACCCGAGTGGCTCTGTGTCAAACCCTGACCAGGACCATGGGAATTGCTCTTGGGAACGACGGGCGATTCTGCGTTTGATTACCCCATACCCACCGTGACCCTACTGGGCTACCTCCGTAGCCAAGGTCACGGAATCATCAAGAAAAACGGGCGTCCGGAGCCCGGTCCCAGTCGTCCGGAAGGGCCGGCGTGGCCCAGGACGGGTTCGGTCGCCAGTGCTCCCAGCCGTCGCGGAACGGCCAGCCCCAGGCCTGGACCTCCCGGACGGCGCTCAGCCCCGCGGCCCTGATCCGCTCGGCCTGCTGATCGCCGATCAGCCCGGCCTCACGGGCCGCCGCGAACTCGTCCTCGTCCTTCCACTCCCACGAGCGATCGGGGTAGACGGCGACATCGAGCACATGGTCCTCCGAGTCGATGCCGCCCGCCCAGCGCACGCGCGGCTCCTCGAGGTTGACGTACCAGTTGCGCAGCCGCCATCCCCGGTCCCAGAACAGCCAGACCGACCACGGGTCACCGGGCCGGGCGAGCTTGAGCACCCCGGTGCCGAACCATGTGGACCGCCGTACGTCACGGGGTTTGCGGAAGCGGGTGGCCAGCGGTTCACGGGCGATCTCGGAGCCGTCGTGGAGCACGGGCCGGATGCACTCGGTCCCCGCGGCCAGCCATACGGCGAGCATCTCGGCGTCGTCGCGGACCACGGTCACCGGGCGGCACAGGTGGAACCGCTCGGTCGCGTTGCCCCGGTACCGCCACAGCACCGTCTCCCCGGGCGCCCAATGGCCCGCGGCCTGGTCTCCTTGTGCGCGCACTGTTTCCGCCGTCATGGACAGATCTTAGAGGTGTCGCGCTCGAGCTTCGCCGATATGCGAAACAAATACGGCGCAAATGCGACTGTCGGCGCGTCAATTCACGCCCTCGACTCAAATGCGCTACGGGCGGGTCATCCGGAGCACGTCGAGCGCCTCGTCGAGCTGGGCCTCCGTCAGCATGCCCCGCTCGACGTAGCCGCGCTCCAGCACGACCTGGCGGATCGTCTTGCGCTCGGCCAGGGACTGCTTGGCGACCTTGGCCGCCTCCTCGTAGCCGATGTACCGGTTGAGCGGGGTCACGACGGAGGGGGAGGACTCGGCGTACTCACGGGCCCTTTCGGCGTTGGCCGTGATCCCGTCGATCGTGCGGTCGGCCAGCAGGCGGGAGATGTTGGCCAGCAGCCGTACGGACTCCAGGACATTCCTGGCCAGCACGGGCAGCATCACATTGAGCTCGAAATTGCCGCACGCCCCGGCGAAGGCGATCGCCGCGTCATTGCCGATGACCTGGGCGGCCACCATCAGGGCCGCCTCGGGGACGACGGGGTTCACCTTGCCCGGCATGATCGACGAACCGGGCTGGAGGTCGGGCAGGTTGATCTCGGCCAGGCCGGTGCGCGGACCGGAGCCCATCCAGCGGATGTCGTTGCAGATCTTCGTCAGGCTCACCGCGACGGTGCGCATCTGGCCCGACACCTCCACGAGCCCGTCGCGCGCCCCCTGCGCCTCGAAGTGGTCGCGCGCCTCGGTGAGCGGAAGGCCCGTGTCACGGGCGACTTCGGCGATGACGGCGGCGGCGAAGCCCTTCGGGGTGTTGATGCCCGTGCCCACCGCCGTGCCGCCCAGGGGGAGTTCGGCCAGTCGCGGCAGCGCGGCGTGCAACCGCTCGACGCCGTGCCGGACCTGGGCCGCGTAGCCGCCGAACTCCTGCCCGAGGGTGACCGGGGTGGCGTCCATCAGATGGGTACGGCCGGACTTCACCACATCGGCGAACTCGGCCGACTTGCGCTCCAGCGAGGCCGCGAGGTGCTCCAGGGCCGGGATGAGGTCGCGGACGACCGCGGAGGTGGCGGCGATGTGGATCGAGGAGGGGAAGACGTCGTTGGAGGACTGGCTGGCGTTGACGTGGTCGTTGGGGTGGACCGGGCGGCCCAGGCGCTCGGAGGCCAGGGTCGCGATCACTTCGTTGGCGTTCATGTTCGACGACGTGCCGGAGCCGGTCTGGAAGACATCGACGGGGAAGTGGCCGTCCCAGCGGCCCTGCGCGACCTCCAGCGCGGCCCGCGCCACGGCGTCGGCGATGTCGGGGTCGAGCACGCCCAACTCGGCGTTGACCTTCGCGGCGGCCGCCTTGATCCTGGCCAGCGCCTCGATGTGGGAGCGCTCGATGCGCTGCCCGGAGACGGGGAAGTTCTCCACCGCCCGCTGGGTCTGCGCCCGCCACTTGGCGTCGGCGGGGACACGCACCTCGCCCATGGAGTCGTGCTCGACGCGGAACTCAGCCATGGGTGGACCGCCTCCTGATCGTGGTCGTCCCACGATATTCGCGACGCTCTACTACTTCACAGTAGAACCGCTCAGTAGGACATCGCGTGCGCACGATCCATTCCCGCTGGCAGCCGCCCAGGAGGCTCGAATGGGTTGTACCACGCACAGGCCGGGGAAGAGACGCGGCCGCCGCCGCGTGATCGCGCTGACGGCCGCGTTCGCCTGCGCCCTCGGCGCGGGGGCGCTGCTCGCGCCGGCGACGGCGTCGGCCGACACACCGCCGAGGGCGTCGAGCACGTCGAGCACGTCCGCCGCGGTGGCGGCCAGGACTTCACGAAGAGCGCGGGAACGATCCACCCGGTGGCCGCGCCGAACCTGTGCCTGTCGGCCGCGAAGGACCGCACTTCCCGGGCCGTCGCCGCGAGCGCACGGGCCGCGTCCGTCACGACCACCCCGCGCCCGCGCCGCTCCAGCACAACGTCCTGGTCTCCCGTTCCAGCTTGGAGATCTGCTGCGACACCGCCGACGGCGTGGAGCCCAGGGACGCCGCCGCCGCGCCCACCGACCCGTGCACCACCACCGCGTGCAGCGCCCGCAGGCGCCCGAGATCCATCATGTAGCGATACTAAAACGAGAGGTGAAGCCAAATTTGCTGGTGCTCGTACTTCGCGCTGCCCGATGCTCTTCGCATGATCACCCCTGACACCAAGGACTGGACCTGGGTCGTCCAGCGCCAGTGCCCCGAATGCGGCTTCGACGCCTCCGCCTTCCCCCGCGAGGAGGTGGCGGACCGGCTCCGGCGCAATGCCGAGGTGTGGACGGCACTGCTCGCCGAGGACCCCGAGGGACTGCGGCTGCGCCCCGATCCGCAGACCTGGTCCGCGCTGGAGTACGCGTGCCACGTCCGCGACGTGTGCCGGACCTACGACAGGCGGCTCGGCCTGATGACGACGCTGGACAACCCGCTCTACCCCGACTGGGACCAGGACACCACGGCGGTGGAGGAGCGGTACAACGAGCAGGACCCGGCCACCGTCGCGAACGATCTGCGGACGGCGGCCGGGTCCCTGGCGTCGGGCTTCGACCGGGTCGAGGGCGGGGCATGGGCACGTCCTGGCCGGCGCAGCGACGGCGCCCGGTTCACCGTGGACTCCTTCGCCCGCTACTTCCTCCACGACGTGGTGCACCACCTGTACGACGTGACCGGTGTGAAGGCGGACTGAGTCCCGCGGGTCCGGGGCGAACGGGCCGCCGGACCCGCGGGTGGGGGGGACCGGTTCCGGGGGGAGAACGGGGGGGCCGGTCCCACGTACGGGCCCTACCGCTCGCAGACGGTGCCCTCCTTGGGGAGCGTGCCGTCGAGCAGGTAGGTGTCCACCGCCTTGGTCACACACTTCCCCTTGCCGTAGCCGCCGTGGCCATCGCCCTTGTTCGTGATCGTGACGGCGACGTCCTTGCCGAGGGCCTCGGCCATGTGCCGGGTGCCTTCGAACGGGGTGGCCGGGTCGCTTGTGGTGCCGACGAGGACGATGGGCGCGGAGCCCTTGGCGGAGACGGGCGGGTGCTCCCACTTGCCCTCGACCGGCCACCCGGTGCACATGGACAGGCTCCATGCCATGGACTCGCCGAAGACCGGTGAGACCGCGCGGTACTCGGGGACCTTCGACTTGGCGTACGCGTCCGGGAGGCGCTGCTTCTCATCGGCGCACAGCACCGCGGTGTTCGCGTCGCCCATATTGCTGTAGTGACCCTGCGGGCTCCGGCCCGCCCCCATGTCGGACAGGGCGAGCAGGATGTTCCCGGTCCCGTGTTCCTGGGCCTCCAGCAGCCCCTTCTTCAGCGGTGCCCAGAAGTCCTTCGAGAACATGGCGATGCCGATGGCGCCCCGCGCGTGCTCCTGGGTCAGTTCACGGCCGCTCTTGGTCGGCAGCGGCTTGCTGTCCAGCCGTTCGAGCAGGTCGGTGATCTTCTCGGTTCCCCGCTTCGGGTCCGGGCCGGTCGGGCAGGAGTCGCCGTCGGTCTTCGCACAGGCGGTCATGAAGTGCTCGAACGCCACCTGGAAGCTCTTGACCTTGACCTGAAGCCGTTCCTCGGGACCCTGGGTGGGGTCCATCACGGCGTCGAGGACCGCGCGGCCCACGTTCTTCGGGAACAGATGGGCGTAGACGGCTCCGAGTTCGGTGCCGTACGAGGTGCCGAAGTAGTGCAGCTTGTCGTCGCCGAGGACCTGGCGCAGCAGGTCCATGTCGCGTGCGGCCGAGGCGGTGTCCACATGGGGGAGCACGTCGCCGGAGTTCTTCCGGCAGGCCTTGACGGACGCGGCGTTGGCGGCGAGAGCCAGGGCCATTTCCTCGGCGTTGTCCGGAGTGCCGTCCGTCGTGGCCGACATCAGGTCCCTGGCCTTGTCGCCCAGGCAGTGCACCGGAGCGCTGGCCCCCACGCCACGCGGATCGAAGCTGACCAGGTCGTAGCGCTCGTGAAGCTTCTTGTACTGATCCTTGGCCGCCAGGGGCAAGGTGGTGACACCGGAGCCGCCGGGCCCGCCGAAGTTGAACACCAGCGAGCCGATCCGCTGGTCCGCGTCCTTGGCCCTGGCGCGGATCAGGGCCAGACGGATCAGCTTGCCGTCCGGATTCACCCAGTCCAGCGGGACACTCATCGTTCCGCATTCCCAACGGGTGCCGTCGGCCATGGGGGCGGGCCTGCCCCGACCGCCCTGGAGCGGCGTCGGGGCGGCGCACGCCTTCCAGGCGATCTTCTGTGCGGCGAGCCGGGCGATCGGATCGCTCGCGCTCGCATCGGTGCCGTCGCCATTGCACGCGGAAACAGCCGTCGCGACCAGCAGCGCGGTCGCGGCCAGGGCCCCGGTCCTCATGGATCGCGTCTTCCTCGACAAACTCGGCAAAGTATTCCCTGTCTTGTGCTTCGCGCCCGCCGCCACGCATCGCGGTGGTACTCAGCGAGGGTTCATGCGTCTCGGGAACCCGGCGGATGTCCGCCGCCGCGAAGGATCGGCGCTGTATTTCCCCTCGAAGCTAGCCTTCGACCAGCCCGGAAGGCATGACGGTCTGTACCGGCAGGTTTGCGCCCGAAGGCGGACCCGGTACCGAAACGGCCGGCGCGTTGGCGCGGCCGTCATGTCCGGGCAACCGCAGGGCCGTCGCACCCTGCCCACCGCCGCCATATGACCCAAGGTCAGCTGGACGGCCTTCCCTCGATCCGGCTCAGGGACAACTGCCCCTCGACGGCAACGGGCCCCTGGACGCCTCGGCGTCCAGGGGCGCCAGCCGGTGGGCCTCAGCCCGCGGTCCTGGGGCGGCGGTCCAGCTGCCGTCCCAGCGCCGTGGTCGCCGTCGAGTTGTGCACCGTGAAGGCCACCGTGCCCGGCAGATACCGGTCCTGGGACCACTCCACCGGGGTGCCGCCGGGGTCGGTCGTGCAGCGCCACTCCCGCAGCAGCGGGTCCCCGACCGCGCAGCCCAGCAGCTTCGCGTCGTCGGCGTCCGCCACGACCACGTCGATGGTGTGGTCGGCGTCGGCGAAGATCACCCCGTGCTCCTCCAGGGGCTCGGAATGGGAGACCGCGCCCTTGGGCAGGGCGGCCACGATCGCCCCCACCCGCTCCGGGTACGTGGTGCGCTCGACCATCACCGGCCGCCCCGACAGCGTCCTGAGCCGAAGGACCCGGTGCACCGACGCGCCCTCGGGCAGCCGCAGATGATGCGCCTCGGCCTCGTCGGCGGTCGCGTGCTCGACGCGCACCACACGCCCGCCCGGCTCCTCGCCCAGCGAGCGGGCCCAGCGGGTGAAGCTGCGCAGTTCCTCGAAGCTCTGGAGCCGCGACGGTCCCAGCACCACCCGGCGCGTTCCCCGGCGGGAGGTCACCAGGCCGTCGGCGCGCAGCACCCCGAGGGCCTGGCGGACCGTTCCACGGGAGACCCCGTACCGTTCGGCGAGCTCGTCCTCGGCCGGAAGCCGGGCCCCGGAGGCGTAGTCGCCGCGCAGGATCGCCTGCCTGAGGTCCTCGGCGACCCTGCGGTAGATCGGGCTCCTGCCGCCTGCCGCGCCCGCGACGTCCACGACCCTTGCCTCCTGAGTGAATTCGCCTCCTGCCGGATGAACGACCCTATCCACGTCCACTAGGAGAGTCGGACGAGCGAGCGCAGCAGGGCGAGGTCGGCGTCCACGAGCGTGCCGAGCACCGTGCGGCCCGGTCCCTCGGGGATCGGCGCCAGCGAGGGCACGGCGAGCACCCGGCAGCCCGCGGCCTCCGCCGAGGACACCCCGGCGAGCGTGTCCTCCACGGCCACGCAGTGCGACGGGCTGGCGCCCAGGGCGCCGGCCGCCGCCCAGTAGGGGTCGGGCGCGGGCTTGGTCCGCTCGGTGTCCTCGGCCCCGTACACCGCGTCGAAACGATGGTCGGTGAAGGAGCGCAGGACCAGTTCCACGACGGAGCGGGGGGAGGCGGAGACCAGCGCCGTCGGCACGCCGTGCTCGCGCAGCTCGGCCAGCAGCCGCAGCACCCCCGGCCGCGGCGGCGCCCCGCACTCCTCGATCCGGGCGGCGAACCCCGCCCGCAGGTGCTCCGCCAGCTGTTCGGGGGCGAGCCCGGTGCCGGTGGTGAGGTGCAGATGGGCGGCGGTGTCCTCCACGGCCCGCCCGAGCACGGCGGGCCGGTCGGCCGCGCCGAGGGTGCGGCCCAGCCTGAGCGCCAGGGCCGCGGCGGTCTCCCACCACAGCCCTTCGGTGTCCACGAGGGTTCCGTCCATGTCGAACAGGACCGCGTGCGGGGTGACGGCCCCGGTCGCCGCGGCCGCCGTCACGTGGCCGCCCGCCGGTCGACCAGCACCGGCCGGGCGTGGGGAGCGACGGTCACCAGGGTGCCGGAGGGCAGTTCGGCGGCGGCGTGGGTGGCCATGTCGGCCTTGACCGCCGTGCCGTCGGCCAGCCGGATGCTCAGCCGGGTGGTGGCACCGAGGAAGGTGGTCCCGACGACCCGCGCCGTGCCGCCGTCGTCGGCCGCGACCTCCAGGCCCTCGGGCCTGATCAGCACATCCACCTCGCCGGCGTCGGTGTGCGGGCCCTCGACCGGCAGCCGGGTGCCCAGCACCTCGACCTCGCCGGAACCGCCGACGTGTCCGGGTATGCGGTTCATGGCGCCCACGAACTCGGCGACGAACGCCGTGGCGGGCCGTGCGTACAGCTCGGCCGGGGCGGCGCACTGCTCGAGCCGCCCGCCGCGCATCACCGCGACCCGGTCGGCCATCGACAGGGCCTCCTCCTGGTCATGGGTGACGAAGACGGTGGTGATGCCCAGCTCCAGCTGGAGCCGCCTGATCTCCTCACGCAGGGTGAGGCGCACCTTGGCGTCCAGCGCCGACAGCGGCTCGTCCAGCAGGAGCAGCCGCGGCCGCACCGCCAGCGCGCGGGCCAGCGCTACCCGCTGCTGCTGACCGCCGGAGAGCTGGTGGGGGTAGTGGGTGCCGTGGTCGGGCAGGCCCACCAGCGCCAGCAGCTCCTCGGCGCGGGCGCGCCGCTCGGCGGAGGCGACCTTGCGCATCCGCAGCCCGAAAGCGACGTTGCCGCGGGCGTCGAGGTTCGGGAAGAGGCTGTACGACTGGAAGACCATGCCGGTGTCGCGGCGGTGCGCGGGAACCCTGGTGATGTCCTCGCCGTCGACCAGCACCGCGCCGGAGTCGGGCCGCTCGAAGCCGGCCAGCACCCGCAGCGCCGTCGTCTTGCCGCAGCCGGAGGGACCGAGCAGGGCGACCAGCTCACCCGGCTCGACGGTCAGGTCCAGGCCGTCGAGGGCGGTGGTGGCGCCGAAGGTGCGGCGCAGGCCCCGCAGTTCGAGGGCCGCGCCGGACCCGGCGGCCCGTTCGGCGTCCAGGACGGCCGCGGTGGCAGCTGACGTCATGTCGGTCACTCCTTGTCGGCCGCGGCGGCGGTGGAGACCGCGGTCGCGGGGGTGCGGTTCTTGGCGCCCCGGCCGCCGAGGGCGGCGAGCGCGAGCAGCAGGGCCCAGGTCAGCAGCAGGCTCAGCAGCGACACGGCCACGGAGAGCTGGGCGTTGGAGCCGGAGGCCTGCACGATCCAGACGGCGAACGGCTGGAAGCCGAGCAGCTGGGCCACGGTGAACTCGCCGAGGACCAGGGCCAGGGTCAGGAACGAGGCCCCCAGCAGCGCGGACTTCAGATTCGGCAGCACCACCCGCAGCAGGACGTGCGGCCAGGAGGCACCGAGGTTCCGCGCGGCCTCGACGAGCGTGCGCAGGTCGATCGAGCGCAGCCCGGAGTCGAGCGCCCGGTGGACGAAGGGCAGCGCCATCACCACATAGGCGAGCACCAGCACCACGGGGAAGCCGGGATCCTGGATGGCCACGAACGTCCGGTACAGCGGGGTCCTGGACAGATGGTCCGGGCCCCACTTCAGGACCGTGCCGATGCCCGCGACAAGGGCCACGGACGGTACGACGAGCGGCAGCGAGCAGACCACTTCGAGGACCGGCCGCAGCCGGGGCGCGGACAGCCGCACCGCGATCTCGGCGGGCACCATCAGCGCCAGCACGACCACGATCGTCGCCACGCCGAGGCCGATGGACAGCAGCAGGCTCGAGGTGAAGCCGTCCGCGCTGAAGATGTGCGTGTACGCGTCCAGCGTCAGGCCCTCGTTGGGGATGTCCACCGTGAACACCGCCGAGGCGACCAGCGGAACGAGGAAGTACAGGCCCGCAACCAGCAGGACGGCGCCGCGCCACAGGCGCGGGCGCTGCCGGGCGGGGGCCGCGGCGCAGACGGTCGGATTCAGGCCAGCCACCGGGTGCTCCTTCGCTGGAGGGGCAGATGGACGGCCATGACCAGGCCCGCGACGACCACCATGTCGAGGCTGAGCGCCAGGGCGACGTTCTCCTGGCCGACCAGGACATTGCCGGACAGCGCGTCGGCGATCTGCAGGGTGATCAGCGGAACCGAGCTGCCCACCATCGCCGCCGCCGTCGCGTACGCGGCGAAAGCGCTGCCGAACAGCAGCACGAGGCCGCCGAGCAGCGACGGCATGAGCACCGGCAGCCCGACGTGGTGCCAGTACTGCCAGGTGGTGGCGCCCGAGCTCTGGGCGGCCTCGCGCCACGACGGACGCAAGCCGTCGAGCGCGGGAACGACCGCGAGGACCATCAGCGGGACCAGGAAGTACAGATAGGTCAGCGCCAGCCCCCAGAAGCTGTAGAGGCTCCAGCCGTGCCGGTCCAGGCCCAGCCGGGTGGTGAGCACACCGGCGTTGCCGAGGGTGGCGACGAAGGCGAACGCGAGCGGCACACCGCCGAAGTTCGCCAGGACGCCGGAGGCGGTCAGCACCGCCTCGCGCAGCGCCCGGTGGCGGGAGGTCACCACGGCCTGGGCGAGGAGCAGTCCGAGGACGGCGCCGATGACCGCGCACACCGCGGACAGCTTCACGCTGCCCCACAGGGCGGTCAGGTAGGCCCCGCGCAGGGACTCGTCGAGGTTGCCGAAGGTGGCCGAGGAGGCGCCGGTCTGCGGATCGGTGGAGGTGAACGCTCCCTGCACCATGGCGGCCAGCGGCAGGCCGAAGGCCACGGCGACGAAGAGGAGGAGCGGGACGACGGCGAGCCAGGCACGGCCGGAGCCCCTCCCGGACCGGCGAGCGGTCCGGGAGGGGCGGGCCTCGGCCTGCGTGCCGCCGGCGGGAGCGGCCGCGGCCTCGGGGGAGCCGGCGCCGTGTCGCGCGCCGGTCACCGCCCCGGGGCCGTCGGCGACCGCCGCGTCGCAGGAGTGGGCTGAGGGGGTCATCGCCGGATCAGCCCGCGACTGCCTTGGCCCAGCCCTGCGCGATGGTCTCCTTGGCCTTGGAGGCCTGCGCCTCGGTGGGGAACTTCGGCGTGCCGGCGACGGCCGGGAGCTTGGCGGCGGCGTCCTTGTCGAGGGTGCCGTCGCTCTGCATGGCGGCCATCAGCGCGGGACGGGCGTAGCCCTTGAGCCACAGGTTCTGGCCCTCGGCGCTGTAGAGGTACTCCTCCCACAGGCGGGCGGCCGCGGGGTGCGGGGCGTCCTTGTTGATGGCCTGGGAGTAGTACTGGGCGTAGACGCCGTCGCTGGGGACGGAGACCTTCCAGTCCACGCCCTTGGTGCGGAACTCGTCGGCGTAGCCGGAGTTGAGGTAGTCCCAGTCGATGCTGATCGGGGTCTCGCCCTTTTCGATCGTGGCGGGGGTGGACTCGACGGGGTTGAAGTTGCCGTTCTTCTTCAGCTTGCCGAAGAAGTCCAGGCCCGGCTGGATGTCGTCGAACGAGCCGCCGTTGGCGAGCGCCGCCGCGTACACACCGCCGAAGGCGGAGCCGGACTTGGTGGGGTTGCCGTTGAGCGCGACCTTGCCCTTGTACCGCGGCTTGAGCAGGTCGGCGAAGGTCTTGGGGCACTCCTTGACGCGCTTGGCGTCGCAGCCGATGGAGACGTAGCCGCCGTAGTCGTTGAACCAGCGGCTCTGGGTGTCGCGCTGCTCGGCCGGGATCTTGTCGAACGAGGCGACCTGGTACGGCGCCAGCAGGCCCTGCTGGGCGGCTGCCTGGGCGAAGGAGCTGCCGAGGTCCAGCACATCGGGGGCGCGGCCCTGGCCCTTGCGGGTCTTCACGGCGTTGATCTCGTCCTGGCTGGAGCCGTCGGGGTTCTCGACCGCGACCTTGATGCCGTACTTCTTGGTGAAGCCGTCGATGATGGCGCCGTAGTTGGCCCAGTCGCGGGGGAGGGTGATGGCGTTGAGCTTCCCCTCCTTCTTCGCGGCCTTCACCAGGGCGTCGAGGCCGCCGGCGGCCTTGGCCGAAGCGGCGGTCTTGAGGTCGGTGCCCGCGGCGCCGCCCGTCTTCTCGGTGGGCGCCGCACCGCAGGCGCTCAGGGTAAGGGCCGCGGTGGCGGCCATGCAGGCCAGTCCAGCCACGCGGGCACGGGTACGGGCACGGGACATGGTCACGGGGGCTCCAGTGCTGAGGTCTCGCCAAGGAGGTTGTATGAACAACTTGGCCAAGTACCCCCGACGGCCGTGACGGGACGGTGAACCCCGGAAGACGTTCCGGGTGCGATTGGACGGCGGATGTGAAGGCAAGGCACGAAAACGCGCCCAGGAGGCCCCGATGAAGGGCCTCCTGGGCGGTTTTGCGTTATGGGGCGCTACGCCCCGGGACGGAGCCGGTGACGGCTGTTCCAGGCGCTGGGGCGGACGGGGATGCTGGTGAAGGTGGGTACCGGCGGCTGGGGGGCGAAGAAGTCATTGCCCTTGACTGCTTGCCGATGGCCGTCCTCGCACTGCTCGGCCCCCCGGGGGGCCTTGCGGGCTTCGGACGGCTGCGCCGGACTCCGTCCGTCGTCGTGCTGCCGCGGCCGGTGACGGCTGTTCTAGGCGCTGGGGCGGACGGGGATGCTGGTGAAGGTGGGTTCCGGCTGCTGGGGGGCGAAGAAGTCATTGCCCTTGTCGTCCACCACGATGAAGGCCGGGAAGTCCTCGACCTCGATCTTCCACACCGCCTCCATGCCGAGCTCGGCGTACTCCAGGACCTCGACCGATCTGATGCAGTCCTGTGCCAGCCGAGCCGCCGGGCCGCCGATCGAGCCGAGGTAGAAGCCGCCGTGCCTGGCGCACGCGTCGGTGACCTGCTGGGAGCGGTTGCCCTTCGCCAGCATCACGAACGAGCCGCCCGCCGCCTGGAACTGCTCGACGTAGGCGTCCATCCGGCCCGCCGTCGTCGGGCCGAACGAACCCGAGGCATAGCCCTCGGGCGTCTTCGCGGGACCGGCGTAGTAGACGGCGTGGTCGCGCAGGTACTGCGGCATCTCCTCGCCCGCGTCCAGCCGCTCCTTGATCTTGGCGTGCGCGATGTCGCGGGCCACCACCAGCGAACCCGACAGCGACAGGCGGGTCTTGACCGGGTGCTTGGACAGCTCCTCGCGGATCCGCGGCATCGGCTGGTTCAGGTCGATCCTGACCACGTCGTCGTTGAGGTGCTCGTCCGTCGTCTCCGGCAGGTACTGCGCCGGGTCGGTCTCCAGCCGCTCGAGGAAGACGCCCTCGGCGGTGATCTTCGCCTGCGCCTGGCGGTCCGCCGAGCACGAGACGGCGATGGCGACCGGGCAGGAGGCGCCGTGCCGGGGCAGCCGGACCACGCGCACGTCGTGGCAGAAGTACTTGCCGCCGAACTGCGCGCCGATCCCGATCTTCTGGGTCAGTTCGAAGACCTGCTGTTCGAGGTCGAGGTCGCGGAAGCCGTGCCCGGCGGGGGAACCGGAGGTCGGCAGCGCGTCCAGGTAGTGCGCCGAGGCGTACTTGGCGGTCTTGAGCGCGTACTCGGCGGAGGTGCCGCCGACCACGATCGCCAGGTGGTACGGCGGGCACGCGGCCGTGCCCAGCGAGCGGATCTTCTGCTCCAGGAAGCGCAGCATCGACGCCTCGTTGAGCACCGCCTTCGTCTCCTGGTACAGGAACGACTTGTTGGCGGAGCCGCCGCCCTTGGCCATGAACAGGAACTTGTACGCGTCCCCGTCCGTCGCGTACAGCTCGATCTGCGCGGGCAGGTTCGAGCCGGTGTTCTTCTCGTCCCACATGGTCAGCGGGGCCATCTGCGAGTACCGCAGGTTCAGCTTCGTGTACGCGTCGAAGACGCCGCGCGAGAGGGCCTCCTCGTCGCCGCCGTGCGTGAGCACGCCCTGTCCGCGCTTGCCCATCACGATCGCCGTGCCGGTGTCCTGGCACATGGGCAGCACGCCCGCAGCCGCGATGTTCGCGTTCTTCAGCAGGTCCAGCGCGACGAAGCGGTCGTTGGGGCTGGCCTCGGGGTCGTCGAGGATGCGGCGCAGCTGCGCGAGGTGCGCCGGGCGCAGGTAGTGCGAGATGTCGTGCATCGCCTCGGCGGCGAGCAGGCGCAGCGCCTCGGGCTCGACGGTGAGGAAGCGGCGGCCTCCGGCCTGATGCGTGCTCACGCCCTCCGAGGTCAGCAGGCGGTAAGGAGTGGGGTCCTCGCCGAGGGGGAGCAGATCGGTGTACTCGAATTCGGGCATCTTCGTCGTGGTCCTCACTCGGCGGCCGGTCACCTGACGACGTCGTCGGCGTCAGCGCCATCCAGGGTAGAACGTGGAACCGCACCCTCCGGTGTGAGGTAGGGCTCACCTCCCCGCGGAGGGCGGCCGGTAGCGGCCGGCACGGCGGCGGACGGCCGATACCGGTCGGCGCCCTGCGCGCGTGAGCCCGCGGGGACCGCGCGGGCTAGTCACGATGTATCGCGTTTGGCTAAAGTGTCGAACGTGGACGAGTCGCAGCTTCAGAAGCGAGACCAGCAGCCCGCGCCTGCCCGAAAGCCGGTCGCGCAGGCCGAGATCCGGGCATCGGACGCCGACCGCGACAAGGTCGCCGACATCCTGCGCGACGCGCTCGCGGAGGGGCGGCTGACCCCGGAGGAGCACTCCGAGCGCATAGAGACGCTGTACACCGCGAAGACCATGGGCGAGCTGGAACCGCTCACGCGCGACCTCCCCGCCCCGGGTCGGCGGCCCGCCGAGACCCCGCCGCCGACGCCCACCGCCCCCTTCGAGCCCCCGAGGGCCGAGTCGCCGGCCATGGTCGCCATCTTCGGCGGGGCCAGCCGCAAGGGCCGCTGGCGGGTCGGCGGCTCGATCAACGCCGTGGCGATCTTCGGCGGTGTCGAGATCGACCTCACCGAGGCGGTCTTCGAGTCCCCGAACGTCGTGATCAATGTGACGGCGATCTTCGGCGGCGCGGAGATCAAGGTGCCGGAGAACGTGACCGTGCGCGGAGGCGGCGGTGTGGGCATCTTCGGCGGCTTCGACGTCAGCGGCTACGAGTCCGGCGATCCCAACGCCCCGGTGATCCACGTCCGAGGGCTGGCCCTGTTCGGCGGTGTCGAGGTCAAGCGGAAGAAGGGCAAGCGCCTCAAGGAATGGGTCCGCAAGGAACTCGGCGACTGAGGGACGGGCGCCGGACGGGCGCGGCGCACGGCTCGGTGAACGGGCCCGGCGCCGCCGGACCGGCTCCGGACCGGCTCCGGACCGGCTCCGGACCGGCTCGGCGGACGGTGAATTCTCCCTGGCCGACTCGGGTTTGAGCCCAGTTCCGGTGCCGTGCCGGTGGCGGCGCGGTCAGGTTCTGGTCAGAGATCGATCAAGTGCCGCTCCAGCATGGATCAACGGCGGATCGATCGCTGAACGGCGGTTCGGTCGAGGCGTACTTGACCTGGGCTTCGACACGGTGTGCATGAAGCTCGCCACAGCGGGT
Source organism: Wenjunlia tyrosinilytica (assembly GCF_014646055.1). Classification (GTDB taxonomy): domain Bacteria; phylum Actinomycetota; class Actinomycetes; order Streptomycetales; family Streptomycetaceae; genus Wenjunlia; species Wenjunlia tyrosinilytica. Next base: position 39,368 of record NZ_BMMS01000034.1, read on the forward strand.
AGGCCTTGCTTCATCGTCTCTCGTACGGCTGCGCCCTGGTTGGTCAGTGCGGTACGGACAGCTGTGCGCAGCGGACGGGCAAGCGCTTAAACGCCGCCGAGCCGTCGTCAGGAGTACGCCGTGCTGCAACCGATCCAGTCCCCGAAGGACGCCGCCCTGCCTGGTCAGCGCAACCAGGCGCTGCCACCGGGGGCCGCCGCCGCCTTGGCGCACCCAGGTGACGCGGGCGGTCCCTGGCACGCGGGAGCCGCGTGCCGCAGGGACGAGGCCGGCCTGTTCTTCGCACCGTCCAAGGAGCCCACGGCGGCGCGGCTCGCCCGTGAGGAGGCGGCGAAGCGCGTCTGCTCCAACTGCCCGGTGCTGCTGGAATGCCGAGAACACGCCCTGCTGCAACCCGAGCCGTACGGGGTGTGGGGCGGACTGACCGCGGCGGAGCGTCGTGTGGTGCTGGCCCGGCGGCGGCGCCGCGAGGCGGAGCTGAGCCCGGCGGCCACGGCACACAGGGCGCGGATAGCCGTGGGATGAAGGGCAGCGTGTGACGGGGGCGCGGACGAGCAACGGGGCGGGGCACCGATGAGGTGCCCCGCCCCGTTGCCTGCCCGGGTGACCTGCCGCCCCGCCGGGCTTCCGCCTCAGCGGGCCCGGTCGAAGTCGACCGCGCTGTAGGCGCGCAGCTTCGACAGGCGGTGCGTGGAGTCGATCTGCCGAATCGTTCCGCTCTTGGAGCGCATGACCAGCGACTGCGTGAGGGCGGTGTCCGCGCGGTACCGCACGCCCCGCAGCAGCTCGCCGTCGGTGATGCCGGTCGCGACGAAGAAGACGTTCTCGCCCCAGACCAGGTCGTCGTTGGTCAGTACCCGGTCCAGGTCGTGCCCCGCGTCGAGGGCCCGTCGGCGCTCCTCGTCGTCCTTGGGCCACAGCCGGCCCTGGATGGTGCCGCCGAGGCACTTCATCGCACAGGCGGTGATGATGCCCTCGGGGGTGCCGCCGATGCCGAGCAGCAGGTCGATGCCGGTCCCCTCGGTGGCGGCCATGATCGCTCCTGCGACGTCGCCGTCGGAGATGAACTTGATCCGCGCCCCCGCCTCGCGGATCTCCTTGATCATGCCGTCGTGGCGGGGACGGTCGAGGATGACGACGGTGACGTCCTCGGGGGCGGAGTGCTTGGCCTTGGCGACCCGGCGGATGTTCTCCGCGACGGGAGCGCCGATGTCCACGACGGCGGCGGCCTCGGGTCCGGTGGCCAGCTTCTCCATGTAGAACACCGCGGACGGGTCGAACATGGTGCCGCGCTCGGCGACCGCGAGGACCGACAGGGCGTTGGTCATGCCCTTGGCGGTGAGCGTCGTGCCGTCGATCGGGTCCACGGCGACGTCGCACTCCGCGCCGGTCCCGTCGCCGACCTGTTCCCCGTTGTAGAGCATGGGCGCCTCGTCCTTCTCGCCCTCGCCGATGACGACCACGCCGTTCATGGAGACGGTGGAGACCAGGGTGCGCATGGCCCGGACCGCGGCGCCGTCGGCGCCGTTCTTGTCGCCGCGCCCGACCCAGCGTCCGGCGGCCATGGCGGCGGCCTCGGTGACGCGGACGAGCTCGAGGGCGAGGTTGCGGTCGGGGGCTTCCGGAGCTACTTCCAACTGCGGGGGAAGATTCTGCTCGGTCATCTGTCCGTACCTTTCTGTACGTCGACGGCCAAGGGCCCCCCTGCCCGCGTGCGGACAAGGAGGGATGAGGGTTGCTACGACCTTATCCACCCTGCCCGCCCCCTGAGCAGGGCGCTCCCCGGACACCTGAGAACATGGTCGGGTGGCGAGTACGAAACGCGGCAGGCAGACGGTCCGGGACATGGTGTTGTCCCTGGCGGCGATCGGGGGAGTCGTCGCCCTCATCTACGTCTTCATCCCGCACAGCGAGAAGGACCCGGTCAGGCCCGTGGACTACCGGGTGGAGCTGCTGACGGCGCGGCGCGCCGCGCCGTTCCCCCTGCTGGCCCCCGAGGGGCTGTCCAAGGACTGGCGGGCGACCTCGGTGGAGTACACCGGCGACGACCGGCGGGCCAGGGGAGCCGTCTGGCACCTGGGCTTCATCAATCCGCACGACGAGTACGCCGCCGTCGAGCAGACCAACGGTCCGGCGCTGCCGTTCATCGAGGACAAGAGCCGTCGGGCCACCAAGGAGGGCACCACCGAGGTCGCGGGTCACAAGTGGGACCGCTACGCCGGGCCGAAGTACAACGCGCTGGTGCGCCGGGGCAAGGATGTCACCACGGTGGTCACCGGCACCGCGCCGCACGCGCAGCTCGCCCAGCTGGCCGCGGCCCTCAAGGGCTGACCCTCGGACAAGGGCTGACCCGGACAAGGGGCCGACCCCCGGAACCACGCGAACGAGCCCCCGGCCGCGGGTGCGGCCGAGGGCTCGTCGTGCGCGAGGGCAGGCGACCGCCGGGGGTCACACGGTGGTGACGACCTCGTCGTACTCCAGGCGGGGGGAGCGGGGGAAGGCGTCCGGGCCGGGCTTGCCGATGTTCACCACGGCGAGGACCTTGTGCTTGCCGTCGCCGAAGAACTCCTTGTTGAGCGCGTCGGCGTCGAAGCCGGTCATCGGGCCCGCGGCGAGCCCGGCGGCGCGTATGCCCACGATGAAGTAGCCGACCTGGATCGCGCCGTTGAAGGTGCTGGACTTCTCCCGCGCCTGCGCCTCGGAGAAGAAGACGTCCTTGGCCTGCGGGAAGTGCGGGAAGAGCCGCGGCAGCTCCTCGTGGAACTCCAGGTCGGCGGCGAGGACGGCGGTCAGCGGCGCGGCCTCGGTCTTGGCCTTGTTGCCGTCGGCCATGTGCTGCACGAGGCGCCTGCGGCCCTCCTCGGAGCGGACGAGGACCACGCGCAGCGGGGACTGGTTGAACGCGGTGGGGGCGTACTTCACCAGGTCGTAGACGGCCTTGACCGTCTCGTCGGAGACGGGCTCGTCGGTGAAGGTGCCGGCGGTACGCGCCTGACGGAAGAGCAGGTCCTGGGCGGCGGCATCGAGCACGAGTGCCATGGCAAACACACCTTGTGGGTAGGAAGTGGAGGCGGTGGGTGGGAAGTGAGGGCGTCGGCAGGGTGGGACGTGGCCGGGAACCGCGTCGCCGCGGCGCACGCCCACTCGCCTCTACGACCTTAACCCACTTGAATTAATTTTCAACCTCTTCTTGAGAAATCTTCTCTTCCTCGCGACTCCCGCCGCCCTCGCCCCGCTCCTGCGCGTTCTGCGCGGCCAGTGCCGCGTCCAGGCGGGCGCGCGCCCCGTCGAGCCAGCGCCGGCAGACCCTCGCCAGTTCCTCGCCGCGCTCCCACAGCGCCAGGGACTCCTCCAGCGAGGACCCGCCCGCCTCGAGCCGCCGCACGACGTCGATCAGCTCGTCCCTGGCCTGCTCGTAGCCGAGGGAGTCGAGGGAGGCGGCCTCAGCGGGAGCGGCCGGGTCGGATTCGTGGTTCGCCATGGCCCCACCCTATGAGCCCGCGGGCACTCGGCCGGGCGCGCCGGGGACATCCCCCCGCCCGGTGCCGACCCGTGCCCACCCGGCGTCCACTCGGGGCCCATGCCCTACTCGGGACCCATGCCCTGCTCGCTGACCCGGACCGCGAACCCGCCCTCGGCCACCCGGGCCCGCAGCTTGTCCCCCTCGGCCACCTCGGCGGCGTCGCGCACCACCGAGCCGTCCTCCCGTTGCAGCACGGAGTAGCCGCGCTTGAGCGTCGCCGCGGGAGAGAGGGCGACCACCCGGGCGAGCGTGTGCTCCAGCTCCCCGTCCGCCCGGTCGAGCCGGTGCCCCAGACAGCGCCGGGAACGCTCCACCACCGCGTCCACCTGTGCCTCCCGCTCCTCGACCATCCGGTGCGGCGCCGCCATCGAGGGCCGGCTCACCGCCGCCTCCAGGCCCCGCTCCTCCCGGTCCAGGATCGCGGTGAGCGTCCGCAGGGACCGTTCCCGCAGGTGCTGCACGCGCGACAGCTCCTCCGTCACGTCCGGGACGACCTTCTTCGCCGCGTCCGTGGGCGTCGAGGCACGAAGATCGGCCACCAGATCGAGCAGCGGACTGTCCGGTTCATGCCCAATGGCGCTCACCACGGGGGTGCGGCACGAGGCCACCGCCCGTACCAGCCGCTCGTCCGAGAACGGCAGCAGATCCTCCACACTGCCGCCGCCGCGCGCCACGACGATCACATCCACGTGGCGGTGCTCGTCCAGGTCCCGCAGCGCCCCGATGACCTGCGGCACCGCGCTCACGCCCTGCACGGCCACGTTCCGCACCTCGAACCGGACGGCGGGCCAGCGCAGCCGCGCGTTCTCCAGCACATCCCGTTCCGCCGCCGAGGCGCGCCCGGTGACCAGGCCGATCAGCTGCGGCAGGAACGGCAGCGGCCGCTTGCGCTCCGCGGCGAACAGCCCCTCGGCGGCCAGGGTCTTCTTCAGCGTCTCCAGCCGCGCCAGCAGCTCGCCGATCCCCACCGGGCGGATCTGCGTCGCCCGCAGCGACAGAGTGCCGCGCGGCGCGTACCACTCCGGCTTGGCGTACACGACGACCCGGGCGCCCTCGGCGACGGTGTCCGCGATCACGTCGAACACCTTGCGGTAGCAGGTGACCTCGATCGAGATGTCCGACGACGGATCGCGCAGCGTCAGGAAGACCACGCCCGCCCCGGGCCGCCGCGACAGCTGGGTGATCTGCCCCTCCACCCAGACGGCGCCGAGCCGGTCGATCCAGCCGCCGATGAGCCGGGAGACCTCGCCGACCCGGATCGGCGACTCGGGTGAGGTGTTCAAAGCCATACCGGCGAGCCTAGGGCTTGTGCCCGGGGAGTCGGCACGTCCAGGACCGTACGATGGTGCACATGACTGCAGCCACCACTTCCCGCCGGGTCCTGCTCGCCGCCCCCCGCGGCTACTGCGCGGGCGTGGACCGAGCGGTGATCGCCGTCGAGAAGGCCCTGGAGCAGTACGGGGCCCCGATCTACGTCCGCAAGGAGATCGTGCACAACAAGTACGTTGTGCGCACCCTCGAGAAGAAGGGCGCCGTCTTCGTCGACGAGACGGAGGAGGTGCCCGAGGGCAATATCGTGATCTTCTCGGCGCACGGCGTCGCCCCGGTCGTCCACGAGGAGGCCGCGGAGCGCAGGCTCGCGTCCATCGACGCGACCTGCCCGCTGGTGACCAAGGTCCACAAGGAAGCCGTCCGCTTCGCCAACGAGGACTACGACATCCTCCTCATCGGCCATGAGGGCCACGAGGAGGTCGTCGGCACGATGGGTGAGGCCCCCGAGCGCATCCACCTCGTCGACGGCCCGGACGACGTCGCCTCGGTGAAGGTCCGTGACGAGAGCAAGGTCGTCTGGCTCTCGCAGACCACCCTGTCCGTCGACGAGACGATGGCCACCGTGGGGCAGCTCAAGGACCGCTTCCCGGCGCTGGTCAGCCCGCCCAGCGACGACATCTGCTACGCCACGCAGAACCGCCAGGTCGCGGTCAAGCAGATCGCCGCCGAGTCCGAGCTGGTGATCGTCGTCGGCTCGAAGAACTCGTCCAACTCCAAGCGGCTCGTCGATGTCGCCCTCGACGCCGGAGCCCGTGCCTCCCACCTCGTGGACGGCGCCGACGAGATCGCCGAGGCCTGGCTCGAGGGCGTCAGCACGATCGGCCTGACCAGCGGTGCCTCCGTGCCCGAGATCCTGGTCGAGGGTGTCCTGGAGTGGCTGGCCGAGCGCGGCTTCGCAGATGTCGAGGTCGTCCGGTCGGTGGAGGAGAGCATCCAGTTCTCGCTGCCGAAGGAACTGCGCCGGGACCTGCGGACCGAGGCGGCCAAGGCCGCGGGGGGCGGGGAGTAGAGCGGGTCCCATCGGGAAAGGTTCGCTTCATGAACCTTTTCGGTGTCGACATCGGGGGCTCCGGCATCAAGGGCGCGCCCGTTGACCTGAGCGTCGGCGCGCTGGCGCAGGAGCGCCACAAGGTGCCCACCCCGCACCCGTCCGAGCCCCGGGCAGTGGCGGCGTGCGTCAAGGAGGTCGTGGACCACTTCGGCTGGTCGGGGCCGGTCGGTATCACCTTCCCGGCCGTCGTCACCGGCGGGGTGACCCGCTCGGCGGCGAACGTGGACCAGGCGTGGGTCGACTTCGAGGCGCGCAAGCTGTTCACCGATGTACTCGGGGCCCCGGCCACGGTGGTCAACGACGCCGACGCCGCCGGGATCGCCGAGGTCGCCTTCGGCTCGGGCCGCGACCGCGACGGCGTGGTCGTCCTGCTGACCTTCGGCACGGGCATAGGCAGCGCGCTGTTCATCGACGGCAAGCTGGTGCCCAACACGGAGCTCGGCCATCTGGAGCTGCGGGGCAAGGACGCGGAGAAGCGCGCCTCCTCGCACGCGAAGGAAGTCCACGAGCTGAGCTGGCACGAGTGGGCGAAGCGGGTGGAGGAGTACCTCCGGTACGTCGAGAAGCTGTTCTCGCCGGACCTGTTCGTCATCGGCGGCGGGGTCAGCCGCAAGCACGACAAGTTCCTGCCCCTGATCGAGGGGGTCCGCGCCACGATCGTGCCGGCGGCGCTGCACAACGACGCCGGGATCGTGGGCGCGGCTATGGCCGCCGCGAAGGAGCAGGAAGCGGCGAAGGCGAAGGGCGCCCAGCGCGACGGCGGGGTCGGCGCGGAGGCGTCCGCGTAGCGGGCGGGGGGGGGAACCGGCCCGCGTAGCGGGTCGGAGGAACCGTCAGGCCTCCGGTCGGTTTCCCGGGGCTCGGCCCCCGGACCCGGACCCCGGCCCCGGGGCGTTGCGCAGCGCGAAGTGGCGGGTCAGGGCGAGGCCGCCGGCGATGAAGGTGCCGCCGTAGAGCCAGCCCGCGTGCACGGCCAGGCTCGTGGCGACCCCGATCAGCTGCCCGGTGATCCCGTCGCCGTCACCGGGCACGGTCAACAGAAGCGTCACAGCGAAGGCGATGGGAGCGCAGATCGGTGCCGCCACCAGGTCGCTGGAGCGCACCCGGGTCGCCGCGAAGAAGCACGCCCCGAGGAAGCACAGCCCGAACAACGCGCCGGGGCCGTCCAGGACCAGCGCGTCGAGCACTCCTCCCGCGAGGGTGATGACGCAGGTGATCACCCCGATGCCGACGGCGGTGAAACGCGTCGGCGCGCCCGTCCCCGACTTCGTCCCCTCGGCCGGCCGGGGACGGCGGGGGATCCGGTCGGCGAGCGCCGGGGTCTCGGCGCCCGGGCGCTCGGCCGGGCCGCGCGGCGGTACGGGCCGGGACGCCCGGGTCGGCGACGACGGAGGCCGCTGCGGCGGTGTGGTGGGAGTCGGCGGGGCGAGGACCTGACGCGGCGCGGGCGTGGCCGGGGGCTCGGTTCGTGCGCGTTGTTGCTCCACTGGACCAAGGTAGGCGGCCACCCCGGTCGGGGTACGTACAGGACACGCGCTTTGACCAGGGTTGGGTAATGTGTTCGACCCGGCGTGCGGAAGACGGCCCGTCAGTGCGGGGCCCGGGAGGCCGCGGTGACAGTTCGTTGGAACGGTGGTGCTGGTGCTGCCGGTAGCGGTGAGGGTGACGACGGCGGGGCCGGTGCTGGCGGCCGTGCCGGTGCCGGTGGCTGTGACCTCGGCAGGTCCGGTGCCGGTGGCTGTGCGGGTGACGGCGCCCGTGCCGATGGTGCTGCCGGGGCGGTGCGCCGGAGGGCCGTCGTGGTCGCCGCAGCCGGAGCCCTCGCGCTGGCCGCCCTCCCCGGGGGCCGTGCCCGTGCGGCGGGGAGGGCGTCCTCGGCCGCGGATGTCTACTCCGAACTGCTGAACCGCTGGACCGGCGTTCTCGTCGGCACCGATGCGCCATTGGCCGATGCCGACTACACCGCCGCCGTCCGGGCACAGGACCGCGCCTCGGGCGGCTGGCTGGCGACGTTGAGGACCGGCGCGGGACGTACCACCCCCTGGGACGACCTGCCGCTGGGCTCCGCGTCGGCCAATGTCACCGCGGTGGCCAACCGTCTGCGCGCCATCGCGCTGTCGTTCGCCACCCCCGCCTCAGCCCTCCACCGGAACGCCGAGGCCGCGGCGTCGCTCGCCGCCGGGGTTGGGCTCCTGCACGACGCCGCCTACCACGCGGGCCAGAAGGAGTACGGCAACTGGTGGGACTGGGAGATAGGGACCTCCAAGGCGCTCGGCGACACCTGTGTCCTGCTCGGCGAGGCGCTGCCCGCGGACACGCTCGGCGAGGTCATGGCGGCGATCGACCACTTCGTTCCCGATCCGCGGCGGATGCTGGACGACAGCCTGGTCTCCACGGGCGCCAACCGCGTGGACCTGTGCCGGGCGGTCGCGGTGCGCGGCGCGCTGGGGCGGTCACCGGAGCGGCTGTCGCTGGCCTCGTCGTCGCTGGCCGGGGTGCTGGATCCGGTGCTGATCGGGGACGGATTCCACCCTGATGGCTCGTTCGTCATGCACACGTGGGTGGCGTACCCGGGCACGTACGGCGAGGTGCTGGTCCGGGGCATGGCCGAGCTGATGCGGCTGCTGGCGGGGACGCAATGGGAGGTGGCGGCCAACGAGCGCCAGAGAATCGTTTCCGTCGTGGAGGAGACATTCGTTCCCTTCCTCAATGGCGGCCTGGTGGCCGACTGCGTCCGCGGCCGGGCGATCTCGCGGACGGGCGAACGGGACGCGGACGACGGCTTCCTGCTCGCCGTGGACGTGCTGAACCTGGCGGGAGCGCTCCGGGCGGGTGCCCTCCGGGCGGGGGACGGTGCTGTTGCCGGGGACGGTTCCGCCGTCGCCGCCGGGGCGAGGTCACCCCTGGACGCCGGGGCGAGGTCACCCCTGGACGCCACCACCGCGCGCCGTCTGCGCGGACTCGCCAAGGGATGGCTGCGGGCCAACACCTGGCGCCCCCTCTCCACCCGCCAGCCCGTGCAGATCGCCGTCGTCGTCCCCGTCCTGGCCGACGACTCCACCCCGCCCGTCGAAGCGCCGCCCGGCCACTTCCCGTTCCCCGACATGGAGCGGTTCGCCCACCGCCGCCCCGGCTGGGCGATGACGCTGGCGCTCAACTCCGACCGTGTGGCCCGCTACGAGTACATGAACGAGGAGAACGCCAGGGGCTGGCACACCGGCGACGGCATGGCGCAGCTCCACCTGGACGCCGACCCGTTCCACTACACCGACGGCTACTGGCCGACTGTCGACGCCAAGCGGCTGCCGGGGACCACCGTGGACACCACCCCGCTCGCCCCCGGCCAGGGCGGCGACAACGACCACGAGCCCCTCACCGGCACCCGCTGGTCCGGCGGTGTCCGGCTGGGCTCGTTCGGCATGGCGTCCATCGGCCTGACCGGGATCGCATCCCCGTTGACCGCCCGCAAGTCCTGGCTGTTCCTCGACGACGCCGTGGTCGTCGCGGGCTCGGCCATCACCGCCTCCGGCGGCCGCCGGGTCGAGACGGTGATCGAGAACCGCCGCACCGAAGCCGCCCCGACCACCCACCCGGGCTGGGCGCACCTGGCGGGCGTCGGCGGATATGTCCTCCTGAGGGAACGGCCCAAGCGGCCCGAGCGGCCTTCCGCGGGTGCGGCGCGTTCCCTGCCCGAGCGGCCTTCCGCGGGTGCGGCGCGTTCCCTGCCCGAGCTGCGTTCCCTGAGCGAGGTGCGGACCGGGGCCTGGCGCGACCTCAACAAGGGCGGTCCCACCACTCCCGTCACCCGCCCGTACACCACCCTGTGGCTCGACCACGGCGCCGACCCGTCCGACGCCTCCTACGCCTGCCTCCAGCTTCCGGCGGCCTCGCTCTCCACGACGGCCGCCAGAGCCGAGGCCCCGGGGGTGGAGGTGGTCGCCCTCACCCCCACCGTCCATGCCTTCCGGGCCGCCCCGGGCCTGACCGCCGCTGTCTTCTTCGCCCCGGGCTCGGCCGCCGGGATCACGGTCGACGCTCCGTGCTCGGTCCTCGTCCTGGAGGACGGCGCCGAGGTGCGCGTCGCGGTGAGCGACCCCTCCCGTACCTCTCCCCTGGTCACCGTCACCCTGGCCGAGCCCGCCCACGCCACCCTGACCGCATCCGACGACGGTGTCGCCGTCCTGTCCACGAGCCCTGCGCGCCTGCTCGTCGAGACCGGCGCCCGGCACGGAGCGACCCTTGCCGCGACCCTGCGCCGGGGCCGCTCCCCGCACCATGGGCGCCTTCACCGGCTCACCCCCGTCACCGACGCCACGGTGCGGGACGGCGAGGTCGACAGCACATCCCCGTTGCTGACGGTCTCCGCCACGAGCACCGCCTGCCTGACCTTCGACCTCACCCGCGTCCACCGCCCGGTCCGCCGCGCCCGCCTGTGGCTGTACGGCCGGATCCCCGACGACCCGGCCACCCGCGCCGACGACATGCTCCAGACCCTTCTGCGCGCCCACGGCCCGGTGGCCGAGGACCGCGCGACCCCCGGCCCGGGCCCCGCCTTGGGACAGGGGTGGGCCACCACCTACCCGGACTGGTTCTCGTTCGACGTGACCGGGGCGGTCCGAGCGGCGGCCGCGACGGCGGTGGGCCGGGGCTGCCTGAAGCTGGCGGTGACCCCTGCGGGGGCGGAGGGCGGTGAGATCCACGAGGCCCGGATCCACAGCAGGGAGAACCCTGCCCACCCGCCGCTGCTGCACCTGATCACGGACTGACCCCGCCGGGACCAGGCCGTAGACTCAAAGGTCGCCAGTCCCGTCCGGTACCGCGGTCCCGCCCAGTCCAGGAAGTCAGACATGTCGCTCAGCATCGGAATCGTCGGCCTGCCCAATGTCGGCAAGTCGACCCTGTTCAACGCCCTGACCAAGAACGACGTGCTGGCGGCGAACTACCCGTTCGCCACGATCGAGCCCAACATCGGCGTGGTCGGTGTACCGGACCCCCGCCTGGACAAGCTCGCCGAGATCTTCGGCTCGCAGCGCAAGCTCCCGGCGACGGTGGACTTCGTGGACATCGCGGGCATCGTCCGCGGCGCCTCCGAGGGACAGGGCCTGGGCAACAAGTTCCTGGCGAACATCCGCGAGTCCGACGCCATCTGCCAGGTGATCCGCGCGTTCGAGGACCCTGACGTGGTGCACGTGGACGGCAAGATCTCGCCCGGGGACGACATCGAGACGATCAACACCGAGCTGATCCTGGCTGACCTCCAGACCATCGAGAAGGCCCTTCCGCGTCTGCAGAAGGAGGCGCGCCTGAAGAAGGAGACGGCGGCCGTCGTCACCGCCGTCGAGGAGGCCCAGAAGATCCTGGAGCAGGGCACCACGGTCTTCGCCGCGGGCCTGGACCGCGAGCCCCTGCGCGAGCTCCACCTGCTGACCGCCAAGCCCTTCCTCTACGTCTTCAACGTGGACGAGGAGGAACTGGTCAACGAGGAGTTCAAGGACCGCATGCGCGCTCTGGTCGCCCCGGCCGAGGCGATCTTCCTCAACGCCAAGATCGAGTCCGAGCTGATCGAACTCGACGACGCCGAGGCCCTCGAACTCCTCCAGGCCATGGGCCAGGAGGAACCCGGCCTCGCCACCCTCGGCCGCGTCGGCTTCAACACGCTGGGCCTCCAGACCTACCTCACGGCCGGCCCCAAGGAATCCCGCGCCTGGACCATCAAGAAGGGCGCGACGGCCCCCGAGGCAGCCGGCGTGATCCACACGGACTTCCAGAAGGGCTTCATCAAGGCCGAGGTCATCTCGTACGACGACCTGGTCGCCACCGGCTCAGTGGCCGAAGCCCGCTCCGCGGGCAAGGCCCGCATGGAGGGCAAGGACTACGTGATGCAGGACGGCGACGTGGTGGAGTTCAGGTTCAATGTCTGAGTGATCAACGGAAAGGCCGTCCGGCCTGCGGCGCCGTGAGGATTCAGCTCTCGGGCCCATCGGTGGGGAAGTCCCGAAGCGGCGGACTGCCGGGCTGAGGCGGGCGAGGGTGACCTGGTGGGCGATGGCGGTCGGCCGGAGTAGGCAGGCCCCGCTGTCCAGCAGCAGGTCTGATGCGCTCGCGAAATGCTTCGGCGTCGTGTGGTGCGGCGGCCCAGGCTCGCCCAGCCGCTGGACGAGTCCTCGATGCGGGATGCCATACTGCCCGCCGCGGCGGGGGCATTGACAGAGGCGGCGTCGCAGGCCGGCATCCGCTGCGTATCCTCGGTTTCTGGCGGGACGCGGATCACGGAGGTGTCAGGTGGAGTTCCGGCTGCTCGGCTCCGTTGCCGTCGTGACGGAGAACGGGGACTTGGCACTGGGGCCCGCCAAGCGCTCCAGCCTGCTGGCCATGATGCTATTGCGGCCCAACACCCCTGTGAATGTGGCCCAGTTGATCGACGCCCTCTGGGAGGACGAGCCGCCCGCCCACGCCAAGACCGTCCTGCAAGGCCATGTCTCACGGCTGCGCGCGCTGCTCGCTGAGCACGGAGCGTCGGCGTACGGGGTCGAGCTCGCCACCCAGGGGTCCGCGTACGCGATGCAGATGCCGGAATCACTGGTGGACGCACACCGCTTCGAGGAGCTCGTCGCGCTCGCCGGGGTGCAGCGTCGGCCCGCCGACGCCGTGCGGATGCTGCGGGAGGCGCTCTCCTTCTGGCAGGGGCCCGCGCTCACCGGGACCGTGCGGAGCCGGCCGCTGGAGGCGGCGGCCGGCGGCCTGGAGGAGCTGCGGCTGGCCTCGGTGGAGGCGCTCGCCGATGCGTACGGCCAACTCGGGGAGCACGGCCGGGCCGCCGCCGTGCTCCGTACCGAAGCCGTCGCGCACCCGCTGCGTGAATCCCTGGCGGCCGCGCTGATGTTGGCGCTGGGCCGCTCAGGGCGCCAGTCGGACGCGATCGGCTGGTACCACCGCACCCGGCGGCTGCTCGCCGAAGAGCTCGGTGTGGACCCCGGTGAGGTGCTCAGTGAGGCGTATGGGACGCTCCTGCGCTCCGCCCAACCCGTGTCGGCAAAGCGGCCCGCCCTCCCCGCCGCGGTCGCGATCCCCGAGCTGCTGCCACGGCCGCCGCGCGGATTCACCGGGCGGGGCGCCGAACTGGCTTCGCTCACCAGGGCCGTCGGCGCCGGGGACGCACCCGTCTGCCTGGTCACCGGTCCCGCCGGCGTCGGCAAGACCGCCTTCGCGGTGCACTGGGCGTACGATCGGCGCGCCGACTTCCCGGACGGACGGCTCTTCGCCGACCTGCGCGGCTTCAGTGACACCCCGGCGCCCGAATCCGTCGCCGTGCTGCGGGAGTTCCTCCTGGCGCTCGGTACCCCGCCGCAGCGGATGCCGGAGACCGCCGGCGCGATGGGTGCGCTGTTCCGTTCCCTCACCGCGGGGAGCCGACTCCTCGTCGTCCTCGACAACGCACGCTCCTCCGAGCAGGTCCGGCCGCTGCTTCCCGGCGGAGACCGCTGCGCGACGCTGGTCACCAGCCGCGACCGGCTCGGCGGCCTCATCGCCTCCGACGCCGCCCGGCCGGTACCCCTCAGGCATCTTCCGCCGGCCGACTCGGTAGCACTGCTCGGCAGCGTGCTGGGCGCGGAGCGGGTCGCCGCCGAACCCGACGCCGCCGCGCGGCTGGCCGGACTCTGCGACGGGCTGCCGCTCGCACTGCGGGTGACGGCGGCCCGCCTGGCCGAGCGGCCGCAGTGGACACTCGACGCGATGGTCGGCGAACTGGCCGACGAACAGAGATGTTTGGCTCTCCTGAACGCCGAGGACACCAGTGTCTCGGCCGCACTGGGCCTTACTGTGCAGCAATTGCCCGAGCCCGCCGCCCGGATGTTCCGCGCGCTGGGCCTGCACACGGGATCCGACCTGGACCGTTTCGCGGCGGGCGCGCTCGCCGGGACGTCCCCCGCGCAGGCCTCTGACGACCTGGACCGTCTCGCCGCGGCCCATCTGCTCACCGAGTCCGTCCCCGGCCGCTGGGCGCCGCACGATCTGGTGCGTCTCTACGCCCGCCATCTCGCCCCGCAGGCGGACCCCGAGGGCCTGCACCGCCTCCTCGACCACTACCTCTACACGGGGCTCGCGGCGAACGCCGCCGCCGAACCGGGTTCCCAGCCCTGTTACTCGCTGCCCCCCGATGTCCGGCGGCCCCCGGCGACAAGGGAATTCGAGGGTCGTTCGGCGGCGCTGGCCTGGTACGAGGCGGAGCGTCCGGCCTTGGAGGGCGCGGCCGCCGCCGCCGCTGCTCTGGGCCTCCACGACCGGGCCTGGAGGCTCGCCCTCGTGCAGTGGCCGCTGATGCTGCGGCGGATCAGGGACGGCTGGGTGCCGCTCCTCCAGGCCGGGCTCGGCTCGGCGGAGCACGAGGGCGACCTGGATGCGCAGTCGCGGGTGCGGGCGCTGCTCGGCTGGGTACTGCACGAGGAGGGCCGGGATGCCGAGGCCCTCGTCCATCTGGAGAAGGCGCCCGAGCTGGCCGCGCGGGCGGGCGATGCGATCAGTGAGGCGGTCGCCTGCGTCAACCTCGGGGCCGTCCTGGACTCCACCGGGGATCACGGGCGGGCAGGAGCGCTGATGTCCCAGGCGGTCTCGCTCGCCGCCCGGGCGGGCCATCCCTCCACCCAGGTGCTGACCCTCCAGCACCTGGCCGGCCACTGCCTGAACACGGGGGCGTACGAGGCGGCGCTCGCGCACACGGTTTGCGCGGCGGAACTCCTCCCACCCGACGCGGTGGTCGGCCGGGCGCGGCTGCAGATCGTCGGCGGCGAGGCGCTGGCCGGACTGGGCCGTCTTGAGGAAGCCGGTGACCAGCTGAGAGGGGCGGCGGCGGCAGCCGACGCGGTCGGGTTCACGGAGGGCTCCGCACGGGCCGTGGAACTGCTGTCGCGGCTGTCAGCGAATCGTTAGCGGTACGTAAGTGGGACGGCAGCGCGCCACCGGAGGCTGTAATTCAGCACCGAATGCGTGCCCTGACCATCCTTACGAGGGAGAACCACCATGCGTACCCGCCGCAAGAACACCGTCGCCGCCGCCGTCGCCGTCGCCGCTCTCTCGCTGGGACTGACCGCCTGCGGCGACAGTGACACCGACTCCAAGGGTGCGGGGAGCCCGACCGCTGCGCAGACCCTCGCGGGCACCGCTTCGAAGCCGGCGTCCGGCACGGCGGGCACCCGGTCGGCGGGCACCGGGTCGGCGGGCACCGGGTCGGCGGGCACCGGATCGGTGGATCCGGCCGCGTCCCAGAGCAGGACGAGGGACACCTCCGGCGGCGGTACGGCTTCGACCGGCTCGACGGGCACTGCCAAGGTCCCCGCCTGCACCTACAAGGATGTGAAGATCACGATGGCGAAGGCGGACGAGACGCCCACCGAGCACATCGTCCTGACCGCCGCCAACACCTCCGGCCGCTCGTGCCGCCTCTTCGGTTACCCGCTGATCGCCTTCGGCGACATCCAGACCGCCAAGGACATCCCGGCCGTCGCGAAGAGCAAGCCGTCGACCCCGATCGTCCTGAAGTCCGGCACGTCGGCGTACGCGAACGTACGCGTCGCCCTGGGTGGCGTGCATGAGGACAACAAGGTGGTCGCGCGCTTCAACGTGAATTTCTTCGGCGCCGACGGCCCGGCCGAGGGCAGCGACGTCGTCACCGCGCCCTCGGGGCGCCTTGCCGTCAACGAGGCTGCCGCGAAGACCGGCTACTGGACGTACGAGCTCCGCAGCGGCGCCGACGACTTCTGAACGGCTCGCTCAGGCGTCTGCCGCCGCCCGCATCAGAGGTGGCCGCTCTGTCCCCGTCCACATACGCGGGGGCGGGGCGTCCCGGCTGCCGGAAGCGCCCGGCGCGCGCACTTCGACCGTCACTCAACCGCCCGCTTCGAGCACCGGCGAGCTCATCGTCGAAGCCGTGAACGCTAAAGGGCTGGTCAACTCCGGACAAATGCAGTCCATATAGGGCTCGCTTTGGGCTGAAAGTGATCCAGCTCACTCAAGAACAAGGGAACGGGACGTCACCCTGATTCGTCTCCCGAGGCGTCCTGTCACGCGGCCGCCGCAGGAGCGGGCGCGATCACCGCTCCGTGCTCAGAAGAGGTGCCTCTTGCGCACGCCCACCAGATCCACGCAGCTCCGGATGCTCGCCGCGGCCGGGATCGTCGCCGCTGCCGCGTTCGTGATACCCGCGACGGCCAACTCCGCGCCGGCCTCCACCCCGGCCTCCGCGGACAGGGCACACCCGCCGGCCGAGGTCGTCGAGGCGTTCCAGCCGAACGGGGACATCTCCCGCGTGAAGGTGGAGCCCCGCAGGGCCAAGGGCGAGCGCGTCCAGGTTCCGGCCAGCAAGGTCCGATCCATCGTCAAGAACGGCCCCCCGTCCGACCGTTTCGACATCGTCTTCGTGGCCGACGGCTATACGGCCTCGCAGATGGACCGCTTCCGGACCGCGGTGTCGGCGAAGTGGAAGGACATCACCGCCGTCGAGCCGTTCAAGAGCTACGCGCCGCTGTTCAACGTCTGGGCCGTCGAGGCCGTCTCCAAGCAGTCGGGCATATCCGGGGACCCGACCGCCAATGTCCACAAGGACACCGCGGTCCGGTCCTACTTCTGGTGCGAGGACACCGAGCGCCTCCTGTGCACCGACACCGAGATCGCCAACGCGTACGCCAGGCAGGCGCCCGCCCATGACGCGACCGTGGTACTCGCCAACACCAAGAAGTACGGCGGCGCCGGCTACCCCTCCGTCAGCACCGTTGCCGGGGGCAACGAGGAGGCCAGCCAGATCCTCGTTCACGAAATGGGACACTCCATCGGCGGACTGGCCGACGAGTACATCTATGGTGAGGAGGGCCCGTACACGGGACCCGAGCCCCTGGAACCCAACGTCAGCAAGCTCAGTGCCCGCAAGATGACCGAGGGCAAGCGCAAGTGGTACCGGTGGATCGGCGAGCCCGACCCCAACGGCGGCAAGGTCGGCACCTTCGTCGGCGCTTACTACCACACCAAGGGGGTGAACCGGCCCACCGGGGACTCGATCATGCAGACGCTCGGGCTCGAGTTCAATCTCCCCAGCCGCGAGTCGATGATCGCCGCGTTCTACGGGGGCGTCGACATCGCCGACACCCCGGCGGGCTCTCCGCGCCCCAACGCGACGCTGAAGCGCACGTCCACCGCGCGCATCACCGTGCCGAAGCTGCCCGCGAAGAGGCTGAAGATCACCTGGAGCGTCGACGGCCGGACCGTGCCCGCGCTGAGCGGTGCCAAGTCGGCGAGTGTCAGCGAGCTGGGGCTCGACTCCCGGGCGCACACCCTGAAGGTGAAGGTCGAGGACACCACGTCCAAGGTCCGCGACCCCGAACTGCGCAAGATGCTCAAGGACTCGGTGGCCTGGAAGATCGCCGCCTCCTGACCCTCCCGGAACGACCCGCCACCCGGGGGCGCCGGCCCGTCCACGACGCGAGTCGGCGCCCCCGGTCGGCGTTGTGCTCAGGCCGTGCGCCAATCCCGCGCGCCAGTCCCGCGTGCCAATCCCGCGCCCGCGCCGCCTCAGTCGGCCTCGGCCCTGTGCGGGACGAAGGCGCCGAGGTCCAGGCTGATGTCGAACGGAACGGGACGTTTCACGGTGCCCCGGAAGATTCCGGCTGGGGCGTACCGGCGGGTCGGGGCGTCCAGCTCGTAGACATGCGTGACCGGCGTGCCGCCCTCGTCCTCGATGCACCAGTAGTGGTCGATGCCGGCCTCCGCGTATTTGCGGAGTTTGACGGTTCGGTCCCGGTGGGCGGACTCGGGCGGGACGACCTCCACGACCAGTTGCACATCGGCGGGATCGAACCATGTGCGGTCGGGATCGTACGGCGCGGTGGTCACGAGGAGGTCCGGCTCCGGCCGGTTGCGCTGGTCGAGCCGGATGGTCATCTCCCGCTCCACTTCGACTCCGGCGGGTGCCTGCTCGGCGAGCGCGACGGTGAGCGCGGTGACCAGGCGCCCATGCCAGGACCGTAGCGGGGACATCATGAAGACGAGGGCTCCGTCGATCAGCTCGGTGCGGCGGGGCGCCTCGGGGAGGCGGTCCAGGTCCTCCGCGAACCAGCCTTCCGCGCGCGGCGGGCGCATCCAGTCGGGCAGTGCGGTCATGGGACAACGCTGGCGACTCCGGCTGTCGGCGGAGGAGGGCTCGGGCTGGTCAGACGGCCGCGGCCATGCGCTTCACCGCTTCCCTCAGGAGGTCCGGGGACGTGGCCAGGTTCAGGCGGGCGTAGCCCTCGCCGCCTGTGCCGAAGCCTTGGTTCGAGGTGAGGGCCACGCGTCCCCGGTCCAGGAAGGTCTGGGCAGGGTCGTCGCCCAGGCCGAGGGCCCGGCAGTCCAGCCAGGCCAGGAAGGTGCCCTCGGGCGGGCGGTAGACGATTCCCGGCAGGCGCTCCGCCAGGAGGGTGGTCAGCAGGTGGCGGTTTTCGTCGAGGCCCGTCAGGAGGGCGTCCAGCCAGTCCCCTCCGTGGCGCAGGGCCGCCGCGTGGGCTATCGCGCCCAGGTGGCTCGGGCCGTGGCCGACCTCCTCCGGCATACGGGCCAGGTCGCCGAGGGCCTCGGGGCCCGCTATGGCCAGGGCCGCCTTGAGTCCGGCCAGGTTCCATGCCTTCGACGCCGACATCAGGGAGAACGCGCGCTCCGCGCCCGGCACCGACAGGTACGGCACATGCGTCGCGCCCGGCAGCACGATCGGGGCGTGGATCTCGTCGGCCACGACCCGCACACCGTGCGCGTTCGCCAGCCGCGTCACGGCGGACAGTTCGGCCTCGGTGTGGACGGTGCCGGTGGGGTTGTGCGGGCTGCACAGCAGGTAGGCGGCCGGTCGCCCGCCCTCCCTCGCGCGGAGGAACGCCGCCTCGGTGGCCTCGAGGTCGAGCCGGTGGTCGCAGCCGAGCGGGGCCTCGACGATCCGGCGGTCCATGTGCTCCACGAACAGGTAGAACGGCTGGTAGACCGGCGAGTTGACCACCACGGCGTCACCCGGGCCGGTCACCAGCTTCAGCATCTCGACGATGCCCAGCATCACATCGGGCACGATCGCCGTGTGCGCGGGTTCCACGTGCCAGCCCCAGCGCTTCGTCGCGAACTCGTCGAGCGCCTCGGCGTACGCCGGTCCCGCCGGGTAGCCGGTGTCGCCGAGGTCGAGCGCGTCGGCGAGCGCCCGCTTGATCGGCTCGGCGAGCGGCACGTCCATCTCCGCCACCCAGACGGGCAGGACGTCGTCGGGGTACTGGCGCCACTTCATGCTGGTGCGGCGGCGCAGTTCCTCCACGGACAGCTGGCAGAGCGGGTTGGATCCGCGGCTCTCCATATCTCAACTGTGCTGGGTGCGCCCACCGCCGGGCAACAGGTACGACCGGGGGTTTTGGGCCTGACAGTCCGGGCGCCCCGCCCCGCCCGATACCCAGGAGGCGCCCAGCCCCGCCCGGTACCCCGGACGCGCCCCGCCCCGATCGCCTGCCGCGCCTTACGTGGCCGGGTCCGCCACCGGGGCGGGTGGCTGGCGCTGGAGGCGCAGCTGCAACCAGCAGGAGAGCCGGTCGTCGGGGTGGTCGAGGTCGATGCCGAACAGCTCCCGGGCCCGCCTCAGCCGGTACTTGAGCGTGTTGGGGTGGACGGTCAGCCGCTGGGCCGCCTCCGCGACATTGCCGACCGCGTCCAGCCAGGCGGTGACCGAGGCGGCGTAGTCGGTGCCGCGGGCGCGGTCGTGCTCGACCATCGCGTCGATGCCCGGGTGGCGCAGCCCGGGCCTGCGGGCGAGCTGGTCCGACAGGTGGACGAGGAGCACCCGGGCATGCGTCGCCGCGAGGTCGGACACCGGCGGAGCGTCCGGATCGGTGGTGGTCACGCGCAGGATGTCGTCCACCTCGGCGCGCAGCTCGGGCAGCTCGGCCGGATCGGCGGCCTGGCGGCTCACGGCGGCGCGGACCGTTGCGTCCAGGGTGCGGCCGAGGGCGGCGACGGCCTGCTCGGCGAGACGGCGGGCGGTGGCCGGGGAGTCGTGCGGCAGGAGGACGTAGACGGTGCGCCCCACGGTGGCCACGGCCGACTCCGCGTGCACGGCCGCCCAGTGCCGGGCCGCGGCGGCGCTCAGCCGGACGGCGAGGGGGACCCCGCGCTCCGGGACACCGGCGGGCGCGAGACCGAGCAGGGTCAGGCGCGGACGGTCGGGCAGCCCCAGGCGGAACCGCGCTTCCTCGGGCCCCCAGCCGCCGTCCAGCGCGCCGCGCAGCGCGTCCTCATGGGCCCGCATCTCGAGCTCGGCGGCGCTGCGGCGGCGCAGCATGTGCAGGGCGGCGAGACGGGCGCCGTCCAGCAGGGCCCGGCCGCCGTCGGCGTCGATGGGGGTGTCTGCCTCGATGGCCCAGATGGTGCCGAGCGGCAGGTCGCCGGCCCGGATGGCGACCGCGGCGCGGGGCAGCTCGTCCGGGGCGAGGACCGCCAGGCGGACCACACCGGTGGCAGCCAGGACGTCCCGGTACTGGCGCAGCTGCTCGGGCTGGTCGGGCACGCGCCGGTTGAGGATGCCGCGGCGGCGCAGCTCGTCGATGCGCTGGCCGGGCAGCGAGGAGTACGCGAGCACGCGGTGGTCCAGGTCCTCGATCGCCACGGACCCGCCGATGACCGCCGCGATGGCGTTGGCCAGGGCGAACAGCTCCTCGCTGGTCCCGTCGAGGGTTGGCGATTCCGGCAATTCCATGGGCGGAGCCTAGGCGATTTCGCCAACGACCGGCAGGGCCGCAGCCCCCAGCATGGTGCGAACCGCCCGGTTCGCCGGACTGCCGGACTGCCGGTTCGCCGGTCCGTCGGTCCGTCGGTCCGTCGGTTCGCCGGTCCGTCGGTTCGCCGGTCCGTCGGTCCGTCGGTCCGTGGGTCCCCGGGATCGCCACCGGCACATCACCGCGCGCTCACCCCCCGATGAGCGACCAGCCGCCGCCCCCAACCAGCCGCCGCCCCCAACCACCCGCCGCCAACCAGCCGCCCCCACCAACCAGCGAGGAGAGGTCCATGCCACGTGGGACCACCACGACCGTGTCCCCGGCCGAGCCCCTTGACCGGACCCGGCCCCCGGCCGGGTCGTCCGCCACCGAGCGGCTGGCCGGGCTCTTTCCGCCCGGCACCACGGTCGGGCCGGACGGCGCCCTGGTCATCGGCGGATGCCACGTGGAGGAGCTCGCCGAGCGGTACGGCACCCCGGCGCTGGTCGTGGACGAGAACGCCCTGCGGGCCCGGGCCCGCAGATACGCGGACGGGCTCGCCGACCGGTGGCCGAACTCCCGGGTGGCCTTCGCCTCCAAGGCGTTCCCCTGCACCGGCGTGTACCGCGTGCTCTCCGACGAAGGCCTGGGCATCGACGTGGCGAGCGGCGGTGAGCTGACCCTGGCGCTCGCCGGGGGCGCCGACCCCGAGGGCCTGGTGGTGCACGGCAATGCCAAGACCGAGGAAGAGCTCCGGATGGCCGTGGACGCCGGCGCCGGTCTGATCGTCATCGACAACTTCGACGACATCGACCGCCTCGAGCGGATCCTCGCCGAGACGCGCGGCCGCGAGCAGGGTGTGCTGGTCCGGGTGACCCCCGACATCCGCCCCGACACCCATGAGGCGATCACCACCGGGCAGCGCGGCTCCAAGTTCGGCCTCCTGGTGGACCAGGCGCGTGAGGCAATCGCCAGGCTGCGCGGCAGCGACCGGCTGCGGCTCGACGGGGTCCATGTCCACGTGGGCTCGCAGATCCTCGACACGGAGCCCTTCGCCCGCGCGGTGGAGGCGGTGGCGGAGCTCGGCGAGTTCGCGGTGTACGACCTCGGCGGCGGCCTCGGCGCCCGTTACACCTACGACGACCGGCCACCGACGGTCGAGGAGTATCTGGACGCGCTGGTCGGCGTCGCCCGCCGGGTGCTGCCCGCCAAGGCCCGCGTCGTCATCGAGCCCGGCCGGTCGATGGTCGCCGAGGCGGGGGTGTCCCTCTACCGCGTGGTGACCGTCAAGCACAGCGGCGCCGAGACCTTCGTGGCCGTGGACGGCGGCATGGGCGACAACCTCGAGGTCTCGCTCTACGGGCAGCGTTTCGAGGCCGCCGTCGCCACCCGCGTGGGCGGCGGGCGCCCCGTTCGCCTGGTCGGCCGCCACTGCGAGTCCGGGGACGTGCTCAGCGCCGGGGTGCCGCTGCCCGATCCGCGGCCCGGCGACCTGATCGCCGTACCCGTCACCGGCGCCTACACCTACTCACTCAGCAACAACTACAACGGCGCCCGCAGGCCCCCCGTCGTGATGTGCCGCGACGGCGAGTCACGGCCGGTCGTGCGCCGCGAGACGTACGAGGACCTGATGCGCCGCGATCTGGTCTGAGTCCGCCGCTCCTGCTCACCTCCGCTCCCAGCACCGCCCCGTGAACGTGAACCGCGAACCGCGAACCGTGAAAGAGGCCGCCATGACCACCGATGTGACATTCCGTCACCAACTGCTCAGACGCAAGCCGGTGAACGCCTTCCTCGCCGACGCCGACGCGTCGGCCCACGGCGGCGGCCTGCGCCGCACGGTCGGAACCTTCCAGCTCACGATGATCGGCATCGGGGCGACCATCGGCACCGGCATCTTCTTCGCCCTCGACGCGGCCGTGCCCGAGGCCGGCCCCGCGGTGGTCCTCTCCTTCGTCATCGGCGCGGTCACCGCCGCGCTCACCGCGCTCTGCTACGCCGAACTGGCCTCCGCCGTCCCGGTCTCGGGCTCGTCGTACTCCTACGCCTACGCCACCCTAGGCGAGTTCGCGGCCTGCGCGGTCGGCTGGTGCCTCCTGCTGGAGTACGCGGTCTCCGGAGCGGCCATCGCGGTCAGCTGGGGACAGTACCTCAACGACCTGACGGAGCGCCTGTTCGGCTTCCACATGCCCGACGCGATATCCGCCCCGCCCGGCGCGGGCGGCTACCTCAATCTGCCCGGCGCGGTCCTGGTCCTCATGTGCTGCCTCCTCCTGGTTCGCGGCGCCAAGGAATCGGCCGTGGTCAACACGGTGATGGTGCTGCTGAAGCTGGGTGTACTGGCGCTGTTCGTGGTCGTGGGCGCCACCGGCTTCCACGCCGGGAACCTCCACCCCTTCGCCCCCATGGGCATGGCCGGCGTCGGCGCCGCGGCCTCCACCGTCTTCTTCTCCTTCATCGGCCTCGACGCCGTCTCCACCGCGGGCGAGGAGGTGCGCAATCCGCGCCGTACGCTGCCGCTGGCCATCATCTGCGCCCTGGTCGTCGTGACCACCGTCTACGTACTCGTGGCGCTGGTCGGTGTCGGTGCCCAGCCCTGGACCTCGTTCAAGGGCCAGGAGGCAGGCCTTTCGGTGATCCTGTCCGATGTGACGGGGGCGGGCTGGCCCGGTGTCCTGCTCTCGGCGGGCGCGGTGCTCTCGATCGTCAGCGTCACCCTCGTGGTGCTGTACGGGCAGACCCGCATCCTGTACTCGATGGGCCGGGACGGCATCCTGCCGAGCGCCTTCCACCGGGTGGACGCGCGCACCGGCACCCCGGTGCTGGGCACGGTGATCGTCGGCTCGTTCGTGGCGGTACTGGCCGCCGTCGTGCCCCTCGATGTGCTGGCGGACCTGACCAGCATGGGGACGCTGGTGGCGTTCGCCGTGGTCTCGATCGGGGTGATGATCCTTCGGCGGACGGCGCCCGGACTGGAGCGCGGCTTCAAGGTTCCGGGATACCCGGTGGTGCCGGTGCTCTCGGTCGCCTTCTGCGGCTACCTGCTGTACGGCCTGCCCCTGGCGACGTATGTGATGTTCGGCGTCTGGCTGGTCATGGCGCTGGCGGTGTACTTCTTCTACAGCCGCCACCACTCCAGGCTCCAGCCGGGCGACACGGACGAGGCCACCGAGCCGGCGCTGACGCTCTGAACCCACCGCGCTCCGGATCAACCGTCCCGGAAACCCCGAAGCCCGGAAGCCCGAAACCCCGAAGCCCGGAAGCCCGAAACCCGGAAACCCGGAAACCCGGAAACCCGGAAACCCGGAAAGCCGGAAACGGAAGCCGGAAACGAAACCCGGAAAGCAGAGTTCGCACCCGCCCCGCGGCCGCGGCCCTCATGGGGCCGTGGCCGCAGCGGCGAGCGGCCGGGTTCCCGCACGCGAAGGCGATGGCACGCGTGGAACCCCGTTGCCGCAGGGCCCCCGTTTCCCCCGTCACGTTCCCTGCGGCAAGGACAACTCTGCCCGGCCCCGCTGACGCCTCGCTGACGTCCGGCTGACTGGCGCACAGCCACTTGCCATCGGCCCGGGGCCGGCGTCAGAACACCGACCAGTCGGAGAGTGTCGTGAACGAGTCAAGGGCCGTTGTCGCGCCGACCGAGTTGCCCGACGGGTCCAGCGCGGGGCTCCACGCGCACAGCGCTCCCCTGCCCGGGACGATCGCCAGGATGCCGCCGCCCACGCCGCTCTTGCCGGGCAGGCCCACGCGGTAGGCGAACTCGCCTGCCGCGTCGTACGTTCCGCAGGTCAGCAGTACGGCGTTGACCCGCTTCGCGTCGCTGCGCGAGAGCAGCCGGGTGCCGTCCGCCCGCACGCCGTGCCGGGCGAGGAGTCCGCCGACCAGGGCGAGGTCACGGCAGCTCGCGACCATGGCGCAGTGGGCGTAGTAGTGCTCGAGAACGGTGTCCACAGGGTTGTGGAGATTGCCGAAGTGCGCGATGAAGTGGGCGAGCGCGGCATTGCGGTGGCCGTGCTGCGACTCGGAGAAGGCCACCTCGGGGTCGACGGCCACGAGCGGGTTGCCCGACTCGGCCCGTACGAAGTCCAGCACCGCGCCGAGAGCGTCACCGGTGACCGTGTGCAGGGCGTCGGTGACGACGAGCGCGCCCGCGTTGATGAAAGGATTCCGCGGAATGCCGTGCTCGGTCTCGAGCTGGATCAGGGAGTTGAACGGGTTTCCCGACGGCTCGCGCCCGACCCTCTTCCACAGCGCGTCGCCGCCATGGGCCAGGGCGAGGGCGAGGGTGAACAGTTTGGAGATGCTCTGCACGGAGAAGGGGCGGTCCCAGTCGCCCACGCCGTGCACCTCCCCGCCGACCGTGGCGAGCGCCATGCCGAACGCCTCGGGGTCCGCCGACGCCAGGGCCGGGATGTAGTCGGCCACCCTGCCGGTGCCGAGCACGGGGCGCGCGGCGGCCATGGCCTCGTTGAGCAGTTGCCGGTAGTCGACGTCGACGTTCACGGGCGCCATTGTGCCCGGCGGGGGCGCCGGGGCAGACGGAGCGGCCCCGGTACTCGTCATCCACCTGAAGGTCACTCAATGGTGTGGCCGGTCTCCGTTGGTGGTCTTGATTGCGGAAAGGATCTGTGATCATACTCTCCGTGACCGCGTGGCCGGAGCTTCGGACTCCGCTACGGGTCGTGGACTGTTTGAGCACCGTTGCGGGGTACCGGTCGACCTGTTGGAGGGGCACGTGCCATTCGGCGAGCAGCCCGCGTACCTACGGGTCGCGGCCGATCTGCGAAAGAAGATCATCGAGGGTGATCTCCTCCCCGGTGCACGGCTGCCCTCGCAGAAGCAGATCCGCGAGGACTACGACGTCTCCGACACGGTCGCCCTGGAGGCGCGCAAGATCCTGATCGTGGAGGGCTTCGTCGAGGGACGGTCGGGTTCGGGCACCTATGTGCGTGAGCGCACCAAGCCGCAGCGCCTGGCCCGCTCCGGACTGCGGCCGATAGGGCGTTCGACGCCGTTCCGGCAGGAGCAGGCCGACGAGGCCTCGAACGGCACCTGGCAGGCGGAGAGCTCGGCGGAGCAGGCGGCGCCCTGCGTCGCCGAGCGGCTGCGGATCGAGGCGGGGGACCGGGTGATGCGCACCCGCTATGTCTTCCGGACGGCGAACGAGCCGGTGATGCTGTCGACGTCCTGGGAGCCGCTGGCGGTGACCGGGCGTACGCCGGTGATGCTGCCCGAGGAGGGCCCGGTCGGCGGCCGGGGTGTCGTGGAGCGGATGTCGGCCATAGACATCGTCGTCGACAACGTAGTCGAGGAGGTCACCGCCCGGCCGTGCCTGGCCGAGGAGGCGACGGCGCTGGGCGGGGTCGCGGGGCATGTGGTCCTGGTGATCCACCGCACGTACTTCGCCTCGGACCGGCCGGTGGAGACCGCCGACATCGTGGTGCCGTCCGACCGGTTCCGGCTCTCGTACCACCTGCCGGTGCGCTGACCGCTCCCGGCGTGGGCGCGGCCGCCCCTGCCCCCTCCGTGCGCCGCAACCGCCCCGCCCGCCCGCCGC
This sequence comes from Wenjunlia tyrosinilytica, assembly GCF_014646055.1. GTDB lineage: Bacteria > Actinomycetota > Actinomycetes > Streptomycetales > Streptomycetaceae > Wenjunlia > Wenjunlia tyrosinilytica. Next base: position 65,569 of record NZ_BMMS01000034.1, read on the forward strand.
TCCACCGAAAGGATCCGGCCACTCCCGCACCGCGACTCGTCACGCTGTGCAGTGGCGGGGCGCAGCCGCCTTTGGTTGCCGCTGGAAACGGCGGCTCCCACTCCTGGCGGCCCAACCCGCGGAGCGCCTGGCGCCCCCGCCCGGCCCCGCGCGGCGGTGTGCGCGGGAGCCACCCTCCTGGTCCCCGCGCACACCATTCCCCGGCGCCACCCGGTGGTCGGTCGGCCGTGCGGTCCACGAGGGACCGTCGCCAGGACCGTGTGCCCACCTTGGGGGACCCGCCCGTTGCCTGCCTTGAGTCTCGGTGGAGTCCCGGGGGTAGGCTCACGAACATGCGGATCGCCGTCTCCTCGGACATGGACGAACCGGTGGCCAGGCTGCTCCTCGCGGAGCTGCGCCGCCGCGGACACGATGTGCTGGCGCACGGGGCGCTGCGGCCGGGGGACGATGCCCGGTGGGCCGCCTGCTCGGCGGCCGCGGCCCGGGACGTGGCCGAGGGCCGCGCCGATCAGGGTGTGGTGTGCTGCTGGACCGGGACCGGCGCCTCCATGGCCGCCAACAAGGTCCCGGGCGTGCGGGCGGCCCTGTGCCCGGACTCCGCCACGGCCGACGGGGCCCGCCGCTGGAACGACGCCAATGTCCTCGCCCTCAGCCTGCGCCTGACCTCGGAGCCGCTGCTGAGGGAGATCCTCGACGCCTGGTTCGCCGGGGAGCCGAGCGAGGACCCCGAGGACCGGGCGAATGTGAAGCTGCTCGAGGACGCCGAGCGGTGAAGGACGCCGAGCGGTGAGGGTCGTCGTCGGCGGCGCCGTCCTGCGCGAGGGGCGGCTGCTCGCCGCCCGGCGCAGCGCCCCCGCGGAGCTGGCGGGCGGCTGGGAGCTTCCCGGGGGCAAGATCGAGTCCGGGGAGGACGAGCCGGGCGCGCTGGTGCGGGAGCTGCGCGAGGAGCTGGGGGTCGAGGTCCGGCCTCTGGAGCGTGTTCCGGGCGAGTGGCCGCTGGGCCGCGGCCATGTGCTGCGGGTGTGGACCGCGGAACTGCTCAGCGGTGAGCCGGAGCCCCTTCAGGACCACGATGCCCTGCGCTGGCTGGGCCCTGACGACCTGGGGGAGGTCGAGTGGTTGGAGCAGGACCGCCCTGCGGTTGCCTTCGTGGCCGGGATGCTGGACGGTGTCGGGCAGGTGGAGCAACCGGTGGATTAGCGCCTTCCGGCGTGGGTACAGGGCCCGCAATATCGGGTATGTGACCCGATAGTCCGATATGACCAAAAGTCGCTTTTCTGATTTCCTGTTCCTGATTTCTCGGGGTCCACACCGGCCCCAGTTCCCATGGCCCGCTGGGGGACGACGTGACCGACGCGGTAGGCGCGCATGACGCGTCGTCCCGGCACGCCCGCCGCAACGCCGGTCTGCAACCCGCCTCCGCGCCGGCCAGCTACACCGCCACGGGCACCCTCCTCGACACCCTCCGCGTCGCCGTCGTCATGCTCGACACCTCCGGGCGCATCGTCCTGTGGAGCCCGCCCGCCGAGGAGATGCTGGGCTGGGCGGGGGAGCACGTCGTAGGACGCCGTGTCGGCGCCTTCCTCGACACCCGCGACCCCGCCGACGGGTTCGCCCAGGGCAAGCAGGTGCGAGCCGCGACCGTTCCCGTGCCGGGCGCCGGAGAGCGCATCCTCGCGCAACTGCTGCGCATCGGCCGGTGGAACGGCATCCTTCCGCTGCGCCACCGCGACGGGCGCACCGTGCAGGTCGAGGCCCGTGCCAGCCTGCTCGTGGACGGCGACGGCAAGCCGTTCGTGCTCGCCTCCTTCGCCGAGACCAGCACCGTGCGCACGGTCGAGCACGACCTCGCGGTCCTGGACTCCCTCTTCGACACCTCACCGCTGGGCGTGGGCGTCTTCGACACCCAGCTGCGCTTCGTCCGGGTCAACGAGGCCCTCGCCCGGATGAACAACCTGCCGATGGAGGCGCACCTCGGCCGCACCGTCAAGGAGATCCTCGACGAGCCCACCGCCCAGGAGCTCACCATCCTCCAGCAGAACGTGCTCAGGACCGGTGTCCCCGTCGTGGACCTGACCACGCTCGCCTCCGGCGGCGGAGGCTACCGCTCGGTCTCGTACCACCGGCTCGAGGACCGCAGCGGGAAGGTGCTCGGCATCAGCTGCACCGTCATGGACGCCACCGACCGCCACGCGGCCGCCGCCAACGTCGAGCGGGCCCGCCACCGCCTCGTCCTCCTCAACGACATCGGTGCCCGCCTCGCCGTGCACCTCGAGGTCCCCCGGATGGCGCAGGAGCTGGCGGAGGCCGTCGTCCCCCGCTTCAGCGACTACGCCGGGGTGATCCTGCTCCAGGACGTGGTCCGCGGCGGCGACCTCCCGAGGACCCCGCACACCCGGTTCACCCCGCTGGTGCAGCTCGGTGCCGCGGCCGCCGAGGACAGCATCGCGGCGGAGCGCATGCTCGGCCTCGGCGAGCGGATGGCGTTCAGCGAGGAGTCCATCTTCGAGTGTGTGCTCCACACCGGCCTGCCCCAGCTCGTGGACTCCCGGGAAGCGCTCGCCGACACCACCTTCCCCGGCGACCCCCGGGTGCAGATCGCGATGGACCTCGGCATCCACTCCCTGATGGTGCTGCCGCTGCGGGCCCGCGGCATCGTCCTCGGGCTGCTCGTCATCAGCAGGGCCGGCTCCCGTGAGCCGTTCGACCGCGACGACCTCCAGCTCGCCATGGAGATCGCCGACCGCGCCGGAGGGTCGCTGGACAACGCCCGCCTCTACGCGCGTGAACGCGAAGGCGCGCTCATGCTCCAGCGCAGCCTGCTCCCGCAGACCGTCCCCAAACCCCTCGGGGTCCAACTGGCCTTCCGCTATGTGCCCGGCAGCAGCGGCACCGAGGTCGGCGGCGACTGGTTCGACGTGATCGCGCTCGCGGGCGGCCGGGTGGCGTTCGTCGTCGGCGACGTCATGGGCCACGGGCTGCGCGCCGCCGCCACCATGGGCCGGCTGAGCACCGCCGTGCGCACCCTCGCCCAGCTCGACCTGCCGCCTGCCAAGCTGCTGAGCCACATCAACGACCTCGCGGACGACCTCGCGCACGGCCCGGACGAACCGCTCATGGCGACGTGCGTCTACGCCGTCTACGACCCCGCCACCCGCAAGGTCTGCGTCGCCAAGGCAGGGCACGTTCCCCCGCTCATCGTCGAACCCGGCCTCAACGGCAAGGTGCGCCAGGTCGAGATGCCGTCCGGGGCGCCGCTCGGCGTGGGCGGGGTGGACTTCGAGGGCGTCGAGTTCGAGGTGTCCGACGGCGCCGTGCTCGTCCTCTACAGCGATGGGCTGGTCGAGAACCGCGGGGAGGACATCTCCGCCGGGATCGACCGCCTCATCGGTGTGCTCAACCGCCGCCATGCCGACCTCGAGGACGCCTGCGACGACATCCTCGCCCGGCTCGAGCCGGGCCACGAGCCCGACGACGTCGCGGTGGTCATGGCCCGGCTCGGCGGGCTGCCGCAGGGCACGGCGAGCGCGTGGACGTTCACCGCGGATCCCACCGTCGTCTCCCGCGCCCGAAGGCTGGTGCGGCAGACCCTGCGCGAGTGGGAGCTGACGGCGCTCGACGACACCACGGTCCTGCTCGTCAGCGAGCTCATCACCAACAGCCTGCGGTACGCACGCGGCCCGATCGGACTGCGGATGGTACGCGGCTCCTCACTGCTCGTCGAGGTCTCCGACCCGCTGCCCGATCCCCCGCTGGAACGCCTGGTCGACACCACCGACGAGGGCGGCCGGGGGCTGCAACTGGTGGCCCACAGCTCCCGCCGGTGGGGTACCCGACACACCCCGAACGGCAAGGTCGTGTGGTTCGAACTCGCCCTGCCGGGTAGCTGACCCAGGATCGGAGCGGTACTGCCGTCCACCGGCGCGTGCGACGAAATGATGCTGTGATCGTCAACACCGTGCGACGCACGGTTGAAATGCTGAATACTCGGAGGCGGCCGGTTCCGGGTGGTGAGCTGCTGGAGGGGTCGGGTACGTGAGCGACGACATGCCAGCGAGGGCAGAAATCTCCAACGCGAGCGCCACCAACGGCGCGCATCGGGGCTCCTGCGCGCCCGCGGAGAGGACGGAGGCCGCCTCTGACGAGGCGGCAGGCGAACAGCGCGTGCCCGCGTGGAGCACGATCCCGCCCGGGTCCATCTACGACTACCTTCGGGTGGCCTCGTTCTCGATCGGGCCCGACGGGCGCGTGGACCAGTGGAGCGAGCGGGCCGCCGAGTTCTTCGGCATCACCGCCGAAGACGCCATCGGCAAGGATCCGCTCACCGTGTGCGTCCCCCGCGACCTGCGCGAGGACCAGGCCGACGCCTGGGAGCACATCCTCGACGGCCGTGAGTGGATAGGCATCGCGCCCTACCGCGACGCGGGCGGGCGCGAGGGGCTCGCCGAGATCTATGTGATGCCCGCCGACGACGGGGACCGCCGGCGCGGCGCCGTCTGCATAGCCGTGGACGTCCGTGTCCTGCGCGGCATAGAGACCGACCTGGCAGCCTCGCAGGCGGTGCTGGGCGAGTCACCGATGGGCTTCTTCCTCTTCGACGCCTCCCTGAAGATGCTGCGGGTCAACGAGCGCTTCGCGTGCGCCTTCGGCAAATCGGCCGCGGACATGCGCGGCATCACCGTCCACGACCTGCTGCCGCGGGTCGAGGCCGACCGGCTGTCCACCGCGCTCGGCCAGGTCCTCGATTCCGGCAGCCCCGTCTTCGACATGCAGGTCGTCGGCACCGTGCCCACGCAGCCCGGGCGCCGCCGCTGGGCGCTGTCCCTGTTCCGCCTCCACAGCGGCGGCGGCCGCCCGATAGGCGTGGCGGGACTGGCCGTTGACGTCACCGGACGGCAGCGGGCCGAACGGGAGGCGGCCAACGCCCGCCGCAACCTCGCCCTCCTCAACGAGGCCGGGGCCCGCATAGGCAACTCCCTCGACCTCGAGACCACCGCCCGCGAGCTCCTGGCGGTCACCGTCCCCCACTTCTGCGACCTGGCCTCCGTCGACCTCTACCAGGCGCTCTTGACCGGTGACGACCTCGACGCCGTGGGCGGTGGCGCGAGCGAGGGCAGCGGAGAGCTGCGCCGGGTCGCGTTCGCCAGCGCCGTCTCGGACGGGCCCGTCTCCCTGGGCTGCGAGGCGCCGGGCGAGGAGGGGCCGGTCCAGGTCGGGGGTGTGCACCGCTACCCGTTCGCCTCCGCGTGCGCGAAGGCGCTGTCCACCGCGCAGACCAGGACCATCGGGGTGGGCGGCGGCTCGGAGAGCGAACTGGGCAATGTCGTCCAGTCCACGCTCGTCGTGCCGATGGTCGCCCGCGACACCGTGCTCGGCCTGGTGCAGTTCGCCCGCGCCAAGGGCAGCGAGCCTTTCGGCGACCGCGACACCGCGCTCGCCGAGGAACTCGCCTCGCGCGCCGCGGTCTGCATCGACAACGCCCGCCTGTACCGCCGTGAGCACGAGCGGGCCCTGATACTGCAGCGCAGCCTGCTGCCACCGGGCAACCCCGAGGCGGCCGGCCTCGACATCGCCTGCCGCTACCTTCCCGGAGCCGCCGCCACCGAGGTCGGCGGCGACTGGTTCGACGTGATCGAACTGCCCGGCCACCGCACCGCCCTGGTCGTCGGCGACGTCATGGGCCGAGGGCTGAGGGCCGCCGTCGCCATGGGCGAACTGCGCACCGCCGTGCGGACCTTGGCGCTGCTCGACCTCGAGCCGGCCGAGGTGCTGACCGCGCTGGACGAGATCGCCCGGGGCCTCGGTGAGCCCGGCGGAGGGCGCAGCCGCCGCACCAAGGCCAAGGAACGCGAGGGCGCCGACCTGTCCGAGGTGTACCTGGCCACGTGCGTCTACGCCGTCTACGACGCGGTCACCCGCCGCTGTACGTTCGCCAACGCCGGCCATCTGCCGCCCGTCCTGGTGCAGCCCGGCGAGCGCGCTCTCATGCTGGATGTGCCGCCCGGCATGCCGCTGGGCGTCGGCGGGGAGCCGTTCGAGGAGATAGACGTCGAACTGCCCAACGGAGCGCTGCTCGGCCTCTACACCGACGGCCTGGTCGAGTCCCGCCACCAGTCCCTCGACGACGGCCTCGCCGCCTTCCGCAGCGCGCTGGACGGCCAGCCCAGGACGCTCGAGGACACCTGCGACCATGTCCTGGCCACGCTCGACACCCACCACGGCGAGGACGACATCGCCCTGCTGATGGCCAGGATCCAGGCGCTGTCCGACGACGTGGTGGGCGACTGGACACTCCCGCCCTCACCCACGTCCGTGGCCCGCGCCCGTGAACTCTCCCGCGCCCGGCTGGGCGACTGGGGGCTGGACGGGCTCGTCGACACCACCGAGCTGCTGGTCAGCGAGCTGGTCACCAACGCCCTGCGGCACGGCGAGGGCGACATCCGGCTGCGCCTCCTGCTGGACCGGACGCTGGTGTGCGAGGTGTGGGACGCGGGGCTGGTCCAGCCGCGCCGCCGCAGGGCCCGCGACACGGACGAGGGCGGGCGCGGACTGCAGCTGGTGAGCCTGCTCGCGGACGGCTGGGGGAGCCGGCGCACTCCGCTGGGGAAGACGGTCTGGTTCGAGCTGTCCCTGCCGGACGGCGACGCCCCGGCCCAGGACCCGGTGGACGCGCTGCTGAGCCTGTTCTGAACGCCCTCGAACGACATGTGAGGGAGCGCCCGGCCCCGCACGGGCCGGGCGCTCCCTCACGGATGCGCGCCTATCCCTCCCGGCGGCGGATCTTGTTGCCCAGCCAGACCAGCGGGTCGTACTTGCGGTCGGCAGCCCGTTCCTTCAGCGGGATGAGCGCATTGTCGGTGATCTTGATGTGCTCGGGGCAGACCTCGGTGCAGCACTTGGTGATGTTGCAGTAGCCGAGGCCGTGCTCCTCCTGCGCCGAGCGCTTGCGGTCCAGCCCCCGCTCCTCGGCGGCGTCCAGGGGATGCATGTCCAGCTCCGCGATGCGCATGAGGAACCGGGGCCCGGCGAAGACGGGCTTGTTCTCCTCGTGGTCGCGCACGACATGGCAGGTGTTCTGGCACAGGAAGCACTCGATGCACTTGCGGAACTCCTGCGAGCGACCCACGTCCTCCTGCATCATCCGGTACTCACCCGGCGCCACCCCGGCCGGAGGGGCGAACGACGGGATCTCACGTGCCTTCGTGTAGTTGAAGGACACATCGGTCACCAGGTCCCGGACGACCGGGAAGGCGCGCATCGGGGCGACCGTGATCGTCTCCGACTCGTCGAAGACCGACATCCGGGTCATGCACATCAGCCGCGGGCGGCCGTTGACCTCCGCGCTGCACGAACCGCACTTGCCCGCCTTGCAGTTCCACCGCACGGCCAGGTCGGACGCCTGGGTGGCCTGCAGCCGGTGGATGATGTCGAGGACGACCTCGCCCTCGTTCACCTCCACGTCGAAGTCGCGCAGTTCGCCGCTCTTGTCGTCGCCCCGCCACACCCTGAAGTGGGCTGTGTAGCTCACTGCGCAAGCTCCTCGTCCGTGAGGTACTTCAACAACTCGCCCTGCTCGAACAGGGCCAGCAGGTCAGGCCGGATCGGCGGGTTCTCCCGCCTGGTGAGCGAGATCTGCCCCGAGGCGGCGTCAGCGGTGCCGGCGAGGTCGCAGACGAGGTTGACGCGCCGCCATCGGCGGTCCATCTCGGGGTAGTCGTCGCGGGTGTGGCCGCCGCGGCTCTCGGAGCGCTCCAGAGCGGCCCTGGCCACGCACTCGGAGACGAGGAGCATATTGCGCAGGTCCAGCGCGAGGTGCCAGCCCGGATTGAACTGCCGGTGCCCCTCCACGCCGGCGCGGACGGCCTCCTGACGCAGCTTCGCCAGCCGCTCCAGCGCCTCTCCCATCTCCTCGGCCCGCCTGATGATGCCGACCAGGTCGTTCATCGTCTGCTGGAGGCGCTGATGGACGCTGTACGGGTTCTCCGGCAAAGTCCCGGCCGCCCCGTCGGCCTCCGGCACATGGAACGGGCTCAGCGCCTCGGCCGCCGCCGCGTCGACCTGCTGGGGCAGGATGCTCGGCCGCGCGTCCGCCAGCGAGGTGACATAGGTGGCGGCGTGCAGCCCGGCACGGCGGCCGAAGACCAGCAGGTCGGACAGCGAGTTGCCGCCTAGCCGGTTCGACCCGTGCATACCGCCCGCGACCTCGCCCGCCGCGTAGAGACCGGTCACGCCCCTCGCCGCCGCGGTGTCGGGCTCGACGTCCACACCGCCCATGACGTAGTGGCAGGTGGGCCCGACCTCCATCGGCTCCGCCGTGATGTCGACGTCCGCCAGTTCCTTGAACTGGTGGTGCATCGACGGCAGCCGGCGTTTGATCTCCTCGGCGGGCATCCGGGTGGAGACGTCGAGGAAGACCCCGCCGTGCGGGCTGCCGCGCCCGGCCTTGACCTCGGAGTTGATGGCGCGGGCCACCTCGTCCCTGGGCAGCAGCTCGGGCGGCCTTCGGTGCTTCTCCGGATCGGTGTACCAGCCGTCCGCCTCTTCCTCGGACTGCGCGTACTGGTTCTTGAACACGTCCGGGACGTAGTCGAACATGAAGCGCTTGTTCTCGCTGTTGCGCAGCACCCCGCCGTCCCCGCGCACCGACTCGGTGACGAGGATGCCCTTCACCGACGGCGGCCAGACCATCCCGGTGGGGTGGAACTGCACGAACTCCATATTGATCAGCGAGGCACCGGCCAGCAGCGCCAGGGCGTGGCCGTCGCCCGTGTACTCCCAGGAGTTCGACGTCACCTTGAAGGACTTGCCGATACCGCCGGTGGCCAGCACCACCGCGGGCGCCTCCACGACGAAGAACCGGCCGCTCTCCCGGGCGTATCCGAAGACCCCGCTGACCCGGGCGCCGCCGCCGGGGGAAGCGCCCGCGGCGGGCCCGCCCTCGGGGGAGCCACCGCCGGGCTCGGTGAGCACCCGGGTGACCGTGCACTCCTGGAAGACCTTCAGCCGTGCCTCGAAGTCCCCGAACTCCCGCTCGTCCTCCTGCTGGAGGGAGACGATCTTCTGCTGGAGGGTGCGGATCAGCTCCAGCCCCGTGCGGTCGCCGACGTGCGCCAGGCGCGGGTACTCATGACCGCCGAAGTTGCGCTGGCTGATCCTCCCTTCCTTCGTGCGGTCGAACAGGGCTCCCCAGGTCTCCAGTTCCCATACCCGGTCCGGGGCCTCCTGCGCGTGCAGCTCGGCCATCCTCCAGTTGTTGAGGAACTTGCCCCCGCGCATGGTGTCCCGAAAGTGGACCTTCCAGTTGTCGCCCGCGTTGACGTTGCCCATGCTGGCCGCGATTCCGCCCTCGGCCATCACGGTGTGCGCCTTGCCGAACAGCGACTTGCAGATGACCGCCGTCCGCATGCCCTGCGCCCTGGCCTCGATCGCCGCGCGCAGGCCCGCACCGCCCGCCCCCACCACCACCACGTCGTACGTGTGGCGCTCCGCCTCCGTCATTTCGCTCCTGGCTTTCTAGAAGAACCGCGGGTCGTCGAAGGCGCCGCTGGCGAGCAGGTACACATACAGGTCCGCCACCGCCACGCTGACCAGGGACGACCAGGCAAGGAGCATGTGGCGCTCGTTGAGCCTGCCCACCCAGCCCCACAGCCGGTAGCGCACGGGGTGCTTGGAGAAGTGCTTCAGCCGGCCGCCGACGATGTGCCGGCACGAGTGGCAGGAGACGGTGTAGGCCCAGATCAGGGCGATGTTCGCCCAGAGCACCAGGGTGCCCAGGCCCATGTGCCCCCACTCGCCGTCGGCGTCGCGGAAGGCGAGCACCGCGTCGAAGGTGAGGATCCCCGCCACCACGATCGCGAAGTAGAAGAAGTAGCGGTGGATGTTCTGCAGGATCAGCGGGAAGCGCGTCTCACCGGTGTAGCCACCGTGCGGCTCCGCCACCGCGCAGGCCGGGGGAGAGGCCCAGAACGACCGGTAGTAGGCCTTGCGGTAGTAGTAGCAGGTGAGCCGGAAGCCCAGCGGGAAGATCAGGATGATCAGCGCGGGGGACAGCTTCCACCAGTCGCCGAGCAGCTGCCAGTCGGCGCCGCCCTGCATGTCGACGCAGTTGGCCGCCAGACAGGGCGAGTAGAACGGTGAGACGTACGGCGCCGCGTAGTAGTCGCCGTTGGCGAACGCGCGCCAGGTCGAGTAGACGATGAAGGCCAGCAGGCCCAGAGCCGTGACCAGCGGCGCGAGCCACCAGCGGTCGGTCCGCAGGTGCTTGTCAGGGATGGCCGCGCGTCCCTGGGTGTGGATGCCGCCGCGGGTCGGGGCGGGGGACGCGCGTTGTGGTTCCACGTCATCGGCCGAACTGTCGGGGTCGGGTTGGATTTGGGTTCCGGTGGCCAAAGGGGTCTCCGAGTGGGCGGGTGACCGGATGGGGAGTGGACCGGAGCCTCGTCAGGGAGCGTGCCCGTGGGGTGAGCCGAGGCCCTCGTCCTCACCGGGCCCCCACAAAGTGGGGTCGTAGGGGGCGTCGGGAATCGTGACCATGCCGGGCTCGGGCGGCGGCTTCGGGGCGCTGGGATCCGTGGAGGACTCCCTCAGCAGCGCCAGGCTCTCGCGCAGGTGCGCGGCGTCGCTCCGCACACGGCGCAGGTCCAGGCTGTCGCCGAGTTCGCCGGAGAGGCGGTTCACCGAACGGACGAGGTCGTCCAGCGTGCGCTGGACGTGGTTCAGGTCGTCGTGCAAGGACATGGAGTGTCCTCACCTCCGCTGAGTGGCGGTGTGGCGTACATCACAGTCAAGGTTAGCGGTGTGGCCTGCGGCACGCGCAAGCGAGTCTCGCGCGGCGGGGTCCGCTTGTGAAGAGATCGGTCGGAACGAATCATGATTGGCCGAACCCCGCAGTGCTCCGGGCGGGTGGCCTTCGCCGGTCCGATGATGTGCCGGCTTCCTCGGCGGGCAGGCATCGGGTCCAACAGGTGCGATAAGTAGCAAATCACCCTGTATGGCCAACGCTGTCCGGATGGCACAAGGAGCGCCCATGCCCACTGGCGGACGACACACCGTGATCCGTGGCGGCACGGCCGCTCTCGCCGGTCTGCTGGTCCTCCCGGGGCTGGCCTCCTGCACGGCGCAGCCGCACAGGGCGACCCCTCTGATGCCCACCTCCGACATCGCGGCGGCGCCTCGGGCGCAGGTCAAGGACGGCGGGCAGCTGCGCTGGGCGATCGACGCGGTCCCCACCACGTTCAATGTCTTCCAGGCCGACGCCACCGCCGACAGCTCCCGGGTGACCGGCGCGGTCCTGCCGTCGCTGTTCGTCCTGGACGAACGCGGCCACCCCCGGCGCAACGGTGACTACCTGACCTCCGCCGAGGTCACCGCCAAGCGCCCCAAGCAGACCGTGGTCTACAAGATCAACCCCAAGGCCGTGTGGACCTCCGGCAAACCGATCACCGCCGCCGACTTCGAGGCGCAGTGGAAGGCGCTGGGCGGCTCCGACGCCTCGTTCTGGCCCGCGAGGAACGACGGCTACCGGCAGATCGAGAAGGTCGGCAAGGGCGGCTCCGACCGCGAGGTCGAGGTCACCTTCTCCCAGCCCTACGCGGACTGGCAGTCGCTGTTCACCCCGCTCTACCCGAAGTCCGTCACGGGCAAGCCGAGCTCCTTCAACGACGGCTCGCGCAAGAAGCTCAAGGAGACCGCGGGCCCGTTCACCCTGGGGAAGGTCGTCCGCAAGGGCTCCGGCGCCTCGGTGACGCTGACCCGCAACGGCAAGTGGTGGGGCGACCGCGCCAAGCTCGACAAGGTGGTCCTCGTCCCCGTCCCCCAGGACAAGCGCGTCGACGCGCTCGCCAAGGGCACCCTCGACCTCGCCGACCTGGACCCGGACCCGACCGCCGCCAAGAAGGGCAAGGACGGACCGCTCGCCCGGCTCTCCTCGGCCCCCGGGCTCACCGTGCGCAAGGCCGCCGAGGCCGCGTTCACCCAGCTCACCCTCAACGGCAGCACCGGCCCGCTCGCCGACGAGCAGGTCCGCCGGGCCGTGGCCCGCGCCATCGACCGGAAGGCACTGGCCAAGACGGTGCTGAGCCCACTCGGCCTGCCCGTGGGCACCCTCGGCAGCCACCTCTACATGGGCGCTCAGGACGGCTACAAGGACGGCAGCTCCGCGCTCGGCGGCCCCGACCGCAAGTCCGCCGAGGCACTGCTGAGCAAGTCGGGCTGGAAGCCGGGCCCCGCGGGCCGCGGCCCGTCGCCGTCGGGCGCCGCCGCCCCGGCCGAGTCCGCGAGCGCCCACCCGGAGCGGCCGAAGAAGCACGACGGCAAGAAGGACGAGCACAAGAAGGAGGAGGAGAAGGCAAAGAAGGCGGACGGCGAGGAGAACGCGGAGGGCGAGGAGAACGCGGGCGGCGAGGAGAAGGCGGGCCGCGAGGACAACACCGAGAAGGGCGAGAAGTCCGCCAAGAAGAAGGAGAAGAAGTCGAAGAGCGACCCGAACGCCAAGGTCGTCCACCTCGCCGAAGCCGGCTCGGGCTCGGGCTCCGGCTCCGGCTCGAACTCCAACTCCAACTCCCAGCGCACCGTGAGCGTCGTCGAACCCGGCTCGGTCCGCGTCAAGGAGGGCAAGTCCCTCTCCCTGCGCCTGCTCGTACCGCAGAGAGCCGCCGCCCTGAGCGCCGTCGGCGACCAGGTGGCCGCGATGCTCTCCAAGATCGGCGTGCGCACCGAGGTCACCCGCGTCGGGGACGACAGCTTCTTCCGGGACCACGTGGCCTCCGGTGACTTCGACCTGGCCCTGTTCTCCTGGCCCGCCACCGCCTTCCCGGCGACCGATGCCCGCTCGATCTACGCCAAGCCGCTGCCCGCGCCCGACGGCTCGCTGATCGTCGAGCAGAACTTCGCCCGCGTGGGCACCGACGAGATCGACCAGCTCTTCCACCAGGCCTCCCGGGAGCTGGACCCCAAGGAGTCGCGCAAGCTCGCCTCCCGCGCCGACGCCCGGATCTGGGCCGCCGCGGGCTCGCTGCCCCTCTACCAGCGCCCCGAGGTCGTCGCCGTGAAGCGGTCCGTGGCCAACGCCGGGGCGTTCGGATTCCTCACCCCCCGCTACCAGGACATCGGCTACACCCGATAGCACGCTCGCGGGCCGGGCGGCCGGGCCCGTCGGCCGAGGAGGATCAGCTAAGCGGGGTAGTAGCTCGCGGAGGGGCCGGAGCACGGGCACGTACCATGGGTGCTGAGCCGCGGCGCGCCCGCCCGGCGGGCGGATAGCCGCCGCGACCCACGACTCCCGAGAGAAGCGCTCACAGCCATGCCCACGCGTCACGACATCCGCAACGTCGCCATCGTCGCCCACGTCGACCACGGGAAGACCACTCTCGTCGACGCCATGCTCAAGCAGGCCGGCGCCTTCGCCGCCCACCAGCATCTGGACGACCGGATGATGGACTCCAACGACCTGGAGCGCGAAAAGGGCATCACCATCCTCGCCAAGAACACGGCGGTGAAGTACCACCCCAAGGGCGGCGGCGACCCGGTCACGATCAACATCATCGACACCCCGGGCCACGCCGACTTCGGCGGGGAGGTCGAGCGCGGGCTGTCCATGGTCGACGCGGTCGTCCTGCTCGTGGACGCCTCCGAGGGCCCGCTGCCGCAGACCCGCTTCGTGCTGCGCAAGGCGCTGACCGCGAAGCTCCCGGTGATCCTGTGCATCAACAAGACGGACCGCCCGGACTCCCGGATCGACGACGTGGTCAACGAGACCTACGACCTCTTCCTGGACCTGGACGCCACCGAGGACCAGATCGAGTTCCCGATCGTCTACGCGTGCGCCCGTGACGGCGTCGCCTCGCTGACCAAGCCGGAGGACGGCACCGTCCCGGCCGACAGCGACTCCCTGGAGCCGTTCTTCTCCACGCTGCTCGAGCACGTCCCCGCGCCGACGTACGACGACAGCGCCCCTCTCCAGGCCCACATCACCAACCTGGACGCCGACAACTTCCTCGGCCGTATCGCGCTGTGCCGCGTCGAGCAGGGCACTTTGAAGAAGGGCCAGACCGTCGCCTGGATCAAGCGCGACGGCAGCGTCTCGAGCGTGCGCATCACCGAGCTCCTGATGACCGAGGCGCTCACCCGCAAGCCCGCCGAGCAGGCCGGCCCCGGTGACATCTGCGCCGTCGCGGGCATCCCGGACATCATGATCGGCGAGACCCTGGCCGACCCGGAGAACCCGGTGGCGCTGCCGCTGATCACCGTGGACGAGCCCGCGATCTCCATGACCATCGGCACCAACACCTCGCCGCTGGTCGGCAAGGGCGGCAAGGGCCACAAGGTCACCGCCCGCATGGTCAAGGACCGCCTCGACAAGGAGCTCATCGGCAATGTGTCGCTGCGCGTCCTGCCGACCGAGCGCCCCGACGCCTGGGAGGTCCAGGGCCGCGGTGAACTGGCGCTGGCCATCCTCGTCGAGACCATGCGCCGGGAGGGCTTCGAGCTCACCGTCGGCAAGCCGCAGGTGGTCACCAAGACCATCGACGGCAAGGTCCACGAGCCGACCGAGCGCCTGACGATCGACTGCCCCGAGGAGTACCTCGGCGCGATCACCCAGCTCATGGCGACCCGCAAGGGCCGGATGGAGACCATGACCAACCATGGCTCCGGCTGGGTGCGCATGGAGTTCATCGTCCCCTCCCGCGGCCTGATCGGCTTCCGCACGGAGTTCCTGACGGACACTCGCGGCACCGGTATCGCCCACAGCATCCACGAGGGCCACGAGCCGTGGTTCGGCGAGCTGCGCACCCGCAACAACGGCTCCCTGGTGGCCGACCGCGCAGGTGTCGCGACCCCGTTCGCGATGATCAACCTCCAGGAGCGCGGCGTCATCTTCGTCGAGCCGGGCACCGAGGTGTACGAGGGCATGATCATCGGGGAGAACTCCCGCTCCGACGACATGGACGTGAACATCACCAAGGAGAAGAAGCTCACCAACATGCGCGCCGCGTCCGCGGACACCACCGAGAACCTGGTGCCGCCGCGCAAGCTGTCCCTGGAGCAGTCCCTGGAGTTCTGCCGTGAGGACGAGTGCATCGAGGTGACCCCCGAGACCGTGCGCATCCGCAAGGTCGTCCTGGACCAGAAGGAGCGCGGCCGCGCCCTCGCCCGCTCCAAGCGCTGACCCAGTGTGAGCAAGCATCCGAGCACCCGCTTCCTATCGTGTGGAAGCGGGTGCTCGCCTTCGCCGTGAGGGATTATCACGCCTGTCCAGAAGCCCCAAGTTGGCTCAAATTTGCCTCAGATTCCCTTGCGTATGCGTGCGGCTTCGCTAAGTTGTTGCCTGATCGAAAATTCGATCGAAAGACTAGAGGTGCACATTTCTGTGTGGGGGGAACATTGTTGGAAAAGGCCTGTTCTGTGATGCTCGTGGGCGCGACGGCTCTTACCGTGGCTCTCGCGAGTAGTCCTGCCTCCGCCGAGCCCATCCCCGGTTTCACCAACAAGGTCAAGGTGGGGGGCCCGAAGGAGGTCTACTCGGGTCAGGTGCAGTTCGATCAGACGGACATGCGCGGCTGCAAGAAGAACGCGTGGCTGATCGGTCACGCGCACTGGTACCTCGGAAAGGTCTCGAAGAAGAAGATCGAGGTCAGGAAGATAAAGCTTTCCTACCGTGCGGGTGTGGATTCCGAGCTGGCCGGTCAGTTCATGCAGCGGGGAAATGCGAACACCGTTTGGTCGACGCGGTGGGATGCTGGAATCATTAAGGGCGGGGGTCCTGAGAAGAGCAAGACCTTCAAGATCAACAAGACCGTCCCCCTGGACGGGCACGCCACCGTCCAGTTCAGCTCGAACTACAGCGTTTCTCGCACCGGGGGGCCCGCGGATTGTGGTGGAGACGGCACATTCGTCTTCAAGCTGAAGCCGGTCAAGTAGCGGCGTAGTGTGTTGTCGACCGACGGCCGGACGTCTCGGCCGTCGGTCGGCCCCTGTGCCAACATGGGCTTGTGTTCGTCTCTCCTGGGAGCCCGGCGACGCCAGTGAGGTCCTCGGCCTGCGGCGGCCCTGGTGCGGACCACCATCGACGTCCGTCTATCGGACCTAGCTGTCCGGCAAAGTAGGCCAACGGACCGATTCGTGCCTGTCTGTCTATGTTCTGTATGTCCGAATTTCGGGACGAATGCATGCGGCGTGTGATCAAAACGAGACCTTATGGAGATACACCAGCGGCCCAACGTGCCCGATAGTTGGAGCCGTTGAGCTCGGGTCAATGGGTCACGCGCGCAGGGGAGCGCCGACTCACGAGCGAGGGAGGCCATTTCGCTGTCAGGGGTGTCAGCGAAGCGGCTCATCTCTCATGTTCCGTAACTGAACTCTTGAGGAGGCAACCCATGCGCGGATCTACGCGTGCCAAGTGGGTCGTGAGTGCCGCTGTCATAGCCATGGCGGCCACCGCTTGTGGTGGCAGCAGCGACGATGACAAGGGCGACGAGGGCAAGGGCGGCGACTCCAAGGGCATCGTCCGCGCGTACTGGAGCGACCCGCAGAACCCGCTGGAGCCGTCCAACACCAACGAGGTGCAGGGCGGCAAGATTCTTGACATGATCTTCCGCGGTCTGAAGGAGTACGACCCGAAGACCGGCGCTGCCAAGGACGCGATGGCCCAGTCCATCGACACCAAGGACCAGCAGAACTTCACCATCAAGATCAAGTCCGGCTGGAAGTTCAGCGACGGTACCCCGGTCACCGCCAAGTCGTTCGTGGACGCCTGGAACTACGGCGCCTACCTCGACAACAAGCAGCTGAACGCCTACTTCTTCTCCGACATCGACGGCTACGCCGATGTGCACCCGGACAAGGAGGGCGCCAAGCCGACGGCCAAGACCATGAAGGGTGTGAAGGTCGTCGACGACACGACCTTCACGGTCAAGCTGACGCAGAAGTTCTCCACCTGGCCGAGCCGCCTGGGCTACAAGGCCTACTCGCCGCTGCCGGAGGCGTTCTTCAAGGACCACGCCGCCTGGCTGAAGAAGCCGATCGGCAACGGCCCCTACAAGCTGGAGTCCTACGTCAAGGGCCAGGGCGCCAAGCTCCGCGTCAACGCGGGCTACTCGGGCACCGACAAGCCGAAGAACGGCGGCGTGGACCTCAAGGTCTACACCGACGGCAACACCGCCTACAGCGACCTGCAGGCCGGCAACCTCGACCTTCTCGACGGTCTGCCCGCCGCCGCGCTGACGAACGTCAAGACGGACCTGAGCGGCCGCTACATCAACCAGCCGGCCGGCATCATCCAGACCATCTCGTTCCCGCTCTACAACAAGAAGTGGGGCACCGAGAAGGCCAAGAAGGTGCGCCAGGGCCTGTCCATGGCGATCGACCGCAAGTCGATCACCGAGAAGATCTTCCAGGGCTCCCGCACCCCGGCCAAGGACTTCACCTCTCCGGTGCTGGGCGCCCCGGGCGGCTACTCGGACGGCATCTGCGGTGAGCTGTGCGAGTTCAACCCGACCAAGGCCAAGCAGCTCATCCAAGAGGGCGGCGGCATCCCCGGCGGCAAGATGACCATCTCGGTCAACGGCGACACCGGTTCCCACAAGGACTGGGCCGACGCCGCGTGCAACAGCATCAACAAGGTGGTCGGCAACGACAAGGCCTGCACGACCAACCTGGTCGGCACCTTCGCGGACTTCCGCAACCAGATCACCAAGCACGAGATGACCGGTCCGTTCCGCGCCGGATGGCAGATGGACTACCCGCTCATCGACAACTTCCTGGGTCCGATCTACAAGACCGGCGCCTCCTCGAACGACTCGCTCTACAGCAGCAAGAAGTTCGACAAGCTGCTCAACCAGGCGAACGCCGAGGCCGACACCACCAAGGCCATCCAGCTGTACCAGGACGCCGAGAAGCTCCTCGTGCAGGACGTCCCCGCCATCCCGCTGTGGTACCAGAACGGTGACGCCGGCTACTCCGACAAGATCTCGAACGTGACGCTCAACGCCTTCTCCGTTCCGGTCTTCTCGGACATCACGGTCAAGTAGTCAGGCCGGTCGGACCTCCCCCGGGGTCAATTCGACTCCGGGGGAGTACCGCCGACCGATCCGAAGCACAATTGGCAGCCGGAGGTCCACGAGACCCCGGCTGCCGTTGTGCCGGACCTCAAAGGAGTCACCATGGGGCGCTACGTCATGCGACGACTGCTCCAGATGATCCCCGTCTTTCTGGGGACCACCTTTTTGATCTTTGTCATGGTCTATGCGCTCGGCGACCCTGTTGCCGCGATGTTCGGTGACAGAGCTCCCGATCCATCGACCGCCGCCAAGATCCGGCATGACCTGAATCTCGACAGGCCCCTCCTTACCCAGTACGTGCTGTACATGGGGAAGATCGTCACAGGGGACTTCGGTGAGGCGTTCAACGGCCAGAAGGTCACGGAACTGATGGGTAGCGCCTTCCCTGTCACTTTCCGGCTCACCATCGTGGCGATCCTCATCGAGATCGTCGTAGGTATCAGTCTTGGCCTGATCAGCGGTCTACGCCGAGGCAAGATCGTCGACAACGCGTCGCTGTTCTTCACCCTCGTCGTGATCTCTATTCCGACGTTCGTGTCGGGGTATCTGCTCCAGTACTTCCTGGGAGTCAAGTGGGGTGTAGTCGAACCCACTGTCTCCAGCGGAGCTCCGTTCGGTGAACTCATCGTTCCGGGGCTGGTTCTGGCGGGCGTCTCACTCGCCTACATCACTCGACTTACCCGGACTTCCATCGCAGAGAACATGCGCGCCGACTACCTCCGCACTGCTGTTGCCAAGGGACTCCCACGCCGTCGGGTGGTCACGGTGCACCTGCTGCGCAATTCCCTGATCCCAGTAGTCACCTTCCTCGGTACCGACGTCGGCGGCCTGATGGCCGGTGCTCTCGTGACTGAGCGCATCTTCAACATCCAGGGCGTCGGGTACCAGTTGTGGCAAGGGGTGCTGCGTCAGAATTCGCCGACGGTCGTGGGCTTCGTGACCATCCTCGTCATCGTCTTCCTGGTTGCCAACCTGCTCGTCGACCTCCTCTATGCCGTGCTCGACCCGAGGATCCGCTATGCCTGACCAGATAGAGAAGACCGACCCGGGCATCGTGGATGCCGGGACCGTCGTCGTGGATCCCGGCTTGACCCCCGAGCCCGAGCGGGAGAAGCCGCGCAGCCTGTGGGACGATGCCTGGCGCGATCTGCGGCGCAATCCCGTGTTCATCGTCTCCTCGTTGCTCATCCTGTTCCTGGTGATCCTCTCGCTGTGGCCTGGACTGTTCAGCTCGACCAGCCCGCTCTCTTGCGATCTCTCGAAGTCGCGCCAGACAAGTGAGTCGGGACACCCGTTCGGCTACGACCTGCAGGGCTGCGACGTGTACGCGCGCACCATCTACGGTGCCCGAGCCTCTGTGACCGTAGGTGTCTGTGCCACGGCGGGCGTTGCAATCCTCGGCAGCGTTCTGGGAGGGCTCGCAGGCTTCTACGGAGGCTGGTGGGACTCTGTGTTGTCGCGGATCACTGACATCTTCTTCGGTATTCCGATCCTGCTCGGCGGCCTGGTCTTCCTCTCCGTCATGAAGGACCGCTCCATCTGGACCGTGGTCTCCTTCATGATCCTTCTGGGCTGGCCGCAGATCGGCCGTATCGCACGAGGCGCCGTGATCACGGCGAAGCAACAGGATTATGTGCAGGCTGCCAAGGCGCTCGGCGCCAGCAGCGGTCGAATAATGATCCGACACATCCTGCCGAACGCGGTCGCGCCGGTAATCGTCGTGGCCACGATCGCCCTGGGTACCTACATCTCGCTCGAGGCGACATTGTCCTACCTGGGTGTCGGTCTCAAGGCTCCGACCGTGTCGTGGGGCATCGACATCTCCTCGGCGGCCGTCCAGTACCGCAACGCTCCGCACATGCTGCTCTACCCCGCGGGCGCGCTGAGCATCACGATCCTGGCGTTCATCATGCTCGGCGACGCGGTCCGCGACGCCCTCGACCCCAAGCTGCGCTGAGAGGAGCGTCACCATGTCAACGATTCAGACCAGCGACGCCCCCCACGGGCATGTCGAGGACGGCGAGGGCGGTCCGCTCCTCGACGTCCGCGACCTCCACGTGGAGTTCCACACCCGCGACGGCGTGGTGAAGGCCGTCAACGGTGTCAACTACAGCGTCAGCGCGGGCGAGACCCTCGCCGTGCTGGGCGAGTCCGGCTCCGGCAAGTCCGTGACCGCCCAGGCGATCATGGGCATTCTCGACATGCCGCCGGGGAAGATCCCGCAGGGCGAGATCCTCTACCGCGGCCGGGACATGCTCCGGATGTCCAACGAGGAGCGGCGCAGGATCCGCGGCCAGAAGATCGCCATGATCTTCCAGGACGCGCTGTCCTCGCTCAACCCCGTCCTGAGCGTGGGCTACCAGCTCAGTGAGATGTTCCGGGTCCACCAGGGGCTGTCCAAGAAGGAGGCGAAGCTCAGGGCGATCGAGTTGATGGACCGGGTGCGTATTCCGGCGGCGAGGGAGCGGGTGGGGGACTATCCGC
>NZ_BMMS01000035.1 GCF_014646055.1 Wenjunlia tyrosinilytica
CTCTCCAGGCGTGCGAGGACGAGGTGCTGCCCCTGCTGGCCGGCCGCGAGCACGAGATCGGCATCGCAGCGGTCAACGGCCCCACGGCGACGGTCGTTTCCGGTCACGAGGACGCGGTCACGGAGGTCGCCGAGCACTTCCGTGCCCTCGACCGGAAGGCCACCCGGCTGAAGGTCGGCCATGCCTTCCACTCCCCGCTCATGGAACCGATGCTCGACGACTTCCGCCAGGTCGCCGAGGGCATCAGTCATCACCAGCCCCGGATCCCGGTCGTCTCCAACCTCACCGGCGGGCAGGTCGAGCCGGACGAGCTCGCCTGCGCCGAGTACTGGGTTCGCCATGTCCGTCGAGCGGTGCGCTTCGCGGACGGTGTCCGGGCCCTGGAGAAGCACGGTGTCACCCGCTGCCTGGAGCTGGGCCCCGACGGCACCCTCACGGCCATGGCCGCGCAGAGTCTGCCGCCGCAGGGCGGGATGTTCCTGGCCCCGGCCCTGCGCAAGGACCGGCCCGAGACCTGGGCCTTCACGGCTGCCGCGGCGGGCTTGCACACCCACGGGGCGTCCGTCGAGTGGTCCACGCTGTTCGCGGGGACCGGCGCACGCCGAGTGGATCTGCCGACGTACGCCTTCCAGCGCCGCCGCCACTGGCTGACCGCTTCGGCCGCGCCCTCGGCAGGAATCGCCGCGGCCGGGCTTGGCGCCGCAGCTCACCCGCTGCTGGGCGCGACCGTCGAACTCGCGGACGGCCGCGGCATCCTGCTGACCGGCCGCCTCTCCACGCAGTCGCAGCCATGGATCGCCGATCACAAGGTGGCCGGGGCGGTCCTGCTGCCCGGGACCGGCTTCGTCGAGCTGGCCGTCCGGGCCGGGGACGAGGTCGGATGCGGCCGGCTCCAGGAGCTGACGCTGGAAGCCCCGCTCGTGCTCCCCGAGCGGGGAGCGGTGCACGTCCAGATCCTGGTCGAGGGCGCGGACGAGACCGGACGCCGCTCGGTGGAGATCTACTCCAGGCCCGCTGACGGGGAGCCGGCGCTCGCCTGGACACGTCATGCCGCGGGGGTGCTGGCACCCGAAGGGCCGGTTCCCTCGTTCGACCTGGGTGCCTGGCCCCCGCAGGGCGAGCCCGTCGCGCTCGACGGGTTCTACGACCTGCTCGCCGTGTCCGGCTATGAGTACGGTCCTGCCTTCCAGGGGCTGCGGGCCGTGTGGAAGCACGGAGCGGACCTCTTCGCCGAGGTGGCGCTCGGGGAAGGACAGCGGGAGGAGGCAGGCTCCTTCGGTCTGCATCCCGCGCTTCTGGACGCCGCACTGCACACCGTGCTGGCCGTCCCGGACGAGGGCTCGGGGACCGTGCGCCTTCCCTTCGCCTGGAGCGGCGTGTCCCTGTTCGCGTCGGGCGCCGACTCGCTGCGGGTGAAGGTGTCCGCCGTCGGTCCGGACAAGATGTCGCTCCTGATCGCCGACACCGGGGGCCGCCCGCTGGCCGCGGTGGAGTCGCTGTCGGTGCGCCCCGTGACGGCCGACGCGGTGGCGGGCGCCCGAGGCGCCCATCGTGATTCGCTGTTCACGGTGGAGTGGGCGCGGACAACGGCTGCCCCCGAGGCGGTTCCCGCCGGGGCGTCGGGCGGGGGCTGGGCGGTCCTGGGGACAGGAGCTTCCCAGGTGGCCGACGCGCTCGGCTCCGGAGAGGGTGCGATCACCGCGCAGCCGTACGCCGACCTGGAAGCCCTGGGTGCGGCGGTGGACTCCGGCGCGCCGGTGCCCGAGGTCGCGGTGCTGCTGTGCGGGCCGGACGGCGGCGGGGTCGCAAGCGCCGTCGCCAAGGCGGTTCATGGGTCCACGGCGGACGTTCTGGCCTTTCTTCAGGCGTGGCTGAGCGACGAGCGCTTCGCCGCCACGCGGCTCGCGGTGGCGACGTGCCGGGCGGTGGCGGCCGGACCCGACGAGGACGTCCTCGATCTGGTGCACGCCCCGGTCTGGGGGCTGGTGCGATCGGCCACGACGGAGAACCCCGGCCGTATCGTGCTCGTCGACCGTGAGGCGCCGGACGGGTTGCCACCGGCCGCGGTGCTGTGCGGTGAGACCCAGCTCGCGGTGCGCGAGGGCGAGTTGCTCGCCCCCCGCTTCGCCCGGATGCCCGCGCCCACCGACGCCGGCACGGATCCCGGCACGGAGGCCGACGCGGCCCTCAACGGGGACGAGAACGCGCAGGCCGAGCGGGCACGCCCGTTCGGTCCCGAGGGGACGGTACTGATCACGGGGGGAACGGGCAGCCTCGGCGGGTTGCTGGCGCGCCACCTGGTGCGCACCCACGGTGTACGGCGGCTCCTGCTGGCCAGTCGGCGCGGCCCCGCGGCGCCGGGGGCGTCGGAACTGCGGGAGGAACTGGTCGGCCTGGGTGCCGAGGTGACGGTCGCGGCATGTGACGTGGCCGACCGGGAGGCGCTGGCGCGGCTGCTGGACGGGATCCCGGCGGAGCATCCGCTGACCGCGGTGGTCCACACCGCGGGAGTGCTCAACGACGGGCTGGTGACCTCGCTGACGCCGGAGCGCCTGGCCGACGTACTGCGGGCGAAGGTCGACGGCACGGTGAACCTGCACGAGCTGACGAGGGACGCCGGGACACCCCTCGCGGCGTTCGCGGTGTTCTCCTCGGTGGCGGGGCTGTGGGGGAGCCTGGGACAGGCCAACTACGCGGCCGCCAACACCTTCATGGACGCCTTCGCGCAGCACCGGCGGGCGGCGGGGCTCCCGATGACCTCGCTCGCCTGGGGCCTGTGGGAGAAGCTCAGCGGGATGACCGAGCAACTCGGCCAGGACGACTTCGCCCGCATGTCGAGGGAGGGGGCCGCGGCGCTGCCCTCCGAGCTGGGACTGGCGCTGTTCGACGCCGGTACGGCCGCCGACGGGGCGCTGTTCGTCCCCATGCGGCTTGACGTGGCCTCCGTTCGGGCACGTGCCGAGTCGGGGGAGCTGCCCGGTCTGCTGCGTGGCCTGGTGCGGCTCCCCGCCCGGCGGGGAGCCGGGTCCGGGCCCGGTTCGGCCGCTTCGGGGCTCGCCCAGCGGCTCGCCGCCGTCGCTCCGGCCCAGCGGTACCGCCTGGTGTCGGAGCTGGTGCGCTCCCATGTGGCGACGGTGCTCGGGTACGGCACCGCAGACCTGGTCGAGTCGGAGCGGCCGTTCAAGGAGCTGGGATTCGATTCGCTGACCGCGGTCGACCTGCGCAACCGCCTCAGCGCCGACACGGGCCTTCGGCTGCCCGCCACCTTGGTGTTCGACCATCCGACGTCCGGCGCTCTGGTGCGGCATGTGATGTCCTCGCTGGGAGAGGGCGGCGCCGAGGACGAGGACGAGACGCTGTCCGGCATGCCGCCGCTCGTCTCCGTGAACGACGACCCCATTGTGATCGTCGGGATGGGATGCCGTTTCCCGGGTGGGGTGGACACCCCCGAGGGGCTGTGGCGACTGGTCGCCGAGGGCCGGGAGGGCATCGGCCCGTTCCCCACCGACCGCGGGTGGGACATCGAGGGTCTCTACGACCCCGATCCGGACCGGCCCGGTACGACGTATGTGCGCGAGGCCGGCTTCCTGTACGACTCCGGTGAGTTCGACGCCGAGTTCTTCGGGATATCGCCGCGCGAGGCCCTGCTGATGGACCCGCAGCAACGGGTGATGCTCGAGACCTCCTGGGAGGTGTTCGAGCGGGCGGGTATCGCTCCGGCCTCCCTGAAGGGCAGCCGCACCGGCGTCTTCGCGGGAGTGATGTACCACGACTACGTGTCGGGCATGCAGATGGGGACCTCGGGCAATGTGACCGCAGGCCGCCTGTCCTACACCTTCGGCCTGGAGGGGCCGTCGGTGGCGGTGGACACGGCCTGCTCGTCGTCACTGGTGGCGATGCACCTGGCGGCCCAGGCACTGAGGTCGGGCGAGTGCGACCTCGCCCTGGCGGGCGGGGTCACGGTCATGTCGATGCCCGACGCCTATGTGGCGTTCAGCCGGGAGAGGACGCTGGCGTGGGACGCGCGGTGCAAGCCGTTCGGGGCGGCGGCGGACGGGACCAACTGGTCGGAGGGCGTCGGGCTGCTCCTGCTCGAGCGGCTCTCCGACGCCCGCCGCAAGGGCCACCGCGTGCTGGCCGTGGTCGCGGGCAGCGGAGTCAACCAGGACGGTGCGTCCAATGGGCTGACGGCGCCGAACGGCAGGGCACAGCAGCGGCTCATCCGCCAGGTGCTGGCGGGCGCGGGCCTGTCGCCCACCGACGTCGACGCCGTGGAGGCCCATGGCACCGGCACACCGCTGGGGGACCCGATCGAAGCGCAGGCGCTGTTGAGGACCTACGGCCAAGGCCGTGAGCCGGGGCGGCCGCTGTGGCTGGGCTCCCTGAAGTCGAACATCGGGCACACCCAGGCGGCGTCCGGCGTGGGCGGCGTCATCAAGATGATCATGGCCATGCGTGAGGAGTCGCTGCCGCCGACGCTGCACGTCGAGGAGCCCTCTCCGCACGTGGACTGGTCCGAGGGCGATGTCGCCCTGCTGGCCGAGCGGGTTCCCTGGCCGCGGGGCGAGCAGCGGCCCCGCCGGGCGGCGGTGTCCTCGTTCGGGATCAGCGGCACGAACGCCCATGTCATCCTCGAGGCCCCCGATCCGGTGGTACCGGTCGAGGGGGCCACCGCGGGGCACGCGGAGAGCGACGCCTCCGAGCCCTGCGCGGCTCCCGAGTCGGCCGAGGCTTCCGACATCCTCGGGGCTGACCCGCCTTCCGGGGTCGCCGAAGGGGTATCGGTGACGCCACTGCTGGTGTCGGCCAGGAGCGCCGAGGCGCTGCGCGGTCAGGCCGCCCGTCTGGCCTCGTTCCTGGCGTCCGAACCGGCGCCCGGACTGGCGGACGTCGGCCTGTCACTGGCCACGACGCGGACCGCTCTGGAACACCGCGCGGTGGTGCTGGCCGCCGATGCCGAGGCGGCCGTTCGCGAACTGCGCGCGATCGAGGAGGGCGAGACCGGCACGGTCGTGCGGGGCACCGCCAGGACCGGCGAACCAGGCCGCCCGGTGGCGTTCGTCTTCCCGGGGCACGTCCCGGGGCACGTCCCGGAGCACGTCCCGGAGCAGGTCCCGGAGCACATCCCTGGGCAAGCAACCCGCTGGCTGGAGACGGCGGCGCGACTGCTCGGGACCTCGCCGGTGTTCGCCGACACGATGGCCGCCTGCGACCGCGCCCTGTCGGCCGTCGTGGACTGGTCGCTGCTGGAGCTGGTCTCCGGGAAGGCGGACTCGGCGACGCGGGCACGCGTCGACGTGGTCCGGCCGGCTCTGTGGGCGGTGGCGGTCTCCCTCGCCGAGGTGTGGCGTTCCTACGGGGTCGAGCCGGCGGCCGTGGTCGGCCACGGCGACGGCGAGGTGGCCGCCGCGTGCGTCGCCGGGGCGCTGTCCTTGGAGGACGGGGCCCGCGTGGCAGCGCTGCGCGGGCGGGCCAGAGCGGATGCCGAGGAGCGCGGCGGCCCGGCCTCGCCGTCGGCCGACGCGCTGTCGGGGATCGCGCCGACCGCGGGACGTGTGCCGTTCTGCTCCTCCACGACCGGTGAGTGGCTGGAGACGGACGCACTGGACGCGGACTACTGGAGCGCGAACGTCGATGAGCCCGTGCGGTTCGAGGATGCGGTGCGCACCCTGCTGGCGAGCGGGCACGGTGTCTTCGTGGAGATCGGTGCCGACGCGGGCCTGGCCGCAGCCGTCTCGGCGGCCGCCCACGACGCCGGGACCGACGTGGTCGCGGTGCCCGCGACGGACCCCGAACCGGGGCTGTCGGCCTCCCTCGCCCAGGTCCATGTGCACGGTGTCGAGGTGAACTGGTCGGCGGTCTTCGCCGGGTCGGGAGCCGAGCGGGTGGCCCTGCCGACCTACGCGTTCCAGCGCCGCCACTACTGGATGAAGCCTGCCGCGCCGGTCCCGGACGACCGGGGCCGCGAGCCCGCCGGGCTCGCGGCGGCGGACCATCCGCTGCTCGGCGCCGCGGTGGAGCTGCCGGACTCGGACGGCCTGCTGCTGACCGGAAGCCTCTCGCCGGGGTCGCATCCCTGGCTCGCGGACCGGACTCTCGCGGGCCTGCTTCCGCTGCCCGAAGCGGTCTTCGTGGAACTCGCGGTGCGAGCAGGCGACCAGGTCGGCTGCGGCCATCTGGCCGAGCTGACCGTGGAGGCCCCGCTGGTGCTCCCCGAGCGGGACGCGGTGCGGCTGCGTGTGGTGGTCGGCGAGCAGGAGGAGTCCGGTCGGCGGTCGCTGGAGGTGTTCTCGCAGCCCGAGACGCCTTTGCGGGGCGAGCCGTGGACCCGGCACGCCACCGCGCTCCTGACTCCCCAGGTCTCCCGCCCCTCGTTCGACCTGGAGGTGTGGCCTCCCGCCGACGCGGAGCCCGTGGACCTGAGCGGCTTCTACGAGGAGCTCACGGGCGGCGGGCGGGTGTACGGGCCCGCGTTCCGGGGACTGGCGGCGGCATGGCGGCGGGGCGAGGAGATCTTCGCCGAAGTCCACCTGGACGCGCAGCGGCAGGAGGAAGCGCGCCGCTACGGTCTGCACCCCGCCCTCCTGGACGCCGCGCTGCACCCGCTCGACCTGGACACCCCGTCAGGCACGCGGTCCGCGCGGCTTCCGCTCGATTGGCGCGGGGTCAGTCTGTATGCCAGTGGCGCCTCCTCACTGCGCGTGCGGCTGTCCCCGGTGGGACCGGACCTCTTCGGCGTCGCGATGGCGGACGACACCGGGACGGCCGTCGCCTCGGTCGACTCCGTGGCCCTGCGGAGCGTGACTCCGCGCGAGCTCCGGAGCGCTCGTGCGGAAAGGCTCCCCTGGCTGTTCCGGGTGGAGTGGGCGCAGACCTCGGCCGACGCGCCCACGTCCAAGCCCCGCTGGGCCGTGGTCGGCGGCGACAGCCTCGGCGCCAGGCCGTCGCTGATGAAGGCCGGTGTCTACACGGAGTCCTACCCCGATCTCGAGGCGCTGGGCGCGGCCGTGCAAGCGGGCCTGCCGACGCCGGAGGCCGTGATCGTCAGCTGCTCCGGGGACCCGGCGGGGAGCAACGGCGCCTCCGCCCCCACGGGCGAGGCCGCCGAGCAGGCGCTGACCCTCGTACGGGAATGGCTCTCCGACGACCGGTTCGCCGCCTCCCGGCTGGTGTTCCTCACCCGGGGCGCGGTGGCCGCCGCGCAGGACGCGTCCGCGCTGGATCCCCGCGTCGCACCGGTGTGGGGGCTCATCCGATCCGCTCAACTGGAGAACCCCGGCGCCTTCGTCCTCGCCGACATCGACGGACACCGGACCTCCTGGCGAGCGCTGCCGGCCGCGATAACCTCGGACGAGCCGCAACTCGCACTGCGCCGGGGCGTGCTGAAGGTCCCCCGGATGGCCCGCGCGGGACTCGACGGAGCGCCGACGGCGCCGGATTCGACGGCATCGCCGGCCCCTTCGGGAACGGTCCTGGTCACCGGCGCCGGCGGGGAGCCCGCCAGGGCGGTGGCCCGCCATCTGGTCGTCGAGCACGGGGTACGGCGGCTACTGCTCGTCGGCCGGCCCGACCGGGACGATGGGCCCGACCGGGACGATGCCACCGCGGTCACGGGCACGGCCGCGGAGCTGAGCGCGCTGGGTGCCGAGGTGACCGTGGCCCACTGCGACCCGGCCGACCGCGGGGCGCTGGCGGAACTGCTGGCGGGTATCCCCGCGGAGCACCCGTTGACCTCGGTCGTCCATGCCGCGGTGATGCCGGACGAGGGGACGAGCGCCCCGCTGACGCCCGAGCGGCTCGGCCTGCGGCTGCGGCCGACGCTGGACGCGGCGGTGAACCTGCACGAGTTGACCGCCGGTCTGGACCTGTCCTCCTTTGTGCTGTTCTCCTCGGTCGCGGGCACCCTGGGCGCCCCCGGCTGGGACGACCATGCCGCCGCCGACGCCTTCCTGGACGCGCTGGCCCAGCGCAGGAGGGCCGAAGGCCTTCCCGCGGTGTCGCTGGCGTGGGGACCGTGGGACGCGGGGGAGAGCAGTGCCCGGCGCACCTCGTCGGCGGGCCTGGCGGAGCTGTCCCTGTCGGAGGGGTTGGACCTGTTCGACACCGCGTGCCGCGGCGGAGCTGCCGCCATGGCGCCCGTACGGTTCGACTTCCCCGCCCTGGCCGCCGCCGACGGCCCGGAGCCTCCCGCGCTGCTGCGCCGACTGCTCCGCACCCCGGTGCGCCGCTTCGCCGGGCAGCCGGACGGACCGTCGGGAGCCCTCACCCAGTTGAAGCGCCGGCTCTCGGGGCTGGGCGAGGACGAGCGGGACGAACTCCTGATGGACATCGTGCGCACCAGTGTGGCCGCCGTACTGGACTACCCGTCCCCCGAGGCGGTGGAGACGACGAGGGCGTTCAGGGAGATCGGGCTCAACTCGCTGACGGCGTTCGCCCTCCGCAACCGGCTGAAGGAGGCCACCGGGCTTCGCCTCCCGGCGGCGCTGCTGTTCGAGCAGGACACCCCGCAGCTGCTGGCCCTGCATCTGAAGGACCAACTCCTGCGGCACTGAACCGACCGATCCACACCAATGCCACACCATTGAAGGAGACAGCAGAAATGAAGACGGACGGCGTCTACATCGAATCGGTCGGGGTGTTCCTTCCGCAGGAGTGGGTGAGTGCGGAGAAGGCCGTCGCGGAGGGCCTTTACGACGAGTACTCCGTCCAGTACGCGACCGGCCTCACCGCCGCCTACCTGGCCGGGGACATGCCCGCGCTCGACATGGCGGTGTCCGCCGCGCGGCACGCCCTCTCGCGGTCCGAGGAGGAACCGGACTCACTCGACTTCTACGTCCACTGCAGCGCGACGCCGCAGGGTCCCCAGGGCTTCTACCCGCCCGGCTATGTGCTGCGCGAGCTCGGCACCTCCGGGGTCGCCAGCGCGGACGTGCACAGCCACTCCAACGGGATGCTCGCCGCGTTCGAGGTCGCCATCGGGCAGATGACGGGAGCCGCGGCGGCCTCCAACGCGCTGGTCGCCGCGGCGGAGAACTTCACCACTCCGCTCATCGACCGCTGGCAGGGCTTCGGTACCGGTTTCACGGCCAGTGACGGCGGGGCAGCGGTCCTGCTCAGCGGTGAGGGAGGCTTCGCCGCGCTGCGGTCCATCAACTCCGGCACGCTCCCGGAGCTGGAGCAGTGGCATCGGGGCGAGGAGTCACTGCTGCCGTACCGGGGCGAGCCGGTCGGCAACTACAACACCATGGAGATCCTGACCTACTTCAACCAGAATGTGTTCCCGCTGGAGAAGGCCATGGAGATGATCCGGGACTTCGAACTCGAGATCGTGCACCGCTCCCTGGTCGACGCCGGCCTCAACGCGGCCGACCTCGCCTGGGTGGTGGCGGCCAACACCGACGAGCGCATGATCGACCAGATGAAGATGCAGCCGCTGGGGCTGCCGATGTCACGCTCCAGCTGGGACTTCGGCAAGGACTACGGGCACATGGGCGCCTGTGACATGGCCGTCCTGCTCAACCACCTGCTCACCACCGGCCGGCTGGCCGCGGGGGACAACGTCCTGCTGACCACCTCGGGCGCGGGGTGGGTGTCCTCCTCGGCGGTGCTCACGATCCTCGAGCTGCCGGAGTGGGCCGCCTGACGCACTGACGGCGCCTGACGCTCGGACGGATTATCGAGGGCTCGGACCCGGCGAGGGGCTGGACAACGGCGAGGGGCGGGGCGCGGAAACACGCGCCCCGCCCCTCGCCGCCGCTTCACGCCCGGCGCGTGGCATACACCATCGAGTAGCGGAACTCCTCCGGCAGGGCGGCGCGCTCGACGCTGACGGAGAAGCCCTGCGCGTCGAGGATGCCGGTGACCGCCTCGAGCCGGCCGTCGAGGTCCTGGACCTCGATGACGGTCTGCTCGACCCGATGCCAGTCGTCGGCGTCCAGGCCCTCCATGACCTCGAGTTCGGCGCCTTCCACATCGATCTTCAGCAGGTCGATAGGGCCCTGCGGGGCCCACTGGCTCAACACCGTGGAGAGCCGGTCGACCTCGACCTCCACCTCGACACCCCGCATGACGCGGTCGACCTCGGCCTGCCCGATCTGCTGGACCGTGAGCTCCTGGCCGACCTTCTTCTGCTCCGGATAGCGCGTCGAGTTACCGGGGATCGCCGGGTAGAAGGTGAAGCGGACACACGCCTCGTGCTGCCGGCCGAGGGCCGTCCTGCGGGTGTCGACGCCGTCGGCGCCATGAGCGTCGAGGTTGCTCCGCAGAGCCTCGTAGATCGCCGGGATCGGCTCCAGGGCCAGGATGCGCGCACCGGGGAACTGCTGCTTGACGAAGATGGAGAACAGACCCACGTTGGCACCCGCGTCGACGATCCGCGAGGAGTCCGACAGCTTGATGCCGTGCTTGAGGTAGGTGCGCTCCTGGAAGATCTCGTTGTAGATGAAGGCCACTTCGGAGAACAGCACGCCTTCGGCCTGGGGCGCGAAGAACGAGACTCCCTCGGCGACCTGTACCGGTCTGATCTCGGTCATTGATGGATCCTCCCCGGAAGCGGTGTGTGAGTCCGCGGGTTGAGAGTGCCCGGCTGGAGGTCCCTGCCGGGCACGGTCGGATCTGGAGCCGCCGGAGCTCAGGCGTCGCGCCCGCGGAACACCGCGAGGCCGCCGATCACCGCGGCGGCAACCCACAGCGCCATGATGGCGAGGCCGCCCCAAGGGCCGTAGGGGGTGTCGTCGTTCTGCACGACACGGGTCATCGCCTGCCCCGCCTGGTCGGGGAAGTAGTGGGCCACCTTCTTGGCGCCGGGCACCGTCACCAGGATCTGGGTGACCAGGAAGAACAACGGCATCAGGATCCCCATGGCCAGCATCGAGCTGCGCAGCATCATGGCGACGCCCATGGAGAACAGGGCGATCAGGGTCATGTAGAGAGCGGCACAGAGCGTCGCGCGCAGCACATGCGGCTCTCCGAGCGAGGTGCTGTGCGACCCCAGCACGGACTGCCCGGCGAAGAAGGCGGCAAAGCTCGTGACGGTTGCGACGACGAGCGCGGACGCCGAGGCGACCGCCAGCTTGGCGAAGTACAGGGCGCCGCGCTGCGGCACCGCGGCCAGCGACGTACGGATCATCCCCGTGCTGTACTCGCTTCCGACGACCATCACACCGAAGGCGATCATGGCGAGCTGGCCGAGCACCCCGCCGGCGAAGCTGGTGCCGGCCGCGTCGAAGGTGAGCTGATCCTGTTTCGACAGGTCGTCGAACCTGCTGTTGGTGAGCGCGCTCAGCAGCACACCGAAGGCGACGGTGACCAGGAAGGCCATGGCCAGCGTCCATCCGGTGGAGCGGACCGTCCTGATCTTGACCCACTCGGAGTGCAGTACCGCGGCGGGTGCGGCCATGTCAGGCGTCCTTTCCGGCAGTCCGGGCCCCACGGTGCCCGGTCGGGTCCTCGGCCGCGCCGCGAGCCTGCGCCGGGAGGGCGCCGTGCGGTCCGGTGCGGTACTCGGCCGCGGCCCCGGTCATCCGGATGAACGCCTCCTCCAGCGAGGCGTGCTCCGGACTGAGCTCGTGGAGCACCACGCCGTGTTCCGCCGCCAGCTCGCCGAGCCGCTCGACCGGCACGTCCGGCACCTCGAACGCCCCCTCGGGCGTCGTCTCCACGACGATCCCGGCGGCGCAGAGCGCGTCGTGCAGCTTCTCGGGCTCGGGAGTGCGCATCCTCACGAACGAGCGGGAGTTCTGGGCGATGAACTCCGGCATGGAGGTGTCGGCCAGGAGCCGGCCCCTGCCGATGACGACCAGATGGTCCGCGGTCAGCGCCATCTCGCTCATCAGGTGGCTGGAGACGAAGACGGTGCGGCCCTTGGCGGCGAGGTCCCGCATCAGCGTGCGGATCCAGTGGATGCCCTCGGGATCGAGACCGTTCACCGGCTCGTCGAACATCAGGATCTCGGGGTCGCCCAGCAGTGCCGCCGCGATACCGAGCCGCTGGCCCATTCCCAGGGAGAAGCCCTTGGGGCGCTTCCTGGCGACGGCGGCCAGGCCGACCTCCTCCAGCACTTCGTCCACTCGCGCGGCGGGGATGCGGTTGCTCAGGGCGAGGCACATCAGATTGTCGCGGGCGCTGCGCCCGCCGTGCATCGCCTTGGCGTCGAGGAGGGCGCCGATGTACCGCAGCGGGTCGCGCAGTTCGGCGTAGCGCTTCCCGTCGATGCGCACCTGGCCGGCCGTGGGGCGGTCCAGGTCGAGCATCATCCGCATGGTGGTGGACTTGCCCGCTCCGTTGGGACCCAGGAAGCCGGTCACGGAACCGGGGCGCACATGGAAGGTGAGGTCGTCGACGACCACCTTCTCGCCGTATCGCTTGGTGACTCCCGCAAGCTCGATCACGCGGACAACGTATGCGTCCCATCGGCCGTTGGACCGGTCCGGGCACCACAGTCTAGGGACTTCGGTAGTTCACGCCGAGTCAGCGGGCGGGTTCGCCGTGTTGCCGAGTGCCGCCGTTGAGTGCTGCCGTGAGTGCGCCGACGCGTAGGAGGGCAGATAGGCGTCCAGCACCCGGTCCAGGTACTCCGCGGGGGTGCGGCCGGTGTCGAGGTCGGGGACGAGCAGCCGCAGCCGCCGGGTCGATGCCCGGGTGACCGCCGTGGGCCCGGGCCGGTTGACGCGCTGCGCGCGGGCGCCGAGTCGGCGTTCGATCCCGTCCACGATCGCCTCCACCGGCTGGGGAGCCCCGGATGCCACATTGACCACCCGGCCCCGGACACCGTCGTCCAGCAGCCGGCCGACCGCGTGCACCAGGTCGCGGACGTCGAGCAGGTCGCGGTGGGCTCCCTGGTGGACGGTCACGGCGCCCGTCATGACCTGGTGGACCAGGGCGGGCAGCAACTGGTGGGAGCGCTGGTGGCGGCCGACGACATGGCTCAGCCGCAGGATCAGGTGCTCGACGCCGGACGAGCGGACGACGGACTCCAGGGCGAGCTTGTGCCGCCCGTACACCGAAGGCGGCTGGACCGGCCCGTCCTCGATCCCGGAGGTGCCCGAGGCGCCGTACACCGCGGCCGAGGCGCCGTACATCGCGGCCGAGGCGGTGGAGAAGAACAGCAGGCTCCGGTGCTCCTCCCGGCACTTCCGCAGCACCTCGTAGAGGAGGTGGGCCTCGCGGTCGAAGTCCGCCGACGCGGTGCCCGCCGTGCTGGAGACTCCCGCCGCGAAGGCCGTGACCTCGGGGAAGCGCTCGGCGAAGGCGTCGGCGAGATTGTGTCCGAGGAAGCCGTTACCGATGATCTGCATCGGCGTCCCCGGCCTCCGGCAGTGTGCGCATGGCCGCGACCAGGGTCCTGGCCTGCACATTGAGGTAGTGGCTGTGCTCGAGGAGACCGGTGAGCTGCCCCAGTGTCATCCAGCGGTAGTCCTCGGTCGTCGTGGTGGGGAAGTCCTCGTCCACCTCGATGATCAGGTAGCGGTTGCGGGCGTGGTGGAAGCGGCCCCCCTCCTCGGAGAGCACCGTGTCGAACAGCGTCCGCTCGGGCCCGCTCTCCCGGACGACGTCGAGGAAGCGCGGCTGGTGCTCCGCGGGCAGGTGCGCGTAGTTCTCCGGTGTGCACTGCACGGTCGGGGCGAGCTCCACCACGTCCAGATGACCGGGCTCGGCATGGGCCCGCACCAGGGCGTGCAGCACGCCGTCGAACCGTTTCACCAGCAGGGCGAGGACACCGATGCCGTGGGGTTGCAGGAGCGGCTGCGACCAGGCGGGCACCTCCCGGCGGCTGGAGCTCACGTCGACGGCGATGATGCTGAAGAACAGCCCGCGCTCGTGCGAGATCCGATCGTCCCAGCGGTGCCAGCCCCGGCCCTCCACCTCGCGCAGCGGCAGCAGCGTGGCGCTGACTTCGCGCTCGCTCCTGCGGCCGGTGATCCAGCTGCGGATCTCGGTGTCGGAGTGCAGGCCGCGCCGGCTCCCGCCCCCGCTCGCCACGGCGGTCCCGGCGCCGTGCAGCCGGTCGGGCATGCAGGACAGCACCGTGCGGGTGTCCATGTTGAGCAGGTCCTCCACCCGCAGGAAGGAGTTCACCTGCCGCAGGGACAGCCAGCAGAAGTCCTCCCCGGCCTCGACCTCCGGCCCGACCTCCACCACCATGTTGCGGTTGCGCTTGCGGTGGAACCACGAGCCCTGCTCGGACTGCAGGGTGTCGGCCAGGACGCGGTGGCGGCGCGGGTCCGGACGGAGGAAGCAGTCCAGGTAGGGCACGGCCGAACCACCGTGGACGCGGCTGTAGTTGCTCTTAGTGGCCTGCACCGTGGGCGAGAGCTGGACGCCGTTGAGATTGCCCGGCTCCGACTTCGCCTGCATCAGGCAGTGCGTCACCCCGTTGATCTCGCGCACCGCCAACCCCAGGATGCCGATCTCCGGCTGGCAGATGATCGGCTGGGTCCATTCGGGGACCGGGCCGTCGGAGCGGACCCGCAGGCCCTGGACCGAGTAGAAGCGGCCGCTGCGGTGCTGGAGGTTCCCGGTGTCCCTGGCGAAGTCCCATCCGGAGAGCTCGGCGAAGGGGATCGGCCGCACCTGCTGCGCGTGCTTGCGCTGCCGTCCGGCCAGCCAGTCGAAGAACTCGGCGTCACTCATGACCTCGCCGCCGGTCGCCGGGACGGGGTCGGCCGGCCAGGGGAGTGCGGCGTCGGTGTGGGGCAGCAGGCCTGTCGCGCTGGGCTTGTGCATGTCTGTTCCTGACCTTGTCGTCGGCCCACGGCCTGACCGCGGGCGCTTCGGGCTACCCGGGCAGCGATGCGGCGTCCTCCAGCGCCTCGGGCACACCGCGGCCTCCGTCGAGGCTGCTCGCGGGCACCGTCACGGCGGTCATCACCAGTCCCGAATGCACCGCCCAGCGCCCGGTGAATCCGCCGCCGGGACCGCCGAGCGGCGGCGGGGCGGGCACCAGGAGGCGGGCGAAGAAGGTTCGTCGCCCGTGGTCGAAGACGATGAGCGCGTCCTCGAACTCCAGCGTTCGCCCCGTCAGCGGGAACCACGCCTTGTAGACCGCTTCCTTCGCACTGAACAGCAGGCGGTCCCAGGGGATGTGCGGGTCCGCCGGCCAGTACCGCCTCAGCCGGGCACGCTCCTCCGGCAGGGAGACGGCCTCCAGCGCACCGTGCGGCAGCCGGGCCGCGGGTTCGGCGTCGATGCCCAGCGAGGCGATGTCGGTGCGGCGCGCCACCGCGGCGACCCGGTAGCCCTCGCAGTGGCTGATGGCGCCGACCACACCCTTGGGCCAGACCGGCTCCCCGCGCGGTCCCGGCAGCAACGGGGCCGGCAGCACTCCCAGCCGGGTGAGCGCGCGCCGGGCGCACAGGCGGCCGGTGACGAACTCCCGGCGGCGCTTGTCCACGGACCGCGAGACGACGGCCTCCTCCTCCGGGAAGAGCGGGCCCGACAGATCGCCCAGCGCGTCGACGACCTCGACCGAGTCCGGCAGCAGACGGCCCATCATCTCGCGCTCCGCCGGGGCAGGATCTCGCGCAGCAGCGGGTCCGGCAGGCCCCGTGCCCGCCACTCCCGCGGGTAGCCCAGCGACACCTCGCGATGGGGTACGCCGTCGTGCCAGGTGGTGCGGGGGATGTGCAGGTGCCCGTACACGACCGTGGCCGCGCGGTAGCGCCGGTGCCAGTCGGCCGTCGCCGTAGTCCCGCACCACAGGGCGAACTCGGGGTGGCGCAGGATTCTCGTGGGTTCGCGGACCAGCGGGAAGTGGTTGACCAGCACCGTCGGCAGCTCCGGGTCGCAGGCGTCGAGCCGCTCGCGGGTGTACGCGATCCTGCTGCGGCACCACTGCGCCCGGTCCGGATGAGGGTCCGGGTGCAGCAGGATCTCGTCCGTGCACATCACGCCGGCCTCCTCCGCCTCGGCCAGGGCCTCCTTCGCGCCGGTCACGCCGGGCGGGAGGAAGCTGTAGTCGTACAGAAGGAACAGCGGCGCCACGGTCACCGGCCCGTCGGGCCCCGGCCACACGGGGTAGGGGTCCTCCGGCGTGAGCACACCGATGGAGCGGCAGAGTTCGACGAGGTGGCGGTAGCGCGCCTCACCCCGCAGCCGCACCGGGTCGTCGGGATGCGTCCACAACTCGTGGTTGCCGGGAACCCACACCACGGTCGCGAACCGCTCGGCGAGCAGGCGCAGCGCCCACTCGACGTCGGCGGCCTTCTCGGCCACGTCCCCCGCGACCACCAGCCAGTCGCGCCGGTCCGTGGAGCGCAGCTCCCGCACGATGCCGTGATTGTCCCCGTAGGCGACATGCAGATCGCTGACCGCGTAGAGCCTCGGGCCCGCTTCCCGGCTCACCGTGCCCACGCCGCGGTGGGCACGGCCCGGGGGTTCGTCGTGGTGCTCATCGGCGACTCCCTTGATCGCGGCCTACAGCCAGATTTATGACATCGCGCCGGGAGCCTTCACAAGGTGTGCCGAAAGCGGTGCGGGAAGAACGGGGGAAACGACCAGACATCCGCCGCAGGGGGCCCTCGGGGCTTGTGCCGACCGAGGCGGCGCGCCGGATAGTGGCGCAAGCAAGCCGTTGCGGAACAGGAAGCCACCCTGGAAGAGGACGGATCAGTAGCATGAGTGTTCCCCCTGTGGACGACGGCCTGTGGTGCCGCCGGTTCCATCCCGCCCAGGACGCCGCGGACCGCCTGGTCTGCTTTCCCCACGCGGGAGGCTCGGCCAGTTTCTACTTCCCGGTCTCGGCCGCGCTGAGCCCGCGGGTGGATGTGCTCGCCGTGCAGTACCCGGGACGGCAGGACCGCAGGTCGGAGCCGATCGTCGACGACATCGGCACCCTGGCGGACCGGATCCACGAAGCCCTGAAGGCCTGGGCCGACCGCCCGCTGACCTTCTTCGGCCACAGCATGGGGGCGGTCCTGGCCTTCGAGGTGGCCCGGCGCCTCGAGCGGGACGGTGAGGGGCCGGTGCGGCTGTTCGCCTCCGGTCGGCGGGCGCCGTCGCGCCACCGGGACGAGAACGTCCACAAGCGCGACGACGACGGCCTGATCGCGGAACTGCGGGCGATGAGCGGAACCGACTCCAGGCTGCTCGGCGACGACGAGTTGCTGCGCATGATCCTTCCCGCGCTGCGGGGTGACTACCGGGCGGTGGAGACCTACCGCAGCGAGCCCGGGGCCGCGGTGCGCTGCCCCATCACCGCCCTGGTGGGGGACGCCGATCCCAAGACCACGCTCGAGGAGGCCGAGGGATGGGAGGAGCACACCACCGGCTCGTTCGGCCTGAGCGTCTTCCCCGGGGGCCACTTCTACCTCAGCAGCCGATCCGCCGATGTGCTGGAGGTGCTTTCCGAGCACTTCGCGGGAGTGGCCGCCGCACCGCGGGGAGCCTGACGTCCGCAGGTACGAGCTCTTGACAGACTTGGAGTTGCTGGAGATGACCGTCGTGCGTGAGGCGCCCGTCGAGCCGGCCGACGAGAGTACGGCCGCTCGCGCCCCCGGCGATGCGCGTGGGCGGGTCGCGGAACTGCTGGACATCAGGCGGACGGCACTGCGTGGCCCGGACGAACGGGCGACCCTGGCTCAGCATGCGAAGGGCAAGCTGACGGCGCGTGAGCGGATCGCCCTGCTGCTCGACGAGGGATCCTTCCGCGAGGTGGAACCCTTGCGGCGGCACCGGGCGACCGGCTTCGGCCTGGAGGCGAAGAAGCCCTACACCGACGGGGTGGTCACCGGGTGGGGCACGGTCCACGGGCGTACCGTCTTCGTCTACGCGCACGACTTCCGGATCTTCGGCGGAGCCCTCGGTGAGGCCCATGCCGCCAAGATCCACAAGGTGATGGACCTGGCCATCGCCGCAGGCGCCCCGCTGGTCTCCCTCAACGACGGCGCGGGCGCGCGGATCCAGGAGGGGGTGACCGCGCTGGCCGGATACGGCGGCATCTTCCAGCGCAACTCCCGGGCCTCCGGGGTCATCCCGCAGATCAGCGTGATGCTCGGCCCCTGCGCCGGCGGCGCCGCCTACTCGCCCGCGCTGACCGACTTCGTCTTCATGGTGCGCGGCACCTCGCAGATGTTCATCACCGGCCCCGACGTCGTCGCGGCGGTCACCGGTGCCCAGGTCACCCAGAACGCCCTGGGCGGCGCGGACGTCCACGCGGAGGTCTCCGGCGTGGCGCACTTCGCCTACGACGACGAGCAGACGTGCCTCGAGGAGGTCCGCTTCCTCCTCTCCCTGCTGCCCGCCAACAATCGCGAGACCCCGCCCGACGTCCCCGCCACGGACCCGGCCGACCGCCGCTGCGAGGCGCTGCTGGACCTGGTGCCCGCGGAAGGGCACCGGCCCTACGACATG
Organism: Wenjunlia tyrosinilytica; assembly: GCF_014646055.1. GTDB lineage: Bacteria > Actinomycetota > Actinomycetes > Streptomycetales > Streptomycetaceae > Wenjunlia > Wenjunlia tyrosinilytica. The sequence goes on from NZ_BMMS01000035.1 coordinate 18,349, forward strand.
GGCAAGGTGATCGAGGAGATCGTCGACGACGGGGAATACCTGGAGATCCACCAGCGCTGGGCCACCAATGTCATCGTCGCCCTCGCGCGGCTCGACGGCCGTGTCGTCGGACTGATCGCCAACCAGCCGCAGTCCCTGGCGGGCGTGCTCAACATCGACGCGAGCGAGAAGGCGGCGCGCTTCGTCCAGCTCTGCGACGCCTTCAACATCCCCCTGGTCACACTCCTGGACGTCCCCGGCTTCCTGCCCGGCGTGGACCAGGAGCACAGCGGCATCATCCGCCACGGCGCCAAGCTGCTCTACGCCTACTGCAACGCCACCGTGCCCCGTGTCCAGCTCATCCTCCGCAAGGCCTACGGCGGCGCCTACATCGTCATGGACTCACGGTCGGTGGGCGCGGACCTGTCGTTCGCCTGGCCCACCAATGAGATCGCCGTGATGGGCGCCGAGGGCGCGGCGGGCGTCATCTTCCGCAAGCAGATCGCCGAGGCCGACGACCCCGAGGCCATGCGCACCCGCATGGTCAAGGAGTACAAGAACGAGCTCATGCACCCCTACTACGCCGCCGAACGCGGCCTCGTCGACGACGTCATCGACCCGGCCGACACCCGCCGGGTGCTCATCGACTCCCTGGCGATGCTGCGGGGCAAGCACAGCGACGTCCCGGTGCGCAAGCACGGCAACCCGCCCATGTGACGCCGCCGGCCCCGGGCGCACCCCGCCCCGGGTCCACCCAGCCAGTGACCCCTCGGCCAAGGACAAGGAACCCCCACGTGAACGACATCCTCCTGCGGGTGGCCAAGGGCCACGCCACCGAAGAGGAACTCGCCGCCCTCACCGTCGCCCTGCTCGCCGGGACCCTCCGCGACCCGGCCCCGGCGAGCTCGGCCGAGCCCCTGCGCCTTCCCAGGCGTGTGGCGCACCGGCCCTCCTACTCCTCCCCGTGCAGCTGGCTGACCGCCGCATAGCCGGACGGCCCGACAGGGTGACCCTCCTCGTGGGGCGGCGACTGTCCGAGTCGAACGGCCCCGCCCTTCCCGCGGTCGTTCTCGAGCGCCGAGGCGAGTCCCGCCCGGCCCGTGGTGGACATCTTGCGGTAGCAGTTGGTCAGATGCTTCTCCACCGCCCGCCGCGACACTCCGAGCGCATCGGCGATCGCCTGGTTGGTGAGACCGGAGACCGCCATCTCGGCCACCTTGCGCTCGGCCGAGGTGAGCTGCGTCGGGACGGCCGAGGGAGCCGCGGAGCCCAGCAGTGCCCCGGCCCTGGAGCTGATCCACAGCACGCCGCATTCCACGGCCAGCTCGTAGGACCGCCGCAGAGCGGCCACGGACTCCACCGTCGCCCGGGGCATCAGCCTCTCGCCGAGGCACAGCAGGGCCTTGCTCAGCGCGAAACGGTTCGCGGAGCCCTCCAGTACCTCGACGGCCTCACGCAGCAGCGTGATCCCGACCGCTCCCCCCACCACCTTGCCCCGCAGGACCAGCGCCTGGCCCACGGCCGAGGGCGCCCCCCAGCTCCGGGCCATCTCCAGTTCCTGACGGCTCAGCTGATCCGCGCGTCTTCGCTCTCCGAGCTCCAGCAGACTGGGCACCGCCCAGGAGGCCCAGGGCAGTTGCGCCGGGTTGCGCCAGCCGGCCCGCTCCATGTCGTGGCGTGTGTCCAGGAAGTACTCCAGTGCGGTGGGGTGGTCCTGCCGCATGGCTGCCTCGGCCCCCCGGATCATGGTCAGCACGGCGGACAGGTAGCGGTTGTGCTGCCAGGAGCGGGGCGTGCTCACCAGCTCGTCGACGAGTGACAGCTCACGTGTGTGCAGCGCTGTCAGGGCCAGGACGATGGCCGAAGCGGTGGTCGGCTCCTCGGAACCGACCACCGCCGCCGCCTTCAGGGCCTGGGTCCTGGCCTTCTCGATCCGGCCCTGGGCGAGCAGCACCACGGCCTGCTCGCTGAGGACGATCGACTGCTCCACCCGGCCGCCCTGGCGGACGGCCTCCGTCAGGGCCGTCTCCAGCCAGGGCAGCACCCCGTCCACCGAGTCCGCGGCGACCAGGGAGGAGACCACGTACGGCAGGGCCGTGTGGACATGCGCGCTGGAGGCGGGCTCGTGCTCGAGTATCCGGTGCGCCAGCCGCGCCACGCGCTCGGCGGGCACACCGATGGTGATGGTGGCCGAGTGCAGGAGCGCGGCCAGCAGCTCCCGCCCCGCCGAGCCCGACAGATCGGGATGCGGACCGAGTTCCTCCAGCCGGGGCACGGCGCCGGACAACTGCTCCGGGTCCCAGGTGGAGGCGGACCTGAGTCTCGCCTCCAGCCGAAGGGCGAGTTCCCGCTTGGTTCCCCGCAGCCCCTCCAGCGGGCCGAGGTCCTCCGCCACCTGGCGGATCAGACCGTCCACCGGCAGCAGGGTTTCGGCGAACGCCACGGGAGTCAGCTTGGTCACCGCCTCCGCCCGCTCCTGCGCCGACGGGAGAAGCGGAATCGCCTGGGAGATGCGCCGCACCGCGATGGACAGCGCGAAGCTGCGCTCGGCGGTCGCCAGCTCCACGAGCAGCCGGGCCCGGGCCACGTCGTGCGGCGGGCGGTCCAGCAGGGCCCGGCGCAGGTAGCGGGCAGCGGTCTGCGGGGCACCGCGCCGCAGCGCCGTGTCGGCGGCGGACCGCAGCGCCGAGACGGCCCATGTGCCCAGGTGGGCGGTGGCGGACAGTAGATGGGAGGCCACCTGCTCGGCCGGACGTCCCTGCGCCTGGAGGAGTTCGGCGGCCCGCAGGTGCAGCCGGTCGCGCTCGGCCGACGGTGTCGCGTCCTGCACCACGCCCCGGACGACCGGATGAGTGAACCGCAGCCTGCCGCCGCCGGTGACCACGTCCAGCCGGTGCAGCTGCCGCAGGCTCTCATCACGGTCGACCGCGTCCAGTCCGGCGAGCCGGCCCGCCAGGTCGCGATCCGACTGGTCGTCGAGCAGCGCCAGCGCGCGGGCCATGGCCACGGCGGCGGGCTGCTGGTTCTCCAGGCTCAGCAGGATGCGCCGCTTCAGCGCGGCGGGCCGAAGCGAGGCCACGACGGGTGCCTCGGCCGCCGTCGGCGCCACGCCCCGGGTCCGGCACTCGTGCAGCATCGACATCAGGTGCAGCGGATTGCCCCGCGAGATCCGGTGGAACTCCGCGGCGAACTCCGGTTCCACGGGACGGGCGAAGCTCCGCCGCAGCAGTGATCGCGTGGCCAGCGGATCGAGGGGCGCGGGCAGCAGCGTCGAGTCCACCCGGGCGGTGATCCTGCGGACGGCGGGCTGCTCGGCCGAGGGCTCACCCTCGCACAGGGTGCACACCAGCAGCATCCGACTGCGCGGCAGCTGCCTGACCAGCTGGTCGAGCCAGGACAGGGACGCCTCGTCGGCCCAGTGCAGATCGTCCACCAGCAGGACGAGTACGCGGTCCTCGCTCATGTTCCGGGTCAGGGAGAGCAGGCCGCCGCGAACCGCCGCGTCGCCCGACTCGGGATCCGAGGGATCGCCGCGGAAGACGGAGAGGGCGGATCCCGCGGCATCGGACATCCAGCCGTGCAACTGCCCGCACGAGGCCAGCATCAGGGCGGGTTCGAGCATCTGCCGGATCACACCGAAGGTGAAGTCCTGTTCCATGGGCGCCGCGTGGGCCCGCAGCACCAGCACGTCCCGTCGTACGCACAGCTCGCCGATCTCCGAGAGCAAGCTGGACTTGCCTATCCCCGGTGGACCACTGATGAGGAGCGAGGCACCCTGCCCGCCTGCCGTGCGGCGCAGGGCCGCAGCCGCCAGGTTCAGTTCGCTCTGCCGCTGAAGCAACATGAGAAGCGGTCTCCCGGTGGGTCTCGTGATCGGACGGGGTGGTGGGGGTGGAGCCGTCGGCCGGCCGGAGCTCCACGCGCGGAAGCGGGTAAGCCGGGAGGCCGATCCGCCCCGGGGGCCGCCTCCTTCGCGCCCGCCGACTGCCTGCGCCGCCCCGCCCGGAACCGGCGAGCCCCCTCCACCTCGCCCATGACCTGCGTATACCGTCCGACCATGGGGGATTCGCGCAGGCGCCGCACCGCCCGCTCCATCCGGATCGCCGCCTGCGGACCCGTGGAGACCATGGCGGCCCGGTACTCGGCCCATCCGAGTGCGCTCGCGGTGCCCCACTCGCGAGCCAGGCGCACCTCTTCCGCCAGGAGGTCGGCCGCCGGTTCCGGATCGCCGCACCGGTGATGGGCCACCGCCGCCAGCGACCGCCAGGGCAGAAGTCCCGGATTCAGCCATCCCTGGGCGCGCAGCCTGCGGCCGCACTCCCTGGACTCCGCGAGGGCCTCATGGGGCATGCCCTGGTAGAGCCTCAGCATCCCCCGCGCATACAGCAGATGGGTCCAGGCGAAGCCGTGCTCCGCGCCCGGCGGCAGCTGCTGGAACGCGACGTGCTCGGCCTCTTCCCACCGCTGCCTGGCGATGTTCACCAGGACCTCCAGGGCGAGCGGGCCGGGGACCATCGTGGGATACCAGCTCTCCCACGGCATGGCGACCCGGGACGCGGACAGATCACGCGCCGCCGCGTCCACGTCACCGACGCGCAGGCTCAGTTCGCTCCGCAGCAGCAATGCCACCCCGACGAGGGCGGGGGCGTGCCGACGCCTGGCCTCGGCCACCGCGGCGTCGAGCCCCGCGCGCGCCGCCTGGGGCGCGTCGGCGACACCCAGGGCGCGGCAGGCGAGCAGCCTCGGGTAGAGCGGAAGGCCGCGAGCCGGCGTGCCCAGCACCGCGGCGCCCAGGGCGCGGACGTGGGCGGCGTGCGTGCCCGCGGCCGCGGCCCGCCAGGCCGAGGCGGCCTGGGCGGTGGGATGCTCCGGCACCAGGTCCAGTGGGGGCATGTCCGGGTCCGCGTCGTCCAGGCCGCTTCTTCCCTGCCGGGCGCCGTCGGCCAGCCAGTACAGCCCCAGCAGTACCGGCCGCCGCTCACTCGGCGGCTTCTCCCAGGCGTGCATCCGGGCGATGGCCTGCCGTGTCGTGGCCGCGTCGCCCAGCGTCAGCAGCAGGTCCGCCGCGCCGACGCGGGTGTCGGCGTTCCCCACCCCCGGCGGTGCGGACAGCACCTCGACAAGCCTGCGAAAGGCCGTCTCCGGGGCGACCATGCTCTGGGTCGCGCCCGCCTCCAGCAGCACTTCCGCACGCTGCACCGGATCCAGGGGTTCGCGCAGCGCCCGCTCCAGGTACCGCGCCGCTTCCGCGTGGTGGCCCGCGGCGCGGCAGGCATGGGCCGCGCGCCGCAGGACACCGGACACCCACGGGTCGCCCAGCGGCTCGGTGCGCAGCAGCAGCCGGGCCAGCAGGTCGTCGGCGACCGCGGCCCGGTGCGCCGACCTCGCCGCCTCGCCGAGCAACCGCCGGCGCTCCGCGCCGTCCATCCCGTACAACGCCGGTTCCACGGCCGACGGGAATGACAGTCCAGCCGCGTCGTCGGCGTCCACGAGGCCCTCGAGGCGCAGAGCCCGCAAGGCGGCGTCGGTGTCGGCGTCGTCCAGTCCGACGAGCCTCGCGACCCGCTCCACCGGCAGCAGGCCACGGCAGGCGACCAGGCCGCGGAGCAGGCCGAGCGGCCCAGGCCCGAGCCGGCCGGAGAGTTCGGCGACCCTGGTCCCGTTGGCCACGGCGGCATGGACGGGCAGTTCGGCCCACAGGTCCACCGCGCCGTCGCGGCGCAACGAGGACAGGGTCGCGTTCAGCACCGCGGGGTTGCCGCGGGTCAGCTCCGCGGCCCGGCCGTACCAGTCGCGGTCCCCGCCACCGACCCGCCCCGCCGCGCACATGGCGCCGACCGCCTGGTGGCTCAGCGGGCCGAGGTGCAGCAACTGCCCATAGGGCTTGAACGAGTCGATCTGGTCCACCAGCTCGACGCAGCTTCGCGGAAACTCCCCGTTCGTGCCCGAGACCGTGACGGCCAGCGCGAGGGGCGCCCTCGAGATCCGCCTGAGCAGGGCCTGCAGTACCTGGCGGGACTGGGGGTCGGCCCACTGGACGTCGTCGACGGCGATCATCGTCGGCCGGTCGTCGGCCGCGGCGAGGAAGACCCGGCACCAGCGCTCGACCAGGTTCCCCCCGACGGGCCGGACCAGGCAGTCCTCGTGGACCGATCGGGGGTCCGGGTCCGGTGAGCGCTGATCGGTGAGCCGGCGCACCAGGCCGAAGGGCGTGCGTTCCTCCGCGGCGATCCCCCATGCCGTCAGCACCTGGGCCCCGGCGGCCCTGGCGAACGACGCCGCCTGCCGCAGGAGACTGCTGCGCCCACTGCCCGGCAGCCCGTACAGCGCCGTCGCCGTCGGCGAGCCCGCTCCGAGCAGACGCGCGAGGTGCCGCAGCACGGCCTGTTCCGCGTCCCGCCCGAACAGCAGGGACGCCTCGTCCTCCAACGGCCGGCCGAGGCGCCGGTCGCTGCTGCGTGAAGTCGTCAGGTGTTCGATCACAGTCGCCTGTGCCGCTCCTCACTGGTTGGGGGAGGGGACACCCTCCCCGCCTTCGGCGAGGACCTCGGTCAGGTCCCCGCGCCGACTCACCCCGAGCTTGCGGTAGACGTGCGTGAGGTGCAGTTCCACCGTTCTGCGGGTGATGAACAGGGTTTCGGCGATCTCCGCGTTGGAACTGCCCGCCGCCGCCAGGGCGGCCACCCGCCGCTCGCTGGCCGTGAGGGCGTCCGCCGGATGGCCGCTCATCGGCCGTGGCCTGCCTCCCGCCGCGGACATTAACTCGTGGGCGCGTTGCGCCGGCACCTCGGCGCCGCAGCGGATCATCAGGTCCAGCGCCGTCCGCAGCCGGATGCGCGCCGCGCGCTGGTCACCGGCCTCGAGCAGCGCGGCGCCGAGCGCGAACTCCGCACGGGCGTGGAGCACGCGTGCCGGGGAGTCGGCCAGCACCGCGCAGGCCTCGGCGAGCAGTTCGCGTCCCCTTCGCCCGCCCGCGGCCAGCCCTCGGGCGAGCAGGACCAGGCCGGTGCTCCGTGAGGTGCCCCAGTTCTTCGCGAGGGCCTCGCCGTGGTCGGCCACCTCCTGTGCCTCGCCCGTGCGTCCCAGCGTGACGAGCAGGTCCGCGGCGTCCACCCACCAGGGCATGAGCACCGGGTTCTCGGTGCCGTTGAGCCGCAGCATCCTCCCGCAGGCGCGCAGCGAGAGCAGCGCTGCGTCGAGGAGGCCGCGCTCGCGCTGGAGCGCGGCCCTGATCCACAGGAAGGAGGGGTACTCCCAGGACGAACGCTCCGCTTCGGGATGGGTCACCTCGGCCAGGACGGCCTCGGTCGCGTCCAGGTCGCGCATCACGAGGATCCCGCTGAGGACGGTCAGCGCGGCGGTGTTCTCCTGGCCTCCCGGGCGCTCGGAGCTGAGCAGGACGGCGCGCCGGGCGTCCGCCTCGGCGGTGGGCAGGTCGCCGGTGCCGAACCGCACGGCGGCCCGGGTCATCAGCGCCGCCGTCTCGGAGGTGCTCTCGGTCGGCCCCGCCTCCCGGACGATCTGGTCGAGGATGCCCAACGAGGCCTCGTTGTCGTCGGTGAGGTGGAGGACCATGGCCGAGGCGATCAGTGACATGTCGTCCAGCGGTGTGCGCGGACCGGTGAGAGCCGTCCTCATCTGCTCCCGCACTGTGGTCGCGGAGTTGCCGCCCAGCACCGAGAGCACCGCCTGGGTGAGCCTGAGCCGGCGGCCTCCGGGGCTGTCGTCCTCGGCCTGCTCCGGTGAGCGCGGGTGGGGCAGGGCATCGCCCCTCTCGCGCACCCAGCCCGCCGAGGAGTGCTCCACGACGCCGCTCATCAGCAGGGCCGATTCGAGCATCGGCCGGTGCTCGTCCTCGATGCCCACCACCCCTTGCCGGGGGAGCCGCGGTCTGCCGAGCACTTCGGCCAGGAGCCGGGCGGCACGTCCGTTGTGGCCGAGAAGGACCAGGGTGTTCGCGTACCGCATCGTCGTGGCGGCCAGGTCCTCGCTGTCCTCGCTGCTGGTCAGCAGGATGTCCAGATGCGGCAGGGCGGCGCAGGGATCGGTTGCGGACAGGACCTCGGTCAGCCGGACCCGGATCGCCCGTACCGATCCGGGGTCGCTGTCCGCGCCCACCGCGAGGGCGTGCGTCAGATAGCGAACCGCGGAGTCGGGACGTCCCGAGTCCTGCGCGCAGCGGGCGGCGCGGTTGAGGACCTCGAGCATCCACGGCTCGGCGGGTGTGTGCAGGCCGAGGAGCACATCGGCGACCTCGCCGGGGGGACGTCCCGCGTCCTCCAGCAGGCGTGCCCCGCGGACTCCGAGTGTGTGCAGCTCCTGCTGTTCCACGGACCGCAGCAGGCATTCGCGCAGTGACTCCGAGGCGAACCGGGAGCCGTCCGGGACGAGGATCTGGCGCTCGTTGAGCCCGGACACCACGCGGCGCACGGTGGGTACCGGAATGTGAGTCAGTTCGCCCAGCAGCTGTGCGTCGGTGACGCCGAGCACGGCCATGGCGACGAGGAGCGGGGGCACCGGGTACGGCAGCCGCAGAAGGTCGTCGGCGAGGGCCTGCCCGGTCAGGCGCCGACTCGTGGTCCGTGCGGCGCCGACGGCGCCTTCGGGATCGCCGCCGAGCTCGTCGAGAAGCTGGTGCAGCAGCGCCGGGACACCCCTGGAGGACTGCGAGCACTGGCGGAGGAAGTCGGGTTCCGGGGTGCGCCCGAGGCGCCGCTCGACGACTTCGGCCACCTCGCGGGGGGTCAGAGGAGCCAACTCGATGAGCTCCCAGTGGCGTTGGGCGAGCAGTCGGGTCAGCGTGCGGGGCTCGAAGGCGGCCGACTCGCTCGGCTGGGTGAGCACGACCATGAGGGGCAGATCGGAGGACCTGCGCAAAGAGAAGTCCAGGCAGTGCAGGGAGTGCACATCCGACCGGTGGACGTCGTCAATGGCGATGATCAGCGGTCCCTGGGCGGCCAGTTGGGTCACCGCGCCGTGGAAGCGGCGCGGTGGCATGTCCTGACCCGCCCCGGCCGTCGGTCGGGTGCCGACGGGCGTGCCGAATCCGGCGTCCTTCAGCAAGGCGTGGACGGTGCACCAGGCGTCGTCCTGAGAGGTGGCCGGACAGCGTGTTCTCAGGACGGTGGAGTGGTGCGCCTGCTCCTGGAGGAACGCGTCCAGCAGGGTGCTCCGGCCGATCCCGGCGGGCCCGGTGACCAGCGCGGCGGCCCCCCTGATACGTGCCCGCTCGGCGAGCGACGAGAGCACCGCGAGCTGAGCCGACCTGCCGGCAGGGATGCCGCGCCCGCTCGTGGGGGAGTTCGTCGCAGGCCCGTCGACGGCGGCCGGCCACCCGGTGCGGGCTGTCTCAGGGGTCTTGAGTGGGTCGGGCATGGGGGGACTCCACCGATCGTACGCGGGGTCTGGGCGCGGAAGAGGGGAAGCGGGACGGTCCGGTGTGTTCCGGGACAGGCATTTCCGCCGATGTGCATTCCTCCAAGACATAGCGTCATAAGGCGGGGAGAACGTCGTCGGAGACGGATACGTACCGGACGGCCGCAACGCTCAAGGAGGAGGTCGGCGGCTTGTGATAGCGCTCTCGGAGGGGACCCGGACTCGTGGGACCGCCTGCCGCGGTGGGCCCGGTCGACTCACGGGCCGCCCCCGGCGGCCTTGTTCGGGCGATATATCCGTAAAGCCGGTTTGGTGTCATCCTTGTCCGGGAGGGCCGGCTGCACAGTGGCCGGGATCAGGGTGTTCCGTGCTGCAGTCATGTCGCACTCCGAAAGTGCAGGATGGCCCGGAGTTTGGAGCTGATCGCTTTGCGATGATCGTGAGGATGTCAGTACAAAAGTAGTGTCGGTATTTGCTGCCGGACAAGGGCTTTGAGGATAACTTGAGCTGAATGGACCTTTGTTTGAGCGGGCAACGGACCGAAGATCCGCGGCGCTGCCGGGGCGATCGGGCGGCGCGCAAATGGGCGAATGGCGGAGCGAAATGGATGCGCGTTGTTGCAAGTTGTTGAGTCCAGAGATGTTGTGTGCGGATTCGAGCGAGCGGGTTTCCGGGTGGGATCGCGGGGGTCGTGTACGACACGACAGGACGAAGATGATCACTCCGCGGGGACGGCGTCGCGCACCCGGGGGAGCGCCGGCGTGCGCACTGCGCCGTACGGCGCCGACCGTGCCTGACGAGTCGCCGTCGTCCTCACGGCGAGGGACGGGCACCACCGTGAAGGCTCCTTTTCGAACGGAAGGCACCCTCGCCGAGGCCGGCCGGTCGCGCGGTTGCTCCTCGCGCGACCGTGTTGTCCTCTTCGTGCCGGTTGGGCTTCCGTGGTGCGGACGGGGGTTCCCGCGACGGGGCCCCACGACCCCGATCGCGGGATCCATCGTCGACGGGCTTCAGTACCCGGGGGCGGGGATTCCCGCCGGGAGTCCAGGCGTCACGCCATGGTCCGATGTCGCCGTTCCACCGGAGCCGGGGCGTCCCGACACCGGTGCGACCGCGTTCCCGGCCCCGGCCGGCCGGCGCGGCCTACGAGCTTCCTGCCGCCTCGTCAGAGGCCGTTGGGTGCAGGGTTTCCGGGGGCCGCAACGAGCGCCGATTCCAAAAGGCTTTTCAGGCTCTGCCCTTGACGGACTTGCGTTCCGGAAATGGCTTGCCGGCTTCCCGCTCCATTGCCGGTCCGCCGGAACGCGCTTCGATACGGACTTCAGGACATCTCCCGTGTGACACTTTTGGGCAGCGCCGCCCGCGGAGCCGGTGTTCCGATCGCTCCGCCTGTTTTTCGTTGTTCGTCTGCTGTTTTCCCCGCGACCCGCTCATCACGAATGCGGGGCCGAGCAATTTTCTCAAGTGATGGCCCGGCATGCAATGCCGAAAGAATAGGGGTTTCCCTAGACCTGTTCCCCGGGTCCGTTCCCGGGACCTCCCACCCGGCGGGCGAGCGCGGCCACGTGCCGCAGCGTCGGCTCGCTGATGATGAGGGCCAGGTCCGCCATGAAGGCGTCCTCCCGGTCGGCGTCCAGTACCTCGCGGCACACTCCGGCGAGCATCGCGAGCAGCGACAGTGAGTCGCCTCCGAGGCGCAGGAAGTCCGACTGCCCGTCGAGCCGGGACCGCTCCACGCCCAGGGTGCGCGCCCAGACGCGGGCCACCGCCTCCTCGACGGGATCCACGGGTGCTTCCCCCTCGGGGCGCCCCCGCGAAGGGCCGTCCGCGTCGTCGGCGAAGGGATCGGGCAGTGCCCCGACGTCCACCTTTCCGCTCACCGTGTACGGCAGTCGCGGCAGTAAGAGGGTGGCCGCGGGCACCATGTAGCGGGGGAGCCGCTCGGCCGCGTACTCCTCCAGTTCCCCGGGCGTCACCTCCTCATGGACCAGGACGTATCCGATCAGGGATTTGCCGAATCGGCCGCGTCTCGCCTTGGCCACCACCACCGCCCGGTCGACGGCCGGATGGGTTTCCAGGGCCTGCGCCACCTCCGCGGGCTCCACCCGATGGCCGAGCACCTTGACCTGGTCGTCGATCCGCCCGATGAACTCCAGCCGGCCCGAGGGCAGGATCCTGGCCAGGTCGCCGGTGCGGTACACGCGGGTTCCGTCGGCGAGCGTGGGGAAGCGCTCGGCGTCCAGGTCCGGGCGCCCCCGGTAGCCGCGTGCCAGCTGCACACCGGCCAGGTACATCTCACCCGCCTCGCCGGGCGCGACGAATCCACGCCTGTCGTTGAGCAGGAACACCGCGGTGTTGTCCGCCGGCAGCCCGATGGGCACCGTGGCGCCCGCTCCGTCCAACTCCTCGTCGAAGGTGTGAGCGGTGCATCCGATGGTCGCCTCCGTCGGCCCGTACTCATTGATGATGCGGCACTTCGGCCCGAAGATCTCCTGTGCCCGGGAGGCCACTTCCACACGCAGCTGCTCGCCGATCACGATCACACTGCGGAATTCCGTCGTCAGCACGTCCAGCTGCCCGATGAGATCGAGATGAGACGGGGTCAGATTCAGCGTGTTGGCGCCGGAGCGCTCGATCACACGGCGCAGAGTGAGGTGGTTGGGTTCGTCGCGGACGAGTATCACCTCGCCTCCGGCCAGCAGGGGCAGGAAGACGGAGGTGCCGGAGACGTCGAAGGAGGGCGAGGTGATCAGCGGCAGCCGGGTCGCGGCGTCGACCTCGAACTCCCGTGTGGCCCAACGGACATAGTTGAGAAGGCTCCGGTGCTCGATCTGGACGCCCTTGGGCCGGCCGGTCGTCCCGGAGGTGTAGATGACGTAGGCCAGATCGTCGCCACGCACCTCGACATCCTGGAAGGGCTCCCCAGGGGTGTCCGTCTCCAGGTCGTCCAGCACCAGCGGCTCACAGTCCAGCGGGAGGTACGTGCGCCGGTCGTAGGGCCGTTGGACCAGGCAGAGCGAGGCCTCGGCATCGGCCAGCAGAGCGGTCAGGCGGGCATCCGGGTGCCGGGCGTCCAGAGGAAGGTAGCAGGCGCCCGCCCGCAGTACTCCCCACAGGCCGGCGACGGCGGCCACCGAGCGGTCGGCGAGCAGGCCGACCACCGTGCCGGGGCCGGCGCCCCGGCGGCTGAGTGCGGCCGCGACGATGTCCGCCCGCCGGCTCAGCTCCCGGTAGGTCACCTCGCCCTCCGGCCCGCTGAGCGCCACGCGGTGCGGTGTCCTCAGGGTCTGCTGACGGAACAGCCGGACCACCGAGAGGTCCGAAGGGAGCGGCCGGGCGGTGTCGTTGCCCGCCCACCGCCGGTGCGCGCGAGGGGAGAGGGCCTCCTCGATGTCCGCGAGCAGTTCCTCGGCACGCTCGGCCACACCGGGACCGTCCTGCCAGGTCACGGTGATGTCGGTGCGACCACCGCTCTCGAGCATCTCGAGCGAGGGCGGAGCCCCCGGTCCGACGGCGCCGAGCGTGTACAGCCCTGTCGCCCGGAAGCCGGCCGCGCTGAAGTCGCCGAGGTCGAAGTCCCCCAGGTGCGTGATGAAGGCCAGAGCCGAGTACCGGTCCTTCCTGACCGCTTCGCCGTCCACCGCCGCGCAGAGCAGGCGGAGCAGGGGCGACGGCATGCGCAGCGACCGCGGTTCGGTGCGCAGCGCCAACTCCTGCCGCCCCGCGAGGGCGGTGAGCATGCGGCGGTGCACCTCCTCCCAGCTGTCGCCCCCGCGCACGTCCAGCACGAGGGCCTGGGAGAGCCAGGCCGTCGACCGGATGTCCGGGGCGTGGCGGCGCAGGTCGACGGGGACGAAGAACCGCCCTTCACCGCCGGGTCCGTGCTTCGCGGAGAGGGCGGCGGCGACCTTGGCCGTGGCGGCCGGGTGGCTGCCGTCGACCGTGCGACGGCGCCACACCACTGCACGCCGCCCGCGGGGCAGGCGCCCGAGAGGGGAGGGCCACTCCAGCCTGCCCGCCGCCCGCAGCGCGGGAGGCAGCGGCTGCGACTGGTCGAGCAGGCGCAGCAGTTCGTCGCTGTTGACGGCGGAGCGGGCTCCGAGCGGTTCCTCACCGCGCAGCGCCCGGAACACGTCGGCGGCCCACAGCATGAGACCGCGGGCGTCGGTCACCGCGTGCCAGGCACGGAAGACCACCGTGGTCGGGGCACCGGTGACGAGTACGACCTCACAGGTGGGGCCCGAATCCAGCGGCTCTCTCAGGGCGGACGAGTCGAGCCGCTCCCGGTCGAAGGCTCCCGCGTCCAGCACACGCACGGCCGGTGCGATGCCGCTGTCCGTCCAACGCTGCCCGCGGCGCCTCAGCCGCAGGCCCGGGCAGGCATCGGAGGCGACCGCGACGGCGGCGCCGAGATCCTCCGCCCGCACCTCGCCCACACCCTCGACCACGTGCTGGACGACGTTGTGTCCCCCCATCCCGATGGACAGACGTTCTCCGGCGGAGAGGCGTCGACCGTAGGGCTCGTCTTCGCTGCGATGGCGCATTCCTGGCCTCCCGATTGGGCAGGGGTCTGCGACTGGATGATCACCAGGCGTAAGCATCATGGCGTGTCCCGTACTGGGGGTTTCATCAGCATTGGCCACAGAATCCTCAAAGGAACCTCAGGGGCTCGCGAGGTCGCCGCCGTCAGGTCCATATGCTCCGGCTCGGCTATCAGCACTCCGACCAGCCCTTTTGAATGCTTTGGTGAGAATCGCCCAAAGGCTTGAGTCCAGAGGTCCATTGACGCCTGCGCCCTGCGGATCGTATGGTCGCTGCTCATGAACTTGTCAGACAAGCAGACAGGTCATGGTGTGCCCCGGCGGGTCAGCGCCATGGAAGCCGTACTCGCCCATCTGCGAGACGCCATTGAACGGGGCGACTTCGCCGTCGGGGACAAACTGCCCTCGGAGGCAGAGCTCGGGCAGCGGTTCTCGGTGAGCCGTCCCGTCGTCCGAGAGGCGCTTCGCGCGCTGCAGGCCTTGGGGCTGACCGTCTCGAAGGCAGGCAAGGGCACCTATGTCGTGGCCGAAGGTCCCGTGGAGAACCCCACGTTCGGCACCTACTCCGCTCGCGACCTGTTCGAGGTGCGTCGTCACGTCGAGATTCCGGTCGCCCAGTACGCGGCCGACCGGCGATCCCAGGAGGATCTCGACGTTCTCGCTCATCTGCTCGAGCGCATGGAGCGGGAGACCGACACCACCGTCTGGGTGGCGTTGGACACGCTCTTCCACGTCACGGTCGCCCAGGCGTCCGGCAACCCGGTGTTCGGAAAGATCATCGAGGAGATCCGTGACGCGCTGGCCCACCAGTCGGCGTTCTTGAACCAGCTAGGCGGTCGGCGCCGTACGCACTCGGACCGGGAGCACCGCGCGATCGTCGAAGCGATCGCCGCCGGGACCGGCCCGCGGGCCGCGCAGGCCATGGCGGCCCACCTCGAAAGCGTCGAGGCGGCCCTTCACACCATCGTGCGGCCCGCACGCACGCACGAAGCGAACGAAAGAGACCCAGCGCATGAGTGAGCGGACCCTTCCGCCCGCAGTGGAGCAGCCCGTCGGTGTCCCATCCGACGCCCCCTCGGCAGCGCATGTCGACGCCGGGGACGCGGGTTACAGCAAGTCGCTGAAGTCCCGGCACGTCAATATGATCGCCATCGGCGGTGCCATAGGCACCGGCCTCTTCCTCGGCGCCGGGGGACGGCTCGCCAACGCCGGTCCCTCACTCGCCATCGCCTACGGGGTGTGCGGATTCTTCGCCTTCCTCGTCGTCCGCTCGCTGGGCGAACTCGTCCTGTACCGCCCCTCGTCGGGGGCCTTCGTCTCCTACGCACGTGAGTTCCTGGGGGAGAAGGGCGCCTACGCGGCCGGGTGGATGTACTTCCTGAACTGGGCCACCACCGGAATCGCCGACATCACCGCGGTCGCGACCTACACCCACTACTGGGGGATGTTCACGGACGTCCCGCAGTGGATGGTCGCTCTCGTGGCCCTGGCGGTGGTGCTCTCGGTGAACCTGATCTCGGTGAAGATCTTCGGTGAGCTGGAGTTCTGGTTCGCCACCGTCAAGGTGGCCGCGCTGGTGCTGTTCATGTGCGTCGGCATCGTCCTGCTGGTCACCCGCCACCCCGTCGACGGAAACGTCCCGGGCCCCGGGCTGGTGCTGGACAACGGCGGCATCTTCCCCAACGGCCTGCTCCCCATGCTGCTGGTGATGCAGGGCATCGTCTTCGCCTACGCGTCGGTCGAACTGGTGGGCATCACCGCCGGCGAGACGAGCCAGCCCGAGAAGATCATGCCCAAGGCCATCAACTCCATCATGTGGCGCATCGGCGTCTTCTACGTCGGCTCCGTGCTTCTGCTGGCGATGCTCCTGCCCTGGGACGGCTACTCGGCGTCGCAGAGCCCGTTCGTCACCGTCCTGTCGCATGTCGGTGTGCCCGCGGCCGCCGGAGTGATGAACCTGGTCGTCCTGACCGCCGCGATGTCGAGCCTGAACTCCGGGCTGTACTCCACCGGCCGCATCCTGCGCTCGATGGCGCTGGCCGGCTCCGCGCCGAGGTTCACCGGTGTCATGAGCCGCAGTCAGGTGCCCTACGGAGGCATCCTGCTCACCGCGGGCTTCTGCGTGCTCGGCGTCGGCCTCAACTACCTCGTACCCAGCAAGGCGTTCGAGATCGTGCTGAACTTCGCGGCCATCGGCATCCTCAGCACCTGGGCCATGATCATGGTCTGTCACCTGCTGTTCTGCCGTGCGGCCGCCGAGGGCAGGGTCACCCGACCCGGATACCGGCTTCCAGGCGCCCCCTACACGCAGATCGCGACGCTGGTCTTCCTCGTGGGCGTCCTGGTCCTGATGTGGGCGGACGGCGGAGCGGGCAGGATCACGGTCATGCTGATCCCGGCCATCGCCGCGGCCCTGGTCGCCGGCTGGTTCTGTGTCCGCCGCCGCGTCGACGCCACACGGCTCGACGCCGCCTCACGAAGGGCCTCGGTCCGATGACGAGCCCGCCGCCGATCCGCGAACCGTTCCACGTCCCCCTCGCCCATGTCGTCCGCGACGGACTGATCGAGGGCGTCCACCACGGATCCGTCGTGGTGCTCGCCGCGGACGGCCATGTGCTCTTCCAGGCCGGCGACTCCAACGCGGCGATCTATCCCCGGTCGGCGCTCAAACCCCTCCAGGCGGTGGGGATGCTGCGCGCCGGCCTCGATCTGGACGACCCGGCGCTCGCGCTCAGCGCGGCCAGCCACTCGGGCGAGCGCTTCCACCTGACCGGTGTGTCGAGGATCCTGCGCGGGGCAGGTCTGACCGAGGGGCATCTGCGCAACGTCCCCGACCTGCCCTTCGACCCGGAGGTCCGCTCCCGCTGGCTGGCACGCGGACGGACGGCCTCGCGCCTGGCCCAGAACTGCTCGGGCAAGCACGCCGCCATGCTGGCGACGGCCCGGCTGCGGGGGTGGCCGCTCGACGACTACCACCGCCCGGACCACCCTGTGCAGCAGGCGATCACCGCAACCGTGGAGGACCTCACCGGCCGGCCCGTCGCCCGGACCACGGTCGACGGCTGCGGGGCACCCCTGCTGTCCGTCTCCCTGCTCGGCCTGACCCGGGCGTTCTCCCGGATCGCCTCCGCGAAGCCCGGCAGCCGTGAACGCCGTGTCGCCGACGCCGTCCGCGCCCATCCCCAGATGGTCGCCGGAAGCCGCCGCGACGTCACCCGGCTGATGCAGGCGGTGCCCGGCCTTCTCGCCAAGGACGGGTTCGAGGCCGTGCAGGTCGCGGCGCTGCCGGACGGGCGTGCCATCGGAGTGAAGATCGCCGACGGCTCGGACCGGGCGCGAATGCCGGTGGCCGCCGCGGCGCTGGCGATCAGCGGCGTCGACCCCGCCGCGCTTGCCCCGTTCATGGGCGCCGCGGTGTACGGGGGCGGGGCGGTCGTCGGCGAGGTCCGTCCGTGCGGCGCCCTGGCGCTGCGTGCCGCCGACGCCCTCACCGCCGCTGCCTGACCGGCCGTCAACGCACCACCCACTGCCTTCACAAGCCCATCGACCACTCGAGGAACATGATGGCTGAGACCTGCTGTGCCACGACGGACCGTTCCGACACCCACCGCGTGGAGCACGACCTGCTCGGGGAACGAGAGGTCCCCTCCGACGCCTACTGGGGCATCCACACGCTGCGCGCCACGGAGAACTTCCCCGTCACCGGAACCACGATCGGCGCGTACCCGCATCTGATCGACGCCCTCGCGGCGGTCAAGGAGGCCGCCGCCAGCGCCAACGGCGAACTCGGCATCCTGGACACCCGCAGGGCCGAGGCCATCGTCGGTGCCTGCAAGGAGATCCGCATGGGTCACCTGCACGACCAGTTCGTCGTGGACGTCATCCAGGGCGGCGCCGGAACGTCGACCAATATGAACGCCAACGAGGTGATCGCCAACCGGGCTCTGGAACTGCTCGGCCACAGCAAGGGCGAGTACCACCACCTGCACCCCAACGAGGACGTCAACTGCAGCCAGTCGACCAACGACGCCTACCCGACGGCTGTCAATCTGGCGACCATCGCCGCCGCGGAGGGCCTGCTCGACGCGATGTCCGTGCTCGCGGAGACCTTCGCGGTCAAGGCAGTGGCGTTCCGGGGGATGCTGAAGATGGGGCGCACTCAGCTCCAGGACGCCGTGCCGATGACGCTCGGTCAGGAGTTCAGCACCTACACGGTGATGCTGGAGGAGGACCGCGGCAGGCTCATCGAGGCCGTGGCGCTGCTGTACGAGATCAACCTCGGTGCCACGGCCATCGGTACGGGGCTCACCGCGCCGCCCGGCTACACGGAGGCCGCTCGTGAGCATCTGAGCCGGATCACCGGACGTCCCCTGGTGACCGCGGCGAACCTCGTCGAGGCCACGCAGGACTGCGGTGCGTTCGTGCACCTGTCCGGGGTGCTCAAGCGGATCGCCGTCAAGCTCTCGAAGATCTGCAACGACCTCAGGCTGCTGTCCTCCGGGCCCCGCGCCGGCCTCGGCGAGATCAACCTTCCTCCGGTGCAGGCGGGTTCGAGCATCATGCCCGGCAAGGTGAACCCGGTGATTCCCGAGGTCGTCAACCAGGTCGCCTTCGAGGTCATCGGCAACGACATCGCCGTCACCATGGCCGCCGAGGCCGGACAGCTCCAGCTCAACGCGTTCGAACCGCTGATCCTGCACACGCTCAACAAGAGCATCGCGCACCTGGACTCGGCCTGCAGGCTGCTCGCCGGGCGGTGTGTCTCGGGTATCACGGCGAACGAGGGCTCGATGCGCGCGGCGGTGGAGAACTCCATCGGACTGGTCACCGCGCTCAATCCGCACATCGGCTACGCGGCGGCCACCGACATCGCCAGGGAGTCCCTGGACACCGGTCGCGGTGTGGCCGAACTGGTGCTGGAGAGGGGGCTGCTCCCCGCGGAGCGGCTCGCGGTCCTCCTGCGGCCCGAGGACATCGCCGCCGAACTGCCCGGCCCGCGGTACCAGATGGACGGCATGGACCACTGACCGTCCCGCACGAAGCGCACCACGGATGCCTATGTCGCCGCCGGCTGCGCCTCGGTGCCGCTCTGCGTGGACGTGGATCCGGCGGCCGCCGCCTCGGCCGCCGCCCCTTCGGCGGCCGTGTCCTTGGCTCCGGGCCGGCCCGAGCCGAGGTGGTTGAAGACGAGGTTGAGGGTGAAGGCCAGGATCACGGTGAGGGTGATCGGGCTGCCGAAGACGGTCTGGGCCCAGCTGGGGAACTGCTTGAAGAAGACCTCGTTGCCGAAGGAGTCGGTGGCGACCGCTGGAAGCATGCCCACGCCCAGCGAGACGGCGATCACCAGCAGATTGTGGTTGTCCTGGAACTCGACCTTCTTCAGGGTCTGGACGCCGACGGCCGTCACCATGGCGAACATGACGAGCGCGGCGCCGCCGACCACCTGCTCCGGCACGGCCGCGACGAACGCGCCCACCTTGGGCACCAGACCCATCGTCACCAGGATGCCGCCCGCCCCGGCGACCACCCAGCGGCTGCGCACTCCGGTCATCTGCACCAGTCCGACGTTCTCGGCGTACGCGGTGTCCGGGAAGGAGTTCATGCAGCCGCCCAGCACCGCCGACAGGCCGTCCGTTGCCAGTCCTCGGGCGATGTCGTCCTCCGACAGCTTCCTGTCGGTCATCTCGGCCACGGCCAGCATGTCCGCGGTGGACTCGGTGTAGGTGACCAGCAGCACGATGCACATGGAGATGATCGCCGCGGCGTCGAAGCGGGGCGCGCCGAAGTGGAACGGCGAGCTGACGCCGAACCACGGTGCGGAGGAGACCCCTTCGAGGTGGAACAGGTCCATCGGGATCGCGACGAGGCTGCCGACCACGATCGCCAGCAGGGGCGCGGTCTGGCCGAGGAAGCCGCGCAGGGTCCGCGCGAAGATCACGATCAGCGCGACCACACCGAGGCCGAGAGCGATGTGCGAGACCTGGCCGTAGTCCTTGGCCGTGGTGTCATGGCCGGCGATCATCCCGGCACCCGGGCCGATCAGTGACAGGCCGATGACGGTGATGACGGTGCCGGACACCAGCGGTGGAAAGAACTTGATCATCTTGGCGAACGGCTTCGCGATGATCAGACCGAAGACGCCGGAGACGAGCATCGCCCCGTAGACGGTCGGCAGCCCGTGCTTCGCGGCAATGGTGATCATCGGGCTGACGACGGTGAAGGTGGCACCGGCCACGACGGGCAGCCGCACGCCGAGGACCTTGGAGACGCCGACCGCCTGGATGATGGTGGCGATACCGGCGACGAGCAGGTCGGCGTTGACGAGCAGGGCGATCGTGGCGAAGTCCAGCTTGAGCGCGTTGCCGACGATGAAGGGAACGGCCACGGCGCCCGCGTACATGATGAACACATGCTGCAGGCTGAGCACGGCAAGCCGCGAGGGCGGCGGAACCTCGTCGACAGGGTGTCGCTCGCCCGTGGTGGACGACTGTGGCAACCGCATCGTTTTCTCCGATTCTGGCGGGCCGGAGCGGGGGTCTGCTGTGCGGTGGCCTCGTTGGCACCGTGTGGAGCGTTCCGGCTGAGGTCGGGGGGCATTCTCCCCGCTTCCGCGGGGTGCCGACATCCGAGCCTTCGCGGCGCAGCGCGCGGCCGGGTGCCTTGTCGGCGGGCCACGACGCTGATGCGACCCTCAGTAAACTGGTGGGCCAACACCCGGTGCCATTGTGGAAACGTCCATGAATCCGGCCGGTGGGGAACGCTCTGTTCGTAAGGTCGTACAACGCGGTCGTGCGCCGGCTCCCGGTCATGGACGCGGCGCGACCGGCGGCACTCGGCTGTCGCCGGACGTGGACGACAGCGCCTCCGCGCGGAGGTCCTCCTCGGAGGCGCCCAGCCGCCAATAGCCGCAGGACACCACTTGTTCGCGGTCGAAACCCCGCTCGCCGACGAGATGGCGGCGCAGGGCCCGGACGGTCCCCGACTCGCCGGCGATCCAGGCGTAGGGGGCGCCGTCCGGCAGCGCGGTGTCCCGCACCGCGTCGACGAGTCCGGTGCCGGAGCGGCTGACGGGGTGGCTGCCGGACCGGCTGCTGGACCAGCCATCGGCGTCGCCGCGGACGAGCCACGTGACCTCGGCGTCGGCCCGGCACTGCAGGTCCTCGATGTCCCCGGCGTGCCGGACCTCGATCCAGGCCTTCGCCCGTGCACCGGCCGGCAGCCAGGCCAGGATGTTTGCGGCGGCCGGAAGCGCGGTCTCGTCGGCGGCGATCAGCACCCAGTCGGAGCCATGGCGCTCGCCGAAGGGTTCCGGAGGGCGGAAGCTCACGCTCCTGTTGTCCTCGACGGCTGGGCCGAGCAGGATGACACGGTCACCCGGTCCGGCGCGGCGGGCCCAGCGCGAGGCGGGACCGCTGGCCGCCGCGGCGGCCGATGTGCCGGCGCCGCGCAGCGCGAAGTCGACCTTCAACTCGGCCCGTTCACGGCACAGCTCACGCACGGTGTAGGACCGCATGACTGCGCGTACCGCCGGATCCATGGCCCGCCAGCGCGTGAACCAGCCGTCGCCGAGCCCCGTCGGCACCACCGGCGCGGTCTGCCAGGTGTGCGGCAGGAACAGGGAGAAGCTCTGGTCGCGGCCGCCCCCGGCGAAGTCGCGCAAGGACTCGCCGCCGAGGGTGATCCTGACCATGGAGGGGCCGAGGCATGCGCTGCGCACGACCTGTGCGTCGAAGAACCGGAAGGGCGCGGTGGCGGTGGCGGAGGTGTTCGTCATCGCGGCCTCAACCGAGCTTCCCGGCGCCCCGGGCGGCCTCGGCCGGATCCTCCAGCAGGGGTGCGGCGCCCGTGTGCGAGAAGCGGGGCACCGCATCCCGGGCGGCCACCTGGTGCGCCTTCCTCTGCCGGTCGTCGGTGAACGACCAGGTGCGGCTGCCGCTTCCCCCGCTCGGCGGTGAGCCCGAACCGCCGCTGCTCCCACAGGCGGTGAGCAGGCCGCGACGGGAGAGGGGGGCGGTTCTGGGCTGCGGCAT
The DNA here is from genome assembly GCF_014646055.1 of Wenjunlia tyrosinilytica. Classification (GTDB taxonomy): domain Bacteria; phylum Actinomycetota; class Actinomycetes; order Streptomycetales; family Streptomycetaceae; genus Wenjunlia; species Wenjunlia tyrosinilytica. The sequence goes on from NZ_BMMS01000035.1 coordinate 40,274, forward strand.
GACGGAGTCCTTCTCTCGGGAGGTCCACGGGCAGCCGCGGAAGGCCGACGATGGACTTAGGTTAACCTAACCTAAGTACTTTTCGGCGGGAGTGGCGTGCCGCTCCCGCTCCGCACCGGAGCCCTACGCGTTCGTCACCAACTCACCGTAGACCCGGGGGAGTTCGCTCCTCATGCGGCTGTCGCGCGGAAGCCTGCCGAGAATGTCGAGCGCACTGCGCGCCGCCGGGTCGCCAGGGCGGGTGGTGGCCGCCGGACCGCCGAAGGCGATCGTGACCGCGGAGCTGGTGGATGAGGTCTTCCGGCTGCCCCGCCCGCGTCATCGACGACCCGGAGACCGGAACACGCCCGATCGTGCCCGCCGCCCGCCGCCCGCCGCCGCGCGGGCGCGACCGCGGTGGCCGTGTTCGACCGCCGCGTCTGGGCCGACCGTGCGAGAGGTGGCACCCGATTGGGCCAAAGGTCCGGGCCATCCGGAGGCCCCGCGGGAGGTGGGAGCGCGCCGGATTCCCTTCCCGGGTGGATCCCGGGTAGATGTGGTCGTGCCCACGTCCGACGGGAGCCCCACCCGGTGAAGATCCTGCTGCTCTGCTCAGCGTTCAACGGCCTCAGTCAGCGTGTCTGGCTGGAACTGCGGGCCTCGGGACACGAGGTGGAGGTGGCGCTGCCGTCCGGTGCCTCCTCCATGGCCGTCGCGGTCGCCCGCGCCGATCCGGAGCTGATCGTCTGCCCCTTCCTGCGCGAACGCGTCCCCGAGGAGGTCTGGGCCAACCATCGGACGATCATCATCCACCCCGGTCCGCTGGGCGACCGCGGACCGTCCGCCCTGGACTGGGCGGTGGCGGACGCCGAACGCGTATGGGGAGTCACCGCCCTGCAGGCCGTGGAGGAGATGGACGCGGGACCCGTCTGGGCCACACGGACGTTCGCCGTCGGAGCGGAAACGCCGCGCAAGAGCAGCCTGTACAACGGTCCCGTGGCGGACGCCGCCGTCGAGCTGGTCCACGAGGTTGTCGGCAAGGCCGCGGACCCGGGCTTCGCCCCCCGGCCGCTCGGCCGCGGGGCAGCGGAGGTGATCGGACGGGCCCGGCCCCTGATGCGCCAGGAGGACCGCGCCTTCTCCTGGGCCGACGACACCGCCCATGTCCTGCGCAGGATCAGATGCGGTGACGGCTCGCCGGGCGTGCGCACCGAACTCCTCGGCCTGCCCGTGTCCGTCTTCGACGCACACCCGGCCGCAGACGCGGGTCCGGGGGAGCCGGGCTCGGTGGCCGCCCTCCGGCATGGCGCCATCCTGGTGCGGACGGGGGACGGCGCGCTGTGGGTGGGGCACGCCCGGCCCGTGCCCCAGGACGGCGAGGCCACCATCAAACTGCCGGCGGCCACCGTACTGGGGGAACGGCTCGCCGGGGTCCCCGCGCTGCCCACGACGTTCGAGCCGGACGACGACAAGCGGGGCTACCGTGAGATCGCCTACCGTCGCGTGGGCCCGATCGGCACGCTGGCCTTCTCCTTCTACAACGGCGCCATGTCGACATCGCAGTGCCGGCGCCTGGCGGCGGCACTGAGGCACGCCGCCGCGCAGGACACCACGGTGCTGGTGCTCCGCGGCGGTGAGGTCTTCTCCAACGGGATCCACCTCAACGCCATCGAAGCCGCGCCCCGACCGGCGATGGAGGCCTGGTACAACATCAACGCCGTCAACGACGTCTGCCGCGGGATCATCCAGTGCGTGCGCCAACTGGTGGTCGCGGCGGTGGAAGGCAACGCGGGCGCGGGCGGCGTCATGCTCGCCCTCGGAGCCGACCAGGTCCTGCTGAGGCAGGGCGTGGTCCTCAATCCGCACTACCGGACGATGGGCCTGTACGGCTCCGAGTACTGGACCTTTGTACTGCCCCGGCGAGCCGGACGCCCCGAGGCCGAGCGGCTCACGACGCGCTGCCTGCCCGTCGGCACGGACGAGGCACTGCGCCTGGGGCTGGCCGACGCGGTGCTGCCGCGCCACCCGGTGGCGTTCGAGGAGGCACTGGACGACCACCTCCAGCGGCTGGTCCGGGACCAGGAACGGCTCGTGGCCGCCAAACGCGACCGCCTGTCGTCCGACCTGGAGCGCAAGCCGCTGGAGGCGTACCGCGCGGAGGAACTGGGCCGGATGAATGAGGACATCTTCGCCGACCGGCACGGCTTCGCCGCCTCCCGCCGTGCCTTCGTCACCAAGAGGCGCGGCACCGCCGGGTCGGGCGGCCATGTGGGATCGGGCGGCCATGGGGGATCGAGCGGCGAGCCGCCGAGGCAGTAGCACAACCGCGTGTCGTCGCACCGTGACCGCGCTGCCGTGTCCGTGCGACGCGCAACCGTGCGACGCGCATCCGCACAAGACGCCCGCCGCACAAAGACGCCCCCCGCGGACGCCACCGCGCGCTCGGGACGACATGCCGTTGGCGCGGGCGCTACTCCATCAGGCGCTCGCGGGATGCCTTGGACTGCTGCTCCTGCCAGTACAGGACGAGGAAGAGCACGAAGAGGAGCTCGTCGGGCAGCGACGCGTACTCCTCCGAGAGCTGCACCTGAGTGGGCCGAGAGCCCCACTTGCTGTAGGACACGGCGAATGGCCCAAGGGTGCGGACACGGCTGCCGTGCCAGTCATGGCCGACGTCATGGGGGCCGACACGTTTCACAGTCGTGCCGAACCTGCCGTACTCGAGATCCCACTCCCCGAGTGCGCGGGGCCGGCTGCCCCAGTGGTCGTAGTCGATGCCCATGTCGCCGACAGCGCGAAGACGGCTGCCCATCCGGTCGTAGCGGAGGCGGAACGGCCCGAGCGCGCAGGGCCGGCTCCCCATCTGGTCGTACGCGATCGGGATGTCGCCGATGGCGCGAAGCCGCCCCCACTTGTCGTAGGTCAAGTCGATGTCCACACCCCCTTTTTACCGGCCCTTCGGAACCCATTGCGGCAAAACGTGGTCATATTCAGCGACTTGTTCGTACGGACTTGTAAGGGTCTACCCGAATGGTGGTTTCGTGAGCACTGCCCCCCGTGAACGCCGCGATGTTCCTCCGCCGAATGGCCCGGAGCCGGCCCCGTAGACGGCTGACCTGCCGACGAACCGTGGGGACACCCTCACTCAGGTGCGACCGGTCCGGCCGCGGTGGCGCGAGACTGGCGGCCGGCCCCTGGAGAAACAGGCCAAGTACAACCAGGAAGAGAGTCAGATGGATCCGCGCACGATGCCCGACACCGCCTCCCGCCAGTCGGGCGGCACCGTCGTCGCCGTCTCCCCGCACGCCGACGATGCCGAGTACGGCGCCGGAGCACTGCTCTCGGGCTATGCCCAGGCGGGCTGGCCCGTGGTGATCGCGCTGATGACCGGTTCGTCGCACGGGCGTGTGCGGGAAGCGGCGGACGCGGCTCAGGTGCTCGGCGCCCGGCTGGTCGTGGACGAATCGGGGCAGGACGGTGCGCTGGAGGTGACCTCGGCGCGTGTGCGCTGGCTGGAGGGGATCGTCGGCGGCGCCCATCTTGTGCTCGCGCCACATCCGGACGACACCCACCAGGACCACCGTGCCGCCGCTGCCATCACCTGGTCCGCGGTCCGCCGCTCGGCGGTCAACCTCGCCTGGTACCGCACACCCAGCAGCGGTCCGGGTTTCACCGCGACGGTCTTCGGGCCGATCACTCCCTCTCAGGCCCAGGCGCGCGCCCGGGCGGTGGCGATGCACCGCAGCCAGTCCGACCGGCCCTATCTGACGGCCGAGCACCTCGCCGCCAAGGACGCCTGGCACGGCTGGCTCAGCGGCTGTGAGGCCGCTGAGCCGTTCGAGGCGGCACGCCATCTGCTGGCCCCCGGGCCGCTGCCCGTGTCCGCCCCGATCGTGGAGATGGCACAGCGCGATGTCACCCCCATGCCCATGACGCTGGGAAAGGTGTGACCGCCGTCGTGCCGCGGGAGCCCGTCGACCGGGGCGGCAGGCCCCTGTCCTATCGTCGGGATCCCATCCGTCACAGCGCTGACGGATCACGACGGGAGAACGCGACGGATGAACGCACACGAATCTGCGGCGGAGCGCTTCGAGGCCGACCGGACGCATCTGCGAGCGGTGGCCTACCGGATGCTCGGCTCGCTGAGCGAGGCGGACGACGCCCTGCAGGAGGCCTGGCTCCACGTCCAGCGCTCCGATGCCAGCGGTGTGCGGAACCTGGGTGGTTGGCTGACGACGGTCGTCGGGCGGGTGTGCCTGGACATGCTGCGCTCGCGTGCCTCACGTCGTGAGGACCCGTTGGAGGCGCATGTTCCCGACCCGGTCATCGGCAGGGCCGACGGGCACGACCCCGAGCAGGAGGCCCTGCTGTCCGACTCGGTCGGCCTGGCGCTGCTCGTGGTGCTGGACGCGCTGCCTCCCGCCGAGCGGCTCGCCTTCGTGCTGCACGACATGTTCGCCGTGCCCTTCGACGACATCGCGCCCATCGTGGACCGCACCCCGGCGGCGGCGAGGCAGCTCGCCAGCCGCGCCCGCCGCCGGGTGCGGGAAGCGGCCACGCCGGACAGCGACCTCTCCCGCCAGCGCGAGGTCGTCGACGCCTTCCTCGCCGCTTCACGCGCCGGTGACTTCGACGCGCTCCTCGCGCTGCTGGATCCGGAGGTCGTGCTCCGGGCCGACACCGGAACCGGGCCCGCCGGGCTCGCCGGTGCCTCGCAGCTGATCCGTGGAGCCAGGGCCGTGGCCGAGCAGGCGCTCGCCTTCGCGCGGTTCGCCCAGTTCGCGCGGCCGGCGCTCGTCAACGGAGCCATGGGACTGGTCAACGCTCCCGAGGGAGTGCCGTTCTCGGTCATGGGCTGCACCGTCACCGGCGGCAGGATCGTGGAGCTGAACGTACTCGCCGACCCCGCCCGCCTGCGCCGACTCGACCTGGGAGGTCTCGACGCACCGCGATGACGCGTCAGACCCGGCTGTCCACCACGCTCAGCAGTCCCACCTGGTAGGCACGGGCGACCAAGTGCGCCCGGTTGGTCGCCCGCAGGCGCCGCTTCAGCGAGCTCAGCCGCAGCCGGACCGTGGACTCGCCGAGTCCGAGGGCGCGGGAGGCCTGGGCGTCCGAGGCGCCGTCCGCCACGAGTTTCAGAAGGCGGATGTCCTCCGGCTTCCACGAGTCCGCCGTGCGCTGGGTGACATCGTGCACCAGGCTGACCATCGCGATCATCGCCTGCGGAGTGCCGGAGGAGTCCCTCACCACGGTGGTCAGCTGCGTCACGCTCACCGGCTCGTCGCCTCCCGGGCGGGCCAGTTGCTTGTCCAGGCGGTACTGCGAGCGCTGACCCGAGATCAGCTGCCGCAGCTGCCCGCTCTCCTCGGGGTCCTCCCGAGGGTAGGTCAGATCCGGTAGGCAGGTGCCCTTGAGCTCGGCGGATGTAGTCTTCAGCATGTCGGCGAAGGCACTGTTGACCTCGGCGATCCTCGCTCCCATGTCGGTGACGGCGATGCCGATGGGAGAGCGTTCGAAGAGAATGCGGAAACGGGTCTCACTCTCCGCCAGGCCCTCGCGGGCGCGCCTCTCCTCGGTGGTGTCCAGGAACACCCCGCCCACCGCGTCATTGCCGTCCCCGGGCAGCGGAAAGCGGAAACCGAAGCTCTGCCCCACGTCCTCCATGTCCCGGCCGTTGGTCCGGACGTGGAAGGCCATGGGGTGCCTGGCCGCGAGGACCGAGGCGTCCTGTTCGTGGTGCGTCCGGCCCAGGGGCCCGTCGTCGATCTCGATGTCGGTGCGCCCCACCAGGTCCGCCAACTCCACTCCCATGTTCCGCAGGGCCGCCGTATTGGCCCAGGTGAAGCGCAGGTTCTCGTCCTTGGTGTACGCCGCCGCGGGCAGCAGCCGCATGAAGGTGGAGAAGCGCTCCTCCGCGGACCTTCGGGCCTGCTCGGCGCGCACCCGCTCGGTGACGTCCACGAAGGTGCCGCCGACCAGGCACGAGCCGTCGGGCTGGGGGACGGGGAACTTGTAGCCGTCCAGGTGGCGGAAGGTGCCGTCGTCGAAGTACACCGCCTGCTCCGTGCGCACCGGTGACCCGGTCCGCAGGACCTCCTGGGTGCTGGGCCCGAACTGCTCGCCCGTTCCGGGGCCGTGAATCTCGTCGGGCAGCTTGCCGACGACGTCCTCGGCGCTCCTGCCGATCTCGTCGAGGTAGGTCTTGTTCGCCCACACGGTCCGGTCGTCGGCATCGACGAGGAAGGAGATCGCGGGGCTGAAGTCCATGAAGAGCGCGAATCGGCTCTCGGCCGCCTGCCGCTCCCGCTCGGCACGCACTCGCGCCGTGGTGTCGACGAAGATCCCACCGACGAGCAGTCGGCCGTCCGGGGAGCGGAAGGGGAACTTGTAGCCGTCGGAGTAGTAGGTGTGGCCGTCGAAGCGGGTGGCCTTGGCCTGGATGCGCATCGGGCGCCGCCCCCGGCGCACCTGCTCGTCGGCGGCGACGTACTGGTCGGCGACGTCGGGCGGGTGGAGCTCGTGCTGGGTCTTGCCGATGACCTGGGAGGCGGTCTTTCCGTACAGGTCGAGGTAGGGCTGGTTCGCGTAGGTGAGCCGCTCCTGCTCGTCGAACATGAACGCGTACGCGGGAGCGCTGTCCATGAACCGCCGGAACTTCAGTTCCGCCTGGTGGCGGGCCTTTTCGGCCTCCACCTGCGCGTCGATGTCGATGACCGCTCCGACGATCCCGACGATGCCGCCACGGCCCTCCCAGGGCGCGGCGTGCACGAGCATCCAGTGCTCGCCGCGCTTGAGCCGGAACGCCGATGCCCTGCCGCCGAGCGCCGCCGCCAGGCAGGACGCGGGCTTCCCCTTCGGTGAGAGGTCCAGGAAGTCGACCACCGTCACCCGGGAGACCGGCCCCTCTCGGTCGGCGAGCCCTTCGAAGGCGTGTCCGGCGGCGAACTGGAAGCGCAGGTCCCGATCCACGCCCCAGATACCGACCGGGACCTCGTGGAGGATTCTGCTGAGTTCGGAGAGGGAGGGCAGCTTCACGGCGCGGCGCCCCTTGTTCTCGGTCGCGGGCGGCGCGGTCCGGCGCGGCGCACCGTTCGCGAACCGTCGGAAGCGTACTGCCGTCAATGCTAGACCTGCGGGGAGAGGTCCGCGTGGATCAGACCCCTGGGCTCCGGACGTGTGCGCGGCACGGGACGCAGGGAACCCGCGGGCAGCCGGGCCCACACGGTGCAGCCGTCGGGGGTCCGGGAGGCGCCCCACAGGTGGGCGGTCGCCCGGACGATATGCAGCCCCCGGCCGCCGTCGGACAGGGGAGCGACCGGCAGCCGCGAGGCGTGGTGACCGGACTCCCAGCCGTGCCCGTGGTCGGTCACCTCGATGTGCAGGTCGATGTTCCTGGGTGAGCTGGTGACCAGACGGGCGGTGAGCGAGACCGAGCCGCTGCCGTGGACGACGGCGTTGGTGACGAGCTCGGACGCGATCAGGGTCGCGTCGTCGGTCAGAGCCGTCAGCCCCCAGCACAGCAGCTGCCGCCGGATCGTACGACGGGCCTTCCCGGCGGCCCGGGGGGACGACTCGAAGACCCAGGGGGACGGAGAAGCCGTGGCACCGCAGGCGCCCGGGTGCGTGCACACCGTTGACCCGGTCATCGTCGGACCACCGGGAGCGCTCCGGGACGCTCGTGCGTCGCCCGCGCGGTCACGTCGCCCAGGGCGCCGCGAACGTCGCGGTGGTCGGGCTCTTCCATGGCAACTCCTTCCGAGAGGGCATTGAAGGTCAGCGCACTGCGCCGGGCGGTGTCACCAGACTCATGGGCGAGATGTGCCGGGCCTACCGGGCACATGGGGCGATCCGAGCGGTACCGCTAGAAAATCCGCAGACCGATCTCTTGACATGCGCGGTCCGCGGGGATCTTTCACGCTGGGATCGGATTCGGGGACGCAGGGTGACCCTCCGGCGGGCTCGGCGCACCGGCTCTCGCACCGCTTGCGCTCTGGACCGATCCTCCAGTCCGGACAGTAAGTCCAAGTGAGGTGCTGGACTGAAAGTCCACCCTGGACATAACCTCCAGATATGGAGATCTCAGAGGACAGCGCCGACCCGCGCGTGAGGATGTGGTCACCGGCGTGCCAAGCCGTGGCCCTGCTGCTGGGCCCCTATGCCGAGGTGGTCCTGCACGACGCCGCACGCGACCGGGTGCTGGCCATCTGGAATCCGATGACCAGGCGCGGACCCGGTGACCCCTCGCTGCTGGGCGAGCTGGACCGCCTGGACCCGTCGGCCCGCGATGTCTACGGGCCCTACGAGAAGCTCCTGGCCGACGGGCGGCGCCTCTCCTCGGTCAGCGCGGTGCTCAGGGACGAGGAGGGACAGCCGTCGGCCGTGATGTGCGTCAACCTCGACCGGACGCCGATGGACCGGGCGGCCGCACTGCTGGCGGGATTCGCCGCACCCTCGACACCGCGTCCCGAGGCTCTGTTCGAACAGGACTGGACCGAGCGGGTGCACCAGATCATCGGCTCGTTCGTCCGCGCTCGGGGACGCCCCGTCGAACGCCTCGGGCGGGAGGACCGCCTCACCGTACTCACCGAACTCGACCGGGCCGGAGTCTTCGCCTTCCGGCGCGCGGTCCCGGTCGTCGCGGGCGCTCTCAAGGCGTCTCGCTCCACCGTCTACGCACTCCTGGCCGAACTCAAAGCCCAAGGGAACGCCTCGTGACCCAACTGCCCGACTTCCGGCTGGAGACCTACTTCTCCCGCTGGGAGTTCACCGCCCGCCACCATCTGACCGCCTCCGACGCGCAGACCATGACCATGGCCGAACTGCTGGCGCTGGCCGACGCCGAGGACCGGCATGCCTGGGAGACGCTGTCCTTCGGCTACACGCAGACCTTCGGCGACCCGGGCCTGCGGCACGCCATCGCGCAGATGTACGACCATGCGGAAGCCGACGACGTGATCTGCTTCGCCGGCGCGGAGGAAGCCCTGTACATCGCCATGCAGGTCCTGCTGGGACCCGGTGACCACGCGGTGGTGCTCGCCCCCAACTACCAGGCCGCCGAGACCGTCCCGCTGTCGCTGTGCGAGGTCGGCGCGGTGGCGTTGGATCCCGAGCGGGACTGGGCCCTGGACCTGGACGAGGTGGTCGCCGCGATCCGCCCCAACACCCGGGTGGTCTCGGTCAACTTCCCCAACAACCCCACGGGCAAGGTCATCGATGTCGCGGACTTCACCCGCCTTGCCCACCTGTGCGACGAGCGAGGGATCCATCTGTTCAGCGACGAGGTCTACCGCGGGCTCGAACCCGACCCCTCGCGAACTCTGCCGCAGGCCGCCGACCTGTCGCAGCGGGCCCTGTCGCTGAACGTCACATCGAAGTCGCTGGGCCTGCCGGGGCTGAGGATCGGCTGGATCACCTGCCGGGACCGGGAACTGCGCTCCCGGCTGGAACGTGCCAAGCACTACACGACGATCTGCAACTCGGCGCCGAGTGAGGTCCTGGCCCGAATCGCCGTCAAGGCCCGGCAGTACATCCTGGAGCGCAACCGTGCCATCATCGCCGCCAATGTGCCGGCCTTCGACGCCTTCTTCGCCGAGTTCGGCGAGCTCTTCGAGTGGCGGGCCCCGGACGGCGGTTGTGTGGCCTATCCGCGCTATCTGGGTCCGGACGGGGTCGAGGCGTTCTGCACCGAGCTCGTCGAGCAAGCCGGAGTCCTGCTGCTGCCCGCGAGCATCTACCGCTCCGAACTCACCGACACACCCACGGACCGCTTCCGCGTCGGCATCGGACGACACGACCCCGCGCCGGCCCTGGACGCCTTCGCCGCATGGCTGCGAGCCCGGCCATGACCCTCACCGTGCTCAGCCCGGAGGCGATCGGGGGTCTCGACCGCACCAGTCGTACAGTCACTCGGCCGTTCGCGCACATACTGGATGACCCTTTGGAGTGACCGGACGTCGTCGTCCTGTTGGGCGTTGGAAGTGTCCTGCGCCACTGCTGAGCGTGCTGTACGGCGCGGCCGCGCTGGTAGGAGTTCGTACGGGGGCATAGCTGAATATGAGCCCACGGGGTTTACTGTGTCGGCAGACAGTTACCTGACTGTCGAAGTCGGTGTCCGAGAAGGCAATCCTCGCGTCCGTCCGAAACGAATCGCGTTCGGCCCGGTCGCCTTGGATGGGCAGCCGGTATCTCGGGCGTCAACGCTGTCGGAGACCCTGAAGGTGAGTGGTGGTATTCGTGTCCGATGTCCTGTCCAAGAGCCAGAGCCTGCAAGCTGAGTACGAGGCCAGGGTGGCCGCCGACCTGCGGCAGAACGAGGAGGGCCACGAGCGCGTCACAGCGCAGATCGCCTCGCTGCAGGAGGAGTTGGAGGTCCTTCGGCGGGACCGGGAGATGCTGGTGAGTATGCGGAACGCCGTCGGTACCCTCGCCCCCGAGGCGACGGGCGAGGCGGCGACCGACCAGGTCGAGTCGGTGGAGGAGGAGCCGAAGGCCAAGGCGCAGGTGCCCAAGCCCAGGCGCCAGGGCGCCAAGAAGGCCGCTCCTTCCCGGGGCCGCAAGTCCGCGCGCGGTGCGAAGAAGGACGCGAAGTCGAGTGGGGCCGACACCGCGGACGCCAAGGAAGCACCTCAGTCCTCCAAGCTGATCGAGTTGGTCGAGGGCTGCCTCGTCCGTCAGAGCGGGCCCATGTCGGCGGCCGAGATCGCGGCAGCGGTGGCGACGCCGGAGCGCCCGGTCACGGTCATCAGTGTGCGGACCGCTCTCGAGGGTCTGGTGCGCAAGGCGGCGGCCCACCGCTCCAAGCAAGGACGTTCGGTGTACTACGAGCCCGTCTCCGGCGCGGCGGGCGCTTCGTCGCCGACCGGGCAGACCGACGGCGACGCCGAGGCGGCCTCCTAGCAAGGCCCCTCTCAGGGCGCATCGGCGGCCCTGGCTCGAGGAGGCGAGTGAGGGCGAAGTCGTCCGCCGGGGAACGGACGACTGACGCCCTCACCTCCCACCTGAATTTTGACATTACGTCAGCTGCCTTGCGCCTCAACCGATTTGACCTGCGCATGACCTTCGGTCTCACATGGTGGTCGGTCGTCCGTCCCCGACAACCGGCATGCCCAGTCCTCCGTCTCCTTGGTCGATCTTCGTTACGCCCCCCCTCGACTCAAGGAGCAACCGAGACAGTGCGTTCACTCCTCAAGTCCCGTAAACGAATAACGGCCGTCGCCGTGGCGGTGGCAACCGCCGCGACCATGGCGGGAGCAGCCTCCGCGGCGATCCCGTCCGGGTCGGTCAACGAGTCCGGGACCCCCTCGACCCGTACACGGACCTCTTCCGACCAGATCGTGAAGGCGGCGGTCGCCGCCGCCGTCGCCCACGCCAAGGAAACAGGCGTCGGCAAGAAGGAGAGTCTGACAGCCAAGGACACGATGATCGACCCCGAGGGCAAGCGGCACGTCCGCTTCGCGCGTGTCTACGACGGAGTCCCCGTCGTGGGCGGAGACATCGTTGTCCACCTCGACCGCCACAACACCTACCTCGACGTGACCCGGGCCATTGGCCACCAGGTCTCCGTCGCGACGCTCACCCCGCGTCTGACCGCCGAGCAGGCGGCAGACAGAGCGGCCGCCTCGGTCAATGGCTCGGTGGACGGCACCGGGGGCGCCGGTGCCGAGGCCGCCGCCAAGGCTTCCCCCCACGGGCCCGCCGACACGGCCGAACTGGTCATCGACGCCCGCGGTGCCGAGCCGGTCCTGGCCTACCAGGTCACCGTCGTCGACGTCGGCGCCCCCGAGGCCGGCGGCCGCAGTGTGATCGTGGATGCCACCTCCGGCAAGGTCCTCAGCAGCTCCCCGCTGGCCGAGGGCTTCATCTCTCCGAAGCTCGAGCGGACACTGCGCGGCCTCGGTAGTCGGGCCCTGGCTCCCCTCGCCGCCCCGAAGGCCGCCGCTCCCGGCAAGGCAGGCACCGGGAACTCGCTGTTCGTGGGTCGTGTGCCGCTGACCACGACCAAGAAGAGCGGCAGCGGCGCCTTCGTTCTGACGGACCCCAGCCGCGGCAGCTCCGAGACCAGGAGCGCGCAGCAGAAGAGGCTGGACAGTTTCCAGGACGGCAAGACGGTCACCGACGCCGACAACCGCTGGGGCAACGGCAAGGTCTCCGACCCGGTCACTGCCGCGGTGGACGTCCAGTACGGCATCACCACCACGTTCGACTTCTACAAGAGCACCTTCGGCCGCAAGGGCACCAAGAACGACGGCAAGGGGCCGCAGGCAATGGTGCACTGGGGCTCCAAGGTGGCCAATGCCTTCTGGTCCGGCGACTGCGGATGCATGCTCTACGGCGACGGGGACGGCCAGCAGTTCAAGCAGCCGCTGGTGGCGCTCGACGTGACCGGCCACGAACTCACCCACGGCGTCGTGGAGGCGACCGCCAACCTCAAGCCCACGCGTATCGACGCCAACGGCAACCAGTTCGGTGAGCCCGGATCGCTCAACGAGTCCCTCGCCGACATCTTCGCTTCGAGCGTCGAGTTCAAGGCGAACAACCCCGCCAACCCGCCGAACTACCTCCTCGGTGAGAAGCTCGGCCTGGCGCAGAAGTTCCTGCGCCGCCTCGACAAGCCCTCGCTGGACAAGCTCGAGGGCAGCGTCGACTACTGGGACAAGGGGTCGTTCGACCGGGAGGTGCACGCCGGTTCGGGTGTCTCCTCCCACGCGTACTACCTGCTCGCCGAGGGAAGCGGGAAGAAGACCATCAGGGGCGTCGCCTACGACTCGCCGACCTTCGACGGCTCCAAGGTGAAGGGCATCGGCCGGGCCAAGGCCGAGCAGATCTTCTACCGCGCGCTGACCCGGTACATGGTCTCGACCACCGACTTCCACCAGGCCCGCGTCGCGACGCTCAAGGCCGCTGCCGACATCCATGGAAGCGGCAGCACGGAGTATCAGGCCGTCAACAGGGCCTGGGCCGCCGTCAATGTCACGGAGGCGAACACTCCGGGCACCGACCGCCACTGACCGGCACCGAGGGAGCACCCGGCCGCCTCTGGGATCCACCGGAAGACCCGGGGATACCAGAGGCGGCCCTCCCTGTATGCGGCCAGGGAGGGCCAGTGCCCGATCGGGCCCTCTTCCCCGGATCGGGGAGGCCCGCGAGTTCCCAGGCGCTCAGTGCCGCACCGGTCAGCCCCCGGTGGCGGCCAGGGGGGCAGTTGGACGGGCGGCGCCGGGCGCCGGGCGCCTTCGCCGGTGCCGGCGGGGATCGTCAGCCGTGCGAGGCGGCGGTCTCCTCGCCCGGTGCTGCCTCTGTGCTGTTGCCCTCCGCGGTGCCCGGCGCCTCGGGCGCCGTGCCGGACGCGATGAGCTCCACGAGCTCGTCGCGTGTGACCTCGGCCGAGGTCCCCTGCCAGACGAGCTCGCCCTGGCGCATCACATGGAAGCGGTCGCCGAGCGCGTAGAGCTCGTCGATGTCGTCCGAGACGACGAGTAGGGCCACCCCTGCCTCCGCGCGCTCACGCGGCAGGCGATGGATCTGGGCCTTCGTCCCGATGTCGACGCCCGCCGTCGGCTGGTCGATGACCAGCACCTCCGGCTCGCAGGCGAGGGCCTTGCCGAGCACGACCTTCTGCTGGTTTCCGCCACCGAGTGTCGCCGCGTGCGCGTCGATGTCGCCGGGTGAGATCTCGAAATCCTCGACCAGCCGAGTGCTCAACCGGCGCACGGCGCCGCGCCGGACCACGCCGCCGCTGAAGCGCCATGAGGCACAGGTTCTCGGTCAGCGGGCTCGACAGGCTCAGCCCCTGGTACTTGCGGTCCTCCGGGATCAGGGCGATCCCCCGGGAGATCGCGCCCCGGGGGCCGGAGAACCTCACCTCGCTCCCGCGTACCCGCAGCCGCCCTCCGGTGGGTTGCTCGACGCCGGTGAGCACCCGGCACAGCCGCGTCCGACCCGAGCCGACGAGTCCGGCCACGGCCACGATCTCCCCGGCCCGCAGGGCGATGCTGACGCCGCGCAGGCGGTCCCCGACGCTGACCGAGTCGGCCTCGAGGACGACCGGCCGGGTGTCGTCGGCCTGACCGACCGCCCGCTCATGGTCGATAACCTGCTGGAACTCCTCGCCGAGCATCAGGGCGGCCATGCGTCCGACGGTCAGCGACTTCGTGGGCTCCGAGGCGACGACCCTGCCGTTGCGCATCACGGTGAGCCAATCGGTCACTTCTCGCACCTCGTCCAGGAAGTGCGAGATGAACACCATTCCGACGCCGCGGTCGGCCAGTTGCCGGACCACACGGAAAAGAGACAGGCGCTCGGCTTCGGAGAGCCGGGCGGTCGGCTCGTCCATGATCAGCACCTTGGCGTCCTCCGCCAGTGCCTTCACGATCTCGATGCGCTGGCGGATCGCGGGACTGAGTCCGCTGACACTCGCCTCGACGCTCTCACCGATCTCGATGCCCACCTCCTCGACCAGCGCCTCGGCCTTCTTGCGGATGGCGCGCCGGTTGTAGCCCCACAGTCCGGGCTCGCGTCCGAGCAGGAGGTTCTCCGCCACGGTCATCTCGGAGACGAGGCTGAACTCCTGGTGGATGACGGCGATACCCTCCGACCGCGACTGCCGGGGGTTTCTCAAGGCCGCGGGCCTGCCGTCGATCCTTGTCCCGCCACCGTGGTCCGGGTAGAGGCCGGCCAGGGTCTTCACCAGCGTCGACTTCCCGGCTCCGTTCTGCCCGATGAGCCCATGGACCTGGCCCGCCCGCACCTGGAGGTCGACGTGGTCGAGTACCACGGCCGGACCGAACTGCTTGGTCACGCCCGAGAGCTGGAGCCTGACGTCAGTGGGCATCAACAATCATTCCTCTGTCTGCGATCACGAGCCGAACCTCGGTGCCCGCGAATCGCGCGCCGCACTCGGGGCTCGTTTGCGTTGGTCCGAGCGGTGCCGGTCCGCCAGGTGCCGGGTTCCGGGGCGACCTGGCGGACCGGTGTCCTGGTGTGCCAGTGGGCCGTGCCGCCCGCCGCCGAGCGGGCGGCGGGCGCGGGGGATCAGCCGCTCCACTCCGCCGGGTGCTGGTCCACGTTCTCCTTGGTGATCAGCGGGAGCGGGATCAGGGCATTGGGCCGCGGTACCGACTGCTTGTGCCCGGTCAGCCAGTCGTGTGCGTACTTGGCCGCCAACCTGCCCTCGAGGATGGGGCTCTGGTTCACGGTGCCGTACAGGGCGCCGGACTTGATGGCCGCCTCGACCTGCCTGGAGTAGTCACCGGCGATGAAGCGGACGTCCGTGCGCCCGATCTTCTTCGCGTAGTTAGCGCCGACGTACATCTCCGGGCCCTCGGCGACGATGGCGCCAGGTGCCCCAGCGTTTCGGCTCGGCTTCTGGTAGGTCACTGCCCGGAACGGGATCGTCACACATCGCTGAACCGCCGCTGTCGCTGCACACATTCGAGGTCTCCATGAACGCAAGCGCACCCACCCCCACGGGGAGCCGTCCCGGGATGGCCGGGCTGCAACGGCTCGGCCGCAGCCTGATGCTGCCGATCGCCGTGCTGCCCGCCGCGGGACTGCTGCTGCGGCTCGGGCAGAGCGACGTCCTCGGCCGGTTCACCCCGCTCAAGGAGACGGCGGGTGTCATCTCGGCCGCGGGCGGCGCCCTGTTCACCCATCTGCCCCTCATCTTCGCGGTGGGCATCGCCATCGGCTTCGCCAGGAAGGCGGACGGCTCAACGGCACTCGCGGCGGTGGTCGGCTACCTTGTCCTGGACGGGGTGTTCACCGCGATGTCGCCGATCGTCCTGGAGGGCAAGAAGGACCCCGCGGGCGCGCAGGCGCTCGTCAACTTCGGCGTGCTCGGCGGCATCGTCATAGGGCTGCTCACCGCGGTCCTGTGGCAGCGCTTCTACCGCACCAGACTCCCGCCCTACCTGGGCTTCTTCAGCGGACGCCGCCTCGTGCCCATCATCACCGCCGTGGCCGCGCTGATCGTCGGTGTCCTCATGAGCTTCGCGTATCCGCTGTTCAACAGCGGGCTCACTGCCGTGGGCCGGGCCGTGGCCGAGAACAGCGTCATCGGTGGCGGTGTCTACGGCACGGCCAACCGGTTGCTCATCCCGGTCGGCCTGCACCACATCCACAACTCCTTCGTGTGGTTCATCCTCGGCGACTACAACGGCGTCCACGGAGACCTCAACCGCTTCTTCGCCGGGGATCCGCACGCCGGCATCTTCATGACCGGCTTCTTCCCCATCATGATGTTCGCCCTCCCCGCGGCGGCTCTCGCGATCTGGCACGAGGCACGCCCGCAGAAGCGCAAGGTCGTCGGCGGCCTGATGCTGTCGGCGGCACTCACCAGCTTTGTCACCGGCATCACCGAACCGCTGGAATTCGCGTTCATGTTCGTCGCGTGGCCGCTCTACCTCATCCACGCCGTCCTCACCGGAACGTCGCTGGCACTGGTGAACGCGCTGGGCATCCATGACGGCTTCACCTTCTCCGCCAGCGCCATCGACTACGTCATCAACTTCGGCAAGGCCACCACACCGCTCCTGCTCATCCCCATCGGGCTCGGCTACGCGGTCGTCTACTACGTCGTCTTGCGATTCGTCATCCGCCTGTGGAACCTGCGCACTCCCGGCCGCGAGGACGACTCGGGGGACGCGACGCAGGACGAACCACCGTCCAAGTAGCCGTCGGCATCACTGCCGTCGGCGGATATGAAAGGCATTCAGATGTACCAGGTTCCCACGGCGTACGCGTCGACTGCTGACGTCCTTTTCGAGTCCCGCGGTGCCGACCCCGCTCCCCGGCTGGTGCACAGCCCGCGGCCGAGGAGGAGGCCGCCGCGCGAGGTGAACGGCCTGAGCACGCGCGAGCTGCCGCTCTGGCAGGTGGATGTGCCCATGCACAACGCACTGGACATCGGACGATCCGGCTCGCATGTCTTCGTCGGACCGGCCGCCGACTCCTACGAGGCCATAGCGGCCGCCCGCGCCGCCGTCGTGGGCAGCGGTGCGGGCAGCGGACCGGACAGCGCCGCGGACCGGTCGGAAGAGGGCTGGAGTTCGGCCGGCCTCAGGCTGGACTGGACCCTGGACTGGCGCAACGCCCGCGCCGACGTGTGGGCCGATTCCTTCGAGCGCACGCGCAGAGAACTGCACTGCACCGATGCCGGCTCTGATCGCGGATTCGACCACGGAGCTGAGCTCCGCGGGACGGAACCTCGCAGGTTTTCCCGGACGGGCAGTGACTCACCGGAGGTGCGACCGGTAGCTTACGTCAACTGGCGAGCGCAGCCGATGAGCCCACATCCGGAAGGCCTGTAGAGAACATGCCCCTCTTCTCGCGTCACCGAGGCATCCGCCCCCGCCTGGCTCCCGAGCTCGACGACACCGCCCTCGGACGTGTCCTGGGGCAAGTGGAACCCCTGTGGAGCCTTGGGCAGCTGGAGACCGTGGTCGACCTGCTCGACGACGTGGTCCGGGACACCGGCCAGAACTGGGACCGCAAGGGCCACCGTCTGAAGGTGCTCGCCGAGTCCGTCGGGCGGATAGTGCCGGGGTACTGGAGGCGGCACCACCCCGGTGCCCAGGCGGCGCTCCTTCTCCACGCCTGGTCGGACGTCGTCCACGCACGGTCGCAGGGCTCGCCCTGCGACCTGAGCGAGACCCGGAAAACCTGCCTGCGCGCGGCCGAGCTCGTTCCCGATGACCCCAATCCCTGGACGGTACTGCTCGCCGCGCTGCGGCTGGAGCGGCGCCCCAACCAGGAAATGGCGGAGGTCTGGCGAGAGATCAAGGCTCGGGACACCTGGAACCGGGAGGCGCACCTCCAGGCTCTCGGCTACCTGTCGCCGCAGGAGTGCGGATCCACCGGCTTGATGATGGACCTGGTCGACGGAGTCCGCGCCGAGATGCCCGCCGACGCCCCCACCGCCGGGCTGGAGGTGACGGCGATCGTCCGCGGCTACCAGCGCACGCTCACCTCGGGCGGCCTGGCCGCGGTCACCATCAGCGAACACTGGTCCCGGCCGGACGCGGCCCAGGCACTGGGCGTGGCGGCGACGCACTGGACGACTCCCGGCTTCCTCACCCACGCGGCGGCCGTGGCCGACCTCAATGTGCTGGCGTACGCACTGGTCAAGGCCGCCAGGACGGAAGAGGCCGGCCGGGCACTGCACGCCACACAAGGCATTGCCACGCCCTGGCCTTGGAACGCGGACGGGGACCCACTGGAACAGTTCACGTACTGGCGCAGCGGCCTTCACCCCGACCGCCGTTGACCCACTCCGGGCTCCAGCGGCTCCAGTGGCTCCGCTGACCGGCTGACCGGCTCGCCCCGCTACCCCAGAGGCACGGCGGCCCGACGCGGAAGCAATGAACTGCGGACGGAACTGATCCCGGGCGCCCGGGGCCCCGGAAACCACCGCGCTTCTTAGCGGGATGTTAGATCTCGCCGCGTCGCGTTGCCGCCGCAATGGCACGAGGGCACGCTCCTGCACATCTTCAGCACCCGGCACGCCAGTGCCCCGTCCGATCAGGAGCCGCTGATGCCGTCCACCGCTGTCCCCGTTCCGCCGGGACCCCGGAATCGTCCCGCACCCCAGGGCCCTCCCGCGCCGCAGAGCCGCCGCCTCGCCCTTGTCGGCGGCTCCCTGGGCAACCTCGTCGAGTGGTACGACTGGTTCGTCTACGCCAGCTTCGCGATCTACTTCGCGGACTCGTTCTTCCCCGACAGCGACCCCACCACCCGGCTGATGAACACCGCGGGCATCTTCGCGGTCGGCTTCCTGATGCGCCCGGTCGGCGGCTGGGTGCTCGGCCGGGCCGCGGACCGGCACGGCCGCAAGAGCGCGCTGACCCTCACCGTCACCATGATGTCGGTGGCCGCCCTGCTGATCGCGACCGCGCCGACGTACGAGCAGGCCGGATACTTCGGCGCTCTCATCCTGCTGCTGGGCCGCTTGCTCCAGGGACTGAGCATCGGCGGTGAGTACGCGGCCAGCGCCACCTATCTGACGGAGGCGTCCGCGCGCGGCCGACGCGGTCTCGGCTCGTCCTTCCAGTACGTGTCCATGACGCTCGGCCAACTGCTCGGGCTGGGCATTCTCATCACCCTGCAGCACACCCTGAGCGAAGCCCAGCTGCACTCCTGGGGCTGGCGGATCCCGTTCGTGGTCGGGTCGGTCTTCGCCCTCGTGGTCTTCTGGCTGCGCCGCCGCCTCCAGGAGACCGACGCCTTCGCGGAGGAGTCCGCCGGGGAGACGGGCGCGCAAGAGCGCGGCTCGCTCGGCGCACTGTGGCAGTACCGGCGGCAGGCGGGCCTGGTGATGGCGCTGACCCTCGGTGGCACGGTCGCGTACTACACCTACACGACGTATCTGACCAAGTACCTCATCGGCAGCGCGGGCATGGCCAAGAACACCGCCACGCTGGTCAGCTTCACCGCGCTGTCGGTCTTCACCCTGCTGCAGCCGCTCGCCGGGGCGCTGTCGGACCGGATCGGACGGCGTCCGCTCCTGATCGCCTTCGCCGTGGGATGCACCGTCGGCACCTATCCGATCATGACCGCCCTCGGTTCCGCGTCGTCGTACTGGTCCGCGCTCGGCCTCTCGCTGATCGCCCTGGTCCTCGTCACCGGCTACACCTCGATCAACGCGGCAGTGAAGGCGGAGCTGTTCCCCACCCATGTGCGCGCGCTCGGCGTGGCGCTGCCCTATGCGCTGGCGAACGCCCTGTTCGGCGGCACGGCGGAGTATGTCGCGCTGTGGTTCAAGGACGCCGGCCATGAGTCGTTGTTCTTCTGGTACGTGTCCGGGTGCGCGCTGGTCTCCCTGGTCACCTATGTCCTGATGCCGGACACCCGCGACGCCGCCCTCAGCCGCGCAGAGGAGGACGAGTCCGCGTCCGCGCCGGCTCCGGTACCACAGGAGGTCACGGCCGGCTGACCATCGGCGCCGGGTCCGCCATCATGTGACGGGAGGAGGCCCCATGCACGCGCTTCTCGTCGAGGACGACGACCGGCTGGCCCACGCGCTCGGCACCGCGCTCGCCCTGCGGGGGCACACCGTGCGCAGGGTGAGCCGGGCAGTGGAGGCACTCAGGCTCACGCGGGAGGCCGAGTTCGTACTGCTCGACCTCGGTCTTCCGGACCTGGACGGCCTCGAGCTGCTGCGGCGGCTGAGGACCGTCTGCGCCGTGCCGCTCATCGTGGTGACCGCCCGGTGCGAGGAGCGGGACATCGTGCAGGGGCTGCGGGCGGGCGCCGACGACTACGTCGTCAAACCCTTCCGGATGTCCGAGCTGATGGCCCGGATCGACGCCGTGCGGCGCCGGACCGGGGGGAACGCAGACCCCCGCCCCACCGCGGGACCGGTACGCGTTACCGACGTCGAGATCGATCCGGCCCGCCGCACGGTGACGGTCGGCGGTAGCGAGGTGCGTCTGACCCGGCGTGAGTTCGATGTGCTCGCGTTCCTCGCCGCCCGGCCGGGTGAGGTGCACTCCAGGGAGGAGATCCTGGACCGTATCTGGGGGGACGCGTTCCTCGGCACCTCGCGCTCGCTCGATGTGCATGTGGCCGGGATCCGGGCCAAGACGGGCCGGCCGGACCTGGTGCGCACGGTTCACGGCTTCGGCTACCGGCTCGGTGCGTGATGGGCCGCAGGCTGCTGGCCGTGCTGATGGCGCTCATGGGCGTGGCGTCGATCGCCCTGTCCTTGCCGCTGGCCGGCGCCTACGCCCACAGCCGCACCGAGCATCTGCTGCTCCAGCGGCGCGCCGAGGCGGTCCGCTTCGGGGACATAGCGGACCGCGTGGTCACCGGGGTGGACCTGGCTGAGCTGACCACCGAGATCGATCGCTACGCACAGCTCTACGGCTCGGGCGTCCAGATCCTGGACGCCCAGGGGCGGCCGGTCGCCGTCGCGGGGCCGCGCACCGCGCTGTCCGGTCAGGACGCGGAACAGGCAAGGGAGCGCGCCCTGACCGGCCGCTCGACGGGGAAGCTGCCGACGATCCGCCCCTGGGGTCCGCGGCAGGTCGTGCTGGCCGAGCCGGTCGGCCAGGACGAGCAGCTGAAGGGCGCCGTGCTCCTGGCCGTACCCACGGGCGCGGCACGGCACGACATCACGGTGCGCTGGATTCTGATCGGCGTCGGCGCACTGGCCGCGTTCGCGGCGGCGGCGCTGGTCGCGGTGTGGGTAACCCGATGGCTGCTGCGGCCGGTGCGAGCGCTGGACCGCGCGGTCGTGGGGTTCGGGACCGGAAGCCTGGAGGACCGGGCCGTGGTGGGCGGTGGCCCTCCCGAGCTGCGCCGTCTCGAGGAGCGCTTCAACGAGATGGCCGAGGCGGTCTCGGTGTCCATCCGCCGCCAGCGCGACTTCGTGGCCGATGCCTCCCACCAGTTGCGCAATCCGCTCGCCACTCTCGTCCTGCAGCTGGAGAACGTGGAGCCCCATCTCGTTCCGGCGGGCCGCGGCGAACTCGCCCGCGCGGTCGACGAGACCGAGCGGCTCGGCGGCCTGCTCGACGGTCTACTGGCCCTGGCCAGGGTGGAGTCCGCGGTCCAGGAGCTGACCGAGCTGGACGTTTCCCGCGCCGCCCGGGACCGGGCGGCCGTGTGGGGCGCCGTCCTGTGCGCCGCCGGAGTCGAACTGGTCGCGACCGTCTCGGGCGGGGTCCGGGCACGGGCGCTGCCGGGCGCGGTGGACCGGGTACTGGACGCGCTCCTGGACAACGCCTCCAAGTTCGTCCCTTCCGGCGGCCGGGTGGAGATCGTGGTCACCTCGCAGGAGGGGCAGGCCGTCGTACGCGTCAGCGACGACGGCCCGGGAGCGCCCGCCGAGCAGGTGCCCGCGCTGACCCGGCGCTTCGCCCGCGGTGCCGAGCACCAGAACCTTCCCGGCAGTGGCTTGGGGCTGGCCATCGCCGAGGAGATCGCCCGGGTCAGCGGCGGCCGGCTGGCCGTGGCCTGCCGTGCGCCGCACGGACTGAGCGTGGAACTGATCCTGCCGGGCATTCCTTCCTGACGCCGACCGCCGCCCCGTCGTCAGCCGTGAGCCGGTCTTCGGCGGCGGGCCGGGCCGTCGGCGGTGAATCGGTCGTCATCGGTGGACCGGTCGCCCCCCGCAGTCCCTCATCCGTAGACCGATCGGTAGTACTCCACGGCCCCCGGGTGCAGGGGAACGCTGCCGGTCGAGATCGCGAACCGGGGTTCCAGGCGCGCCCCGGCGGTCACCGACCGCAGCAGGCCCTGGCTGCGGTCGAAGAGCACTTCGAGCAGGCGGTGGGCGGCGTCCGCCGGAACGTCCTGCCGGGCGACCAGGTAGTTGCCCGTGCCGACCGTGGCCACCGGCCGCTTCAACGCGTAGGTGCCCGCAGGGATGGTGACCTCGGTGTAGGTGGGCCCGTACTCCTCGCGCAGCCGGAGCACATATGCGTCGAGGGGGACGAGGCGCAGGGGCAGCTCGCCGGCGAGGTCCGCCAGCGCGGGGGTCGGCACTCCTCCCGACCAGAAGACTGCGCGTACCGCGCCGGTCCTCAGCGCCCGCAAGGAAGCGCCGAGGCTCATGCTCCGCTCGTGGGCGGTGTGCGTCCCGGTGAGCCCCGCCGCTCGCAGGAGACGTCGGGCCAGCACCTGACCGCCCGCCCCGGTGGCGCCGACCGAGACCGGCTGCCTCGAGAGGTCGCCGATGGCGTGGACCGGTCCCTTCGCGGCGACCACCAGGTGGGTGTAGTTGACATAGACCCTGGCCAGGGCGGTGAGCCTCAACGGCCGAGTGAACGTGTTCCGTCCCAGCACGGCGTCCTCGGCCACATCCGCTGTGGTCAGCGCCAGCTGGAGACCGCCTTCATGCAGCCGCCGCAGATTGTCCACGCTGGCCGAGGTGGCGACGGGCTCCAGGGCGAGCCCTCGGGTTTTCGCGGCCGCGGCGAGGGCCTGCCCGAACGCCTTGTACGGGCCGCCCTGCGGTCCCGTGCCGAGCACAAGGCGTGGCAGGCGGGAAGTGCCCGTGGAGCACCCGGGCACACCGGCGGCTGCCAGCGCCCCGAGCCCGACCCCCAGCAGGGACCGGCGGCACATGCCGCCGGTCCCTGCGGACCCGCGTCCCGCGGCCGGGCAGTATCCGGTCCGCCACTGATCTTCCCGCACGGGACCATGATGACGTGCTCGCCGTCGGCGCCCGAGGCAGGTCCATGGATCGGTGGCCGGGCTCGGCTCGACGTCAGGGCCGCGACGACAGCGAGGCCACGCGGGCACGGAAGATCCGCCAGCGGCGCTCATTGTCATGGACCAGGCCCGCGGAGTCGCTGAGCAGGTCCGCGGCATGCCCCGTGAGCTCGGCTGCCGAGTACAGCCGCCGGGGCGCGGTGGCATCGCCGGCCAGGTCCGCGCGCAGTGCCTCCGGAGAGAAATCGATGCGATCGAGGGTCTCGGTGGCCCGCCGCAGAAGCCGGCCGGCGAGGCCGCTGAGGTGGGCGGCCTGCCAGTCGTTGCTGATGATCCGGTGGCGCTCGCCGAGCAGATCGGCGAACTCGTCCAGGTCCAGCAGGGCGGCCGCGGCGTCCCACGACGCCTGCATGGCCGAGACCAGCCAGTCGCAGGTGCCGAGCGAGTCGTCGGCCATCACCCGAAGCTCCCGCTTCAACCGCGTGATCTCGACCGGCTCGCCCTGCCCCTCGGCGAACACCACACCCGAGAGCTGTATGGCTGCGGGCGAGGTGAGGTCGTCGGCGTCCTCGAACGGGCTGAGCGGCGCGGGATGGGCGGGCGGCAGGGCGGCCCAGTGGTCGGCCAGGGCCAGCATGGTGCGGGAACTGCGCTGCAGCGCCACCGCCCTCTCCCGGGGTGCGGTGGCGTAGAACGCCTCGTGCTCGCGATGGAACCTCGCCAGGTTGGCGATGGCACGCAGCATCGGCACCGTCGTGTCGCGGCGCGGCTGCCTGCCGGTCTCGTCCATCACAGCCATCGTCGCGCAGCGGGGCGTGCACGGCTCGTCGGGAGCGCCGTCGAAACAACGCCGCTACTGACCGTGACGGTGATGATTCGCGTCCGAGGGCTCGAACGCCCGGGCATCACACTCCTCTCCCGGCGTCGCGGTCAGGCGGCCTCCGGCAGGGCGAGAGCCGTCGCGGCGTCGGCGCACCCCCGGGGCGAGAGCGACACCCGCGCCGCCGTGCCCGTAGCGCCCGGGGTGCGGCTACGGCGCCTGAGCACGCCGGTCCCCACCGTGGACCTCGCCCTGGCCTGCAGCCCGCACGCCGTCACTCCCGTGGTGAGTTCGGCTCCTGTCCCCGATCGACACGGTCTGCGCGCCGGGAGCTCCGTAACCGGAGTCCGATCCCAGCGAAAGCATTGAATCCCAGACCATTGGATTCTTCGTGGGCATATTCTGAGCCACCCACCCGGGGTCGAGTCAAGAGGCGGAGCCGGGCCCTGTATACGAGGGGCCCGGACATTTGGAGCCTGCGCTCCCGCCTCCCCGTGGGCCCCCCGGGGGCCTCCCGGTGGACAGGTCGTCTCGAGGTGGCGACGGTATCCGGAGAAGCCTTGACGCACTCGGTCAGGGAGTGGAACATACCCCGCAACGTCTTAATGGACTGAACTCAGTCCATTAGCTGCGTGGTGCGCCTCCGCGGCACGCCTGCCTCTCCGATCTCTCGCCGAATCCCAGGAGGTGCCCATGTCTCAACCAGAGTCAACGCACGGCGCTGCACTGCGGGCCGAAGACGGCACCAAGCCGGGCCCGCACGTTACGGAGGACGAGCAGCGCCTCCATGAACTGGGGTACACACAGGAGTTGGCCCGCTCGATGTCGGGCTTCTCCAACTTCGCCGTGTCGTTCTCCATCATCTCCGTGCTGTCCGGCTGCCTCACCCTGTACGGCTTCGGCATGAACACCGGCGGCCCCGCGTTGATCATCTGGGGCTGGCCCGTCGTCGGAGCGATGACCCTGCTCGTCGGTCTTTCGATGGCCGAGGTCTGTTCCAGCTACCCGACGGCGGGCGGGCTGTACTACTGGGCGGCCAAGCTGGCCCCCCGCAACGGCCCGGCCTGGAGCTGGTTCACCGGCTGGTTCAACTTCCTGGGACAGGTCGCGGTCACCGCCGGAGTCGACTTCGGCGCGGCCTTCTTCACCAATGCCTTCCTGGAGATGCAGTTCGGCTTCGCCGCCACGCCCGAGCACACCGTGCTGGTCTTCGGTGTGATCCTGCTGGCCCATGGACTACTGAACACCCTGGGCGTCCGCCTGGTGTCGGTCTTCAACAACGTCAGTGTGTGGTGGCATCTGCTGGGTGTCGTGATCATCGTCGGCGTGCTCGTCCTGCTGCCGTCGCACCACGCCCCGGCCGAGTTCGTCTTCACCGAGTTCGTCAACAACACCGGTTTCCACAATTCGCTGTACGTGGCCATGCTCGGCCTTCTGCTGGCCCAGTACACCTTCACCGGCTACGACGCCTCCGCCCATATGACGGAGGAGACCCAGGACGCGTCCCGCTCGGGACCGCGCGGCATCGTGATGTCCATCCTGGTCTCGCTCGCCGCCGGCTGGGTGCTCCTGCTGGGCCTCACCTTCGCCATCAAGGACTACGACGAGGCCCTGGGCAGCTCGACCGGAGTGCCGCCCGCGCAGATCTTCATCGACGCCGTCGGCGACACCGGCGCGAAACTGCTGCTGCTCATCGTGATCGGCGCCCAGTTCTTCTGCGGCATGGCGTCGGTGACCGCCAACTCCCGCATGATCTACGCCTTCTCCCGTGACGGTGCGCTGCCCGGATCGCAGCTGTGGCACCGCATCAACCACCGCACCCGCACGCCGACCAACGCCGTGTGGCTCGCCGCGGGCGGTGCGTTCCTGCTGGGACTGCCCTATCTGTGGAACCCCACCGCGTACGCCGCTGTGACCTCGGTGTCGGTCATCGGCCTGTACATCGCCTACGCGATCCCGGTGCTGCTGAGGCTGCGCCAGGGCGACTCCTTCGAGCGCGGCCCGTGGCATCTGGGCCGGTGGAGCCGGCCGGTCGGCCTGGCGGCGGTGATCTGGGTGGGCCTGATCTCGGTGCTGTTCATGCTCCCCACCGTCAGCCCGATCACGGCGACGAGCTTCAACTACACCCCGGTCGCCGTGGCCGCGGTCCTCGGCTTCGCCGGAGTGTGGTGGCTGGTCTCGGCCCGCCGCTGGTTCACCGGCCCCAAGGTCCAGGGCACCCCCGAGGAGCTGGCGGCCATCGAACACGAGCTGGAGATCATCTGATCGCCGGGTGGCAGGCTGCCGACGGGTCTCGGAGGAACGACTCCGGGGCCCGTTCGCCGTTGTCGCGGTCAGCGGGCCCGGGCGAGGCACCCGCCCGGTCGGCCGCACCGGGGCCGACCGGGCGGGGCTCCCCGCGAACCGGTGACAGCGGCGCCGTGGGGGAGGACCCTGGGTAAATGCCTGGAGCCGGGCCGGGAGGAAGGACGAGGGCGAGGATGATGTCCGCACCACGGTTGTTCGCGGGGCTCGTCGACGACGCCGGGCTGTTCCCTCCGGAGGAACTGACGATGCGGGCGGCCTCGGCCCGGCACCGAGCCGACGAAGCCGCGGCCGACCCCGTGCTCACCCACCGCTTCCTGTGTCCGGTCGGCCGGCTCCGCGAGCTGCGGGACACCCTCACCGCCGAGGACCGGTTCGCCCTTGGACTGATCACGGACCTCGACGCGCGCACAGTGAGCCGGACGCTGGACCGGCTGGCCGACGAACCCCGGTTGACACCGGCTGTGATCGAGGGCCCGTTGCCGTCCGGAGCGGACCGCCGGGAATCCGCCCGCCTGGCGCTGGCTGCTCTCGAGGAGGTCCCCGCACAGGTGCCTTGCCATATCGAGGTGCCGCTGACCGAAGGCCGGCAGGACGCCCTGGAAGTGATCGCCGAGGGCGGCCGCGCCGCCAAGGTGCGGTGCGGCGGCCTGAGTGCCGACAAATTCCCCGACCCAGAGCGACTGGGCGCGTTCGTCCACGCGTGCGCGACGCACGGCGTCCCCTTCAAGGCCACCGCCGGCCTGCACCACGCGGTGCGCCACCGCGACGACCGGACGGGCCTGACCCACCACGGCTTCCTCAACCTGCTGCTCGCCGCCTGCCGGGTGACCGACGGCGGCACCGCCGCCGACGCGGTGGACGTCCTGCGCTCGACCGACGCGGAAGCCCTGGCCGCCGAGGCCCGCCGCATCCCCGACCACTCGGCGAAAGCAGCCCGCACCCTGTTCGTGGCCTACGGCTCCTGCAGCACCGGCGAACCCCTGCAAGACCTCCGGGCTTTGGGCCTGACATAGAGTCAGGGACTGTCCGGAAGGGGATTCGGTGCGGTCGACGGCATCGACGGCATCGACGGCATTCGTCGTGGTCGGCGGACGGTGATGCTGGACTTCGGCCTCCGGGCGACGTCCCGGACGCCGTCCGCCACCTGAAGGACGGCCACGCGCGCGGCAGGCTCGTCGTCCAGGTCTGACGAGCTCGCCCCCGGCCCGGCGGGGAAGGCCGACCGGTCCTATCGGCGCCTCAGCACCCCGCGGACGAAGGACGCTTGGCCCACGTGCTGCAGGTCGTCGGCGATGACGCTGACGAGCCGGGCACCGAGGGTGACGGGGGGAGTCCACGCCCGGTCCACGACGCGCTCGAGGTCGGCGTCGGACAGACCGCCTACGTACTCGACGGTGTGGTCGTGCACGGCGTCGTAGTAGTCGAGGAGCATCCGACGGGTGAGGCCCCGCGCTGCCGCCACGTCCTCACTGGAGTGGCCGTAGCCGATGTCGGAGGGCGGGAACGGCAGGCCGAAGCGTTCGTGCCAGCCCTGCGACGTCCACACCTGCTCGGTACCGGCCACACCCGCGATGTGGTCGTCCTGTACCCGGGTGAGATGCCAGATGAGCCAGGAGATGGAGTTGGCGTCGTCGTCCAGCCGTTCGGTGAGCTCCTTCGGGCGGAGCCCTTCGACGGCATCGTGGACCGCCTCGTGGATCCGCCCGAAGGCGTCGACGAGCAGGTCGGCGCTTGCGGCCATGCACGCTCCTTCGTAGGCGCGGTGAGCCCGGGTGCGGCCAACCGTGTCGTCGGCGGCCGACCGCCGGAGCCGAGCACGTTGGCCGCTGAGGTTCCTTCCACCGCCAGGTCCGGGTATGCCCAACCGGCCCCTTTTTCGCCTCATCGGTGGTGCGGCACACCGCACCCGGAGCCCCCGTTCGAGGACTGACCGCGCGGTAAGCACTCGGAACAGGACAGGCTGGTGCGGCGCCTGCGGGAGCTGGAGGCCAAGGGACTGGTCGCGCGACACGTGGTGCGGACGCCTGCCATGATGGCCGGATGCGTGTCCTGATGCCGGTTCCCGACCGCGACTTCGACGTCACCGAGGTGGCCGTGCCCTGGCGGCTGCTCACCGACTCCGGGCATGACGTCGTCTTCGCCACCGAGCGGGCCGGAACGACACCCGCCGCCGATCCGCGGCTGCTGACCGGGGTGCTCTTCGGGCAGCTGGGAGCCGCGCGGGAGCCCAGGCGCTTCTACGACGAGCTCACCCGGAGCAAGGAGTTCGCCGCGACCGCCGGTTGGGCGGAAGTGGACCCGGACGGTTTCGACGGGCTGATCCTGCCCGGAGGGCATGCGCCGGGCATGCGCCAGTACCTCGGCTCGGAGGTGCTGCGCGGGCAGGTCGCCAGGTTGTGGGACCGCGGCATTCCCGTGGGGGCGATCTGCCACGGTGTGCTGGTTCTGGCCCGCACCCGTGATGCCGCCACCGGCCGCAGTGTGCTGGCGGAGCGTCGTACGACCTGCCTGCCGAAGTACATGGAACGCTCGGCCTATCTGACCACCGCATGGCGTCTGGGCCGCTACTACCGCACCTACCCGGCGTATGTGGAGGACGAGGTCAGGGCCGCGCTGGACGATCCCGGCAGCCTGTTCCAACGCGGGCCCAGGGTGCTCACCGCACGAGGCACGGCGAACGACGACACCCACGCGTTCGTCGTCCGGGACCGCAACTACGTCTCGGCGCGCTGGCCGGGCGACGCCTACCTGTTCGCTCGCCGCTTCCTCGGACTCCTCGACGCCTCCGCGGGACCGGAAGGCTGACCCGGCATCCGCCCGCGACGGCCTCAGCGGGCCTCGGCATGTGCCGTGCGCCGATCCGCCTGCGGAAGGACCAGGAGGCCCAGGACCGGTACAGCACCGCCAACGGCATGGCGATCCGGGATCCGGGCGGGGTCGGGCGCGTATCGTCTCGGCCCATCCGCCGGTGGAACCCCTGGCACGTCGACCTCGGTGAGGACCGTTGATGAGGAAGATCACCCTGATGATGTCGGTGTCCCTCGATGGTTTCATCGAAGGACCGGACCGCGAGATCGATTGGCACATGGTCGACGACGAGCTGCACCGTTTCGTCAATGAGCGGCTCAGGTCGATGGGCGCCTTCCTGGACGGACGTGTGACCCATGAGCTCATGGCAGGGGTCTGGCCGACCGTCGATGCCGACCCCTCGAGCACGGCGCCCATGGTGGAGTTCGCCGCCATCTGGCGGGACACCCCCAAGATCGTGTTCTCCAGGACCCTTGAGCGGGCCGACTGGAACACCACCGTCATGAGGGATGTCGACGTCGACGAGATCATGGCGCTCAAGGCCCAGCCGGGCGGCGATCTCTCCCTCGGCGGCGCCGACCTGGCGGCCTCGTTCATGCGGTACGACCTGATCGACGAGTACGACATCTATGTCCATCCGGTCCTCATCGGGCGGGGCAAGCCCCTGTTCCCGGCATCGGACACGAGGACCGCTCTGCGCCTGGCCGGCACCCGGACCTTCGGCAACGGCGTCGTCCTCCTGCGCTACGAACGCGCGGGTGGACCGGTCGGCGAGCAGCCGACCGGTCCGTAGGAGTGCCGCGCAGGATCACACGTAGGTGAATCCACCGGCGACGGTGG
Organism: Wenjunlia tyrosinilytica; assembly: GCF_014646055.1. Lineage (GTDB taxonomy): Bacteria > Actinomycetota > Actinomycetes > Streptomycetales > Streptomycetaceae > Wenjunlia > Wenjunlia tyrosinilytica. Next base: position 70,182 of record NZ_BMMS01000035.1, read on the forward strand.
CACTGCCCGAAGGCGTCGTGACGACGACCGTGGCGGTGCCCGCCGTGCCGGCCGGGGTGGTGCCGACCAGAACGGTGCCGGCGGCGTTGACGCTGACCCCGGTGGCCGGGACACCGTTGAACGTGACGGAGGCGCCCGTCAGGTTGGAGCCCAGGATGACGAAGGCCGTGCCGCCGGCTGTGGTGCCGGAGGGCGGCACGATGACGATGACCACCGGCGGGGGTGTGGTGTAGGTGAATCCGCCGGCGACGGTGGCGCTGCCGCCGGGGGTGGTGACGACCACGGCGGCGTTGCCCGCCACGCCGGCCGGGGTGATACCGGTCAGGACGGTTCCCGCCGCGTTGACCGTGACACCGGTGGCCGGGACGCCGCCGATGGTGACGGTGGCTCCGGTCAGGTTGGTGCCGACGATGGTGAACGAGGTACCGCCCGTCGTCGCCCCGGTGGGAGGCGTGATGCTGACCGCGGTCGGGGGCAGCGGGGGAGCGGTGTAGGTGAATCCACCGAGGACGGTGGTGCTGCCCGCGGGAGTGGTGACGACGACCGCGGCGTTGCCCGCCACGCCGGCCGGGGTCACACCCGTCAGGACGGTGCCCGACGCGTTGACGGTCACACCGGTGGCCGGGACGCCGCCGACGGTGACGGTCGCCCCGGTGAGGTTGGCACCGATGATGGTGAACGTGGTACCGCCGGTCGTGGGTCCGCTGGACGGCGAGATGGACACGGCGATGGGACCACCGATGACCGCGCCCAGATAGGTGAAGTTGACCGGGTTGCTCACGCCTGACGGCGTGGTTACCGTCACCGCGACGGTGCCGGGTGCATGGGCCGGGGCGACGGCCGCGACGAGGAACCCGAACGGGTCCTGGGCGGTGATCGTGCCGGGCGTGCCACCGAAGGTGACCGCTGTGGCTCCCGTCAGACCGGAGCCGAGCAGGAGCACGGGGATACCGCCGCTTGTCGGCCCAAGGCCCGGGATGGCGGCGAAGAGTGTCGGAGCCATGATGGTCCTCCTGTTGAGCTGCTGTGGGTGGCTCATGCGCTGCCGCGGACACGCCCTGCCTGCGGTCCCGCACGGAGTCCGTCACTTGCCGTGCCGAATCCCGGGAGCCCGATCGGGCGGTCGTGGCGACGTCTGATGAGCCATCAATCGGAGACGTCGAGTGGTCCGACGCCCATGGAGCCCGTCGCACCGTCGGCCGACCGGTGCTCCGCCGCCGTAGGGGATACGCCGCGGCCTCGAGCTCTCCAGGGACGTCCCGTCCGGCGACCGCGGGGAAAGCACGCGGCCTGTCCTGAGGACGGGGAACCGGTGCGCCCGCGACTACCGAACTGTCCGTAGTGAGATGGGCGCCCACCGATTGGATGTATCCAGTGACCCAGTCGGCGGAATAGGCCGCAAGTCCTATCACCCATAGATCGCTCAATTGGCCCAGCGCACGGCGGATTTGAGCCCTCTGTCGCTCCTGGGGAGCGCCCTTCACGCCCCCGGTGCCTCCGCTGTTCCCATATTTGGGATATGCTCTCTCATATGAGAATGACGGAGGGGGCGGCATCGGACCGCGGCGGTTCCGGGCACGTGGAGGCACGCCTGGCCGGTCGGCTCGCCGAGCTGCGCGTGGAGCGCGGATGGTCGCTCGACGAGCTGGCCCGGCGCACGGAGGTGAGCCGTTCGACGCTGTCGCGCCTGGAACGGGCGGAGATCAGCCCGACGGCGTCGTTGCTGGGAAGGCTGTGCGCGGTCCACGGGCGCACGATGTCGCAGCTGCTGGCCGAGGTGGAGTCCGAGCCGCCCCAACTGGTCCGAGCTCAGGGGCAGTTGGTATGGCGGGACAAGACCTCGGGCTTCACCCGGCGATCGGTGTCCCCACCCCACTGCGGACTGCGTGCGGAAGTCGTCGAAGGCACCTTGCAGCCCGGCGCGGACATCTCCTACGACGAACCGCCCGTCCCGGGTCTCGAGCAGCACATCTGGGTCCTGGAGGGCGCTCTCGAGGTCACCGCGGGCGGCGGTGTGCACGAGATCCGCGCGGGTGACTGCCTGCGCTTCCGGCTGTGGGACCGCTCGCGCTTCCGCTGCCCGGGCCCCGACCCGGTCCGCTACGCCCTGGTGATCGTCCTGCCGTGACCGCCCCCCGCCCCCCTGCTCATCGCGAAGGAAGCGAACCTTGCACACCATCACGCGCCTGTCCGCCGACGACTTCCGCGTCCGCGTGAAGAGCCTGGCCGACGTCCTCGGCGACGTCGTGGACGGTGGATCCTCCGTCGGCTTCCTCGCCCCCTTCGGCCAGGAGGCGGCCGCGGCCTGGTGGCACACCCGGGAGCCCGCCGTGGCCGACGGCAGCCTCATCGTCTGGGTCGCCGAGGGGCGGGGCGGCGTCAACGGCACCGTGAGCCTCGCGCTGGAACCCAAGCCCAACGGCCGGCATCGCGCCGAGATACTCAAGCTCATGGTTCACCGGGACGCCCGCGGACAAGGACTGGGCCGTTCCCTCCTCGCCACCGCCGAGGAGGCGGCCGTGCGGGCCGGAGCCACTCTCCTGCTCCTCGACACCGAGACCGGCAGCGCGGCGGAGCACCTCTACCGCAGCGCCGGATGGGTGCGGTACGGGATCGTCCCGGACTACGCCGCCGACCCGGCCGGCTCCCTCCAGGACTGCAGCTTCTACTACAAGCAACTCGCCTGAGTCCCGTTCAGGTCGGCGACCGGATGGGGGGCACCCGAGCGCTGTTACTCCTTCCGTCACCTGTCGAATGCGGTGAGTGGCGGCCGGGCCTAGCGTGGGGTCAACCGTTGTGTCGACCACCGGGCCGGAGCTGAAAAGGGTATGTCCATGCGCCTCGTTTCCAGCCGCACTCGCCTCAGCAGGGCCGTCCTGGCGACGTTCGGGATCTCGGCGCTGCTCGCGCCACCCGCGACCGCCGACTCCGCAGCCGCCGCCGGGCGCTCCTCGGCGGGCACCGCCTCGGGTGGGGGAGCGGTCATCACGCTGACGACCGCGAAGGTCGGTGCTCCGGGAAATCCCTCGGTGGGCATCATCCCGTTCAAGGACGCCATCTACCGGTCCTGCGCCGACGCTCCGTCGTCCTCGGCCGGCTGCCTGACGGTCGGTGGCGTCGGGTACCCCTTCGAGGTCGGGCAGCTCGAGGTCACGGTCGAGCAGTGGGTGGCGTTCCTGAACACGGTCGATCCCTCGGGCCGCGATCCTCACGACCTCTACAGCGAGACCGAGGGTTCCACGTCGTGGCCGAAGTACGGTCAGGTCGACTTCTCCGCGGACGCCGTCAGCGGCCGCCACTACTCGGTGGCGTATCCGCAATGGGCGAACAAGCCGTACGGCTTCGCCAACTTCCTCAAGTCGGCACGCTTCGTCAACTCGCTCTACAACGGACGGCTGATCTCCAAGCAGACGTCGACCAGCGGCCGGTTCGTCCATGTCACCTACCAGGTGGAGCTGTCGGCGCGGACCGAGCGCGGGATGTACGACCTCTCCCGGCCCGACGCGACCCGGGCCGATGACACCGGGTTCGTCGTACCGAGCCAGGACGAGTGGATCAAGGCGGCCTACTACGACCCCACGGGCGGCGGCACCTACTCCTACTGGAAGTACCCCACCAATGCCGGTGTCTTCGGCGACGGCGACGCCACCGCTCCCAGTCCCACGGTCCTGAACCCCACGACCGGCGATGTCGTCAACGCGGCGACCCAGCCGCTGGCCTCGTACCACGCCAGTGGCCGTCCGGCGCCGAGCTGGTGCCCGCCGCAGGTGCGGCCCGAAGCGTGCGCCACCGTCAATCCCTTCGGGCTGGACCCCACCACCTACGCCGAGCTCTACCAGGGCAGCCTCAGCACGGTCGGCCAGGCGGGGACCCTGTCGCCGTGGGGCACCCTGGACCAGGGCGGCAACGCGGTCGAATCGACCGACACGATCACGCCACCCCCCTCCGGACAAGGTCTCGGGCGGGTCTGGCGGCGGGCGCACGGCGGGGTGTCCAATGCGCCGGCGTTCCAGCTCTGGCTCTCGGCCGTCGGGCTTCAGCCGCAGGACAACGTGTTCTACAACCACACCTACCCGTGGTTCGGCATCAGGGTCGGAGCGATCGGCGATCCGCAGCCGGGCAGGAGCAAGCCCTGAGTGCCTCGGCGAGGGCTGCGAACGGCGCCCTTCGCGACCGCTGAAACGTTCCTTTGGGCTGCCTCATCCGACCGAGAATCGACTGCCGCGCCGGGACGGTGCCGGTGGAGGCCGAAGCGACTCGGCGTTAGCCGGTACGCTCGTCCCCCGTTTCAGGTCGCTCGTTCTGCAAGCGATGCGTACCCGTCTACGAAAGGCACTTCGACGTGATCTCCCCCCACAGGACCGACGCACCGATCTATGACGACCTCATAGAAGAGCGCGGTGACGTCCTCGCCGAGGCCCGGCGGGTCGCCGAGCAGACCCAACGGGAGATGGGCCGGCTACTCGACTTCAGCTCCGTGCACAACCCGCTGGTCTACAGATAGGGGATCCGGCCGCGGTGACGACCGATGTCCACCGCGGCCGACCACCGGTCAGAGCGCCGACATCACATGCTTGACACGGGTGTAGTCCTCGAAGCCGTAGACGGACAGGTCCTTGCCGTAGCCGGACTTCTTGAAGCCGCCGTGCGGCATCTCGGCAACCAGGAGCATATGCGTGTTGAGCCACACGCAGCCGAAGTCGAGCCGCTTGGACATCCGCATCGCACGGGCGTGGTCCCTGGTCCACACCGAGGAGGCGAGCGCGAACTCCACGCCGTTGGCGTACTCGACGGCCTGGTCCTCGTCCGAGAACTTCTGGACGGTGATGACGGGGCCGAAGACCTCGTTCTGAATGATCTCGTCGTCCTGCCGGAGACCGGAGACGACGGTGGGGGCGTAGAAGTAACCCCTGTCGCCGACGCGGTGGCCGCCCGCCTCCACCATGGCGTGTGCCGGGAGGCGGTCGACGAAGCCGCTGACCTGGGCGAGCTGGTCGGGGTTGTTGAGGGGGCCGAACAACACACCATCGTCGTCCGGATGGCCGGTTTTGGTGCCGGCGGCCGACTTGGCCAGCGCGGCGACGAACTCGTCGTGGATCGACTCGTGCACCAGCACCCGGGTCGCCGCCGTGCAGTCCTGACCGGCGTTGAAGAATCCAGCGACCGTGATGCCCTCGACGGCCTTGTCGATGTCGGCGTCCTCGAAGACGACCACCGGAGCCTTGCCGCCGAGCTCCAGGTGGACCCGCTTGACGTCCTTGGCGGCACTGCGGGCGACCTGAACACCGGCACGCACCGAGCCGGTGATCGCGACCATGGCCGGGATCTCGTGCTCGGTCATCGCCCGGCCGGTCTCGCGGTCGCCGCAGACCACATTGAGAACGCCGGCCGGCAGACCCAGCTCCGCGAGGACGTCGCCGACGATCTCCGTGAGCAGGACGGTTGAGGCGGGCGTGGTGTCCGACGGCTTGAGGACCACCGTGTTGCCCGCGGCGACGGCGGGGGCGAACTTCCACACCGCCGTCATCATCGGGTAGTTCCAGGGAGCGACCTGCGCGCAGACACCGACCGGCTCGCGCCGGATGATCGAGGTCAGACCCTGCGCGTACTCACCGGCAGCCCTGCCCTCCAGCAGCCGGGCGGCACCGGCGAAGAAGCGGAGCTGGTCGACCATGGGGACGATCTCCTCGGTCCTGGTCACGGCACGGGGCTTGCCGGTGTCCCGGCACTCCGCGTCGACCAGTTCGCCGGCGCGAGCCTCGACGGCATCCGCGACCTTCAGCAGCAGCCTCTGCCGCACGCTCGGCGTGGCGTCACGCCATGCCGGGAAGGCCGCCGCGGCAGCGGCCATCGCCGCGTCCACATCGGCCGGCCCCGAGAGCGGGGAGGTGGCGTACGCCTCGCCGGTGGCCGGGTCGACGACCGGCAGGGTGCGGCCGTCCTTCGCGTCGACGAACTCACCGTTGATGTGGTTGCGCAGCGTACGAAGATCACTCACTCGTCTGTCCTCGGGTGGTGTGTCGGTGGATGTCATGGGTGCCCGCGGGGCGGCGCCCGCGCCGGGGGAGGCGGCGCGGGAGGGGATTGGGCAGGGGGATCGGCAAGGGGGGTGGGGATTGCGGGGGATGGGGACGGCAGGGGGATGGGGATGACGCAGCGCCCCTGGGTGGAGGGCGGCCGTGGGAGTGCGTACCCGGTCGTGCCGGGGTGGCGGTCCGGCGCGGGGCGGCGGGGAATTGGCGACTTCCACGCTGCGGGACCGAGCCGGGGTGGGAAGGGGTACGGGGGTGGACACAAGGGGCCCCGGCTGGGGCGCCCTGCCATGGGCTGAGACGCTATCCGGCCTCCGACCGGCCAAGAAGTGTTGGATTCATCCATAATTCCGCTGCCGTATGGATGGTCTGCACAGTCCTCGGGTGGCAGGTGAGGCAGCCGCCCATGAAGGCGGACATCACTTGTTGACGCACCGAGGACATGTCCCTACTGTTGCGCCACCGCGGTCGCCGGGCTGACGCAGACCGCGGGAACAGAACCGTTCATGATCCGCGGCTCGCCCATCGCGATGGCGGACACGAACGAATCCCATGACGTCATGGCCGTTGGCGACGGCTCCGGACGGCAGTCGTGTCCTCGACCCGTCCGCTCATGGTGCGGATCCCCTTTTCCCTCATCCGGTGCGCATTAGCCCTTTGCGCTTCGCACCTGTCATCGGTGTGCCCGCGAGCGGGCCGCCGTGATCCAAGAGAGGCATGCCGAACATGGTCGAGAACTCAGACAGAAGCATGAGCCGCCGGACTTTGCTGCGGACAGCGGGATTCACCGCGCTGGCGGCACCGTTCGCCGGGAGTCTGCTCACCGCGTGCAGCAGCAAGTCGACCCCGTCGGCCAAGCCGAACACCACGGTGACCGTCACCTCCTACGGAGGCTCGTACAACGACCAGCTGACGAAGACTCTGCTCAAGCCCTTCGAGAACAAGACCGGTATCCGGTCCACCCTGCTGGCCAACACCAGCCTCGCCGGGCTCAAGGCCCAGGTGCGGTCGGGTGATGTGCAATGGGACCTCGTCGAGTTGACCGCTCCGGAGTACCTCCAGGCCGTCGACGAGGGGCTGTTGGAGAAGTTCGACTACAGCATCATCAGCGACAAGGGACTGCCGTCATATGCCAGGGCCGAGTACGGCATCAAGTACCTCAGCTTCCTCTTCGTGATGGCGTGGGACCAGACGCACATCCCCGACGCGCGAGCGCCCAGGAACTGGGAGCAGTTCCTGGACAAGGCGAAGTACCCGACCAAGCGCTCCGTCTACGGGCAGCTGTCCGACAGTTCGATCCTCGAAGCGGCACGGCTGGCCGAGGGCGTCCCGTTCGACAAGATCTACCCTCTCGATGTCGACGCCGCGCTGCGCTACCTCGCCCGGCACCCGGGACGCGACAAGCTCATCTACCACACGGCCAACCAGGAGCCGATCCAGCAGCTCACCTCGGGTGAGGTCGCGCTGTCCACGAGCTTCAACAACCGGATCAACGCCGCCCGCAAGGACGGCGCGAAGCTCAACTTCACCGCGTCCAACGGCGTTGTCGCCGGTGACTACTTCGTGGTCCCCAAGGGCGCCAGGAACAAGGAGGCGGCCTTCCGGCTCATGGACTTCATGAGCAACGACGCCGACGCGGGCGCCGACTTCGACCGCACCACGAACCTCACGCTCGCCAACACCCGTGCCCTGGCCAAGCTGCCCCGCGAGGTGGCCGACACCCTGCCCACCAGCCCCAAGCTGGCGGACACCATCCTGGTGCGCGACGACGCCTGGTGGGCGAAGAACCTCAAGCAGACCGAGCAGCGGTTCAAGCTGTGGCAGGCGGGCAGCTGATGACGTCGACCGCCACCCCTGTCGCCGCCACCCCTGTCACCGCCGCCGTGGGCGCCGACCCGCCGCGCGGCCGGCCGAGGCGCCCGAGAAGCGCCTGGCTTCTCCTGCTCGCCCCCGTCCTGGTCTTCGACGCCGTGCTGTTCCTTACCCCCATCGGCAGGCTCGTCACGCAGAGCACCCACGACCAGGCCTACCAGCGGGTGCTGAAGGACCCGCTGGTGGTCCGGTCGATGCTCAACACCTTCGAGATCAGCGCGTTGTCCACCCTGGCCACCGTGGTGATCGGCTACCTGCTGGCCGTCGTGATCTGGCGCCGCGGCCCGCTCATGCGTGTCATCCTCTTCGCCCTCGTCCTGCTGCCCTTCTGGACGGGCGTACTGGTGAAGAACTTCGCCTGGGCGGTCCTCCTACAGGACAACGGGCTGGTCAACAGCGCGCTCCAGGGCCTCGGCATCACCGACGGACCGCTGGCACTGCTGCACAACCGCTTCGCCGTCATCGTCGGCATGGTGCACTACCTGCTGCCCTACGCCGTGTTCCCGATCTTCGCGGCCCTGGCCGCGATCGACGACCGGCTCGAACTCGCCGCGCGGTCGCTGGGAGCGGGCGAGGCATCGGTCTTCCGCCGGATCATCCTGCCCCTGACCGTCCCCGGGGTCTCCGCCGCCGGCCTGCTGGTCTTCATCATCAGCACCGGCTTCTTCATCACCCCCGTGGTCCTCGGCGGTCCCGGCGACATGATGATCGCGAACGAGATCGACTTCTACGCCCGGCAGCTGACCGACTTCGCCGGCGCGTCCGCGCTCGCGCTCCTCCTCACCCTCGTCGTCAGTGTCCTCGTCGCCGCATACCAGCGGATCCTTCGTGCAGGAGGCGAATATGAAGCGGGCTAGCCCTCGCCATCCGTCCGCCCTGATCGCTTCCGTGCCGGTCTTCCTCTTCCTCGTCGTCCCGACGGCGATCGTGGTGCCGGTGGCGTTCAACCGGAGCCGGTACATCACCTTCCCCCCGGACCAGTTGTCCACCGAGGCCATCAGCGGCTTCTTCGGTGATCCGGCCTGGATGTCCGCCCTGCTGGCGAGCCTTCAGGCATCCGGCATCGCCGTGGTCGTCGCGGTCCTGCTGGGCGGCAGCGCCGCTGTCGCGCTGCACGGGCGCACCTTCCCCGGGCGGGCGGTGGTCACCGGCGTCATCATCGCCCCGATGATCGTGCCCGCCGTGGTGATGGCCCTGGCGTTCTACCAGTTCTTCATCTCCGTCGGCATGGTGGGAACTGTTCTGCCGATCGGCCTGGCCCACGCCGTGATCTCCGTGCCGTACGCGTTCCTCACCGTTCGGGCCGGCCTCGCCGGCCTCAATCCCGCGCTGGTGCGCTCGGCGAGCAGCCTCGGAGCGGGGGCGTTCTCGGTCATGCGGTTCGTGTACCTGCCGGTCATCCGGCCAGGACTCGTCGCAGGGGCCCTGTTCGCCTTCTCCGTCTCGATCGACGAAACGGTCATCGCGCTGTTCCTGCAGTCCCCGAGCGCGACGACGCTGCCGGTCAAGATGTTCACCGACATCCAGTACAACCTGACCCCGAAGATCGCCGTGTCCTCCGCGATGCTCGTCACCGTCGCCACGCTCGGTCTGCTCGTCCAGGTCTGCTTCACTATCCGCCGCCGCTCCATCGCCCGGCTGCTTCCGCTGACCGCGGCCGCCGACCAGACAGGGTGAACAGATGAAATCCCCGACCCCGACCCCTACGACCACTCCTTCGACACCCGCCGCGGCCGCCGGGGACGAGCGGCGCGGCTCCATCGAACTGCGCCGGGTCCGCAAGACCTACGGGAACCTCGCCGCCGTCGACGACCTCGACCTGACCGTGCGCCCCGGCGAGTTCGTCACGCTGCTCGGACCCAGCGGCTCCGGCAAGACCACGACCATGATGATGGTCGCCGGATTCGAGGAGCTGACCTCCGGCACGGTCCTGATCGACGGCAAGCCCGTCGACCGGCTTCCCCCGAAGGACCGCAACCTCGGCGTGGTGTTCCAGAGCTACGCCCTGTTCCCCCATATGAGCGCCGCGCAGAACGTCGAGTTCCCCCTGCGGATGCGCGGAGTCCGCGCGGGGGAGCGGCGCAAGCGGGCCGAGGAGGCCCTCGCCCGTGTCGGCCTCGCCGGACTGGGCGACCGCCGCCCGCGCCAGATGTCGGGAGGCCAGCAACAGCGTGTCGCACTCGCCCGCGCCCTGGTCTTCAACCCGGCCGCCCTCCTCCTCGACGAGCCGATGGCCGCGCTCGACAAGCGGCTGCGCGAGCAGATGCAGGACGAGGTCAAGACGCTGCAGCGCGCGCTCGGCATCTCGGTGCTGTTCGTCACCCACGACCAGGACGAGGCCATGTCCATGTCCGACCGGATCGTCGTCATGCGGGACGGCAGGATCGTCCAGGAGGGCGCCCCCGAGGACGTCTACGCACACCCCCGCACCGACTGGGTCGCCAACTTCCTCGGCGACACCAATCTGCTGCCGTGCAAGGTCCTGGAACGCAAGGACGGGGTCGCGGTCGTCGACCTCGGTTCCTGGGGTGTCGGCCGGGTGCGGGACCTCGGCGCCAGGGGCGACACCTACGCGGTGTCCATCCGCCCCGAGCACCTGCGGTTCGTCGACGCCGAGCGCACGGAGAACCGGGCCACGGGCCGGGTGCTGTCGTCCACGAGCCTCGGCGCCACCATCCGCCACCGGCTGCGGGTCGGGGAGAAGGACATCGTCATGCGTGAACTCAGCGCGGGCACCCGTGCGGGGCGGGGGCCGGACGACGAGGTGAGCGTCGGCTGGACCCAGGACGAGGCGCAACTGCTCGTCCTGGAGCCCTGAGAGCCGTGCGCCCCTTACCGCTCTCCGGATCCTGTCCTTCCCGTTCGCGACTCGGACGGGAAGGACACGGGCGCGGCATGGGCGGCGTGCCCAGGCGGCGCGCCGCCTCGGCCGAGGGCATGGGCGCTGAGGTGTGGGCCGTCGGCGAGGCCTGTGAACCCTGTGTCGGGCGTCCGCCGCGGGATCACCGACCCCCGCGCCCGGGCCGTGGAGGGCCGAAAGCGTGAAACCTCGCCGAGCACGTTCGTCGGGGGCTCACCGGGGAAGGGCACCGCTGCAAGCCCGTGACCGCGGACAGCAGCACAGGGAGGGGCCGACGCCGTGTCCGAGTTCGACGCTTTCACCGCTCCGCTCGACTACCCGATGTACGTGGTGACGACGGCGGCGGGCGAAGAACGGGCAGGGTGCCTGGTCGGATTCGCCTCGCAGTGCTCCATCAAGCCGCCGCGCTTCGTGGTCTGGCTCTCGAAGAAGAACCACACCTACCGGGTGGCCGTGCGGGCCACGCACGCCGCCGTGCATCTGCTGGGGCCCGATCAGCGCGATCTGGCGGAACTGTTCGGCAGCCGCACCGGCGACGAGATCGACAAATTCAGCCATGTGGGGTGCGACCCGGGCCCCGCGGGCGTTCCAGTACTGCGCGACGCTCGCGCCTGGTTCGTCGGCCCGCTCGGTGAACGGGCCGACTGGGGCGACCATGTGGGCTTCCTCCTCACTCCGGAGCAGACCAGTGCCTCCGAGGAGGTGGACGCGCTGATCACTCTCAAGGACGTCCTCGGCCTGGCTCCCGGCCATCCCGCGTGACTCCTCCACCGGTGAGGTCGGCGCTTCCGTCGTCGTCCGTGTGCGTCGTCCGTGTGCGTCGTCCGTGTGCCGATCACGGCGCGGAGCTCGAGCTTGCCGGCGGACTCGGTACCGGGCGAGGCGGTTCGGGCCCGCGGCTCTGGCTACCCTGGTGCGGTGGCCCGAATCGACGCCGAGGACATTCGCCGTATCGCGCTCTCCCTTCCGGAGACGGAGGAGAAGGAGGCATGGAGCATGCCCACCTTCCGCGTCGCCGGAAAGATGTACATCACCGTCCCGGACGACGAGACATCGTTCGCCGTGCGGTGCCCCAGGCACGAGCGGACCGAGCTGATCGCGGCGGAGCCGGAGAAGTTCTGGGTGCCGCCGCACGAGGCGGGTTCCGCCTGGGTACGTGTGCGGCTCGCCGCTCTCGAGGACCTGGAAGAGTTGCGCGACATCCTGGTGGACTCCTGGAAGCAGGCGGCGCCGGAGCGTCTGCTGGATGCATTCCATGACCGTGCGAGTGGGTGAAAGAATTGCCGTGCGCTTGCAGCCATGGTCGGGACCACGAGGCACTCGGCGACGGAACCCTGGGGTGGGACGGCGGACACGAGGGTGATGTCCTGTCTTTCACCCGCAGCCCCGGCTTCCGATGCGTCGTCGACTTCGATGTGCGGCCGGTGAAGCTGCCCGCCCACGAGGCTGTCCTGCTCTCCAGCGGACCTCTGGAGGGCGCCCTGCTGCCGGGCGACACAGCGGTGCGGCTCACTCAGTGAAGCGTGGGCGCCGCAAGGGCGCCCGGCCCGGTGGGGCCCACGGACGAGCGCGTCCGTGGGCCCCACC
>NZ_BMMS01000036.1 GCF_014646055.1 Wenjunlia tyrosinilytica
CCCGCGGAGCGGGTCAAAGCGCGCTGCGCGCGCTTCCAGCGAACACGATTCGCTCCGCGAATCGGACGGCCCGCTTCGCGGGCCTAGAATTCGCGCTTCGCGCGAATTCTGAATACCCGTGAATTTCGCTTCGCTCAATTCCCGCCCGGCTTCGCCGGGTTGGCTGGCAGCGATGGGCCGGTCCCCACACGCGGCTCAGTTGCTGAAGGCAGGAGGGGGTCTGCTGTGGAAGCGATGACGGGTGGTCAGGAGCCCTGCACTTGAGGGATGTGGGTGCACGTCAGGGCCTGGCGCTGCATCAAAGCCACTGTCGGGTATGGACTGGGATTCTGTGCCATCCGTCCGGGGCTCGCCCACCCCTACTGTTGCATCATGGTGTGATCCGGGAAGCGACTGGGATTTTGTGCGCCCTCCTCTGAAGCCTGAACGCGAGTCGATGGACGTGCAGTCGCGGCAATCTGAGCGCGGGTGGAAACCGTCGGGCACTGAAGTGCGGCCGAGGACTACCTTAACGGAGACCTGAGAATTGAGAATCCGCGGCACCCTGTCCGGCAAGAATGTCATTGCTTGTCACCATCGAACCGCAGCAGTCTGTCACCAGCTCCGCCACGTCGAGCTTGTCGCCAGTACGAACGGCATTCCACGGCCAGTGACAGCAGGGGGCCCCCGTGAGCCGGCTGCAGACTCGCAGGCTCTCAGCGCAGGTGGCGAAGCTCGCGCAGTCCGTAGTCCGGTGGCAGCCATCCCTTCTTCCGCCTTTCGATGGTCTTTTGAGTATGGGGAGGCGGGTACGGGCAGCCGTGCATCAGATCGGGTTCATCCCTGGCCCACGAGAGAGCAAAGTGAGCGGTGCACAGGCCAGATGGTCTTCTGCGACTCCTTCACGCTCGGGGTCGTCCCGCGTCGGCCACGACGTGGCTTGGGGCGCGGCGGCTGGGGCGGGCGGAGCTTGCAGTCCTCGGCGAAGGCCGTCAGGGACGGTAGTCCCTCGCTTCCCAGAAGAGCGGTCCACTGGTGCCGGCTTTGAGGCGTCGGAGGAGGGCTGCTGCCCTCAGCAGGGGGCGGGCCCAGGCGGGAACGGAGTGGGTCATGCAGCCTGTGCGCAGCCCGTGGTCGTGGAGCGTGATCGTCGAGGCGTCCGGGCCCAGCTGGCGGACTTGCGCGGTATCGAGCTGGGTGGTGGAAGCGGCGGTGAACGCGGCCGTGGCGAGCTGAGCCGCCAGATACGGGTGTGCCGTGGCATGGTGGAGCCGCCACGCGACCTCGGCCTCAGTGACCGGCGGCATCACCGGTGGGAAGAAGTCCCGGTCCGCCGCCATCGGTGCGGAACACCGGCAAGCACCGGTTGCGTCGTCGAGGGCCTTGAGGGTGGTCAGCGCGGGCAGGCTGATCCAGCGGTTCGCCAACGGCCGCCCTGCCTGAGGTCTGCGGCGCTGCAGGGTGGTCGGTTCGGCCTCGGGCAGCCGGGCGCAGGCTTCGGCGATGCTGTGCTCCACCTGCCCGCAGTTCGCGCTCCAGGAACGCCGGCATGGTCCGGCGGTGGCAGACAAGGATCAGGCGCACCCCGGTCCGCCTGCGCAGGGCCAGGAGGTCTTTGAAGCGGTGCGGGGTGAGCAGGTGGGCGCGCAGCAGGGTGAGGTGGGTGATGGGGGTGGCAAGGATCCAGGCGGCCGCGATCGACCAGGCCGGATCCGGGTCGTCGAGCGGGCGGTGGCCGGTCGGGGGGACGGGCTTGCCCAGGGCGGCCAGGACGTCGTAGGCGAGCGCGATGGCGGCGTCGGTTCCCGGGGTCGGGTGCACGGTGAGGCGTGCGTGGTGCGGGAGGTGGGATGCCAGGGCGGCCCGGGTGTGGACCACATCGTCGTACGGGTCCATGACCACCGTGACCGGCGGAGGGTTCGGGCAGTCCAGCACGTCAGACCACCAGGCGGTGGCTCAGCTTGCTGTAGGACCACCGCAGCAGATCCTCATCCAGAATCCGCCCGGACTCCTTCATGCCGACGGTGAGATGATGAGTGATCTTGGCCCAGGCCCGGAAGTTCCCGTGAGCCGCTTCCTGATCGCACAAGGCGATCAGATCCGGGTCCGCGTCCGCCCAGACGGGGTGGAAGACCGGGATGACGGTGAGGATTTCGTCCAGCGGCATGGGGGCGATCTCCTGCCATGCGTACACCCGGGACTCCAGCATCGGCTCGCTCTGCAGCATCTCGAAACAGCCGTCGCCGCCGGTGAACACGATCGTGAGGTCCGATCCGATGTCGTCCCACAAGTAGCGCAGGTATTCGAAACACATCTTCGACAGCCACTGGGCCTCGTCACAGACCAGGACGTGTGTCTGTTCCAGAGCGCCCCGCAGCACGCGGTCGAACTCGATCGCGTGGGCGGGCGGGCGGCCCTGCAGGCCGAGGGCGTGGAACAGCTCGTGGCGCAGATCGCGGGTGGTGGGCCGTGCCCGGAACTGGATCCGGCGCGTCAGCTTCGGCGCGAGTTCACGCAGCGAGGTGTTCACCGCCAAGGACTTGCCCCGGCCTGCCTGGCCGTAGATACAGATCATCGCCCTGGCCTGGATGGCTGCGCGGATGTTCTCCCGGACGGAGAGCAGTGCCCGGGTGCTGACCACCTGGGCGCCGGGCAGGCGCATGTAGTGGTCCTCGCGTTCTTGCGGCAGGCGGCCTTTGCGGGTGGCGGTACTCACGGGTGCTGTCCTCCTGGATCGTCGTGGCCGGTCGGCCGGCCGGAGGCTGCGGCGGGCTCGGCGTGCGGCGGCCCCGGTGCGGTCTCGGCCGGACGGCGGGGGCGGGGGCGGGCCCAGGAGGGCGGGGGGTCGCGGGGCGGGATCAGGTCCGGCAGCGCCCGTGCTGCCAGGTCGGTGTGGCGGGAGCGGGCCAGCTCCGCCTGGGCCTGCTGCGCGGTGATCGCTTCGCGTCGGCGTGGCGGGGCGGCAGTGGTCGCGGCCGAGTAGCGGGCGCGCCGCAGCTTCTCGGCCGCCTTCAGGTCGGCTTTGAGCGCCCGGGCGCGGGCGTCGCGGGCGGCTCGCAGCGCGTTGCGCTGGGCGGGGGTGGCCTCGTCGGCCAGGTAGGCGCTGCCCAGGTAGCAGCGGGGGTCCGCGGCGTCGAAGACCTCGATCTGCCCGTCGTGGTGGGGCAGGTGGCGCAGGCGCACCTTGGTGCCGGTGCGGCCCACCATCCACGGCGCGATGTAGGCCCTGCGCCGCCAGCTGATCCCGTTGGTGGTGATCGTGCGGGCACGGCCGTCGTCCTCCAGGGCGAAGAACGCCAGGTGCTCGGTCGGCACGTCGTCGACCGGTGTGGGGTCGGCCTGCCATGCCTGAAGGGGGGTCAGGGTCTTGTCCAGGCCCGCGGGGTGGTGCTCGGTGTTCCACCAGCGCACCCAGGACAGCAGGATGTCCACGAACGCCGCGAACGGCAGCAGGGCACGGTCGCGGTCCCGGTTCCGGCCGCGCGCACCTGAGGGGCGGGCACGGCGGGTGTAGCCGGGCAAGGAGACCAGCAGCATCTGCTCCACCGCGTCGTTGAGGGACTCCACGGTGCCCTTCAGGTGGGGGGTGTAGGCGGGCAGGTCCTGCACGGGGACGGCGAAAGCGCCCAGCGCCGCGGTGACCGTGGTGGACAAGAACTCCTTGCCGCGGTCCACCCGTACCAGCGAGGGCAGCCCGCCGAACGGGCCGTAGGGGGCCTGGCGGCTGATCCCGGTACGCAGCGCCGCCAGGACCGCGTCCCGGGACGGGGCGTGCCGCCGTGGCATACGGACGGGTCCCGGTACGCAGCACGTGCGTACCGGGACCCGTCCGTATGTCGGGGGTGAGTGGAAGCGGCAGCAACGCCTCGGTCCCCCTGTCCATTCTCAGCGCGGGTGCGGGGTGAAGACGCCCGGCCTGGGCCCGGGTACCCGGGGCCAGGCCCGGGGGAAGTTCGGGAACCGGCTGCCCGGGGTGGTCTGTCTGTGGTCAGTTGGGTTCAGGGTGTGTCTTCGGTCCATCGCAGCGCGCCGGGTCTATCCGGTCGACAGGGATCGTCCGCCCGGCCGGATGCAGCGGGGGAGATCAGCGCGAATCCTTTGGCGATTTCTTCCCGGGTGAGCTTGGATACGTCGAGCCTTTCACCGTCGAGCGATCCTGCGATCAGCTCCACGGATCGCGGCTCGCCCATGGTCCGCGCTCCGGGTCCTGTCTGCCCGCCTATCCGGCCGATCCCCTGCCCCCCGCCCCCGGCGGGCATCCCGACCCCCACCGCCCCGCCAGGGGGCCGTGGGAGAGACGGCCACGGCCCGGCGCAGCGCACCCCGGCTTCCACGCGCTGCCGCCCAACCCGTACCACCAGTGGTGCAAGCGATGGCGCAAGTGATGGTGCCGGGCGTGGTGAACGCCGAGGGTCTGGGTGTGCGCGCGCAGAGCGGTCGGCATCTCGGCCACACCGCGGTCCGCCGTGGAGGCCAGGGTCGTAGAGGACGGCCCGCTACTGAGGTTTGCCGCGCAAACTAGTTGACAGGGCGCCGCCTCGAACGTATGGTTTGCGGCACAGACTAGTTTGGGGGGGCGGCAATGGAACGCAGGAGTATGGAGTCAGCTGCGGCGATCTACTACTACCTGAGAGGCCTTCTCTCGATCCCGGCAGGCGCCGTGATCATCCTCGCGGGGCTCGGCAACCTGAAATGGGGCCCGCTGCGCCATGCCTGGGTCTTCATGGGCTGCCTGCTGGTGGCGGCGGCGGCGTATCTGCTCATCACCCGCTACTACAACGAGAACTATGGGCGGGTCACCCTGTCCACAAGGGCCCAGACCAAGGGCGTCGTCGCCACCGCCGTCAGCGCGGTGGTGGTCGCCGGAGGGGTGCAGACGGACTGGTCCCTCGATCTGCCGGTCAGCCTCACCGCGGCCTCGTTCGCCCTGATCATGGTGGTCTACTACGTCGTCGGCGTAGGGCTGAGGGCGCACAACACGATCATCTGCGGCGCTCTCCTGGCAGCCGGCTTCGTACCCGTCTGGGGTGGTGCGGGAGCGGACAGCAAGGTCAATCTGGGCCTGATCCTGGCGGGGGCGGCCACCATCGCGACGGGGATCTTCGACCATCGCGCCCTCAATCGCGCCTTCGGGCCCTCCGAGGAGCCGACCGCCGGGAACAGCAATGCCCGGGTCTGAAATGTCAGGGTCGGGGAACGAGGAGCTGATCCTCGATCGCCTGATCCACGAACCGGGCCGGTTGGCGATCCTGACGGTGCTGTCCTCCGTGAAAGCCTGCGACTTCGTCTTCCTCCAACGCGCGACAAGGCTCACCAAGGGGAATCTCTCCAGCCACCTGTCGAAGCTGGAGGAAGCCGGCCTGGTCGAGATCGAGAAGACCTTCGTGCACAAGAAGCCCAAGACGGGCGTCACCCTGACGGCGGTCGGGAGAGAGCGCATCGCCCATCACTGGGACCAGTTGGAGCGCTTGAGGAACTTCTCCGAGGAATCCATCCAGGAACCCGCCCAGGAATAGGGCCTCGCACACTTCACCGACGTCATGAAGTGGGCTGCCGAGCGGTCACTCGGCAGCCCACGGACGGAAGACGCACAACCACGCCCGCGGGCGTGTCCTTACGCGTACGTGCCTCCATGGGAAAGGAGAACAGCTCATGCTGTTCACCGGCAAATCGATCAGCGCTCGCGGACGATCCGCACTCGGCGGGAGGGGCGGCAAGCCCCTTCTCTTGGCCGGAGTGGCCCTCCTCGCGGTCGGGGTGATCGGGCAGCACGGACCGGCCGACGAAGCCGCGGCCGCGACGGGCGCCCGGGCGGGCGGGCCCTATCCCCCGGCGCCGCTCGCATGGGGCGCGTGCCATGACCTCCCGCCCGCCCCGCCCGGCGGACCGGCGCCGCGAAGCCTCGAGTGCGCCGAGCTGACGGTGCCGTTCGACTACTCCAAGCCTCGCGGGAAGACCATGGAGGTCGCCCTGATCCGCCTCAGGGCGACCGACCGGGCCCACCGCATCGGCTCACTGGTGTTCAACTTCGGCGGCCCCGGCGGATCCGGGATCGACCACTTGGCCGGGGGCGCCGCGGCCCAGTTCAAGAAGCTGGGCACCCGCTACGACCTGGTCAGCTTCGACCCCCGCGGGGTTGGCCGGAGCCGCCCGGTGCACTGCGTGGGCGATAAGCGCAAGGACGAGTGGCTGGCGATGGACACCAGCCCCGACAACGCCCGTGAGAAGGCCGCCCTCCTCTCCAGAGGAAGGGCCTTCGCCAAGGGGTGCGCAAACCGGTCCGGTGAGGCCCTGCCGCACGTCGGCACGGTCGCCGCCGCCCGGGACCTGGACGTGATGCGGATTGCGCTGGGCGACCGGAAGCTGAACTACTTCGGCTTCTCGTACGGCACCTGGCTGGGCGCCGAATACGCCCACCGGTTCCCCAAGAAGGTCGGCCGCACGGTCCTTGACGGCGCCGTGAACACCGAACTGAACCCCATACGGTTCTTCCGCGAGCAGGCGGCGGGCTTCCAACGGGCGCTCGGCCACTTCGGCAGATGGGCAGCCCAGCAGCCGCAAGCGAAGACCGCGAAGGCCAAGGCCAAGGGCCCCACCAAGGACGCGGTGGTCACCCGGGTCGCCACCTTGCTGCACGGCCTGGACACCAAACCCATCCCCACCGACACCGGGCGCGAACTCACCCAGAGCCTCGGCGAAGCGGGAGTCCTCACAGGGCTCTACTCCAAGGCCATGTGGCCGGCGCTCTGGCAGGCAATCCAGCAGGCGGAGTCCGGTGACGGCACCATCCTGCTGGCCCTGTCCGACACCCTCTTCCAGCGCAGTCCCGACGGGCACTACACCAACTACCACGACGCCTCGGGCAGCATCTACTGCGCCAGCACTCCCCAGCGCTACACCGAACGTGACGTGGCGAAAGCACTGCCCGCGTTCACCAAGGCCTCCCCCGTCTTCGGCCCGACCGTGGCCTGGCGCCAGATGGGCTGCACCGGCTGGCCGGTCAAGGGCACTCCCACCCACCACATCGACGCCCCCGGCGCCCCGCCCATCGTGGTGATCGGCAACACGGGCGATCCCGCCACCCCCTACACCTGGGCCCCCGCCCTGGCCGAACAACTGGGCTCCGGCGTCCTGCTGACCCTGAACGGCGAAGGCCACGGCTCCTACACGACCGGCAACCCTTGCATCCAGAAAGCAGTCAACACCTACCTTCTGCAAGGAAACCCCCCGCTCGAGGGCACAATGTGCCAGTGACCAGCCCCCGCGTACGAACGCCCCGGACCGATCACGGTCCGGGGCGAGCCTCCACATCCTGATCTACGAGCCGCCTGTCGGGGTCGAACCGACGGCCCTCGCTCACGCCGGAAAGCCCTTGCGCACCTACCGCCGTCTATTGCGGCGAATTGCCGGTCAGCTCGCTACCGCAAGCCTTCGCCCTTTTCCGGACTTGGGTGGCCGGCGCTCGTACTTGGGGACGTTGATCGACGGCAGTCCGTCCCTGACAGCCTTGGCCAAGGTGGTCTGCATCTCGGACTCCGAGGTGTACCCGGCAATCGCAGGATTGAGGGAGTAACGATGACCGCGGCGCAGCACGAGGCCCCGCTCGGCGAGCAGGGCCATCGCCCGGCTGACCACGGACGGCAGAATGTCCAGTTCTTCAGCAACTTCAGCCTGGGTGATGGGCACCGCCCCTCCCGGCTGCTGCTTGCTGATCATGACGGACAGCACGTTGATCGCGGTTGGCGTGAGCTCCAGGCGGGGCAGCATGGCGAACAGATCGGTGACCATCAGCATGGCAAGGTCCTCTCGTCAGCCCTCGTCGGCTGGGATCAGGCCGACTTCGTCGGGAAAGCCGCTGGCCAGCTGCATGCCACGCAGCTCGTCGAGCAGGTCTCGTTGGGTGTCGCCATTTCCGTTGTAAGCGATCCGTGGGTTGAGTTGGTAGACCCCACGCTTCAGCCTACGTACCAGATTGAGATCACACAGGGCATTGAGTGCCGGACCGACGCTTGTGCGTCCCGCGCCGATCTCATCGGCGATCTCCTGCTGGGTGGCCTGGATCAGCCCCCGTTGCTGCCGGCCGATGAGGTTGGAGAGCACTGCGGCCTGGAGTCCGGTGACCTGGCGGGCGACGAGGGCCTGCGGTAGGACGTGCCGGGCGAAGTAGTTGCTGATGAGCGAGTAGCCGTCCTCGCCGAGCATGTCGTGAGGCGCTCTACGGAAGAAGGTCGTGCGGGCCTCGTAGACCGGGCCTGGAAGCTGTCCGGAGTAGGCACGCGCGATCTGTTCGGCGAGGTCGGTGTGGTGTTCGGTGCCCGCTGGTCGTACCGGCGATGGTGTTGCGCGGGGACCTGCGGGGAGGCGCCTGGCTGGCTCAGCCATGAACAGATCCTTTCCGCATTCAGAGTGATCGGCACAGTAGCGGAAAGTTGACTCTGCTGCGATGGAAAGTTCGTCGTGTCGCGAACTTTTTGTCGGACCGGCACGACATTTCGGACGACGTCGAACTGCGGCCCGGATGCCCTGCTCGATGCGCGTGGCGTACGCGTCGTTCGCAGTGACTTCGCATTGGTGCGAACTTTTGAGACGATCTTCGCACCAGTGCGAAGATTCTGGCTGTTATGTCGGCGGTGACGGTACATAACCCGTGGAGATATGTCGGCGACGGCCGACATTGTGTTTTGTGAAACTGCAGGTCAGAGCGCACATTTGAGCGCGGCCCTCTTAGTAAAGGTGCGACGCGCTCGGAGCGGGTCCGGCCTCCGGCCGGAATGAGGGCGCTGACGCCGCGCCCTCAAACTCCCCAGGCGCCGGGGACCATGAGGTCCCCGGACCCCTCCCCGCGCACGGGGCACGGCGCTCCTCGCCCTCAGTTCGCTTCGCGCCCTGAGGGCTGCGGTGCGGCGCACCCCGTGCCTCTGACTCGCACGTCCAAAGGTGGAGGCCAGGTTGTTGATGCTGTGCCATGAAGGCGTCCAGAAGGGTGAGCGTCAGCAATCTGTCGTTGATTCACGGTGGGAAGTCAGTAAGGTGTCGTCCATGGCATCTCCACACCCGAACGGCGAACGGGACAAGGTGGCTTCCAAGCTCCCTGCGGCCCTGCGCCAGGAACTGAAAATTCGTGCTGCTGAGCTCGGTACCGACATCCAGGACGCTGTCACCGAGGCGGTGGTGACATGGCGTTCGTTGTCCACCTCTGCGGCTGTTGTGGACACGGCCGGAGCCGACAGCTTCAGTACCTGGCTCCCGACTGGTCTGTACGAGCAGTTCAAGGACGACTGCTCAAGCCGAGGCGTGTCCAATATCCAGGGACTGGCTCAGGCGGTGCGCCTGTGGCTGGACATGCATCCGTCTCCGCGGCACAGCCGGGGCAGCCACCCCCAGCGCAAGATTGTCGCCAACCAGAAGGGCGGTGTGGGCAAGACTGCGGTCTCTGCGGGGCTTGCCCAAGCGCTGGCCGAAGGCCCGGTGGACGCTTCCGGTACGGCTGTTGAGCACGGCCCCGCGCTGCGTGTGCTGCTGGTTGACTTCGACCCGCAAGGTCACCTGAGCGACCAGCTCGGCGTTCCGCAGATCGCCCCCGACGGGGAAAGCCTGGTCAAACACATGACCGGTGAAGCGAAGGGGGACTTGAGCGATGTCGTCGTTCCCATTCCCGGTGAGCGCTTCGGTGGCCGGCTGCACCTTCTGCCGTCCTGCGCTGATGGGTTCCTGCTGTCGGTGAAGCTCTCCCACGTACGCGCCCGGGAAGCCGCACTTGAGCGGGCGCTGGGAACGGTCGAGGGCGACTACGACGTCGTCGTGGTCGACTGCCCTCCCTCTCTCGGCCTCGACATGGACTCAGCGATCTACTACGCACGGACCCGCAAGGACGAGACCGCAGGCGTCTCCGGTGTCCTCATCCCGGTCGAGGCGGAAGACTCTTCCGCCACTGCCTACGGAATGCTCACCGGTCAGATCGACGACCTCGCCGACGACCTCAGCACCCAGGTGCACTACCTCGGTCTCGTGGTGAACAAGTACGACTCCCGACGCGGCTACATCGCCAGGTCGTCGTTGGAGAAGTGGGAGTCTTTGGGCGACCCGCCCGTGGCAGCCATCATTCCCGATCTCAAGGAGCAGCGAGAAGCCGTGCGCATGCACCGTCCCCTGCTGGACTACGCCCCTGACTGCGAACAGGCAAATATCTTCCGCTCGCTCGCCAGGGAGGTGTCATGAGCAAGGCAGACCTCCTGGGGGCGTCGTCGTCGTTCGACAATGCCAGCCGGCGCAGCGCCAGACGTCGGATGATCGACGCGGCCACGGGCGTGCCCAGTGCCACCCCCGTTGACCTTCAGCACGCAGTCTCCGCGGCCATCGACGAGGTAGCCCACAACCCCGACAATCCGCGCACTTCGCTGGGGGATGTCCGGGAGACGGCTGCCAGTCTCAGCGAGCGCGGCCAGATCCAGCCGATCACCGTTATGACCTGTGCCGCTTATCTGCGTGCCAATCCGGGGCGGCACGGCGAGATCGATCCGGCTGCGCAGTACATCGCCATCGACGGCAACCGGCGTCTGGCGGCGGCCAGGGAGGCCGGGCTGCCGACGGTGAAGATCTATGTGAGCGATGACCTGGCCGCCACATCCGGTGAGGTTCTCGAGTCGGCCCTCGTCGCCAACATCCACCGGCAGGACCTGACTCCCCTGGAGGAGGCGCAGGCTCTCCAGTCGCTCCTGGATGTGCATGGGACGCAGACCAAGGTGGCCCAACGCCTCGGCAAGAGTCAGGGATGGGTCTCGCAGCGGCTCTCTCTGCTGTCTCTGGCGCCGGAGTTGCAGGAAGACCTCAAGGCGGGGCGCCGCACGGTGGAGCACCTGCGAGGGCTCGGCCGGAAGGATTCGGGCAGCCAGCGCAAGGAGGCGGACGCCCGGGCGTCCAGGGACGGCCAGGCAGACGGAGCCGGTGAGGATGCGGCCAAGGAGAGAGGGATCGACAAGGGCGTGACCGTCGTGGGGACGGCCCACTCCTCCACCCTGCCCGAACAGCGGGATGTCGAGCGTGCCCCCCTGGCAGGCGCACCCGGGCACACAGCGGCCCGGCCCCCTCGCACCGCCGTGCTGGACAACGACTTGGCGGCGCTTGCGACGTGCCTTCGGGCGGCCTACACGCCGGAGGAGCTCGCGGAGCTGATCCGACTGCTCACGGCCGCCGACGACTGAAGGCCGGTCATTACGCCGTAATAGTGGCCCGGCGCCCGGCCATGCGCCTCTGCCCACGGGTGGCCCGGCTCGGGCTCGCCCGGATTATTACGGCGTAATGGAACCCACCCTGCCCCTGCGGCCGGGGGCTCCTAGCGGGCGTTGAGGTCCAGGAGCGGCACGATCTTCTCGTAGTCCTGGACGATGCCCGAGCCCGGCGCCCAGAAGGGCAGCGGCTCCTGTGCGTCGTAGGACTCGATGGCCAGCACGGAGTTGTGGACCAGAGGCAGCAACTGGTCGCCGTAGCGCTTCTGGGCCCGCTTGACCATGTCCTGGTAGACGGCTCCCTGAGCGCGGTGGGAGCGGGCGCCGGAGATGAGCACATGCCACAGTTCGGCCGCGCCTCCGAGGCGGCGGAACTTGTGCCGGGTGCGCTCGATGGTCTTCTCCAGTTCGGCGACGCCTCTCAAGTCCTTGCTCTCGGGCTTGGTGCAGGCGATGACCTTGTCCGAGCCCACCAGGATGGACACTTCGAGGCGTCCCAGTGAGGCGCGGCAGTCGATGAAGACGGCGTCGTACGAGTCGGCGGGCAGATCCTCCTCCAGGGCGTCCCGCAGCCAGAAGAAGCCGGTCTCGTCCTGTACGAGCTCGGCGTCCGCCTGGGTCATCTTGCGCGACCCGAGGACGAGGTCGAGGCCGGGCACGACGGCGAATGCGTCATCGCCGTCACCTGGTCCGACCCGGGTGCGGCCCGGCACGACCGCCTCCGTCAGGGATGCCTCACCCAGCAGCACATCGTGGATGTCGGTCATCTTGTCCAGGCGTGCCTGTGCGGCCTCGACCCGATCGCGGTCCTGCTGGTCGGGCACGCCGTAGCCGAGGAGGAGGGAGGCATCGGCCTGCGAGTCGGCGTCGACCAGCAGGATGCGGCGGCCTTGCTGGGCGAGGAGCGTTCCCAGGGTGACCGCGCTGGTGGTCTTGCGGGCGCCGCCCGCCTGGTTCATGAAGGCGACGACCAACGGGCCCGCGGGCGCGGCAGGCATGGTCTGGCGTGGCATGGGTTTCTCTTTCGACGTGAGGCGGACGAGCCGTTCGGCCCGGGGCAGGGGAGTGCGGTCAGCGCCGCCCGGTACGGGCGAGGAGTTCCCGCTCGTCCGCAGTGGGGATGTATCCCGCCGCCTTGACGAGGTGTGCCACATGCTCGGCGTCGCGCTCGTCCCGCTCGCGGCCGTCAGCGGCGGTCCGCAGTTCGTCGGCGGCCAGTGCACAGGCGTATGCAACGTGGACCGTGGTGCGGGTATCGGCGCCGACGAGGACGGCGTCGCGGTAGGGCAGCGGTTCGGTGTAAGCCGGGCCTATGGAGGCGGCGCGCAGCCAGGTGTGGGCGAGCCGCAGGGTCGACGCGGATGCATGGAGGAGGGCGCAACGAGCCACATGGAGAGCGGCCTCGTCGGGTATCTGCACGTCGAGGCGCGCGATGATCTTCTGGCACGCCCGACGGGACGGTGCGGCCCGTTCGGGGCCTGCCGCGTCGGTGCCCACGTCGGCCGAGGTTTCGTCGGCGCGCTCGTTTCGCGGCGAAGCAGAATCCTTTCCTCCGCTTCGGGCCGACGCGGGAGGTGCAGGGGACCGGTGCATGTCGTCCGTGCTTCGTGGGGAAGGGTCGGCACCGTCACCGGTAACGGCGCTGAGGGCGTCGCGGACGGTCCGGCCCTGGCTTTCCATCAGTGCCCACGCTGCATCCGCCCGGCCCGGTTCATCGGTCTTGGACGCCAGCAGGTATCCGGCCTCGGGACCGAGGCGGCCGTCGCGGACTGCCTGCTGGAGCCGGTGGCCGAGCTTGAGCAGCGCCACTCGCTTGGAGACGTGGCCCCTTCCCTTCCCGATGCGTTCGGAGACCTCGCCGGTGGTCAGGCCGGAGTCGAGCATGCGCCGGTATCCGATCGCCTCCTGGACGGGGTTGAGGCCCGCTCGGTGCAGGTTCTCGGTCAGCATCACCTCGTCCAGGTGCGGGAGGAGGTCGTCTCGGAGCTCGGCGGGGATGGTGGAGTGGCCCGCGCGCAGGGCGGCCGCTCGGCGTCGCTCACCCGCGGCCAGCACGTAGTCCATGCCGACGAGTTCTTCTGCATGTTCGGGGTGGGCCGCCGTGAACGAGGCAGCGCTGACCACCAGGCAAGCCTGCAGCACACCGGAGCGGGCTACCGAGCGGGCGAGTTCGGCAAACCGCTCGTCGCTGTCGAGGCTGTCCGTGAAGTCGTCGCGCAGGTTGCGCGGGTTGGGTGCCAGTCGGTCGAGAGGAAGATCGAAGCGCTCACCGTTGACGAGCGGGTACAAGGACCGCTCGGGGCGGGACTTGACCGTCCCGGCGGTACTGGCGGTGCTCGAGCCTCCTGCGCGGGCACGGGGCATGGTCGTCCTCCATCAGGGATGTCAGGCTCATCAGCGCACTGCCGGAGTATTACGGCGTAATACTCCGGAGGTTCCTGCGTCGGCGCACGCCGGTCAGCGCCTGTTGCCCTTGGGCTCCTTCTCCACGGGCAGGAACGCATCGGGGTTGATGTAGCGGACGCGGCGCAGCCAGAGCGTTCCACCGCCGATGCTGGCGGCGACGAACCCGATGAGGGTCAGCAGGAGCAGCAGGCCGCGGAGGGTGCCGTTGCCGACGTGGGTGTGGGCGGTCCAGCTGCCGATGCACAGGGCGACTCCGGCGACGCAGAGCGCCAGTGGACGCCAGGAGACCCAGGACCTCAGTGCCTGCACGGGGTCCCCTTCGACCCAGAGCAGTTGCGAGCGCTTGTCCTTCACGGCGCTGCGCAGTGCCGTGACCTTGCTTGTGGATCCGCCCTCGGCAGTCAGCTCCAGGTACTCCCACAGGTCGGCGAGCGCTTCGTATGCCTGCTGGTCGGTGTACTGGACGACATCGACTTCGGCCGGGTCCTCGCCCTTGGCCGAGTACTCCTCCTCGACGCGGCGCACGAACTCGCCATTGATGAGGTCGGTCGGTATGGGGGCCTCGTAGCTGAGGATCCGGTGCAGTTCCTCGCAGAAGGCGTTGATGACCGGCTTGCGGCGGCGTGCCTGGACCTGGGTCTTGAGGTCTTCGATGCCGTCCTCGCCGTAGGAGAGGTAGTCGCGCATCACGACAGCCAGTGCGTGGAAGGCAGGGCTGGCGGCGGGTTGCTCGCTCACTGCATCGGACCCCTTCTCCGCCCCCGGGGCCGGGCAGAACGGAACGTTGTGGTCAGCCGCTGTTAGTGTATATACATACGGCTGCGGGTTCACCATCCCGGCCATGCTCGCTCCCATGTGCTTCCGGGGGCGCCTGAGGGGATTGCCATGGATGTGCTCGAAGCGGCCTGGCGGGCCTTGGACGAACCGGTGCCCGAGGGGCTGGTCTTCGACGTGGTCGCCGGGTGCGCCAGGTGCGGTGAGGACCAGCGCACCTGTGATGCGCGGCATGTCGTCTCCGGGAACTGGACCAACTGGGACCAGTGGCACACCACCACCCGTGCCCGGCTGTGCCGCCGCTGTGCTTGGGGCTACCGGGCAGAGGTGCTGCGCAGCAGTTATTACGCCGTAATGGCCGAGCCCGCCGGATTCCGCGTGCTCACCCATGGCGAGCTGCGGGCCCTGCTGTCCCGGCCCCTGGACCGCGCCACCTGCGTGGTCGTTCCCTTGCGTCTGAACCGCAAGCACATTGCCCCGCAGGCCCGCTGGGGCTTCGTGTGCGTGGACGACACGGCGTTGGCGTGGACGGCTCAGGACGCGCAGCGGCTCGAGGCCATGGTGCGGCTGCGGGAGATGGGCTTCGGCAGCGACATGCTGGCCAGGCCGGTGCCGGCCTACGGGCCCGTCAGTCGCCTGCCGGCGCCGCAGAGGGCGGAAGCCATGGGGCTGTGGCCGCAGCTTGCGCCGTGGAGAGAGCGCCGCCCCTGGCTCGAGGTCGGGCTACGGGCGTCTATGCCGACCAAGGAGGGGTAGCGCATGGAACGAGGCCTGTCGCCCTGGGGCGCGGACGCGAAGGCGGGTGCGGACGACGAGCAGACCCCGACGGACCGCTGGCTCGAAGCGGTGGAGGGGATGCCCCCGCTGGAGGGCCCGGCCGGAACCGCCGAACGCCTGCTGCTGCTCCTGCACTACGGCATCGACTGGAAGAACAGCTGGGTGGGCGAGCGGCGCAGCACTTACTGGGACAAGCTGCTGCCCGACCGGGTGCTGCTGGCCGCCATACCCTCCGGATCTCTGCGGCGCTTCTGGCGGGAGGTGACGCAGGCGCTGGAGTCCCGGCCGCGCAACGCCGCCGAGCGCGCCGAGGTCGAGCAGCTGCTGCGGGCCGACGACGAGGCGGTCCTGGAGGTGCTGCGCTGGGAGGCCGAGGCCCTCCTGCTGCGCACCCGGCTCACCGCGGACGCGGTGCGCTTCCGCCGCCAGGCGGCCTCCGCGGCCGACGACCACTTGGGGGCAGCGGACCTCGAGGCAAAGGACCTCGGGACGTCCCCCTTCGAGGCAACCCACAAGGACAGCGCGATATGACGGTGTCGATCAAGTACCTGGGCACGGTGACGGCGCTGTCGTCGATTGCGCACGCCGGCGGCGACAAGCCGCGGGGGACCACCACCCTTCTGCGCCGGGAGAAGGTGATCCAGCCCGGCGGACGTACGGTGTATGTGCCGGTGATCTCCGGGAATTCGGTGCGTGGGAGGCTGCGGCGCATCGGCGAGGACCTGCTGCGGGATGTCCTGGAGTACGAGGGGGAGATATCGCTTGCTGCCGCTCACGCCCTGCGCGGCGGCGGTTCGCTGGCCAAGCAGATCGGGCAGAACCTCTCCGGACTGCGGCTGATGCATGTGAGGTCGCTCATCCCCCAGGTCGGGGTGTTCGGCTGCGCGGCCGGCGGCCGGGTCATCGACGGCTGCCTGCAGGTCGGCAAGTGGATGCCCCACTACCGGGAGGTGCAGCACATCGTGGAGGCGCTGGGCGCCCCCACGCAGAACCTGAGGATGTTCGACTCGACCCAGGTGGAGATCTACACCAGCCAGGATGATGCGGACACCCGGGGCCTGGCCGAGCTCGTTCCCGCGCAGGCTCTGACCGTGCCGGTGGCCGACGACGGCTATCCCGAGCTCGACGAGCTGCCCGCCAGTGACGAGCCGAGCCGGATGCTGACGTTCGGCGTGGAGACGTTCCCGGCCGGCACCATGTTCTCCACCTGGATGTCGCTGACCCGGGCCAGCGCCCTCGAGGCGGCGTTCTTCGCCGATGTGCTCGCGGCCTTCGCCGCCGACCCCCGGGTCGGCGGACGGCTCGGGGCAGGGCACGGGATGGTGGCGCTGGACCTGAAGGAGCAGGTGATCTCCGGGGCCGTCGAACCCTTCGACTGGCGGGGGCATCTCGTCCGCAACCGGCGGCAGGCCGTCGATGCGCTGGAGATGCTCAGTTGAACGCGCGGCGGCGACGGCAGTGCCCATGAGCAGCGGCGCGATGAGCATCGAGACAGCCGAGGGCATGCGGCCGATGCTGGTGCGGGCCCATCTCGCCGGCGGGGTCGCCCTGGACGCCCAGTGGGGTACGGCCCTGGACGGACTGCTCGCGTCGGTGGTGTGGGCGGCCCGCAAGGGGCAGCTGCACGACCGCGGCATCGCGACCTCGCCGCTGGCGGACACCCCCGACCCGCAGGACATGCCTCTGCCCTTGGCGCGCTGCCGCACGCCGGAGGGCGACTGGCACTGGGCGGCGACCTGCGCATTGCCGGAGGGCGTCGTGGGGGACGGTACGGAGGTGCGGTACTGGACCGGCCGCCTCGACCTCCGGCACGCGGAGCAGGTGGCGTCCGACGTGCCGATGCATCTGTACACGCACCAGGGCCGCTGGCGTAACCGCATCATGCCGCTGATCATCACCACCTGCCGCTCCGTGACCTGGAGGGCCGTCGGCGACGCCGATGTGGTGCGGGAGCTGCTGGAGACGGTGGCGGCGATCGGCAAGAAGCGTTCTCAGGGGGAAGGCCAAGTGCTGCGCTGGGAGGTGCAGGCGCTCTCGGACGTCTCCGTGTGGGAGGCTGCGCACCTGCACGCCGACGGAACCCTCGGACGCCCGACCCCGCCCGGCTGCCTGTCGGCTCCGGCGGGGCGGCCGCCTCACGGCGGCCTGGGCAGGGCCGGTATCAGGCCTCCGTACCAGCACCCATCCCGTCAGCGAGAGCTCATGCTGCCCCCGCCGCTGAGCGGTCTGACCGACGAGGGGTGACGAGGTGAGAGGACCGGGCTATTACGGCGTAATAGCCCGGCGCAGGAGCGCAGCCGCGGCGTGGGGAAGGACCGACGGCGGCCGCCCCGACAGGCGATGCCTTGGATCATTACGGCGTAATGGCCCAGCGCGGGCCAGGCCCCGCGGGTGTGACGGCCGTCCCGGATTATTACGGCGTAATAGCCACCCCGCCTGCACGCCTGCCCCACCGCCCTGCCTGCCCAGGCCGATGGCCGCCACCGCGGCCCACCGCAGTCCGTCTCGAAGGGAACAAATGACGATGCCGGTCCCCGACCCGACCGACGGCAGCCCCTCCGGCCCGGGGCTGGACGTTGCCGCGCTGCGCGGCATGCTCGCAGCGCGGCGGCTGGAGACCGGGCACCTGCCGGGCCGGGTGCGCGAGCACCTGGAACAGCACGACGGGTATGTGGCGCTCAGCGGCGGCAAGGACTCGATGGCGGTGCTGCACCTGGCGGTGCAGGCCGACCCCGCGGTTCCCGTGTGCTTCTTCGACAGCGGGCTGGAGTACCCGGAGACGCTGGACTACATCGAGCGGATCGCCGACACCTGGAACCTGAACCTGACCTGGATCAAGGCCAGGCCCAGCGCGCTGGAGATCCTGCACGCGCACGGCTCCTGGCAGCACGGGCGCGCTCCGGCGGCCGACGACGACATGCCCGACCTGCACACCGCGCTCATCACCGAGCCGGCTCGCAAGGCCCACGCCGAGCACGGCGAGGGCGAGTTGTGGGGAGTGCGGTCCAAGGAGTCCCAGGGCAGGCGCATCGCGTTCATCCGGGCCCTCGGGGACGAGATCGCCCGGGAGTGCCAGGGGTGCTGCCCTCCTGCGGAGCCGGGCAGCCGCGAGAGCATGCAACAGCGCAGCCGCCACGGCGGGGTCATCCGCCGCAAGGACGCAACGGTGGCCTACAGCCCGGTCTGGGACTGGACCGACGCGGACGTGTGGGGCTACCTCCACCACCACGGTGTCCCCGCCAATCCGGTGTACGCCAAGCTGCGCAGGCTTGGCGTACCGGCACGGCTCCAGCGGGTCTCACTGATGCTGGAGGCCACCAACATCCAGTACGGGCGGGCGGTGTGGCTGCGAAGAGGCTGGCCCCGGATCTACCAGGAGCTGGCCCAGGTCCTGCCGCGCCTGACCGAGCTGACCTGACCGCCGCTGCGGGTCGGGGTGGGCACGGCGCTCAGTCCCGCGGCCGCCCGGGCAGGAGCATTCCGAGGTTGAGCTCGTCCACCACGTCCCACAGATTGCTGTCCTGCGGGCGCACGGCGGCAGCCTGCTCGGCGGTGGCCCGCTCGTGGTCGCCGATGGCCCGCACCAGGGCTGCAACGACCCGGCGGGCGGGGGCGTTGAACTCGCGCATCCGCTCCCGGACGGCCTCGCGGTCGTGTCCCTGATAGACCTCCCGGCGCTCGCGCTCGGTGCGCTCGAGCCGGTCCCACGCCATGTCGAGGTTGAGCTTCAGCTTCTTCAGCCGCTTGAGTTCGCGCTCTTCGAGCGATTCCTGCTCCAGCGCGTCCTCGACCTCCTCCAGGTGCTCCTCGAGGAGGTCGAAGGTCCGCTCGCTGAGGTCGTTGTGGACGTTCAGGGTGTGCCAGAGGACGTCCCAGGCGCGGCGCTGGGGGCCCTCCTCCTCCCGGGGAAGGAGGTTGTCCCGGACCAGTTGGGAGAAGTCCTTGTCGTCCATGGCCAGGAGACTCTCGCGACTGATCTCCTGCGGCAGGGTGCGGGGGAGTTCATCGTGCAGCGCACGGCGCACGGTCGCCTTCGACACCCCGAGCCTGCGGGCGACGATGTTGACGGACAGGCCTTCTTCCTGGTGCAGGCGGCGAATCTCTTCGATGCTCGGTTCGGTCATCGCTGTCTCGTTCTCTTGGTGGGCGGCCTGGTGGACCGTGTGAGGCCGCCGGGTGCGCGGCCTCCTGGGAGGATCAGCGGCAAGGCCGCTCCCGGCCAGTCTAAAGCCGACGGCACGGGCAGCCGGGGGTCGGCGCCGGGACCCGGCACGAGCGGGCGTCCGGCTCTGAGCGCCATCCCCTGTCCATGTGCAGCGGCGTTGCTAGTCTAGACACTTCTCGCGGATATATAGACACTCCGCGGCCCGTGGGCGCAGGGGGGATCGGCTCGGGTGGACAAGAAGTTCATCGTCGCGTGCCTGCTCGTCCTCAGCTTCCTTGTCAGCGGGGGCGGCCTGATCCTTGTCAGCACCGGCATCGTCGTCTCGCTCTTCGGAGCGATAACGGGAGCAGCGGCAGGCGGAGGCGCCAGCGAGGGCTCTGGCGGAGGCGGCGGAGGCGGGGTACCCGGCGGAACGGTGTGCGACCCCGGCGGTGCCACGATCGAGGCGGACGTCCCCGACTGGGGCCACTTCTCGGCCACGAGCGAGCAGATGAAGAACGCCGCGGTCATCGTGCACGTGGGGGAGAGCAAGAAGATACCCGACAAGGGCCTGGTCATCGCCATCATGACGGCGCTGCAGGAGAGCACCCTGCGCAACCTGGACTACGGCGACCGCGACAGCCTCGGCCTGTTCCAGCAGCGCCCCTCGGCGGGGTGGGGCACTCGCGAGCAGATAACGGACCCCACCTATGCCGCCAAGGCGTTCTTCGGCGGCCCCGAGCCGCCGAGCCCGCCGGGACTGCTGGACATCAAGGGCTGGGAACAGATGCGCCCGGGTGATGCGGCGCAGAAGGTCCAGGTCTCCGGATTCCCCGACGCGTACGACAAGTGGGAGGGCGTCGCCGGCATGATCGTCGGCCGCGCCAAGGACATCAAGTGCGACGACGTGGGGGCGAGCGGCGACGCGGGCAAGGTCATCGCGGCGGCCAAGAAGTACCTCGGCAAGGACTACTGCTGGGGCGGCGGGGACGCGAACGGACCGACTCACACTCCCGACTGCCCCTCGGGGGTCAAGGACGGCTTCGACTGCTCCGGTCTGACCTTGTACGCCTATGCCCAGGTCGGCATCACGCTCGGCCACTACACGGGCGACCAGTGGAACGCCGGTCGGCGGGTGGGCAAGTTCTCCGATCTGCGTCCCGGTGACCTGATCTTCTTCTCCACCGACCACACCGAGGCGGGCATCCACCATGTGGGCATGTACCTGGGCAACGACGAGATGATCCACGCCCCGCACACAGGTGACGTGGTCAGGATCGTCCCGGGCATGAGCAAGAACTCCTACTGGATGCAGCAGTTCATCGGCGGGGTACGCATCCTGAAGGACCAGCCGGAGGGCAGCGGCTCGCCTTCGGGCAAGCCCGACCCCAAGGCCCTGCCCCCGGGCACGCACTCGGCACCTGCCACACTGGCCGCCGCGCTGCGGGCCGCGCGCGAGGAGGACGTCACCGGGCTGAATGGAGGGCCGCAGTGAAACCGGGCACCGCACACCGGCGGCGGGTGCCGGCCGCCACCCTGGTGCTGGGCGCTGTGCTGGCCGTCGCCGGCTGCTCCCAGCAGGTACCCTCCGATACCGCCAGGACCAGCCCCGAGCCCACGATTTCCGGCCTGCCGCACCCTTCTGCGCCTGCGTACCCGGACGACCCGGGCACGAGCCGGTCGCCCAGCGGAGCCACGGTGGACCCTTCCGACCCGCAGTCGGTGGCCGGCGCATTCGTGAAGGCGTTCGTCGGGCGCCGGTACGACGACCCCCCGCGGGCGTTCCTGAAGAAGGTCAAGCCGTTCACGACCGCCGACTACCTGGCGCGGCTGCGACAGGAGACCGGAGACGGCTGCGGCACCGCCTGCAAGGCGTACATTCGCGCCAAGTCCGTCACCACTGCGAGCGTCAGCGGCACGGTGATCCCGCCGGAGGCGCCGCGGACCAAGTCCTCGGTCTGGGTGCAGGTCTCCTACACCAAGTTCACCAAGTCCCAGGTCGAAAAGGGCAACCACATCCCTTACGGCATGGTCCTGCACCTGCGCAAGCAGGGCGGCGGATGGCTGGTCAGCGAACGCCAGGGCCAGGTGTGAGCGGGTGTCGCTAGCGGCGGTAGGCGAAGCCGTCGGCGACCAGTG
The DNA here is from genome assembly GCF_014646055.1 of Wenjunlia tyrosinilytica. Lineage (GTDB taxonomy): Bacteria > Actinomycetota > Actinomycetes > Streptomycetales > Streptomycetaceae > Wenjunlia > Wenjunlia tyrosinilytica. Next base: position 21,445 of record NZ_BMMS01000036.1, read on the forward strand.
CGGCCAGGTCCATGTAGGCCCCCCGCGTGGCGGGGGAGACTTCGTCGTAGTCGATGGTCCCCCCGGTGTACAGGTGCTCGTCGTAGGGGATCGTGACAACGGTCGTGCAGAACTGCTGGAAGTAGTCGATCAGCACGTCGGTGTCGATGCCCGCCGCCTTGGGGGCGTCCTTGGTGATCACCACGACGGCCTCGCTCACCAGGTGCGGGAAGCCACGTGAGTAGACCTCGTCCAGGGTCTTGGCGGCCCGGCGGGCCGCGTCGTAGCGCGGAGCCGCGATGACGACGAGCCGGTCGGTGCAGGACAGCGTTCCGCTCATGGCCGAGTGCTTCATGCCGGTTCCGCTGTCGGTGACGACGATGTCGAAGACGCGTGTCAGCACCTCCTGGGCGATGCGGTACTGGCTCTCGTCGAAGGCATCGCTGATCTCGGTGTCCTGCTCGCTGGCGGCCACCCGCAGCCGTCGGGCCTGGCCCAGGTACTGGTGGATGCGGTCGGGCACGGTGAGCCCCGCGGGGTTGCGGGTGCGCTCGCGAATCTCGGCGTTGACCAGGTCCCTGACGGTCGGCATGACCCGCTCGCCCAGCAGGCGGTCGGCGAGTGTGCCCGCGTGCGGGTTGGCGTCGAGCACCACGGTGGAGTCCTCGCGGTACTCGGCCAGCGTCAGCGCCAGCATCGCCGACGTCGTCGTCTTGCCCACGCCGCCCTTGATACTGGTCACCGCGACCCGGTAGGGGCGGCCTGAGACCGGCGTGCGCAGGCGCGCAAGCCGGTCGAGCTGCGTGCGCTCGGCGGCGCTCAGGGACGGCTTGACCCGCCCGCCGGAGGCCCGGTACACGGCACGCCTCCACCCCTGGCGGGGGGCGGGGGCAGGGGCGTCGGGGGCTGCGGAGGCAGGCTGGGCCGCATGCGGGAAGCCCTGGACCGCGGCGGGTCCGGCGGCCGGGGCGGTCAGGTGATGGACCTGGTAGTGCCCGGCGTACGGATTGGCCGATGCGGGCTGCGGAGGCAGGTGCTGGGCCGACGGGAAGCCCTGTGCCTCGGAGACGGGCGGCATCGGCGCGGGCGGGGGAGCGGGTGCCACGGGCGGCGCAGGAGGTGCCGCGGGAATGGGCGAAGGTGCCGCGGGTTGCGTGGCCGGTGCGGTTGCGGGCACCGGGTGCGGCGCACCGTGCGCAGGCCGGCCGGGCACGGGAGCCGGAGCCGGAGCGCTCTCCTGCCGGACCGGCGGGGGCGGCTCGGCGGCAGGCGGCGCGAAGGAACGCACCGGCGGAGGGAGCAGCGCGGCCTCCGGCGGCAGTTCGTCGTCCTCGCCCTCGCTGCCTGCGGCGCCGGGGACAGCGGGCTCGCCGGGGGAGGCGTGCTCGCCGACGGGGCGGCTCTCGTCGGTCGCCCCGTGAGCGGGCGCGCTCCCGAGGATCGACTGGAGGATGTCCATGATGTTCTCGCCACCGGGCTGCGCCGGGCCTGCGGAGGGCGAGGCGGGCGCGGGCTCGGAGGCGACGGGGTAGGGGACCGCGCCGGGAGGCGGGGGAGGCAGGACCGGGCCGGGCTGTCCCGGGTCACCCGGTCGGGTGGGAGGAGCGGGGGTCCACGCCGCCGTGTTCGGAGGCAGGTCGTCGAGGTCGGGCTCGGACATGCGCAGCCTCCCCTGGCGACTGGTGACGTCAAGAAGCTCTGGTCCGCCGGGCAGGGGAGGCCGGCTGCTGCTCCCGGGAATCCAAGACCCCCCGCGGTCTTACTGTATATACAGTACCAGGGCAGGAGGGGCCGCATTCGGGGGAAATCGGGGCATGCGGCGGTGCCGGAGCGCCCGGGAACCCGTTCGGTCCCGGGGCCAGCCCCGTCACTCCATGACGCGCAGGCGGCGCGGGGGCACCGCTCGTTCACCGCTGCCGGAAGGGGACTTCTCCTTCTGGGACGGCTTGGGCTGCTTGGGCTGCGATGTCCAGTGCCGGGCGAACAGCGCGTGCTCGAGGCCGATGATCGGCTGCCGCAGGTCCGGCGGAAGGTCGCTCATCGCCCGGGCGGCGAGGACCACCTGGGCCGCGGCGCGCACCAGGGCGCGCTGCGCCGGGCGGTCGCCGGGGTGGTCCGGGTCGCCGGACTCCTCGTCCTGGCCGCTCAGGCGTGACATCCTCGACCTCGTGTATAGACACTGTAGCCCTGGGCCAAAGGCTACCGCTTGCGCGAGTACAAGGACAGCAAGCGTCTGCGGACGGTCTCGGGGCGGGTTGGTGCGCCGGTCGCGTACTTGACGAGCATTTCCTCGAGAATCGCCGTCAGGTTGGTCCCTTCGACCTCGGCGCGCGCGTGGGCGAGGGCCAGGTAGCGCGGCGGGAAGCGGTTGACCACGGGCGTCTTGCGGGCCTGCTCCGCAGGGAGTTCCGAGGGAACCTCGGCGCGCTTGGCGCCTTCGCGCTTGGGCGCCTGCGCCAACTCGTTGCGGCGGCGCCGGCGCAGCACCCCGAGGGCCTCTTCCTCGGTGATGGGGCCGCGCCCTGCCGTCCACTCCAGGGGCTCCAACTCACCCGGCAGGGCCTCCTCCTCGTCCACACCTTCCGGGCGGCGGGTCATCGCGGGCTTCGTGGTCACCATGCGGCCGCGACGGGCGCGGGGCCGGGGGGAATTGAGGGTGCTCATCGCGGCATCTCCAAGAGTCAGTCGCAGCAAAGCCTTGAGGCGCGGAAGCTTCCCCCGGTGCGTCTATGCAATTCCCGCTGTGTAAAGACGGTACTCCACTGGCGCAGCGGAATCGCCGCCTTGCCGAGAGTGACCGGCGGGGAGTCCCGCCGTCCTCCGGGGCACCGCTCCGGGTTCGCCGACCGGAAGGCAGGCCTCCTCTCACCAGCGGCTCAGCCAGGAGACCGACCACCAGGTGTGCCGGGTCGCCACGGCCAGACCCACCCACAGCAGCACGCCGAGCCCCACCGCGGAGACGGTCATCTCCCCCATGCCACCGGTCTCCCCGCACACCGGCATATGGGCCCTGGCCCGGCTGAACGGCCGCCAGAACCAGGGCAGACCACCCGTCGTGAGCATGTCCTGGACGCAGTGGAGCAGGCATCCGGCCCCCACGGCCCACGGCACCCACCACCAGTGCCCCGGGACGAAGAGGGCGCAGGCGACGGTGAAGGCGACGGCCTGGAGGGCGTAGATGCCGTCCCCGAGACCGGTGTTCTTCGACACCGCGATGCCCATCGTCATCATCAGGGTGTAGGCGAGGAACAGCAGGAGGAGCAACGCACCCCAGTTGGGGGGCAGCGCAACTCCGGCCACGTTCGAGGGCAGATGTGCCAGGAGTGTGGCGGCGGCCCCGGTGCCGACGCAGAACAGCAGTGTGTGGGTGCCGTGGCGGTGGCCGCGCGCCGCCTTGGCGACGGTCCTGGCGATGCCCCGGGACACCGGCCCCAGGGTGTGCGCCATGGTGGCCCTGGGATGGTCCCAGTCCGGCCAGAGCGATGCCGAGGCCGCCACCACGGTGGAGGCCGCCGCTGTGGCGGTCTCCATGGGGCGCCCGAAATGCGCGGCCAGGGGCGGGGCCGCCGCCAGCCAGGCCAGGGCGGTCAACGTGATGTGGCTGCGGCCCATCATGGCGGGTGTGCTCCTCGACCTGCACGGCGCGAACTGCGCACAGTGTATAGACGCTTGGCGGAGAGCGGATCCGCGCGGGAGCCGACGGGCCGTTACCTGGGCGGCTGCGGGTGCCGGGCAGCCGTCCGGCGCGGCCGCGGCGGCTCGAGCTCCGGCGGCAGGTCGTCGTCGTCCGCGTCCGGCAGGACCACTGCCGGGGCCGGGCCGCGGGAGGGGGCCGGCTGCGCGAGGGGCCGGTCCCGGCCGAAGTCCGCCGGGACCGGCCCTGCCGCAGGCACCGGGAAGCCCTGGGGCGCCGGGGAGGGAACAGGTGGAGTCACCGGGGCGGCGTGCGGCACCGGGTCCGGCGCGGTCAGGACGTCGTCCGGCATGAACGCCCCGGCGGCCGGAGCGGCAGCACCGCCGTACGCGTCCCGCCGCGGGCCGGAACCCCGCGCCGGCAGGTGCAGCTCCAGATCCTCGTCGTTGTTCTCGCCGCCGAACCAGGCACCCTGCACCACCACGACGCTCCTGCCCGACCCCGGGCGCACCAGCATGCGTCCGCGCGGCAGGCCGGAGTCGCCCTCCTCGCCCTCCTGCACCACGAAGCCGGGGGGCGCCTTGTAGCCGTCGCCGAACATCATCCGCAGGCCGGCGTCGGTCATCGCCCCGCAGGCGATGCGGATGCCGATGTTGTCGCGGAAGGCCCCGCCGAACATGGACGCGTCCGGGCGCTGGGCTCCGGTGACGCTGTGCACTCCCACCTTGCGGCCCTCGAGGATCACGTACGACCAGTCGCTCCAGACCTGGGTGGCGATGGTGCGCCGCTCGGCGCTGTCGGGGTCCTTGGCCTTGGACGACACGGACGTGAGCATGCTCAGCCATTCGTCGCACATCACCAGCCGGTACGCGGGCCGCTGCTCGGGCGGAACGGCGCCGAGCTTGCTGACCCGGTGGCGCACCAGGAGCTCCTTGCGGCGGTCGACCTCCTGGCGCAGCTCGGCGAACATCGCCCCGATCTGGGGGTAGGTCAGAGCGACGGCACACGCGTCGGGGCCGCCCGAAGCGGCCGGGACGACGCCGGGCCTGCCCTCCCAGCGGGCCCATCCGCCGGACCCGCCCGCGTCGGCGATCTGCACCTCCCAGCCGGTGCGCGCCTTCTGGAACGCCAGCGACTCCATCGTCGCCGACTTGCCGGAGCCGGTCTCACCGCAGACCAGCACGTGCGGTGAGTCCCGCAGGTCGACCGCGATCCAGCTCCCCGTGCGCACCGACTGGCCGGGCAGGAACTGCAAGGGGTCCGCGGGCACGATCTCGCCCAGGCGCACATCGGTCGGGTTGACGGGGACGTACGGGTGGCAGGTCAGGGCTCGGGCGCGCATGTCCGCCTCGACGTCCCACTCCAACCCCGGGTGCCTGGCCGAGGGCGGGAACGCCTTCTGGTTCCACTCCTCGCGGAACTGGCGCATCTTCGCCGACGACGTCGTGCGCAGCTCGGTCGGGAAGGCCACCTGGACCGCTCCGGGCACGTACGTCGACTGCCACGAGATCCGCACGCGCTTCCACTCCCCGACGGGGCGGTCGCCCTTGCGCTGCTTCCAGTGCCGGTCGTAGTCCAGGTTCACGCGCGCGATGGCGTACATGGTGTGCAGAACCGCGCTGCGCTGCCGGGCCACCGCGGCCGCCCGCAGCCAGGCCAGCACCGTCCACGCTCCGATCACGACCACGCCGGGCACCCACGCCGTGTGGGTGGCCGCGGTCCGGACGCCGAAGCCGAACAGTGCCAGCGAGGGGAGGCGGATGAACCAGCGGTCCTCCCAGAAGGTCAGCCCGTAGAACTCGCGCATCAGCATCAGCGACGGCTTCACCGCCGCGCCGCGCTGCGGTTCGTACCAGCCCAGCCGCAGCCAGGACCATGCGAGCCCGGCGACCACCGGAGCCGCCAGGGCAGCGGACGCCGGAAGGTGCCCGCGCAGCCACTGCCCGGCCTGCTCGGGGTTGCGTCCCACGACCCACGCACCGGCCGCGGCGGCAGCCACGGGCAGCGCCACGCGCAGGACCCGTACTGTCGTCCTCAGCAGCCTGCGCAGCAGCGCCCCGGCGCGGCCGGACCGCTCTTCCTGCTGCATCCCCTCCGCTTCCGGGCGCTCCCGCGCGGACATCAGGTCCGCGGAGTTCAGCTGCTCACCACCGGGCTTGAGGGTGGGGAAGGCGACCACCTGGAACTGGTCGGGGCGCTGCCTCTGCGGCCCGAACTGCAGGTTCCAGGTGTATTTGGCGCCCAGCACCGGGTGCGCGTTCCACTGCGCCGCCAGCCGGGCCCCGGGTCCGGCGGGGGACGGGGTGAAGCCCTCCGGGCAGCGCACCACGGTCAGTGCGGGATCGGTGCGCCCGACCCACTTCTGCACGAACACCCAGCGGCCCACCGAGGCGTTCTCGGGGAAGCCGAGTGCCTCGGCCGCCACGCTCAGAACGGCCTCGCGCCACCCGTTGCGCACCTGCCACACCGCTCGCGCCTGCCAGACAACCCAGCCGACCAGCAGCCACAGTCCGGCCGCCGCCCCGGCCCAGCGAAGTGTCACGGCACCGGCCGCTGCCGCCAGTACCAGTGCGACACCGGCCGCGAGCAGGCGGGGAGCGGCCGGGTCGAAGGCCAGACGCAGGCTCTCCAGCACGGTCGGCTTGATGGCGGGGAGCGGATCGGGATGCCCGCGCCGGTACTGCATGCGCCGCACGTTGCTCCACCACGACAGGGCCACGGCCAGGGCGATCACTGTCACGACCAGGAGCAGCATCCGCGTCCTCCGCCTCGTCCGCGCCCCATGCCCCGCCCCGTCCCTGCTGCCCGACGTGTGTATAGACAGCTTAGGGCGGAACCGGCGTCGGCGCCTACCGGTGCCAGACGGTCCCCACCTGTCCCAGGACGGCCTCGCCGGCCAGCAGGGAGTTCATGAACTGCTCCTCGGCGTCGGCCGCGTACAGATCGGTGCCGAAGCAGATGCCCAGCAGGCAGGAGCCCTCGGACGCCTCACGTATCCACGAGGCCGGCACCGGCTCGTAGCCCTGGCGCACCAGCCAGGGCCAGCCCGACAGCTCCACCGTCAGCCCGAACCGGCTCGCCTGCAGCCGGATGAGGGGAACGTCCGCTACCTCGCTCCACCCGGAACCCGAGCAGTCGGTGAAGCCCCACACACCCGTCAGGTACTCCACGTCGCCGGAGACCGCGGGAGCGGGGAAGCCGGCGGTGCGGCGCATGGCGGCGTCGTGTGCGACGAACAGGCCGCTGGGCAGCGACACCAGGACGGCGGCGGCCTCGCCGTCCGGGAGCGAGCAGATGCGAGAGGACCACCGCTCGTCGGAAACCTCCAGAACCAGAGCCTCGCTGACGGCTTCCTGGCCGCGGTATCGCTGCCCCACGCGTAATCTCCCCCGTTGCTGCCGGACTGCTCCGCGGCGCCCGCCGAGCCGTTGTCCCGATCGGGCGTCACGGGCTCACAGTGCCTCAACACACCGACCAGAACCAGAAGTTATCGCTCAGCGCAAGTCTTGCGACGGGCGCCCTTGATCCAGTCACCGTGATGTCACGAACCTGTCACTGAGAGCACGGGATATAGTGGCGGTACTAAGAGTCTGCTGGGCGTACCGGAGGCGAGCCCCTCACACGGGACCGCCTCCGTGTCGTTTCCGCCCGCGGACCGCCATGGTCCCAGCCGCCGTGCCCGCCCCGTGCCGTGCCGCGACCCTGTAAAATGACCGTGCTGGTCAGAGGCCGCTTACGGGTGGTGCCGGGCGGCGGACCAGCCAGAGAGCCCCCGATGCCGGGGCCAGGGCCTGGGGGTGGTGCCCCTCCCTGCCGGCGGAGGGGGCTCTCGCCTTTCCCGGTGCTGCGCCCCGAGGTCAGGAAGCCGCTCGGGCGAGTTCGTCCAGACGCTGTCTGGTCGCCGCCAGCCGCTCGGTGTCGGCGGTGTCCAGCCACAGGCGCATCAGGGACTGCCCTATGCGCTCGGCCTCGCCCGGCTTGGTGATCCTCGTCCAGGCCGTGTAGGCGTTGACGGCGTTCCGCTGGGTCTGGGAGTGCTGGGGCCCCGCGGTGAGCAGCCAGGCTGCCGCGATGCCCGCGTACACGTCGGCGGCCTGCGCCCAGTCGTCGGCGAGGTAGGCGATGTGGCCTCGCACGGCCCGTGCGTGGAGGACGTACGGGTGGTGCTCGCCGTAGCTCTCGGCGATGGAGCGCTCCAGGTGGCGCGACATCTCCACAGCCGCGTCCAGTCGCCCGGTCTGCCCGGCAACGGCTATGCGGGCCAGCTGCTCGCGGTAGCGCCCGGGCGCTTCGGGGGCCAGCACCGCGATCGGCGGCGGTGTGCGCGAGGCGCTGCCTTCGGACCCGGGCTGTTCGTGCTCGGGTACGGGTGCCGGTGCGGGCTGTTCGGGCTGTTCCGGCCCGCCCCCTGCCTCCGGCACTGCCGCCCCCGCCGCGTCGCCCGGGTCGGCCGGCTGGTCGGGGCCGGGCGGTGCGGTGTCCTCCTCGACCCGGCCGTCGGGGTGTACGACCAGCCGCCACACATCGCCGTTCGGCTCGTGGGCGACGGCACGGACGGCGGCGCCACGGGCGCCGGCCAGCTCTATGGCCGCCCCCATGGCCGCTGCCCGCGCCGCGTCCAGGCCGCTGCCTTCCGGAACGGGGACGGGCACGCCGTCCACACTCGCCGCGCCCTGCTCGTCCACGACGATCGTGAGCGGCGGCTGGTCCGGAACCCGTGGGGAGGGGTGGGTGACGGGCATCGGAAACCCTTCTCGTGCCGTATGGACGACGGTACGCCCAGAACGGTTGCAACCTGGGGGGAACGCCGGGTGGTTGGGATATTCCGCAGGTCAGAAGGCCATGCCTTCCCCCCGTCAGAATGCTAGGGTATAGACACTTCGGACGCCTAGCATCTGGCGGACCATCAGCCCCCGCCCTTCGGCGAGAACGGGCGCCCCACTGCGCACCACCAGGAGACCGGGTCATGAGTGAAGGCAGGAAGGACATCGCGGCAGCCCTGGCGGGACTGCTCGACGATGCCGAGGACGCGAGCGGGCAAGGGTACGGAGGCTCGGCCGCCGACGCGGACCTGCCGCCCGGAGCTGTGCTGGAGGGCCACGTCTTCACCTCGGCCGAACAGGCCGAGCACGGCGCCGTGGCGCCGCAGAGGGACCATGACGAGGACCTCGCCGACGACAGCGAGGTCGCCACGACCGCCGACGACCCGCAGGGCAAGTACGTCAGCAAGCGTGCGGCCAAGCGCGAGTTCGACCGGCTGGTGCGCAACACCGGCAAGCTCAGCCGTGACATCGCCCTGTGGGTGCACCGCGGGGGCCCGGCGCTGCTGGGCTTCAAGTCCGCGGCCGAGGGCGTCATGGCCATCAAGGAGGTCGCCAAGAGCCAGGCGTACCGCGACGTCTATCTGGCCGAGGTCGCCGAGCAGCTCGCCCTGGCCTCCGGCCTGTTCAACGGCTCAGAGGACGTGCGGCGCATCCTGGACCTGCCCGGCCTGACGGCGAAGAACGCCGAGCTGCTGCGTCCGCAGCTGGCGCAGCTGACGGAGGAGGTCCAGCGTCAGGCCAACCGGGAGGCCGCCTCCAGCGACGTGGTGGTCGAGGAGATCCTGCCGCGCGTGGTCAAGGAGTTCGTCCAGCGCAAGAAGAACGGCGGCCAGGCGCAGCCGCAGGGCGAGGCCGGGAGCGGGCAGCCGCACGAGACCGGCCCGGCCGCGAACCCGTATGTCGGGGCGGTCGGCCCGAACGCCTTCGGCCCCTCGGCGGGCGTATCGGACGACGACGCCGATGCCGACCGCACCGGCCCGGTCCAGGAGGGCGGGTTCGGCGGCGACGGCGAGTACGGCGACCACGGGTACGGAGACGGGGACCTTCCGCCCGAGATCTCCATCCCGGAACAGGGCGGCGAGGCGGCCGACGACACCGACCCGTGCCCGCACTGCTCCGGCACCGGCCGCATCCCGCGGCAGGCGTCCGCCTTCTCTCCGCAGGTCTGACACCGGGGCTGGGGCGCAGGCGCCGGACCAGCACCTGCGCCTGCGCCCCAGCCCGCCGCGGAGTCCACCGGCAGCCGGGCGGTGTGCGCGCGCCCGGCTTTCGCGGCCGTACGGAGTCCACCGGCGTCCACTTCGGGATAGTGTATAGACACCTAGAACTGATGGACGGACGGGGAAGGGAAGCACCTCCATGGCGCGCGACGCTGATCTCGACCGCGGCTCCCCGCCCGTGGCCAATGCCAAGCGCGCGGTCATGATGGAGTCGCAGGACAAGACCGACCGCGACGAGCAGCGCGCGGGACTGCGCGAGCTCGACGACATGGTCGAGCAGAGCCCCGGGCTGACGCGCCTGCAGCGCGACGCGGAACGCGCCATGCCGCGCGACGCCACCAGCGACTCGGTGCGGGAGCGCCGCTTCCCGGCGGACAACGCCGAGCGAAAGCTCAGCGTCCGCCGCCAGCGCGACCTGAACAAGCAGAAGACCGGCATGGACAGGGCGAAGATCCCCCGCACGGCCAAGCAGGGCTTCCAGAAGGTGTTCGGCGGCGACGGCGGGCGTCTGACCCAGCTCAACGACGCGCTCTCGGACTCGACGGGCGACGTGCAGAGCCTGCCCCCGGACCAGCAGCGCGACGTCCAGCGTGTGGACCGGGTCATCCTCGAGGGCGAGCGGCTCAACACGGCGGAGAACGTCGTCTACACCAACGTCCAGCTGCCCCCCGGGGTCAACTCCGGCAACGTCCAGCAGTGGGTGAACCGGCGCTTCGGCGACGGCACGGAAGTGAACTTCGACCGCTACACCGTCTCCACGCACGACATGGGCCAGCTGCCTCCCGGGCAGGCGGGCGCGCCGGCGCTGGAGATCAAGACCCGTCGGGGCATATATGTGGGCAACGCGCCGAAGGGGAACTCCACGCACAGCAACGCCACCCATGTCCTTCCGCGCGGTATGCGGCTGCGGGTGGCGGGCAGCAGGACCGTCCCGTACCGCGCCCAGGACGGCAGCACGCAGCAGCGCACCGTCCTCCAGCTCGAGGACTACTGAGCACACTCGAGGAACGACCCAGGAGAACGCCATGGCACGCCAGGAACTCGACCCGGACGACCCGAACTTCTTCGCCAAGTTCACCTTGTCGGACGAGGTGATCGCGGCCGGCCTGGGCGGCACCCCGCTGCCCCGGGTGACCAAGCGGGTCCACCCCGACGGCCGGGTCGAGGAGACCGACGAGCACGGTGACCTGGGCAGCGGCCTCGAGGACGACGACCAGTAGCCGAACGGGGCCGGGCACGGACGGCATCGAGGGGGAGCGGGATGACCACGACCTGGCGGACGCTGGCCTGCGTGACCGCGGTGTGCGCCGCGGCCGTGCTCACCGGCTGCACCGATCCGCAGGAAAGCACGGACAAGGCCCGTTCCAAGGCCGCCGCGGCCGCAGCGCAAACCCTGCTGTGCCGATCCGGCACCCAGTGGGCGGACGGCGACAAGGACGCGCAGAAGATCATGCAGCCGGCGTTCGACGCGCTGATCGGCAAGTACCGCCACGACGCCAACGAGAGCGTGCGCGAACTCGCCAGGGCCGCAGAGTCGCTGATGGACGCCGGCGACTCCACCAAGAACGCCGCGGTCGCCGCCCTGCGCGCGCAGTGCGGTTGACGCCCGGCTGCTCCTCGCGGCCTGCCTAGGCGGAGCGGCCCCGCCCGTCCGGCAGGTTCTGCCGGACGGTGTCGGCCACGATGCCCAGGCGGGCCGCCGACGGCACGTCGGCGCCGGTCTCACCCGGCCAGCGCCGTACGCTGACCGTGATCACCCACCCGGGCCCGTACACCCCCAGGGTCGGATGCGGGCGGGTGGTGAACCGGCCGCCCCGGCCGATGCCGTGGAAGGGCGAGCCGCCGCGGTCGAGCACCCGCGCCACCGATTCCCGGGTGTCGTCCTCCACCCCCACGGTCACGCTGACCGCGCCCCGCTCCCCTTCCGCTCGTGAGTTCCACCGCCAGGTCCGGTCGCCGGTCCGGCGGCAGCCGTAGTGGTGGTCCAGCTCCCCGGAGGCCGCCTGGATGTCGGCCGCCGGCACCACGGCACACAGGTCGAACGACCTCGAGCCGGCCGCACGGCCCGGTGCGGCCGGGTGCGAACCCCCGGAGGGTGACGAGGACTTGGCGCCGGGCGGGAGCGAGGACTTGGCGCCGGGCCGGTCGGGCAGCCGGTCGCCGGCGTCACCCGCAGGCACGGCACAGGCGCTCAGGACGGCGCTCAGGACGGCGCCGAGGGCGGCGGCGGAGGCGGATGAACGGCGCATGCCGGCCATCGTAGGCGCGCGGCGCGCACCCCGCCGGATCTCTACACTGTGTATTGACACTCGGTCCGGGCACAGGAAGGGGTCGGTGGAGTGGCGGCATCAGGGGGCAACCGGCGCAGTCGCAGCTTCATGATGCGCGTCCCCCTTGCCTTCGACGCCCAGGTCCGGGGGCGCATGAAGAAGGAGGGGATCGAGAACCAGTCCGCCTTCTGGCGAAAGGCCATGGTCTTCTACCTCGCCCAGCCCGACCCCGAGCCCGGGGAGGACACCGGCGAGGAGCCGGACGAGGACGGCGGCCCGGCGCCCTCCCGCAACGACCGCACACCACCAACCACCCCACCAAGGAGCTCGCGGTGAGTGCACAAGCCAAAGTCGACCTGCCGGCCCTGGTCGCGCTCGCGGTCCAGGTTGTCGGCCCGGTCGGGGAGCGCGACTACGCCTCGTGGCACGCCGAGGTCGACCGCGTGGCCCTCGACCTGCATCTGAAGATGACCGCCGGCTCCGCCCTCGCCAAGGACATCGCCGAGCTCTCCGCGTGCGAGCAGTTCCGTGGAACCCTCGGCGAGATCCGCCTGGACGAGGCCACCGGCCGTGCGACGCTCCTGCTGCACACCTGGAACGCCGAGGCCCGGACCTGGCGGGAGATCAGGCTCGTCACCGCGTCCCTGCAGTTGCGCGAGGGTCGCCGGGTCCACCAGCAAGCCGTCCCGCTCAGCGGGCACCTGGTCCGCGTCTTCACCTCGAAGCAGGACGGCGGCGACCAGGTCGGCCAGGTGGTGCGGCACATCGTGGACGAGGGCATCGGCGACACCGTCGGGGCAGCCCGCGCGGCTGCGGCGGCTGCGCAGGAAGCGCCCTCGCAGACCCCGGCCGAGGCGCCTGTCCGGCCGCGGCACGAACCGCCCGCCCCGGCTCCCGCTCCCGTCCCGGCTCCCGTCCCGGCTCCCGCGCCGGTCCCTGTGCAGGCTGCCGTCCCGGCTCCCGCGCCGGTCGCCGCGCCCTTGGAGCCGTCGCAGCCCCTCGCCGAGCAGGTGGGCGCCCAAGGCGCCCATGCCGCGTTCCCGCCGCCCCCGCCGCCGCCCCCCGTCCCCGCTGCCGAAGAGACCGTGGCGTGGAAGGAGGCGTCGGTGATCGTGTGGAAGAACATCAACCGCGCGTGGGACAAGTCGTACCGGACCTCCTGCCTGCTGGCCATCCGTGACCGGGCCGTCGTGGACGACAGCGGCGGCGTCCTGAACCTTCAGGAGCTCATCGACATGGCCCGCCTCTCCCCGGACCCGGATTCCGCGAACGGCAAGGCCATTGCCGCCAGCTACACCATCTGAGGCCTCGGCCGCGTGGGGCCGCAGGCCGAACGTCTGCGGCCCCACGCGGCCGAGGGTGCGGCCCAGGTGTGGAGGGCTCGCGGCGAAATAATTGACACCTTCTCCGGCCCGGAGCTATTATTTAGCCGTAGCCGCTCACCACGGAGACCAACGAACGGACGAAGGACTATGCCCACGCCGCACACTCTTCCGAGCCAGGCCGTCGCCGCCCTCACGCGTCTGCGCGAGACCGCTCGCAGCAGGTCCGCGGACGCCCCTGAGGCGAAGGCGGAGCTCGCCCACTACGTCAACGCCCTGGTGGGGGCCGGGTGGCCGATGTCGGCCGTCGCAGCCCCCCTGGGAGTGACCCGTCAGGAGATCCACCGGATCAACAAGCAGTCCAGTACCCTTCCACGGCCCGCCCGGCTCCCGAAGGTGCCTGCCCTGCCCGAACCCGCGCCCGAGCCCTCCGCGAAGGAGCTGCGGGCGCCCCAGACCCTCACCCCCGCGGAGGCCAAGCGCCTGCGAGAGCTCGCTCCCCTGGCGTCGAAGGTGCGCGGGGTCACCGCCGAGGACGACCCCAAGCGCGAGGCTTCGGAGAAGTTCAGCAAGCTCCTGGCCGAGGCATGGATCCGCGGTGTGCCGCGGACGGAACTGCAGAAGGTCACCGGCCAGAGTCCGGCGGCGATGAGGGCCCGCCTCGCCCGCCACGGTTACATCAACCGGGGTGCGTCCGAGCGGCCCTACAAGGGCAGGCAGGCGGAGTTCGCCAGGAAGCGGGACACCTGCAAGTACGGGCACGAGTTCACGCCGGAGAACACCTACGAGTACACCCGGCCGGACGGCCGCGTGGTGCGCTCGTGCCGCGCCTGCCATGTGCGCCGCCAGCGCGAGTCGGTCGCGGCGAGGACGGCCACGAGCACGACCTGCCGCAACGGGCACCCCCTCACGGACGAGAACACGAGCGAGTACACCCGCCGCGACGGGACGGTGGTCCGGCTGTGCCGCGTCTGCGTCGAGCAGCGCGGTGCGGAGTCCGCGGCCCAGCAGCGCCAGGAGGTCTGCAAGCGGGGCCACGAGATGACGCCGGAGAACACCTACGAGTACCACCGCAAGGACGGCAAGGTGATCCGCACGTGCCGCAGGTGCAAGACGCTGCGTCAGCGGGAGTACGAACAAAGGCACGGCATCACCAGCCACCGCTGAACTCCCTGACGGGTCGCGGCCGGTTGCCGCGGTCCGGTGGGAGAGCGGCGCCGGTCGGCGCCGACGGTGCCGGATCCCCGGATCAGGCCCGTTCGGCCGCCGACCGGCGCCGCTCACGCAGGTGGCGCACCGCCGTGCGGGCCGTCCCGTTGCAGCGCGCGGCCAGGACCGCGCCGCCGGACAGCAGCGCCGCCAGCAGTCCGAATCGCCCACCGACGGCCGCGTGCATGGCGGTGCCGACCACCGTGGAGACCACGAGGGTCCACATGATGGTGCGCCAGCGCGGCGTCAGCGGCGGATACAGGTACACCGCGACCGCCGCGCACAGCGCGAGGCTTGCGGAGGCGACCAGGGCCTGGGCGTAGAAGCGGGGGAAGTCCGCGAGGGGGAGCGCCTGCTGGCGCAGCATGGCCAGCCACAGTCCGAGAACGAGCGCGACCTTCACGTGCGGCATCACCAGGCTCCACAACGACGACTCGGCCGCCGTGGCGGCCTTCGCGCCCCTGGTCGCGGCTGGCGTCGCCGACGCGGCGGTCCTGGCGCTCTTGCCGGCGGCTGACTTGGCCGCCGTGGCGGCCTTCGCCCCCTTGGCACCGGCGGGGCTCGCCGACGCGGCCGATGTCGCAGCCGGTTTCCTGCCGGCCTGCGCGGAACGCGCCTTGGCGCGGCGCTCGGCACTGGTCCGGGACATGCGGCTCCTTCGCGCTCATCGCACCTTGAGGGCGCGGACCAGCCAGCCGCCCTTGGGGGTGCCGACCAGGGTGACTTCGAGCTGTCGGCCCACGTCGTCCGTCTTGTCCTTGCCCTTGTAGGTCAGCCGCTGGGTGAGGGAGATGGAGACGACGGTCTGCGCCTGCGTGTCGGAGAGGGTCTCGCCCTCCACGCTCTCGGCGTCCGGAACGGTCGACTGCACCTTCTGGCCCCCGTAGGCCTGCCACTCCTGCTCCAGCTGCTCCTTCAGATCCTTGCTGCCTTCGGGGGCCACCCGGGGGAGGCCACCGAAGAATTCCTTGGCGTCCTGCTCGCTGGTGTCGAAGCTGTAGTAGGAGATGACGAACGCCTGGGCGACCTGCTCGGCGGACGACTGCGCCGACAGCGAGCGTCCGTAGATCAGCGAGATCGGGCGCGGTACGTACAGGGGCTCCATAGGGCGCTCGGCCGCGTGGGTCTGCGCCACCTGGGGCTGCTGTTTCGCGGTCGGCTTGTTCTTCGCGGCGATGATGTTGAACACGAAGCCCAGCAGCACGAAGGACAGCAGCAGCCCGCCCAGCAGGCGCGCTCGATGTGTCACAGCGCGTCCCTTCCGGAGGAGCCGAGGGCGCGGCGCAAGGCGGCCACCCGTTCATCGCCCGCCAGGGGGCCGAGGTCGCCGATGCCCGACTGGTACTGGTCGCGGGCGCCGGCCACGGACGCCCGGTCGCTGCCGGAGAGGCGGTTCGCCAGGTCGTCGAGGCGCCGGACGATCTCGCTGTCGTTGCCCGCGCGCGCGGCGCTCTCCAGCGCCGGGAGGAGGCTGCTGACGATCGCGCTGTTCTGGTCGGAGACACCACCGGACAGCGGGGGAACGGAGCGCAGACTGCTGGCCAGGGTGTCGCTGATGCGCTGGGCGATCTCCTGGGCACCGTTGCCCCCGCCCGAGTTCACCCGGCCGGCCAGGTCGCGAAGGTCCGACGCCATGCGCTGGGCCGTGGAGCTGAGGGAACCGTCCAGCTGGCGGGCGGCGTTGTTCAGCGCGTTCGCCGCCTGCCCGAGGTCCTGTCCGCCGTTCCCGGATCCGTTGGAGCCGCCGAGGCCGGGGGAGCTCAACGCGTCGCGCACCGCCATCGCCACAGCACTCGACAGGTCCGGTGCGGGGGAGTGGGCGGGCGCGGGAGCGGGTGCCACGGGTACGGGTACGGGTGCCGGCGGCGGCACAGCAGGGGCTGCCGGGGCAGGCGGCGCCTGCGGCGCGGGGGTTGGCGGCGCCGCGGGAGCGGGCTGCGCCGCAGGCTGCGGCGCGGGTGTCGGTGGCGCTGCGGGAGCGGGCTGCGCCGGGACGGGAGCCGGCGCCGCGGGAGCGGGCTGCGGGGCCGTCACCGGGGTCGGCGCTGCGGGTGCGGGTGTCGCGGGTGCTGCCGGGGCCGGGACGGGGGTCGGTGCGGTCGGCGCCGGCGCCGGTGTCGAGGGGACAGAGACTGCCGGTGCGGCAGGGGCGGCGGATGCCGGGACCGAGGTCGGTGCGGCCGGGGCCGGCGCCGACGGGGCGGGAGCCGCAGGCGCAGCGGGCGCTGCCGGGGCCGGAGCCACGGGCGCGGCAGGCGCGGCCGGGACTGACGTGGCTGGCGGCGCCGGCGCCGGAGTCGATGCCGCGGGCCCCGCAGGAGCAGGAGCTGGAGCGGCCGCTGCGGGTGCGACCGGTGCCGCCAGGGGCGTGGAGGGGGCCGGCGTGCTCGGTGCTGCGGCAGGGACCACCGTCGGGGTGGGAGCCGCGGGGGCGGGACCGGTCGCCGACGCCGGGGCCACGGTCGCAGGGGCCGCCGTCGGCGCAGCCCCCGGCACGCCCGCGACCGCGGGCGCCGGGGCCGCGGGCGGGGTGACCGGCTGCGCGGGAGTCGTCATGGCGGGCAGCTGGGCGGGGCCCGCTGCGGCGTAGACGGAGTTCAGGGCCTGTTCGACCTGCGCGGGCGGCGCCGCCGGGTTGGCGGCGACCCCTCGCAGGTCGTTCAAGGCCGTGGACATCGGCGTGCCGACCGGGACGTGCTGCGCGAGCTGCTCGACCCGGTTGACATAGTCCAGGCGCTGCTGCGGAGAAGCGTTCTCGGGCAGCGGGGCACGGCGCAGCTCGGAGGTGACCTGGTGCGGCTCGATGGTCTGGGCCGTGTTCGAGAGCTTGCCCACACCGTCGATGCGGTCGGGCACACCGTGCCGGATCACAGCGGATCCGGCCGCCGCGCGGGCTTCGGTGCTGTCGACACCGGCGGCCTGCTGGATCGCCAAGGAACGCAGCGCCGGGGTGGCGGCGTGGTTGGGGTCCATGTTCGCCGCGTTGCCGTACATGGCCACGACCTTGTCGAGGTTGCCTGCGGCCACGTTGTTGCTGGGCAGCCCGTTGCGGGCCAACAGGTCCTCGCCGAGGGCGACGGGCCGTACGCCGCGGTTGGCGTCCACTCCGGCGAGGCCCTGGCGCCGGTGGGCGAGCGCCGCCTGTTTCTGGTTGTCGGGGTGCTTGGGGTCCTCGGCGTGCCGCTCTCCGGTGCGGGGGTCGCGCAGTGAGTCGAAGTACTTCTCCTCCAGCTCCGCCGCGCCCCTGTGGTCGCCGGCCGCCCGCCTGGCCGCGATGGCCTGCTTGGCCGCGCCCTGGGCCACGCCCTTGGCCCGGTCGCGGCGGATCGCCTCGAGCCCTTCCTTGGCGCCGGGGGTCTTCTCGATCTCCTCCGCGCGCATCTTCTCGTTCTCGGAGGCTGCGGAGCGCTGCTGCGACAGCCGTCCGGACTGGCGGGCGGTGGTGAGGCCGCGCAGGGTGGAGCCGTACTTCGTCACACCGGGGACAGCGCGGGATATGCCCATGCCGGCTGCCTTGAGCGCCTCGGTCTTGGTGAGTGTCTGGCCCGCGGCCGCGGCCGCGGAGGCCGCACCGCCCACAGCCAGGCCGGCGCCGGTCGCGGCCAGGCCGACCATGGCTGCGCCCTTGACGGTCTTCTTGGCCAGGTCGGCGCCGACGCCTTCGATGGCGCCGCCCGCCTCCTTGTTGCCCATGGCCATGCCGGACAGGGCGCGCAGCGTCGGCCGGGCGTAGACGCCGAACATCACGGTCATCAGCGCACAGGTGAGGATCTTCAGCACCCAGTTCTTGTCGCCCGCGAGGATGACGGTGTCCATGTAGGTGACGATGACCAGGCCCAGACTCCAGCCGACTTGGCGGAAGATGTTGGCCAGGACGAGCTCACCGAGTTTGATGGCCGCCACTCTGGACGGGCCGGGGAAGGCGCCCATCATCAGGTAGAGCGGGGCGAAGACCATCAGGACGAAGACGCCGAGTTTGGCCGCCAGCAGCATCGCGCACACGAAGTAGACGGTGCAGTTGATGATGATGCCGCCCATGACGCTCATGGCGGCGGCGGACAGCCGGGCCATGAAGTCGTCGCCGCTCATGATCTTGGCGGCGGCTTCGTCCTCTGCGTGAACCTTGCGGTCCTCGTCCCAGCAGTCGTGGAAGTTGTGGTTGTCGGGCCCGTTCTCGTGGCAGATGTCGTTGGCCCACATCCGCAGGTACGGGATCTTGTCGACGAACTTGTCGTCCCACGCCTTCGAGGAGTGCTTGGTCGCCCCCAACAGGTCGCCGAACTCGTCGGTGTCGCTGTTCCATTCCTGGATCTTCTGGATCATATCGACGCCCGGTTTGTCGATGTGGCCGTTCTCGTCCGTACCGACGAACTGGGCGTTGAGGATCTGGGGTCCCCACTTCTTCGCTGCTCCGGGGGAGTTGCCGACTTCTCCGTAGACCCATGGCTGATACACCAATGGCGTCCACAAGGCGTCCTGCACGCACAGGGAGGCCATGTCCGCGCCACCGCCACCGGTGCACAGCTTGGTGCCGTCGGCGTTGGCGTCCAGATTCGCCAGCGCGGTGAAGCCGGTGGAGGTGAGCTCGCCGACCAAGTTGTTGATCTTTGTGCCCATGGCGGTGGGGTTGGCGGCGAACCACAGGAACAGGCCCGTGATCATCCCCATCCAGCCGACGCCCTTGAGCACGGCTGTGATGCGCCCGTTCGGCCCCCAGTTCTTGAACGCCAGATACAGGGCGCCCAGGACGCCGACCAGGCCGAGGAAGCTGGCGGCCACCGCGGACATGGCCTTGGCGACCGCCCCGATCGGTTCGTTGAGGAAGCTGAACGGGTCCTTGCCGAAGGCCCACCCGACCAGCGCCATGGTGAAGGTGGCCCAGGTCTTGGAGACGTTGAAGATCAGGTTGGGGGCGAAGTTGATGTAGCGGTTGATGGAGAAGCAACCGGGAGTGTCACCGAAGACGTTCCAGGTCAGTCCCGCCATGCCGTAGCGGTGGAAGGACGGGGCGGGTCCGGTGTAGCCGGTGGCGCCCTCGGGGATGAACGTTCCGCGGTCCTTGGCGGGGATCATCGGGTCGTTGGGCTTGAAGTCGAAGAACGCCTCGAGGCCGGCGCCGCGGTACTCCGGGAAGGGCGGGTTGATGGGCCCGCACATGCCGGAGAGGTCTTCCATCCAGCCGGCGTTGGCGGGGGCGGCCGTGCAGAACCACAGCGCGAACGCGGCGACCAGCGTCATCAGGAGCAGGCCCGCCCTGCGCACCGTGCGGCGCAGCCGACCGGGCCCGCCGGAGGACGAGGACCGGGGCCTCGGTGTCGGTGGCAGGTCGCGAAAGGACGTCAGCCGAGTGCGGTGCTCTGCCGTCGAAGCGATGGCCATACCGATCCTTCGATGTGGATTCCCCCGTTGAGGCGGTCCGGCGTTGCTCCGGGCGCTCGGGCGGCAGTGCCTGGCGCGGGCTGGGACAGCCTCAAGTGTCTATACGCTTGGTACCGTAGCACGGAGTTCCGCCCGCGGCCGGGCAGCGGGCCGGGACCCGTGCGCCGGTGACCGGAAGGCCTGGCGGGACGTCAAGTCAGGGGCGAGGATGAGGAACACGCGGTCCGTCCGCACGCACGAGCCGTCCTTCCACCAGAGCGCGCTGATGGACCTGCGCCGCGGCGGCAAGTTCGCCGCCGTCTTCCTCGTCCTGGTCTTCGGAGCGATGGGGCTGTTCCTGGTCGCGGCCCTGGTCATCGCCAAACAGAGCATCCCGGACCGCCCGGCGATCGCCTCGCCCCCCGCCGAAGGCGTCGGCAGCGCCCCGCCGTCCGGCTCGGCCGCGGCGGCAACCGGACAGGACCATCGGCGGGAGCAGCTGGTCCGCTTCCTCACCGCCGCCGCCCACCCGGGACAGCCCGCATGGCGCACCTGGATGCCCGCCAAGGCCGACACCTCGAGCGCCTTCGTCTACACACCGCTGAGCCCCGCCGACCCCGGTGCCCGCGAGGCGGGCCCCGGCGCAACGGCCCGGGTGCGCCCCTCCGCGCTCACCCCGGCGCAGACGGCCTCGATGCTGGAGGCGGTCACCCGCCGCGGTTCGGTGCGCCCCTCCAGCGTGGCCGTCTCCCACGCCTCGGGCCGGGCCTCGGGATGGACGCTGGACTTCGTGGTGAGGACGAGCGGCGGGAACTGGCTGGAGGGACGAGCCGCCGGCAGCGACCGCGCATCCGGCGAGACGGTGCTGTCCCAGCTCACCTACCGGCGCTGAGGGCGGTCCTGCCCCCGGGCTGTTCGCCGCCTGCCGAGGGGCCGGCCGCGAACACCTGCGCGGGGACGGGATCGTCGTCCTCGAGCTCGTCCGGCTCCTGCTCCGTGTCACCGCGCTTGTCCTTGGCGTCCATCGCCCGGCGCGCCCCGGCCGCGTCGTCGCCGAAGATCTCGGCGATGATGCGGGTCATCTTGTCCGGGTCCTTCTCGGGGTTGGTGTCGAAGATGTCCAGGACGAAGTCGTAGATGAACTCCACCTTGACCCGGGCCAGCTTGCCCCCGCGGTCCTTGAAGACGCACACGCCCTTCTCGCCGCTCTCGCCGCCCAGCCCCAGGATCAGCCCGATGTTCTGGTCGTTGGCGGCGACCCCGAGGAACTCGCAGGTCTTGACCGCCTCGTCCTTGGAGCTGGTGCCGAAGGCCCACACACCGGTGATGAAACTGGAGTCGAAGTCGCCGGCGGACTGCGAGATCAGGCGCAGGAACGTATTGCGGGAGCGGCCCAGGCGCTTGATCCGGTCGACCAGGGTCTTCGCCCGCGGGTTGTCCTTGCTGGTGTGCCACTCGTCCCAGGTGATGGCCTTGGGGATCGCCGGGTCGAGGGTCGCCATGATGTTCCAGGTGTTGTCCGCCATCAGACCCGCGATCACGTCCGAGAGCAGCTCCCGCTCCGACATGGCCTCCGGCGGCTTGCCCGGGTCGGGCATCTGCAGCCCCAGGGTGCAGAAGATGACGGTGTAGCCGACGGGGATGCGGAAGGGGCGGGGGGAGCGGCCGAACACCAGCTGCCCCAGCTTGGTGGTGGACACATCCCGGAACCGGCGCGCCGGAGGGCCGGAGAACTGGCGGCACCGCTCCTGGTTGATGTTCTCCGGCGACGGCGGCAGCTTCTCCCAGGCCTCGAGGATCTCCACCACACGCATCAGGTAGGTGCTGCCGCGCCCCTCGGCCATGGCCGCGGCCACCGCCTGGCGGACCACGTCACCGAAATCGCTGCCGTTCTGGCCCGCCAGCAGGTCCGGGACCAGGCGCAGCAGAGTCTCGCGCATCAGCTGCGCGGCTTCCTCAGCGGTCTCCGCCTGCGCCGACGGGTCGAGCATGCCGGGTTCGGCGTCGTAGACGTTCACGCAGATGACCTTGTCGGGGTTGAGCCCGAGGTCCTCGGCGTACTTCTTCAGCACCAGGTAGTCGCCCTTGGGGTCCCACACCACCTGGGTGATACCGCGCAGTGCGTCCTCCCAGACCGGCTTGAGACCGCGACTGACGGTCTTGCCGCCGCCCGGGTCGCCGGGCACGCCTTCCGTCGGCGCCATCTGCGACTGGGTGGCGTAGAGCATGTGGTCGACGAAGACCGGTTCACCGGGCTGTCCGCCCGCGCCGATGGTGTACCCCTGGTACAGGCCCTCGCCGTCACCGGCCGAGGAGGAGATGTGCGGCATGCCCGAAGCCAGGTAGTCCAGCGGCACTCGGCGCATGTAGTCGGTGTCCTTGGGGCGGCCGCCCGGCAGCGCCTCGTAGAAGAAGAACTTCTGGTGCGTCGGCGGGGCGTCCACGCTGTAGCCGCCCTCCTCGCGCATCGTGCGCACGAAGTCCCGGGCGTTCTCCCGCAGTTCGTCCCGGTCCGTCGCCGCGATGCCGAACAGCGCCCGCATCCGCACGAACGGAATGCGGTGATGGTCGACGAGGAACTTCATCTGCGTCGCCAGCTCGCGCTTCTGGTGGTACGTGAGGTCGGTGGACACTCCGGCCTCGGCATCGTTGTAGAACTGCTCCTCCACATTGCGCAGCGCCTTGTCGGCGTCCTTGCGGGTGTCGGACAGCTCCTGGATCTCGAACCCCACCGACTGCACCACCGGGAACGGCAGTCTGCTGGTCAGGTCCAGCCAGAGGGTGTTGGGGAAGTTGACCTCCTCCGGCCCCATGGAGAGCGCGAACCAGATCTGGTACGAGGTCCCGGTCACCGTCTCGTGGCGCAGGCACTTGTACTGGTACTTGCCGATCTTCCCCAGCTGCTCCTTGACGACCTCGCCGCCGCACAGCGCCTGCAGCTCGCCGGGGCCGTACCGCTGCGGGGCGACGGCGGACGGATCCGGCGCGGGAAGCCCGGGATGCGTCAGATGGAGCAGGAGCATCTCGGCCTCCTGCCTGCCCACCGGCTGGCAGCGCAGCATGGAGCGCCGCAGAGTGTCGCGCACGTCCGTGGCCGCGTCGTGCCAGACCCCGACCTCGTCCAGCGGCGGCATGTCGTCGTCCAGGTCCAGGGGCTTGCGCACCTGGTCGAAGAAGCGCTGCACCCGCCCCCAGCCGCCGTTGTACGAGGCCCGGTCGCCGAGGCGGACCGCCAGGTAGACCCGCTTGAGCGGCCAGTCGGCCCGGTTGATCCGGTCCCGGGTGTCCTGAAGGTGGACCGGCCAGCCCCGGGCCGGGATGCCGTGGCTCTGCGTGCGCTCGTCCAGGCGCTTGGCCCACAGGTCCGCATTGAACGGGAACTCGGTGGTCAGCAGCCGCGACTGGTGGTTCGCCCCGCGCGGCAGCCCGGTCAACGAGGCGTACACCTGCGCCAGGGCCGCCCGCTTGTCCAGCGGACCCATCATCTCCCACGTGCGGGTCGGCACACTGACCAGCGTGTACGCGCCCTCGGCATCGAGCAGCACCTGGTCGTCCATGTACCGGTACCCGATCCGCGAAGGTGCCTGGTACCCCTCGGGCACCAGGCGCGAGACGATGTTCTTCACGGGTCAGACCCTCCTGGTGCTGATCACGTAGTCGGCCGCCAGCTCTTCGTCGGTCAGCTGCTCCAGCCCGAAGCCCTCGTCCTGCTCCTGCTCGATCTGCTCCCGCGGCTCGTCCTGCCGTACGGTGCCCAGCGGCCGGCGGTGCGGCTGCACCGTGGTGAACCCGTTGGGCACCGGCAGCCGGGGCACGAGGTCGGGCAGCAGGTCGGCGCGCGGCCGCCACACCACGATGCGGTAGGAGCGGTCCCCGTCGCCCTTGCGCACCGGAACGCCCTTGCGGTGCACGGGATCGTCCATGAGGTCCCGTGCCACCGCCCGGATGAGACCGAACATGCCCAGGTTGTGCCGCACCGGGCGGCGGGACATCCCGACCGCCAGGACGGGCGGAACAAAGATCAGGAACAGGTACGGAATGCCCTTGGGCACATCACCGCCCAGCAGGCGGAGCACCAGCTTGATCGGAGGAGACAGCACCAGGCTGTAGCTGAGGACCCACAGGACGAGGGTGATGCCGAAGACCTTGATGTCGTCGACGAACAGCCCTTCCTTCAGCGGAATGTGGGCCTTGCCGAGCTTGCGCAGCGCCTTCTTGACCTTGAACGCCTCGGTGTAGTCCCGCAGCGTCACCGTCTCGTTGTCCACCGCTGTCCCTCCTCAGCTGCCGAGCCCGTGCCCCGTGCGGCGGCCCGCTGCCCGCGGGCTGCACCGCCTAGGCCAGGATCGGGTCCCAGACATT
This sequence comes from Wenjunlia tyrosinilytica, assembly GCF_014646055.1. Lineage (GTDB taxonomy): Bacteria > Actinomycetota > Actinomycetes > Streptomycetales > Streptomycetaceae > Wenjunlia > Wenjunlia tyrosinilytica. The sequence goes on from NZ_BMMS01000036.1 coordinate 45,622, forward strand.
GGTCTTGATGAAGTCGCCGAGGTCGCCCAGAGTTCCGGCCGGGTCGCCCACGATCATGAAGGTGAACCCGCCGATCAGCAGGATCGTTCCGACGACCATCCAGCGCCGCTGCGCCTGGGTGAAGAAGGCGGCCACCAGCGCCAGGACGACCGTGGCGGCGAGCACCGCCTTGCCGATCGTGCTGGCCTTGTCCGTGATGGCCGTCGCGTCTGCCAGGTACTGGTGCGCCCCGGTCGGGACAGCGCGGAGCGCGGTGTTCATCATGTGAAACGTTCCTCTCTGATGGTCTTTCGGCCCATACGGAGGCCGTCGTCCCTACCGTCCAACTGGGCGACATCGTATAGACACTCATGCCGCCGCGACACCTCTGAAAAGGGCGGCAGCACCGGTTCTCAACGGCCCTTCGTCTTCGAGGACGACGGGGACGGCTGCGCGGATGCACTGCCGCCCGGCTTCTTCGAGGGATCCGGCGGCAGCGGGGCGGGCGTGTGCGAGTACATCTCCCCCGTGCCGCTGGTGGGCTTGCTCTGGGGAACGCTGTCCCCGCCGACGCCCTGCTGGTCCACCGCAGCCGCCGGATCCCCGGCGAAGTACCACTGCCCGTTCCGGCGCTGCACCTCCACCTGGTACGTGGACTGCTGCACCGCCTTGCCGTCCAAGCCCAGGAGCGACACCGTGAAGGTCACGGTGCGGTGGTCCGGGTCGCCGGCCTTCGCCGACGGCACATAGACATCCCCGATCTGCGGACGGCCACCGTCGTCCGAACCGGTGTAGGCCCCGCCCAGACCGAAGGACTTCACCCCCGGAAGCAGATACCGGGCCAGGTTCTCGCTGTCGCCCTGAGCCCAGGCCGCCATGAAGGGAGGCAGCAGCTCGCTCTTGAACGTGCTCGCCAGTCCGGTGTCGTTCGGCGCACTGTTTCTGTTGCCCTGCGGCGGACTCGTCAGCCCCTGGCACGGCTGGTACACCGGAGCGGAAGTGAGACCGAAAGCCGTGCTCCTGCCACGCTTCACCATGTACAGCGGAACCGCCAGGCAGCGCCACGACCCGTCCTGCACCTGCACCGTGGCACTGACCACCGCGTGCGAGGAATCCGCCACCTGCACGTCGTTGCTCATCACCATGTCCAGCACCGTCTGCTTGCCCGAGCCGTTCCAGCCCATCTGCTCGTCGATGCCGTTGACCGCGTACGGAGCCAGCGCCTGACTCCTCTGCTGCACGAAATCCTCGTCGTACGTGGCGAAGGTCTTCACCAGCGGAGCGGCCCACATCACCGCCGCGCCGCGCGGGAAGCTGACCCCGGCCGCCTTGACCTTCTTGGCGACCATCGCGTCCACGTCGGACTTGTTGACCTTCTTGCCGATGTTGACGGCAAGGAAGAACAGCAGCAGTACAGCGATGACACCCAGGACCCTGCGCACCAGGATGCCCCGGCGCGGCCCCGACCACATCTGCGCGGGCGAGACCTGATCACGCCCCACCTTGGCGGAGGTCTGCGGCTTCGCGAACGGATTCCGGAACCAACCGGCATCCGGCTCCTGGACCTTGGGCGCCTTCTTCTGCTTGCGCTTCCTGGATCCCTCGCCGCCGGCCTGCTCCGCGGCCGGGGCGCCCGCAGGAGTGGGCGCCAGAGAACGGCGTGTATCAGCAGGCGTCGGCGGGGCAGCGGAAACCGACGCCGCCACCCACGGGTTCGGCGGAGGCCCGACGGCGCCCGGCCCCTGCTTGGCGAACGGATTGCGGAACCACCCGCCACCGTCGGAGCCGCTCTTCTTCTTGCCCTTGCTCTTGCGGTTCCGAGCCGCCATGTCCTCCGAGAGCGGCCGCAGCTGAGGCGGCCGCGCCCGCTCCACCTGCGGCAGCTTCCCCGTCTGCGGCGGAGCGTACAGCGGCGGCTCCGAGCGGCCCGGTCCATCGACGCCGGGAACGGGGTCCAGCTCGGCCATGCGCCGGTCATCGGGACCTGGCGACGGCGGGTTGTTGCCATGGGGTGGCGTTGTCACGGGTTCCCTTCCTGCTGCCACCGGACCCCACCGGGAACGGAGGCCATGCGAGGCACAGAAGGCCGCGGAGCTCTGCGACACAGTGTCTAGACACTGCGGAGTATAGACACCAAACCCCAGCCACCACGCAGCGCTTCACCTCACGCGCCACCACCGCGGGCCGCAACCCCACCGCCCTGACCAGCCATCAGGCGTCCTTCGGCCCCGACCGCTGCGCCTTGCGCGCCGCCGAAACCTTCCCGAACGGAACCGCGCCCCGCCCCCCGGAACCAGACCCGGCACCCGCCGCGCCGGAGCCGGAGTCCGCAGCCGTCCCCGGGCCGGAGTCCGTACCCGCCCGGGGACCTGCCCCATCCTGGGGGCCCCGCCGCACCGGCCACGGAATGTCCGGGGGCAGGTCCTCGTCGTCCTCCTCCGACGCCTGCGGCACCCGCGCCGCCCCGCCCGCCGGCAGTTCCCACCCCGCCGACGGCCCAGCCGCAGGCAGCGCACCGCCGACCGCACCGCCGGCCCCGGCCCCGGCCCCGGCCCCGGCCCCGGCCCTGGCCCCGGCAGGAGCATTCACGACCGGCCCGGCAGACCCCACAACCGGCCCCGAAGGCACCGCAGCAATCCCGGGAACCGACCCCGCCACGGCGCCGCCGCCGTCCCACTCCGCCGTCAACTCGTCCCACGCACCACCGCTGCCCTGCGCAGCCGGACCCGACCCAGCGGACCCTCCACCACCCTGAACCTCGTGCAGCACCCCGTTGATCACCGTCGAAGCCTGCTGGATCACCCGCTTCCCATGCCCCTGCGAACGCGAGATCAGCACGAACCGCCCCGGCACAAGATCCTGCAGCGTACGCGGAAGCACGATCGGATACTCGTTGTCCTCGTCCACCAGGTCGTCACCGGTCGTACCGCCCCGGCGGACCGTCACCACCCCCTGCGACACCTTCGACCCCATGCGCTTCTTCACCCACCGACGCGTACCAGCCACCCCGGCCACCCGGGCAGCCGCGTCCGGATCACCGACCCGGTGAGCCAGCAGCACATTGACGTTCGACAGCATCTGCCCGATCGCCGCCTTCTCCTGCGCCGCGATCTCGAGATCCTCGATCGTCTGCGTGATCAGCAGGACATCCGCCCCCGCGCTGCGCCCACGCACCATCAGCTCCGTCGTCAGACCGGACTCGAGCGCCGAGAACTCGTCCACGACCGTCAGCGTGCGCACCCGCTCGCCGATCTCACTCATCTGCCCGAACGTGGCGATCTGCGACTGCACCGCCACCCGCCCGAGCCGCGCCGTGTTGTCCTTGTCCCGTGCCTTGGAGAAGGAGAACAGCGCCACCGCACCCGAACGCCGCACCGCCGCGAGATCCATCACCGGATACCCGTCGAGGTACGTCAGCCCCGCATGCTCCTCCACCGACTGCGGCTGCACCGGCCGCCGCATCCAGCGCCCGGCCGCGGTGTTGGCCAGAATCTCGAGCTTGGTGACGAACCCGTTGAGCACATCCGGGTCACGCCTGACATAGGTGCCCAGCCGGTAGATCTGCCCGTGGACCTCCGCCCGTTCCGGATGCTGCGCCGGGATCTGGGCCGCCCGCTGCGCCAGCCGCGCCAGATCGGACAGGGCGATGACCTGTTCCAGCGTCGAGTCGTAGGGCAGATGTGCGGTGGCGTCCAGGACGGCGAGGACCACCTGGACGTACAGCGTGGCCGCGTCCTTGTAGTAGTCCGGCGACCCGATCCACGAGTGACCGGACACCAGCATGTCCCGCCGCTCGTCCAGCGTGCCCGCACGGAACGGATCCCACCACGATCCGCCGTCGAGACTGAAGGTCACAATGGGCCGGTCGAAGTGGCCAGCCGCCGCGACGATCTCCTCGCGATCCGCCCGCTCACCCTTCAAGTCGGTGTAGAAGACCGGCTGGCCCCGGTCGCAGTCGGCCTCGAAGACCTTGCGCGCCGTCGTCGTGTTGTGCGTCGGAATGCCGGTCTCGCCGGCCAGGTAGAGGCGGCTCGGAGAGTCCACCGTCAGACACCGCACCGGCCGCGACGGCACCGGAAGCACGGCCAGGATGTGCCGCACCCGCTCCCCGCCGGTCACCCGGTCCCGCACCGCCAGGTTGCTGACCCGCTCCCCGTTCCGGTCCTCCCCGCCCGACAGCGCGTCCCGGATCTCCACCGTCGTGTGCGGCACGGCGTGATCCCAGCCCGCCACCGGCGCACCGCCCGATCCGGGGCAGGTGACCCACAGGTGCCCACCGTCCGCCACGAGCACCGCACCGTCGCTGAACCGCACCGCGTAGCAGTCCCGCCCGTGCATCACCGGGTGCGCCTGAACGATGCTGCACCGCGCCCCGGTCTCGTCGAAGACCACATCCCCGTCGCCGAGCCGGCCCATGGGAACCAGTCCGCCGGGCGTCGGAACGGGGGTGTCGACATCCAGTGCCTTGCCCGAGCCGTTCGCACCGATGCACAGGATGTGCCCTCGCCGCTCTTCGTCGAACAGTTCCAGCAATGAGCCGTCCGCGCGGTTCACCCCGATCACGGCGCCTCGCGCGGTGGAGACCAGCTTCCCGGCCGCGATCCTCCGCTCGACCCGCACCTGGCGCAGCGACATCCACACGCCCTTGCGCGGCGGCTTGACCATCCATTCGTCCGTGTGCAGCCAGCGGACGAACGCGATCCAGTAGCCCACGAGCCCACCGACCAGCAGGGCCAGGGGGAACTGCCCGGTGAACCAGTCCGGCCACAGCCCGGCTGTTGCCTGGTCCAGCAGCCGTCCGACGCCCTCGTCCCGGTGCTGGGCGAACTCCCGGACCGCGTCCCACAGGGTCCGTGCTCCTGCGGCATAGTCCGCGGCAGCCCGTCCAGGTCCCCCGACCCCCGCCACCACCGCGACGCCCACGGCGCAGACCCACAGGCCGAACGACCGCCGCACCCGCACCAGCTCGGTCAGGGCGACGCACAGCAGGGCAACGGCGAGCGTCACGGGCGCGGTGACCGCGCCCACCACCACAAGGAGCACCAGAGCGCCGGTGACGGCGCCCCGGGTGTCCTGCGGGTCACCCAGCAGGTACTTCGCTCTGCGGAGCGGCTTCTCGCTGTCGCGAGACGACAGCGGGTTACCGGACATGGAGATCCCCTTCCCCTGCGTGCGGCCCGGCCGCAGGCTCCTGAGGCCCACCGGATCCCGCTCGAGTGTCAATACACTAAGGCCCTGCAGGGGTGCCGTGAACGTGCGGCGGCGCCGCCTGCCGCAGCCGAGCTCCGCTCCGCGGCCGGGCTGTGCGCACGTCGGGCGCCGGGGCAGTGGACCGAACAGGAGTGCACGTGGTTCGTGAGGTAGAAGCCCCTGCCATGCGCGTCGGACGCATATGCGTGATGCTCGCGTCCGTCCTCGCGCTGTCCGGATGCATCACCGTTCACCCGCACAAGACCGAATCAGGTCCCAAGCCGACACCGATCCGTGAATCCCCGGGGCGCTCGGACCTGGTGACCCCCGACCCCGACCTCTCCAAGGCGCCGGCTCCTGGTGACTCGGCCGCGGCCGGCGGCACGGACTCCGCAGGCGGCACCGGGGCCTCGGGCGCCACCCGGCCTCCCGCCCGGGACAAGCTCTGCACGATGGTGCGCCAGTACGCGGGCAAGGACGCGGGCCGCCAGTGCGAGCACTGGTTCAAGACGACGGATCCGGACCTGGTGAAGCTGCCGAGCGAGGTCTGCACCATGGTGCGGAACTACGCCGACGCGACGGCCGAGGCCACTTGCAAGCGCTGGCTGGGTGCCAAGGACTGACCTGCCGGAGCACGCCCTGCGGCTGTCTTACACATATGCGTCCATCCCGTCCTGCCACGGGACGAGTTCGCAGATACGAAACCGGTCATCGGCGATGCCCGCGTCGCCGGCAGCCCGGCCGAGCGAGTTCGCGATGGACGCCTTGGGCGTGAACCAGACAACGCCTGCCAGATGCTGGGCCATGGCGTACTTGTGCAGGATGGAGACGTACTCCGGGTACCGCTTCTGCGACAGCTCCACCTCGATGGCGACAGGCCGCCCGTCCCTGCTCTTCAGCAGCGGCACGATGTCGCCCCACCTGAACGGCAGCCCGCTTTCGGGATCGACGATGGGCTCGTCCGCCTGTGTGGTGAAGGCGGCCGACTCGTCCAGGAACCCCGCCCGGCGTCCCTCTCCCTGATGGATGCCGAACGGGTTGGCCGGGTCGTCGGGGATGACGACCAGGTCGGGAACATAGGCCGTGGCCCGCTCCGGGTCGTGCCACCCCGCGAACTGCAGCGGTTGCAGGTAGTCCTCGGGCCGACGCCCCCGGACCTCGAAGCGTGTGACCTCACGCTCGCTCAGGACGCGGTGCCCGAGCAGGTGGTAGGTCACCGCGAGGTCAGCCCCCCAAACGGTGTGCGGAACCATGCTGGGCTTGACCTGGGGAACGGCCAGATCCGGACGCTGCCGCCCATCGACACGCCGCACATATCCGGCCGCCAAGATCCCCCGGGCAGTGGGCACGATCAGGTCCGGCCGATGAGCCATCCAAGCCACCCGTCGGACGAATCCCGCCTCTTCCAACTTCGCTATGCGGGTGTATATAGGGCGCACGGAACGCCCCAGCATGCGGGCTGCCTGCTGGGAAGTCATGTACGAGTATCGGGACAGCCAGTCAAGGATCACCATGTCGTCGGGCGTAGCGGCAAACCCATGTGCGCTGTCACGCCGCGGTGCCATGCAGGAGCCTTCCTGTTGACGAGAAGTGGGCTGGAGAACTCTCGGAACAGCCCTACAGCGATTCATTTTATCAGAGTGCAGGGGGTGAGGGGTGCAAAGTAGCAGGTCAAGTCACTTCTCATGAAGCCTCGGGTACGAAGGCTAACGTGTACCGAAGAGGGAGGTGGGAAGAGAAGTTGAGGAGAGGAAGGAGGGGTGGGGAGGCGAGGCTGTTGGGGAATGAGCGATGAGGGTGTGAAAGTGCTGGAAGGAAGGAGAAGCGGAAGGAGGATCAGAGAAGGGAATGAAGGAGGGGTGGGGAAGGAGTGTTTGCGACACATGCGGTATGGATGCGGATGGGTCTGAGGCGGAGAGTGAAGTCCGAGGTCGGGGGACGGTGCTGACGGGACTTTCTGTCAAGGGGGATTTTTCGGTGTGAGGGGATGTGGAGAGGTTGTTCTGGTGCCGTCGTGGTGTCGGCTGAATGTGGCCGGCGCCTGAGGCATCCATCCACCGGGGGGACCCGTTCCGGCGTCCGGTTGGGCGTCGGTCCTCTCTCCACCGAGGCCGGGGAGGCTGCTGCCGTCCGGTCTCAGGCTGAGCTGAGTGCCGTGGAAAGCGCGGGTGTACGCGATGTGCGTGAGTGACCGCTGGTGGGGGCTGAGGGTCGAGGGCTGAGGTCGGGCATGGGTTGGGGTGGGTGGGTGGTGGGAGTGGGTCGCGCCTGGGGCGCTCACGTGGTGGAGTGGTACTGGTCCAGGGCGGGGTACCGGGCTGCGAGGGCCGGGGGTGTCGGGCCGAGGTCACTGCCTGGGTGCGGGTGTCGGGCCGGGGTGGTTGCGGGTGCGAGTGTGGGTGCGGGCCAACTGCGGTGGGCGGTGGCTGGGGAGCCGAGGTGCTGTGCAGGACTGCCGATGGGCTGAGTGGGCTGCCGCTGCGGTGGTCTGTGCGCTGACTGCTGACGGAGAGCGGACTGCGTGGGCTGAGGCTCGTACAACCACTGAGGGTTCGTGCGTCCGGGGATGATGGATCTGACAGGTGGGCGTTGGTCCTTTTCTTCTGGATGTCTCGGGCGACGGCTGCTGTGCCTCCTCCTGTTCTCCCCTCCGCTTCCCGTCTCGCGGCCGCCTCTCCCGGGACAACCCTCCACCGGACGAGCCGGGGGCTCGGAGGGGTTCCCCCCGGGGGGAACCCCTCCGGTCGACCCTGACGATCGCGGCTCACGGGGTGTCGTAGGACAGACGGCGCAGCTGTCCGCCGTTGGCGTCGCCGGATCCGATGGCCATGCCGTGGAGTTGCTTCCCGCCGGTGGTTCGGATGGTGAAGGTGAAGGACCAGCCCCCGGAGTCCCGGCCGTTGGGCTGGGTGACGGTCAGGCTGTCCGGGATGACGGTGCTGTCTCGGGTGAGGCTGTTCAGTACGGCGCGCTGCTTGGTGGGGGTGAGGTCGGAGAGGTTGACCAGGGCGCCGTGCGGGTCGTCCTCGGTGCGGTCGTTGTAGCCGGGGTCCGCCGGTGTGCGGGGGGTGTAGATGAAGTCCTTGTGTATGTCGGGGTCGAGGGGGAGCCAGGTGCGGTACTTGTCGTCCTGGGGGTGGTTGGCGGCCTTGAGGAAGTTGACGACGGCCAGTCGCCACGGGGTCTGCGCGTAGGGGTCGCTGGGCGCGCTGTGCGAGGGCTTGTTGTGGTGGTTGCCCGTGGTCTTGTCGTCGCTGCCGCGTGTGACGGTCGCGGTGACGACAACGGCGATGACGGCCACGACGGCGGCGGTCACGGTGGCGGCGAGGATGGTTGCGCGGCGGGACATGCGGACCTCCGTAGGTGGTAGCGACTTGCTGACTACTAAAAGATAGCATTTTTGGACGGAGAGTTCCAGTGCTTCGCCTTCGCCGGCCACCCTCCCCAAGGTGCTCGGGATGTGCCGGAGTTCGCGGGGGCGAAGGGGCGCGTGTGGGGTGTGGCTCCCCCTGGGGGAGCCACACCCCACACGCTAGGGGGCGGCGGCCCCCGGCTTGCCTCCTGCTTGTACGGCACCCGCGCCCCTCCTGCGCCGTCTCCGGCGCTTGCGGTGCTTCTTGGCTCCGACGGGCGCGGGGGAGGTCTGGGGCGGGGTGGCCTGGGGCGGGGTGGCTTGGGGAGTCTGCTCCGTCTGTTCTTCTTGCTCCTCGAACGCACTGGCCGGGAGGGCACTCAGCAGGTCAAGGACCTGTTTGATCATGTCGGCGAACTGCCGATCCTGTATGCCGTCCACCATCTCTTTCAGGGTCGCCATACCGAACGCGCGCTCTTCTTCGGTCTCTCCGGTGGCGGCCCAGTCGAGTGCGTCCGTGGCGGGTCCGAACACGGACCGGATCTTTTCTCCTCGCAGGCGCCAGTACAGGAGCCCCAGGATGCCCAGGACGACGCCGAGCACCGATGCGGCGGACAGAAGGATTCGAGCTTCCACGGTTCTGCCTTCCTGTGTGTGTGGTCCGTCAGTCGGTGTTGTTCTTCTGCGCGGTGATCGCGAGTCCGGCGGCCGCCTGCCTCTTCTGGTGCTTGTTGCCGCGCTTCCACTGGAGAAGGAAGACCAGGATGATGGCGCCGATCTGACGCAGGTGCGGCTTCTTCGCGGTGGCGTACTTCTTCGCTGTCGCGTAGCACTTGTTCCAGGCGTTGCGGTCGGCCATCCGGCCGAACAGCGGATTGGGGAGCGCGCGGAATGCTCCGTTGATCATGGCGAGGCCGGTTACGAGAACGATGAATTCCGGGGTGATCGCAAGGGTGTTCATGCGGTGCTGTCCTTTGGTGTTCGGACAGGGTGGTGAGCCCCGTTTATGTATTGACGAAATAGTACCCGAGCAATCACCCGTCAACCATCCAGCCCGCCCGCTGGCACCCCCTCCCCGGAGCACGTCAGCCACCTCGGGGTGTCCGGTACAGGGGTTCGCCGCGCGTGGGTTGGGCCAGCGGTCTCCTGGCCCAACCCACGCGCGTTCAGGTCATGTGCGCGCCACGGCTTCCAGGAACTTCTTGGTGATCTCCGCAGCAGGAAGCGTCGTCGGCGCGCTGCCGATGCGCTGCCCGTACCGGTAGAAGACGAATGCGCTTCCCTCCTTCCGGACGAGGTAGCTGCCTTCCGGGACGCTGCTGGGGCGGCCGACGGTGAGGGAGTTGCCCTCTTCCGCCTCGGCCACGTACGGGGTGTGGTCCTGGATGTACTTGCGCAACCCCGTCAGGTCGGTGCTCTGTGGCATGTCGGTGCCTTCCGGTCGGCAGGGTGGTGAGCCCTGCGGTGACGGCCGCCAGGGTGGTATCCCTGGTGACGACTAAAAGGATATCAAAACGAAGCACCCGTCCGCCTCTGGCGTTGCGGCCACAGCACCCTCCGCCAAGCCCCCCGGAGTCGGTGCTCTCGGGGGAGGGGCGGGTTGAGGGCTCGGGTGCCTCGAATGGCATTGACTCGGTGGCGACCGTGCAATATCTTTTAGATGTCAGCCCGATGGGGTACCACCCGGAGGGTCACCAAGGTGGAATGAGGTTCTGTCATGCAGGTCGTTGTCGCTGTTCCGGCTGTTGTGGGTACGGGTGTCGCGGAGGTGGACGCGCTGTTCACCGGTGAGGCCGCTGTGTCGGTCGCGGGTGTCGGGCAGCGCTACGGGCGCAAGCCGTCGGGCACCTCGGACCAGGGCTGGTGCGAGGACTGATCAGGTCCTGACGCCACGATGAACGGTTTCCCCCGGGCCGTGCGGCCCGGGGGAAACCGTTCACAGGCTCCAGGCCGGGGCAGTGCCGGAAGCGGCGCAACCCCGGCCGCCGGCAGCCCCTGTGCCAGGGGCGCCCGCGTGCCTGGGGGAGGGTCTCGGCGGTTCGCGCCGTTCCGCCGCATGGCTTGACGATCTTCGCATAGATAGCTAGCTTAAAGATGTCATCACGGAGTGGCTCACCACCACTTCGCCCACACCAAGGGAGCGACATGCTGAAACTGTCAATCGTCGACGGGGACCTGTCGGGCGCGTGGAAGCGCATCGGCAACCGTTGGGAATGCGGCACCAGTTGGGTTGAGCCGTACCGGCATCCGATGCTTGAGCACGTGGTGTTCACCGACGGCCGTTCGGTGTGCCTGACGGTGCGTGAGCGCCGCGCCGGTACGCCTGTTCCGGCGGAGCCGTCCGCCCCGGAGGCAATGCCGACGCATGCCTACCGTGAGGCCGTGCGGGAACAGCGCGCATGGCCGCTGGACTCCCTCGTGCTGGAGATCGGCGCGGGTGAGCTGCGCATTCATGCGGGCCGTTCCCCGGTCGCGCCGGTGTACCTGGCGGATGGCGCAGGCCGGGTCTGCGGTTCCTGGGACATGGAGGACCTGCGCGCGTTCATGCGCCCTGACGCGTTGAATCCGCGCACGGCGGCCAGGTTGCTGTCGGGGCACGGGCGCTATGCGCACGAAACGCTGTTCGCGGGTGTCCACGCGCTCACGGAGCGCTCTACGGCGACGTTCGGTGTCCGTGGTCTTTCCCTGGCCTATCCGGAGCCGGTGGCACAGCCGCTGCCCCGTCAGCTTGTCGAGGGGGCGGACCCGGTCGCGGCTTTCGAGATGATGTTGGAGCGCGCGTTGGCTCTGCGTCCGATCATGGGTGAGCGCACAGCGATGCAGCTTTCGGGCGGGCAGGACAGTGCGACGGTGGCGCTGTCGCTGGGGGCGCTGTTCCCGGGTCGGGTGACGGCCTGCGCGATGATGCTTCCGGGTGAGGTCGGGGTGCAGCAGGAGCGCCGTCGGCGTGCCCTGATGGAAGCGTCGCGGATGGCGGCGGATGTGCGGATTGCGGCGCTGGACCTGCCGCCGCTGTCTCCGGGTGGGCGGCGCGTGGCCGGTCCGGGGTGGTCCAGTCCGTTCGAAGAGCCGTACTTGGAGCTGCTGACGGCGCTTCTGGGCCGTCTGGGGGCTGCTGGGGTTCACACGGTGGTCACCGGTTTCGGTGGCGATGAGTTGATGATCGCTCCTCCGGGGCACCGTGGACCGGCGGCGGATCGGTTCTGGCTCGGGCCGGTGGCGCGGGAGATGGCCGTATTCCGGGATGAGGCGATTGCGCCCGCGTCGGCGGTGCCGGAATCGACGCTGATGGCGTTGTCGGCGGTGGCTCCGGCCATGCTGCGCGCGGGTATGTGGCCGGTTGCTCCGCTGGCGTGGGAGCCGTTGGGGCGGTTCGCGCAGTGGCTTCCGGAGGAGTGGCGGTTGGACAAGCGCGTGATGCGGGAGCGGCTGGCGCGTCTTGGTCTGCCGGGTGAGGTGGCGCGTCCGGTGCTGCGTGAGAACTTCGCGGACGTGATGGCGACGGGTCTGCATCGGCATGGCGGGGGTCTGCTGCGGCGGTTCGCGGATGAGTCGTACGTGGTCGGTGCCGGGCTTGTCGACGGGAGCGCGCTGCGCCGGGTGGCCGATCGGGTGGCCGCAGGTGTGCCGGGGGCGCGTGAGGTGGCGGATGTCTACCCGGTGGTTGCGCTGGAGTTGGCGTTGCGGTCGCTGGGGTGAGTGGTGGGGGGTGCCCGTCCCGGGTGGGGGCGGGCACCCCGGTTCGCACGCCCCGGGCGGGATGCTGTGCGGGCGGTGGTTGCGGGCCGGCGACCCCCTCTTCCGAGCATCCGGGGCGGCTGGGGGAGGGGTCTTCTCGTCGGGCTGGGGCTTGCCTGGCACCTCAACGATTGCTATGTTTAGAGTCATCAGGGTTCACCACCCTGGCGGACACCGAGCAGGAGGAACACCGAATGAACCGCCAAGACGTCTTCGCCCACTACAACCGCACCGCGCTGCCCCATGACGTCATCCTTCACGTCGCCGTCAACGGGACGGTGTGGATCAAGCCCCGGTACAAGGCGGGCGTGAAGACCTGGGGCGACGTCAAGAAGGCAGTCCGCGACCTGGAGGCCCAGGGCAACACCGTCACCTTCGCGGTCGGCTGACCCTCTGCCAGTGCTGTGGCTCCGGCTCCCCCGCCGGGGGAGCCGGAGCCACAGCCGCGCCCGGCGGGCCTGGGGGAGGGGTGGCCGGCGGCCAGGGGAGCGGCCCCCGCCGGGGGTCACCCCCAAGTGATCTCCTTGTCGTTGGTGGAGGCCCAGAGAGCCAGCTGCTGGAGTTCCTCCAGCCGGGCACGGCCGTAGCCTGCCGGGCGGCCGCAGTCGATGAACTGCGCCCGGCCCGCCTCGCGCAGCGGCGCGGAGGCACCCATACCGGTGTCGTCGAACCCCCGGTTGAGCGCGCGCAGGACGAGCCTGGCCAGGTCCGCCCCCGGCAGGGTCCCGCACAGGTCCTCGGTGTCCAGGCCCAGCAGGCCCAGCAGGTACCGCGCGTTGGCGTTGCTGACGTTGACCTCCTCCGGGGTCCCCTCGGGGTAGACCGGGTGCGGATACACCCCGTAGACCGCGCAGTCCTCCTGTCCGCAGGTCTGCGTGTGAGCGGGCAGGGCGGCGCGCGCCTGCGGGTACGTCTCGTGCCGCACCGGGATCCGCTCCTCGCCGTCGGCGCAGACGTTGACGAAGGCGATGGGGGCGACGAGGGCGGAGAAGGTGACGGACATGCGGGGTGCCTCCCTTGGTGGATGGGGCGAGGTGGTGAGCCTCGCGATGACTAAACAGTAGCCATTTGATGCGCATGCGTCAACTCAATCGGGGCCCGGCGGCCGGCATCCGGGCCCCTGTACCGAGCGCTTCGAGGCCTGTGCGTCTTGGGGGAGGGCGGCGTGGGGTGGCGTGGTCCCGCGCCGCGGCGCGGGACCACGGGGATCAGGTGCGGTCCGGGCCGCAGCCGGGGCAGATGAGCACCTCGTCGCTCGGCCGGGTCCCGCCGCCGATGCGGGTGCACGCCTCCGGGCGGGTTGGCTGCCCGAGCCACGGTGCGGCGGACGGGAGCGACGAACTCCCGTTGCGGCCCGGCCGCCTCCGGCTGTCAGGAGCATTGCAAAGTGTGCCGCGGGGGCCACAGAAGGCTCTCTGAGCCCCTGAGAGAGTCGAGGGTAGGGGGAAGTAGCCAAGGGCCCGTTCAGGCCGCCAGAGGGGCGCTCAGACGGCTTCTCGGGCCTGTTGCGTTGCGCACTCTGGGCACAAGGTCGAATCGACGGGCATGGGACGGCCGCACAAACCGTAGTTTCCTGGACATTCCGGGTACCTCGCGACGGTGAGCGCCGCGGGTGCGGAGTTGCGTTGTCGTGGTACCGCGGCGGCAGTTGACGGCGCGTCGGTGGCTCTTCTTCGGTCGGCGCGGCGTTCCTCGCAGCGCGGGCAGGCTGCGCCGGTGTCGATGTTGTGCCCGTCCTCGCACCGGGGGTCGGGGCATTCGCCGGGGCGGACCAGGGCGACGGCGACGCCCACCGGGCGGGTGATCTGTCCGGCGTGGAAGCGCGCGGCGTGGCCGTGGTGGTTCCAGCGGCGTTCGATGCGGGCTGCCAGCTGGTCGGGGGTGCGGCCCTGCTCGAGGGCGGCGGTGACGGCGTCGGTCAGGCTCGCGGGCAGCCGGTCCGGGAGGGTGCGGCGCAGCTGCGGGGGCAGGGCGGTGACGACCCAGCGCACGGAGCGCGGGCGGGTGGTGGTGCGGGGTGGAGGGTGCGGGGGTTCGGGCGCGGCGCAGCCGCTTCGGGCGCGCGCGCTGGGTACCGCAGGTGGCCTGCGGCCGTCGGGGGCGCTGCGCGCCGCAGGCGCGCTCGTGTTCTGTTCGTTGGTGTTCTTGGGGTTGTTGTTCTTCTTATGCAGGCGATTATCCACCGGTGGTTTATCCACCGGTGGATAATCGCCCTCTGGTTCCGACCTGGGGTTTTGTGGTTCTGGGAGGGTTTCGGGGTCGGTTTCGGGCTGGTCGGTGATGAAGTAGGTGGATGTACCAAGTGTTCCGTCGGGGCGGCGTTCGCGTTCGCGGGTGAGGTAGCCGTAGCGCTCGAGTTCGCGCAGGGCTGTCTTGACGGCTGAGACGCCGTCGGTGGAGGCGGCGGCGATGGTGTCGGGTGTGATGCCGTAGCCGTCGCGGTGGGTGCTGATGAGTCCGAAGACGCCTTTGGCCTTGAAGGACAGGCGTGGGTCGCGGAAGAGCGCGTTTCTGATCTGGGTGAAGCGGTCGGCGGCCATGTTGCCGCGACGGACACGCCCCCATCGGTCCGTCTCGTCGGTCACGGGTTGTTGGCTCCCGTGGCCGGCTGTGCTGTGGTGGGTTTTGGTGCTGGGGTGCGCTGGTGGTTGCGCAGGGGGTTGCGTACGCTCATGTCTGAGCTTCCTCCTGACTTCTGCTGTTGGAGAGCTCTTGGCGCCGGGGGGCAACCCGGCGTCTCAGGCCCCGCCCCCGTGGTGGGGCCTGCTTGTTGTTTGTGGATGCCATCGTGCCTCATGGCGTGTGGGTGGTGTTCATGTGGTGTGTGTTCATGTCGTGTGTGATCGGCGGTTGTTGTGTTGGGGTCTGGTCGGCTCGCTGCGCTGCGGCGCCCCCCTCTTCCTGGTGTGCCGGTCGGTGGGGGTGCGCGAAGGGCGCCGCGCAGTTGCTCCGCGGCGCCCTTCGAGTTGGTGGGGGTCAGTCGGTGTATTCGATGCCGGTGCTGATGCGGCCGTAGGTGGGGGTGTAGACCGCGGTGAGCGGGAAGGTGATGGCGATCGGGGTGTCGCCGAGGATGAGGATGTCGGGGGTGCCGACCAGCACGGTGCCGGTGTCGGTGCGGATGACGGTGTACCCGTTGCGCTCGTGCTCCTTGATGGCGGTCAGGGCGGCTTCGGCGGCCAGGGGGGTGGTTCCGTCGGCGTCGGTGCGGGTGAAGCCGGTGACTTCCTGGAAGACGGTGCGGATCTCGCGCATCGGGTGCTCCTTGCGGTGTTGGTGCCGGGGTGGTGGGCCCCGGCTGCTCACGGTTGGCGTTCCCGCTTGCTGACGACTTAAAAGTAACAGACTCGGAGTGTGGCGTCAACTCTCCCGCCCACCCTTGCCCCCTCCCCCAGGAGCCCCTGAACCGGGGGCGGTTGGGGGAGGGTTTCGCCGGCGGCTGGAGGAGGGGGGAGGGGGCCGGTGCGCGGCCCCCTCCGTGCGGGTGTCATGCCTTCAGTGCGTTGATGACGCGCTGTACGCGGCCGGGGCGGCGGGGGGACGGCGGCGGTGTCTCCAGTGCCGTGATGCGGGCTCGTGCGTGCCCCAGGATCGCCAGGTGCGCGGCGCGCGTGCGGCGGGGGGCTCGCGGTATCAGGGCGGCGTAGGCGTTGGCGGCCGCCCTGCTCAGGTCGGGGGACGGTGAGGTCATCGCGGTGCGCAGGGTGTCCCTCATCAGGGTGCGCAGTGTGTGCCTGACACGGCGTCGCTTGTTGACGACGAGGCCGAGGAACATGATCAGCATGGGGAGCGTGCCGCCGAGCAGTGCGGTGGTGATGCGGTCCATGGTGGGTCTCCTGCCTTACTGGTCGGTGGTCCGGTCGGTGGTGGTGGGCAGGCTGTGGCGTGCCAGCCTGCGCTGGTCGCGGGTGGCGCTGGTCGCGTTGGTGGCGAGCATGTCCAGTAGGTCGGTTCCGGCGGCGTGTGCGTGTGCGTCGCCGTCGGCGTGGACCAGGTCCAGCGCCAGCAGGTAGTCGGCGTTCCATTCGGCGGCGCGGCCTGCCGGGTCGGTGAGGAAGTCCCAGGCCATCAGTGCGCCGGTGACGGCGTAGATGACGGCGAGGATGACGGCTAGGGGCAGGGAGATGGTCCCCGGTGGGATGGCGCCCGGCGGCATGTGTCCGTCCTTTGGTGAGGACGCGGGTGGTGAGCCCGCCAACTGTTTGTAAAAGCATACCCGGTGGCCCCGCCCGGTGGCCCCGCCCCGACCGGCCTCGCGGCACCCTCCCCCAAGCGCCCCGGGGGCGGTCGGGGGAGGGTGGACCGAGGGGGTGGCGGGGGTGGTTCGTGTGCGGGCGAATTTGCTAAAGTAAACACATCAGGTCGAAGGGGCTCACCACCCCGGAGGCATTCACCAATGCAAACGGAGGTTTGCCATGGGCATCGCAGAACGGATCGCCAAGGCCGGTGGCCGCGCCGCCGCGCGGAAGATCATCGATGGGCTCGAGAAGAAGCTCGGCGAGGCACGCGCCAACGTCAACAACTGGGGCGAGCTGCAGAAGGAGCGCGCGTTGGCGCGGGACAGCAAGGGCGTCGGGCAGTGCGCCCGCCAGCTCCACAAGTGGGGCAAGGAGGTCAAGAAGCTCGAGGCCGAGATCAAGCTGGCGAACAAGGCGCTGGACAAGCTGAGCTAGCGCGTGCGGGAGGGGGCAGGCCCTGCCCCCTCCCGCGACCAGTCCCCCGGCAGCCGGCCGGAACCCTCCCCCGGGAGGCCCCGCCGCCGTGGCGCTCGGGGGAGGGGTGGGGCGGCGGTGAGCGGCCGGGCGGATGCTGCGCCCTGGGGCGTGCGTGTGGGGGTCGCACACGCAGCCTGTGCGACCCCCACACGGGTGATTCAGCGCCGGTGACTACTCGTCACTGCCGTCGGCGTCCCTGACCTCGATGACCCCGTTGCCGTGGTGCACCAGGTCGAACCCGTTCTTGTTCAGGAACTTCATCTGCTTCAGCATCTCGCCCTTGGCCTCTTCCCGCTGGATCCTGACCCGGTTCGATCCGGGGCCGCTCAAAGAACCGTCAATGGTCATCTCCACCAGGGTGATGTAAACCGACTGCGCGCGGTGCATCTTGTCGAGTGCCTTCCGGATGTCGCGAGCCTTCTTCTCCGACGCGATGAACTTGACCGTCTTCACCGTCGCCTTGCCGATGGCCTTGCTCGTTCCCACGGTCATCTTGACGCTGATCTCTACACCCTTGCCCATGGCATTTCCTCCTTGGTTTCTTCCCGGGGTGGTGATCCCCTGTCCGGTTGGACAATTGGAACATTACTCGGCGTCAATTCGTCGGCGCTATCGAATGTGGTCCCCGTCACCGAATTCCGGGCCTCTGTACCGGTCAAGACGCCTTCTGGATCGGTACAGCCTCCGGAAAGCCTTCCGCCCCGCTCCGCTGTGCGGGTAGCTTTCATGGGGGCAAAAGACGGCGGGGCTTCACCAGCCCCGGACCAACCGGATCGGGAGATCTCATGGCACGTGAAATCGGCCCCGTGGACACCATCAGGCTGCAAAGCGGCATCTACAGGCGGGGCGGCAGGCAAATGGAGTGGGACAAGGTCTACGCCGAGGTGTACGACTGGACGCAGAAAAGCGGGCTGGTCTTCAGTATCAGCGGAACCGGGCCCTACCGGGTCAAGTACGACGGCAGGACGGTGGCCGAGTACCGGCAGGAGGTGGTTACCGCGTCGGCGGTGCACACCATGCCGGTGCACTGCCCGAAGAATGCCGGTCCGCAGAGCATCGCCATTGTCTTCGGCGCTCACGATCGCAGCACCGGGGGAACGGTTGCCTACGTGCGCATCAGGGATGAACTCATGTCCTGGAAGGGCAAGGGGGAGAGGTGTCGGTCGGCAAAGGTGATGTGATCACGGTGAAAGTCGCCGGAAAGGTGAAGGTCACTTACACGCCGGTGACGGAAAAGCGTTTCCCGACCAAGTCGAAGATCCCGTATCTGAGGTTTCAGGGTCGATCCCGGTTGGCTCTCCCGCCCCCGAGCAGGAGAGGCCGGCTCCCATGGGACGGCATCGCCCCCACCCCGATCGCACCCTCCCCGAAGCGCCCCTGTGGCGGGTGGGCCGGGGATGGGGTGGTCGGGGTTGTCCAGCTGGGTCCCGCTGCGGCGGCACGGCCCGGGCGGGTGCAGAAAGAGGGGCCGCCCCCGGGGAAACCCGGGGGCGGCCCCGCGTGTGTGGCGCGGTCAGTCGGTCGTGACGGTGATGGTGACGGTGGGGTCCACGACCGGGGTGACGGTCGCGACGACGTGGTGAGTGCGCGGGTCCGTCNTCTTGTGTGGCGCGGTCAGTCGGTCGTGACGGTGATGGTGACGGTGGGGTCCACGACCGGGGTGACGGTCGCGACGACGTGGTGAGTGCGCGGGTCCGTCGCGGTGAGAACCCCGGTCGCTTCGTCGCGGGTGACGTTGTAGCCCCGGTCCGTCAGGTCGTCGTGTGCCATGAGACCGCCGCCGAGGCCGATGAGCTCGGCCCTGCCGTGCTCGACCTGGAGGAAGTCGATGATGACGCGTCCGGTCTGTCGCATGTGCGCGCTCCCTGTGGTGTTGTCAATTTGGTGTTCGCGGGGTGGTGGCCCCGGTCGCTCGCGGTTGTCCGCCGCTTGCTGACAACTAAAAGATAGCACACGTTGGGGACTTTCCAACCCCCTTGCAGACCTGGCTGCCACCGCGAGGCACCCTGTACCGGGCACCTCCGGGCGCGGGGTTGCCTGGTGGAGGGTTTCGCCGGCGGGCCGCGGCCGTTCCGTTCCCCCTCGGGGGAACGGAACGGCCGCGCGGGTGGTGCACCCCGCACGGGGTGCACCACCCTCCGGTCAGAACCGGTTGGCGCGCTTGAACGCGGCGACGACCTCGGCCGCGTTGTTGCTGCGGCTGGTGCCGGTCTGGGACTGGCGGGAGTTGTCGCTGTACTCCAGGACGAACACCCACTCGCTGCCGAACCGGCGCGCGCAGTGGCGGACGTTGCCGCGCTCGATCACGAGGGTGTCCCCGTGCAGGGCCTTCACGCCGTTGCCGAGAGCGCGCTGAACGTCGTTGAAGGATGCAGCCATGGTGATTTCTCCCTGGTGAGGGGGTTCCCCTTCGGCTGGTGAGGCCGTCGGGCTGATGACTAAAACATTAGCCGTTGTGCATGTGTCCGTCAAGCCCTGGGGCCCGCATCGCACCCCGGAGCACCCTCCCCCGCGCACCCCCGACGCAGGTGTGTCCGGGGGAGGGTCTCGTCGGCGGCCGGGGCCGGGTGGGGTGCCGGGCGGCGCGCGGTGTGGTGTGCCCCTGCGCGCGCAGGGGCACACCACACCGCTCATCTCAGGCCAGGCCGACGGCCCGCAGGAACGCCGTCACGACGTCCTTGGGGCTCTTGCTGACGGGCGTGCTGCCCATCTTGTTCGTGCCGCGCCAGAACGTGAACTGGCTGGACTCGTCACGGATGACGTACTGCGTCCCGTCCTTGGTGAAACGCAGGTCGGTCCCGCCGGTGCCGACCTTGAGGCTGTGCTCACGGCGCAGGATCGCGCCGATCGGGGCCAGGGCGGCGGAGGATGCGGACATGGGGACTCCTTGGGTCCTTGGTGGTGCCGCAAGGTGGTGAGCCCTGCGGTTGCTGACGACTAAAAGCTATCAAAGGTGAAGTGGCGTCAGCGACCGCCGGGAAACCCTCCCCCGGGCACACCTGCGCGCCTGGGGGAGGGTTTTGCCGGAGGTCGCTGGGGTTGCCGCTGCCCGGTGGCCGTGTGCTACTGTTTGTTCATCAGAAAGCAGGGCTCACCACCCTGTTGGGCCAAGTGCAACCAGGAGGTTTGCCGTGGAGCTGTTTGTTTTTGGTGGACTGGCCTTGATCATCTTCGCGCGTCACAAGGGCTGGCTGAACGCGAGCCCGTTCGCGCTGGTGATCATGGGAGTGTGGGGTGTGGCGCTCAGCGCGACCAAGATCGGTGAGCCGGTCCTGCACGCGGTGCAGGAGTGGGCGCACATGATCCCCTGGTCCCTCTGACGGCCCTCGGGCCGCCGGGAGCGGATCGGTCCCGTGTGGGGCGCGGGTGACCGCGCCCCACACGGGGCTCTCCCGCAGCCGGCCGGACCCTCCCCCAGGCACCCCCGCGGCTGGTGTGCTCAGGGGAGGGGCCGTGAGGGGTGTGTGCGGCCGCTCGGGGGTGTTG
The DNA here is from genome assembly GCF_014646055.1 of Wenjunlia tyrosinilytica. Lineage (GTDB taxonomy): Bacteria > Actinomycetota > Actinomycetes > Streptomycetales > Streptomycetaceae > Wenjunlia > Wenjunlia tyrosinilytica. The sequence continues at coordinate 66,082 of NZ_BMMS01000036.1, forward strand.
ACGCCTTGATGAGGTGTGCTATCTTTTAAGTGTCAAGCCGAGGGGCTACCACCCCTCGGGACTACCAAGAGGAACGAGGTTCCGACATGAAGGTCACCGCTGTCGCTGCTGCCCCCGCGATCAACGCCGGTACCGGCACGGGTGTCGCGGAGGTGGACGCGCTGTTCACCGGTGAGGCCGCCACTGCGGTCGCGGGTCCGGGCCAGCGCTACGGGCGCAAGCCGTCGGGCACGTCCGACCAGGGTTGGCGCGAGGACTGATCTCGCGTCACCTGTGGTGCCCCGGGCCGACCCGGCCCGGGGCACCACCCCCCTGAAGCGCCACCCCGGGCAGGGGCGGCGCTTCAGGGCCGGCTCCCCGACCCCTCCCCCAGGCGCAGCGGTGTGCCTGGGGGAGGGGCTGTTCGGTGTGGCGGTGCCCCGGGTGTGTGTTGACTTGCCCCCCCAATGTGCTATCTTTTAGATGTCAGCCCGATGGGGTACCACCCGGAGGGTCACCAAGGTGGAATGAGGTTCTGTCATGCAGGTCGTTGTCGCTGTTCCGGCTGTTGTGGGTACGGGTGTCGCGGAGGTGGACGCGCTGTTCACCGGTGAGGCCGCTGTGTCGGTCGCGGGTGTCGGGCAGCGCTACGGGCGCAAGCCGTCGGGCACCTCGGACCAGGGCTGGTGCGAGGACTGATCTCGCGTCACCTGCGGTGCCCCGGGCCGACCCGGCCCGGGGCACCACCCCGCCCGGCGGATGCCGAAGCACCCGCCGGGCGCCGGCTCCCCCTCCCCCGAGCGCACGGGCGCGCCTGGGGGAGGGGGAGCCGGCGGGGTGGAGTTCGCTTGTGCGGGCCGTCTGATGGCCCGTAATATCTTTGTTGTTCGACAAGACAGGGGCTCACCACCCCGATCACCAGGAACAGGAGCACGAGATGGCCAAGGAACAGAAGGTCGCCACCACGGAGATCAGTGCGCAGCTGCGTGTCGGCGGGCGCGTCAAGGAGGTGAAGTTCGTCGCGCACGCCCAGACGGCCGGGCAGGCCCAGACCGCGCTCGCCCAGCTCAAGGCCGCGCAGGAGCGCTACGCCGATGCCGCCCGGCGCGCCAAGGGCGCGCCGAAGGGCCCCGAGGGGGCCGGGCTGCGCAACGCTCGGGACACGGCGGAGGCGGCCGTGAAGACCGCTGCCCGGAGCCTGAACACCTACGGGTTCAGGGTGGCCTACGCGGGTGACGGCAGCGTCACCGTCTCCAAGAGCAGCGTCGTCGACTGACGGCGGCTCAGGGGGGACCGGTCGGGCGGTGTGATGCCGCCCGACCGGCCCCCGGCTCGGGTAAGGGCGCCCGGTCGGGCAGCAGCCGGCACCCCCCTCCCTCCCCCAGGCACACCGGTGTGCCTGGGGGAGGGAGGGGGGTGGGGATGGCAAGCCGTGTTGACGTAGCCTCTCGTTTGATATCTTTTGAATGTCACTGGGTGGGCATCACCTTGCGGAAGTGGACCGGGCTCACCACCCCACGACCAAGGACGCACCTTGACCTTTCCGACCAACGCTGTTCGCTCCCTGGGCCACGTGGTGGCCATGGCCGCCAGGCGGTGCCCCCGCTGCAAGCAGGGCATGAAGTGGGAGAAGGGCTGGTGGGTGTGCCCCAGCGGGCACAGGATGATGTGACCCGACAGGTGCCCGGCGCGCGCCGGGCACCCCCCCGGAAACGGGGCGGATGACAGGGGGCGGGAGAGATGGCGTACGGACGTCAGGGCGTGCCGTGCCCGGTGTGCGGTGTACCGGGTCACGACTGCTTCGCGCCGGTGCTCCCCGACCGTGACCCGCTGTTCGAGGAAGAGGCGTGCGAGATGTGCGGTGTGCCCGGCCATGACTGCCTTGCCGGAGAGCCGTTGGAAGAGGGCGAGTAGGGGGCGCCGGCTGCGTGCGTCGGTGCGCTTGGTGGAGGGGGAGCCGGGTGCGGACCGGGTGTTGCGTCCCCGCCCATAGGTGCTCGTCTTTAGTTGTCACCGGGCGGGAGTCGCTCGGTGAAGTACCGCCCGGGGCTCACCACCCCGGAGCCAAAGGACTGTGGAGGTCCACCATGTCGTTCCTCGCCCTCGCCGCCGCCGTGCTCGTTCTTCGCTGGGCGCGCAAGAGGTTCGCTCTCTCGCTGCGGGGGCTGCTGTTCGTGGTGGCGGTCGGCATGCTGCTGGGCAGCAGTGGCGCGGCCGTGGCCTCGCTGGGCACGCTCGTTGTGGGCGCTGGCTGGCTGCTGTGGGGGCTGGTGACGGGGGCGGTGTTCCTCCTCAAGGTCGTTGCCTGCCTCGTGGTGGTGCCCCTGGCGCTCCTCCTGGGGGCGGTTGCGGCGCTGGTCTGACGCGGTCCGCGGTGGTGACTCCGGAGCGGCCCGGCCGCTCCGGGGCGCTGCGCCCGGTGCGTCGTGGCCCTGGGGCGGGGGCGTGCGGCACCCGACCAACCCGGCCGGCCCGCCCCCTCCCCAGGGCGCTTCCGTGTCGGGTGTGCCCGGGGGAGGGTGCCGGGCTGGCGTCTGGGGGGGTCACCCCTTCCGCATCTGATAGTCTTTAGTTGTCACCGGGTGAGGGTCACTCGGGGCGGCGGGGTTCACCACCTCGTCCAGCCAATGTGTTGAAGGAGTTGGGTTTCATGTCTTCGAAGTCGAAGCCGGGTGACGGTTCGCACAGCAAGGGCGTCAAGGGCGTGCTGTTCGGCAGCGCCCTCCAGGGTCCGATCGCGTTCGCGGCCTCGCTGGCGCGGTCCCTGCGGACCGCCGGGCGGTAACCGCCCCTGACGGCCTGTCGGGCTGGGGGGCGGGGGGGCGCGGCGGATTCCGCCGGAGCCTCCCGGCCCCGCCCGGGGGCGGGACGGTGCCGGGCGGGCGGGGTGAACCGGCCCCGCCCGCCCGGGTGGGGCCGGACCCGGCGGGGTTCCGGCGGGCCCGGTGCCGCCCGGCCGGCCGCGGGCCGGCGCCCCCCTCTTCCCCCCGTGCCGGGTTGCTTGGGGGAGGGGGCCGGCGGCGGGGCGGGGGGTTGCTTCCCGCCCCGCCGCACTGCTACTTTTTAGTTGTCACCGAGCGGGAGTCGCTCGGGAGGGCGGCAGGGGCTCACCACCCCGGGGCCGCGAACCAAGACACGAGGAGTGGTCTACATGTCCGAGCACTCGCGTCGTCCGCACGGGGATTCGCCCCGGGTGACGACACCGTTCGCCCCGGACTTCCGGGACACGGCGGGGAGGACGGCCGCGAACCCGCTGGAGCTGACCGGCGCTTCCCCCCGGGTGGACCTGGAGGCGGTGGGGCTGCTGCTCGCACAGCCCGCGCTGACCGGGGAGTTCTACCCGCGCAGCCTGTGGCACGGGGTCGAGCGGGTGCCGATGCGCCCGGTGGTGCCCGTGGCCCACCCCGGTGGTCTGGGGGCGGCGTTCGCGCAGTCGGTGCGGGAGGTGACCGAGGGGGCCGAGACGATCGGTGTCTCGCTCTCGGGCGGTCTGGATTCGCTGGCCACGCTGGTGAACGTGTGCGCGGTGGCGGACGGCCGCCGGGTGGTCGCGTTCACCATCGACATCACCGACGACCGGGGGAACGGGTGCGTTCCCGTGGTCAAGGGGCTGTTGCGTGATCTGGGACTGACCGGTGTTGAGCTGGTGGTGATCGATCCCCGGCGGGACGGGGCGGTGCCGGGGTGGTCCCCGGTCGGTCCCCGGCTGGACGCGCTGCCGGAGCTGAATGCGGCTGTGGCGCGTCGGGCGGCTGAGCGGGGGGTGGATGTGCTGCTGTCCGGTCTGGGGTCGGATGAGCTGCTGGGGGTGCCCCGGTACGCCACGGGTGCGATTGCGGCGCGGCACGGGGTGCGGGCTGCGATGCGTTACGCGGCGGATGTGGGGCTGTCGGGCCCGAATCTGCTGGGGGAGGCGGGGGCGGCGTTCGCGCGGCTGCTCCCGGCGCGAGTGCGGGCTCACGGGTACTGGGCGGCGAACTGGCCGGAGTGGTGCGATCCGGTGGCGTCGGCGGTGCTGGCGGAGCCGTACCGCAGCGACGCGACGGCATGGGGCCGTTCGTGGGTGGCGGAGCGCATCGGGGATCACGCGGCGGCGGGGCGGTCGTGGCTGGAGGCGGACGCGCGCGACGCGTTCGATCCGTACGAGGTTCTTCCCCCGTCCGGCGACGTGCTGGAGGCGTCGCCGTTCCTGACGGAGACGTTCCTGTCTGCGGCGCTGGCGGTGCCGCTGGCGGACCGGTACCGGGCGGACCTGCCGACCGGCTACCTGCGTGCGAAGTCGCTGATTCTGCCGCTGCTGCCCCCGGACGCGCTGCCGGTGCTGCCCAAGCGCAAGCAGTACTTCAGTACCGCGCTGGGGGAGCAGGCTGCGGCGGCGCTGGACGCGCGGGGGCCGCTGCTTTCGGCGGATGTGGGGCTGATCGAGCGTGCCGCGCTGGCGCGGGAGACGGATGCGGCGGTTCTGCTGGTGGTCTACGCGGTTGAGCAGTGGTTGCGCGGGGCTGCTGAGCGGGGCGCGGTGATCGGCTGACCCGCGCGGCGGTGGTCGGGGGCGGGCGGATGGTCCGCCCCCGGTCCTTCCTGGCAATCGTTGGGTGTGTGAAGAGAGGCGGTTGGATCATGTCGGAGGGTGTGAGGCTGCGCCCGTTCACGGGTGCGGATGCTGCGGCGGTGCTGGCGCTGGTCAACGCGGACCGGTTGCCCGGTCAGCCGTTGGCGGACGCGGCGGGGCTGTCGGATGCGCTGCGGGGGCGTTCGCGGATGGATGCGGCGCTGTGGCGTCAGTTGCGGCGGCCAGTGACGGCGGTTGCCGTGGACGGTGCGGGGGCCGTGGTGGGGGTGGTCTCGTACGCGGTGCGTCCGGTGGACGGCACGGGGGTGATTCTGTGGCTGCACTGCCGGGAGCGGTCGGCGGTTGCGGGGGCGCTGGTGGCGCACGCGGTGGCGGCGCTGGGCGGGTGCGGGAGGCTGGAGGCTTTCCAGTTCGCCACGCCGTTGGGTGTGGGGCTGGAGGGTCTGGCGGTGGGGCACCGTCCGGTCACCCGTGCCGTGCTGGAGGGTGCGGGGTTCGTGGGTGAGGACCTGTGGCGGTACATGCGTGCGGGTCTGCCGGTTGCGGGGTTGGCGCGTGCGGAGGGTGTGCGGGTCAAGCGGGCGGGGCGGGGGTCGTGGCGGCTGACGGTTCGGGAGGGCCGTGCGGTGGTGGCTGAGGCGAGCGTGGATGTGGTGGGGGGTATCGGGGTTGTGCGGTGGCTGGGTGTGGAGCCTGCCGCGCGGGGGCGTGGTCTGGGCCGTGGGGTGCTGGGGTCTGCGCTGGGGCTGCTGGCGGAGCGGGGAGCCGGTGAGGTGATCCTGTACGTGGACGACGACGCGCCGCCGGGGGATGAGCGGGACCGTACGGCGGCCAAGCGGCTGTATGAGTCGGTGGGGTTCGTCGAGGTGGACCGGCTGCACTCGTACACGCGGGAGGGTGCGGGGGTCTGACGGGGGTTCGGGGGCGGGGTCCGGTGATGTGACCGGGTCCCGCCCCCGGCGCCGGTGCGGTGTGCTGGGCGGAGCTGCCGGGCGGCGGCGGGGGTGATCGGACGCGCTGCCGCCCGCCAGCCTCCGGCCGGCGGGCCCCTCTACCGCGCGTCCGGGGTGCTTGGTGGAGGGTGTCGGTGGGGTGCGGGGGGCTTCCATTTACTTGACGGAACGTCTACTACTGATATTGTTTGATCGTCAGTAATCGGGTTCACCACCCGGACCAAATTCCCCGTGTCAGGAGACACCGTCATGCGCTCTGCCCTCCCCGTCATCGCCGTCGTTCTCGCCCTGGTCGGTCTCGTCGGTGCCGCTGTCGCCTTCGGCGGCACCGACGGGTGCACCCACGTCAGCACCGGCACGGCGGTCACCACGGGCAGGAACGGGGCGCGCGTCGCCCCTGTCACGGTGGTCACGCACCACTGCTGACCGTTCCCCTGGATGGCCTGCCGGTACCAGGTACCGGCAGGCCATCCAGGCCGCCCGTCGTAAGGGCCCCGGGCCGGCGGGATCCCGAAGACAACCACCCCTCTTCTCTGCGCACGGGTGTGCCCGGGGGAGGGTGCCGGGTCGGTGCCTGGGGGTTGTCTCGTCCCTCCCATCTGATAGTCTTTAGTTGTCACCGGGTGAGGGTCACCCGGGACGGCGGGGCTCACCACCCCGTCCAGCCAATGTGTTGAAGGAGTTGGGTTTCATGTCTTCGAAGTCGCACCCGGGTGACGGTTCGCACAGCAAGGGCGTCAAGGGCGTGCTGTTCGGCAGCGCCCTTCAGGGTCCGGTCGCGTTCGCGGTCTCCCTGGTCCGCACCGTGCGGGTCCGCGCCGGTAAGTAACGGCACCGCCTGAAACCCGGGCGGGCGGGGGCGCTGCCGCTCCGCCCGCCCGGGCACGGGGCGAACGGACGGTGCCGGGGCCCGGCGGCGAGAAGCCGACCGAGCCCCGGCACTCCGCGGCCGGCAACCACCCCTCTGCAGGGGCGCGCCGGGGTGCCTTGCAGAGGGGGCGTGCGGGTCGGCTGGAGGGTTGCTCTGCGGCCGCAGCCCTTCTAATCTTTAGATGTCACCGAGTGGGGATCGCTCGGAAGGATGCGGGGCTCACCACCCCGCCGAACCAACGTCGAGGAGTTCCGTCGTGACCATTGCCTTCGCCCTGATCGCTCTGCTGGGTCTGGCCACCGTGCTGGGCGTGGGCATCATCGGCACCCGGTACCGGGTGCCTACCTGGGTCCTGCTGGTGCTGGTGCTGGGCGCTTCGTTCTACGGGATTGCGCTGTCGGTGGTGCTCACCGCGCTGCGCCTGCACGGGGTTTGGTAGGCGGGGCCCCGGCGCCCAGGGTGCCGGGGGAGGGGCGGGGTTGGGTGCGGGGCTTTCCCCTGCACCCAACTTGGATAGTCTTTAGTTGTCATCGGGGCGGGAGTCGCCCGGTGGGGGGATCGGCAGGGGCTCACCACCCCCGCAGCCAACGGACCGGAGGTCCCACCATGTTCGTGATTCTGCTTCTCCTCGCCCTCGTGCTCGCCGTGGGCGCGCTCCTGGGCTCCGTGTCCGTCCTGCGCTGGGCGGCCCGGCTCATGTCGTTTCGGGGGTTGCTGGTCCTGGTCGTGGTCGTCATGCTCGCCGGGAACGCCGATGCGGTCGGGACGTGGCTGAACCACCTGTTCCCCGGCGGGGCTCTCGGCGCCTTTGCTCCGGCCGCGGCCGCGCTGCACGCGCTCGGCGATGCGCTGGGGTGGCTGGTGCAAGCGGTGATGCTGTTCGTCCTGCTGCCGTTCGTGCTGCTCGGCGTGGTGGCGGCGCTGCTGGCGGCGGTGTGGAAGTGAGGCGGCGGCCGCCACGGTGCGTGGTGGCGGCACGGTGGGTGTTCCGGCCCGACCGGCGTGTCGGGCAGAGGGGGTTTTGCCCCGGGGGTGTGGGTTGCTTCCGCCCCGCCTATTGAATAGTCTTTAGTTGTCACTAGGTGAGAGTCACCTAGTGACAGGAGGGGCCCACCACCCCGCCGCACCAACGGACTTGGAGGTCCACCGTGTTCCTCATCCTCGCCGTCTTCTTCCTGGCCCTGCTCGCCGCCGCCGCTCTCGGCTTTGCGCGGCTGATGTTCTGGCTCGTCGGGATGCTGGGGGCCGTGTCGGCGCCGGTGGTCATGACCGAGCTGCCGACGGGCGCGGTGCCCCTGCCGGGTCAACGGCGCGAGGTGGTGTGAGTCCCCTCCGGGGGCTCCTGGCCCCCTTTGAGGGCCAGGACGGCGGGCGGCCTCCCCGGTGCCCGAGGTCTTCCCCGCGTGCCGGGGTGCTCGGGGGAGGGGGTTGCGAGGCGTCCGCGGGTTGCTTGTTCATCGGGTGCGCGATGCTGCCGGGACCGCTCGCAGTGTCAGGACCGAGTCTCCCGGGCTGCTTCGGGCGTGGTCCGATCGGCGGCTTCCGCCTCCGCCTCCGCTTCCGCTGCTCGGCAGCCGGCGACGCGCGGTGTGTGAGTGCTCCGGCGTTGTGGTCCGGGGCGGTGGTAGCCGGCTTCACCGAGGTGGGCGTGGATGGGGCGGGATGCTACGCATAAACGGAAGTTACGTCCCGGTTATGCGTAGCATCCCGCCCGTCACCAGGGCCAGATGACGTTGACGATTTCGATCATTCGTCCGCGCGTATCGGGCAGGAACATGAGCCAGCCGTCGCGGCCGTTGAGGGCGAAGTTCAGGAGGCGTAGGCCGCCGGAGGGTGGGCCTTTGCCCAATGCGGCTAGGTCCTCGCCCATGTCGGCGAGGACTACCAGGGATGCCGCGAGGCGTTCGATTTCGGTGATGAGGGGTTGGGGTAGGCCTCCGATGACGTTCTCGGCGTCGGGGTCGTATTCCCATGCCCATGCGTCGGTCATCGCGTGGCGCCACCGGTGCGGAGGCCGAGGGCGGTGCATGCGGTGGCGTAGATGCGGCCGGCTTCGGCCGCGGCGGCTCGTGCGGTTTCTCGGTCGTCGGTGTTGAGTGTGAGTGCTTCGAGTTCGTGCAGGCGGGCTGCTTGTTGTGGGTGGCGCTCGATTTCGACATGAACGGCCCATTGTTGTACGAATCGTCTGATTGGGCCGATACTGCCTCGCTCGTCGGCTTCCTCGGCGGCTTCCACGAGTCCCGAATTGAAGGCAGGCAGTGAGGCGGGCGTGATGTGGGCGACGGCTCGCCGCAGTGCGTGGATGGTCTGTGGTGGGCGGGTGATGAGCGGGCCTTGGGGCTCTGCGGGGGTGGCGGTCATGCGGCACCGGCCCGGGACTGGGTGTTCTGTGCGTGCTGCTGGGCGAGTGCCAGGGCCTCCTCGAGGTCGGCGAGTTCCTGGGGGTTGATGAGGACGGCGGCGGGTTGTCCGTGGTCGGTGATGGTGATGCGTTCGCGGGCGTGTGAGGTGCGGCGGACCAGTGATCCCAGGCGGGCACGGGCCTCGGTGATCGGCAGGGTGTCACTCATGTACAGAACTGTACAGTTCCCGCGTGTGGTTTCCCCTGCTCGCGTGGGTGTCTGCTGCCGCGGCGGACGTCACCGCGCGCTGATGCCGTCCATTTCCTGGATGACGCGGCGGGTTCCGGCCCGGTCTTCCGGGTCGTTGACCGCTGCTTCGGCGTCGGCGCGCATGCGCGCGTAGTACTGGTTGCGGTAGGCGTCGAGGATGGTGGCGCGTATGGCGTCGGCGGTGGTTTGGCCGGTTGCTTCGGTGAGTGCTTTGAGTGCGCGGTCTACTTCTGCGTCTGTTCTTACGGTGATGGTTGCCATACAGGCAGTGTGATAGGCGCATCGTCGTCGTGGGGGTGCTGGCCCTGGTCGGAGGAGGATTCGTGAGTGGCAAGCGGACCACCCTTGATGATCTCAAGTCGAGTGAGCGCTTCAGCCGGCCTGCCGTGCGTATCGGCCTGCGGCTGAGTCAGGACGACCTTGCTCGTGCGCTACGTCGCGCAGGCGACGAGGCAGGGGAGCCCAACGACGCGTCGAAGCGGCTTGTTCAGCGTTGGGAAGCCGGAATCAGCCGCACGCCCCGCCCGGTGTACGCCCGTGCTCTGGAAAGGGTCACAGGGATTCCCGTAGAGGCACTGGGGTTCGCTCCCGCCGTCCCCATGGCCAGGGTCCATGATGACGGCGCGGGGGGTCATGATCTGGACCCGGGGCCCGAAGGTGTCAGCGAAGCGACGCCGGTCGCGCGGACAGCGGCACAGAACTACTCCGGGGTGTGGCTCAGCCGCTATGAGTACTACTCCTCAGGCCGTGACGGCACGTTCACGGGGCGGCATTACGTAGTGCTCGTGCAGCACGGCAATCGACTCACGGGTAGAAGCCTGCCCGGAGCCTCTTCCAATCCTGACTCCCCGCTGTCGCTGGATCTGACCGTTGATGGGAACGTGGTCACCGGTACGTGGACCGAACAGACTGCCGCTGACGGCTATTACCAGGGTGCGAGTTACCACGGCGCCATTCAGATGCTGGTGGAGCCGACGGGCCTGCGCATGGCGGGCAAGTGGGTGGGATTTGGCAAGGACTTCGACGTCAACACGGGTCCCTGGGAACCGGTCTTGAAGGACACGGGCACTTCCAAGGCAGCCCTGGGGCGCTTCGGTCTCCCGCCGGAGTAGGGAGCCCGGACGCGGGAGAGATCGTCCGTCCGAGCGTGCATGGGGGGCTCATGCCGCTCGGGTGGCTTGTTGTGCTGCGCAGGTCGGGCACAGTGCCGCACCGGTGGGCAGGGGGCGGCCGCACATGCCGTCGTTGCCGGGGCATTCGGCGTAGTGGGGGCGTGCGGGGGCTGCTGGGTCTCGTCTGTGCTGCTGGGGGTTGCCGGGGGCGGCTAGGAGGTCGTCCAGGCGGTTGGCCATGACGGATTCGGGGTGGCGGATGCCGTCGAGGCGTGTGGTGAGTGCTGCGGTGAGCTGTGCGGGGGTGTAGCCGCGTGTGAGTGCTGCGGTGATGCGGGGTGCCTGTCGGTGTTGTGCGTGGGCTCCGAGGGTGAACACGGGGGCGGTTGCGGCGATGGTGGCGAGGATTTTGAGGGCTTGGGGGTCGGGGGCTTGGCGGGGGTGGCCGTCCTTGCGTCCGTCCGCGGTTCGCGTGCGTGCGCGTGCGTGATCGGGGGGTGGGGACGGACGGAGGGGAGGGGTCTCTTTCTTCTTCTCCGTCTTTGTAATAGCGCCTGGTTTTCCGGCGCCTGGGGAGCCGACGCCTGGGAATCCGGCGTTCGGGCTGACCTGCGGTGACGGCGTCGGGGCGCGGGTGGCGGGGGTGCTTTCGGCCGGGGCCGGGGTGGGCTGCTGCTCCTCGAGGGCGAGCGTGAGCAGCGGCGCTTCGGTGATGACGGTGGTGGTGGTCCACTGGCCCGTGCCGGGGTCCTGGTGGCGGTGGACGATGAGGTATCCGGCGCGTTTGAGTTCGCGAGCTGCTGCGCGCATGGCGTCGCGTCCCTCGACCCTGCCGCCGGTTTCGCGGGCGGTGTGCTGCGCGCGTTTGACCATCTCGTCGATGGTGGTGCGCCATCCGGGTGGGTAGCTGAGGAGTTCGAGGAGCAGGCCGCGGGCGCGCCAGGTGATGCGGTGGTCTCGGGCGGCGAGGTTGGGCACGCGGGTGAAGGGGAGGGTGCTGCGTCCGCGCAGCAGTCCCCCGGTGGTGGGGGTCTGCTGCGCGGGCGTGGTGACTGTGGTCATGGGTGTTGGGGTCCCGGGGTCGTGGCGGGTGCTGGGTTTGCGGGGCTGTGGGGGGTCTCTACGGCCCATGGGCGGCCCGGGGCGGTGTGGAAGGTGTGGAGGGGCCCGGGGCGGCCTGTTGGGGTTATGGCGGTCGTGCTGCCGTGTTCGTCGTGGGCGGTGTGGGTGACGGTGTAGGTGTCGTGGCTGCCGTTGCGGCGGTATTCGCGTACCTGCATGCCGGGTTGGAGGTCGGTGATGGGCATGGGGGTTGTGCCGGGGTCGTGGGCGGTGGGGTCGGCGGTGATGAGTTCGACGCGGGCGGCGTGGGCCTCCATGCGGGCGGCATCGATGCTGTAGAGGGTGAAGCCCAGGTCATCGGGGGTGATGTGGTCCTCGATGAGGGCTTGGGTGAGGTTGTCGAGGTGGAGGCTCATCCAGTCCAGGGCGGGGACGTCTGCGGTGAGGGTGCTGTCCCATGTGTCGCGCTGCTCTGCGGTGGTGAGTGCGGCGGGGGCGTCGGGGAGGGTGCGGAGGTGGTGCAGGACGGTGGTGGGGATGGTGACGGTGGTGACGGGCAAAGCCGGCCGGGCGGGTGCGGTGTGTGCGGGGTGGGTGGTCACGCGGCGGCCCCGAGGGTGCGGGTGAGGGCGGCGGTGCGCTTGTAGGCGGCCCACGCGGTGATGAGGCCGATGGCGTCGGTGGCGAGGCTGTAGAGGGCGGTACGGCGTGCGTGGCCGTTGTGGGTGGTCCAGGTGTGCGCGGCCGCGGCCGTGCCGAGCTGCTTCGCGGTGCGGGTGATCTGGGCCGCGTAGCGCTGCGCGAAGTCGGCGGTGGTGCCTTGGAGTTCGAGGAACCTGCGGGCGGTGAGCACCCCGGGGGTGCGGGCAATGCGGCGTGTGGTTTCCCGGTTGTGGCGCCGGATTCGGTGGACGTAGCGCATACTGGATGCGTCCTTTCGGTCCTTGCTGGGGCGGGTGGGACTTGCGGTGATCGGGGCGGTAACCCCTCGCCGTGTGCATGGGCCGCCCGGGGACAACCGGGCGGCCCGCTTCATTGGCGGGTCCTGCTGCGCCCCTATGAGGGCGGTTCTGCCGGGGGCGGCGGATCGGCCGGAGCCTGCGGTGCCGGTGCGTCGAGGGCGCGCGCGCCCCGTTCCTGTGCGCATGTGTGGTGGGCGTAGGCGGACCAGCCGGGGCCGGAAGCGCTGTGCACCATGGCCACCAGGACGCGGCGCGTACCGAGCGGCTCGCCGCAGTAACGGCACCTCACTCGAACCTCCAACGGGCTAGGAGGAGTTGCGCGCGCTGCTCGTCAAGGAGTCGTGTGGGGAGGCACCGCGGGCATCGGCAGAGCGGCCATGCTTGGGACTGGAGCGGCTCGGCGCCTTCCCCGGACCACGTGGAGATGACTCGGCGTTCCCCGGTGCGTGGGTTGATCTTGTAGACCCTGATACTCATTTGCGTCATGTCAGCCCTCCGGGTGGCTGTGAAGCTCCGAGGTGGGCAGCTACTCGCGTACACCGGGGGCGAGACACGCTGTCTACGGCTGGACTCATTGCCGGTCTCCGTAGATGTGCGTCCACACGGTGGCGGTGCCGTCGGGGGTAGTGCTGGCACCCCAAGAACGGCCGTTGAGAACAGCCAGCAGCCGGGTCCAGGTCTCGGCAGTGGCCTGAGCAGGGATGTCGACCTCCAACCGCGTACGGCCCTCCGACGCAGTGCGCTGACGGACGATCTGGCCTGCGGCACGCTCTAGGGCGCTCTTGATGTCCGCGTCTTCCGGGCGCACACCCACCCCTTAGTTAGCCAAGTAGTACTTGGTTATCCAAGCTGCCTTACTGGGGCTACGCTGTCAACCTGGTCCGCCAGGTAGTTGAAGGAGACCCATGTCGCAGGCGCCATACCTCGAGGTTGCTGAGCAGATCCGCCGCCGTATCGAGACCGGAGAGCTTGTTGCGGGGGACCGCCTACCTGGCCGTGCTGAACTCGCTGCGCAGTACGACACCACCGACGCAGTCGCCCGTAGAGCGGTACAGCTCCTCATCACTGAGGGGCTGTTGGAGGCCAGTCAAGGAGCCGCGACGACCGTTCGGGCCAGCGCGAAGCCGGAGCGGTTCTCACGGATTGCAGGGAATAGATCAGATCTGCCGTATCAAGCAGATTCCGCTACGGGCCACGCCTCTGAAGTGATCGCTGAGCGGCTCGGTATCGCAGTGGGCGACCCGGTGATGCGAACTGACTATCTCTTTATGGAGGACAGGCGTCCTGCCTACATGGCGATTAGCTGGGAGCCGATGGCGCTGACCGGCACTAGCCCGATCGTGCTCCCCGAAGCGGGGCCCCATCGCGGCCTAGGTGTTCCTGCCCGCATGGCCCTGATCGGCATTATTGTTCGGGAGGCGGGGGAAGTAGTACGGGCGCGCCCTGCTACCCCGGATGAAGGTCAGCGCCTACGGGTCAATGCAGGAAGTACAGTTCTTGCGATCGAGACGACCCACAAGACTGCCGACGGTGTTCCAGTCGAGACCTCGGACACCATCGTCCCGGCGAGCCGCTGGGAGCTTTCTTACAAGCTGCCTGTGGAGCTGTAACCCATGGCACTAGTGCCGCACAGTGAAGGACACGACAGCACAACGGAGCAGTTCGCGGCATGGTTGCGGCAAAATGCCGCTGAACGCCGCGGCGTGGGTGGTCCTTGCGGGGAGGCCATGCGCGTCTGGGCCAGAAACAGTTGATCATCCGTAGAGGTGGGCAGCGTGCCTGAAGAGCGGCCGGAGTACCTCCGAATTGCTGCCGAGCTCCGCGAGCGGATCGCGGATGGCACATACCAACCTGGCGATCGGCTCCCGACTTTGCCCGTGCTCAGCCAGAGCTACGGGGTGTCGGAGACAACGATCCGCAACGCTCTGGCGGTGCTGCGCAACGAAGGGCTGATCGAGACACGGACCCGCGCGGGCACGCTCGTACGCACCCGGCCGGCCGTGCATCGGATCGCTGCCGACCGGTACCGCATTGGGTCCGGCACACAAAGCACTGCCTTCACCGAAGACCAGGGAATCGGATGGAGTGAATACCGCCTTGATAAGCGTTTTGAAAAGGTCCGCGCCAACGCTGAATTGGCCGCATTGTTTGAGCGCGAGCCCGGTGAGGCTCTACTTGCTCGGCACTTCGTGTTCTATGACAATGACTCACCAATGCAGATGTCCATCAGCTATGTCCGTTGGGCTGATGTAGCAGGAACTCCAGTTGCGGACCCTATTAATGAGCCATGGCCAGGCGGCACGCGTGCACAGTTCGCCAGCCTTGGTATTCAAGTCACCCGTATTACTGAATCGTTCACTGCTGGCATGCCTACTGAAGAGGAAGCCTCAACTCTACGTATCGGTGCTGGCGTACCAGTGCTGCGGTATACGCGTAGGCATATTGCGGACAGCCGGATCGTAGAGGTTGCCCGTCCGATCGTGAGACGCGGTGATACCACGGTCGTTGACTTCGTCATCGACCTGGAGCCGTAGCCATGACGATGGCGCCATACGGCGGGGACGACCCATCAGGGGAGTCGTTCGTTTTGTGGTTGCGAGAGATAGCTGTCAGCCGCGGATTTGATGTCAGCCCTCGCGGTGGTGGACGCCATCGCTTGGCGCAAGAAATGGGCATGTCTCAATCGGCTATCGGGAGGCTGATCGCCGGTCAGACCATGCCCGACGTCGAGACTTTGGTACGGCTTGCCCGTGCTCTCCATGTTTCTCCACTTGAGATGATCATCCGCTCCGGCAAGCTCAGCGAAAATGATCTCCCTGCTGTGCAACCTGGACCGGCAGGCAGCATGCTGTCAGCAGAGGAAGCGGCTACATTCCTTGGCATTGCGGATGATGATCGGGAAGTCTTCGTTTGGATGCTGCGTCGGATGCGCCGAGTTGGAGGGCCAGTAGAGTAGACTTACGGGGTCTACCCAGGTAGCATTTTGATGCATCGACTCCGGTAGACATGGGAGCGCGGCTATCCCAGACTTCACCCGGAATGACTTTGATGCATATTCGGTCCAAGTTGCACTCAGGATCCATCCGGACAAGGCTTCTGACTTCGTGCCCCTCGGCTTCACAGCCCGGAAGCAACCCCAGGCCCCGCCGCCGTTCTGTCAGCCAACCCGGCGGAGCCGGGCGGGAATTGAGCGAAGCGAAATTCACGGCTGTTCAGAATTCACGCGAAGCGTGAATTCCAGGCACGCGAAGCGTGCCACAATTCGCGAAGCGAATTGGTTTCGTTGGGAGTGCGCGCAGCGCACTTTAACCCGCTCCGCGGG
>NZ_BMMS01000037.1 GCF_014646055.1 Wenjunlia tyrosinilytica
CACCCGATCCCCCCGCACAGGAGCGGCCGCGCACCCCCACGGGATGCGCGGCCGCTCCGGTACACCCCTGACCCGCTCCGCAACCACGTAAGGGACTCGATGACCACGCCCGACAGCCTCGACGCCCGCCTGGACGCGGCCAACGCCACCGTCCTCGCCGAGATCTCCCGTACGGACGCCAAGTCCGGCGTCCTGCTCACCAGCTTCTCCCTGCCCCTCGCCG
The DNA here is from genome assembly GCF_014646055.1 of Wenjunlia tyrosinilytica. Classification (GTDB taxonomy): domain Bacteria; phylum Actinomycetota; class Actinomycetes; order Streptomycetales; family Streptomycetaceae; genus Wenjunlia; species Wenjunlia tyrosinilytica. The sequence goes on from NZ_BMMS01000037.1 coordinate 224, forward strand.
CGCTCGTCGCGGTGGTCCCGGGCCACGACTTACCGCCCGCCGTCGGTCTCCTCGTCGGCGCCGGCGCCTTCGGCCTCATCGCCTCCATGCTCGTCGTGCTCGTCGTCGTCCACCCGCGCCTGTCGGGCGCCGCACGCGGCAGCTTCCTCTACTGGTCGCTCTGCACCCCCCAGGACCTGGTGAAGGACCTCCAGACCCCGGACGACCGCGTAGCCCACGTCATTCACCTCTCGCAGATCGCCCGACGCAAGTACGAAGGCCTACGGCTCGCCGGGATCATCACCGGCGCCTCGCTCATTGCCCTCGGCGCCGCACTGCTTGCGGCCTGCGCACGGCATCTGAGCTGACAACACGAAGCGGGCCCCGTCCTCGGACGGGGCCCGCTTCTTTGCGTTCGGGGCCTTACGCTGCGGACGCGGCCGCAGACGCGTCTGCGGCCTCCGTCTCAGGGCTGCTCTCCTCGGGGTCCTCGCTCACGTCGGCGACTCCGCCTTCGAGCTCGCCTTCCTCGGCCTCGGTCTCGCTCTCCAGGAACGTGACCGTAACCCCGCTGACGGAGGACAGGACCTCGATCAGGGACTTCACCGCATTGCGAGCGCGCTTCGGGTCGTGTTCCAGCGCGGCCTGGAGAGCGCTCGCGTCGAAGGTGCGCGCAGCCTTCGACAGGGCTCGCACGGTCTTCGCGGGGTCGGTCGCCGGAGTCGAGCGCGCCTCGTCCTCCGGGGAGGCGAGGTAGGAGATCACCGCCTCCTCGGTCTTGGCCTTGTGTCCGGCGGCCTCCTCCGGCAGCGCCTCCACGGCGCCCTGGACGAGTGCGGCGGTGACGCTCGCACCCTTGGCCTTCACGAGTCCCAGGTACAGGTAGACGGCCGCCTGCACGCTGTGCTTCTCGACCAGCGGGACCAGCGCCCACGCGTGCCCGTACCCCAGCTTGGTAGAAACAACTGTTTCCAAACCGCCCCCTGGCCTGGCCTGGAACAGGGCTTCGGCCACGCGCCACGTACGGATCAGCTTGCCTGCGTACTGCGGCGTGATGTCCCAGCGGGCCTGGGTGTAGTCCTCGAACGTCTCGAACTGAGCCCGGTACAGCCGAGCATCACGCACCACCTGAAGCGCCTTGCCGGCGGCCCAGAAGGCGAAGCGCAGGTTCTCGATGGCGCTCTCGCACTTCACCAACATGTCCTGCTCCTGCGCGATGAGCGCCGGAGTGTCGGTGAGCTGCTTCGTGGGGAGCTTTGCGGAGTCGCCGAGGGCGCGCGCCAACTCGATCGCGTTGTTCGGGCGCCCCGGGGCGACGGGGGCCCCGTTTACGTTGATCGGCTTACCCATCAGAGCATCTGCTCCATCGTCAGGGCCACGCGCATGAAGTCCTCACGCGCTTTCAGGGCCGTACCCGACATCTTGTACTCGGTGACCAGGGTGCCGTTCTCGTAGGCGTGCTCGTGGATGGTGTACCGGCGGATCGGGTCTGCGACCCGCGGGTAGTTCCGCTCGTCAATCCACGCCTTGACCTTGTTGAGCTGCGCCTCGAACTTGTCCTTGCCGGGGTCGTGCATGTTGATCACGACCAAGAAGGGGATGCCTCGCGGCTTGAGTACGCGCTCGATCGTGTACTCGCACTCATCCCAGGTGATCTTTGACGGAGTGATCGGGACGAGTGCCAGGTCTGCGACTTCCAGCACCTCGCGCAGCGCATCGGCTGTCCGGCTCTCGCCGAGCGGGTCGGCCCCCCACTCGGCGTCAGGGTCGACGTCCAGGAAGCCGGGCGTGTCAACGATGATTCGCCGCCGCTCGGAGTCGTTGATGATGCTGGGCAGGATGTTCAACTTGCTGCGGGTGACGACGAAGTCAAACGGGAGGGCCTCCTCTCGGACGCCCGCGCACCACTTCTCCAGGGTGCCCTGGACGTCGATGCCGGCCGCGACGACGGGGGCGCCCGCGGACTCGTCCCCGTTGGACAGTACCGCCGACCGGCCCGCGCACGCGGCCGTGTTGACGGCGATGGTGGACTTGCCTGCGCCGCCCTTCTGCTGGATGACGACGATCACTTTCGCCGTTCTGGCGACAGCGTCAGCGGCCGTGTCGATGGCCGTTGAGAGGGTTGTGGATGTGCTCATTCCGAGGCCTTCCGTTGATTTCGCCGCACGATGGGCGGCTACTCGGATCGGGCACAGCTTGCCAGACGTTTGGGGTGTTGATGTGCATCGCGGCATTACGGAAAGAGCAAGAGCGTTCGAGTGAAATCGAACGACTTGGAAACAGTTGTTTCTACTCTCAGGCCTGCTCGGGGATTTCGGGCTGATCCGTTGCTGTGGCCCGGTCGATCGCCGCGCGGAGCAGGTCGCCGGTGGTGAGGACCTGAGCGCGGAGTCGGTCGCGGATCTCCAGTGCGGACTGTGGTGCGGAAGGCCGCCCGGCGGCGACCATAAGGGCGAGTTCGGCGGGGATGCCGTCCCGTTCGGCTTCCCGGAGGGCGACATCGACTCCGTCGCCCCAGCGGTCGGCCCACTCCTGGAGTGCTTCGACAGCGGCCTTGCTGGTCCAGTACGCGGCACGGCGGACGGTGTCGCCGAGGTTGTACGGCAGGTTCACCGACACGCGGCCGGTGTACCCGCCCTCGCCCATGGGGGCGCTCGGGGGAGTGCCCCAAGGGCGGCCCGGTGCGTCGGTCTCGCCCTCCGGGGGCTTGGGCCACTTGCGGTCCAGGCCGCGGGCGCGCAGTTCCTCGCGCACTGCCCGGGCCACGATGTCGTCCCGGTTGCCACTGAACTCGCCCGTGCGGCGCATCCGGGCGGCCTGGACGCGGACGTCGCGGCGTACGGCGGCGGCCGCGCGCCGTGACATGCCGGGAAGGAGCAGCTCCCGCCGGCGTGCGGCGATCCACTCCTTCTCGCGGTTCCGCTCCGCCTCGGCGTACTCGTTGAGCGCCTCCAAGGCGTGCTCGGTCACGGCTACGTGGAACTTCATCTTCGCCATGCTCGCCATGGAGGAAATGTAGCCAGATAATTGCGGGGCGTTCTGCTGCCCTTCCGTTTCGCTGTGCGCAATGGAGGGGGCGGCATTTCGCTGAGCGAACTCAACTCCTGCTTCACCAGGGGCAATCCGCTGTTGGTGCGTCGTAGGGTCAAAGAGGATGGATCACGTCCGGCCGCTGTGAGCATCCGGGCGAGGCTGAGGGAAGTCCCTGGCCCCGTTCGTGGTGACGGCGTGCCGGGCCGGGTCCATGGCCTGTGCCCTACCAGCATCACGGGGGAGAACGCTCATGAGCATCGGGGGAGTGGAGCCGCCGCTCCGCGAGGACGAGGAGAACCGCAGTGACGCAGCTCAGCAGGCACGGGCAGACGGCTCGGGAGTATTGGGAGACGTACAGGCCGCAGGCCCTGGAGTCGCTGGGGAGCCCGGCGCAGCAGGAGGCCTACTTCCAGGAGTTGGACCTGCGGGTGACGGAGAAGATCGGGCAGTTGGCGACCGAACTCCTTCAGAAGCTGCCGATGGAGCAGCGCGCGGCGGCCCGGCGGTCGACCCGGTCGCAGGCGCAGGAGCTGGTGTACGCGGAGGAGATCTGGCTGGAGAAGGAGCCGGGGACGGAGCACCGGGAGATGTAGCTCCGCCTCGTTTCCGACCGGAGAGTCAGCGGGACCTCGCCCCTGCCGGGCAGAGTGAGCGGGCCCGCGCCAACCTCGCGGCTCTGGAGATGCTGCGGGCCCTGGAGCGCGAGCAGCGCCCGGCCACCGAAGAGGAACAGCGCACCCTCGCGCGCTGGTCCGGCTGGGGCGCTCTGCCGGTCATCTTCAACCCGCGGCCGGCGCGTGCCGCGTTCGGCCCGGACGAGGATGAGCGCTTTGAGCGGGCGGCCGCGCGTTGGGACGCCGTCAGTGACCTGCGCGAGCAGATCCGGGCACTCCTCTCCGAGGATGAGTGGGCGGCGGCCCGCCGCAACACCATCAACGCGCACTACACCGACGCCGACCTGGTCCGCTCGATCTGGGGCGCGGTCCGCGGGCTCGGCTTCACCGGCGGCCGCGTCCTCGAACCGGGCTCCGGCTCGGGTAACTTCATCGGCTTCGCGCCGATCCTGACCTCGACCCCGGTGCAGATGACCGGTGTTGAGGTCGAGCCGACCACCGCGGCGATTGCCCGCCACCTGTACCCGGACGCCGAGATCATCACCAGCGGCCTCGAAGAGGTCCCGCTTGCCGACGGTGCTTTCGACGGCGTGGTCGGCAACGTCCCCTTCGGCAGGTACAAGCGGTTCGACAAGGTCCACAACGCCGACCTGTCGCTCTCGATCCACGACCACTTCGTGCTGAAGTCGCTGTACGCCACTCGCCCGGGCGGCGTCGTCGCGCTCATCACCTCGCGCTACACCATGGACGCGGAGAAGCCGGATGCGCGCGAGCGCATGTACCAGCTCGGCGACCTGGTCGGCGCGGTCCGTCTGCCCGCCCGGGCGCACATGGCGGCGGCCGGGACGGACGTCGTCACCGACGTGCTGTTCCTGCGGCGCCGGATGCCGGGCGAGGAGCCGGGGGACAAGACGTGGCTGACCTCCCGCAAGCGGGTGCTGCCTGGCCACGATGACGAACTAGCGGTCAACAGCTACTTCGACGCGCACCCCGAGTACGTGCTCGGCGAGCTGCGTGCGGGCTCCCGGGAGTGGGGGCCGGAGGTCACCGTCGTCGGTCGTACCGACCAGGCGCCGGCCGAATCCCTGGCGGCCGCGGCCGCCGCCATCGCAGTGGAGGCCCGGGCCGCCGGGCTGACGGCGGCCGCCGATGAGCGCACCGAGCCGGTACAGACGATCGTCACCGGCGGCACCGAGGGTGCGCTCGGGCTGGACGCCGAAGGCAACCCCACGATCATCGACGGCGGCCGCCCGGTCCCGCTGGAGATCCACCCCGACCAGCGCGAGCAGCTCGTCCAGCTCATCCGCCTCAAGGGCCTGACCCTGGCCCTGTACGCGGCGGAGGCGGACACCCCCGAGCCCGGCGAGACGCCGCAACTCGCGGCGCTCCGCGCGGAACTGCGGGTCGCCTGGCGGGACTACCGCAAGAACCACCCACCGCTGACCAAGCCGCGCCAGCACTACATCTTCACCCCGCCAGAGGCCCGCGCGCAGGCCACGGCGCAGGGCCTGAAGGACGTCCCAGCCGCGTGGAAGCAGCGCACGGCGTTCGCCTGGATTGACGACGACCCCGACGCCTCGCTGCTGTTCGGCCTGGAGGAGTGGGACGAGGCGACAGGCAAGGGCACCGAGCAGAAGGTGCTCCTGTCCCGCGTCCTGGAGCCGCGCACCCTGCCGTCCCGGGCCAACAGTCACGAGGACGCCATCGCCCTGGCGATGGAGTACGACGGCGGCCGCCTGGACATGAGCCGGGTCGCCAGCCTCCTGGGGCTGGACGAGGAAAGCGCGGCCGCGCAGTGCGCGGACGCCGGTCTCGCCTACCGCGATCCGCTCCAGGGCGACGCCTGGGAGCCCCGGCACCGCTACCTGTCCGGCAACGTCCGCGCCAAGCTCGCGGCTGCGCGGGAGCGGGCCGCCGAGGACCCGACGTTCCAGGGCAACGTCTCCGCCCTGGAACGGGTCCAGCCCGCCGACCTGGCGCCGTCGGAGATCAAGGCGAAGATCGGCGCCCCGTGGATTCCGGTCGACGTCTACAACGACTTCCTCGCGCATCTCGGCTTCGACGACGCCAGTGTGCTGCACGCGGGCGGCACGGTGTGGGAGGTCCGCGGCGCCAAGAACGGCGACCTGGCGCGCACTGAGTGGGGCACCGGCTCCCGCCCCACGCAGGATCTGTTCACGTCGCTGCTGCGGCAGACCGAGTCGACTATCCAGGTCACCTACCGCGACCGCGAGGGCCGGACCTACGTCGACAAGGAGGCCACCGACGCGGCCCAGGAGAAGGCCAAGCTGATCGCGGAGGCCTTCGAGGACTGGGTGTGGGACGACGAGACCCGCGCGGCCCGCCTCGCGGGGATCTACAACGAGCAGTTCAACAACATGGTGCTGCCCGAGTATGCGGGCTCCGCGCTGACCCTTCCCGGTCTGATCAGTGACTGGACGATGAAGGAGCACCAGAACGCGGCGATCCGCCGGATCGTCAACGAACCGACGGCGTTGCTCGCGCACGTCGTCGGCGCGGGCAAGACAGCGACCATGGCCGCCGGCGCGATGGAGCTGCGCCGCACCGGCCTGGCGACCAAGCCGTGCCTGATCGTCCCCAACCACATGCTCAAGCAGTGGTCGCGCGAGTTCCGGCAGCTCTACCCCAACGCCAAGATCCTGGCGATCACCGCGAGCGACCTGAACAAGAAGCGCCGCGCGAAGTTCATGGGCCGGATCGCGGGCGGCGACTGGGACGCCGTGATCCTCACCCACGAGGCGTTCACCCGGGTGCCGCTGCGCCCCGATACCCAGCGCGCCTACCTCGACCGCGAGATGAAGTCTCTGCGCGACCAGCTCGACGTCGCCGCCGAAGCCGGGATGCACCGCAACACGGTCAAGCAGATCGAAGAGTCCCTGGCCAACGCGGAAGCAAAGCTCCAGCAGCAGATCGACTCCATGGACGACGAGATCGGCGTCTTCCTGGAAGACACCGGCATCGACTACGTGTTCCTGGACGAGGCGCACGAGTTCAAGAACCTGCGCACCGTCTCGGCGATCCCCGGCGCCGCCATCCAGGGCTCGGCGAAGGCCACCAAGCTCCACATGGTGCTCGACTACCTGCGCACGACCAACGAGTCCGAGCGCGTGGCGACCCTGGCCACCGGCACCCCGATCGCCAACTCGCTGACCGAGGCCTACGTCCTCAAGCGCTACCTCGCCCCGCAGCTCCTGGAGGAGATGGGGCTCGACGCCTTCGATAACTGGGCGGCCACCTTCGGCGAGGTCGTGAGCCAACTGGAGCCCGACCCCAAGGGCGACGGCTACAAGTACAAGGCCCGCTTCAGCCGCTTCTTCAACGTCCCCGAGCTGATGGCCGCCTACCGGGTCTTCGCCGACGTGCAGATGGCGGAAGACCTCGACCTGCCCACCCCGCCCGTACGGGAGAACGAGGACGGACAGCGCGGCGAGACCATCCTCATCCCGCCCACGCCGGCGCAACGGCAGTTCATCAAGGAACTGCCGCACAAGCCCTGGGTGCGCAAGCCCGGCGGCGTCCTGAAGGCCCTCGGCGAAGGCCTGCGCGCCTCCGTCGACCTGGACCTGGTCGACGCCACCGAGGCCCTGCGCAACCTGGGCCTCAACATCACCGCCGAGGACATCAGCAGTGAAGACCCGACGTACGGCGGGCGCGTGCTGGACATGGAGAAGGTCCGCGACCTCGCGGACGCCGCCGCCGTCGACATGCGCAGCGTCGGCGGCAGCAAGGAGATGGGCAGCAAGATCCCGTACGCGGCCGAGAAGATCGCGGAGATCTGGCAGGAGACGAAGGACATCGTCTACCCGGTCTCCGGGGACAACCCGACCCCGCAGGATCTCCCCGGCGGCCTCCAGCTCGTCTTCCTGGACGAGGGCACCCCGGGCAGCACCGCCAAGCACGCCGCCGACCTGTACGCGGACCTGCGCGACGAACTGGTCGCCAGGGGGATGCCGCGCGAGTCCATCCGCTTCATCCACGAGGCGGGCACCGACCGCAAGAAGGAGAAGCTGTTCGCTGACTGCCGTGCCGGACGCGTCCGCGTCTTGATCGGAAGCACGCAGAAAATGGGAACCGGGACCAACATCCAGGACAGGGCAGTCGCGCTGCACCACCTGTCCTACCCGTGGCGGCCGGCGGACATGGCCCAGCGAGACGGCCGGATCGAGCGGCGCGGCAACCTCAACGCCCCCTGGATCGACAACACCCCCGACCACGTCCGCATCCTGTACTACATCACCGAGCGGACCTTCGATGAATTCCGGCTGACCACCCTCGCCCGCAAGGCGCGGTTCATCGGCCAGATCCAGCGCAAGGACTTCAGCGCCCGCGAGATCGAGGATATCGGCGCCGACGCCATCAACCTCGGCATGCTCTCCGCCCTGGCCTCCGGCGACCCGGCGATCCTGCAACTCGCCGAGGCCACGGCAGAACGCGCCCGGCTCCAGGGCCTGGCCCGAAGCTGGGACCGCCAGCAGGACACCCGCACGCAGCAGCTCAGCGACATCGACGAATTCCTCGGCCGCGCGGACGTCGCCCTGGAAGGCATGCGGGCAGCGGCCCCCAACCGGCGCCCGACCACCGGCGACGACTTCGCCATGACCGTGGGCGACGCCACGTATCGCAGCCGCGACGCGGCCGCGAACGCGCTCGGGGCCCGGATGGTCGCCATCGCCGGGGACCAGTCGATCCGGCCCGGCGAGCGTGTCCCGGTCGGCACCTTCGGCGGGCAGGACTTCCACGCCGAGATCGCCTACGGGGCCAGCGGCCGCCGCCAGATGCGCCTGCGCTTCGGCTGGGGCTACGTCGTCCCCCTGGGCCAGCGCGAGGACCGCGCCCAGTGGCAGGCCTCCTCCGTCACCCAGTCCAACGGCCGTGGCGCCATCCAGTCGTTGGAGCACTTCCTCAACCACCTGGACGACGACCTCAGCAAGCTGGAGAAGTCGACCGAGTCCCTTCGCGGCCGCCGCGAAGAGATCGCCGACAACCTGCGGCCGAAGGACGAGAACCCCTACCGCATCCAGGCCCGCTCCAAGGAGCGGGAAGAGAAGGCGCTGGGCAAGCTGGTCGTCGCCAACGAGAAGGAGGCCGCCCTCGCCGAGCGGGTCGAACGCGCCGCGAGCGTCAACCAGGACGCCGCCGAGGAGGTCAACGAGGAACTCGAAGCGCTGCGCGGGCACATCGCCAGCCTGCGGCAGATCATCGCTGACGAACACGAGGTCCAGGCCCGGGCCCGGGGCCTGGTGCAGGACGAGAACCGCCCCGACGACGCGCCCAACCCTGACGCACCCACCCCTGCGGAAAAGGCCGCCGCGGAAGCGTTCGCCCAGGACATGGCCGATGCGTTCTTTCCCGAGGGCAGTACCGAATCGCCAACGGCGAGCCCGTCCACGGGCGGCGCCGAGCCCCGGCAGGAGGACCCGCCGGCCGAAGCACAGGACCAGCCCGGCCCGGACGCCGAGCCCGTACAGAGTGACCCTGAGCCCGCCGCCCCCGGTGAACCCGAAGGGGAGCCATCCCCCGAACCGGTGACGCCCGAGGCCTCCGGCGACAGCGAGACTGCCGAGCAGGAGTCCAGGGAGCAGCAGTTCCAGGAGGCCGTGGACGACCTCTTGTCCGGTGCTGCGGAGCCCGAAGGCAACGCGCCCGATGCAGGAGACGGCCAGCAGGGCACACCCGACGCGGCCCCCGACGACGACCCACGGATTGCCGTCCCCGCGGGCTACCAGCCGTTCAGCGACAGCTCGGTGGAACTGGTGCCGGGCGACGTGGTCCGCGAGGGCCGACCGCAGTACATGGAGGATCGGCACCTCCAGTACCGGACGGTCGTCATCGTGGAAGGCCCCGACCCCTGGGACGGCTACTACATCTGCCGGCCACAGAACCGCAGTGGGACCAGCCGCGTTCACCCCCGGGAGATCGTGGCCGTGCCCGACGGCTCCCGCCTCCTGGAGTCCAGCGCACCCGTTGCGCAGGAGGAGCCTGCCCCCGCGCCCCCGGAGGCTGCGGACGAGGAGCAGGCGCCGCTCCAGGACCTGATCGACCTCTTCGGCGACCGGGTGTCGGTGACCCACATCGGCGGCGAACCCACCGGCCAGCAGCCCGAACCGGATGCCGCAGAAGCTGAGGCGCCGGAGCAGGGCCCCGAGCAGCAGGAGCCCGACCTCCCGACCGCAGCGGAGCCCGGCGCCGCCCCGGCGGCAGAGGAGACGACAGTCGCCCGGGACGAGCCGGAGCAGCACACCGGCCCCTCCCCGGCAATGGCGCGCTGCGCGGCCGTCCTGCGGTACTACGAACCGCTCTTGCAGCGGCACAAGCTCTCCGGCCGGGAGGCCGTGGCGTTCATCGACCGGCCCGGCGTCGGCTACCGGTACGAGCCGGGCAACCCGCTGCCCGACCTCATGGCCGAGATCGGCAAGGTCGCCGAACGCGTCGGCGGTTCCTACCGCGTCAGCTACAACGAGTGGGTCAACTACTCCGTCGGCGAGCGCCGACAGCAGCAGAGCGACACCCTCACCAACCTGAACCTCGACCTCATGACCCTGTACTCCGGGGAGACCGAGCCACTGCTCATGGTCGACCTGGAGGCGATCCTCGCCGCGCCCGGGACAGTGGTGGAGCTGCCCTCCGAGGCGGAGATCGAAGCCGAGGAGGCGGCCGCAGCCCGCATCGTGATCAATCACGATGCCGAGGGCACCGAGGTCCGCAACACCCCGCGCGGCGGGGACCAGCGCATCCGGGACGCGCTGAACGACCTGGACTTCAACTGGTCGCGCCGTCAGCAGAAGTGGTACATGCGCCGCGACACTCCCTTCGAGGACCGCGACACCGCCGTACAGGCTCTGCGCGCCGCCTTCGAGCGGCTGGGCGTCGCCTACACCTACAACGGCCCCGACCCGCAGGACACAGAAGAGACCGCCGAGGCCGCGCCACAGGAGACCGAAGCCCCGACCGGGCCGGTACAGAGCGAGCCTGCTGCGGACGTCTCCGCCACGCATGCCGCGGCCATCGCACCCGTCCGCCAGTCCGCCGGATGGGCCATCATGGCAGTGCTCAGCGACGACCAGGTGCGCGGGCTGGTCAGTGCCGTCGCGGTCGACGGCCAGACGGTCAGCACCCAATCCCGGCGCCTGCTCGGGGACCGCGTACGGCAGTGGATCGCCGAGCAGCGGCAGACGCCGACGACAGCCTTCTACGCCTCCGACAGCAGTGAGCTGCCCTCCGCCCTGCGCGGCGGCGGCGACGTGCGCCTATCAACCCACATCAACGGGCTGACCATCGACCAGGGCAACGTGTCCTTCCGGACCCCGTGGGAACACCTCCCTGCCTGGATCGACGCCGCCGTCGCGCACGACACTGCCACCCGCTCCAGTGACCTGCCTGCGTGGCGCTACGGCCGTCTGGACCACGAGATCCATTTCCGGATCGACGAGCGCAACGAGTCCGCAGCCCTGGCACTCCGCGCCCTGGCGACCGCATTGCGCGAGACCGCCCCACCCACCGACGAACAGTTCGCCGAAGCACGGGCCAAATTCGCCCCCTTGGCTACGGCCGCCGACGCTGAGCCCGAGCCGGGCACGGAGGACCCAGAACTCGACCTGTCGGCCGCCGAAGAACCAGCCGACGCACCCGCCGACACCATGGAGCCGCAGGACGGACCCGAGGACTCGGACACCGACGGCACCGATACGGTCCCCGACGCCGAGGACACGGTGATCGTGCAGACCCCGGACGGGCCCGGCACGGTCATCGGCACCGATGACGGCGACCTGGTGCTCGTCACCACCGGGTCCGGCACCCGGGTCTGGGAGGTCAGCGAGGTCCAGTGGCCCGATGGCGCTGCCCGGCCCGAGAACACCGAACGGGCGGTGAAGGAGCGCCAGAACGCCGCCGATGCCGCGCAGGCCGCCACCGCCGAGGGCATCGAGCTGCGCTACGGCAACGGCAACAGGCTGGTCGACCTGGACACCGAGGCCGGGCACGGCACAGTGGTCGACGCCGACGGCGCGGTCATCGGCTGGGTCCGCGCCCGGACCGGTGACGACGGCCGCCGCTACTGGTGGGCGCAGGACGCCCGCGGCGGCACCCCCGACGACATGCCCTTCCATGAGGCGCTGCCTGCCTCAGCGGGCGTCCCGGCGATCCGGGCCGCCGGGACCATCCGCTCCGAGCTGCACGCGGTCAAGGAACCGGCACACCGCGCCCCCATCCCTGCCGAGTACGCCGCCCGCGAGGTGCGGCTGACCACGGCTCAGGTCCCGGAGCTGCGCCGCCTGGTGCTCGATGCCACCTACTCGGACGGCACCCCCATCGAGCCGCCGGAGTGGGTGGCCTCGCACCGCAAGTACGTCCTGAACACGGCACAGATGCGGGCCCTCGGTGATGCGGCGCAGGCCGCCGCCGACGCCTTCCCCGGTGTCACCGCGGAGGAGCGACGCACCGCCCGCGTGCTGCGCAACGCCGCCGAGCGCTTCGAGTTCGAGGTGTACGACACCGCCCGGTGGCGCGCCACCATCGCGCCGATCGGCGAGACGGACCCCTACGTCGGGCCCTACCAGCCCCGCCCCCGGCCGGAGACACCCGACGCACCGCAGGAGACGGCGGACGTACCCGCCCCGGCCCCGGAGCTCGCGGCGACCGAGACGCAGACCTCCGCCGGGACCGAGGCAGAGCCCCCCGCCCCGGCGGACACCGACACCCCGGAACCGACCGCAGAGACGGAGGCCGCCCCCGCCGACCCGCAGCCCGAGGACCGCGCGGACACGGCACCGGACACCCCGGCACCGGACCCCGCGCTCACGGCGGACACACCGCCGGGGCCGACCGGTGCGGAACCCCAGGACGCCGGAGCCGATGACGAGGAGACACAGCTCGACCTCTTCCCCAGCGAGACGCCGGAGGCCCCGGCGCCCGCACGTCGGCCCGGCAGCCGCCGGCGGACCGGCCGGAAGGAACCCGCCATCCACCCCGGCGCCGAAGGCGGCCCCGAGGACGGACGCCTGGGCGTGTACGGGCACGCCGGTCACGGCGTGTGCGACCGGTGCGGCACCCCCGACACCGAGCGCTACACGATGGTGTGGAGCTGGCACCTACGGACCGAGGACGGCGGTGCCATGGCCGCCGAGTGCGGGAGCTGTGTCGAGCTGACCACCGGCCTGTCCTACAAGGAGTACCGGCGCCAGGCCGACGTCGCCGAGGCGCGGCGCGGCGGCCGCCGCATCGTGCCGACTCCGTACGCGAAGGGCGACGTCACCGGGAGCCGCACGGCCGAGAACGAGTGGACCTACGTCCACCAGCCCACCGGCAGCCGGTACCGCCTTGCGGAGGAAACCCCCAGCGGGTACCGGGGGTTCGTCCTGCGGGACCTGCACGGCATCTCCCAGGGCACGGGCGTCTCCACGAATTCCGGCTACGAACTGGCCGAACGGGCGGCCCTGGGCCGCACGGCAGAGACCCACCCGAACGACAGCGACGACTGGGTGTTCTTCGGCTACCGCACCAGCAAGGTGACGCTCCACGAGGGCGAGAGCATCAACACCCAGCACCCCAACGCCCCCCGCCGCAACCGCGCCCCGTTCGAGCACGGACCGCGCTGGGACATCACCGTCAGCGGGACCGACTACCAGGTGGAGATGGTCTACCAGAAGGGCCAGCCCGGCGAGGACGGCCACCGCCTGGAGGTCACCGCCCCGGACGGTGCGAGCGCCCGCTATGTGGAGTGGGACGGCGTGCTGGAGTGGGCACGCGAGCGTGTCCGGGCCCCGGAGCCGGAGCAGGCGGCCGCGCCCCTCGCCGCGCCGCTCGCCGAAGCCGAAGAAGCGCTCACCACGGCGGAGGGCATCCGCGACGCTCTCCAGAACCGCAGCACCACCAGCGCCCTTGTCCGGGCGCGCGAGGCCTGGGACCGGGCCCGGTCCCACTACGAGGCCGGTCGGCTCACCGAGGGAGACGGCCACCTTGCCACGGCGCGCAGTCACGCGATCTGGGCCCGGTTCCGGGAGAGCGCGCGTGCCGACTTCCAGCCGCTCAAGGCTGCCGCGCGCCGCTTCCACGACGCGGTGGACGAGATCCTCTACCCGGGCGGCGCGGGATGGCGGCCGACGGTGGGCGACTACGTCCGCTCCCGGCACCAGTACGTGCCCGAGTCCGAGGGCTTCTGGATGAAGGTCACGGCGATCAGGGCCGACGGCATTCGCGTCCAGTCCGGCTCGACCGGAGACGCCAAGACCGTGTTGCAGCCCGCCGACCTCGGGCCGCACGCGGATCTGGCCTGGCAGGAACAGCCCTTCCGTGCTCCCGGCGAGCCGAGGGCATCGGACCAGGAGCGGCGGGCCCACCTCGGCATGCCGCCGCAGGAGGCGGCGCCCGAACCCGGCCTCCCGGAACCAGCGGAGACGCAGAGCGCGCCCGGCGACTCGGAAGAGGAGCAACTGGACCTGTTCGCCGCCACGGCACCGGAGGCGCCCGCCCCGCCGGCCACGCCGGAGGACACCGCGGCGTCCGGCACCGAATCATCGGGCGAGTACAGCTTGGGCCTGGTCGACGGGGAGAGCCTGACGTACCGGGGTGACTGGGACGGCCGCTACGAGATCACCCTTCCGGGCACCAGTTACCTGCTGTTCCTGCCTTCCATCGAGTACCGGCGCACGAAGTGGGCCGTCGCGTCGAACGACGGGCCGGACACCATGTCCCCGAAGCGGCTGCGCCGGTTCGATGATCCGAACGAGATCATGCCGTGGGCGAGGGCTCACGCCTCGAAGCGGCAGACCGGCTACGTCTTCCGCGACGGCGCATGGACCGAGGCGCCGGAGACCATCGCACCGGAGCCTCCGACGGAGGACGCGGCCGCCGAGGACGGACAACTCCCGCTCCTCAGGGCCGACGACACCGCGCCCGCTCCCGACTCGGCGGCCGGAGAGGACCCGGCCGCCCCCGACGCATCGCCCGCTGAGGCGTCCGCGCCGGACGACGCGCCCGCGCCGGACGACGCGGACGAGGACCCCGACCAGCAAGACCAGGAGGAAGCAGTGGCAGACGAGCCGGTACCCACCTCCGTCGCGACGGACGTCCCGGCCGTCGACCCGCCCGTGGAAGACCTCCCTGCGGAAGCCCCCGCACAGGAGGTAGCCGAGTCCACCGTGGACGTCGAAGACCCGCCCGCGCCCCGGAGCTTCACCGAGACGTTCCCGCTCGCCACCGACGCGAGGTATCAGCTCCTGCTGACCAGTTTCGAAGGCGAGAGCCCCCACGAGGGCGAGCTGCGGTACGGCGAGGCCACCATTGCTGCCGTCCGACTGTCCGCCTCCGGGCGCTGGTTCGCCCGGATGACGGTCGACGGCATGCCTGCCGACGTCACGGACCTGAACGGCTCACCGCTGGACGCGGCGCATCAGGGCGCGGTGATGTTCGCGGTCATCACCGGGGAGCCGTACGGCGAACCGCCGGTCGCGGCCGACGCCCGGGGGCCGCTCTCGCGGGCGGACGTGCTGCGCGTCGAACTGCGCTCCGCCGTCGAGCAGCACCTGCGCACCATCACCGTGGCGGCCGCGCGGGTGACCCCGGACTACGGACAGAACCCCCAGTTCCAGGCCCTGAGCACCCAGCTCGGGCGACTCGGTGCCGCCGACGTTGAGTACCACGGCTCGCGGCAGATGGCCTCGAACCTCACCGCGGTCCAGGAGGCGGTCAACGCCTGGGGGGCCGCGCTGCCGGTGGACCCCGCCCTCGATGAGCGTCAGCACCTGGCCTTCCCGCTCCTGAACCTGCTGCACGAGACCATGCGCCTGCACGGACGCCTCCAAGCCACCCTGGACGCGATGGTGGCCGAACGCGCGGCCGCCGAAGGGCAGGAGGCCGCGGCCGCCGTCCCCGCGTCGGCCGAGCCCGCCCGGGACGACAACGCACAGCAGACTCCGGCCCCGGCGCCCGAACCGGCCGACGCACCCGGCCCGGAGCAGCCCGCCGACGAGGAGTCGACCGACCAGTTCGCCCCGAGCCGCGAACCGGAGAACCCCGAGATGGCCACACACGCCCAACCCGCGACACCCGAGACGCCGGAGGCGGAGGAAACCCCGCAGGCTGAGCAGGAGACCGCCGCCGCCCCGTCCGCGCCGGATGCGGCGGAACCCGCCACGGAGGCCTCCGCCGACGGCGAGCCCGCGCCGAGCGCGGACGACACGGAGCCCGCCCCGGCGACGGTCGAACCGCCCGCCGCTGCGGAGCCGTCGGGGGAGCTGCCACTGTGGACCGGCCCGGCGGACTCCGACCCGGCGGAGGACACGGTCGACGTCGTCGCCGACTTCCATGCGGTCAAGGATGCATGGGACGAGCACGTTCCCGCCGACAAGGGCACGGGCGACGACCTGTTCGCCGAGGTGGAGGAAGAACTGCACCGGCTGGAGGCGCTGTTCGCCGAAGCCGTCGCCAAGGTGAAGCCTGCCCCCGAGCCGGAACCCGCCCCCTCAGCGGCGCCGGCCGCCGCGGTGCAGAGCACCGAGTCCGACTCGGCGGCCGCGCCGCCGCCCGGCGAGCCGGAGGCGGCCCCCAAGGACCCCGACCCGCAGCAGTCGGCGGACGCGGTGAACTCGGCGCTGCGCGAGGCCGACGCGCACGCACCCGACCTCCGGGACCTGCCGGAGTGGCAGCGCATCCAGAGCGTGCGGGGCGCGTTCGGCCACCTGATGCGTGTCATGAAGGAACGGGCGGGCGAGCACTTCGGCAAGCTCATGGCCGACGGCCGCGTCTCCGACTTCGTCCGCCGGGTCTCGATCGCCGCGTGCGAGAAGGTCGCCGGGTGGGCACAGGCCGCTGCGGACAAGCTGCGCCGCCCCGACGAACGCGGTACGAACAAGCGCGAGGAGCTGCCGAGCGCGGAGGCACTGCTGCGGCTGGGAGATGCGGCCTTCGAGTACGGCGGTCCCCGCCGCAGCGGCGGTGGCACTCCGCCCCCGCCTGCGAACGGCGCGCCGGACGCGATCGACATCCCGGCGATGCGCAAGATGGGGGAGGCGCTGGACCGGCCCATGCCAGGCGCCACCAAGCGCGTCTCCACGGCGGCCGCGCGGGGCCGGTCGACCACCGCCAAGCGGGGAGGGAAGAAGACCACGCCCGGCACCGACCAGGCCGAACACCTCCGCCGCGGCGGCGCCGAGCAGCAGCAGACCCGCAAGCCCAACCAGCGCTGACCGGCACCGGCCGGGCGCCCAGGTGACCACAGTCGTCGGCGTCCGGCCGGGCACCGGCCATGTTCAGTCTGGCCAGATAACCCGCCTTCTACCTCGGGAGGTCGTCCGTGCCCATGGGCCCATCCTCGCTCCGGCACCCGCCCGACACGACGAAGCCCCGCCCTGGGCGCAGGCGGCCCGGTCGGGGCGGCTGGCCAGGCCGAAGCCGCAAGCCCTGGGGCCGACCGGAGTCGGCCCCAGGCGGGGGGCGTTAGCCCGCTTCGTGCCACTGGCGGAACTCGTCCGCGTCGTAGCCGGGGTTCTCCACGGGGCAGAGCGTGACGTCCTCGGGGTCGGTCGAGCGGGGGTTGGGGACCAGGCCGTCATCGCACTGGGGGTTGGCGCACATGTGGTTGCTCCTTCGAGGTCGGTGTCGCTGTCCTGATGGGCTCCGCCCTGCACGGTTCTGCTTGGGGGGCAAGGCTCGCGCTTGCGCGACCGCACGCAGTGCGGCTTGGCCTTGCCCCCCAAGCAGGTTCGTGCTGCCCTTCGGGCATCAGGACAGCGGCGCCGACCGGGAGTGACCACTTCACCAGCCGGTGTGATGACGGCCTGGTCCCCAACCCCCACCGCAGCTGACCCGCGCTCTGCCCCGTGGAGACCCCGGTCCGCACCCGGGCCGCCGACGCAGGTCAGCAGCATGCCGGACACGCGCACTTCCAGCGGAGTTCATCCGCGAACTCATCGTCCAGGGCACCCGCGAGGGCCTGGCCGCCGCTCGCGCCCGCGGCCGGGTCGGCGGACGCCCCACCGTCGCCACCGAGGAAGTCATCAAGGCCGCCCGGGACCTGTTGCCCGACCCCGGCCGCTCCATCACCTCGATCGCCAAACTCCTCGGCGTCTCCCCAGGCACCCTCTACAACCACATCCCCGACCTGCGCGAACTGCGCTCCGGCGACGTCCCCCGCCAGCTCGACGCTGCGGAGCGGTAACCCGTGCCGATCAGCCTCCGGCCAGCTGACCGCCAAGCTGAGCGGCTACTTTGCACCGGGGGTCAGGGATAGGACACCGGGGCCTACTTCGCAGACCGGCAGAACTGACACCCCTCCACATGCGGATCCCGCAGCGCCTCCCGGGCCGTCTGCTCGCTCACGGTCTCCCTGTCCCGTGCTGTTCCTCGGCGAACGGTGAGGGGGAGTGTGCGACGACGTCAGGCAGCAGGGTGGGGGCGATCTCTGTCAGGTCGGGGTGGGTGGCGGCCACTTCGCGCAGCAGTCGGGGGAAGGTGACGCGGTCCAGGCCGCGGCCGGTGCGGGAGAGCAGCAGCGGGCCGTGTGTCTTGGTGGAGTGCGGGGCCTTGTGGGTGCGCGCGGGAAGGTATTCGTCGAGTGCCCACAGCACCGGCCGGGGGATGGGTGTGAGGGGGCCGACGGCGGAGGCGCTGTTGTTCTTCATCGGCAGTCGCCAGGTGGGCCCGGCGGCGTTGTCGCGGTGGATGTGCTGGACGACGACGGCGATGGACTGGCCGGGTCGCAGGCCTGCGAGGGTCATGTAGGCGGCGAGGCGGGCGCGTTCGGGGTGGGGGCCGCGGTAGCGGTCGGCGGCGGTGCGCAGGGCGTCGGTCTGGAAGCGGGTGAGTTGTTCGCGTGGTGCCGGCGGGGTGGGTCCGGCGAGTGCGCGGCGGGGCGGCAGGTTCCAGCGGGCGGCGCCGAGGTCGTCTTGGCAATGCCGGTAGAAGGACCGGACGGCGGAGACGGCGCGGCCGCGGGAGGCGGCCGCCATGGGGGTGCCGTCCAGGTTCGTCAGGTGCGATGCCCAGTTTTGGATGTGCAGTGGCTCGAAGTGCCAGACGAGGTCGCCGATGTGGCTGAGCCAGTCGTACGTCCAGCCGGGTGGGGCTTCGAACCCGGCGAGCAGGAGGCCGTAGCGGTAGCGGGTGTCGTCGTCCCAGGCGCGGCCGGTGACTTCCTGGCCGTCGGGCCGCAGGTATGCCCCGGCGAGCCAGCCGCGCAGGATCGCGTACGGGTCGGGGGCTCCGACAGCAGCACTCATGGGCGCCACTCTATGAACCCCTCAACGAACTTTACGGAACAGACCGGCCATCTCCGCCAGGAGCCCGCGTCGGCCAAGGTCTGTACGAACGTGCGGAGTGCGGCGCGAGGCGGCGCCCCACCCTGGCCCTTGGGCTGGGGAGCTGGTCTGTTCCGTAAAGTTCGGTCGGTAGTCCCGTTCCGCTCAAGTGGGGGCGCCGGTAAGAACCCTGTCAGGAGCCGCAAACGACGGCGATAGTTGCCTTGTCAGTCGGACTTCCGGAGGGCTCGCAGCACCAGGGGGCGTGACATCGCACCGTGGACTCGCTGTGCCAGTTCGTTGGCGCTGGCGCCGGTCTTCTCCTGCTCGGCGCGCAGAGCGACGCCGAGCAGGACGCGGGCCTCGTCGACCTTGCTCAGCGCCTCCAGGACGGCGTCGACGGCCTCGGAGACGGTGGGCGGCG
Source organism: Wenjunlia tyrosinilytica (assembly GCF_014646055.1). Classification (GTDB taxonomy): domain Bacteria; phylum Actinomycetota; class Actinomycetes; order Streptomycetales; family Streptomycetaceae; genus Wenjunlia; species Wenjunlia tyrosinilytica. The sequence goes on from NZ_BMMS01000037.1 coordinate 19,525, forward strand.
GTCCGGTGGTCAACGAGTTGACCACCTCGGCGGCAGGCTCCGTCTCGTCGGGACTCTGGTCCTGATCACCCTCGGGGTGGTCAACGGATTGACCAGTTGCGGCGGGTGCGCCCGGGTAGCGGAGGTTGGAGAGGTCGAGGACCTCCCGCTGCCATGGGGCAGGCTCGGGGTATCCGATGGACTTCGGGTCGGCAAGACCGCGGTTGACCTCGTCGCGGTCGAATGTCGCTGGGTTGTACTTGTGCAGGCCCCATTCGCGCAGTTCGCGGTAGCGGGGTCCCTTGCGAGCCCGGATCGCGCGCAGGGTGCGTTCGTAACCGAGTGGCCCGCCGCAGTCCTCCGGCGGGCAGGCGCGGCGGCCGGCGGTGCAGCGCGGGTAGTGGGTGTTCGGGGCGGGCCGGTGGATCTTCTCCACGATGATGTGGTGAACCCAGTGGTCGCCGAAGTCGTACACGTACCCGGCGCCGGAACCCACCTCGGGCAGCATCTGCGCCACGGTGTGCGCGGACGCCTCCTTGCCGTTGTGTCCGTATGTCTCCCAGCGGGCGCCGAACTCGTACAGGTGGGCGTCATCCCAGCCCATGGCGACCTGGATGACGGCGTGCAGTCCGGACAGTGGGGTGTGCGAGTAGACGTGGATGCGCCGCCACACCTCCGGCTCGATCCCCGGCATTGACACTCGTAGTTGGTGCACGCTCTCCACGACGGCAACCGTATCGGCAGAGCGCCCCGCATCGCCGTTTGCGGCTCCTGACAGGATTCTTACCAGCACCCCAAGTGCAGGCAGCCACCGTGCTGGAGATGGGCTTAGCCGTTCATCCGGTGCGGGGCTCTGGCGTTGTGCGGGGACGGGTCAGCGCGGGGCGTTCTGCAGGCGGTCGGCGATCCAGTCGGGCAGCGGAGCCACAGGCACGTCGCGGACGATCGAGTACGGCAGTCCGCCCACGATCGAGCCGGGCCCCACGAGGTAGCCGCCGCTGCGACGGCCGGGGCCGCGTACGTCGATCCCGGGCCCGAGCGCCGTACGGCCGCCGGACACGCTGCCGATGGTGCAGCCCATAGGTGCCCGGAAGTACAGGTGCCGACCCCCGGACGGGGTGGCCACGGTGAACGTCTCGGGCACCTCCTTCCCGAGCCGGTCGGCCAGGGCGGCGAGGACGCCGGGGCCGTCGTCGTCGCCGTGGACGTCGAGGTCCAGGGCGACGACGTGGGAGGCCCGGCAACCGATGCCGACTCCCCGACCGGCGAGCAGCTCGGGCAGCAGCTCCGGGAGCAGGGTGGCCTGACGCTGCCACCCGCGTACGGGCACCCGGCCGCCGATCGGGAGCGGGAAGACGGCCAGGCCCCGCCCGACAGCCGTACGCGCGGCGGCGAGGACCTGCGGGCACTCAGCCGACCAGTGCCAGAGCTGCACCGGGTTGAGACGGTGCTCGGGGCAGTCGTCGCGCTCGCTGCCGCTGGCGACGGCCCCACAGGCGACCTTGGGACAGGTGCACGCGCAGAAGGAGCTGCCGCCGTACGGCCTGCCGTGCCGCGCGTACCCGCTCGCGGTGATGACCGCCTGGACGTCGCGGACGCTCACGCTGCCTGGTCCTCGTCGTCGTCCTCGTAGCAGCAGCACTCGCCGTACGGGTCGCCGCCGCCGCCGGCCCCGCACTCCGGGCAGGCGTTGGGGTCGTCGTCGTAGTCGCCGGTCGCGGCCCGCATCTCCTCGTGCCGCCAGCCGGTGCAGTCGTACTCGCACCCGCAGCCCTTCGCGCACTCCGGGCAGACCATCCCGTACGTCCACCCGCAGTCCCGGCACATGACCTGGTTGCGCGGGTCGTTCTGCTCCTGGCGCAGGTAGTCGACTGCCTCGCGATACGTGTTGATGTCGCTGTACGTCTCCAGGTACCCCTCCAGCCTGTCCCGCTCGTCGGGGTCCGGGTGGTCCAGGAGCGCGATGGCGCAGGCGTGCTTGATGCCCAGCTCGTCCTTGAGGTCGGCCAGGGCCTTCTTGCGCGCGTGGTTCTTCGGCATCTCAAGCTCTCGTTTCCGCGGCTCGCGGTGATCCCAGACTCACCGGCCGCCAAGAGCGAGGCCAGCAAGGGTGATGCGATGTGGTGGGCGGCTCGGCGCGGAGCACCTTCGGTGGAACTCGTCCGGTCTGGGCCAGACGAACCGGGCCACGAGCCGGGCCCACGGTCATGCGACCGCAGACCCGACTGTAGCGAACGGGGCCGACACTCAGGGCGTGATCCGCGCGGCCGTCACACGGTCGGAGTGGATGCGGTGGGCCTTGCGGCCGGCGGGCGACTGCATGAGCGCGGTCGCGGAGTGCTCGATCATTGCCACGTGCACGCTGACCGGCGCGGTGGCCCGCACGAGGTAGCCCTGCCCCCGGCGGATCGTCTTGCCGTTCCGCAGGGCCTCGCGCACCGCGTCGTCGGCGACCTCGGCCAGGTGCTCGGCGACGAGGCCGGGCACCTCGACCACCACGACGGGATCGGCGTCGACGGCCTGGTCATGGCCGTCGCTCTCGTCATGGCCGTCGCCGTCGAGCAGGGCGGACAGGTCGTCGGGCACCTCGCGGAGCCCGGCGTCGTCCAGGACGCGGCGGATGGTCTTCGGCGACGTGCCGTACTGCCGGGCGAGGGCCTTCACGGCGGCGCCCTCGCGGTACGCGGTGACGACGTCGGCCGCCTGGTCCTTGCTGAGCGCGGACGGCCGCCCGAGGGTCTTCCCGGCCGCCGCCGCGGCGGCGACGCCTTCCACCGTGTTCTCCGAGATCAGCTCGCGCTGGAACTGGAGGACCGAGGCGAGCACGTTGACCACCATCGTCGTGCCGGAGTCGTCGGCCGCGAGGTCGATTCCGGAGAGCAGACCGCTCTGCACGCGCAGGTGCAGGCCCCGCCGGGTGAGGACCGGGCGCAGGGCCAGGACGTCGGCCACGGACCGGAAGAGGCGGGCGGCGTCGGCGATCCGGATGGTGTCGCCGACGGCGGCCTCGTCCAGGAGCTGCTGGAAGCCCTTGCGGTGGATGGACAGGATGCGGCTGGACGTCGCCGGGTCCTCGTACATCGGGGCGCCGGCCTCGATGAGGGTCTTGAGCGCGAGGCGCTGGCGGGCGTTGGTCTGCTTGTCGGTGGAGTGCCGAAGGTAGAGCCGGTCAGTCACGGCGGCCGTCCTTGTCGAGCGGGGTCACGGTGCCGCCGACCAGGCGCTCGGTGGCGTCCATCGCGTGGGCCTTGCAGGCGAGGAAGGACCCCCCGGCCGCGTCAGTGACCTTGTGGGTCAGCGGCTCGCCGCACGGGACTCCCAGCCGGTCGTAGTTCCACGTCCGGCCGCACGTCTTGCACCGGGTCCGGCCGCCGCTGGAGACCAGGGTGTTGCCGTGCTCGGGGCAGACGCCCCACGGCACCGCGCACACCGAGCCGTCGCGCACGGCGCGGACCCGGGCGAGTTCGCTGGCGGTCTCCTCCAGGGCCTGGCTCACGTCGGTGAGCCGTCCGGCGGCGTCGTCCAGGCGGAAGACGGTGTGCCGGGTCTCCTCACTGCCGCGCAGCCGACGCTCGACGTCGCGGATGCGCTCCTGGAGGGCGGTGGCGTCGGCGATCAGCGCGCGGACGTCGGCCGGGGTCGGCTCCCGGTCGTCGGCGTCGGTGGGCTCGTCGCTGAGGCTGCCAGCCTCCCACCGGTCGAACCCTCGCTCGCGGACGTGGGTCCACACCTGCCGGGCGCCGATGATGCCGTCCGCCCACGTGAGGGCCGCCTCGATGTCGGCGTTCTCGTCGCGCGGGTGAAACAGCTCGTGGCACTCCACGATGCGCTCGCCGGTCACGCGGTCACCGGTCAGCTCCCAGCCGGGCACGTCGACGTCGATCGGGCCCGGAACGAGCTTGAAGCGCGGGAAGGACATGGTTCCCCCTCGGGTTCGGCCGGGCCGGGGCGGCGCGGCTTCCGATGAACACCCTAGGGGGGCGAAAAGGGGGGGCGCAAGTACGGAACGGATTCCATTGGATCACAGACCCCCCTAGGGCCGGTTTTCACCCGTTTGGGCGATTCGGCGGATTGGATCGGCTACCGGGGGCGAAGACGACCGTTTCCGCCTCCTCGAACTCATTGGATACGAGCCTGACCGATGCCGGGGAAGCTCAGTCGCGCTGCACCGGGGCGAACGTCGATTCGCAGTCCCCGCACAGGATGCTGCGGCGGCTCAGCGTCCTGGGTGAGACCCGGATGACAGTGGGCGGCTCACAGTTGCAGACCGCCTTGGCGTAGTTGCGGTCCTCCTTCTCCACGACGGCGGGTCCGTCCTGGTGGTCCTCGTCATCGGTCTCCGAGTCGATACCGGTGTCGTCCGCGCTGGAGCGAGAGCCGCCACCGGCACGGAGTAGGGCGAGGGGCCGCACCCGGGTCGCATGGATCGCAGCGTCCAGGGCCGCGATCTGCTCGGCGTACGCCGCCTTGGTCTCGTCGGTCATCCTGGTGCCAGCGAACCCGTACCGCTTTTTGAAGAAGGCGCTGACGTCGGCCTTTTGGGCAAGGCCCAGCTCCGCGGCAGCCGCCTTGAAGTGCTTGTTGTGGTACTGGCTCGCCGAGCAGTCGTTCACGCTCCGGGTCTCGTTGAGACCGTGCGCAGCCTCGTGCACCAGGGACTCGAAGACCTCCTCGGCGCCGTCCTCCAGGGATTCGGCCGTGACAAACACCTCGTGGTGGGCGGTGCCGCCGTTGCGGCCCCGCCAGCGGTGGGCGGCAAAATGCGCGAGCTTGGCGTGGCTCTCCCGGCCCCCGGTAGCCATGGAGATCACCGCTTCGGGGACGTCCGGGTGCCGGGCCCGAATCGCCCTCCACCCGGCGATCAGAGCCGTGGTGACGGCCGCCGCGTACTCGGCAACAGGGGGCGCTACCAGGGCCGGGGCGTCTGATGCGGGTGCCTGCGCCGGTACCGACAGTGCATCGGCTGCTGTGGTCATGGAGGACACCTTAACTCAAACTCACCTCTTAAGAGGTGAGTTTGAGAGGTAAGTTGGCCTCACGTCTCGTCGCCGAAGGGAAATCATGAGCAACTTCGAGAACACACCGACCAGCGTCGTCTACGACGTCTTCGCCGAGACCGCCGGCCTGCTCACGGCCCGGTACACGAGCTTGTCGGACGCCGCGACCAGCGAGCCGGAGCGTGAGCGGTGGTGGGCCAAGGTGATGGAGCTGCGCGACACCAAGCGGGCGGTGCCAGCACACGACCGTGAACAACTGATCGTGCACATCACGCGGTGGGCTGCTGACCTTAAGGCCCTGGAGTCCGCCGACCGTGACTGAGGCGAGCGATTACTTCCTCACCGACAAGCAGCTCCTCGACCGGTTTGAGGAACGGGTCAAGGAGTTCGTCTTCGGCGGGTACAGCCCGCAGGCCGAGCCGGTGCTCATACTGGCGGGCGGACAACCGGCGGCGGGTAAGAGCCAGGCCATGGCGGCCATCCAGCAGCGGCACGGGCAGGGCGTAGCGGTGCCACTGACCGGGGATGAGCTTCGAGGGTTCCATCCCAGGTACCAGGAGTTGCTGAGGGAGAGCCCGCAGGTACTGGAGTCCGCGACCGCTCAGGCTTCAGGACCGTGGGTGCGGATGAGCATCGACTTTGCCCGGGACAACGGTTACACCCTCATCCTTGAAGGCGTCTTCCGCGATCCGAACATGACGCTGGGCACGGCCCGGGAGTTCGCGGCGGTCCGGTTCGGTGTCGAGATGGTCGCACTGGCCGTCCGCGAGGAGCGGAGCCGCCTGGACGCCTTGCACCGCTTCCTCAATCCGGGTACCGGCCTGCCCGGGCGCTGGACCCCGCCGGAGTTGCAGGATCTGGCCTACCGGATGACGCCGCAGACTGTCGCCGCCGCCGAGGCGGACGCGGCGGTACGCCAGATCACCGTCACCAATCGGACGGGCGTCGACCTGTATGTCAATGAGCGTCGCGCGGACGGCGCGTGGTCCACGCCTGCGGCGGCCGTGGAGGCTATCCACGATGAACGGGCCCTGCCGCTGGCGCGCGAGGAGGCCCGCGGATGGTTGGACCGGTATCGCGAAGTCATCATCACCTTCGCCGTGGAAGGCCGGGTCAACGATGCGAGCAGTGGTGTCCTGCAACGTCTGACCCAGGACGCCGACACGGTCGTGCAGATGGTGGATCACGATCCGAGGAGCCCACTGCGAACCGGCCACCAGGCATCCCAGACACTGCTGCGGCAACTGGCCACCGTGCCCATGGCGAACCGGGGCCAGGCGCTCCCGCTCCACCTGCTGCCGGACCACGAGATCACGGACCGCAGTGAGACACAGCGCCGCAGGCAGCTCACACCGGAGCAGCGCCTGGCCGAAGACAGTATCCGCCATCAGGTACGTGAGCGTCTGAGCGCTCAGCACTCCACGCCGGGCGAACAGCGCACTGCCGGACAGGGCCCGCGTGTGTCCTCGACGGCAGCAAGGTCGCGCTCGACCACGACGCGACAAGTGCCCCCGCAGTCCGGCGTCGGCGGAACGGAACAGCCCCCTCACCTGCGGCGGCCCGGTAACGAGCAGGAGCGCGGACACAGGCCGAGCCGGTAGAGCCGGTGACGTCGGATCGGTGCCGCTGCCGCCGCGCTGCCCACCGATCCGACGGCATACAAGGCCGCAGAACGGGTGTGCGCGTCAATCGCCCGTGCGATGCCACGCGCTGGGCACCACGCTGGGGAGGCGATGGCCGATCTGGTGCTCACCCTTGGTGCAGCCCGAGAACGGGCCGGTGGAACCGCGCAACTCCCGCAGGGCGGGATCCAGGTGGTCGCGGTGCCACACCGAGGGGCCGGTGTAGCCGCAGGACGCCGGGTCGGTCAGCTCCTGCCAGGCCAGCCACACCGCGTGCAGGCGGGCGATGGCCACAGTGTGCTCGAACCACAGGTGACACCACCTGGCATCGGCCGACGGTTCGGCGAGGTAGCCGGGCACGAGCACGCCCTCGACCCACTCGATCAGGGCCCGCAGCTCGTCGTCGTACGACGGGGCGTCGAGCAGCAGAACGAATGGCGGGTACTGCCACTCGTCCTCCGTCTCGTCCTCGGCCTTCCCGTCGGCGTCGTCGGAGGCCTCGCCCGGCTCGGCGCCGCCCCCAGTGAGGGCTTCGACCTGGGCAGTCAGGTGCGCGAGTTTGACCTTGAGGTCCTCGATGTCCTCGAACATGCCGACCGGCACGTGCAGTTCCGGGACCTCTTCCGGCTCATCGGGCATCGCGGGCCGCCTTCCGCTCCTCATACGCCGCGGCGGCGCGCTTGGCGATGGCGTACTCCTCGTCCTTCATCTGCGGGCCGATGTGCGCCATCAGCTTCTCCGCGTACCAGGGGCGCAGGCCGATCTGCGCGACGGGCATGCCTGTGGCCAGCAGCAGGGCCGTGCCCTTCTTCATGGCGCGGATCTCGGCCGGGTCGAGCACCTGCTCGCGCTGCTCGGAGTAGCTGCGGCTGTAGCCCTCCTTGCTCTTGGAGTACGAGCCACGCTCGACGTAGTGCGCGCCGGTCAGCGTGCTCACGTCCTGCGCGAACTTCGCGTCGTCCAGGCCGACGCCGATCAACTTCTTGGTGGCCGCGCTCCACATCGAGTCCATGCCGACCTCCCCCCACGCCTTCACGCCCTGCCTGTACGACTGGAGGATCACGAACGGGGTGATCCCCCGGCTGCCGAGGTGGCTGTAGAGGTCGGGCAGGTCCGCGATTCTGCAAATGTTGGCGGCCTCATCGAGTACGGCCCGCATCGGCTCGGGCAGGCGGCCGCCGTTGCGCTCGCCCGCCTCGGCCCCGGCGGTGAACACCGCGTCCGCGAGCGCGGCCACGACGGCGGAAGAGGGCCCGCCCTTCTTCGACAGGAGGTAGAGCGTGTCCTTGCTGGTCGCGAAGTGCTCGGGATCGAAGCGCGGGTAGCGCTTGTCCGGCGTGACCCACGCAAGGACCTTCTCGTCGCGCAGGGCGCTGGCGGCAGTCCGGGCGTTCTGATAGATCCCGCTCTGCGTCTCTTCGGCGATGTTGATGGACGAGTCGACCTGTTCGGCGAGCACGGGTTCGTGCTGGTAGAGCACGCGGAGCGGCGCCTTCTCCTGCGGGTCGGACAGCCACTTCATGACGTCGCGGACAGTGCCGCCCTCCCACCATGCGGCCCGGAACAACCCCACGAGGAGGTCGCCGGCGGCCTGGGACCAGAAAGGGTCGGCCTGCTCGCTGGTGATCTGGGTGACGAAATGGGAGGCCAGGCGCTCGGCGCCCTCCAGCGTCTCGGCCTGGGCGATCATGTCCCACCACATCTGGCGCTCGACCTGGGCCACGCCCTGGGTGTCCAGGATCCAGGCGTGGCCGACCTTCGAACGGCTCCCGAGGGTCGCGGCGTAGACGTCGGCCTTGTTGCTGGTCATCAGCAGGGCCGCCGGGGCTTCCTCGGCCACGGGGATGGCGAGGCTGGTCGACTTGCCCGCCCGGGGCGCCATGATGGCGACGTAGGTGTCCTCGTCCGAGCCGCGCAGCTCGATACCGGAGGGCATGTGGTCGCCGAGGAGCACGCCCCGGTCGCGGGCCGGGATCTTCGCGGGCTTGGCCTCCGTCAACGAGGAGCGCAGCCGGGTCGCGGTACGGGCGGCGTGCTTCGGCGCCAGCTCGCGCACCTGGTGCAGCGTCGCCAGGCTGCTGGGGTTGCGGAACCAGCGGAAGGCCACCCGCAGGCCCCACACCACGAGGACGACGACGGCCACGTCGAGCAGCCCGGCACCGACGGTGGACGCGGTCCGGGAGTGCGGCCACAGCGTCGACCACTCGGTGGCCATCTGGAAGGCACCCACCAGGGACAGGGGAAAGGGGGCTACGTCCTCGCCGGTCGCCAGCGCGCCGACCGCCGCCCCGGCCCACGTCGAGACGGCCAGCGTCACCGTACCCCCGAGGGCGATGCCTCCGGCCGCCCATGCCCGGTCGTTCTCCGTCATCATCAGCTACCACCTCCTGGGGCGGTCGTGATCCTGCGCCGGTTGGTGTCCGTGCGGTACAGCCGCAGCTCTGTCCCGGTCAGCTCCAGCGCGGCCGCGATCCCCGGCCGCGTCCCGATCTTGATCAAATACTTGCCGCGGCCCGGGTGCCGGGTGCCCTCTTCCTCCAGGGGCGCGGTGCCGTCGGCGTCGTCGTAGGTGGGGTCGATGTCGAGCCCGGTGCTTGTCGCTGAGGACCACGAGCCGATCATCATGCGTTCCTGCTCGGTCAGGGACCGCTTGCCGGTCACCCGGCGCAGCTCCTCCTCGGAGGACGCGCCGATTACCCACGTGTCGCACCGGTCCATCAGGCCTCTGGCCTTGGCCCGGTCGGTCTCGGTGGGCAGGGCTTCGACGTCGAGCAGGGAGTGCGTGACGTAGATCGTGACGTCGTTGGTGGTGCGGTTCAGGCGGCTGATGGCGTCCATCGCGTCCACGAGGCCCGGCCCGCTGCGCAGCGCTCGCCACATCTCGTCCATCGGCAGCACGAGCGAGCGGTCCATCAGGCCGATACTGCGGGCGCTGTCGATCGCGCTGTAGGTGTAGGCCCATGTGGCGATCATCCCGGCCGATACGACGTCGTGGCCGCGCGCACGCAGGGCGGAGATGTCGACCGAGACGGCGGGGGCGTTGATGTCCAAGGGGGTCGTGGTCGGCCCGTCGAAGAGGCCCTTCAGCGGGCCGCCGATCAGGTTGTCGAGCCCGGCGATGACCGAGCGGGTCAGGTCCTGGTACCGCTCGCCCTCCGCGGCGAGCTTCATCCGTAGCTCCTCGGGCGCCGCCCGCAGCACCCGAACGACGTCCGAGACGATGGGGTCGCTGCCCGACTCCTGTGCGACGGAGGCGACCTGGACCGCGGTGTCCAGCGCCGAGCGCTCGATCTCGTCGGGGGCCCGGCCGAGCCCGTGCTTGGTGGACAGCAGGGCGACCAGCGTCTCCAACCTGCGCCCGTTCAGGACGTCGAGCAGGGACTCTCGGCGGTCGACGGACAGCGTGTGCAGGCGCCCCTTGAGCGGGCCGGAGTCCAGCGGATTCAGGCGCCCGATCCCGTCGCCGATCCGCACCACCGACCCGCCGAGTTCGGTGATCAGCGCGCTGTACTCGCCCTTGACGTCTCCGGGGACGCACACCATGTGCCCGTACGCCGAGTACACCAGGCACACGCGCTTGACCAGCGCGCTCTTGCCCGCCCCGGGCTGACTCATGACCCACATGCCGGGGTTCGTCGTCAGCTTGCCGGTCCAGCCGGACGGGTCGATGCACACCAGCTCGCCGGTGAGCACGTCCCGCCCGACCGGTACACCGCGCGGCGGCAGGCCCGATCCCAACAGGAAGGGATAGATGCCGCCGGCCTGGCTGGTCGGGCCGGTGTAGACCGTGCCCGTGTCCTCGACCGGGACGCGGCCGCCGAACCGTCCGCCCCATCCCAACCTGGGGGCGAAGCGTCCCTTCAGCTTCTTCTCGGCCCGCCGCTCCTCGCGGGTCGGGCCCTGCTCGGCCACCCGGACCACGCGCTTGGGCGTGGTCACCGGCACCGGTTTCGCCTTGCGCGCCACGTCAGTCCTTCACCAGCGGGTTGTAGCCGAGCGGCAACTGGGCCGCGAAAACGGCGGCCTGGGCGCCATACGCACTCCTCATGCGGATACCTCGGGTCGCCTTGACCGCGCGGGCCAGCTCCTGGCGCGCGGCGGGCAGCTCGGCCGTGCTGCGGGCGGTTGCGGTCACCATGAGCGTCCAGTCGACCACCTGGGAGCCGCTGGCCACCTGAGCGGCGGCCTTCTCCGCGCGCTGGGCGTCGGCCCGCTGCGACCACTTCGCGCGGCCCTTGACCTCTGCGGTCGCCTGCGCGCGCTGGTGGGCGTGGCTGATCTCCCGTTCCAGCACCGCCTCGCCCTCGTAGGGGTCGAGCACGCGGTACGCAATGGTGATGCGCCGCTGGTAGCGGCCGGGGGCCAGCAGCGGCAGCAGCACGCTGTACGGGATGGGCCGACGAGGCATCTCGCGCAGTACCCAGCTGATGGACACCCCGCCGTCGTGCGCGTACTCCTCCCAGCCGTCATCGGCGGCCTGCGGCCCGCACTCACTCCAGCTGAGTTCTTCGAACTCACGGTCCCTCGCATTGAAGACCTCGGGGTCGTACGCGCTGCGGACGATCCGGCGCAGGTCGATGTCGGTGGCCCGGCGCTCGATGTCGGTGCCGGTGCCGGACAGGTCCAGCCCGTCGACCACCCGCAGCGACTCGGCGACCTGCTCGGCAAGGTCCGCCGGCGGATTGGCGCTCGCGTTCGGGTCCACCGTGACGCTCATCCAGGGCGCCACGCTGGCGGTGGCGTGCGGGGTGGTGCGGACCAGTTCGTCAATGATCTTCTTGGCCAGCTGCGGCGCGTGCGGGTCCTTGCGGGCCTTTACGTCGTCACCGAGGGCCTCCCCCGCTCCCGGGGTGATCTGGATGGTCACGCTCGCGCCCTTGACCTGCTCGTCCGTGCTCATCGCATCGAGCACGGACGACCAGGTGCGCAAGCTGCTCTGCACCGCCCCGGTGGGCGCCATGAGGCTGCCGCCCGGGGCGAGGAGAGTGGTGATGGTCATGTACCCGGTGGTCCGGTCGTGGACGACGCCGACGGACCGGCCGGTGGTCGGGTCGTGAGCCTTGATCAGGGTGGAAGAGGCTCCGACGCCCGGCAGGTCCAGGGCGTACGGGTGCGGCAGCAGCGTCCGCCGGTAGGAGGTGGCGTCGAACCGCGCCGCCCGCCGCCAGGAGAGCTTGGCCCAGTAGTAGGCGAGCGCGGACATGCCGTGGCGCTTGGCGGCGGCCAGGGCGAACACTGCGCCCGTCACCGGCAGGGTGACCAGCAGGGAGAGCGGGGCCTGTGTGGCGATCAGGCCGTCCGCCGTCAGGACCACAGCCGCGATCATCGTCGCAGTCCGGGACAGCCCGCCGAAGCCGAAGCTCCGGCGGGCACGGAAGCCCTCGACCATCAAGGTCTTCGGCACTTCATGGGCGGTCACTGCTGGTTCCCCCCGCCCATCTGGCCGCTCGCTCCCTGAACCGCGTCGTTGACGCCGTCCAGGACCTGGATGCCGACGCCCACCGGGCCTGCGGCGCTGGCGGCACCGGCCGAACCCGCCGCCGCGGCGCCGGTGCCGGTGGCGCTCGAGGTACCGGCCGCCAGGCCCTCACCCGCGGCCGCGTCGGCGCCCGCGGCGCTTTCGGCTCCGGCCGGGCCGGGCACACGGGCCCCTGCCTCGTTCCGGGCTGCCTGCGCTTGGGCGTCGCCGCCCGAGCTGCCGTCTTCGCCGGAGTCGGCGTTGCCGCCCTGGCCGCCCATGCTCTGCTCGACGTACCGAGCGTGTTCCACGGCGCTCGACGGACCGTTGCCGCCGTCACCGCCGTCGTCACCGCTGCTCTTACCGCCGAAGTAGCCCGCGGCTGCGGACAGTGCGCCGCTGGCCCCGCCCGAGCCCATCCCGGCACCGACCGCCGCCCCGAACGGTGCGAACACCTTCGCGAGCTGGGCGGGCGCGAGGACCGCAAGGACGAGGGTGGCGCAGCCTCTCAACCACTCGGCCAAGGTCTTGGCGTGCCCGAACTCGGCGAAGCCGGTGCAGATGATGATGGCCACCATCGGCTTGTACGCCACGATGACCATGCCGCTGGTGATCAGTGTGGGCGCCCACTTGCGGGTGGCGTCGCCGCCGGTGCGGCCGCCGCCGGCCACGGGCAGCAGCAGGCAGATGATGGGTATCGCGCTTTGCCGAAGGAAGATCATGACCATCTGGATGAAGCCGATCAGCAGCAAGACCGCGACCACGCAGAGCATCGTGATGGGGTTCGCGACCGTGCTGGGGAGCAGTACCGCGATGATCCGCTCGTAGGCCTTACCGTCGTCCGCGAAGGTCGCGTTGACCAGACCGGTGCTCAGCGCGTCCCCGAGAACCAGCAAAAGCGCGAACAGGGACACCCCGAGGGTGGACAAGAAGAGGTTCTCCACCCATCCGGCCATCGCCCGCCCGGCGTGCTTGGTCTGCCCGGTCACGGCCATCTTGCCGAGTTGCCACATGATCCCGGCCACGGCGATGACCAGCCCGAGCCAGGTCAGCATGCCTGCCAGGGTGGCGGTCCCGCCCCACAGTCCGGTGCCCTTCAGGTCCACCGATGGGCCCAGCAAGGCGAAGGTGAGCACCTTCTTGATGACCCACTTCGTGACGTCCTGAGCGCTCTTGACGATGTCGCCGAGGACGCTCTCCCAGACGTTCTTCCAGGCCTTCTTGATCGCCTTCTCGCCCGCGTCGCCGACGGCGTCGCACATGTCCGAGCCGGTGAGGCCGCCGATGCCGGTGTGCAGGATCGTCCCCAGGACCGGGCCGGTGCCGACCAGGCACACCCCTTCAATGGTGTTGCCGATGATCCCGTCGGCGGCCGCGGGCTGCGGCGCGGACACCGAAACTCCGAACACTGCGACCAGGGCGAGCAGCAGCGATGCGAGCCGCCGCTTCACGACGCCTGCCTTATGGCTGTCCACCCGGACCCGTTGAAGTCGGGGTCACCGGGGGCCGCCATCTTCGGCTGGGTCTGCCCCTGGACGTCCTGCTGTGCGCCCTTGGTGGCGGCGCCGGTCAGCTTCCAGTCGCCGTCCTCCCACTGCGCGCCGGCCAGAGTGCGGGTGTAGGACCCGGACTCCTTCTTCATCTCCCCGGCCTTCTGGACCACCCGGCACAGCAGCCACGCACTGACCTCGGTGTCCGACTTCTTGATGACCTTGAAGCCCACGACGGTGCTGCGGACGTACGCGCCCGACGGCAGCGGCTGCCCGGGGCTCACGCCCATCTGCTTGGCGAAGGCCTTGTCACTCTGGACGGCGTTCAGCTCGATCTGCTCGGCGTTCTCCGAGGACTGGTCGGCCTTGCCGATGTACGAGTGGTAGATGCGCAGCTGCTCGTCGACGTTGGACTTCTCGCCCTCGATGGCGGTCGTGTTGGCGGCCACCATCATCGCCACCGCGCCCTCGGTGCCCTCGGGGAAGCCGACCGTGCTGCCCTTGCTGTCGGTGCGCTTCCCCCGCGGAAGCGCCGCCCACTGATCCGGCTCGGTCCAGTCCTCCGGCGGCGCGTACGTCGCCGACGGACCGGAGGACGGGGACGCACTCGCACTCGCACTCGATCCGCCCTTGCCCGGCGTGTCCGTGCCTCCGTCGTCCCCGCCGAACGCCGCGTAGCCCGTCAGGGCGAGCACGGCCGCGAGCGCGGCGCCCGCGAACCAGACTCCCTTGGTGTTCCACGTCCCCCTGGTGCGTCGTCCCATGCCTCCCGCCTCAGCCTGCGATGCCGTTAAGAATGGCGATCAGGGAGCTGGACAAAAGGATGGCCGCGATCCCGCCGCCCATCCACTTGAAGGGCTCGGAACCGCCGCCGTTGCGGCTCTTGTCCGCCACGGCGAGCTTGTACACGCCGTAGGCCGTGCCGCCGACTCCGGCCAGGACCAGCAGCCACAGGCCGTATCCGAAGATCTGGGCGACAGGGCCCTCCATCCCGGGGATCTTCGTGGGCTTGGCCCCGGGGATGAGGCCGCCCCTGTCCTTGTCGCCGTCCCCCGCCAGGTACATCGCCGCAGCGAAGCGTTCCAGGGCCATGGTCATTTCCTCTCCATTGTGCGCCGCAGCTTCTCGGCTGCGGACTGGACGTCCTTGTACTCCAGGGCCTCGTCAGGTCCCTTAACAGCTCGCAGGACCGGCAGGTACGGCACCTTCGCCACCCCGGCCAGGCGCCCTTCCAGGGCGCGGACCAGGAAGCGGGCGTCCTGCACCGGGCGAGTCGGGGCGTCAGCCACCCAAACGAGCCAGGGCTTTGGCAGGGGGCCCCAGCGCAGCAGGGTCTCCTCCAAGCACGTCACGCTGTACAGCGTCGTGTCGGCCACGAGTACCGGGGCGGCCCCGTACGGGATGTACTCCCCTGGCGCGAGGACACGGGCGCGGGGGCTGCCGGAGTCGCCGTCGAGCATCCGGGCAACCGTTGCCACTGCAATGCCGTAACCGTTGATGGGCATCAGCGCGTACCGGAGCGCAACCGGTGCAGTGCTGCCTGGGGTTGATGTCACCGGTTGGGTGGTCATGCCGCAACTCCCCCCTATATGCCTTTGGTTAAGTCACGATATTGGGTTCTTGGGATCACTGAGGGTAGCGTGAACCTTCGAAAAACCTGAATGGGCTTTCGCGGTAGCCGGAGGTTGGGTCACAAGTGTCGCTCTACGGCAAATGCGCGAAGGCGCGGATTCTGCCCGCAAAGCGACGGTTGTTCCGAGATGGCGGCCCGATCGCAGCTGGTGACCCCGGCACCCTTCGCCGCGTCACACGCACACCCATCAGCCAACCCCCGAGTCGCCAACGGCCCCGCACGGACGCCTCCATTTCGCTGCGCGAAATGAAGAGGTCGGCATTGGCTCAGCGAAGTCACCCCATGAGAGACCGACCCTACGTGAGCCGTGGGCCCCGCCCACGGTCCGGGCTCCACCTCAATGGAGGCGCGCATGCCGAGCGCATCGTGATCTAGTACGGCAGAAAGTCACACAACCGGCGCGACCGCGAAGACACAAGCCCGGGGGGATAGCGCGTGAAGGTGCTCGTTGGAGCTGCCGCGACAGTGATAGGCCTCGTCGTCCTGGCGTTCATCGGGGTGGTGGTCCTGGTCGTGGAGGACGACGCATCGGCCACCGAGACGACGGACGGCGGCGGCGGGTTGCGGGGCGTTCCCTCCGAATTCCGCAAGTGGATCCTGAAGGCAGACGCCGACTGCAAGCAGCCGGGGATGACCCCGGCACTGCTGGCCGCTCAGCTCTACCAGGAGAGCAAATTCCAGACCAGCCACGAGGAGGCCACCAGCGACGCCGGCGCGCAGGGACCGGCGCAGTTCATGCCGGAAGCCTGGGCGACATGGGGTAGGGATGCCGACGGCAACGGCGAGTCGAGCCCGTGGGACATCGGCGACGCCGTCATGGCGCAGGGCCGCATGATGTGCTCCCTGCTCAAGCAGGCGAAGAACTCCGGCTACCCCGGCGACGTCCGGGCGCTCGCGCTGGCCGGTTACAACGCCGGATGGGGCCGCGTCCAGGAGTACGGCGGTGTGCCCCCGAAGTCGTTCGCCAAGGGCGAGACGTACAAGTACGTGCAGATCATCCTGTCCACCATGTCGCGCTTCGAGGGGCCCGGCCTGCTCACGGTCTCCGGCTCCGGCTCGGGCGCGGACGCCCTGCGCAAGGCGGCCACCCGGATGGGCACCCCGTACGCGTGGGGAGGCGGCGGACCGTCGGGTCCGTCGACCGGATTCTGTGATGGCACCAACGGCTACCTCAACGGTAAGTGCGCCGCGAGCAACACCGTGGGCTTCGACTGCTCCAGCCTCCTCCAGTACGCGTTCTGGCCCAAGACGAAGCTGCCGAGGACGGCCGCCGCTCAGTACGGCGCCACGTCCGACCGGCCCGTCTCCCGCAGCGACCTCAAGCCGGGCGATCTACTGTTCTGGTCGCACGGCGGCACCGGGTCCATCTACCACGTTGCGATATACGCGGGCGACGGCAACCTGCTGCACGCGCCGCGCACCGGCCGCCACGTGGAACTCGCCCCCCTCACCTCGGCGATGCCGGAGAGCGACTATGTCGGCGCGACCCGCCCCTGATACGGAAACGACGTGTGCCGCAGACCCGAATCGGTCTGCGGCACAGGTGCGTCGGGGCGGCGGACTACCGGGTCTTGCCACCCTTCGCAGTGGGCCCGGCCTCCCGGTGCGCGGCCACCGCTGGCTGGGCAGGCGCCGCGCCCTTCGACGCGGAGGTCTTAGTAGGGTCCACGCTCGGCGACTGCGACCGGGCCGCCGCGGTGTTCACCTTCACCCCGGACTCCGTCGCGGGTCCGCCGACCGGCTTGCGCAGCGCGTCGTTGGCGGCCTGGACCAGCCGTCCACCCATCTGCGTCTTCGGTCCCGCCTCCCAGGCGGTGTCCTTCGACAGGCCTGCCAGGTGCTCCGCCACCGGCTTGCCGTCGCGCTCCATACGCTCCATGCGCGCGGCGATCAGCGGCCACTGCTTCGCGGCGACGAGCATGTCCGCCTCGCGCTCGCGCCCGGGCAGCGCCTCGCGCACCATCCGTGTGTAGCGCTGGTTCTCCGACTGTGAGATGGCCAGCTGCCGAAGGGCTCGCTCGCGGTCGGACAGGTCCAGATCCCTGGGGATGTCCAACCCGGTCGTCAGCGGCCCGTACGACAGCATCGCGTCCCGGCTCGTAGTCGGCACCTCGGCAGCCGCGAGCACCTTCGCCACGGCCTGGTCGACGCCGACGCCCTCCTCGTGCGCGAAGGCGAGGATCGCCCGCACGTCGACTCCCCGCTCGTCCAGCTTCGCCATCGTCGCCGCCATGTCGGGCCACGCCGGGGAAGACAGAAGCGCCTCACGCACCGGACCCGCCGGCATGGTCTCTCGCAGCATCCCGGCCCACGTGTCCGTGCCCTCGCGGGCCACCCGCTCGGCGTTCGCAGTGACCGCGTCCCGCACCGTCACCGCGATCTCGCCGACGCGCGGGAGCATCGCCTCCAGGTCCACCCCGGCACGACGCAGAGCCACCAGCTGCTGCGCGAGCTGCGGCCAGTCGGCACCGTCCAGCAGCACCGCGCCGATGTCCGACGGCAGCAGCTTCTGCACCTTGCCGGAGGCCTCCGCCACCGACTCCTCGGTGGTCGGCAACTCCTCCTCCGCTCCGCCCTTCTGGCGCTGCTGGTGACGCCGCACCGCGTCCGCGATGGCCATCACCAAACGGAACGCCACCACGGAGGTCTGCACCGCCTCGGCGGCGGCCGCCGCGAACGCCTCTCCTACCTGCTCCTCCGGCGCCGGTGTTGCCATGTCTCGCTCCCCTCGCTATTGGGCCCGCTTCGGCCCCTTGCGCTGCTCGTCGCCCGGCGGTCGACGTGTCGGCCCCGGCGACCCCGTCTTGCGGACCGCACCGGCGCCTCCAATGCCCCCCGTGGACGTCGGCGGCGGGTTCTTGCCGGAGGCGGTCGCCGCCGAACTGCGCTGGCGCTGCCACCCATCCAGACGCCATGTAAGCACCTCGGCAACGGAGTCCGCCGAGGTCATTTCCCGGCGCGCGGCTACTGCGGCCAGGACGTCGGCCGGGTCCTCGCCCGCCTTCTCGACCGCGACCAGGCGCGTGCGCAACGCGGGCCACGCCGGGTCCGCGAGCACCGTACGTGCGTGCTCGGGAAGGGCCTGCTGGAGCACCCCAGCCATCGGCCCCTCGCCGGACACGGCGGGCGTCCGCCGGGGCCCGCCGGGTCGTGCGGCCGCGCGCTTCGGGCGGGGCCGGTACTCCCGTGCCGCGCTCGCACCGGCGGTCACCTCGACCGCTTCGCGCAGCAGTCGACCGGCCCGCCCCGAGGCCTCCGCCTGGGCGCGGTGCTCCTGCGCCTGGTGCCAGCGCCGGGACGCCTCGATCGCCGTCATCAGGGCCAGCAAAAGCCCGAGTGCGGCGACCGTGTCACTGCGACCGGCCGCAGCGGCGGACTGCGACAGCAGGTATGTCGACTCCCGGTAGAGTCCGCGCGCCTGACCCTCCAGCGCACGGTCACCCGGGACGCGGGACGCGCGCTCGAATTCGTAGGCGGCCTGCCTCATCCGGTCGCGCACCATGCGCGGCGAGATGACGGCGGCGACGACGATGAGGTCACCGAGCGCGGCGACGTCTCCGGCCCCCTCGCTCAGTCCGCCGGCGCCGAGCTGGTCGGCGGCCGCGCACACCCGGCGCTCCGCCTCGCGCCACATCTCCGCCGCCGCGACCGCCGGTACGACCGTCGGCGTCAGCCACCGCTCACGTACCCGAGGCAGGGAGAGGTCCGGGGCGAGTCTGGCGCCGGGAAACCAGACCGCATGCTGCCCGCCGTCACGGTCACCGGGCATGGCGACCGAGTACCCGGTCACCTTCCCGTCCGGCGCGATGCGCTGCTTCACCCGCACACCGGACGTCGACAGCCGGGCGAAGAAGTCGGCATCGCTCACGGCGGCGGCCGCCGCCTCGCGTACCGTCCGCTGGAGCGTCTCGCGTACCGGCTCCGACAGTCCGCGGCGCTGCGCCTTCTCCGTCTCCCCCGTCTTCGGCCACTTCCTCGCGGTCTTGTCGCCGTGCGTCAATCGGCGCAACCCGAACTCGACCTCGAACTCTCGCGCGGCGGCATGCATCTTCACGATGTCCTTCCGCAGATTCGGCCGCCGACCGTCCTGCCGTGCCTGGGTCGCCACGATGTGGATGTGGTCGTCAGCATGCCGAACCGCCACCCACCGGCAGGCCTGGTCATCACCGTGCTTAGCGACGCCGGAGGCATGCATCATCTCGCGGGCGACCCGGGCCCATTCCCCGTCCGTGAGGGTGCGGTCCTCGGGTGCATTGCGCACGGCCACGTGGTACACGTGCTTGGGCGGCTTCTTACCCAGCAGCGCGTACACCGGGGCATCCAGGATGAGCGCCAGGTCGGCGATCGTCATGTCCGGCGAGCGCGCCGGGTCTTCCACGTACGGGTCGTCCCAAGAGGCCACCATGTGCGGGTCCGTGTGCTCATCGCGCTTGCCCGGCCCGAACAGGTAATCCAGCAGCCCCCAGGTGTCGTTTCCCTCCCGGGCCTTCTTCGGCATCACGACCGCGGCCGCCGCTCGCGCATCACCTGCCGGGTCGCCTCGTCCATGCGCTGGATGGCCCTGTGTACGGCGTCCAGGGCGGCCGCGAGTTGCGCGGCGGTGACCGTGCCGTCAGCGTTCAGGGCCTTCGCGATCTGGTTCACGTTGTTGCCGACCCGCGAGACATGGTTGCGGGCCTTGATGAACTCGGCGACGACGTCGCGGGCGTCGGCCGACACAGGGACGACCCTCTCCTTCGCCACGTCCAGGGCGGCGTTGCCGACCCAAGCAGCGAGTGCCTGACTATCGCGGGCGGCGGCCTCACGGACGATCGACAGCTCCGTGTCGTTGTAGGAGACAAGGAAGCGGTTAACGCGACGGCCATCGGCACCGCGTTCGCGGCGTCGCAACGGAGCGCTCCTCCGGCCGTCCGCTGCCGGTAGCTCTGCCACGGGCAGCCCCCTTTCCACCCACCCGGTCCGTCCTCGGACCCAAGATCCCCGGCTGCCACCCTAGTGGACCAACAGCCGGGGATCCCACTTACTGATATCAGTAAGCACTAACTCGCTTTCGGTGGTTGAGGCCGTCGGAAGCGCACACGGTGCGCATGGCCACCTGTCAAAAATCCCTGCGGCCTGCGGTGATGGACCCGCCCCCGCAGCCGCCGTCTGGGGCCGTAACAGTACGATCACGGCATGGCGAGTTCACATGACATCATGCAGCGGATGAGAGAAGTCCAGGCGGCCCGCGAGAAGGCCTTCGAGCCACTGGCGGAGATCCTGGGACGGCGCGCTGAACTCCAGCGCCAGTTGGCAGAGCTGGACGCGCCGTACATCAAGGCGTTCGTCGCTGCGGAGGCGGCGGGCTGGACCGCAGAGGAACTGACGGCGATCGGCGCCGAGGAACCCGCGAAGCGTCCGAAGGGGCGCCCGCGCACCCGACGGACGACGAAGAGGGAGAAGCCGGAGGCCTCCGCAACGGAGTCTCCGACTACCCCGCCTGTGGGTACAGTGCCCGCACAGGAAGGCGCCGCAGAGGCTGCCACGGCGACCGCCGGAAGTGTCTCCGGCTGACCGCAATGAACGCAGAGAGAAGGGGCCCCGCTTCGCGAGGCCCCTTCGTGATGTGCACGCATCCCTCCTCGGCTGATCCAGTGTCCGGCCGGGCTCCTCCGCGTCAAGGTCGTACGTCCGCTCCTCGCCTCATCGCTCGTCCCTCCCGACGCGCCTGCGGTGCGGGCGCTCCTCCTTGACTCTCCGTCCCCCGGCCTTGGGAAGGCCTTGACGGGGAGGGAGGAAAAGAGTCGGCGCCGGGGGCCGGGAGGGGGGGTCGGGCCGTCGTGCGAGTGCGACTCGCAAGGGGGTGGGCGGTTCCAGAAATCTGGGACACACAGTGGTGCCCCGGAACCCTCACGGGTGGGTATCCGGGGCACCTCTTCCGGCCGCTGCCCGCGACGGAGGTGGCGCGGGCAGCGGGGTTCAAGGGGCGGGCTACGGCCCGCTGCTGCGGCAGTCCCTCACAGGTCACCCGCTGCGATCATCTCCTTGCGCGTCCGCCGCACCGTGAGCTTGTGCGGCTCCTCCGCCGGCCACTCCTCTCCGCCGCCCGTCTGGCGCCGGAGCCAGGCGACTCCGCCGCGGACATCGGTCACAATGGCCCGGGTCTTCCCTTCCATCACCTCGTCGCCGACCGACGGCAACGCGTTGGTCTCGGTCATCGACTCACCTTCATCTCTGCCCAGACGCGCTTGCCCCACGGGCGGCGTCCGCGACCCATCAGGTCGTATCCCCATCTGTCCGCCAGTTCATCGACCAGAGCCAGTCCGCGGCCGTTGACGTCGTCCGGCCCTCCCTCGCGCATCTGCGGCAGTCGGTTGGGCGCACGGTCGACCACGGCCACGTAGACCCGTTCGTCGTCGGGGCGATTGATGATGACCCGGACGCTCCCGCCGCGGGCGTGTCGGACCGCGTTCGCGAACAGCTCCGACATCAACAGCGCTGCGCTGTCTCCTGCTTCGTGCATGTTCCAGGCGCACACGGCCACGCGCGCTAAGCGCCGTGCCTTCTCCGCCGTCTCGGGGGTGCGCGTCATCGTCTCGCTGTAGCCGGGATGTCCCGACCCGCGGGGTGTGGTGGTCATGTCGGGCATCGCCAGACCTCGGGTAGCGGATAGTCGAGCCATGACCGTAAAAGCCGGAGGGGGTAGCGACAGGTACAGTCGCTACCCCCTCGTCGAGGGGTACAGGTTGTACCCCTAAGCGGCGACGCCGAGCTGACGCGCGAGGCCCCGCGCGTCGTCGCGGATGATCGCACTGCCGTTCTCCGCCAACTCCGCTGCGGCGCCCCTCGCGAACAGGTTGAAGCGAGCCGTCTCAGGGCTGGCCTCATACGCCTTCTTCAGCAGATGCACGACCGCCACGGACTCGCCTTCCATGCTGTACGCGCGGGCCGTCTCGATGATGTGGAAGCTGCGGCGGGTGGCGCTCTGCATCGTGCCGAGGTCGACGTGCGTCGCCGCGTCGATCGCAGCCCCGCCCCGCACGAGGTCGTTGTTCATCGTGATCGCGTACGCGTCGACCATGCTCCGGCCGAACACCAGCCACGGGTGCGCGTACCCGTCGCCGAGTCGGCGGGCGGCCGCGGCCGCCCGGTCCCAGTGCCGTTCGGCGTTGCCCTTCTGCCCGACCCGCGCGTACGACAAGGCGACGGCCAGGTGCAGCAGTCCGCCGAGGGCGATGTCCTCCGATCCGCGGTCCGGGTCGAGCAGCTGGATGGACTTCATTGCCAGCTCGACGCGCGCCTCGTGACGCTCTCCGGCGTCCCGGAAGACGTGGTTGAGGTACCACGCCGAGGCGGCCATGGCGCGCGGACTGTCGGCGTCCTGGGCCATCGTCATGGACCGGTCGCCGGTGAGCATCACCAGCTCCGGCGCGGGCTGGAAACTCAGGTACAGCTGGGCGAGATGGTAGGCCTGCGCAAGGTGCACCTGGACCTGTCGACGCTCGACGCCTTCGTGTGTCCGGGCGGCGTGCTGGAGGTCGGCCAGCAGGGCAGGCAGCACGTTGGCGACGCGGGTGCGGTGGTCGCCGAATCCGTGCCATGCCTGCCATGCGTTCTGCACCCGGGTGGCGAGCTCTGCGGTCGGCGCAGGCTCCTCGTCCCGAACAAGCAGATCGTAGGTCGTCAGTGCTTCCTTCACCCGCAAGAGCTCAGGGTGAGCGGCCTTCGTGTAGGTGGCGGCCGCCAACCGCTCGTCACCGGTGAGAGCGGCAAGGTCGTCCACGCCGAGGGCCTCCGCGAGACGCAGAAGGAGCGGCAGGCGTGGCATGCCGAGTCGGTCGTTCTCGATCGCCTTGACCCATTCCGTGCTGCGGCCGACAAGACCGGCGAGCACCGGTCGCGTCTGCCCCTTCCGCTCGCGCTCTCGTCGGACCCGTTGGCCGAATGTACGCGGGCCATTTTCAGCGTCGTGCGCCATGATGGACTCCGTTCTGACGTCGCGCTCAGGACGGTACCGGTGCGCGAGCGTCCGGCGACACCGGTCTCGGGTCGAGGACCCGAAGGGTGACCGAAAAGTCCCGGTGGGCCGCTGATCTCCAGCGGTCCACCGGGACTTCGTCGTGAGGGTGGGTCAGGCTGCGGGGAACAGCTCCAGTTGCTCGATCGCCCCGTCTTTGGTGCGCGGGGCGGGCAGTGCCGGGCGGCCGGTGTCGGCGGCCTGGCCGTCCAGCCGGTAGAGCGCTGTCTGGTAGGTGGCCACCGGCTCGTACCAGTCCTCGCCCTGGACGGCGGAGGAGACGGCCGCGCCCATGACCGGGCTCACCGCGTCGGCGATCATCTGCGCGATGTTCCGCACGCCGCGGGCGCCCGCGCGGGTCGGGATGTAGGTCCACGGGTAGTCGCGGCGGAAGCCGACCAGGGCGCCGAGTTCGGGGGCGGTGATCGTGTTGGTGCCCTCACCCTGGGGGACGTAGGCCGGGCGGAACTTGATGCCGTACCAGGGGGCGGTGACGCACTGGCCAACGTCGTTGAGCGGGAACGATCCACCGCCCATGGGCTTGCCGGTCTCGGGGTTGATCCCGCGCTTACCGCGGGTGTCGGCCCACCAGTCCGTCGGGAGGTCAAGCGCGGCCGCAACGGTCACCTTCGGCAGGGCGGGGCGCCCCTGGTAGGGATCGATCCGCCGGTCGAGTTCCGGTGCCCAGTCCGGCAGTCGGCCGGTGCGCTTGAGGACGTACGCCCACATCGCGCGGGCCGCCTTGTCACCGTCCACGTGGTCCGCGTAGCGGGGCTCCTCGTAGCGGGTGGCGACCATCCACGCGCGCTCGCGGTGGGTGGCTGCGCCGAAGTCGGCGGCGTCGGCGACCTGCCACGAGCACCAGGCCCAGCCGAAGCCCTCGACGCTGGTGATTTCGGACTGGATGGCCTCGGCCAGGGCCGGGCTCTGCTTGAGGAGGTTCGCGCTCTGCTCCATGGTGATGGACACCAGCGGGGCGCCGATCTGGACCAGGCACATCGGCCAGATCAGCATCTCGGCCATGAGCGCCGTACGGTCGTCGGAGACCACGCTCGCCGTCCACTTCCGGAAGTCTGCGGGGGTCATGCAGGGGGGCAGGTGGCCGCCGCCGCACTGCTCGCCCCAGCCGTGGGCGTCGGGGTGGTCCTCCATACCGTCGATGACGTCGCCGAAGTAGTGGTGGGGGCCGCCGTAGAGGCTGCACAGGTCGTCCACCTCCAGGAAGCCGAAGGCCTCGCTCGCCTGCCACATGATCGACTGGAGTTCGGAGATCTGGGCGGCGTTCCACCCGGCGCGCTTGCCCGCGCCGGAGAGGGTCTGGCACGGCGGGGAGCCGTGGAAGCGGCGCACGCCCCGCAGGACCGGGTGGCGGGGGTCGAGCGTGCGGATGTCCGCCTCGACCACCCAGTGCCCGGCAGCCCGGGCGGTCGCCGCGGCGTCGCGGTTGAACTCGATCAGGACCCAGTCGCCACCGTCGTCCACCAGCGCCCGCCCGGCGGACATGCCGCCCGGGCCGCCGAACGCCTCAATGCCGCGCTCCGGGTCACCCTCGGCCCACGGACGGGCCCAGTGCGGCGGGTAGGGGAAGGCGAAGTCGGTGCAGGCCTGGCAGTCGGCGCACTCCGTGCCGGTGCCGCAGACAATGCAGTCGGCGCACGTCCAGCCGTCCCACTCCAGCACCGCCGGCCGGAAGCCACTCGCGTACGGGCGGCCGTCCTCGTCCGTCGCCGGTTCGGGGGCGGCGTCGCGCACAGGGGTGCCCACCATGACCGTCCTTGATCGTTGAGGTTTCTCGGTGTGGGCCGGGGGCCCGGTGGCCGGTTAGGGATTCCCGCCCCCTTCCGACGTAGACAATACTCTCAAGTTTTAAGGTTCGAGTCAACCCCCGGCGCACCACAAAATCGCAGCTCAGAATCCCTTTTGGAGGAGGGAGTCCCCCGACCCCACCCACCGATCACACCCCATCGGCCCGCAGCTCACCGCGCTCCCCTGCCCCCTCCGAGAGAGGGCAGGGGGTGTGGAGGCGGAGCCCCCGCGTTGCTTGGGCCCACAGCCTCCCGGGCACTCCCGCCATGAACTCATCTCTTAAGAGGTGAGATTGCGGACGGACCGGTGGCAGGGACGACAATGGCCAGCGCCCGCTCCGGGTCGCACTGGCCATCGTCCCTGCCGGGCCTGCTACTGCCGGGCCTCCTTGCGGGCCTGGGTGATGATCCGCTTCCAGGTGTCGACGGACTGCCCGTGGGTCTCGGCCAGGGCTGCGGCCACCTCTCCGGCCTTCCGGTCGGGCATCGCGGCCAGCGCCTCGGCGGCCAGCCGGACTCGCAGGTCGGGGGTCTTCGCCGCGCGGGCCTTGGAGTCGGGGCCGGGCGGGCGTCCGCCGCTGGTGCCGAACCCGCTGACGGGGTTGTCGACCCAGGCCCAGAGCTGGGCCCGGGTGCGGTACTCGCGGGTGCGGGTGGGCAGCTCCTCGACGCGGACCGGGTCGGGCCACTCCGGCGGGGGGTTCTTGGTGTACTGGGTGATCCGGCTGGGGTCGACGCCGAGCACGCGGGCCTGCTTCGCTGGCGGTAGCTGCTCGTCCGGGTCGCCGCCGCGGTCGACGCCGGACAGGTCCCGGGGCCGGTCGCGATGCTGGGCGAACCACTGGTCCCAGGCCTCCAGGTCCCAGTGCATGACGCCGTCAATCTCGCGGGGCTCGGGGTGACCGTTGGCCCGGCGGTCGCGCCACAGCCTCTTCAGGGTGGTCCCGCCGTAGCCGATGTGCTCGATCAGGTCCTCGCGGTTCGCCCACTGGCGGCCGTCGACGGTCTTCACGGGTGTGCTCCTGGTGGTGTCGGTCGTGGATACGATGGTGACTGGTCCGGTTATGGGTCTGTTGAGGGCCCTCGGTGGCCGGACCGCACGGCCCGGCGGGATTCCCACGCTTTTGCGCCCCGCCGGGCCGCTCGACGTCCGGCGCCGAGCGGCCCCGGCTCGCGGGCCGCCGTCAGAACAGGGTGCACTGCGCCTCATCGGCAGGCTCGCATCCTCGAGTACGGCGCCCTCCCCACGCGGCGCCCCGCTCCGCCCGGCGGTCGGGGCCCGACTCCGCCGGTTCGGCTTCGGCCTCCACCGGCGCCGCGGGCTCGGCGGTGACCGAGTCGTCCTTGGCGCAGGGGCACCGGCACCACCACACGCACGGCGCGTCGTCGGGCCGGACGATGAGCTTCGCGACGACCCGCCCCCGGGGGCCGTGCACCCAGTCGGTGTTGTCGTCCAAGTGCGGGCCGCCCTCCTGCCGGTGGACGCACAGCTCGCACCGGCCGCCGAGGCAGTTCCAGCACGTGCCCCGCTCGCACATCGACCAGCGCCAGAAGCCAAACGGGTACTTGCGGTCGATCTCCGTGAGGAACGCGGGCCACACCTGCTCGCGCACCCACGCGCCCTCGTCCTCACCCATGGGCGACGGGTTGGGTACCGGGTCGATGATGCCCATGATCAAGCCGCCCTGGAAGTTCAGGGCGGAGGCGCCCCGTACGATCTCGCGTTCCTCCGGCGTGACTGTGCGCTGCGGGCGGCGGATGACGTCGTTCATGCTGCGGTCCTTCGGCAGTTGAGGGGTTCGGTGTGGTGTGCGGCCCCGGCGGGGGAGCGGGATTCCCGCCCCGCTCCCCCGCTGGCCACGGCCGGTCAGCCCCGGGCGCGCTCGATGATCTCCCGCAGGCTGATGGACTTCTTGAACTGGTGGCCCATCTCCGCCTCGGCCTTGGCGTACTCGGCGAACAGCCCGGGGTTGAGCTGCGCGGAGCGCACGAGGTCGTCGGTGTGCGCAAGCGGGCAGGCGCGGCAGCTCAGGCGCCGCATACCCTGGTCGTAGGCCTCGTGGTGCGCGATGCCGTTCTTCCGGTGGGTCTCCCACACCTGCTCGGTGGTGAGCCGGTGGACCGGGAGCCACGTCGTCACGACTCTCAGCGTGCCCTTGCCGCTCATGCGGTTCCGCTCGATCTCGGGCTTGTTGGCGCGGGCCCGGGACTCCTCGGCGCGCATGCCCATCGCATATCCGGCCCGGATCGGGCGCCCCAGGTTCAGCTCGACGCCGGTCTCGTCCACGAAGTCCCGGCCGACCACGGTCTTCCCGTCACTCGTGCAGTAGCGGGCGAAGAACCCGGGCCAGTTGCCGTGCGAGAGGATCCGCTCCCACAGCGACTTCCACCGCTTGCTGCGGCGGACGGCGAACGGGACGCCGTACTGCTCAGCGTGCGCGCGGGCGACTTCGAGCGCACCAGGCCACTCGACCAGGTGCCCGTCATCGGTGCGGCCGAGGTCGCAGTGCAGTACGCGGACCTTGTGGAGCTGGCCCGCCTTGTCGGCCTGGGTGCACACCTCGTGCACGGTGGCGCCGGAGTCCTTGCCGCCGCTGTCGCCGACGATGACGACGTCGTGGGCGTCAAAGTCGAACTCCGCAGGGGGCGCGGCTGGCGGCGCGGGCGGCGCGGCGAACAGTTCCATCTGGGCGGCGGCGCATTCCGTGCCGCACGGCGGGGTGAAGGGCTTCTTCGTCACGATCGTCTCCTGGTTGAGGGATTCGGTGTGGTGCGCGGCCCCGGCCGGGGGAGCGGGATTCCCGCCCCGCTCCCCCGGCCGGTCGGACCGGTCAGTCGTCGGACTGGTCAGTCGTCGGTCCGGTCGACCCGGGCGTAGTTGTGGAAGTCGTCGCTGACGGGGAACTCGGTCGGCTCGGCGACGGGCGCGCACACCCACGTGTCCAGCGGGCCGGGCGTCTCCTGCTGGCCGCTGAGCCAGAGATGGAGGTCCGGCTGGACCTCGAAGAGGCCGCCGTCCTCGCCCTCGGCGTAGAACTGGGAGTTGCCGCCGAACCCGTACTCGTCGGCGTAGTCCCACACGCAGACCAGGTACGGGCCGCCCTCTTCCGCGATGCGCCCGAAGACCGACCGGACCTCATCGGCGCTGTAGCCGATCTCGAAGGCCCCGTGCAGATCGGCGAGCTGGGTCATCGGGTCCGGCGACGTCTGCGACGTCGTGATCCATTCGGCAAGAGCGCGGGTCGCGGCGACCTCCGCCGTCTCACCCTCGTCCGTCTTCCCGGTACTCTCCGGCGCGGGCTCCTGGTCGTCGTGCTCGCCGCCGTGCTGCACGATCAGGTCGCGCACGGCCTCGACCGGCACGTCCACGTACAGCGAGCCCTCGCCGAGGTTGCCGCCGGTCAGCCACTCCTCCCACTGGTCCTCGTTCTCCCAGGCCTCCGTGTCGGGGGCGGTCAGGCCCGCGTACAGGAAGACCTCCTCCGCCGTGTCGGCGCCGGGGCGGGTCTTGAGGGTGAGCACATGGCCGTCGGCGAGGCGGATGCCGTCGAAGACGTCGTTGGTCCCGCCGGCCGTGAGGCTGTCGAGTCGCGGCGTGCTGGTCATCGTGACTGTTCCTTCGAGTTGGGGTGGTTCGGTGTGGGCCCGGGCGCGGCGGGATTCCCGCCCCGCCGACGCCCGGGCAGGCGGGCGGTGTGGCCGTACCGCCGGGCCCAGGGAGATCCGGGCCCGGCGGGCAGCGGGCTACTTCTGGTAGGCGGGGATCAGCGCGCGGACCTTCTCCTCGCCGATGCATCCGCCCTCGTGGCGGTAGGCGGACGGCGGGTTGCCGTTGCGTCCGCGATGGTGGCTCCAGTAGCGGACGCCGGACCAGGGGCACAGCTCGCACTGGAGGTACCAGGGGTTGTCCGACCCCGGAAAGCCGTGGAGCACGGCACGCCAGCGGTGCTCCGTCAGCCCGGCGAACGCGACGTGGGCACCCGCGATGTTGCGCGGGCTGGCAGGCATCCGCGGGTGCAGCAGGGGCACCGGGCCGTCCAGCGGCTTCGGGGCCTCGGCGCGGATCTGCTCCAGGGCGACGGCGGTGACGCGACCGGCGGCGTACTCCTCGGCGAGGTACGCGGCGGCCATGTCGATTCCCTTGGTGCCGTGTGCCGGGCGGCGGAGGTTGTGCTCGCCCTCGCTGGTGACGACCAGCCAGTCACGGTGCCAGCGGTAGGCCTGCCCGATGACCCGGTCTTCGCCGATGATCACGGGGTAGCGGCACTCGATGTCCGGCTCTCCGATGCGGGTCTTCAGGGTGGTGGCGCTCATGATCGTGCTCCTTGTTGAGGTGGTTCGATGGCCGGGGTCCGCGAGCGGGCGGGGATTCCCGCCCCCGCCCGCTCGCGGGGTGACGACCGGTCAGGCCCGGTCGTCGGCGCCGATGGAGAGCAGCAGGATTTCCCAGTCCGGGCCGCCCTTGGCCTGGACGAGACCGGCGTAGAGCAGCGCGGCCTCCTCGTCGGTGACGGCGCGCACGCCGTTGTCAGCGAGGAAGGCGCCGATCGCCTCAAGCGGCTCGTCGGCGCCCCGGAAGTTGTCGGTCAGGCCGTGGATGCCGCCGGGCTCGCCGTTCTCCCAAAGCTGGATAGAGAAGGTGCGCAGCCGGGGGTCGAAGACGGGACGCAGTTCGATATCGGTGCCGTCCAGGCCGAGGCGGTTGAGAGTGGCGAAGTCGATCACGGTGATTCCTCCGGTTGAGGTGGCTCGGTGCGGGCCCGGGGCCCGATGGCCGGTGGGGATTCCCACCCCCTTCCGACGTAGACAATACTCTCAAATTTTGAGGCGTGGGTCAACTTTCAACTCACCAAAAACCGCAGTTCAGAGGCTTTTTTCAAGGGAATTCCGGGGGGGGATTCCGACGCCTCGACAGACCCCGGAATTGCCCCCGGCGGACGCCGCACGACGGGCCGGTCGGGGGGTTCCCTCCGCGGCTGGGCAGGCGCAGCCGACCGCGGGCCGTGTCGGGGGGCCAGGCTCGCGCTCGCGCGACCGCCGCAGGCGGCTTGGCCTGGCGGCCCGGCGCGGGCTGTGGTCCCCTCGGGGGCACAGTCGCGGAGGGGGCCCCCCGACCCCACCACCCCCGACCACCCACACACCGCAAGATCACAGCGGCGCCCCTCCCCTCTGTGGAGGGTCGGGGGTGTGGGGGCGGAGCCCCCGCTGCCTGAGACCGCACGGCACACCTCACCCGCACCACCAACTCACCCCTTAAGAGGTGAAGCGGTCGGCGAGTCCCGGTGCCGCCCGGGCGCGGACCCGCCGACGCCGGTCGGCTCCGCACGTGCGGCGGGGCCGGGAAGGGGCCCGGTGAGACGGGTGTGTCTCGCCGAGCCCCGGGTCGGGCGGGTCAGTAGAGCTGGATGCGGGTGAGGACGATGTGCCGCGGGTCGGCGTCGGCGACGATGACGTACTCGGCGATACCGAGCGAGCCATCGGCGCCGAGCGGCATGCGCCGCTGCTGGGGCCACTTCGCCGATGCGGTGCTGCCCGGCACCTCGCCGCGGGTCTGGTTGATCACGACCGTAGCGGCCACGATCGCGCCGAACACCTCCCCGGGCAGGGCCTTGTCCATGAGGAGTTCGGCGACCTCCTTCGACAGCACGCACGGCAGGCCCTGCGGGTCCTCGTCGTACGGCTCACTCAACGGGCAGGCCCGCCTCACGGCGGCGACCAACGAGGTCGGCGGCCGCGGTCGTCGGCAGCGTCCCGTCCAGCGCGGCCGCAGTGAGCCGGTCGCCGGACGGATCCGTGTCGAGCATCGCCTCGCACCACCAGCGCCGAAGGACGCCTTCGGCCTCCTCGGGGGCTGCGGCCAGCAGCTCGCGGTAGAACTCCATACGGCGCTCGCCGGACAGCGCGGTCGCGATGCCTTCGGCGTTGCGCGGCACCCGCTCCGGCCCGTGCGGGTGAATCGGCTCTGCGGTCATCGCGTGGTGCCCCTTTCCGTCTGCTCTGAGTCTGCCCGCTCCCGGCGACCGCCGTCGACCGGCTGCACGGGAACGGTCCCGGACCGCTTCGCCTGCCACTCGGCGCGGGTGGCGGTCTCGGCGGCCGCGGCCACGTCGGCTAGTTCGCCGGCCAACCGGTAGATGCCGCCCGCAGCGGGGCTGCCGAGGGAGGCCACGGCCAGCACCTCGCGCACACCGGAGAGCGCGTCGAAGATGCTGAACGTGCCCGCACGTCGGCTGCGATCATGCCGGATTCCCCTTTCCGCATGTAGGTTCTCGGCGCTCGTGTCGGATGCCGCCTTCATGACCTGCGGCTTCGTCCGCAGTCTCACGACGTGTCGGACGCTGGAGTCTCACGCCCATGTCGTTTTCTCGACGGTCCGCCTCGGGCAGCTCGGTCCGTCGGTCCTCCGACCTGGGCGGTCTCACGGCCGGTGTCGTATCCGACATCGATCCGACATCAGCCGTGAGATTCCGACACGGGATTTTTGAGATCCCACAGCAGGTCAGAAGCCTGAACCGAGGTTGCGAGCGCGGGCATAGTGGCCCTGGAAGGCGACGGTGACGGTACCCGTCGGCCCCTGCCGGTTCTTACCGATGATCAGATCCATTTCGCCCGCCCGCTCGTGCTCCTTGTCGTACGCGTCGGGCCGGTGCAGCAGAATCAC
Source organism: Wenjunlia tyrosinilytica (assembly GCF_014646055.1). Lineage (GTDB taxonomy): Bacteria > Actinomycetota > Actinomycetes > Streptomycetales > Streptomycetaceae > Wenjunlia > Wenjunlia tyrosinilytica. Next base: position 51,166 of record NZ_BMMS01000037.1, read on the forward strand.
GGCGTTGGCGTCGGCCTCGATCGACCCGGACTCGCGAAGATCGGCCATCATCGGCTTCTTGTCCTCGCGCTTCTCGACCTCCCTGTTGAGCTGGGCCGCGGCGATGACGATGATCCCGAACTCCCCGGCCAGCTCCTTGAGCCCGCGGCTGATCTCGTCCACCTCGCCCGTGCGGTTCTGTCCGCGCTTTCCGGAAGCCTTCATGATCTGGAGGTAGTCCACCACCAGCACAGCCGGGAGCTTGCCCTGGGCCTGGAGCCAGCGCAGCCGCGAACGCAGCTGCACGGTCGTGGCCGCCGGGCCGTCGTCCACGACCAGCGGCGCCCCGCCGATACGCAGGGCCGCGTCGTGGATGCGCCGCCTGTCGTCGTTCATGTAGTGGCGGTCCTTGATCCGGTTCAGCGGCACGCGGGCCTCGGCCGCCATCAGCCGCTCCATCAGCTGCGGGCGGCTCATCTCCATGGACGACACCATGACGGTGATGCGGTGCTCGATGGACACGCACCGGGCGATGTCGAGCAGGACCACACTCTTGCCGATCGCCGGACGGGCGGCCACCACGACCAGGTCGCCGGGCTCCATCGGGAGCATGGCCCTCAAGTCGTCGTACGGCAGCGGCAGGCGGCTGGGCGGCGGCGCGTCCATGCTGACGAGGTAGTCCTCCAGCATGTCGTCCACCCACTGCACACGCTCCTGCCCGCCCCCGGCGCCGAGCTGGACCGCCGACTGCATCTCGGCCTGCGCCGCGCCGACGACGTCGGCGACCTCGCCCTCGGCCGCGTAGCTCATCTGCACGATCCGGGTGCCCGCCTCGATCAGGCGCCGCAGCTTGTACCGCTCGACCACGATCTCGGCGTAGTACGCGGCATTCGCCGCCGTCGGCACCGCCTGCACCAGGGTGTGCAGGTAGGAGGCGCCGCCGATGCGCTCGATGTCGCCGGACTTCGTCAGGTACGACGCGACCGTGATCGGGTCGACCGGCTGACCCTTGCCGTACATGTCCATGATCGCGTCATGGATGGTGCCGTGCGCCGGGCGGTAGTACGCCTCGTTCGTCACCCCGGCCTCGTTGACGTCCCCGATCGCGTCCTTCGACAGCAGCATGCCGCCGAGCACGCACTGTTCGCTCTCCACGTCGTTCGGCGGGACGCGCTCGAAGGGGACGGTGTCCGGCGCCTCATCGAACAGCGAGCCGCCGCCGTCCTCCATGCCGTCGTGCTGAGTGGGTACGCTCATGGGTGAATCCCTTCTTGAACTGGGTGATTCGAGCGGCGGCAGGGGCCTTTCCACGGGCTCCCCTGCCGCCGTTGTGCTGCGGAGGGTCTAGGCCAGCACCGACTTCTTGGCGTTGCCGGGGTGGCTCGGGTGGCACTCGCACCGGACCAGGCGGCCGTCGTCGTCCTCGCGCATCCGCTGGCCGGGCTGGCGGGGCTCGATGCCGTCGTTGCACTTGCCGCACCAGTCGGGCAGCGCGCGGCGCTGGCCGGGCACCGCGGTCTTCGGCAGGACGAACCGCTCCAGGTGACGGGGCAGCGAGTACCAGTTGCCCCGACTGCCCATGTCGGCGGCCGCGGCGATCAGGTGGTCGACGTCGATGCCGTCGGCGAGCAGCGCAGCCGCGTCGCGGACCATCGCGGTCCGCCCACGGGCCGGAACACCGTGCCCGTGCTTCTGGCGGGACTCGATCCAGGCCTCCGCCACCCGCACGTCGTCGTGGGTGTCCGACTCCTCGGCGGCAGCCGAGGGGGTGATGTCGTTCTCCGGCGAAGCCGAAGTCTCCTCTCCTCGTCCCGTCCCGGACTTGGCTGTGACGGTGGGGTCCGTTGGGGCACCCGGGTCACCAGAGAGAGAGGCTTCTTTGAGAGAGCTTCTTAGAGGGTGATCGTTTTCGCTGGTCAGCGGGAGATCCGTTCCGGAATTCTGGGCTGGCGTTCCAGTTTTTTGGAAGGGCGATCCAGTTTTCTGGAATGAAGGGGCCTCGGAGGCCTCGACCTGCGGTGTTCCAGTTTTCTGGAACGGCTCGCCGTTGGCGTCGACCAGCCGCACTCTGGCCCGGATCTGCCCGTTGGCCGTGGTCTCGATCTCGGTGATGTGGGTGGGCGGCGCCGGCGGGTTCTCCCGCCAGTCCGGCCGGTAGGCGTCCAACTTGTCCCACGCGTTGCGCCACCCGGTGTGTTCGGCGTCGGGGGGCAGGTCGTTGACGATGAAGCCGCGGGAGATGCCTTTGGCGGCCCGCGCCTTGCCCTTGAGCTGGCTGATGCCCTCCAGCTCCAGCACGTCCTTCGGTACGACCAGGTTGAGTTCTTCCAGCGTCGCCAGGACCTCGTACATGGTCGAGATGCTGGTGGGCTTGTCCTTCGGGCCGGGCAGCAGCCAGCAAAGCTGGTCGATCGTCATACGCCGCATGCCGTTCCACGACTGGCGGGAGGCCTCGGCGATCATCGACCGCAGCAGGCTGTAGAGCCGGTACGCGGTGTGCGTCATGCCCGGCATGAGCATCAGGTAGTCGCGGACCTGCGTGTACGACCAGTAGTCGGTAATGGTGCCGGAGAACTCGAACAGCTCGTCGCCGTCCGTTGGCGCGGCGGCGGCCAAGGCCCTCTGTGGGCGCTTCACGGAGTCACCGCCTCGGCGGTGGAGACCGCGGCGGACGCGACCGAACGGGTCGGCGTAACAACGCTGCGTGTCGTCAGGTGGATCTGGAACATTGGTTGGGCTCTCCCCTGGAGGTTTGGGGAGTCGCAGACCGGCAAGTGACGGAAAAGAGACGGTGACCTGGAGCACGCTGCTGCGTGCAAGCCATTCCTCGCTCTATCCTGTGAGTGGTGACCTCGGGCCCCTGGCAGGGCTCAGGCCCCGGCGTCATCGCCGACCTACGACTCAAGCTGTGGAGGCGGGAGTCGATCTGGGTGGCCGTCCTGCTGGCAAACAGGGCGGCCATCGGCGTTTCACGGGGCTCGCGCCAGCCGGAGCGAGGCGAGGACATGACCGCCGGTGGTCGTGCTGCGGATGACTGGCCATCCTGCGATCTTGTACCCCTGGCGCCGGAGCCCTGAACGCATTTTCGAGCTGCGAGCGTTGCGCCGTTGCGGCGAAGGCGGGTGCTGAGTTCGATTCATCGTGGTGCCTTCCTGGTTCCGTTGGTTTCACCGCGGTTGCGGCTACTCGGATCAGTGCGGCGCCGACCACCACAATCGGCTGCCACTCTGCGCAGTGCCTCCCGGTGTACTCGGGAGGGGAGCCCTGCGTCTCGCGCATTGTCCTCCCCCGAGGGCCCACTGTGTGGTCAGCCTGCCAAACCCGGTGTGTCGACGGTGCACAGGGGTGCGTCGGGGTGCACAACGAGCGACGAAGGACGCTGGGCCATCCAGCCCGAAAGGCGATGGGACGGCGCCTCGGTCCGCACGTGCTCGAACCCTTCGTTCAGGTAGTAGCCCTGCAACTTGGAGTTGTCACGCCAGACGTCCAACCGAAGCCATGGGAGCCCTCGGTCACGCGCGACTCCTCCAGCCCAGTCGAGCAGTCGGCCCCCGAGTTGCTGGCCAGCCGCCGAGCGAGCCGTGATGAGCTTCGCGACGTAGACCGCCGACTCGGGGTCGTCAGCCCGCGTCCAGAAGTCCGCATCGGGACGCGCCAGGGTGATGGTCCCCAGCAACTCTCCGCTCGCATCGGGGACCACCCAGGTGCGCCCCTCGGCGATGTCGACCTGCCATTTGGCCAGGGCGCGATCTCGGAAGCCGGGCGAACGCCACTGGTCGATGCCCGCGTTGGCAAGCCACTCCTCGGCTTCGATCCGCAGCTTCATGAGGGCGTTGGAGTCGTCCAGGGAAGCCGGGCGGATGAGCTGTGACAAGGGTCAGTCCTCGATCTCATAGACGAGCGTGTTGAGGTCACCGGGGGCGATGGTGACCATGCAGCGGACGGCCGTTCCAGCCGAGTTGTAGCCAACTCGGACGTGCCGCAGGACGGGGACAGTGCTGCCGGTCGGTAGCCCGAGGCGTACGGCCTGGTCGGCAGTCAGAGTCCACGCGCGCAGCTTGTCTACCTTGCGCGTCTGGGCGTACCGCTTGTCCTTGATGTTCGCGAGAATGCCGCCCGGCATGGTGACGTCCTCTTCGTCCATGAGTGGCGTATCGAACGCGACCTCGGTAGGAAACCAACTGTCAGCGAGCTGAAACGGCTCGCCATCGACGCGGCGGGTTCGCCGGCGGGCGACGACGAAGGTTCCACGCTCCACGCCGAGCTCCCTCGCAATGTCCGCTGGTGCGCGCTCCACGCTGACCGTGGGGGCGTCCTGGCTGGGCACCCGGCCGAGTTCGAGGATCGCGGCCTTCCAGTCGTCTATGCCGTTCTCGACGTCATCGCGACGGTTGCCGTGCTCGAACCGGTGCATGGCGAACTCGATCGGCTCGACCCGCCGAACGAAGACGCCCTTCCCTTGCTGGCTGGTGACGCGCCCTTCGGCACGGAGGATTCCGACGGCTTGCCGAAGAGTCTCGGCGCTCGTCTCGAATTCCGCGACCAGGACGCGAGTTGGCGGTAGCTGGCGCTCAATCGCGCCGTTGTCGATGCGCGCACGCAGGACAGCGGCGATGTCTTTCGCCCCCATCCGCTTCTTTGGCTGGCGGGTTGTCATGCGGAACAGAGTACCCAGCTTGTCTAGTGAAGCTAGCCCGGGATGGAACTTCTTTGATGTCGACTCCATTTCCGCAGGTAGGAGTTGCTTTCCAAGTTGCAGTGACACGCCGTCAGAGGCCCTTTGGGTTTTGGTTGTTGACGGCTTGCCTGGTGAAGGCTTACGGTCTTCCCATCTTCCCCAGTTAACTAGGGAAGTGGTCGGAAAGGGTGTGCTCGTCATGCCTGTTGACCTGCGTGAACTGCTTGAAGCACACCGCCAGAGCTGGTCTGACCAGCACGGGACCACCGTCGGATGACGGCAGGCCGGGGCGGGAGTGAACGTCACTTGAGAACTCAACAGCGTGCCAAAAGATGAGTAATTGGGCCGGATGGCCGCCGGGCGCTCTCCACACGAGGGCTGCCCGGCGGCACTCCAAAGGCAGAGGTCATGAGGGGCGTGCCCGACTGGTTCGGGCTCTCCGGAGACAGGGGTTCGAGTCCCCGCTCGCCTACCGCGCCGTCCCCCGTACGGCGCGACCCCCGACACGGCGTTGCAGCGCCTGATGTGTCGGGGGTCCACGGATCTACCAGCAAAGGAACCGATCCGCATGACCATCATCGCAGTTACCACCGCCGCCCCGATCCGCCCCCAGGCCGTGTCCGATGGTGTCGAGGACGTGGTCCAGGAGGCGTGGAGCGTGTTCGGTGAGGTCCAGGACCTCGTGAAGTTCGGCATCGAGGTTGAGGTGACCATCCGCCCCGGCGAGATCCTTGCCGACCTGGTCGTCCGCAAGGAGGCCGCGCACCTGCTCCCGGCCCTGGTCAAGGAGCTGGAGAACAGCGGGATCAGCCGGACCAAGAACGGCTTCCGGGTCGCCGGAACGATGTGCCAGGGCAACGTCAGCCTGCGCATCATCGTCGACAGCTCGCAGATCACCGTCGAGCAGATCGAGGCCCTGGTCGCTGCGGCCGACGTCGACTTCGACGCGTACGCCGGCGGCGACGACCGCACGGAGTGGGCCGCATGAGCGCCGAGTCTGCCGCCCAGGCCGCCGAGGCGGCCCGCAAGGCGGAGGAAGCCCGACAGCAGGCACAGGCCGAATTGCAGCGCCACGGACAGGCGATGTCCGGAATCGGAGGACGACGGTGACTCTCCCCCTGCTCACCCGGCCGAAGAAGAAGACGGCCGTCGAGAACTTCCACAACCAGCACGGACCGATGGACGGCTGGTCCGGTGACGACTTCGAGCACCTGCTGGACCTGCTCGTCGTCGTGAACGCCCCCGGCCCGCTGGCCCGGTTCCGCCTGCGGCTGGCGCTGCTGGCGTGGACCGCGGCGACGATGCCGGTCTACGCCCTCGCCGAGCTGCTGTGGTCGGCGCAGGAACGGGTCTCGGAGCGCCTGAACGTGGCCATGGACAAGCTGGACGACCGGTGCTCGAAGGTCGAGTCCGCGTGCAAGCGGGCCGGTGACTACGCGCTGGTCGAGTATGTCGGCCGGGTCTTCGACTCGGTCTCTCACGCGGCCAACGTCGCGCGGGGCTGACGGACCGAACACCGAGGTGGCCGCCGAGAGGCGGCCACCTGCATGAGAGGAGGCCGGTGTGGGGTCCCGTAAGCCACCCGCCCGCAATACCCGGAACACGACGACGCCGCGCCGCCCGGCCAAGGCGGCGGCCCTGCCGCCGAAGCCGGAGGCGCGGGAAGACGGCGAGGCCCTGGACGCGGATCTCCGTGACCGCGCCGCCGACGTGATCGACGGCGCCCGGTGGACCGGGGCTCAGGAAGCGGCGGCGCTGATCCAGGCCGCCAAGAACGAGGTGGACCAGATCCGCCGGGCGGCCGCCACCCACGCCAAGCGCGTGCTGGTGGAGGCAGCCGAAGAAGTCGGGGAGCGGCTGCGCCGCGCCGAGGGCGACGCGGACACGATCCGCGCCGGTGCCCGGAGCGACGCGGAAGCGATCCTCGAACAGGCCCGGACCGACGCGGCCGCCGAGACCGAGGAGGTCATGGCGGACGCCGAGGAGCAGGCCAAGAGCCTGCTCGCCGAAGCCGAGAAGCAGGTGAGCATCGTGCTCGCCGAGGCGGAGGACCGGGCGAACGCCCTGGTGGAGCTGCGCCGTACCTCGGCGGAGGCCGCCTACCGCAAGGCCTTGGACGACGCCGCCCGCATCGTCGGTGAGGCGCAGGACCAAGCGGTGGAGATCCGGACGGCCCGTGCGGCACTCGACTCGGAGCTGGACCTGACCCGCCGGTCGGCCCGGCTCACCCTGGACGAGGAGCTGAGCGCGCGCCGGGCGGAGATCGACGCCGACCTCGCCGCGTACCGGGCGGAGGTGGACGCAGCCCGGGCGAAGATCGAAACCGAGTTCCGCCAGCTCGGCGAACAGCACGAGCGGGAACGGCAGGCACAGCGGGCTCGACTCGCCGCTGAGTTCGGGGAGCTGCGCAAGGAGGCGGAGAGGGAAGCCCGGACCGCCGCCGGCGCGGTACGCAAGGAGGCGGACGCCAAGCTCGCGGAAGCCAAACGCGAGCTGGACGCCGCCCGCGAGGCCCGGCGCGTCGCCGAGAAGCGCGCGGCGAGCCTCAAGCGGACCCGGGACCGCGGGGAGATGGTCAAGCAGGGAAGCATCTGGGTCGCGCTCGCGGCCGTGATCGTCCTCACCGCCTCCGGCGAGTGGGCCTTCGCCCGGATGGTCGGGCTGGGCAACACCCCGCTCGGAGACATGGGGTGGGCACTCCCCCTCGGTCTCGATGTCTACGCGGTCACGGCCTTCCGCATGAAGAAGGACGTGCCCTACGCGCTCGGGCTGATGGCCGCCACCAACATCACGTACCACGTGGCCGACATGACCGGCCACGGCGTGACGGTGGTCCACGGCAAACAGCACCCGAGCATCGGGCTCATCGTCGTCGCGGTCCTCGTCGTCGTCGCCATCGTCTGGCGCGTCCACCGTCTCCTGGAGAACGACCACGAGGAGACGGCGCCCGCCGAGGCCGCGATGGACACGGTCGCCCCGTCCGCCGGACGGGGCGAGTCGGACCGTACGGCCACCCTCGACGCGGACCGTACGGCGGACCCGAATCCGGACCGTACGGACCCCGCCCGTACGGACCGTACGGCGGCCCGTACGGCGAAGCCCCGTACGGCCCGTACGCCCGCCCCCCGTACGGGCGGCCGTACGGCGGCTGTCCGTACGGACGAAGAGGCGATCCAGATCCTGAAGGACTTGCCTCGCGGGGCCGACGGGTTCGTCACCGTCAACGCCGCCCGTACGGCCGTCGGCTGCAACCGCGACCGGGCCGTACGGCTGCTGGACGAAGCGGGGCTCTTGAGCCCCGCAGACCGAGAGAAGCACCTCGCCGCTCGCTGACCCGCGCGGCGCCGTACGTCGCGGGCCGGGCCCGCCACCGCCCCCGAGAGTCGGCGGGCCCCTTCCCCCGAGAGGAGATCACCTGTGCCCGAGATCGAGCACATGAACAACGAGGTCCTGAACCGGGTGCCGGCGGAGTTCCGGCCCCTGCTCAACCTGGACCACCTGACCACCTGGACGCTGGACCGGCAGCGCGTACACAACGACGACCACGGCGAATACGAGGCGGCCCGGGCCATGTTCCAGGCCGTCCTGCGCTCCCAGGTGGTTGAGGGAGACGGCAAGTGGTCGGCCCGGCGCCGGGCCCGGAAGGTCGAGAAGCACCTGAACCGGCTGGTCAAGGCCTCGCGGGACCAGGCGCAGGCCGCAGAGGGCCTGCGCACCGCGTACGCGGACCACGTCCGCACCGTCGCCGCCCTGCCCGGTCAGCGGGCGGCCAAGGCCAAGGCCAAGGCTGACCGGCGCGGTCAGGTGAACGCCTTCGCCACGAAGTCGCTGAACAAGACGGTCGCCGCGATGGCGGCCCGGCCCGACGGCGACACCGAGGCGAGCGACGAAACCGCAGGTCAGAGTGCCGGTAAGGCGTCCGGAGGGCGCACAGTCCGGGGCGTCCGGGGCGTGAACGACCTGTTCGAGCGCAAGGGAGCCTGATCAGTGCAGCAGGTGCCCTCGACCTCCGAGGTCCGCCGGGAACGCCGCGCCGCCCACTGGGCGGCGCGGCAGGCCCGGCAGGTCCAAGCGCGCGGCGACGCGGGTCTGGCCGATGCCTGGTGGGACCGGGCCCGCGCGATCTGCAAGGCCAATCCGGAATTGTGGAATGACCTCGCGCTGACGCTGGAGAACTGGACCAGCCGTCACGACGGCAGTCACGGCGCGTAAGCGTCATCACCATCATCATCACCCGGGGGCGGACCGGTTTTGGGAGGCCAAGGCGGGCGCGCGGGCGCGCGGGCGCTCGGGCGCGCGAGGATCTCCTATCCGGTCACCCTCTGTCAACCCTGGAGAGCACGTGGCTGATGACCCTCGGGACGACAACCGGAACGGCAACGTCGTCTCCTTCCGATCTCGGGGAGGGGCCCCGCCGGGGCTCCCCCCGATCCCGGGCGCCCCTCCCCCGGCGCCCCCGGCCCCGCCCGCCGAACCGCCTGCCCCGGCCTCCGGGCCGGAGGTGGGCGTCGGCGACGGGATGGTGGTTCCCGCCCGGCGGCGCCGGTCGGTGGCCGACTCCCTGGCCGACCTCACCCCGACACTCCCGCCGGCGCCCGGATCGACCGGCACCGTGGGCGCCGTCGCTCTCCGCTCGGAGGGGACGGCGCCCGCCCGCGGGGATGGCGATGAAGGCGAGGCGGACGGCCCCGGCGTCGCCGCCCTCGGCCTTGCGGCCACCCTTGCTATCGCGCTGGCCGCACTGCGGGGCACCGCGACAGTGCTGACGGACTGGCGCCAGCGGCGCCAGGAGCGGGCGGAGGAACTGGCCCCGCTGCGCGAGGCCCGCCTCAAGCACCGGCTCGCAGGCGAGGAGACCGCCGCCAAGCACGCCCTCGCCATGCAAAGCATCGGCGACAAGGCAGCGCAGAAGCGCGGCAAGTCCATCCCTTCCAGTCAGGAGTACGGCCGCAAGGCACTCGGTGGCGGCCGTGGCTCCCTGATGGGAGGCGGCGGCAAGGGAAGCGGGCCCGGAGGTAAGGGCACCGGCGGAGCCGGGCCCGGCCGCGGAGGCAAGGGCGGCTCCGGCAGCGGGCTGACGCCGGGCGGCAAGAAGACCTCACCGAAGACGTCCAACGGACTCGGCTCGCTCGGCACCAAGGGCAAGGGCGGCTCGAAGTCGCCCGGCTCTGGGAAGAACGGCCCGTCCGGGAAGAACGGCGGCTCGGGGTCGGGGATCAAGTCGCCCTCGGGCGGCAAGTCCCCCAGCTCGAAGAAGTCCAGCCCCGCGCTGGAGCGGGCCCGCGGCCGCCAGGAACGGGCCGCCGCACGGCAGGGCGCCAAGGTGCAGCGGCGCGCGGACCGGCAGGCGGCCCGCGCAGAGAACCGGGCCAAGGACCGGGACGCCGCCCGGGACCGCAAGACCCGCGCGGCGGACGCCCGGCAGGACACCAAGGACCGGGTCCGCAACGCCCGGGCCGACGCGAAGCAGGCCCGCAAGGAGCAGGTCCGGCAGGACCGGTTCGAGGCCAAGCAGAAGGCCCGCAAGGCCAGGGCCAAGGCCCGCCGGAAGAAGAAGGAGACTGCGGCCGCTTCCGACGCGACATTCGGGCGGGCCGTCGCCAAGGCGGCGCGGCGCCGACTGAAGAAGCGCCGGAAAAACCTGGCTCCGCCGGTGCTGACCACGGTCAAGCGCAAGAAGCCGAAGAAGGGAGGTGCCAGCGGCGGGGCGACACCGGCCGGGCCGAAGGTCGACCTGACCAAGAAGCCCAAGCCGGGGGCCACGCCGAAGGTCGACCTCACGAAGAAGCCCAAGCCCGCCGGCGGTTCCGCGACTGGCACCGGGCCGAAGGTCGGCACGACCAAGAAGCCCAAGCCGGGCGGTGGCACGAAGGCCTCGGGGCCCGGCAGAAAGAAGAAGGTCCGGGTGAAGCCGAAGTCGAAGAAGAAGACGCGCGGCTCCGCCCCGGGCACGGGCCCCGCCGACCGGCGCAAGGCCAGCCGCAAGGAGCGGGCCCGCCGCGCGAGCGAACGGGCCAAGGCCAAGACAGAGGGCGCCGACTCTGCCGGGAGCGGCTGGGAGTTCTACACCCCGCCGCCGCGCGGGGAACGGCGCAGCGCCTACGACTCCATGCGGGACACCGACCCGCAGCAACAGGAGGTGTGGACGGTGGGGCAGATCTTCCCGCCCGGCTATCAGGCCTCCTCGCGCGAGCCCCTGACCACTGGGGCCCGTGGCCTCCCTGCCGGAAGCACTACGACGAACACGAAGGAGGCGCCCGTGGGCAACTCGCCCGCTGTGAACACCGGGGCCGTCACGATCGCGATGGACGGCGGCATGAACCCCGAGCACGCGACGGAGGTGACGCTCGATGACGTCACCGAGTTCCTGGACGAGGTGGTCTCGGAGGCCTTCGCCGCGCACGACGAATGCCTCCAGCTCGCCCGGAAGGCCAGGGAGCTGATGCATGAGCTGGACTGGGTGGCCGCCCAACTGGCCGCCAAGCACAACATCATCGGCACCCTCACCGCCTGGGCGATGCGCAAGCTCGCCGAGTCGATGGAGGTCCTCTCCCGCAAGGCCGAGGAGATGTCCATCAAGTCGCTCCACGCGGCCGAGACCTGTGAGACCGCGAAGACCGAGATGGACGACGCGTACCGGCCGCTCACGCAGGCGACCGCCGACGCAGGCCTTCGCACCCCGTCCGCCCGCGTGCACAACGAGAACTAGGAGGTCACCTCGTGTCCGGAGAAATCACGCCCGGTCAGGTCGTGTCCGGGGAGATCGTCCCCCGCGAGAGCTACGTCCCTGCGGTCCCCGCCAGCGACGGCGACCTCCCGTCGATCCCCGACAGCAACCTGGGCTTCCTCAGCCTCGGTCTCGCCGTCGCCGCGCTGGCCGCGCAGGCGCTGCGGCTCAAAGAGAAGGTCTGGGCCCTCCAGGCGCTCTTTCGCCGCAACACCGACAAGGCAAGCAACATGTCGGAGATGTGTGACGCGGCAGAAGTCGAGCCGCAATTCACCGCTCTCATCATGGAGGGCGCCACCTCGCTGCGGGAAGTCGCCGAAGCCTCGGGCGACATGGTGAATGCCGCCGACGAGATGCAGATGGACGCGCAGGGCTTCAACGACGCCCACCAGGGCGAATACGGCGGGATCTACGAAGTCGTGCAGTCCATGGGCGTGCAGCAGCCCAAGCCCGGATTCAACGAAGTCAAGTAACCGAATAGCCGCCCGGACGCGAAAGCGCCGGGGCGGAAAGCCCCCACGGGAGGGG
>NZ_BMMS01000038.1 GCF_014646055.1 Wenjunlia tyrosinilytica
CTCACGCCAACCCAGCAAACCGTCAACCGCGCACTGTCCGCAGCGCGGGCACCGGTCGAGCGCGGCGTCGCACGTCTGAAGTCATGGCGGATCCTCCGCAGGGCACGACGCAGTCCGAATCGAATGTCGTCAATCACCGCAGCCATCCTCGCCCTGGAGCGGCAGCGCTGAAAACGCTCACTGTCAGCGACGGGGTTCGGTGGGAGTCGCCCGGGTGTGTAGCTGTTCCAACATGCGGGCTGCCGATCCGGGTAAGGGCGGGACGACGGCCTGGTGCAGGTCCAGGAGCGTGTTTCCGTCCTGGCATTGGTTGGACGAGTTGGTGCGAGTGACGCCCGGCAACTGGGCCAGGAAGGTAGTGGTCACCGCTCTGCGGCGGCGCAAGATGGCTGCCAGGAGCCGGTGGAGGTGGTCCACGCTGCTGGTTTGCGGGTGGAGGTAGCTTCGCGGGCGGTGAAAGCGTCGCTGGAATGCCGCCTCGGCCATGGCGTCCCAGTAGGGTTCCCGGGACCGCTACCAAATGCTCGAAGTCGGTCCGTGACATGCCGGTCAGGGCCGGATCGGTGAGCATCATGGTCAGGTTCGGGTCGATCCGGCGAGCGCTTGCCGGCGCCTGTGGCGTTCGAGGCGGGATGGGAACCAGTGTGTAGTTCCAGTCGCCGTGGAAGGCGTTTGGTGTGATCGGCAGGGCGTGGAACTCGGCGGGAGTGACGCTGATCCCCAGGTCGTAGCTGCCTGTGTCCAGTTCGGCCCCGATGGGCAGCCCGGTTCTGGTGGTTGTGGCGGCGATGGTCTCGATGACGACCTGGTAGCTGGTCAGCGGCCGCCACCGCCAGTTTGCAGTGATGTGGCAGAACATCCGATGCTCGATCTTGTTCCACTTCGAAGTTCCGGGCGGTAGGTGGCAGACCGATATCTCCAACCCGCTTTCCCGTGCGAAGGCGGCCAGGTTGTTCTTCCATGTCCAGCGGCGGGGGTCGTTGGAGCCGCCGGCCTCGGCGGTAATCAGGAGCCGGGTGGCATTCGGGTGGTCTGCCCGCCCGCGGTGCTGCCACCAGCGACGGATGGACTCCACCGCGAACTCGGCGGTGTCGTGGTCGGTTCCGACGTTGACCCATCCGGTGTTGGCGATGTCGTAGATCCCGTAGGGGATCGCCATCGGCTGGTCGTTGGTGGTGAACGTGTGGCAGTCCACCTTGATCGCGTCTTTGCCCGGCCGCCAGGTGCGACCGGACCGGTCACGGTTCCCGAGCCATTCCTTGGCCTTGGTGTCGACGCTGATCACCGGCGGAGCGTCGTTGAGGAAGGCGGTGGCGGTGGCCTTGAGGTGGGAGAACTGGGCATCGCGGTCCGGATGCCTGATGCCCTCCGTCGTCTTCGCGGTTCCCTGCAGGCTGTAGCCCAGGGTGTGCAGCAGGTGTCCGACGGTTGAAGCGCTGACCGAATGGCCCTGTGCGGTGAGGGTCGTGGCCGGGGCTCGCAGCGACAAGGTGGTCCAGCCGCAAGGGGGAGACGGAGTCGCCTCGGGTGTGCGGCTCGATCAGCGACTCCAGCGTGGACAGCAGACCGGAGTCGGTGTCTGTCGGCCGCTTGCGGCCGGCGCCTGGAGCCCGGATCCGTAGGGTCGGCACGGAGCAACCGGCCAACTCGGCGATACCGCGCGCGATAGTTGCGGTACTGGTGCCGGAGGCGGCGGCGACTCGAGTGATCCCGCCGTGGCCGATGGCGGTGGCCTCGCTGGCCAGGTACAGCCGACGGCGGCGCTCGTCCAAGTGCGGCAGTATCTGATCGAACTCGGCCCGCAGCGCATCGGTGGAGAGATAGCCTGGCAGACACGTGGTCATATCCCAGGCCCCCACCAACACCCGCCTACCGAGCACTCATTGACGTACAGGCCCCCCCGCAGCACCGAGAACCGCCAGATAGGCGTCTTCGCCGCCTACGCCTCGTCCAAGGGCCGGGCCCTGGTGGACCGGGAGCTGTATCTGCCGAAGTCCTGGACATCCGACTCAGGCCGCTGCCGGGCAGCGAAGATCCCCGACGAGCGGGGATTCGCCACCAAGGGCGAACTGGCCAAGGCCATGGTGGTGCGGGCGCTGAGCTCGCCGCCGCCGAACGCCTGGGTCACCGCGGATTCCGCCTACGCCCAGGAATGGCGCTTCCGCCGCATGCTGGAGGAAGCCGACGTCGGCTACGTCCTGGCCGTGCCGAAATCCCAGCACGTCCACGGTCTGGGCCGCATCGATTTCGCCATCACCCAGGGCCCCCGAGGAGGCATGGGAGCGCCACACCTGCGGCGAGGGGGCCAAGGGCCCGCGCGTCTACGACTGGGCGGCCGCCCGATTGCCGGCCATCGACGACTTCGACGGCGACCAGCCCACCCGCGAGCGGTGGGTCCTGGCCCGCCGCAGCCTGGCCCGCCCGGACGAGATCGCCTACTATCTCGCCTACGCACCGGGCGGAACCGCCGTCGCTGATCAGATCCCGGCACGTCTCCCACACGTCCGGCCCGACCATCTCGCCGACCCACTCACCCATCGCCACACAACGAGTCTGGCCCTGCCGCTCACGCGGCAGGGCCAGAACCCAAGATTCTTCATCAGCCTTCTAGGCACCGCCACACTGAGCACCGACGACGCCAGCGACCGGGGCCTCGGACTCCTCCTGATCCGGGCCAGAGCCAACCGTTGGGCTCTACTGCCACACATCCGGCGGAAAGTCCGTCTGGGTAGAGGTGTCCACTCTCATCCCGGCGCCACCCCCGGGAGCCCGGCGCCAGCAGCGCGCAAGCGGCCCCGATGCTCATCGGGCGATTCCTGACGCGAGCTGTAGTCAGACAACGGCGGCGGGCCGCGCCCCTTTCTCCTCACCCAGGGAATGGGGCAGACACCGAATCCGGGGTTATTGGCTTCCCGCCCCTCGCTACCCCGACCAAAGTAAAGGCCGTGTTCGCAAGTCTGACCGACAGCTTCGCACTCCACTTTGCAGCCCTCGGCAAGCAGCCGTGAATCCGGTAGGGGCGATCACACGAAGGGTTTTCCACAGGCTCATCGGATCCAGCGCGATCTGGCTACGCTGTGCCCATGGCAGCAGAGGTAGCAGCAGCGGAAACGGATCTTGTAACCCGCACGGAAGCGAGGAGGCAGGAGTCATCTTCGGCTCTTGATCCCAAGGAGCGTGCGAAGCGCGGTCAGTACTTCACGCCTGCCCCCGCTGCGGACTTCATTGCCTCGCTGGCGCGGCTGGACGGCGCAGCCCCGATTCGGCTCCTCGACCCCGGTGCTGGGACGGGGTCTCTGACCGCCTCGGTCGTAGCGCGCATCCTCCGCGAACACCCACAAGCCCAGATCAACGTGACCGCATGCGAGAACGATCCACAGCTTCTCAAGACCCTCTCTGCAACGTTGGAGGACTGCGCGAGCACGGCCCGAGCAGCCGGCGGAAGAGTTGAGACCACCCTGGTGAAGGACGACTTCATCACCTGGGCGACCGAGGATGCAGGACTGTTCGGTGAGGATCGGGGTCCGTTCGACCTCGTAGTCATGAACCCCCCCTACAAGAAGCTGGCCGCCAACTCACGTGAGCGCAGGGCAGTCGCTGCGGCCTGCACAGAGACCTCGAACCTCTATTCGGCATTCATGGCACTGGGGATCCACCTCCTCGCCCCAAGCGGCCAGCTCGTCGCCATCACGCCCCGGAGCTTCGCGAACGGCCCTTACTTCCGACCGTTCCGCAAGTATCTTCTGGACCGCATGCATATTGATCGCGTACACCTGTTTGAATCGCGAAACAAGGTATTTGCCGATACGGACGTACTCCAGGAGAACGTGATCTTCTCGGCAACGCGCACCGACACGTCCGACCGAGGCCCCATCATCGTTTCCTCAAGCCACAGCTACGGCGATGCAATCCGCAGCCGCTCGGTGGAGTACGGCGAGATGGTGAATCCAGAAGACGGCGAGCACTTCATCCACATCAGCGCAGATGAGGAAGACGCACAGCTCGCGGCTACCCATGCCAACCTTCCCGCCACCCTCACACAAATCGACTGCCAGGTTTCGACGGGGCGCGTTGTAGACTTCCGCTCCAAGGAACACCTGCGAGCCGACCCAGAAGAGGGCGCGGTTCCCCTAATCTATCCGCTTCACATGCGTAACGGCGGAATCCATTGGCCTGTACCCGGCGCCAAAAAAAACAATGCGATCATGCTCACCCCAGACAACCATAAGATGACTTTCCCATCCGGGTATTACGTTGTGGTGAAGCGCCTCTCCTCCAAGGAGGAGAAGCGCCGCGTGGTCGCTACCGTATTCGATCCAGAAGTGACAACCGACCCTCGGATTGGATTCGAGAATCACGTAAACGTGTTCCACAGGTCAGGGGCCGGACTCCCCAAGGACGTCGCACGCGGTCTGTGTTTCTGGCTCAACTCCACCCTGCTAGACCGGCTCATTCGTCGGTTCAGCGGCCACACACAGGTGAACGCGACCGACCTACGGAACCTCCGCTACCCGAGCGAGGCGCAGCTGCGAGCCATCGGTGGCGAGTGGATAGAGGATGGGTGGCCCGACCAGGAGAAGCTCGACGACCTCGTCGAACGTCATCTAGAGGTGGAGGAGGCCGTCTCGTCCGGCGGAGCGTAGTGTCCGCGACCGCAGCCGCAGAGTGGCTATTAAGGTTGGCGTGGCGGAAACTTGGCGCCCCTCATCCACTGGCAGCGCGCCCCCTCGATGCCCTGTAGCCTGAGCCGCGCTCACTGCATCGATGTGGCTGGGGAGGGCCAGCGAGTGACAAAGGCACAGCAAGAAAAGAAGCTCGAAGAGGCGAAGGATATTCTCGCCGCTATAGGGATGCCCCCGAAGCAGCAGAACACCCGGACCGCGCTTGTCCTGCTTGCAATGTTCGACCTTCGCCCGGATCAAGAATGGGCGGAGGTGAGCTCCAACACACTCGGCATCACCGAGTGCATGGATTGGATGGCCGCCTACTACCCCGATATACCAAAAGGGACGAAGGACCCGAGCAGGTACGCCCCTAACAGTCGCGAGTCCGTGCGCAAGGAATCTGTCCACCAGCTCATCGATGCCGGCATCCTCGTCAAGAATTCTGACGCCCCTGGACGGGCCACAAACGATAAGAACAACCGATACCACCCGAGCCAGCTGGCTATAAGGGCGCTAATGACCTACGGAACTTCGACATGGCAGGAATCGCTTGACGAATTCCACGCCGAATGGGAGAAGCTGACCGAGCTCTGGGCTGCCGAGAGGTCGATTCATCGAGTCCCCGTCAGGCTTCCCGACGGGAGGGAGGTCGAGCTCAGCCCTGGCGAGCACAGCGAACTCATCGGGACTGTCGTCGAACGCTTCGCATCCCAGTTCACCCCGGGAGGCACGGTCGTCTACTTGGGCGACACGGGCTCCAAGTGGATCGTCAACGAGCTCGAGTACCTCGCCGAGCTCGGCGTGGTCGTGGATGCTCACGGCAAGATGCCTGACGTGGTCATTCACTACACGGAGAGGGACTGGCTGGTGCTTGTAGAGGCAGTCACCTCGACCGGGCCAGTCAACGGTTTGCGGGTCGCACAGCTCAAGAAACTCTTCGAGGGAGCGCGCCCGGGACTGGTCTTCGTCACTGCCTTTCAGACGAAGAGGAAGTTCCGCCAGTTCGCAGCCGACATCGCGTGGGAAACGGAAGTCTGGGTCGCGGAGGAAGAGACGCACATGGTGCACTTCAACGGCGAGCGCTTCCTCGGCCCCTACGACGACACTCACGAATAAGCGACGAGGGCCGCCCCGCGAGGCGGAGCGGCCCTCAATCAGAGACCGGCGACAACCTACTCTCCCACGAGGTCCCCCTCGCAGTACCATCGGCGCTGGCAGGCTTAGCTTCCGGGTTCGGAATGTTGCCGGGCGTTTCCCCACCGCTATGGTCACCGAAAGTTCGGTGAGCGACCCCTTGCGTAGGAGCGCTTTCGTGAGGTGTGTATACAGGGCGGGTGCCGACTGAATGGACACGCCCAGCTGGACCCGCCCACCATGCACAGCTGCCGAAGAGTGGGCGGGACGGCAGCAGAGGGCAACCGGCTACCCACATGACCGCATGGGGCGGACATCGGATGGATCCCGCAGTCAACGATGCTCAGGTGGGCCGACGGGGCCTTTGCGTAGTGATGGATGAGAACCAGCCAAGTGTGCCGCGCGCCAGGGGAGTTATCCGGCCACTGGCCCGTGACCGTCTGTGCTGATGGCTACGCTGACGTGCCTCCAATAGATCTTGTGAATCGGGCGGATCTAACCCGAAGGAGGACGCTTGAGCACTCATCTGCGCTTTGCACCGGAGATCCTGATCCGCCTGGGTGAGGAGCTGATCCCCCATCCAGACCTCGGGGTGATCGAGCTGGTCCGCAACGCGTACGACGCGGACGCGACGAAGAGCACCGTCCAGCTCCACAACGCCACGCAGCCTGGCGGCACCCTTGTCGTCGAGGATGACGGTGATGGCATGACAGCTGAGGAGATCCGAGAGGGTTTCCTCCTCATCGGGCGGTCGTCGAAACCAGGAACACCGGACAGCCGGTCCAACCGACGCCGGATTGGAGAAAAGGGCCTCGGCCGACTGGCAGCGCTTCGTCTGGGACGCCGGGTAGAGCTGGTGTCCCGCCCGCGAAGCGAACCCGGCATGGAGCACACGCTTGTCATCGACTGGTCTGACTACGACTCGGTTCGCTCCGTTGAGGAAGTTGAGCTCTCGATCGTTAGCCGGGCTACCTCAAAGGCTCCCGGCACCTCGCTGGCCGTACACCGCTTGCGGCAGGGCTTCGACAAGGAGCAGATGGAGCGTCTTGCACGGGCCATGCGGCTACTTACAGGCTTCTTCAACGACGAGGATACCGGTTTCACAGCGACGCTGGTCGCCCCGCAGTTCGAGCAGGTATCCGACGCGGTGAACCGCAGCTTCTTCGACGAGTACGAGTACAAACTCGAGGCCCATCTCGATGAACAGGGCTATGCGAGCACAGTCCTCTACGACTGGAAGGGCCAGGTGATCACACGCGGAGACCACATCGATGTGGCACCGGGCGACCGCAGCGGCCGCTTGCAGCCCCCGCTTCAGTACCAGGCGCCAGCTGCCTCCTTCGAGCTGTGGATGTTCCTGTTGAACAAGCGCTCGTTCGAACTGCGAGGGTCGAAGCGCAAGTTCGCTGATCTACGGCCTTGGCTACGCGTCGTAGGCGGTGTGCACCTGTTCCATCGGGGGCTGCGCGTGCATCCCTACGGAGACCAGGGCTTCGATTGGCTAGACCTCAACCTCCTCCGGGCTCGTAGCCCGGAGCTGCGGCCTTCAACCAACACCAGCATCGGGCGAGTGTCGGTCGAGGACCCGGAGGGCTCGCTCATCCCCAAGACCGACCGGATGGGGTTCCAGGAAAACGCCGCGTTCATAGAACTTCGGGAGTTCGCACGAAGCGCCACAGACTGGGCGGCAAGGGAGCGGAAGCGGATCCGAGACGAGGAGCGGCTTGGGAAGCCTGCACCAACTCAACGTGCTGCATTCATCCCTGCCGTTAAGCCCAGTACGGCTTCCAAGGATCCCTCAAGGGGTGGGGAGGCTGGTGAGTTCGTGGCGCAGCCGGAACTGCTGACTCTGGTACCCAGTGTGCCCGCCCAGCGTCACGAGGCCCGGTTGCCCATGGTGCCGCAGGAGCGTCTTCTCTATCGGTCGCTTGCCACGGCCGGGATCCTTGCTGTCGCCTTCGCGCATGATGTGGCCGCCGAGGGCGAGAGTGGTCTCGGGGCAGTCGAGCTTGCAGGGATCGCTAGTCGGGCCGCCCAGACGAGGGCCTTCCAGGTTCGGATCCTGGAACTGAACGAGGTGGTCGGGAGTGCCTTGAGTGTGATGCGGCCTCTGCTGGAGCGGCGGCGCATCACTCTCCATGAGGAGCTCCGGGATGAGCCGATCCACGTCGCGGGCGCAGCTGCTGACCTGGAAGCGGCGATTTTTAACCTCGCCGCCAACGCCCTGAGTGCGCTGGCAGGAGCAGGTGACCTCTTGGGGGAGCGGGCGATACTAGTTCGGATTCGGGTAGATGGTGGCCACGCGGTGGTCGACTTCTCGGACTCAGGCCCCGGCATCGTTGATGTCGACATCGTGGATATGTGGCGCCCGGGTGTTACCGGCGGAAGGTCCAAGGGCGTCGGCCTCGGACTGACGGTGGTCCGAGACGCAGTGGCCGACATGTACGGACCGTTGGCAGACACTGGGGAGGGCTGCGTTTCGGCAGATGCGTATGGTGAGCTCGGAGGGGCCTCCTTCCACATCCGTCTGCCGTTGCACTCCGCCGTCGAGTAGGCGGCTGCACGACGTCGTTACTGGGAGCCGTCTGGGAGCCAACCCGCTCCCCAAGCCCCTTCGAGACCACCCGAGACCGCCCCACCCCGGCGCCCTGACCAGGCAAAACAGCAAACCACCCGGTGGCGATCTTGACCGAACCTCGTTCGGGACGAAGAGGTCGTGGGTTCAAATCCCGCCACCCCTTCAGAGAAACACCAGGTCAGGACCGGTACTGAGAGATCAGCACCGGGTCTGACCTCCTTTGCGGGCCTGTTTTGGCAGCTGGCTTCGGGGAGCGGCTCCCCGGCGGCTCCCAGCGAGTGGCGTTCCGTCTTCGAGCACGCCGTGCGCCGCGGGCGCCCCGCAAGAGTCACCCCACGGCTTGTGCCGAGGAGACCACAGGCGGTACGACGATAGACATGCACCGATGGTCTCCGTTAATGGCCGGCAGCCCGCCGCTCCTCACTCGCATCGGGGCGGAACCGACCCCGTCACGTCGGACAGTCCCGAGCTCGCTCTCACCGCCCGCGCGCTCAAGGAACGGCGCCTGATCACCATGCCCAAGCAGAATGGGAAGTGGCAGGCGGAGATCACTGACGCAGGACGCTTCTAACTGAGCACGGCCATCACCCGGACCGGCCGGAACCAGCTCCGCGCAAGCAGCGATCGGCAGGTGCCGAGCAAGACGCGAACACCCCCTCCAGCTCAGAAGCGAGCCGCAGCCTCGTCAACGACGGCGCCCCAGCGCACCGCGAAGCCCTCACGGCCGTCGTCGGCGGAAGTCGGAGCGGCTTTGATCGCGGAGGTAACAGCAGGCTGGGCGGTTCCTCCGGATCCCGAACCCCAACGACGAGGAGCGAGCCCGCTAGCGCAGGGCGTTCGACGCAGCCCGGCAGTGTGCCCCCGAGGGGTACAGCCTGAAGTACAGCGGGTGGGCGAAGGGGGACTTCTTCCTCGGCCTGCTCAGAGTGACCGGCGAGGATGAGACCTCGGCGGAGGGTCAGTCTTGCTGACGGCCCGAGACGGGCTTACTGACGGGGTATCAAATCAGCAGTCTCCGAAAGCCTGCACCAGGCGACAACAGTCACCTGCAGACCGCTTGCGATCCAAGTCAGGTCAGGGGACGTCATCCGGCGCACGGGTAGACGGCACAAGGGGTGGCCACGCCAACATGGAGTCTGCGGTAGTGCACGAGAACACTGGTGCAGCGGAGGCGAAGCCCATGGCCAAGCTCACGGAGGAGCAGAAGCGACGACGAGCCGCCAAACGTGCTCTACGCTCGGCCCTCGATGCCGAAGCAGATGACCAGCGGCGCCGTGAGCGGGATGAGCGGTGGAAGCGGGAAGGTACGCACCTCAGCTGGTCGGAGTACGTGGCCGGTGAGCCATGCCGGGGTTGCGGTCAGCCCATGACGGACGAGCTGGGGAACTGGCCGCCCCCATGAAGTTGTCCGAGCCGGAGAAGCGCGAGTACGAGGAAGCCGACCGAAAGTTCCGCGAGCGGCACGCCGACTGCCGGGATGCTCGGTGGAGCGTCAGTGGTTCTCGGGTGACACATTGCTGTTTCTGCTGTCCACTGCCGCCGATGGGGCCGAAGCAGATCGAGGGCCTCGCCAGGCTGTTCGCTTCCTGGCCCTCACCGGAGGAACGCAAGAAGGACCTCGATACCTGGAACCTCATTCTCCGTTGCGACCACGTGGTGCCCCACATTCAGCATCGCGAGGGCACCTACGTTTCCACCCGCGTCGTCGACTGCCCAGAATGCGGGGAGCGTCGCGGGGTGGTGAGCCGTGAGCGGGTAGGGCCCGCGTATCGCGATGGCGGGACCATTCGTGAGCGTGCGGCAGCCGATCGAGGACGGCTCGCCCGGGAACTGGCAGCTGCCGAGGCGAAGCTGGCCCGTCAGCAGAAGAATGCGGCGGCAACCCAACGTCGTATTGCCGATATCCAGGACAGGCTCGGCAGCGAGTCCTGATGAGATGAAGCGCAGCGGGCGACGCCGGGTCATTGCCCGGCATCGCTTGCGATGGGTTACCGGCTTGGGAGCCTTCGTGGATCGAGGTGTCAGGACTCAGCGGCCGAATCGCACCTGGGCCAGTGCTTCGGCGGGGTGACGGCCGGGTCCGTGATCTGGAGGCACTTCTGCCGGGTCGGGTCGATCGCGACAACGTCACGGAACGACGACGTCACGGAACGAGTAGAGGATCGGCCTCTCACTGGAGATCTCGGGCACGAGTATCGCGCCCTTGGGCCCGGAGGCTCGGCGCCAGTGGGACAGCTGGCGCAGCGTGGCGCGGGAATGAGCCGCAGCGGGTTTGGGTTCTTACGACGCCCCGCACCTCCTTCCGCCCCCATGCCCCCATCGATACGGGCCTGAACGAACCCCATTTTCCTAGAAGCCACTCGGCACAGAAGTCGAAGGGCCCATTCAGGGCGGGCCTGGCGCACTCCATTGCCACACACGCCGCTGCCACGGAACCGCGCTACAGGCCCGGTCTCCTGCTTCTGGGGTTGTCCCACTCCCACGGGCACGGCGAGAGGCGTTGCTGCAACCAATGCCGAGCGGGGCGCGGCCGGCCTCGGGACCGACGTGCCTGCCTGGCCTGTCATTTTCTGGGCTCCCCCGGATGGTGCTCACAGACCACGAGACAGAGCGCCTGGTCGAGCCTGTCGCCAGAGGAAGCGGGCCAGCCCGGCTTGTTGACGGAGACCGAGCCGCTGCTTGGCACACGTCCGTGGCATTTTCGGCCACACACCGGCGGCGACCGGATGCGCCGCGTAACCTCACGGGCATGGGGGCATCCGCATCCGGCGCAGCTCAGGACGCCGACGAGGAGGCGCGCCGACGGCTGAACGCGTACACGTACCTGAGCGCGCCCGAGCGGCTGGAGCACGTCGCGATCATGCGGGTCTTCTGCGGAACACTGCTGGCCGATCTTGCCGTTCCGGACATCATGGCGAAACTGCGCCAGGCCGGTGGCTCTGCCGCGGGGCTCGACGCCGACCCCCTCACGGTCCGGCTGGAGCAACTGGTGCAGTGGGGAAACCTGCTGCGCAGCAGCCATATGGTGAAGGCGTCCAGCATCAGCGAGTACCAGCGTTCCCGCTCGCGCTACCAGCTGTCGAAACTGGGAGAACGCATCCAGCGGGACGCCGACGGGGTCCTGGCCGAGGCCGACGCTGCCCGCGAGGTGAGCAACGAACTGCTGGCACTGGTCGAGCGCGGGCTGCGGGAGCTGGCCGACCTCGTGACCGCGCCGGGCGGCATCGAGCCGCAGGACGGGCTGGAGCGGGTCAGCACGCTGTTCGTGCAGTTCACCGAGTTCGCGGACTCCATACGCGACTTCTACGCCTACCTCGGCCAGGTGCTGTCCCGCTACGACCTGGACAGCGCCGAGTACCAGGGCTTCAAGGAACTGCTCCTGGACTACGTCGAGGCGATCACGGAGGACGTGGCGTTCCGCGCGCCCCGTATCTCGGGGGCACTGGACACCCTGTTGCCGCACATCCCGGCCCTGCTGGACCGACTGGACACCCATGCCCAGGGCCTCGTCGGGCTGTCTCCGCAGGGCGAGAACCGCATGGAGATCCGGGTCCAGCGCAGTCGGGGCCGCGAGCTCGCGGACTGGGAGGGCCTGCGCGGCTGGTTCAGCGACACCGACGGCCAGGGCAGCCAGGTCGACCAGCTGCGGGACGCCACCCTGCGCGCGTTGCAGTCGCTGCTCGCCAACGCCAAGCGGATGCTGCGGTCGGCCACCGGGGAGATGTCCCGGCGCAAGGATCTGCTGCGGCTGGCCCGCTGGTTCGACGAAGCGGCGCCGCAGGACGCACACGACATCGCCGTCGCCGCCTTCGGACTGTACGGCGCCCGCCATCTGGGCATATCTCCGGCCACCGACGAGGTGGTGCCCGCCTACACAAGCTGGTGGACCGGTCCGGGGGTCGAGGTACCGGTGGCCCTGCGTGAAAGGGGCAGCCACGCCCAGCGGGGCCGGGCCTCCGCGGTGGAGGACCACTCCGCGCAGAAGCAGCGGCTGAGGGAGGCCGCCCGTCAGCGGGCAGTAGCCAGGGCAGAAGCGGCGGACGAACTGCGCAGCGCGTCCGGCCGGTTCGCCGAGGTACGACTCACGTCGGCGGCGCTCGGGCTGCTCCTGGAGCTGCTGGCCACGGCACTCGGAAACGCTCAGCTCAGGAGGCGCGCCGGTACGGACGGGCAGGGGACGGAGGGGTTCGACCTGGACTCGGCGCGCAGCGAGGACGCCGAACTGGGCATCCGGCTCACCGTGCGCCGGACGGCGGGCACGCGGACGGTGCTGTACTCGGCCGACGGCGACCTGCTGCTGGACGACCTGGAGCTGGACATCGGTCGTATCTCCGCCGCGGTCGACGGCGAAGCGGAGGCGAGCGTGTCATGACCCTTCCCTCGACTCACGACGTGGCCCTGGCGGCCGAGCGCCGTACCGCCGCCCGGCTGCTGCTCGCCCACCCCTTGGTCGCGTCGGACGGCCCCCATGCCGATCTCTTCCCGCTGATCCGCAGGCACGCCGACTGGCTGGGCAAACGGTTCCAGCAGGTGCTCGGCTACCGCCTGCTGGTCGACAGCTCCTTCGCCCGGCTGTTCAAGGCGGGGCTGGGGGCCGGTTCGGGTCACCGGCTGGAGCGCTCCTCCGGCACGCCCTTCACCCCGCACACGTACGCCTGCCTCGCGCTGGCGCTGTCCGTGCTGGTGACCGCGCCCGAGCAGATGCTGCTGTCTCAGCTGGTCGCCGACATCAGGGCAGCCGCGGCCGACGCGGGGATCGAGCTGGAGGAGACGGGCCGGGTGGCCGGGAAGCGGACCCTGGTCACGGCTCTGCGTCAGTTGGTCGATTGGGGCATGCTCATCGAGACCGAGGGCCATGTGACCGCGATTGCGCAGGAGGCGGGCGGAGAGGCCCTGATCACGGTGGATCGGGAGCTGGCACGCGCGGTCGTCGCCGGCCCGCTCACACAGGCCCGGGACGGCGCCGACCTGGTCCGGCGGGCAGCGGACCCAGGGTTCGGTGGACCTCGCACCTATGTGCGCCGGATGCTGGTCGAGACGCCCGTCGTCCACCTCGACGAGCTGACCGATGCCGAGCGCGACTGGCTGCGCACCCGGCAGCGCCGGGAAGCCCAGGCTTTCTCCGAACTCCTGGGTCTGGAGATGGAGATCCGTGCCGAGGGGGTCGCGCTGGTGGATCCGGAGGAGGAGCTGACGGATCTGCACCTGCCGGGCACCGGGACCGTCGCACAGGCCGCGCTGCTGCTGGCGGAGCGGCTCGTGGAGCGGCTTCGGCCGCAGGAACCAGGGCATCCAGCGGCTGGAGGGACTCTCGTCATCGGGGTGGCTGTGCCGGACGGCCTGGTGGACGAGCTGCTGGCCGGGCTGATCGCCGAGTACGGGCAGCGCAGCAACTGGCGGCGCGGCTACCTGGAGGACCTCCCCGCCCTGCGGGAGGCCGCGCTGGATCTGCTCGTCCGCATGCAGCTGATGGCCCGCGCCGGGCGGCTGCGTGCCGAGGGGGAAGGGCTGCCGGAGGGGTACGTCGAAGAGGCACCGGAAGGACGCACGGTGACCGATGTCCATGGCGCACGGCCCGGCGGCGACGGCTGGGTGCTGCTGGCCGCAGCGGCGCGCTACGCCACCCACGTCACCGTGCGCCCTGCCACCGCGGCCGGCAAAGGCACGGACGTTCAAGAGGAGCTGCCGCTATGACCACTGACGCGCGTGGCCTCGTTCCGCTGCCGCGTTCCGGCCCCGCGACGACTACCAGCGTCCGCTTCCGGCTGCACCGGGCGGGCATCCAGAACGTCTGGCAGTACGACGCACAGGAGTTCTCCTTCGGCCACGGACGGCTGCTGCTGCGCGGCAAGAACGGCGCGGGCAAGTCCAAGGCCCTGGAAATGCTGCTCCCGTATCTTCTGGACGGCGACTCCCGGGCACTGGACGCCACAGGCACCGGCCGCACCACGCTCGCCTGGCTGATGCTGGACGGGTTCGAGCAGACCAACCGCCTCGGCTACCTGTGGGCGGAGTTCCGGGGCACGGCCGACGACGGCAGTCACCGCCACCTGACGCTCGGTGCCGCCATCCGTGCCTCGAAGTCGACGCAGAAGGCACTGCCGACGTTCTTCGTCACCCCGCTGCGGATCGGCGAGGACCTGCAGCTGGTCGAGGCCGGGAAGCCGCTGCCGGTCGACCGGCTCAAGGAGATCGTAGGCTCCGACAACGCGACCGAGCGTGCGGTCCTGCACCGCTCCCGTGTGGCCCGGGAACTGTTCGGCATCACCGACGCGACGCGTTACCGCAACCTGACCCAGCTCCTCCACCGGTTGCGGCGCCCCACGGTCGGGGACCGCATCGAGCACGGGGGCCTGGCCTCCCTGCTCAGCGAGACCCTGCCGGGGCTCGACGAGGACGTGGTCGAGAAGGTGGCGCGCAACCTCCACGACCTCGACGCCGTCCGGGACGAACTGGGCCGCCTGGAACGCACCAACGCTGCACTGCGCACGTTCCTCACCAGTTACCGCGGCTACCTGGCCGGAGTCCTGCGCACATCCGCCCAGAGAGTGAGCCACGAGCTGGGCGTCCTCCAGCAGCGGCGCCGGGCTGCCGGAGACGCCGCACAGCGGACGAGCGACCTGAGGACGCAAGAGGAGGAATCGGAGGGCCGACTGGAGACCCTCCGCGACGGGGAACAGGCCGCCCGGACCGACCTGGCCGCCCTGCACGCCAGTCACGCCTACCGCAGCCTGGGCGAACTGTCGGAACGCCGCGGCACGGTGGAGGCGCTGCACTCCGCGGCCGTCGCCGCCTTTACCACTGTGCGGAACGCACACGACGCGGAGGAGAGCGCGGCGGAGCGGCTGGCCGAAGGTGTCGAACACCTCGGGAGCCGGCTGGCCGAGCTGGGAACCGAGCACCGGGAACTGCTGACGCAGGCAGAGAAGGCCGGGCTTCCCACCGGCCATCTCGGCGAGGCGGTGGCCCTGCCGGGCACGGTTCTTGCCCAGGCCACCGAGACAAAGCTGACCACTCCGGACGGGGAGACGCGCACCGTACGGCACCGGTCGGTGGTCCGCGTGGACACGGCCACCACGCACGAGGGGCTGCGGTCCTGGCAGAACCAACTGGAGAATGTCGAGGCGGTCGCGAGGAACCGGGCCCGGATGGTTCAGGAGGTGACCCGTCTCATCTCGCGGGCGGACGAGGCCCGCGCCCGGGCGGCTCAGGCCGATGCCGAGCGGGAACGGCTGGAGGGCGAGGCGGAAGAGGCCGCCGGCCGTCTCGACGTCAGCCGCCAGAAGGTCGCCGAGGAGAGCGGCGCCTATGCGCGCCGTGTCACCGAGTGGGCGGCGCACACGGGGACCGCGCTGGGGCCGGGCTGCCCGCCACTGGACGCCGTCCACGCCGCCGTCGGCCGCGAGACCTCCACCGACGCACCGTTCGCGGACCGCACACTGCCGCCCGACATCGACAGCCAGGCGTGGCAGGCCGCTCAGGCCGCCCTGGAGTCGTACGGCGAGGAACTCACCGCGCGCCGGGACGCCCTGGCGCTCGGCTCCGGCCGGCTCGGCGAGGAACTCGACCGCCTGGCCGAGCAGAAGCGGGACTGGGAGCGGCGTACCGACCCTGAGCCGACGGCCCCGCCCCATCGTGTCGCCGCGAGGACGCCGGGCAGCGGAGCACCCTTCTACCGGCTGGTGGACTTCGCGGACGACCTGGCTCCGGCCGACCGGGCCGGTCTGGAAGGAGCCCTGGAGGCGAGCGGAATCCTGGACGCGTGGGTGGGCGCGGACGGCGTCCTTTTCGATCCCGGCACCCGGGACACTCTTCTCCGGCCCGGTCCCGTGCTGTCGGACGGGCCGAGTCTTGCCTCGGCCCTGCGCCCGGCCCCTGAACCGGGTTGCGGCGTCACGTCCGAGCGGGTGGAGCGTCTGCTGACCGCGCTCGCGCTCGCGCCAGCAGAGGAGGCCTCCGCTCACGACGCGGTGTACTACGACGGCAGTTGGCGTCTGGGCGTCCTCAGCGGCCGTCACGACAAAGGTGTCACCGAGTACGTGGGGGCCGCCGTACGTGCCGAGACCCGGCGGCGCATCCTCGCCGAGCTGGAGGAGCGGATCGCGCAGACCGAACAGCGACTGGCCGACGTCCGCGAGGAGCTCGCCGTGGCCGATGCCATGCGTCGGGCTCTCACTCTCGCGGAGCGGGACTTCCCCCGGGCGCGGAACCTCGCGGATGCCTGGAGCAGGACCGAATCAGCCGAGAGGGCCCTGGGTGACCTGACCACCAAGGCGGCCCGAGCGGCACGGCTGGCCGAGGAGGCCCGCGTTCTCGCGGTATCGGCGCGCGCCGAGGCGGAAGCCACCTCGACCGCCCACGACCTGCCCAGCGACCCCGCCGCCCTGGACCGCGTACGCACGGCGCTGGCTGCTCTGCTCAGCGGTATCGGGCATCTGCGCAGGGCCGTCGGCGGTACGGGCGAGCGGCTCGGCGCGAACCAGGCGGATGCCGAGCGGCACGAACGTGCCCGAGAGGACCGCGTGGACGCGGAGGAAGGCTACGGACTCCACCTCGCCGCGCTGCGTACCGCGCAACAGGACCTGCGCACCCGCGAGGAGGCCATCGGGTCGTCCGAAGAGGAGATCCTCACCCGCGAGCAGGAGGCCAAGCAACGTATCGCGAACGCCGTCCACGCCCTCCCCGCGGCGCAGCGAGCCCGCAACGAATTCCACGACCTGCGCGTGCGCGCGGAAGAGGAGGAGAAGCGCCTGCGGGGGAACCTGGCGGACCAGGAGACGGCGGTCATCGACACCGGCAGCGCTCTTCGCGGTGCTCTCGGCCGACAAGAGGTGGTGCGCGGTGCCGGGCTGGACCGGTCCTCGCTGCCCGAGTACGTATCGGACGATCCCGGCGCGGACGTCCGCAGCCGTCTGCGAGCACTGCGGGCGCTCGCCGACGCCGTGGAGCAGGCCCTCGGCCGCCCGAAGGGCGAGGTGTCGGACAGTACCCTGCTCAACCGCCACACCGAGCTGCGCGACCAACTGGCCGGCGGGTTCGACGCGCAGCTGGAAGAACGCGACGGGATCAAGGTGTGCCGCCTGGTCGACGACCACGGATCCCATGACGTCGCGGCCGTGGGCGAGCGGATCGCGGTCCAGGCCGCGGAGGCCCGGGGACGGCTCACCGAGCGCGAGCGCGAGGTGTTCCAGCGGTTCCTGACCGGCGAGCTCGGCGACCACCTCTCGGCACAGGTCATCACCGCGGCGAACCTGGTCGCAGCTCTCAACGACACCCTGCGGACCGTACGCACATCCCACGGTCTTGGTGTCGAGCTGCTGTGGAAGCTGGACGAGGACGTGGACGCGGACGTGCGCGCGGCCGTCGAGCTGCTGCGCAGTGCGTCGAGCCTCAGGACGCGCGAGCAGACCGAGCAGCTCCGCGAGGTACTGCAACGCCGGATCGAGGACGCCCGACGCGCCGACCCGTCAGCCGGTTACGCCGCCCATCTGCGGACCGCGCTGGACTACCGCGACTGGTTCCGTTTCCACACCTTCGTGGTCGAGGACGCGGCCCCGGGCCGCCGTCGGAAGCTCACCGGCCGGACCGGGCTCAGCCAGGGCGAGCAGCGGGTGCTCTCCTACCTCGTGCTCTTCGCCGCGGCTGCCGCCCACTTCACCAGCCTCGCCGAGTCGGCACCACACGCGCCACGGCTGATCCTCCTGGACGACGCCTTCGCCAAGGTCGACGAACCCACCCATGGCCGACTGGGCCGCATCCTCGTGGACCTCGATCTCGACTTCGTCCTCACCAGCGAGCGGCTCATGGGCAACTGGCCCGAGGTTCCGTCTCTGCACATCTACGAGTGTCTGCGTGATCCCCATGTGCGCGGGGTGGCCACCCTGCACTACACCTGGGACGGTCGGCACCGGCGTCTGGTGTCGGTGTGAGCGGGCTGCCCTCCGCAACGCGCGACTGGCTGACGGGACCTGGGCTCACCCGGCTCTGGGAGGGGGTACGCAAACGTCTGGAGAGCAACGGCGTGCAGGTCACCGGTTCGCTCCGGCTGACCGTGGTGAACGCCCAGGAACGCAACGACCTGTCTCTCCTCCTGGGCAAACCCCTCACAGGTGCCGCAGTGACCGTACGGCTCGACGTGCTCGACGCACGGCTACGCGTCTCGGCCGCCGGACTCGGCCTCAGGGAGACCCTTGAGGAACTCGGCCCGCCACTCACCGACCGCCGTGCCGCCCGCGCGGACGTTGCGGCGCGGCGGCAGCGGGTCTGGTCGTCCCTCGCTTCATCGTTGGACGCCTCCCCCCTCGCCGGCCAGGAATGGCCCCGGCAGTGGTACGACCTGCTGCGCCGTGCCGGCGTTCCGAGAGGCGTGACGCCCGAAGCAGCGTCATGGACACTCCAGCAGGCGGTCCAAGTCCTCACCGTTCTCCTCGGCTCCGAGCGCAGCGGCACACACGGCCGAGGAGAACTCGCCGCCGTGGTGACCGGCTCCGCTCACGGCCTGGACGACGGCACATGGCTCGCACGCCTCGTCCAACGCGGTGTCGCCCTCGCCCATGGCACCGAGTTCCCCGACGACGCGGCCGGTCGACGCGCTCTGTGGCGGTTGGTGTCCATCACGCCGGACGAGGTCTCCAGCACGGTGCTGGCCTACGGGCTGCGACCCGTCGGCGAGGGCTGGCGGGAGCGTGCCCTGCGGGAGCGGGCTGAACATCACTCCGAAGCCCACCTCACACCGCGCGACCTGCATGGCCTGCGGCTGCGACTTCCCGCCGGAACAATGATCCACATCTGCGAGAACCCGCGCGTGGTGGAAGCCGCGGCGGACGCGGCCTGCGTCCAACCCCTGGTGTGCACGTCCGGCAGCGCCGCCACGGTGGTCCTCACGCTTCTCGACGCCCTCGCCGCCACGGGCTGCCGCTTCGCGTACCACGGTGACTTCGACTGGCCGGGGGTCGCTCTGGCCAACCGGGTCATCCGCCGCTACGACGCCTTGCCGTGGCGCATGGGCACCGCGGATTACGAGCACCTGGTCGCTCGCAGTCAGGCTGAGGGCATCCCTCAGCTGGCGCTCGACGGCCAGCCGGTCAGCGCGGACTGGGACCCGGATCTCGCCCCTGCCATGACCGCCCTCGGCGTCGCGCTCCATGAGGAGGCCACCCTCGAACTTCTGGTCGACGACCTGTCACACCAGACGTAGGCGTGCCGGGCTCTGGGAGCCATCAGAGCGCCGTCCTTCAGGAGCGGCGCTCTTCGTTCCGGTTCATCGCCTACAGGGCGGCGGGGGCCTTCTTGTACCAGCTGGCGATAACGCCCACTAGGTGGACGATGTTCTGCGTCCGCATGATCGGTGCCGAAGCGTTCGGCTCGAAGTCGACGTTGGCCGCGGTGGTACGCCAAATGCTGGTCTCGGAGACCGGCGCGGCCATGTGCGGGTCGAGGCGCTTGAAGAAGTCGGTGACGTCGTCGAGCTCTACCGGGTTCTCGCCCGCCCGCAGTTCTCGGAACACTCCACCGAGAACACGGAGCATACCCACCGAGCCGAGGAGCGATGCCCGGCGTACTTCCTGGGCCATGGTGAGCTCCCCGGGCTGACGCTCCGCCTCGGGGTCGTCCTCGGTGAGGGAGGCGAGGTCGGTGAAGCCGTTGGAGATGACGTCGAGGAAGTCCTTGACCTGCTCGATCACCTCGCCGTCGGTGAGAGTCTGCTCGGCCTTTTTGCTGATCCGGCCGCCGGCACCGGCGATGACGGCGCGGGTGATGTCGGCGACGTGCTTGGCACCCATGAAATTGGGGTTCTTGAGCGTCATGCGGTCCTGCTCGGCGTCGACTCGGCCCTTCAGCAGCGGGTGGTCGATGACGTCGGACAGGGTGCGGTTGGCAACCTTGTAGCTGTCGAACCGGGCGCGGACGGCGCTGCTGATGCCCTTGGCGTTGTCGGCGACGTCCACGAACATCTGCTGAGACTTGATCGGGTCCGGCTCGACATAGATGTCCAGGCCGACGTACTCGGCCTTGAGGCGATTCATCTGGCCGATGAGCTTCTCGCGCTCGGCCTCGAGTTTCTCGGCCTTCTCCGGGCTGACCTTGCGAGCCATTTCGCGGTCGACCGCGGAGATGGCGTCCGTGATGCGCTGCTTCTCAATGGCGACGCCCAGCACGCGGTGCTGGCCGTCGATGGTCCGCAGGCTGGAGATGCCGCCGATCGCCCACGGAACGGTGAGGTAGCCGACGGCGCCCTGGTCATCGACCTTCTCGAAGGTGCATCCGCCGCCGTCCCGGGCCAGCAGAGCGGGGGCCACCCAGTCCTGCTTCGTGTCGAGGTACTCGCCGAAGTGCTTGGCGTGAAGCCGGTCGACCTTGCGGTTGTCCTTGTCGACGTTGTTCGGATCGGGGACGGGGAGGATGGTCGGCAGGTCGAGGAGGGGGACGCGCACGCTGTAGACCGTGCGGCCGCCCTGAGGGGTCTTGATGGCGAGGTACGTGCTGGAGTCCTGCGGCTTGGACAGTCGCAGCGGGTCGACGGCGATGCTCACGAGAAGCCCCCAATGGAATCAGCCACGCACTTGACTGGCGCGGCAACAACCAAACCGTAGGGTGCAGTCGGTAATCCATACGGTTAACTTTTTACCTTTCGCCTTAAGTTGGCGATAGCTGTCCTCAAGTTGTGGATGTGCACGACCGAATTTGACGGCGACTGCCCGATTGCGTGTGGCGCAGCCCGTGAGGGGTAAAAGGCCGCCATCCCGACACAGGCCAGGGCCTGATCCATTCCAATGGATCAGGCCCTGACGCGTTGCCGACCTTCCGGGGGGAGCGGGGCGGCCCGCCCGCTGGGCGGGCCGTCCTCGTGAGAGGTCAGCTGAAGGGGATGTCGACCACTGACTGGTTGCCTACGCCGACCGTGGAGGGGCCGTTGCCGATGGCGTTCCAGACTTCGACCCGGACCTTTCCGTTGACCAGGTTGCCCAGGCTGCCCGTGCTGGATTTCAGGCCCCGGCTTTGGGTGTAGTGCTCGTAGCCGGTGACCGGGTCGGTGGCGAAGTAGTTGTACGTTTCCGTGCGGTCCCAGCTGCCGTCGCCGGTCAGGTCGTACGAGACGCGGACCTGCTGGCCGTTGCCGACCGCGGTCCCCGCGTCCACGGAGAGGTCGAACTGGGTGGAGCCGCCGTTGTAGGTGCGGGTGATGCCGGAGGAGGTGAACGTCTGCGGCTGGGTCGGCGTCCCGTCGTGGTTGGCGCCGCCGGCCGAGGCCACGGTGACGTCGGCGGCGGATCCCGTCGAGTCGCCGAGGGCGCCTCCGCTACGCAGGTAGAGCGTGGGCGAACCGGACGCCGGAGGTGTGGAGGAGGGCGACGGCGAGGGGGATGTGATGGTGGAGCCGCCGCGGCTCCAGACGCCGACGTAGTCGACGATCATCGGATGGCCGGGTTCGGTCGCGGCGGTCGGGGTGGAGCCGCCCAGCGCGTCGGGGAAGGCGCCGCCGATGGAGACATTGAGCAGAATGAAGTAGCCCGCGTGATCGGTCATGTTGGACCAGGTGGCGGCGTCGAACTGACTCTGGTTCACGCTGTGGTACTGCGTTCCATCGACGTACCAGCGCAGCTGGTTGGGGGTGACGCTGCGGTCCCACTCGAATGTGTAGGTGTGGAAGGCGGACTGGCATGTGGAGTTGGGACAGGCACGGCTGCTGCCGAGACCTGTCGTCTCGTTGCACGGCCCGCCGGGGTTCACGCCGCAGTGCAAGGTGCCGAACACGGAGTTCAAGCCGTTGACGTTCTCCATGATGTCGTACTCGCCGATGCTGGGCCAGTTCCAGTAGTTGCCCCGGTAGGGCGACCCGACCGCCCAGAAGGCCGGCCAGTATCCGCTGGCGGCGGCTCCTGTGACATTCGGCATCTGAATGCGGCTCTCGATGCGCAGGGTACCGCCCGCCGGTGCCTTGAAGTCCGCCCGGCGGGTCTCGATGCGGGACGAGGTCCAGTTGCCGGAGCCGTCACGCAGCGGGGTGATCTTCAGGTTGCCCGAGCCGTCGAGGCTGATGTTGTTCGTGGAGTCGGTGAAGCTCTGGACCTCGTTGGTGCCCCAGTTGGCGGGTCCGCCGGGGTAGGAGTGGCCCAGGTCGAACTGCCAGTTGGCCGACGACGGCAGTGTGCCGCTGGCGCCGTTGAAGTCGTCGCTCCACTCCAGGTTCCAGCCGGGGGTGGACGGGACGGCGCCGTGCGCCTGGGGAGTGGCGACGAGGGAAGCGGCCGCGCCGACGAGGGCCAGGGTCGTGGCTATGAGCGCACTCAGTAGTGCACGGCGTCGGCGGGGCAGGGGCGGAGGTGGGGCGGTGTCTGTGGTTCTCGTGCTCACGGAGGAGCACCTCCTGACGGGAGGGTGGTTCGCGCAGGATTGAGAGCGCTCTCAGGCTTTTTAGGCCCCGCCCCCGAATGACGTCAATGTTTTGAACGTGTTAACTTCTTGAACGCTTTTGAGCATCCGCAATGGCAGATCGGTCAACTACCGCACAGATATGGCCCGTTGCCTCCAACTTTGGGGGTCGAATACAGTGTCGACCCCCTTGAAACAGGATGGTGGTGCGCCGCCCCGTGATCGCCACTCCGGCCAAATCCAGCGATCTGTCCCATTTGATCGCCTTTCGGGAGGAGGCCGCGGGGTGGATCCAGGAGCTTGGATACGACCAGTGGCGGCAGGCTTATCCTCCGGAGCGGCTGTCGGACGGCATTGACTCGGGGAGCGTCTTCTTGGTGCGCGACGCAGCGGTGACTGCCGCGACGCTCACGCTCACCGTCGACGCCGACCCGGAGCTCTGGGGGGATGGCGAGCTCGGTGAGCCCGCGGGCTTGGTCTCCAAACTCACCGTGGCCCGGACACACGGCGGTCAGAACCTCGAGGGCGGTTGATCGACTGGGCCGTGGATCGGGCATTTCGGGCAGGAGCCAAGTGGCTGCGACTCGACGCGTGCAGGCGCGGTTCGCCCTGGTCGTGCCGCTGGCTCTCGATCCATGGGCGGTAGTTCTCGTACAGGGCGCGATCACCCCGCCCCACGCCTAGTCGATGACGGCAACGCCGAAGGCGTCCGACTGCGCGGCCACACCCAGGTAGTTGTAGATGGTCAGGTACCCGGAGACCAGCCTCATCGCATCGCCGTCGCCCACCGCCGACCGGCTGATGAGCGCCGCCACGGCCGCCTGGTCCCGGTCGTCGGGGACGCCCTCGTCGCGCAGTGCCCTGCGCCGGTCCATCGTGGCGCTGAGGTACTCCATCGTCGCCTGCTCGCGCCGCCGGTCGTGGTCCAGCGTCGTCGTGGTCCAGCGTCGTGGAACGGGACAGCATCAGCAGTTGCCATGCCAGCGCGCCGAAGGCGACGACGCCGACCACGAGAGTGCCCAACGAAGCTATGAGAGACCAGCGTTCATACGACGTCACGTCCGCCTACCCCACGGATGCCATGGAGGAGTTCCGCCACTTCGGCGAAGGTCCCCGACCTCAGCCGGCCGCGGTGCCGTCGGCTTCCAGTGCTCGGCGCCCGGCGTCCGCGAACGCCTTGAGGGCCGCGGTGAACTCGAGCCCCGCCATGGCCAGGTCGTCGGTCGTCGAGCGGCGGTACCGCTCGTCGGCTTGCGGATGATCCTCCAGGGCGCGGATGGCTTCTCCCAGGGGCTTGATGCACCGGTGCGCCTCGCCGGTGACCTCGAGCATCGGCTCGATGATCGACTCCGGCCCCTCGAGCTGCACATGGGTCCCCAGGTGGTCCAGCTTCTCCACCTCCTGATGGAACACGTCCATCTCGCCCACATGGGCGTCCTGGTACCTGCCGAGGGCTCGCTCCACCGCGCGCCCCTGGGCGATGAAGTCGGCGTACGCCTGCCGACGAGGCTCCCGTCGCTCGCGGTGGTGGTCGAAGCCGAGCTGACGCCGGGCGCTCCGCTCCTGAGCGGCGAGTTGCCGCTCCGTGCTTCGAGCGCCCCACCAGCTGGTCGCGAACGCCGCGGCGGTCGTCCCCACCGCTCCCACCATCGCTCCCAGAACGGCAGCCGTCCCCGCATCCATGGCCACAGTCTGGCCGACCCCTCCCGCCGAACAGCCGACGGGTTCCCACCGGGCGGCGCCCACCACCCCGTCCGGCCTGGGCGCCTTCTCCTCCGTAGTCGGGCGCGGACTCACCGCACATCACCAGCGTGTTTCGGTGGGCTCCCAGCACTCCCCAGCGTGTTTACCGGACGGTAATGTCCCCTGCCATCGGCGCCCGCACCTTGGGCGTCAGCGCGAAGGGGCACTGATGGCGACGTACAAGCATCCCGCGCATCCGGGCGGACCGGGTGCCTGTTCGGGCGAGCGGTGGCAGCGCATGTGGAGCCACCGGGAACAGCTGCTGAAGGTGGCGCGACGGCGGTCGGTGAGCGTCGAGGACGCCGAGGACGCGGTGCACGAGGCGATGCTCCGTGCCGTGGAGAACCCGCACGTCGACGACGAACGGCTGGGCGCCTGGCTGACCACGGTGACCATGCGGCTGTGCATCGACCGGCACCGCCAGGTCAACCGCGAGGTCGAGGTCCGCAGCCGCTCCACGCTCGCCGCCCCGGGCCCCGTTCCCGTCGAGGAAGTGGTCTGCGACCGCGCGGAGGCGAAGTGGCTCGCCGATCGGAGCGGGGAACTGCCCGCCCGGCAGGCGCAGGCGCTGCGGCTGAAGTCGGAGGACCGGGACGTCGGCCAGGTCGCCCACGAGATGGGGTTGAGCTACGAGGCTGTTGAGTCGCTGCTGGCCAGGGCCAGACGCACCCTGCGCAACTCGCTCGCCGGCACGCTCGCCCTCGTGCTGTGGGTGTGCGACCGAGGCCGGCCCCGCGCGGGCGGTGGCGGGGGCGGTGGCGGGGGCACCCAGGCCGTGGCCATGGTCTCGACGGCGGCGTCGCTGGCAGTCCTGGGGCTCTCCGTTCCCTACGCGCACGACCCGCAGCCCTCCCGCCCTCCGCAGTCCTCCACCTCCTACCGGACCCCGGGCCCGGCCCTCCCGGGTCATCAAGGGCCGCCCCCCGTGTGGGACGACACCAAGGCCCAGTCCCGGGCGGACGGGACCCTCCCGCCCAGCCCCGGCAGGGGTTCCGGCGGCCCGCAGGACCTGCTGCCCGCGCTGACCCTTCCCACGATGCCCGGCCTCCCAGCGATTCCGGGGCTGCCCTCCGGGGCGGTCGCGTCCGTTCCCCAGGTGCCCGACGTGCCATCCGTGCCGTCCGTGCCGCCCATGTCGGATGTGCCGCCGGTGCCGTCCGTGCCGGATGTGCCGGATGTGCCGTCGACGCCGAAGGTGCCGTCCGTTCCCTCGCTCTCTCACCCTCCGCACGTCTCGCTGACGCCCGCGGTGCCTTCGGTCCCCACCAAGACCACCGGAGCCGTCAAGACCGCCGCAGCCCCCTGGACCACCACCACGGCCCCCGGTGCCGGCGCCCTCACCCCCGTCCCCACGGACGCGCCTGTCCCCCAGCGCTGACCCGGGTCCGGCCACCCCGCGGCACACCCCGCCCCGAGCCGACGCCGGGACACCCCGACCGGCACCCCGTCCAGCCCCGACCGGCAACCCCGACCGGCACCCCGTCCAACCCCGACCGGCGACCCCGACCGGCACCCCGTCCAACCCCCACCGGCACCCCGTCCAGCCCTGACCGGCACCCCGTCCAGCCCTGACCGGCCCTGACCGGCGCCCCGCGGGCCTGTCAAAAAATCTTCCCTTCTCCGCGACGGACGCCCCGCCCGCCCCCGTAGAGCAGATGACAGACCTGCTCCACGCACACGGGAAGGGGATCGCCAAGTGGGCCCAGTGGCTCGACACAGGTGCGGGACGGAGCCCGCCGACCTCCGCGTCGTTTCGCGGGCGGCCGGGGACGCCGCTCGTTGTCTGCCCGCGCGCACCCCATGCCCTGTTGGAAACAGGGTTCCGAGCGGGCGGCACCGCCTCGCGCACCGAGCGCGGGCGGTGACCTGAGCTGCCGGGTGTGCGGACTCTTCCCCCCTCCTTCTGGTCCGCACACCCGGCTTCGCCTCCGCATCGTCCGTCCGTCCACGGCTGAAGGGTGTCCCAGATGGGTGTCGAGATCTGTGTGGAAGGGCTGACCAAGTCCTTCGGCCACCAGGTCATCTGGCGGGACGTCTCGCTGACCCTGCCCGCCGGGGAGATCTCGGTCATGCTCGGTCCCTCGGGCACGGGCAAGTCGGTCTTCCTCAAGACGCTCGTCGGTCTGCTGAAACCGGACCGGGGCTCGATCACGATCGCGGGCCGGGACATCACCCGGCTGCGCGAGCACGACCTCTACGAGGTGCGGAAACTCTTCGGCGTCCTCTTCCAGGACGGCGCCCTGTTCGGCTCGATGGACCTGTACGACAACATCGCCTTCCCCTTGCGCGAGCACACCCGCAAGCCGGAGAGCGAGATCAGGCGGATCGTCCTCGAGAAGATGGACATGGTCGGCCTGATCGGAGCCGAGAGGAAGCTGCCCGGCGAGATCTCCGGCGGCATGCGCAAGCGCGCGGGGCTGGCCCGGGCGCTGGTGCTCGATCCGGAGATCATCCTCTTCGACGAGCCCGACTCCGGTCTGGACCCGGTGCGGGTGGCATACCTCAACCAGTTGATCGTCGATCTCAACGCGCAGATCAACGCGACCTTCCTCATCGTCACCCACGACATCGCCTCGGCCCGGCAGGTGCCCGACAACATCGGGCTGCTCTTCCGCCGCGAACTGGTGATGTTCGGCCCCCGTCAGGTGCTGCTCGACAGCGACGAGCCGGTCGTCGGCCAGTTCCTCAACGGCCGGATGCAGGGGCCGATCGGTATGGCTGAGGAGAAGGACGCGGCCCAGGTCGAACAGGAACTGGCCGAGCTCGGCGCCGGGCACCGCCGCGGCCCGCAGGGCGGCAAGGGCGCGACGGGTGCGGGGGTCACTCCGCGTCTGCTGCCCAGCCCCGGCATCGTCCGGCCGCCTCGCTGGCAGGACATCGCGGACCGGGAGTCCGGGCCGCGCGCACGGGAGGGGGCGGACCTGTGAGCCTGTCGCCCACCGCGGGTCTGCGGCACACGGGCAGCCTGTTCGCGCTGGCCCTGGACGTCCTCCGTACGCTGCCACGGCGGCCGTTCCAGGCGCGGGAGTTCATCCAGCAGGCATGGTTCGTCGCCGGTGTGACGATCCTGCCCACCGCACTGGTCTCCATCCCGTTCGGGGCCGTGATCGCCCTGCAGATCGGCAGCCTGACCAGGCAGCTCGGCGCCCAATCCTTCTCCGGAGCCGCGTCCGTGCTGGCCGTCCTGCGGGAGGCCTCGCCCATCGTGACGGCCCTGTTGATCGCGGGAGCCGGCGGCTCGGCGATCTGCGCGGACCTGGGGGCGCGCAAGATCCGTGAGGAGATCGACGCCATGGAGGTGCTCGGCATCGACCCGATCCACCGCCTCGTCGTGCCTCGCGTCCTGGCCTCGATGGCCGTCGCGGTCCTGCTCAACGGGCTGGTCTCGGTGGTCGGGGTGGCCGGCGGCTACTTCTTCAACGTGGTCCTCCAGCACGGCACCCCCGGCGCCTATCTGGCCTCCTTCACCACCCTCGCCCAGCTGCCCGACCTGTGGACGGCGGAGCTGAAGGCGCTGGTCTTCGGCGCCATCGCGGCGATCGTCGCCTCGTACAAGGGCCTGACGGCCAAGGGCGGTCCGAAGGGTGTGGGCGACGCGGTGAACCAGTCGGTGGTGATCACCTTCATGTTGCTCTTCGTCACGAACTTCGTGATGACCGCCGTGTACTTCCAAGTCGTTCCGCAGAGGGGATAGCGATGGCTCTGGCGGATCGAGTCTTCGGACGGCCGCTCCGCTCCCTGGAGGAGCTCGGCGACCAGCTGTCGTTCTACGGGCGCTCGCTGGGCTGGACCGGCCGCACACTGCGCCGCTACAAGAAGGAAGTCCTGCGCCTGCTCGCCGAGGTGAGCTTCGGCCGAGGCGCGCTGGCGGTCGTCGGCGGCACCGTCGGCGTCATCGCCTTCCTGTCCTTCTTCACCGGCACCGAGGTCGGGCTCCAGGGGTACGCCGCCCTCAACCAGTTGGGCACGTCCAACTTCGTGGCGTTCCTGTCCGCCTACTTCAACACCCGCGAGATCGCTCCCCTGGTGTCCGGCCTGGCGCTGTCCGCGACGGTCGGCGCGGGGTTCACCGCCCAGCTCGGCGCCATGCGGATCAGCGAGGAGGTCGACGCTCTCGAGGTGATGGGCATCCCCTCGCTGCCGTTCCTGGTGACCGCCCGGATGATCGCCGGGTTCGTGGCGGTGATCCCGCTGTACGTGGTCGGCCTGCTGTCCTCCTACTTCGCCGCCCGCACGATCACCACCGGCTACTACGGCCAGTCGCCGGGCACCTACGACCATTACTTCCAGCAGTATCTGCCGCCCGTCGACGTGCTCTGGTCGTTCGGCAAGGTGATCGTCTTCGCCGTCGTGATCATCCTCGTGCACTGCTACCACGGCTACTACGCGAAGGGCGGCCCGGCGGGCGTCGGCGTCGCGGTCGGCCGCGCGGTGCGCACCTCCATCGTCGCGGTCAACATCCTTGACTTCTTCCTCAGCCTGGCGATCTGGGGAGCCAACACGACCGTGCGGATCGCGGGGTAGCCGATGCTGATGCGCGAAACCACCCCGCCGTCGAGGACCGCGGTGCTCTCCCGGCCGGCCGAACTGCGGCTGTACGGCGCCGTCTTCATCGCGGTCATCGCGCTGCTGCTGTCCCTGACCGTCGCGGTCTACCAGCAGGTCTTCACCTCCGTCGTCCGGATCACGCTGCAGGCCGACACCATCGGCAACCAACTGGAGCCGCCCGCCGACGTCAAACTGCGCGGGCTGATCGTCGGAGAGGTCCGCCATGTGCGGGCCGACGGCGAGAAGGCCACCCTCGACATCGCGTTGAAGCCCGAGCACGTCACCCTCATCCCCTCCGACGTCCACGCGCGCCTGCTGCCCAAGACGCTGTTCGGCGAGAAGTACGTCGACCTGGTCGTCCCCGAGCGGCACTCCGCACGCCCCATCCGGGCCGGGGACGTGATCACCCAGGACCGCACCAGGCTCGGCATCGAGCTCCAGCGGCTGATGAACGACCTGCTGCCGCTGCTGCGCACGGTCGAGCCCGGCAAGCTCAACGCCACGTTGTCCGCGTTCTCCACCGCGCTCGAAGGGCGCGGCGACCGGATCGGCGCCAATCTGACCCGGCTGGACCGCTACCTGGGCAGGCTCAATCCGCACATGCCGGCCCTGAAGACCGATATCTCCCGGTTCGCCGATGTGGCG
Source organism: Wenjunlia tyrosinilytica (assembly GCF_014646055.1). GTDB lineage: Bacteria > Actinomycetota > Actinomycetes > Streptomycetales > Streptomycetaceae > Wenjunlia > Wenjunlia tyrosinilytica. Next base: position 29,686 of record NZ_BMMS01000038.1, read on the forward strand.
GAGGTCTACGGCGACGCCGCCCCCGACCTGTTGAGAGTGCTGGACAACGCGATCACCGGCAGCCGGACCCTCGTGGACAAGAAGAAGGCGCTCGCGTCCCTGCTGAGCGGGACCACGTCGTTCGCCGGCACCGCGCAGGACGTACTCGACGAGAACTCCGACCGGATCATCTCCCTCAACCGCCTCTCCCGTCCCACGCTGGCCCTGCTCGCCCGCTACTCGCCCGAATACCCCTGCCTGCTGGGCGGGCTGACGAGGTCGCAGCCGCTGGCGGAGCAGGCGTTCGGCGCTGGGCGGATGCACATCACCCTGGAGGTCGTCCTGCCGCGATCCGCCTACCGCCCCGGCGAGGAACCGCGCTACGCCGACCGCTCGGGGCCCAACTGCAGAGGGCTGCCGCGTCCGGGCATTCCCGCCCCCGGCGTCAAGCTCAACGACGGAACGAAGGCCGCGGGCGCGGCAGGCGCCTCCCCCGGCGGGCACGGCACCGTGACCGGGACCGCGGCGGAGCAGCATGTGATCGGTTCGCTCGTCGCCCCCGTCCTGGGGGTTCCCGCGGACGAGGTGCCGTCGGTGGCGACCCTGCTGTTCGGCCCGATGGCCCGGGGTACGGCGGTGAGCGTCGTATGAGGGCCGGGGAAACGACCGCTCCGCTCGTCAAGTTCGGCATCTTCGCGGTGGTGACCGCGCTGGCGACCACCGTGCTCGCCGCCACCATCGTCAACTTCCGCCTGACGCCCACCGACACGTACTCCGCGGTGTTCAGCGACGTCACCAGCCTGGAGACGGGCGACGACATCCGGGTCGCCGGTGTGCGGGTCGGGGAAGTCGAGGACATCCGGATCAAGGACCGGACGCTGGCCGAGGTGAGGTTCACGGTCTCCCGCGACCGTCCGCTGCTGTCCGGCACCCGCGCGGTGATCCGCTACCGCACCCTGGTCGGGCAGCGGTACATCGCCCTGACCGAGGGGCCGGGCCGGGGCACACGGCTGCGCCCGGGCAGCCGGATCCCGCTCTCAAGGACGGAGCCGGCGCTCGATCTGAACGCCCTGCTGAACGGGTTCAAGCCGCTGTTCGCCGCCCTGAGCCCGAAGGACGTCAACCAGTTGGCCTTCGAGATCATCAAGACCCTCCAGGGCGAGGGCGGCACGGTCAACAGCCTGCTCGCCCACACCGCCTCGCTCACCTCGTCCCTCGCGGACCGCGACAAGCTCATCGGCTCCGTCGTGGACAACCTCAACGAGGTGCTCGGCACCGTGGACAGGCGAAGCGCCAAGTTCTCCTCACTGCTGAGGCAGTTGCGGCGGGTGGTCTCGGGCCTGTCGTCGGACCGCAGGGCCATCGGCGACTCGCTGACGGGGATCAGCGACCTGTCCGCCGCGACGTCCGGTCTGCTCGAGCAGGGCCGTCCGGCGCTGAAGACCGACATCGCCGGGCTGTCCAAGCTCTCCGGGACGCTCGACGACAACGGAAGGACCGTGGAGGGCGTGCTGAAACGGCTGCCGCGCAAGCTCAACAAGCTGACCGGGACAGCGTCCTACGGGTCCTGGTTCAACTTCTACCTGTGCGACTTCGACGGCCGGATCGTGCTGCCGAAGACCGCGGAGGCGATCACCCCCGACTTCCACGTCGGCCGAGCGAGGTGCGGCCGGTGACCCCCTTCCGCGAGCGCAACCCCGTGACGATCGGAGCCGTCGGGCTCACCGTGGTCGTGCTCCTGATCGTCGCGGCGTTCAATGTCCAGGACCTGCCGCTGATCGGCAGCGGCGAGAGGTACACGGCCGCCTTCTCCGAGGCGGGCGGCCTCAAGTCCGGTGACGAGGTGCGGATCGCCGGGGTGAAGGTGGGCAAGGTCGACGACGTCGACCTCGACGGGGACCATGTGCGGGTCACCTTCCGGATCAAGGAAGGGCCGCGCTTCGGCACCCGCACCGGCGCCTCGATCCGGGTCAAGACCATCCTCGGCGCCAAGTACCTGTCGCTGGAGCCCAAGGGGCCCGGCCGGCTGTCTCCCGGGACCGAGATCCCGCTGAGCCGCACGGTCTCCGCCTACGACGTGGTGGCGGCGTTCAGCGACCTCACCACGACCACGGAGAAGGTCGACACCCGGCAGCTGGCTACGGCCATGAGGACGATGTCCTCGACGTTCAAGGACTCACCGGCGGAGGTCAGGGCGTCCATCAGGGGCCTGTCCCGGCTCTCCCGGACGGTCTCCTCCCGCGACCAGGCGCTGCGCGACCTGCTCGATCATGCCCGGGGCGTCACCGGTGTGCTCTCCGACCGCTCGGACGACCTCACCACGCTGATCGACGACGGCGGCAAGCTGTTCCGGGAGATCAGCGCCCGGCGCAGGGCGATCCACGCCCTGCTGAAGAACGCCTCGGCGCTGGGTGTGCAGCTGTCCGGTCTGGTCGCCGACAACCGGCGGCAGATCGGTCCGGCCCTCAAACGCCTGAACGCGGTGGTGACCCTGCTCAAGCGCAACGAGGGCAGCCTCAACCGCAGCGTCAAGCTGCTGGCGCCCTTCGCCCGGGTCTTCACCAACACCCTCGGCAACGGCCGCTGGTTCGACAGCTATGTGCAGAACCTCGTCGCCGTTCCCGTGGCCCCGAAGAACGGTCCATCCGCGAAGACACCCTCAGGAGGGTCACGATGAGCCGGCGCTTCGCCCGCCGCCTGGCGCTCGTACCGGTGCTGTTGCTCGTGGCCGGCCTGGCCTTCGTGTTCTGGCCGAGGCCGCGGCAGGTCGAGGTCACCGCGTACTTCCCGCGAACGGTCGGGATCTACCCCGGATCCGACGTCCGGGTGCTCGGCGTCAAGATCGGCGAGGTCACCTCCATCAAGCCGCAGGGCCGCTCCGTGCGGGTCGGGCTGCGGTACGAGGCCGGCCGCAAGGTCCCCGCGGACGCCAAGGCCGCCATCATCAACTCCTCGGTGGTCAGCGACCGCTACGTGCAGCTGCTGCCGGTGTACCGGGGCGGTCCGGCGATGAGGAACGGCGCCGTCATCCCCGAGCGGCGCACGGCCGTACCCGTCGAGCTGGACCGGATCTTCGACAGCCTCCACACGACGGCCGGCGCCCTCGGTCCCCGCGGGGCCAACAAGGACGGGGCGCTGTCCGAACTCCTCGGCGTCAGCGCGTCCAACCTGCACGGCCAGGGCGACCAGCTGCACCGGACCGTCGAGGACCTGTCCACGGCGGTCACCACCTTGTCGGACGGCCGCGGGGACCTGTTCGGGACGGTCCGCAATCTGCAGGTGTTCACCGCGGCTCTGGCGTCCGACGACGGCGATGTCCGCTCGTTCAACGAGAGCCTGGCCACGGTGGCCGGGCAGCTCTCCGGTGAGCGCGAGGACCTCGCGGCGGCGCTGAAGCACTTGGCGGCAGCGCTTCCCGAGGTGGCCGACTTCGTGCGCGACAACAAGAAGTCGCTCACCTCCAATGTGAAGGACCTCAGCCAGGTCACCCGCGTGCTGGTCGAACAGCGCGCCGCGCTGCGGGAGCTGATGGACGTGGTGCCCACCGGCCTCGGGAACCTCGCCAACGCGTACAACCCGGCGTCGGGAACGCTCGACACGCGCAACAACGCCGAGCAGGCCCAGGATCCGGGCGGCGCGCTCTGCTCGCTGCTGAAGTCGGCGGGTCGGAAGGGGGACTGCGCCCGGTTGCGCAAGCTCTTCGACTCCCTGCCGGACCTGCCGTCCGGCGATCCCCTCACCGGAGCGCCGAAGTCGTCACCGGCCACCGCCTCGATGGACCGCACGCTCGGCGGAATCCTGGGAGGCAAGGCATGAGCGCCCCCGCGCGTGGATCCTCGCGCCGCCACCCGTGCCGGGACCTGCGCGCAGCGCCGGTCTGGGCGGCGGTCGGATCGGTGCTCCTGCTGTCCGGATGCGAGTTCAACGGCCTGAGCGACGTCCAACTGCCGGGCGGCGCCGCGGCGGACGGGCACGCCTACCACGTCACCGTCGAGTTCAGGGACGTGCTCGACCTGGTGCCGCAGTCGGCGGTGAAGGTCAACGACGTCACCGTGGGCGCGGTCGAGAAGGTGCAGCTCAAGGGCTGGCATGCGCGGGTCCGGCTCCGGGTCTCCGACTCCGTGAGGCTCCCCGCCAATGCCACCGCCGAGCTGCGCCGGACCAGCATGCTGGGCGAGAAGTATGTGTCGCTGGCCCGGCCGACCGGGGTGAAGCCGGTCGGCAGGCTCACCGACGGCGACCGCATCCCGCTCTCCCGCAGCGGCCGCAACCCGGAGATCGAAGAGGTGCTGTCGGCGCTGTCGTCCCTGCTCAACGGCGGTGGGGTCGCCCAGCTGAAGACGATCACCGTGGAGCTCAACAAGGCGCTGCACGGCCGTGAGGACCGGGTCAAGGACCTGCTGAGCCGGCTCGACACGTTCGTCGGCGGACTCGACGAGCAGCGGACCGAGATCACCCGCGCCCTCAAGGGCATCGACAAGCTGTGCAGGACGCTCAGGGCGCAGAGGACCACGATCGGCCGGGCGGTCGACGCCATTCCGTCGGGGCTGAAGGTGCTGGCCGACCAGCGCCGCGACCTGACGAAGATGCTGCGTTCCCTGTCCAGCCTCGGCAAGGTGGGCACCAAGGTGATCAATGCCTCCCGGGCCGACACGATCGCCGACCTGCGCAACCTCGTGCCGATCCTGGACCGGCTCAACGCCGCGGGCGACGACCTGCCCAACGCGTTGGAGATGCTCACGACGTATCCGTTCCCGCGCAATGCCTCGAGCGCCATCAAGGGCGACTACGTCAATCTGAGGATCACCGCCGATCTCGACCTGAAAAGCCTCTACGGCAACCTCGACGGGCAGGGGCCCAAGCTGCCGGGCAAGCCGGACCCGGAGCTCCCCGAGCCCCCGGACGTACCGGACCTGCCCCATCCGCCGGACCTGCCGGAACCCCAGCTGCCCGAGCCCTCGGGCCTGCCCCATCTGCCGACGCCCACGCCGGACCCGGGCGGGTCGACCGGATCCGGCAGCTCGGGCGGCTCGGCAGGATCGGGCGGCGGCGTGCTCTGTCCGCCGGTGTGCCACAGCAGCTACACCGCGAACAGCGGCGGCCCCCCGGCGCCGAGCGGCGTCGACATGTCCCTGGCCGAGCTGATGACGAGGGGGATGCAGCCGTGATCACTCGAACCGTCAAGGCCCAACTGCTCGGCTTCGCCACCGTCACCGCGCTCGGTGTGTCCTATGTCGGCGCCGAGTACGCCGGGCTGGCCGACCAGGTCGTGGACCGCGACTACAGCGTGCGGGCCGACTTCGCCGACTCCGGGGGCATCTTCTCGGGCGCCGAGGTCACCTACCGCGGTGCTCCCGTGGGCCGGGTGGGCCGGCTGCGCCTGGACTCCGACGGGGTCTCGGTGGACCTGCGCATCAAGAAGGGCCCCCGCATCCCGGCCGACACCCTCGCCGTGGTGGCCAACCGCTCCGCGGTCGGCGAGCAGTACGTCGACCTCCAGCCCCGCGGCAAGAGCGGCCCCTACCTGCGCGAGGGCAGCAGGATCGCCCGCCGTGACACCCGCACACCGCTGCCCACGACCTCGCTGATCCACAGCCTGGACCGGCTGGTCAACTCCGTCGGCAAGGACGACCTGCGGACCACGGTCGACGAGTTGGGCAAGGCGTTCGCGGGCACGGGCCCGCCCCTGTCCAAGCTCGTGGACTCGGGCAACGCGCTGATCGAGACGGCGAGTGACAACCTCCCGCAGACCATCTCGCTGATCGAGGACTCCCAGAAGGTCCTCAAGACCCAGGCCGACGAGGGCTCGTCGATCAAGTCGTTCTCCCGGGACCTCGCGGACCTCACCACACAGCTCAAGAAGAGCGACGGGGACATCCGCAGGGCGGTGGACGGCGGCGCGCCCGCGGCGGGTGAGCTCGACTCGTTGTTGAAGGCCAACCGGAAGGCGCTTCCCGTCCTGCTGGGAAACCTGGTCAGCGGCAGCCAGATCACCGTGGCGCGGCTGCCCGGACTGGAGCAGACGCTGGTGACCTTCCCCGTGGTGGTGGCGGGCAGCTTCACCGTCCTGCCGGGGGACGGCACCGTCCACTTCGGGATGGTGCTCAACGCCGACGACCCGCAGCCGTGCCGCCAGGGGTACGGCACCAAGCGGCGCGACCCCTCGGACACCCGTGAGCGCCGGGCGAACACCTCCGCCGAGTGCACGGCCCCCCGGGGCAGCGCGTCCACGGTCCGCGGTGCGCAGAACGCACCCCGGCCGTCGGGATCCGCCGACGCCGGACCGTACGACCAGGCGTCGTACATCGCGCCCTACGACCCCGAGACCGGCGCCGCGAACGGCCCGGACGGCAAGCCCGTCGAGATCGGCTCGACGGGCGGAGAACAGAGCATGTTCGGAAAGGAGTCCTGGCAATGGCTGCTCGTGGGACCCATGGCATGACCGGCCGGATCCTGGCCGGGGTGACGAGTCCGCCGCGCCGGGCGCTGGTCGCGGCGGTGGTCGCGGCCCGGCGCGGCAGGGCACTGCCGGTGGGCCTCGCGCTCGCGCTGGCGCTGGTGGCGGTGCCCGCGGGGTGGCTCGGTGTCCAGCAGCACCGGCAGCACCAGCAGGAGCGGCGCGACCAGGACATCCTGGCCGCGGCCCGGCAGTCGGCGCTCAACTTCACCTCGCTGGACTACCGGCACTACGACCGGGACAGCCAGAACGTGCTGAGCGGCGCCACGGGCGACTTCAAGCGGCAGTTCGCGGCGCAGACCAGGCAGTTGACCAAGCTGGTCGCGCAGAACAGGTCGGTGTCGCAGGGGCAGGTGCTCGAGGCGGGCATCGCCGACGCCGACGACGAGTCGGCACGGGTGCTGGTCGTGGCCGACAGCACGGTGACCAATGTGGCCGCGCCGAAGGGCCGGTCGCGCAACTACCGGTTGCAACTCGACCTCGTGCACGAGGGCGGGCGTTGGCTGACGTCCGACGTCGAGTTCGTCGGCTGATCCCCCGCAGGCCAGCAAGACCGGCAAGGCCCGCAAGCCCACAAGGCTCGTAGCGCCGTAGGCCTCGCAACGCCCATAACGCCCAAAACGCCGTAGCGCCTGTAACACCCGCAACGCCCGTAAGGAGAGACCCAGTGTCGAAGCTGTCCGTTCGAGAGCGTGCCGGGAGCGGCACACCCCGTCGGCGAGGCGTGGCGGCGGCGGCCCGCGCCGCGGCGAGGCGAACCGAGAGGGCGCACCGGTCCCCCGAGGCGCCGCAAGCCGTCGGGGCACCCGAAGCCTCGCGGGCCGCGAATGCGGCGAGGATCACGGAGAAGGAGCCCTCCACGGCCGGTGCGGACGCCGCTCCGGCCGGGCGCCGCAGGGGGCTGCTGAGCGCGGTCCTGGCGATCCTCGTGGTGGCCGCCCTGGCCGCCACCGGGGTGCTGGCGTGGCAGTACCGCGAGGCGGAGCGGACCCGGCAGGCGCGGACCCAGGCGCTGGCGGCCGCGCGCAAAGCGGCGCCGGTGATCATGTCGTACGACTACAGGCGTCTGGACCGTGACTTCGCCGCCGCGCGCGGTCACCTCACCGGTGCCTTCCGGGAGAAGTACCGCAAGACCACGGAGGGCGTGGTCGCGCCCACCGCCCGGAAGTACCACGGGGTGGTGAGGGCCACGGTGGCCGAGCCCCCGACCGGCGGCACCCCGGCCGCCTCGGTGGTGTCCGCCTCCCCCGACAGGGTCGTCGTCCTGCTGTTCATGAACCAGGTCACGAACAGCACCCAGGTCACCGGCCCCCGCCTCGACCTCAACCGCGTCCGCCTGACCCTCGTCCCGACCCCCCACGGCTGGAAGATCACCACGGTCGACGCGCTGTAGCCCCCGCTCGCCTCCGGATGTCCCCACCCGGGGGTCCGGGGGTTCGGGGGTCCGGGGTCCGGGGGACCGGGGGGACGGGGGTCCGGGGTCCGGGGGACCGGGGGACCGGGGGGACGGGGGGACGGGGGGACGGGAGGTCTGCGCCCCCAGCCGCAGAAGCGGCGCAGCCCGCCCCCCCGAAAGCGGCACCCGCCACGGGGAGCCCCGCTCGCCTCCGGATGCCCGGCGCCGTGCGCCGGAAAAAAACTTCGCGGACCATGTCGATTTCGCCGTGCCTCGTTCGACGCGTAGGCAGAGGCTGGGAACACGGCCGGTCATCGGACCGGCCCGCCGCCCGGCTCAGGACATGAGACGAGAGAGGCACGACGACCATGCGATTCATGCTGCTGATCAAGAGCGACGCCAACGCCGAGGCCGGAGTGATGCCGAGCCCCGAGCTGATCGACGCCATGGGCAAGTACAACGAGGAACTGGTCAAGGCCGGGGTGCTGCTGGCCGCCGAGGGCCTGCAGCCGAGCTCCAAGGGGGCCAAGGTCCACTACTCCGGTGGCAAGCGCACCGTCACCGACGGGCCGTTCGCCGAGGCGAAGGAGCTGATCGCCGGGTTCTGGATCATCCAGGCCAAGTCGAAGGAGGAGGCACTGGAGTGGGCGCTGCGCGTCCCCTTGGAGGCGGGCGATCCCCAGTCCAGCGACGGTGTCGCCGAGATCGAGGTCCGACAGGTGTTCGACATCAGCGACTTTCCGGAGGACGTGCTCTCCCCCGAGGCCGCCGCGCGCGAGGAGGCCCTGCGCCTGCAGGTCGAGAAGAACGCCGCCGGCCAGTAGCACCGAGCACGGCGCGGCCCCGACCGCTTGCGGCGCCGGGAGCGGGGCTGATCTGATGGATGTCCGTGAGCGCTTCCGACACCCATCGCGCCATCGACGCCGTCTGGCGCATCGAGTCGGCGCGCCTGATCGCCGGTCTCGCGCGGATGGTGCACGACATCGGCCTGGCCGAGGAACTCGCCCAGGACGCTCTGGTCGCCGCGCTCGAACAGTGGCCCGAGTCGGGCGTCCCGCGCAATCCGGGCGCCTGGCTCATGGCCACGGGCAAACGCCGGGCGATCGACCTGCTGCGCCGCAAGGAGCGGTTCCAGCGCAAGCTGGAGGAGCTCGGCCATGAGCTCGAGACCGGTGGTGAGTGGGCCGAGCCGGACTTCAGCGCCGGCCTCGACGACGACATCGGCGACGATCTGCTGCGCCTGGTGTTCACCGCCTGCCACCCGGTCCTGTCCACCGAAGCCCGTGTGGCGCTGACGCTGCGCCTGCTCGGCGGGCTGACGACCGACGAGATCGCGCGGGCGTTCCTCGTCCCCGAACCGACGATCGCCCAGCGCATCGTGCGCGCCAAGCGCACCCTCGCGAAGGCGGGTGTCCGCTTCGAGGCCCCCGAGGGGGACGAGCGGGACGCCCGCCTCTCGTCGGTGCTCGAGGTGGTCTACCTCGTCTTCAACGAGGGCTACTCGGCGACGGCCGGTGACGAGTGGATGCGCCCGGCGCTGTGCGAGGAGGCGCTGAGGCTGGGCCGGATCCTGGCCGAGCTGGTGCCGAAGGAGCCCGAGGTGCACGGCCTCGTCTCGCTCATGGAGATCCAGGCATCGCGTTCGGCGGCCAGGACCGGGCCGTCCGGGGAGCCCGTCCTCCTACTGGAGCAGGACCGCTCCCGCTGGGACCGCTTGCTCATCGGCCGCGGTCTCGCCGCCCTGGAGCGGGCGGAGGCGCTGGGCGGGGCGGCCGGTCCCTACGCCCTGCAGGCCGCGCTCGCCGCCTGCCACGCCCGCGCCGGGACCGCGGAGGAGACGGACTGGGTGCGGATCGCGGCGCTGTACGAAGCGCTGGCGCGGCGCGCGCCCTCACCCGTCGTGGAGCTGAACCGCGCGGTCGCGCTCTCCATGGCGTTCGGCCCCGCCGAGGGCCTGGAGCTCGTCGACACACTGACGTCGAAGCCGTCGCTCAAGGCCTACCACCTGCTGCCGAGCGTGCGCGGTGACCTGCTCGCCAGGCTCGGGCGGTACGAGGAGGCACGGGAGGAGTTCGAGCGCGCGGCCTCCCTCACGCGGAACGAGCGTGAACGCGCCCTGCTCCTCGACCGTGCTGGGGCCTGCGCGCGCGGCGAGGGCGCCACCGCCATCCCCTGATCCCTGCTGATCCAGGCCGATCCGGGGAGAATCCCGACTTCTCGCGCTCCAGAGGCCGCGGATGCCGCCAGAGGGCAGAATCGGGAGCAGGGGCACGGGAGGAGGCAGCGCGTGCGCGACGACCGGTGGCCGGGACGCTCTCGGTGGCGTCTGGACCGCATGGCGCGTGGGCCGTTGCCTTTGCGGCGGGCGGTGGGGGCGGTGGCCGACCTGCTGACCGTGCCGCGGCGTCTGGCGTGGCTCAACGAGGCCGGCGAGCGCATCGGCACCACCCTCGATCTGGAGCGGACCGCGGGCGAGCTGGCCGAGTTCACCGTGCCCCGGCTCGCCGACGGATGCGCGGTGGACCTGCTCGAATCGATTCTGCGCGGCGAGGAGGGGGACCGCTGGCGGCTGCCCGGCACCCCGGTGACCCGGGCGATGGCCGTGGCGCAGATCGACGGCCTCGACCTGGAGCCGGATCCGGTGGGGCACCTGTCGACGCACACCCCGGAGGGGCTGTCCAGCCGCTGCCTGGAGACCCGGGAGCCGGTGCTGGTCACCAGGATGACCTCGGAGACCTTCAACCGGATAGCGCCGACGAGGAGTGCCGCGCTGAAAATGCGGCGCGAGGGCGTCCACAGCTACATGGCGGTGCCGCTGATCGCCCGCGGCGTGCTGCTGGGGGCCGCGGACTTCATACGGGTGGGGAAGCGGCCTCCGTTCAGCACCACCGATCTGGCGCTGGCCATGGAGCTGGCCTCCAAGGCCGCGGTCTTCATCGACAACGCCCGCCTCTACGGCCGTGAACGCGAGCACGTCGTCACCCTCCAGCGCGCCCTGCTGCCGAGGGTCACCCCCAGCACCCCCGGTCTGGATGTCGCCTCCTGCTACACCCCCACGCCCGACCCGGGCAGGGTGGGCGGCGACTGGTTCGACGTGGTGGCCCTGCCGAGCGGGCGGACCGCGCTGATGGTCGGGGACGTGATGGGGCGGGGCCTGTCCGGGGCCGCCACGATGGGCAGCATGCGCTCGGTGGCCCGCACCCTCATGGCGCTGGACATCGCGCCGGAGCGGGTGCTCGCCCGTCTGGACCTCGCCGCGCGGGACCTGGAGGAGGACCAGGTGGCGACCTGCCTGTGCGCGGTGTACGACGCCGCCACCGCCACCTTCCGGATGGCCAGCGCGGGCCACCCGCCTCCCCTCCTGCTCTTCGCCGACGGCGAGGCGCAGTACGTGGACGTGCCCGTCGGCGGCCCGATCGGCGCCGGGGTGATCCCTTACGACCCCGTGGAGTGCCGCGCCCCCGACGGCGGCGGGCTGCTGCTCTTCACGGACGGCCTGATCAAGTCCCGGACCGAGGATCTCGACACTCAGCTGGAGCTTCTGCGGGAGGCCGCACGCGGTCTTCGGCCGGGCGAGGGCAATCCGTGCGAGCTGCTGAGCGCCCGGATGGGCGGCGACCGCTCGGACGACGCGATCGTGCTGGTGGCGGGCACCAAGCCGCTGGAGCCGGAGGCCGAGGTGCGGGTCTGGACGCTCTCCCCGGACGGGTCGGCGGCCGGCGAGGCACGCAAGATCGTCAAGGAACAGCTCGAGCTGTGGGGCATGGACGACCTCGTCGAGGTCACCGAGCTGGTCGTGAGCGAGCTGGTCGGGAACGCCCTGCGCTACGGAGGCGCCCCCGGAGAGCTGCGGCTGATCCGGTACGAGCGCCTGTGTGTCGAGGTCTCCGACACCGGTCCCGACCTGCCGCAGATCCAGCCCGTCTCGCTCATCGACGAGGGCGGCCGCGGCCTCCAGCTGATCAATATGCTCTGCCGCCGCTGGGGCTCCTGCCGCACCACGACCGGCAAGGTGGTGTGGGCGGAGCAGGACATCCCGGCGGGTTCCGGGACGGCATCGGGTTTGATGGGGGGATGACCGATGAGATGCCTGCTTGGGAGAAGCGGTTCCGGGCGCCGCGGGTGGGACTGCCGGACTGGGCGGAGGACGCACCGGACAGGTCGCTGTTCGTCTCCAACACGACGGGAACCTACGAGCTCTACGCCTGGGACCGGGCGAGCGGCTCACGGCGGCAGGTGACCGACCGGCCGAACGGGACGACGGACGGCGTTCTCACCCCCGACGGCGAGTGGATCTGGTGGTTCCGCGACACCGACGGCGACGAGTTCGGCGTGTGGATGCGCCAGCCGTTCACGGGCGGCGAGGACGAGCCGGCCACCCCCGGCCTCGAGCCCTCCTACTCCGCGGGACTCGCCCTCGGGCGGGACGGCCTGGCCGTCGTCGGGCGCTCCACGGACGAGGACGGCTCGACGGTCCATGTGGTCCGTCCCGATGCCGAGCCCGTGGAGATCTACCGCCACCGGGAGTCCGCCGGCGTCGGCGACCTGTCCCACGACGGAACGCTGATCGCGATCGAGCACACCGAGCACGGCGACGCCATGCATGCCGCGCTGAGGGTCGTGGACCTGAGCGGCGCCACCGTCGCCGAACTCGACGACACCGGGCGGGGCGACGAGCCACTCGGCCTGGAGTGCCTGGGTTTCGCCCCGGTCGAGGGCGACCGGCGGCTGCTGGTCGGGCACCAGCGGCGGGGACGCTGGGAGCCGCTGATCTGGGACACGGCCGGGGCAGGCGAGACCGAGCTCGACTTCGAGCTGCCGGGGGACGTGGCCGCGGAGTGGTATGCGGACGGAAGCGCCCTGCTGGTCGTGCACTCCTTCCAGGCCCGCAGCGAACTCTTCCGCTACGACCTGTCGAGCGCCGAGCTGACCCGGCTCGACACCCCGCCGGGTTCGGTGTCGGGCGCCACGGCGCGGCCGGACGGGCAGGTGGAGTTCCTCTGGTCCTCCTCGGCCCTGCCGCCCGCCGTGCGGACGACGAGCGGTGACGTGGTGCTGGAGGCCCCCGGGCTGCGGGCGCCGGAGTCGCTGCCCGTGGAGGACGCGTGGGTGGAGGGCCCGGGCGGCAGGGTGCACGCCCTGGTGCAGAGACCGGCCGGTGAGGGACCGTTCCCGACCGTCTTCGAGATCCACGGCGGGCCGACCTGGCACGACAGCGACGCGTTCTCGGCCGGGCCGGGCGCCTGGCTGGACCACGGGTTCGCGGTCGTGCGCGTCAACTACCGGGGGTCGACCGGCTACGGGCGCGAGTGGACGGACGCGCTGCGCCACCGTGTGGGGCTGATCGAGCTCGAGGACATCGCGGCCGTGCGCGAGTGGGCCGTGCAGTCCGGGCTCGCGGACCCGCGCAAACTGGTGCTGTCCGGGGGTTCCTGGGGCGGGTATCTCACCCTGCTGGGCCTCGGGACGCAGCCGGACGCATGGACCGTCGGGCTCGCCGCCGTGCCGATCGCGGACTACGTCACCGCGTACCACGACGAGATGGAAGCCCTGAAGGCGATGGACCGCACGCTGGTGGGCGGCACGCCGGAAGAAGTGCCCGAGCGGTACGAGGCATCGTCCCCGCTGACCTACGTGGAGAAGGTCATGGCGCCGGTGTACATCAGCGCCGGGATGAACGATCCGCGCTGCCCGATCCGGCAGATCGACAACTATGTCGAGAAGCTGGAGGAGTTGGGCAAGGTCCACGAGGTCTACCGGTACGACGCGGGGCACGGGTCGCTGGTCGTGGAGGAGCGGATCAAGCAGGTGCGGCTGGAGCTGGACTTCGCCAGGCGCCACCTGGGGTGAGCGCGCTCTACGGGGCGGGTGCCGGTTCCGTCGTCGTTTCTTCCGCCGACCCCGCGGCGGGCGTCGCGGGCACGCCCCTCACGTCCGGCGCGTCCCTCACGTCCGGCGCGTCCGGCACCAACCCGAGCTCGATGTCGCGCCGGGCCTCCGCCTCGCGACGAGCGAAGCGGAACCACATGAAGAGCACGAAGCCCGCGAAGACGAACCACTCACCGGTGTAGCCGAGGTTCTGGAACGCCTTGATGTCCAGTCCGCTGCCGTGCGGCGCCACCGGAGGCACCGGCTTCAGTCCCGGGTCCGCGTCCGACAGCGCCACCCAGGCGTTGTGCACGGAATACGGGACCACGTTGACCAGCGACGACGCCCTGATCACCCCGAGCTGGCCGACGGGCAGGCCTCCGGCGTGGGCGCCCCCGGTGTCGTTGTCCTCCGGCTGCTGGAGCGTGCCGCGCACGGTCACGGGGCCGGAGGGGGGAGCGTCCGCCGCGGTGGGCGCCCTGCCCTCGTGCCAGCCGCGCACCACGGGGACGGCCGCGCCCCCGCCGTCCACGCGCAGGAGGGTCAGCACGTAGTACCCGGGCCTGCCGTGGAGGGCCCGGTCGGGTACGACGAGTTGGTGGCGGGCGTCGTACCGGCCACTCGCGGTGACCGTCTTCCCCGCGTCCCCGGGACCGACCGCGTCCTGCGGCGAGACCAGCACCTGGCCGAACGGCACCGCCGGCGCCGACGTCCCGGGCCGCTGCTCCGCCTCGCGGTGGGACTCCACCCGGTCGCCGAAGCGCCCCAGCTGCCAGGTGCCCATGAGCACGCAGACCACGACGGCCAGTACGGCGAGCAGGGTGCCGGCGAGCCGGCGCGGGGTGAGGAGGAACCGGTACACGGGTCAACGGTAACGGCGCCCCGGCCCACGCCCGCAGCCACCCCGCACGGCAGCGCTCCCCGCGCCCGGTCGTTTCCGCCAGAAGGCCGCCCCGCAAGCCCGGCGCGGGAGCCCCGGCACAAACAACGGGGGCGGGTCCCATGGGACCCGCCCCCGCTCTCCTCCCCCTCCGAGGTCTTTGCTCCCCGCTACGCCGCCGGTGCGATCGGCGGGGTGTAGTAGACGGTGCCGGCGCACACGTTCTGCACCGTGGCGCTCGCCGCGCCGCCCCCCTCCGGGGCATAGGTCACCGTGACGCTGCCGGCCTGCGGCGGGTCCGGCTCGGCGGCCGGGGTGCTGCCCGTGCCGCTGTCGCCCTCGGTGGTGCCGCTCGTCCCGCCGCCGCTGTCGGTGGTGGACGGAGGGCCCGTGTCGCAGCCGTTGCCGCCGGAGGCGGGCACCCATCCGAACTTCACCTGGAACGACTGCCCGGGCTCCAGCACGAACTCCTGCGCCGCGGTGGCGGGAAGCTCGGTCGCCGGGTCGCCCGCGGTGTGCTGGGCCTGGCTGACACGGCTGGGATCGGCGCCGCTCTGGGCCGCGGCGCTCAGCGATCCGGGGCCGCTGACCGAGCAGCTCTCGGTCGAGCTGTTGGAGACGGTGAATGTGCCGTAGACCTTGCCCTCGCCGTCGGGAGCGCCGATCTCGGGGCTGCCGTTGGTGAACTGGCCCGCCGTGCAGGCGGATGAGTTGGCGTCGTGGGTGGCCTGGACGTCCGGCGTCTGGGACGGACCGGCGGAGGCCCCGCCGGACGGAGCGCCCTTGGAGCCCTTGTCCTTGCCCCCGGAGCCCTCGTCCGTGCCCTTCGAGGAGTCGGCGCCGTGCGGCTTGTCCTGGGGCTTCGCGCTCGGACCTGCGCTGGCCCCGCCTGTGCCGCCCCGGGACTCGTGGGAGGCGGTGTTGCCGAGCGGCGACGCGGCCGAACTGCTGGAGGTGTTGGCGGTGTGGATGAGCGCCGGGACGGCCGTCACCGCGAGGAGCATGGAGGCCGCCGCGCCCACGAGGGCCTGGCGGCGGTGCGCCCGCCGCGCCGGAACGGCGCGGCGCAGGTGCTCCAGCGCACGGGGCGAGCCCTCGAGTCCCTGGACGGAGTTCTGGAGGAGGCGGCGCAGCACCTCCTCCTCCGAGGTGAGTCCGCCGGACTCGTCGGAGTCGAGGTCCGCGAAGTCGAGGTCCACGAAGTCGAAGTCATCGACGGCGAGGTCGTCCGGGGCGGGGCGCTCGGCCGCGGGTCCGGTGGGGAGCCCGCTCGACGGCCGACTCTCGGCGCCCGTGGCGCCCTCGGCGGTGGCGTCGGGCGTCTGTTCGGGCGTGGGTCCGACCTCGCGGTCGTCGTCTTGTGATGCCATCCGCTCGTACTGGGTGGGGTCGGGACACTCGTTGGGGGAATCGCTGTGATCCCTGGCGTCCACCGAATCCTGGGGTTCCTTGGGATTGGGGTCCATGGGTTCCTTGGAGGAGGTCATGACTGCGCCTCCATGGCGACGCGCAACGCCGCGATACCGCGGGAGCCGTACGCCTTGACCGAACCCACCGATATACCGAGGGTCTCGGCCGCCTGCGCCTCGGTCATGTCGGCGAAGTAGCGCAGCACCAGGACCTCGCGCTGGCGGCGCTGGAGGCCGCGCAGCGCCTTGATGAGCTGGTCGCGTTCGAGCTGCTCGTAGGCGCCCTCTTCCGCGCTGGCCATGTCGGGCATCGGCTTGGACAGCAGACGCAGGCCGAGGATGCGGCGGCGCAGCGCGGACCGGGAGAGGTTCACCACGGTCTGGCGCAGGTAGGCGAGGGTCTTCTCGGGCTCCCGGACGCGGCTGCGCGCGGAGTGCACTCGGATGAATGCCTCCTGGACCACGTCCTCGCAGGAGGCGGTGTCGTCGAGCAGGAGCGCGGCGAGTCCCAGCAGGGATCGGTAGTGGACGCGGTAGGTCTCGGTCAGATGGTCGACCGTGGTCCCGATTGCCACTGTCTCGTCGCGCTCGCCGCGGTCAGCGGGAAGACGCACGATGGGCCAAGGCGCGATCACGGGCAGGCCGCTGGGCGCACGAAGCGCCCGCGGCATACGCTCGCCGCGGCTGACCGTCTCGATACCCAGTGCCTCTGCCACGACTGTTGGACACGCGTCCCCCCGCCAGGGTTGTACGTTGCGGACACCGATTTTTCCGGCGCCTGAAGCGTCCATGTTCGTCCGGTACCACTGGCCTTCTCACCCTCCGCGCAACAACCGTCTGTCAGCGAACCGTTCCACGCACGGGGGAAGCCCGGACACAAAGACGCCCCCTGCCTCACCGCGGTTCCGGCTGCGGGAGACAGAGGCACGAATTTTCGACCGAATTCTTCTTCAGATCAAGCCGAGCAGACTGTTTCTGCGGGCGCAACGGCCCAACAGGGGCAAACCATGCCGCGTTTTGCCTGCTTGACAAGACGAAGGACCCTGATTGACAAGACGAAGGACTTCGTATCAGCCGGAGGACGGTCCCGACTGGCCGAGCTCCGCGGCGACGACCTCGGCGATCTGCGCCGTGTTCAGCGCGGCGCCCTTGCGCAGGTTGTCCCCGCAGACGAACAGCTCGAGCGCGGTCGGGTCGTCGAGCGAACGCCGTACCCGCCCCACCCATGTCGGGTCCGTGCCGACGACGTCGGCCGGGGTCGGGAACTCCCCCTCGGCCGGGTTGTCGTAGAGCACCACTCCGGGCGCACCGCGCAGGATCTCGTGCGCCCGATCGACGGTGACCTCGCGCTCGAAACGCGCGTGCACCGTCAGCGAGTGCGTGGTGATCACCGGGACGCGGACGCAGGTGGCGCTGACCCGCAGATCCGGAAGCCCAAGGATCTTGCGCGACTCATTGCGCACCTTGAGTTCCTCGGAGGACCACCCGTCGTCCTGCAGCGAGCCCGCCCACGGCACGACGTTGAGCGCCATCGGTGCCGGGAACGGCCCGAAGTCGCCCACGGCCCGGCGGACATCGCCCGGCTGCGTGCCCAGGTTGGAGCCCGCGACCTTGGTGATCTGGTCGCGCAGCGTCTCTATCCCCACCTGTCCAGCGCCCGAGACCGCCTGGTACGAGGAGACGATCAGCTCGGTGAGGCCGAGTTCGGCGTGGAGGGCGCCCAATGCGACGATCATGGAGAGCGTCGTGCAGTTGGGGTTGGAGATGATGCCGCGCGGACGCACCCGCGCCGAGTGCGCGTTCACCTCCGGCACCACCAGCGGCACATCGCCGTCCATGCGGAACGCGCCCGAATTGTCCACCACGACCGCGCCCTTGGACGCGGCGATCGGCGCCCACTGCGCGGACAGTTCGTCCGGCACGTCGAACATGGCCACGTCGACGCCGTCGAAGCACTCCTCGCTCAGGGCGACGACCTCGACCTCCTCACCGCGCACCATGAGCTTGCGCCCCGCCGAGCGCGGGGACGCGACGAGGCGGATCTCGCCCCACACGTCCTCGCGCGTCGACAGCAGCTCGAGCACGACGGTGCCGACCGCACCGGTCGCGCCGACCACAGCAAGCGTCGGCTTCCTCCGGCCGCTCAGCTGGGGAGTCATCGGCCGGTGCCTCCATAGACGACGGCCTCGCTGCTGTCGCTGTCGAGGCCGAAGGCCGTGTGCACGGCACGGACCGCGTCCTTGACCTCGTCCTCGCGGGTGACGACGGAGATGCGGATCTCGGAGGTGGAGATCAGCTCGATGTTCACACCCGCGTTGGACAGCGCCTCGAAGAACGTCGCCGTGACACCGGGGTTGGTGCGCATACCCGCGCCGACCAGGGAGATCTTGCCGATCTGGTCGTCGTAGCGCAGGGACTCGAAGCCGATCTGGGGCTGCGCCTTCTTCAGCGACTCGATGGCCTTGTGGCCGTCGGTCTTCGGAAGGGTGAACGAGATGTCGGTCAGGCCGGTGGCGGCAGCCGACACGTTCTGCACGACCATGTCAATGTTCAGCTCGGCGTCGGCGATCGTGCGGAAGATCTGCGCCGCCTCACCGGGCTTGTCCGGCACACCCACGACCGTGATCTTGGCCTCGGACGTATCGTGGGCGACCCCGGAGATGATCGCCTGCTCCATGGCTTCTGCTCCTTCGGGCTTGTTGCGCACCCAGGTGCCCACGTGGCCGGAGAACGACGACCGGACGTGGATGGGAATGGCGTAGCGGCGGGCGTACTCGACACAGCGCAGGTGCAGCACCTTGGAGCCGCTGGCCGCGAGTTCGAGCATGTCCTCGTAGGGGATGTCGTTGATCTTGCGAGCCTTCTTCACCACACGCGGGTCGGCGGTGAACACGCCGTCCACGTCGGTGTAGATCTCGCACACCTCGGCGTCCAGAGCCGCCGCCAACGCAACCGCGGTGGTGTCGGAGCCGCCCCGGCCGAGGGTGGTGATGTCCTTGCTCTCCTGGGACACGCCCTGGAAGCCCGCAACGATCGCGACCGCACCGAGGTCGAGCGCGTCCCGGATACGCCCGGGGGTCACGTCGATAATGCGCGCTTTGTTGTGGACCGAGTCGGTGATGACTCCTGCCTGGCTGCCTGTGAACGACAGCGCCTCGTGTCCGAGGTTTTTGATCGCCATCGCCAGCAGTGCCATGGAGATCCGCTCTCCGGCGGTCAGCAGCATGTCGAACTCGCGGCCGGCAGGGATCGGGGATACCTGCTCCGCGAGGTCGATCAGCTCGTCCGTAGTGTCACCCATCGCCGACACCACGACGACCACTTCGTGGCCGGTCTTCTTGGCATCGACGATTCGCTTGGCAACTCGCTTGATGCCTTCGGCATCGGCAACGGAGGAGCCGCCGTACTTCTGCACGACAAGGCCCACGTGCGCTCCTCGCAACTGTGTCTTCCGGGTCGCTGCCCGGACCCCGCAGGGGGGAATGCGGTCGGCTCTCAGTCTAACGAGCGGGCTCCCAACCCCCTGGCGATACCACATACTGAGATCTCTTGCTCAGAAAATGAACCAGATCCATCGCATGCGGTCATGACCGACCAGGGAAGCCCGCTCGAAGGCGGCACCTGCCCAGCGGAGGGCCCGGCCACGCCTGAAGTGGTGCGCATCACACGACGGGCGTGGCCGGGCCTCGGTGTCAGAAGCCCTGGACGTAGTAGGGCTCGACGGTCATCCAACCGTTGCCGCGTGCTCCGTTGCGGCGGCCGGAGTCGTTCCTGGCGAGGGTGTACCAGGAGTCGACGTAGTCCGGGTCGTCGGTCCACCAGTCGTTCGGGATGGCGTCCAGGACGGCGTTGACCAATGGGATGTAGGCGCCCTGGTCGGCGATGGTGAGCAGGGCGGTGGCGATGGCCTTCGCGAGGTCGCGGTAGTTGGTGCTGCCGTCCTCCTCCATCATCACGGCGTCGGCGAGGTTGTACTTGTAGTTGGACCAGTTGACCAGGATCTGGTTGGGGTAGTAGACGTGCCCGTCGTTGTCCAGGTAGGGCATGTCGACCGGGTCGACGCGGACCTTGCCGTCCCAGCCGAAGCCGCTGACCAGCGAATAGATCTCGGCGTCACCCTTGAACCAGGGCTCCTCGTCGTCCGAGAGCTCGACCGCGTTGATCCGGGTGGTCCACATGCCCGCGGCCGCCGTGCGGGCCGGCGCCGGGCGCGGGGCGGACAGGCCCCGCTCGGCGAACTCCTGGCGCAGCACGTCCAGGCCGGCCGTGAGCGCCTTGTCGACGTCGATGTCGACGAGGTAGACGGGACTCTCGGGAACCCGGGTCAGATCCAGGAGGTGGGCCCGGCCCCGGCTGTCGTAGGCGGTGGCGGTCCTGGCGTGGTCGTCGGCGGGAGCGACGGCCACCAGGGGGACGGCACCCGCGGTGAGGTCCTTGCGCATCGAGTCGGCGCCCAGGCGGACGCGCAGGAGGGAGCCGGTGTTCCTGCCGAGCCCCTTCGCGGCGGTGACGGCCCGGTCGGCCTTGGTGACGGCGGACTTCAGATGCGCCCCGGCCCCTGCGGGGGCATGGGCGGCCAGGGCGCGCAGGTCGACCTGGCGGGAGGCGAGGGCCGCGGTCCGCACCTCGGAGCGCCAGGCCGGGTCCGCCAGCGAAGCGGCAACGGCCCGTGCCGTCCGGTCCTCGATACGGGTGACGGCGGACGTGCGGGGGTGCGTGGCGTGGTGTGGGGATGGGGCCGGCGCCGGGGCCGCGTGGGCTGCGGGCGTGATGGCGCCCTGCACGGCGGCGACGGCGGCGGCCGAGAGCATGACGCCGGCGAAAGCGTTGCGCCGTACGTTCTCTCTGCTCAAGAGGTCCTCCTGGAGCAAACGGGCAGCCGCCCGGGCCCGGGCGGCTGAGGTGTTCCGGGTGCGCTGAGGATGGAGCCGTGGATCTGGCGGAACCAGGCGGGTCTATGCGAGTAGACCCCGCTGGGGAAAGAATGACGCTGACATGCCAGAAACCGCAAGGGACTCGGCATGAACAGAAGAGGCGGAGCAAACTGCCTCCAGGCAGCGCAAGAGGCGGGGGGGGGGGGNTCTGTGGGAGATCAGCTGCTCCGAAATCCGGAGGGGGTCCTCAGCGGGGCTTGAGGCCCAGCGGTTCGGCGATTTCGGCCGCCATCACCGCCCCCGCCTCCTTCTCCATGTTCTCGTCCGCCGCCGCGCTGTCGGTGTCCATACCGTCGGCCATCGCGTCCAGCGGCGTGTCCAGCCGGACATGCGCCACCAGCGACTGCAGAGCACGCAGCACCGCGCTCACCGTGGCGCCCCAGTTCGACAGGTAGGAGAACTGCCACCACCACAGCGCCTCCGCCGTACGCCCCGCCTTGTAGTGGACAAGGCCATGCGTGAGGTCGGTGACGACGTCGGCGAGATCGTCCGAGATCCGGCACGCCACCGGAGTGGGCGGCGACGCGTACGGGTCGAAGACCTCCGAGTAGACATCGATCGGCTCCAGCAGCACCGCCAGACGCTCCCGCAACTGGTCGGCGTCCGGCTCGGGGCCCGCGTCGGGCTCGTACCGCTCATCGGGCAGTACATCCTCCACCGCGCCCAAGCGGCCGCCCGCCAGCAGCAATTGGGAGACCTCCAGCAACAGCATGGAGATCGCGCTGCCCGGCTCGTCGCCCTTGGCGACTTCCCGAACCGCGACGATGAAGCTCTCGATCTGGTCGCTGATCTGAACCGCGAAGTCCGTGGGACCCGCTTCCGCGATCTTGCGTGCGGACCCGGGCGGAACGGCCTCGGCGGCAGTTGTCGTGTTGACCGTGTCAGACATCGAGCAGTCGTCTCCCTTCGAAGGCACGTCCCAGCGTGACCTCGTCGGCGTACTCCAGGTCTCCCCCCACGGGTAGACCGCTGGCCAGCCTGGTCACCTTCAAACCCATGGGTTTCACCATCCGGGCGAGATAGGTGGCCGTGGCTTCCCCTTCCAGGTTCGGGTCTGTGGCCAGAATCAGCTCGGTGACAGCGCCATCGGCGAGCCTGGCCAGCAGTTCCCTTATCCGCAGATCCTCCGGACCGACGCCCTCGATGGGGCTGATCGCCCCGCCCAGCACGTGATACCGGCCGCGGAACTCCCGGGTGCGCTCGATCGCGACGACGTCCTTCGGCTCCTCGACGACGCAGATCACGGCGATGTCGCGCCGGGGATCCTGGCAGACGCGGCAGTGCTCGTCCTGGGCGACGTTGCCGCAGATGGCGCAGAAACGCACCTTCTCCTTGACCTCGGTGAGCGCGTGCGCGAGGCGGCGCACATCGACGGGGTCGGACTGCAGGATGTGGAAGGCGATTCGCTGCGCGCTCTTGGGACCGACGCCGGGCAGCCTGCCCAACTCGTCGATGAGGTCCTGGACCACGCCCTCGTACACGTTCCGCCTTCCTTCTTCTCCCGCTCGTCCGGCTTGTTCGGTTTGTTCGGCTTGTTGAGCCGGTTCGGCCGGTTCGGCCGCCCTGCTTGTCCCGCCTGTCCTGCCGTCCTGCCGTCCTGCCTGTCCTGCCGTCCTGCCTGTCGTGCCGCTTCCGGCCGGAGCTCAGAAGTCCCGGAGCTCAGAAGGGCAGTCCCGGCATGCCCCCGCCCAGTCCCTGTGCGAGCGGGCCGAGCTTCTTCTGCTGGAGGTCCTGCGCGGAGTTGTTGGCGTCGCGGACCGCGGCCAGGATCAGATCGGCCAGGGTCTCGGTGTCGTCCGGGTCGACCGCCTCCGAGGAGATCTGCAGGCTCTGCAGCTCGCCGGCGCCGCTCACGGTCGCCTTGACCAGGCCGCCGCCCGCAGTGCCCTCGACCATGGTGTCGGCGAGCTCCGCCTGGGCAGCGGCGAGCTCTTGCTGCATCTTCTGAGCCTGCTTGAGGAGCTGCTGCATATTGGGCTGCTGGCCACCGGGGATCACTGGTTCTGCTCCTACCTGACGACGGTGCTGTAACGCTTGTAGTAGCGGTAGAGCGAGCCTACGTGGTCCCGCGTGTGATCGCTGTATGCCTTGCGCAAAGCCCGATGACACCGGGGCCCGGCACGGATCCCGCCCGGCTGTGGCCGTCGTGGCCCTAGTCGTGCGAGATCTCCTCGATCACGGTCGCCCCGAGCTCGCTCACGATCAGATCGTGGCCGGTCAGCGCGGTGTCGTCGAGATCGGGGTCGTCGTCCTCGGGAATGTCGTCCTCGGGGGCCACCGATGGTGGAGCGGGCGGGGGCGGCGGAGCGGTGGGGTGGGGGCGCGGGGCCGCGGACGTCGGCGACGCCGAGGAGGCCGGTGCGGATGAGGCGGAAGAGGCCGCGGAGCCGGATGGGGACGGCGGGCTCGCCGGAGGCGGAGGCGGCGGCGCGGCCGGGCGCGGTGGCGGGGCGGGAGGGGACACCGGCGAGGAGGGAATGGGCGAGCCCATCCCGCCCGACGGGTCGACGATCGCCTCAACCTTCCACTGCACGCCGAACTGCTCGCTGATCGCCTGGCGCAGCACCTCGTCGCTGCCGCCGTTGGCGAAGCTGTCGCGCGCGCCGGGGTTGCTGAACGAGACCTGCAGGGTGTTCCCGTCGAAGCCCGCCACCTGCGCGTTCTGGCTGAGCAGGATCCAGGTGAAGCGGCGGCGGTTCTTCACCGCCTCCAGGATCTGCGGCCACATCTGGCGCACCCCGGCGGCGCCTTCCGCCGCGGCGGCGGAAGGCGCGGCGGAGGCGGCGGCAGGTGGCTGCGGGGCGGGTGTCGACGCCTGCGGAGCTTGGGGCGCTTGGGGGGCGGGTGCGGGCTGCGCCGGGGGCTGGCCGCCCTGCCCTGGGAAGCTGCGCGGGACGGGCCAGGCACCGGGCCGCTGGCCGTCCCCGCCCGTAGCAGCGGAAGGCGGCGCGGCGGACTCCGGCGGAGCGGTCGGCTGACCGGGGGCGTGAGCGGGCGCCGCCGCAGGTGGCAGGGGCGTCGGCGCAGGTGGCGTGGGCGCCGGCGCGGACTGTGGTGGGGCGGGAGGCGGACCGGGCACGCTCACCGCAGGCGGGGCGTGACCCGCGGGAGCGGCCGGTCCCACGGGGCCGGCGTCACCCACTGCCCCCACCGCGCCGCCGAACGCCGCCCGGCGCTCCAGCTTGTCCAGCCTTGCCTGCAAGGACCGCTCGTCGTCGTAGGCACCGGGCAACAGGACCCGGGCGCAGATCAGCTCCAGCTGCAACCGCGGCGAGGTGGCCCCGCGCATCTCGGTCAGCCCCGCGTTCACCAGGTCAGCGGCCCGGCTGAGCTCGGCGCCGCCGAAGACCGAGGCCTGCGCCTGCATCCGCTCCACGACATCGGCCGGGGCATCGAGCAGCCCCTTCTCCAGTGCTTCCGGAACAGCCGACAGGATCACCAGGTCACGCAGCCGCTCCAGCAGATCGGCGACGAAGCGGCGCGGGTCGTGGCCGCCCTCGATGACCCGGTCGACGATCTCGAACACCGCCGCGCCGTCATGAGCGGCGAAGGCGTCCACCACCTCGTCGAGCAGGGCGGAATCGGTGTAGCCGAGCAGGGCGGTGGCCATGGCGTACGTCACACCCTGCTCACCGGCCCCGGCGAGCAACTGGTCCATCACCGACATCGAGTCCCGGACCGAACCGGCCCCCGCCCGCACCACGAGCGGCAGCACACCGTCCTCGACGGGGATCTGCTCACGCCCGCAGACCTCGCCCAGATAGTCCCTGAGGGTGCCGGGGGGCACGAGGCGGAAGGGGTAGTGGTGGGTGCGCGACCGGATGGTGCCGATGACCTTCTCGGGCTCGGTGGTCGCGAAGATGAACTTCAGATGCTCCGGCGGCTCCTCGACCACCTTCAGCAGGGCGTTGAACCCCGCCGAGGTGACCATGTGCGCCTCGTCGATGATGTAGATCTTGTACCGGCTGGAGGCAGGCCCGAAGAACGCCTTCTCACGCAGGTCACGGGCGTCGTCCACACCACCGTGGGACGCGGCGTCGATCTCGATGACGTCGATCGACCCGGGGCCGTTCCTCGCCAGGTCCTGGCAGGACTGGCACTCCCCGCAGGGCGTGGGCGTGGGGCCCTTCTCGCAGTTCAGGCAGCGGGCCAGGATCCGCGCGCTGGTCGTCTTCCCGCAGCCGCGGGGGCCGCTGAACAGGTACGCGTGGTTGACCCGGTTGTTCCGCAGCGCCTGCTGCAAGGGGCCGGTTACGTGCTCCTGCCCGATGACCTCGGAGAAGGCCTCGGGGCGATAGCGGCGGTACAGAGCGAGCGACACGCTACCGACGATATAGGTCCCCACCGACATCCGGAGCCACGGTTCCCGGAACGCAGGGACCCCGGAACGCAGGGACCCCGGAACGCAGGGACCCCGGAACGCAGGGACCCCGGAACGCAGGGACCCCGGAACGCGATGCCCCCGGAACGCAAGGACCCCTCGCGCACCCGCCAGAGCTCACCTACCCTTGCTGCCTTCCGGCCCTGGGGGGGTTCAGCGAGATAGCGCCGCACGAGGGGCTGGTATCAGCGTAGCGGATCCCCCACCCCCTCCCGACCAGCCCCCACCCCCGGGGAACGGGTTCGCGAGCACTCCTCCACGTCTTGTACTCTTTCCCACGGAGGATTCGCCTAGAGGCCTAGGGCGCACGCTTGGAAAGCGTGTTGGGGGCAACCCCTCACGAGTTCGAATCTCGTATCCTCCGCATCGGCTGACCAGCCAAAACGAAAGCCCTCGCCGGGTCCCGGCGGGGGCTTTCGTGATCTTCCGTCTCAGTTTCCGTCTCAGTCGCCCTCGTCGGGCCCCTGCTCTGGGGAGTCGCCGTCGTCGGGAGCTCCCCAGAGGGCGTTGCCCACCTGCTTCGCCACCCGCTTCAGCATCGGATCCGTGACGTGCATGTACCGCGCCCGCATCCGTGCTGCCCCACCGGGCTCCCAACCCATGATCGCGTCGACGATTCTGTCCGGGACTCCCAGTAGCAGGAGCACGGTCCCCGCGGTGTGGCGTGCGTCATGCAGCCGCCCATCCCGCACACCCGCGTCCGCCAGGAGCTTCTTCCACTCGTGGTAGTCGGTGTTCGGGATGAGCGGTTCACCGTCCGGCTTGGTGAACACGTACCCCTTCTCGCTCCACCCGTCGGCGGCCTCATTCCGTTGTCGGTCCTGCGCTTCCTTGTGCTTGCACAGCAGCTTCACCAGTTCATCCGGCAAGCCGATCGTGCGGCGACCCGCCCGAGACTTCGTGGGCTTTGTCTCCCGCCGAATCTGTCGGCGTTCCGGGCAGTACCCCGGTTTTCGTCCGCAGGTGTCACCACAGCCGTGCGCATACTTCGGCCGCAGACGGTTCTTGCGGGTGCGGATGTATCCGGCTTCGAGGTCTACGTCCTCCCACTTCAGTCCGAGTGCTTCGCCCTGCCGGAGTCCGAGCCCGAGCGCGAGAACCCAACGGGCGCTGTTGGGCCTCTTCGCCGCTTCGAGAAGAAGGCTCTGCACCTCGTCCACCGTGTACGGCTCGATCTCATCCTCTTCGAGCCGAGGGGCTTTGGCGATCTCCGCCGGGTTGACCGTGATGTGCCCACGCCGCACGGCTTCACCCAGCGCGGTACGCATCGTGCGGTGGGCCTGGTGAGCCGTTGCGGGCTTGCTGCCCCTGTCCTGCATCTTCCGGTAGAACCGCTCCAGGTGCTCGGGCTCGAGTCGATCGATTCGGTGTGCGCCCAATCCGGGGATGAGGTGTACGCGCACGGCGACTTCGTAGCCGTCGTAACTGTTCTCGCTCACCGAGGGCTTCGCGATGTTCTCGATCCAATGCGAGAGCCACATCTTGACCGTCCACGGCTTGCCCGGCTTGCGGACGGTCCCGGAATCGCGCTGCTTTTCCAGCTCCCGAACAGCCTTGGTGACTTCGGCCTTGGTCTTGCGCTCGACGTGGCGCCGGTCGGGCTTGCCGTCGTCCCGCACACCGACGGTGACGCGGCCGTGCCACTTCCCGTCCTTCCCGAGATAAATGGACGATGCCCCGTTCGGCTGACGAGTCCGCGTCTCTTTCTCTGTCATGACGCGGCTCCTCATGCAGCGGTGTGGGTGCGGTGGGTCATGCGAAGCCGTGAGACGAATTCCGTCACGGCGTCAGCAGGGACTCGCCGGAGCCGCCCGACAGGCACGGACTCCAGCTCTCCCGAACGAATGAGGCTGTAGCAGGTCGTTCGGCCGATCCTGAGGCGCCGAGCAGCCTCCTCGACGGTGAGCAACGCCAACGTGGGATCAAAGGTGGGCGCTGCGGCGGTGGTGTCGCTCACGGTTCGGTCCTCTCGTTGGGCCAGGACAGCCGGGACACGGCTAGGGGAGCCGTGTCCGGGCTGTTTGCGCTGGTCAGACAGGCAGCCAGGACAGTAGGACAGCCGGGACGCCTCATACCTGTCCCTCCTGTGTCTCGGAGCCGGGCGCGAAGTAGGCGCCGCCGGAGTCCCGACGCAGTTGGCAGTCATCGACCATGCGGGCGCAGGTCTTTCGGGCAAGGCCGATCTCTAGGCCGGTCGCCTCGGACAACTCCTTGGGGCGGGCGCCGGGGTTGGCTCGGACGTGGCGCAGGATGGTTGCTCGGGTGTCGCCGATGGTGTGGTCGGTGGCGGGGCCTTCGAGGAGTTGCCAGGCGCCGGATGCGGCGTGGAAGGAGAGGGCGTATTCGGCTTCGTCCACGTCGCGGCCGGTGACGTGCAGGATGCCGTCCGCCTGTCCGCGGGC
>NZ_BMMS01000039.1 GCF_014646055.1 Wenjunlia tyrosinilytica
TGTCCCTCGACCCCACCGGCAAGGGACAGGCCCGCTGGACCATGCGCTGGAAGACCGCACTGAACGCCTTCGACATCACCTTCAACGGCCGCCTGTCGGCAGCCCGCCAGTAACCCCAACTACCCCAGTTACACCGCTCGTTTGACAGACCCGATCCGGACTGAGCTTGAGAACCGCCGGCGTTCCGTCAGCCCATTGACAGCGCCAGACGACAGAGGAGGCTCCACTCGCGAACAGCTCACCAAGCACGAAACCCCACCGCGCAGCCAGACGCGCAGCGAGGTTCGGAACCTCAGCAAGCCAACCCTCTGCCTCGGGACCGAATCGACCTACCAACCGAGCACGGACCTCTTCCATATTCACCCCGGCAGCTTGCACCCCAAACTGCCGCCATGCATACGCATATCGACAGAAGCGGATCTGGTCGGCCAGGCCGTTCCGAACTGACGAGATATCGCCGTCAAGGAGAGCGGAGTCAAGGCCTCCCCAGGCCAGCCCTACGGCCCACCAGTCACGGAACGTCACAGATCGTCGGTTCTGACACAGCTTCTGAAAGGCCCGTCCGCACCGATCCGCGGGCACGGCGAACCGCGTCCCTGACAAGCGGAGGCCGTGCTGGCGAAGGAGCGAGGATGAGTGACCGGACGGGGCCGTTGGGGCAGTCGGGCGTGACGCTGGTGAACATCCGGGCATGCGACCAGGCCACCGCACACCACGTGGCCGACCCGCTCGCCGAGGTCCACCCCTGCACCGTCGCGTCACTGGTCGACGACGGCACCGGCCTGGTACGCCTGGAGCTGTTCACCGACACCCTAGCCGACGCCGACACAGCCCTCGAGGTGGGAGACACGTTGTAGAGCGCACTCTGCCGCCTGGGTGGGCTGGTATACCCGCCGAGCCGCAGCTCGCCCACCACCCGTTCCAACTCTCGCCGTATGGCTGGACTCGCGCCCCCTTCGGAAGGTCTTCGCCCTTGCGCCAGCGGCGGGGCATGACGAGCCCGGCACCAGGATAGCCACCCGTCGGCATGAGCTGTCTCGCTTACGCGACAGCCAGTTCAGGGCTGCGGTTCATGCTCTGACAGGTTGAAGGTGCTGGCTTCTAACCGGGGACCTGCACGGCGCTGACCGACGAGGCATCCCCGCACGCGCGGAGAGCAGCCAAACGAGCATCCCGCAGCCACCTCCGTGCCGGGGTCCATCCCCGCGCGGGCGAGGAGCAATCGGACTGCTGTCACTGGTGTCGGGTTCGGGCCGCCTCGTCGGGAAGGGCGTAGCCGATCGTGCGGCCGTCGTGGACGGACCGGGCCGGATGCCCTGAGAGCGGGCGCTTCCAAATGCGCTCGGCGGAGCCGTGGGCGCTGTCCATAAAATGCCCGGCCAGCAGGAGGTCGCGCCGCAGCAGCACTTCGTGATGCGAGGGGGCCCGCTCGAGCATGGCCTGTCACCTGGGTCAGCAGCCCGTCCCCGCCAACAGGGCCGCTCCTGAGGCGTCGGCACGGTCCATCAGCCGCTCGACAACCTCGTCCACCAGGTTCTCCTCGACCGCTCAGCGGCCGGGGCTCCTTGTCTGCCATTGTTCGTCCGTCCCGGTCGGCCAGGGCCCCGAAGCCGGGCTCCGGCTGGCCTGCTGCATCACTCACTTACGCGATCTTGCGGACACTCTTCCCGCGTTGAGTAGTGGTGCCAGTGCCAGCTGCAGATCTTGGATCTGGCGGTAGTGAAGGGCGGCCATCCCTGCTTCGCGGGCTGCCACGACGTTGGCTGCGCTGTCATCGATGAACAAGCAACGCTCGATCGTGGCTCCGAGGCGTTGGGCGGCAATGCGGTAGACCCGTGGATCGGGCTTCGCGACGCCGATGCGGGCGGTGTTCACAACGGTGTCAGCAACATTGATGAGTCCTTGTCTGGCCAGATCCTCCTCCAGCCGGGTGGTCGCATTGGAGACGAGCGCGACAGACGCGACTTTGCGTACCTGTCCGAGAAGAGCGACAACCTCACCATCGATCACTGGAAGAAGCTGCGACCAGGCCGTGACCGCAGCCCGAGCTCGGTCCGTCGATCCGTAGCGGCTGGCGAGGTCGGTCGCGATCGCCGACCGCCATTGCTCGTCGCTGGCCTCCCCGGTAATCGCAGGGTGCAGACGGACCGGTGCGAAGGCCGCGGCCGCAAGGGCACCGACGGGCAGTCCGTGCGCTTGCTCCAACGCGTCGGCAGCGGGCCAATGCCGGAGGACGCCGTCGATGTCGCAGAGCACGGCGTCGTAGGGAGCAAGGGTCATGTCCATCATTCCTCGGTGATCCTTCGGCAGTTGATCCCGGCTGCACAGGCACCCCAGTTCCCGACTGCAGCTCCCGATGGCGAACTCGAACAGGACGATCGAACGGGCTTCTGCGAGCCGGGTGGCGAACCAGGCGCCGATCGGCCACTTGCACGGCTCCCTCCGTGGCGATGTCCGCGCCAGCCGCTGTCTCGGCTTGGGCACTAGCGAAGCCAAAGCCTCACGGACGAGGCTACGGCGGACGCTGTACTCCGCGACAATGCCCGGATCGACATCTGCTGTCGCCGACTGTCCGGCGTCCTCCGTCCCTAGCTCCCGCTTGCTGCGCATCGCGTTGAAGCTGTCGACTGCCAGGTGGAAGAAGACGCCGTCGTCCAGGATGTCTAGTAGCTCCGGGGCGATGCTCGACTTCCCTGAACTGGAGGTGCCATTGAGGAAGATGATCCGACCAGATGTCATATCGGCATGGTCACATGGTGCCGTTCCGGCTCCGTGTTGAGGGAATCTCCAGTGGATCTCGGCGCCCGGCAAGACGGCAGTCCTGGACGCCTTAGGCTCGCGGGCGGTGAGCCCAAGGTGGAAGTGGCNGTAGAAGCCGGGGAAGTGCCGCTGCCCGGGGTAGGACGCGAAATGCCGCACCGGGTGCACGGATTCGAAGCGAACCCGGGACACCGTCTCCAGCACGGACTTCCGCAGCCCGCCGCCCTCACCGTCAGCCCCCTCGACATCGACCAGACCAAGATCCATCGTCACCCCCGGCTCCGCGTACTACGCCATAACTGCCAAGTTGAGTCCCTAGAGTCCCTGAGCAGAGGGGTAGACGGCACTGACCTGCCAAAAAGCCAAGGGACTGGAGACAGTGACCGAAGACTGACTCCCTGGGGGCCTCAGCGATGGAGTAGCTGTCTGCGAAGTGCCATCACGAGGTCGTCGTCAACAGCGAGTTGTTCGGCGGCGTAGCCGCGCACCGATCCGTATCGCGCGATCAGTTCGGCCAAGAAAACGCGCATGATCTCAGCGGGGGCGCGGCCGTAGGCAGGCCACCTGAGGGTCAGGTCGGGGTAGGCGGCGTGCCACTCGGTGACCAGGCGTTCAGTGGCTAGCTCGGTCAGGGCGAAATCGGCGACGATGTCGTCCTCGTGCACCCCGACCAGGGCGAGGACCAGCATGGCCAGTAGGCCGGTGCGGTCCTTGCCGGAGTGGCAGTGGAACACCAGCGGGGCGGCTTCGTCGGCGACAATCTCCAGGGCGCGACGGAGCTCCTTGACGCCGTCGTGGATGACCTCGGTGTACCTGTCGGCCAGGAAGCGCGCGGGCTCGACGTCCGGGTCCAGCCCCGCCTGGTCGTACGGCCGGTGCTCAATGCTCAGATTGTGGTAGCCCAGCCCCTGGTGGCGCGGGACACGTCCGCTGCGCTCGATCTCCCAGGGATGACGAAGGTCGATCACGGTGCGGATGCCCAGGGCAAGGAAGCGATCCCAGTCCTGGCCCTGCAGCTTGCCCAGCGAGTCGGAGCGAAACAGCCGACCCCAACGCACCGTGCGGCCATCGGCGGCCCGATAGCCGCCCAGATCCCGGAAGTTGTGCAGACACTCGAATGCGATATGTCTCCTCACGCGAGTCACCCTACAACCCGCACCAACGTCGACAACAACTCAGAGTGACAGCACAACTGGCCGTCGTCCGCCCATCTGGTGCCATGCACTGAGATCGAGGTCTGCGAGCCGGCGCCGGATCTCGTGCGGGGCGCAGCATCGACTCGACGGGCACTGACGGCCGCCTCAGCCGACGGTGGTCTGCACTGAGGAGCCGTTGTCTTTCCGAGTGCGATCGCCCACATTTCGGCTGGTCAGGCATAGTGCGGCTGTCGTGTGGAGTGATGGCATGTCGTGTTGTCTCCTGGGAGGAGGTGCCGACAGGGACGAGCTTGAGCTGGATGAGTTGCTACCTGATTCCGACCGAAGCGATGACAGGGCCCGAGCTTCAGAGGACTACGAGTGGACGAGCTGAGACGGAGCCTCGCCCGCTGCTGGCTGTACGCTCGAAGCCCAGACTCCGAAAGCCATTTCCTGGAGCAGGGCATGTGATCAAATGAGGCAGCGCAACCAGAGCTCAGCCGAGGCCCATCTTCCAAGAGATGATTCAGGTCGTCGGGACGTTCTTGGCCTGCGCCCCCAAGCGGACACCAGCCACACCTGCCCACAAGGCTGAAGAAGGGACCCTTCGCCATGCTCTGGCCCGCACTCCAGGTGTTCGCTCGGGGACAGCTGACACCCGAACAGTTGCAGCGCCTGCTCGGCACGCTCCGGCTCGAAGAGACCCCCCGCACCGAGGGTCCCGGGGCGGCCAAGAGCATTGCGCACCGCTCCTTCTCCGACGACACGGACACCCGCCTTGTCCTGGACCTCGCGCGCACCGGCGAGTCCGGCTGGCTGCTCACCCTGTTCTTCGACGGGGAACCGCCCTCAACCGACACCGTCGAAGGCCACCGGGTGCTGCTGCGCGACGCCGTCGAACGGCTCGGCCTCAAGCTCATCGAGATCACCCCAGCTGCCAGCGCCGACGAGGTCTACGTCATGCCCCCGCCGCCGCCCGGAACCCCCGAGCCCACCATCGGCGTCTCCTGGGACCTTCCCTACGACGACCTGGAGCAGATGTGGCCACACATCGGCTTGCGCAAGGACGCCCCCCGGGATGTCAAGGAGGTCAAGCTACGCGAGGTGATGCGCACCCCGGCCTGGTCCGCCGCCCCTGCGACCCTGCGCCGCCAGGCCGAGGACTTCCTCCGCAACATGTGAGCCCCTCCCCGAGCGGAACCGGCCTGGTCAAGCACGCCTGGAGCGGGGATAGGACGGGGTGCGGGACAGAGAAGAGTCCAGCAAGACCGGGATTCGCCGCTACTCACCGACGAACGTCTGGTCCAGCAACTCCTTGGCCAGGTCCGCGGCCACGCGCGCCAACTCCTCACCGCTCCGGCCAGGACCGAACGCGACCCCCGGTGAAAGCCGGGCGGCCAGCTCCTCCAGCAGGCCTGCGACGATCATCGCGCGTAGCTCGGTGATCACCACGTTGCGGGAAGGCTCGCCGAGCCGGCGCTCATCCAGGCCCCGGTCTCTGTCAAGCCGCCGCCGCAGGTCCGCCGCCCGCTGCGGAAGAGGAATCGGCTCTCCCCTCCGGTCCACATATAGCCTCGCCGCGAGCGAGTACTCGAACGGATCAAGCACTCCGCGCATGTCAGGCTGCCGCAGCGTGTCACCCATCAACGCGGCACGCAGATTCCGGAGCGCGACATCGACCTGTGCAGACGAGTTCTCCACCTCCGGCATCGTGTCGAGCACCCCGATCACGGCGTCCCGCAGCCGTCCGTACTTTGCCCGGTCCACGTCATCCTGCAAGATCGCTCCGCCCTGCCCGGGCCTCCATCGGCGCCCACCTGCGGCCCCGATGCCCCGTGCCACTCTTCAAACCCTTCAACGACACGAAAACGGCAGAACTACCAACTGCCATACACCGTCAGCCAATCACCCTACCTATTCAGATGATCTTTCTAATATGATGCCGCAACAGTCGGATCCCCGTGATCCCCCATGGCGTCTCCCCCATCGGGGCACGATGGCCTGACCACCCGCAGCCGACAGGGAGGACGCTCGTGCCTTCGCAGTTACGCGCCCCAGAGACGAGGCCCACCTCAACCTCGTCCCCCGCGTCGGATGCGGCGCCGTGAGGGAGTTCCTGTTCGGTCTGCTTGCCTACCCCGTTGTATCCGCGGCACGTCCCACCTTTGGTGGGTGGAGGGTCACCCCGCACCGCGGCAGCCGCTGCGTCACACTGGGCACCCTGCCATCCCGTGCCGGCGGCGGCCGTGACACCGGCCTCGGGAGCGGCCGTCGGCCCGGCCGCTGGCCAAGGACGACCGTCACCTCTCCCGAGATCACTGGCACCGCGTACGTCGTCAACGACCCCCGGCCGGTGTCCCTGTCGACCGCCCGGGCCGGCACCGAGGAAGACCTGCGCCCGTCGGACTTCGGCGAGAACGTGTCCGCCCTCGATTGGGTAGCAGGGGGCAGGGTGCTGCGGGTGGAGACTCGGGCGCTCGGGCCACAGCACTTCCGTCCCATCGAGGAGGCCCCTGCACCCGGCTACATGGGCGAGACAGAGGTCCGCTCCGGCACTGCCGAGGACCCGCACCTCGTACGGCTGGACGCGGACGGACATGCTCGCGCGCACTTGGCTCCACGAAATCACGGACACGCTTCAGGAGCTCACCACCGTACGGGACGGCTCGGAGCAGGGCGTCGTGCGCGAGCACTTGGCCTCGCAGGGGGACCCCAAGGGGAACCAGTGCGTGCTTGCCCGCATGCGCGAGTACGCGTGGCTGTCGCGCAAGTGGGAGGCGGCCCGTTCCGATGAGGAGCGGTCCCGCTGGGAGGTCGAGCTCGCGGGCACCGCCAGGGACATCGAGCTGTGGGGACGCCCCCAGCCCTCACTGCCCTGGGCGGGCACTGCCAGGCAACCTGGTGCCGACGCGCAGCCCGACCCCACGAATAGCGAGTCGCTGCGCGTACGGTACGCCGCCGCTGCGGACGAAGAGTTGCGGGCCGTCTACGTTCAGGAGCGCGAGCAGCAGCTCCACGACTACCGGCAACGCCTGGCCGAGGCGCACCCCGCCGACCGCGAGGCGATCCGGCAGGAGTTCGCCAAGGAGTGGGCGCACCTGGTCCGTCGGCACGACGCCGGACGATTCAGCCTGCGCATCCTCGCCTACTGCACCGAATGGGACCCCCAAAAGGGCGGAATCGCGGCCGTAAACCAGAACCTCGTCGAAGGGCTCGCGGCCGTCGGCCACGAGGTCTTCGTCCGCGTCGGGCACGAGGTGCCGCCGGACGCCTCCGGTGACCGTATCCACCTCATCGGGCCCCGGCGGTACGACTCCAACCGTGGCGAACAGGAACAGCTGGTGTACGACGGCGAGGACCTCCCGTCCGACGTGGACGCCATCATCGGGCACAGTCGCTACTCCGGCCCACAGGCACTGCAGGTCCGCAACCAGCTGTACCCGGACACGCCGTTCGTCCAGGTGATCCACATGGTGACCGGCGCCCTCGCCCGGGTGGCGAACCGGCCGGACCTAGAGGCGGAGTTCGAGGGCATCGAACGCCGTATGGTCGCCGCTGCCGACATGGTTGCCGGGGTTGGACCGGTGCTGGAGAACGAGGCCCGGCGACTGGCCGCCACCAACCCGGGCGATCACTTCCCTGCTGTCCACCAGATCATCCCCGGAGTTCCCTTCGAGGAGCAGCAGCTCCTGCCCTGGGACGGGGAGCGGACGCGCCACTTGCTCCTTGTAGGTCGCGCCGACGCCCCGCAAAAGGGGCCCAGCACGCCGCGCTCATGGTCCGCCGACTGCTGGGAGAAGGTATCGACGTCCAGCTCACCGTGCGCGGTGCCGCTCAGGAGACCGTGGAGGAAGTGAAGGAACGGCTCTCCAACATCGCCGGGCGGGAGGTTGTGGTAAAGCCATTCTCGATCGATCGGAATGAGATCCTGACCGACATGCGGCAGGCCGACGTGATGGTCATGCCCTCGCAGGCAGAGGGCTTTGGACTCGTCGGGCTGGAGGCTGCAGGCCTCGGACTGCCCGTCCTGCTGCCCACCACGAGCGGCGTTGGGGCCTTCTTCGGCGACCCGGGCCGCTTCCCCCCCCCCCCCCCCCCCGAGGTAACCCGGCTCAGCCTGGTCGAGCAGGGCTTCGAAGACCATGTGAACATCCCGCGCTGGACCGAGAAGCTGCGGGAGATCCTGCTCGACATTCCCGAGGCGCGGAAGAACGCGCTCTCTTTGCAACGCCTCCTGCGCGAGGCCAACACGACGTGGGTGGGCGCAGCCGAGTCCCTGGCCGCCGCTCTCCAAGCGATCCCGGATCGCAGCGCGCCGCGTCCCCAGGCGCCCGCGCTACCGCAGATGTCGGGGGACGGCTGGGCGAACTGCGCCCACGCGCACTGGGGCCGGTTCGGCGCCGCCGGGCTGCTGCCCGTCCACCGCGCCACGGACGGCAGGGTGTCCGTGCTCATGCACCATCGGGGCGCGGATACCGACGAGGGGGGAACCTGGGCGCTGCTCGAAGGCGCCCGCGACAGCCACGAATCCGCGGCGGCCAACGCAATCCGTCAGGCCGTCAAAGGGAATGACCTCGATCCCGCCCACGTCCATGTCGAGCGCGTCATCCGGGACGACCACGGCGGCTGGTCTTACGACACCGTGATCGTCTCTGTCGACCGGCAGGCGCCGGTCCGGCCGGTCGAGGGCGAGTCCGTGGCGCTGGCCTGGGTCCCGCTCTCCGAGGTCCACAAACTGAACCTTCACCCCGGCTTCGCCACGAGCTGGCCGAGCGTCCAGGCCGAACTCGACGCGGTGCTGAACGGCGAGTCGTCCACCACCGACGTCGCGGCCGCCTCCACACCCCGCACCAGCGCACTCCCGCTCCCCGCGCACCCGGTCACCGGCGCGCGCGTGGTCACGAGGGAGGTGCTCGGCCATGGCGATGGCATCGCGAACAGGGAGCTAGCCACATTCGACGACGGCACCCGGGCCGTCTACGAGAAGTACGCGCGGACCGAGGATGCAAGGATCAAGGTGCTCGACGCCCACGTCGGCCGGGCGGTGGGCGCCCGCGTCCCGCTGTCGCACCCGGTGGGCCTCCGCGAGGTCTACACCGACCACATGCCTGGTGAACCGATCTCCGCTCGCTACCAGAACCTGACCGAACTGGCGAACCAGAGGATGCCCGCAACCCGTGACGGCGTGTTCCTCGGCCTGCATTATGCGCTGACCGCCACCCACGGCGTCGCTGTCGACCAACTCGTCCTCGGGGGACAGCAGAGCCTGATAGCGATCGGCGACGGCGCCGCGTCGCACAGTCCCGTCCCGGACACCGCAAACCCCTTCGTCCGTACCTTCTACCAGCAGGTCGAGCCGCACGTGTTCTCCTGGGTGAACAACCCGATCGCCCCGGGCGACATCGAGATCATGCGGCGACAGCTCGACGGCCTGCGCCCGCTCTTCGGACAGCTCGGTCGTCCCGAACTGCACACCGCGGTCATGGATCGGTTCGGCCAGGTGGCGAAGCACGCGACCGGAACCGATCCACTCCTGCCCAGACCACCTGGCAAAGACGTCACACTGCCCGACCCGACGCCCGACCGGCACCCCCCTCTGCCCCCACCGCCGGGCTCGCAGGAACGGATTGACCATCAGCGGATCGCCGAGGCGCTGCTGACCGACGACGGCCGCATCACCGATACCAGCCAGGCCAAGACCATCGCCATCCAGGCCATCGCCGAGCGGATGCAGTCTTCGACGCCCGAGCTCGTCCTCGCGGCGTTCGGCCTGGTCGTCGGCACCGACATGGGGCACCGCTTGGGCGACGCCCGCTACGTCCTCGTGCCGCACCAGGAGCAGTACCCCTCGATCGGGGCCGACGTCCTCCACGTCAACGAGCTCGACCCCGCCAACCCCCGGCACGCCCCGAGCAAGGTGGTGCGCATGGACGACCCACGCGCCGAAAACCTGATCCGCTGGATCGCGGTCAGTGAGCTGATGGGTTCCTGGGCGTACGGCTCGAACAACAACGTGCGCGCCCTGGCGCTGCAGGAGGCCACCAAGGAGGAGTTCGGCCTCACCAGGGTGCTGCAGTGGCAGATGGATCCGGACTCGCGCGACGGCGTGGACCGGGAACTCGACTACAGCCGCGACGCACTGCGGGACTTCGTACGCACCCAGTACGAGATGACCCAGGCGGTCCTCGCCCGCCGCGGCATCACCGAAGTGATCGCTTATCGGGCGCTGACCTGGCAGGAGGGAGCGGCGCAGCCAGACTGGGCCAGCCTGAACATCGGCGACACCTTCGAGGCGCGCCAGCGGCCGCTGGCAAGCT
Organism: Wenjunlia tyrosinilytica; assembly: GCF_014646055.1. Classification (GTDB taxonomy): domain Bacteria; phylum Actinomycetota; class Actinomycetes; order Streptomycetales; family Streptomycetaceae; genus Wenjunlia; species Wenjunlia tyrosinilytica. The sequence goes on from NZ_BMMS01000039.1 coordinate 10,214, forward strand.
GGTCGGCGGACCGCCAGATCGTCGCCGACTGGCTTCACAAGCGCGGCGGACGCGCCGTAATCCTGGCCGCCCGAAAGCCCGCGCGGGACGTCCTGTCCATCCCTACGACGGGCATCGGCTTCTTCGCACAGAGGGAGTGGGTCACGGTGCCGGGCGACAGCCTGGTCACACTGGATGGTGTCTTCACCGGCAATGCCGCGGCAGCCACCGCGGAGCAGACCGCAGCGAGCAGCGTCACCCTCGGCGCCCCCGACCTGGACCACCCCGCGCAAACCCCGGCCAACGACTCGGCGGAGAGGCCGACAGCCCTCCGGGAAGCCGACGGACCGCCCCTCACGGTCACGACCCAACTCGACCCCGCGGACCCGCTCGACAACCGGATCATCCGGGTCCTCGACGGCGAGGAGGAGTTCCCACGCTGGTGGCCGCGCCACGACTCCGACTACGCCATCACCAAACGTGACCTGGACTTCCTCGGGATCAACCCGGTCCAGGTCAAGTGGATGCTCACCGGCGAGGCGCCCATGGGCATGACTCCGGCGCACTACCAGCGGTTCTGCACGGAGATGCTCGACGCGCTGCAGCACGACGGCATCGAACCGTCCCAGGTCGACATCCGCCTGAAGGGGACCGGCGCCAGCTTCTTCTCCGGGATACACAAGACGCTGCCGCGCGAGGAGGACCTGGTCGGCAATCCGGCGGCAGCGGAGCTCCTCCAGGAGTGGTTCGGCGACAGCCAGGACCGTCCCCTGCGCCGCCCGTACGATGCCATGTGGCGACTCGGCCTGGATCCGGAGCCCAGCGACTTCGACCTCGACATCAACAGCACCGCCATGGTCCGGGCCGCCCGCGCGCACTGGCGAGCCCACCACTTCAACCGGTACGCGAGCGAATTCATGGGCGGCCACGGTTACCTTGACAAGCAGACCGTGCGGGGCACTCTTCCCGCGCTGGCCGAATGGGCGAACAGGTGGGAAAGGACACTGGGCAGGCCGCTGTCCCTGGGCGTCTTCGAGTCCAGCGGACCATTCGATGCCACCGTGCTCGGCCGCCCCCTCTCCTCCCATTTCCGCGACACCGACTGGATCATCCACAGCCCCGAGACCCCCGTGGCCTGGCGCACCCCCAGATCCAAGATCACCGACCGCCTCAATTCACAAAGCCAGGCACCGCAGCCGGGCCCCGCTGCCCAGCCAGAAGGCAAGCTGCGGAAGGAGCCAACCCCAGGGCAGCAGAAGACCGACCCGGTCGAGGCACAGGCAGCCGCAGCCGCCGAGCAGCCCCAGGCAGCGGCGCCCGCCGCACTGCCGGAGACCGTCTGTTCGGGCGAACCATTGCCCTACGGCTCGCGGGACGACGCGACCGCGGCCTCCCGCAACGTCGCCCTGTCCTTCCAGGAATGGATACGCACCCCCATGGGCGAGCATCTGGCCAACTCGGAGCACCCCCGGGTCGCCGCCTTCCGTGATGCCTGGCAGCAATTGCCCCCCGCAGACCTTCCAGCCGGGCCTGGATCCGCAGCTGGCCCGTACCGCGAGGTCGCCGAACGAGCCAAGGCCGTCGCCGAAGCCAGTGTTGCGGGAGGCCGGTTCGACGCCGACGACATCGCAGCCCTGCGCGCCGTCGCCGAAAACGCCGAGACCCACGCCGCCCGGCTCTCGGTGAGCCTGCCGCCCAGCGGTACGACCTCCACCCCAACCCCCGCTGCCTCTCAGCAGGTACGGGCATCCCGACCAGGCGTCGCTGCGCCCGCCCCGCCCGCGGCCCCACGGGGCCCGCGTAGAGGTGTGTGACCTGAAAAACACATCCGGCCGCTACGAAACTTGGGGCAGCGCCGTCACAGGGGCAGGGTTTATCCCCATCTCCTGCATGGCCGAGGAGGGCGGGCCGCCTTCGGAGCGTTCGGTCTTGCGGCCCTTGCTGCCCGCGGCCAGAGTGCGCGGTCGACGGCCTCGGTAGGGGCGCCGGTTGCGTACAGGCACTCGGGGTGGGTGGCGCGGTTGTGGGGCAGCAGCCAGGAGACGCGGCGGCGGAAGGTGCCGGGTGGGCGGGAGGTTTGGCCTGCGGGCGAGCTGGGGGCGTGGCCGACCATGCGTTTGTCGCGGTGGTAGGCGATTCTACCGCGGCGGGTGGGCAACTGCGCGTGTGGGACGACTACTGCAACTACATCGCCCCCATGGCGGCCGGACCCCTTGCGAACGCCTCAAGCGGAAGCCCACGACCCGGGCGTAATCGGTGATCATCAGTGGCACGGTTCCGGGCTCTGGCCCTTGCCTTCACTCACTGGGCGGTGAAGACACGGACCTGCTGGGGCCGGACTATCCGCTCCTGCATGCGGTATCCGTGCCGTACCACCTCGGCGACTCCCCCGTTTTGCTCGGGAGACAGCGCGGCAACGGCCCCCACCGCCTCTTGGACGGCAGGGTTGAAGGAGCCGGGAGCCACCGGTATCCGGGTCATGCCGTACTTCTCCAAAATCGTAAGCAGCTCTGCGGCCACCGAGCCGGCGAAGCCGCCGTCACGTTCGAGGTGCCGCTCCACACGGTCCATCAGGAGCACAAGGTCGTAGAGCAGGGGTTGTACGGTGCGCCCCTCGGCGCTGTTACGGGCGTGGACGAGCTCGGCGCGCAGCTCGTCCAGACCGCGGCGGGCCTCTCGGTCGTTCAGCAACCGGCGGCGGAACTGGTCGTTAGCGAGGCCAGCTCCTCCCGCATGCCATCGACCGCGTCGGCGACCACAGCGAACGGGTCGGAGTGCGGCGCGGCGGCTTCGGGGGCCGGCTCGGCTTCAAGCCTGCGCTGGGGATCCAGCCGAGGGTCGGGCTCTGCGGGGTGGGGGCCTGCGGACGCAGTATTCATCAAGGTCTCCTCATCGGCGGCCTGGCGCGGACCGGTAGTTCGTGGAAGGTGTGCTGCCACCGGGGTCTGAGACCCATCGCCACCACCAGCGCGACCGCGGCCGCCATGGCCAGGATCTTCAGCAGGGACGGCAGCGTCAGCACGAGGATGAAGAAGAGGATCACTACTGGGATCATGCCTTTGCGCCAGCGCCAGGTCTTGGTGACCGCCCGGACTGCAGCCATGCGGTACGCCATCAGCTGGTTGACGAGCCGGACGTCCGCGATGCCGACGGCCATTGCCTGGTCCACGCAGTGCGTGACCTGGTCGACACTCAGCGCCGAGGCGATGACGTACCGCCTGCGGAAGGGATGCCAGGTCATGGCGCCTTCGGCACGCAGCGACCAGATTCGGCCGATCTGGTCGCGCACGCCTGCGTGCCCGGCGTGCATCTGCAACGCCTGCTCGTACTCCTGCAAGGCCTGGTCATAACGCCGGGTCCGATACAGGCTGTCCGCTGCGGTGATCTTCAGATCGAGGTCCTGGAGCGCCAGTTGCGCGACCCTGGTGTGCCAGTTGGCGGCACCGACGTGATCCCCGCGTAGCGCGTGCACTTCGGCGATGGCCGAATGAGTGAGCGGGTCCTTCGGATCAAGGGCGCGTGCTCGCTCGTACTCCTGCAGGGCGTCCGCGTACTGCCCCTGCTTGGCATGGATGGCGCCGAGCAGCCGCCACGCGCCCCCGTTGCGGTCCTCGTGGTGCACGGCCTGCCGCAGTTCGGAGCGCGCCCTCCTCGTCGCCCTGATCCAGCAGTGCAAGGGCATGGGCGACCCAGTCCCGGGCGGCGGCGGATGCTGGTTGCGGGTCGGGCGGCGGTTGCGGAACTTGTTGCCGGGCCCGGGCGAGCCGACGGTCGTAGGCGCTTCGTCTGGCCCGGTCGAGCAGTTCCTTTCGGGCCTCGCTGATCAAGGACGGGTGCAGCACCCGTGCGGAGGTCATGATCGCCGAGGCGGTCGGCGCGCCGGTGCAGGGGGCGGGCTGCGCGCTGACCGGCGGCACCTGGTACTCGGTCTACGACGACACCTACATCACCGACGCGAAGGGGCTGGATGTGGACCACCGTGTCCCGCTGGCGGAGGCCTGGGACTCGGGCGCCTCGGAGTGGACGGCCGCGCGCCGCCAGGCCTACGCCAACGACCTGGACGACGACCGCGCGCTGATCGCGGTCACCGCGAAGTCCAACCGGTCCAAGGCCGACCAGGACCCGGCCACCTGGATGCCCCCCTCCGCAGGCGACGCCTGCGACTACATCACCCACTGGGTCGCCATCAAGACCCGCTGGTCACTCACGGCCGACCCGACCGAACACGCCACCCTGACCCACTGGGCGAGCCAGTGCCCCAACGCCCCGGTACAAGCCGAGCGAACCTGACCCCGAACCGCACAGCCGCCCGCAGGGCCGACCGAGGAACCGTCCACAGCAGCAGGAAAGGGCGCCAAGCCAGCCCGGCCGCCCACAAAAGGCGGCCAGGGCGACGCCCCCCGCGTTCGGCGTGCGACCAGCCGTGGAACCTTGCATGTGGGCTGCGCCGCCGCGGCTGCAGGCAGCAGCGTGCAGCGTTGTAAGGGGTGGCAGACCGTGGACGGGGTGCTGCTCGGTCGGGGCCGGCCTACTGCACGAGCAGCAGCCGTGGCCGACCGGAGGCATGTGTCCTTGCCTGTGCCTGGTGGGCAAACCGTGTAGCTGCCCCCTTGTAGCCCCGGCATGTATTTCGCCCCCTGCGGGCGCGGGCGGCGCGCTGTGCGCTGCCCCTTTTCGAACGACGTGAGAAGACTGATCAGTCCTTGAGGTGCCGGGAATCGTCGGGTGGCCCTTCCGCCGGTCTATGTACTCTTCCCCCCTGGGCTCCGCCCGGCTGGCGCGAGCGGAGCGAGCACTTGAGGCTGTGTGCAACTGATGATCACCGATTACGCCTGGGTCGTGGTCTTCTGCTTGAGGCGTTCGTAGGGGGTTTGGCCGCCGAGGCCGCCGTGGGGGCGATGGTAGTTGTAGTAGTCCTCCCATTCGCGCAGCTTGTTGTTGAAGACCTCGGCGTCGTCGATGATGACGCCGTCGAGGAGCCGGTAGAACTCCTCGGCGTCGATGCGGTGGGAGCGTTCGACCTTGCCGTTCAGTCGCGGTGTTCGCGGCTTGATGTAGGTGTGGGCGATGCCTTTGTCGAGCACGTGCCAGTGGAAGGCGGACTGGAACTCGGCACCGTTATCGGTCTGGATGACCTCGACCTGGAACGGCAGGCGTTGGATGACGTAGTCGAGGAACTGGATCGCGGTGGCCTGGTTCAGCGTCGGATAGATCCGCAGCACCCGCAGCCGTGTGCAGTCGTCGATCGCGGTGAACTGGAAGTACTTGTTGCGCCCGCCGGGGCGCCCTCGGGGCGTGGAGGCGAGCGGCTCGATGAATTTCACGTCGATCTGCACGCGGTGGCCGGGCAGTTGCTTCTCGTACCGCTTCCACCGGCGGTCGTGGCGCTTGTACCGCTGGGAGGCCGGCAGGCGGCCCATGTCCAGACGGTTGAGGATCCGCCAGACGCCGGACTTGCTGATGGTGACGTCGTGGTACCGCTTGAGGTACATGGCGATCTTCTCTGGGCCGAAGTGGTAGTTCTGACGCAGGTAGATGATCTTCCCGACCACCTCGACGTGTGTCGCGTTGGGGCTGTGCTTGGGTGCCTTGGAGCGGGTGCGCAGCCCCTCGACGCCCTCGGCCTGATAGCGGCGGTACCAGGTGTAGTACTGCCGGCTGATCCCGAAGTACCGGCAGGACATTGCGACGTTTCCGGTGACCTCTTCGACGTGACGTATGACCGCCAGGCGTCGCTTGGCCTCGCGGTCGAGCGGAGGGTTGGACTTCGACATGTGGATCTCCGTAGTGATCGGAGACCCAGGTGTCAACGATGAACGTCAGTTTTAGACCGACAATCGCCCGCGCTGGCCGTCCAGCGCGGAACATCCCCGCAGGCGCGGGGCCGACTTGTGAGGTCAGTCCCGGCGCGCCCCGCCCCGTGGAACATCCCCGCAGGCGCGGGGCCGACGCCCGTGCGCGCGGCGTAGGCAGCCTCCACGCCGGAACATCCCCGCAGGCGCGGGGCCGACCAGTTCGGCCCGGTGCGGTACGCGTTTTACGGGGGAACATCCCCGCAGGCGCGGGGCCGACCGGGCCGCGCGGCGCCCGTTCGTCTCCGGCGCTGGAACATCCCCGCAGGCGCGGGGCCGACCGACTGGGGACGCGGTGCCGCGGCTCCCAGAAGGGAACATCCCCGCAGGCGCGGGGCCGACGCTGGGGCGGGCTTGGTGCGTCCGAACACGGGGGGAACATCCCCGCAGGCGCGGGGCCGACATCACCCGGGGAGATGATCTTCCCCCAAGATCAGGAACATCCCCGCAGGCGCGGGGCCGACGCGAGATTGCGCGTCGAGGACTTGAGACAGAGGGGAACATCCCCGCAGGCGCGGGGCCGACCGGGCGCGCGCGTCTCCGTCCTGATCCTGCTCGGGAACATCCCCGCAGGCGCGGGGCCGACCGCAGCATCCTGCGCGTCACCCAGCCGCGCGGCGGAACATCCCCGCAGGCGCGGGGCCGACCGCCCGTCAAAAAGCCCGGCCTTATGGTCACCGGGAACATCCCCGCAGGCGCGGGGCCGACTCTGCCGCGCGCATTCGTGGAGCGCCAAATCCGGGAACATCCCCGCAGGCGCGGGGCCGACCGCTCCGTCGTGCGGATCTCTCTCCGCCACTGGGGAACATCCCCGCAGGCGCGGGGCCGACTCGTTGATGGTGCTGGACGTGGTGCGCTCGGGCGGAACATCCCCGCAGGCGCGGGGCCGACCGCCAGCCCTCGGCATTCGCCATCGCCGAAGGCGGAACATCCCCGCAGGCGCGGGGCCGACGGGGCGGGGGCGTCTGAGGGCGCTCACGCGTTCGGAACATCCCCGCAGGCGCGGGGCCGACTTCTTCTCGGCTCCGGCCGTCGTCGGCTCCGGCGGAACATCCCCGCAGGCGCGGGGCCGACAGCCCGGAGGAGCTGATGTCCGGCTCGGGGACCGGAACATCCCCGCAGGCGCGGGGCCGACTCGAAGAGGCGGTCAAGCACCACCGCAACGAACGGAACATCCCCGCAGGCGCGGGGCCGACATGAGCGCACTGAACTCTTCCAACTGCGAGATCGGAACATCCCCGCAGGCGCGGGGCCGACTCGCCCTTCTTCCGCGGCTGATGCCACCCCGCCGGAACATCCCCGCAGGCGCGGGGCCGACCGATCACTTCGCCCTCCGCGTCCCGCAGGACGTGGAACATCCCCGCAGGCGCGGGGCCGACGGGTGGCGCCACCGCTTCGTGCCCTCCATCGCCGGAACATCCCCGCAGGCGCGGGGCCGACCTCAGCCGCCACATCAAGCTGCACGGCATGGGAGGAACATCCCCGCAGGCGCGGGGCCGACAGGTACAGGTGGGTTCCGTCGGGGGCGGTGGTGGGAACATCCCCGCAGGCGCGGGGCCGACCGGGACGCCAGGGCGTCCGTCCAGTCCTCGGGCGGAACATCCCCGCAGGCGCGGGGCCGACTTCAACGAAGAGCACGGACTGAACTACAACAAGGGAACATCCCCGCAGGCGCGGGGCCGACGTCCTGCTTGCTGCGGCTGCCGGTCATGTCTGCGGAACATCCCCGCAGGCGCGGGGCCGACCGCACACGGCCACGTCGGGGACCATGACCCCGAGGAACATCCCCGCAGGCGCGGGGCCGACACCCGGGCCGTCAGGCGGTCGTACGGGCAGGAAGGAACATCCCCGCAGGCGCGGGGCCGACACTAGATGACCTGCGCCTTTGCCTGCAGTCGATGGTGATTTCATTCAGTTGGATGTCGAGACCACGGGCTGCGGTGGGGCCCCAGTGCGTCCGTGGCCAAGAAGCTGTAGGGGTCTTACTTATTCCAGTTTCCTGCGCATCCATACGATGATCCCGGCGGAAACGATCAACGCCTGCTCCGTGCGGAGAGAATGAGGCCGTCGTAGTCCACGGGCCGCCAGCGGTCGTGGCCTGCGGTGCGGACTGCCCAGCCCTGTTCGTTGGATGCAGGCTCTACAAGGACCGCCTGGCCGTCGCCGATGCGGGTGGCGATGAGTTCCCAGAGGCGGTCGCGGATACGGCGGCCGGGGTTGCCGACGAAGACCCCGGCGTTGACTTCCACCATCCACCGGGTGAGGTGGCCGCGCAGGCCCTCGGGGGCGGCAATCAGGACAATGACGGTCATCCGGAGGGTTCCGAGGATGCGGGGTCATCGAACTCAGGTCCGATGATCGTGATGTGCTCTTGCCCCATATCGGCCGGAGCGAAGGGGGCAGGAGTGCCGCGGTCGGCCTCCGCGTCGTTGTCGGGCGCTGCGGAGGCAGAGGCAGTTGCCGGATCAGCCGGTGCGTGGGTGGCCCAGTTGACGCCTCCGGGAACCGCGCCGAGGCGCTCGTCCCACAGTTCGCTGGTCTCGGGGGTATCGAAGTCGGTTCCTGTCGGCGTGAGGAGCGTTTTGACCTCCTGGACGATGCGGCCGAGGAGCTTGGTTTCGGCAATCCTGTCGCGGAGGCCGATGCGGGCGTCACGTTCCTCGGTGAGGCCCTTCGCCGTGAGGTCGAAGGCGAGTGGGATGGTGTATTCGGCCTTGTACAGGTCGGCGATGTCGAGAACGAAGGAGACGGCGGAGCCGGTGTGGACGAAGCCGAGTCCGGCACTGGCGCCAAGTCCGACGACTACGGCATGGCAGATGCCATAGAGGGCGGCGTTGGCCGCGGACAGCAGGCGGTTGAGGTCGTCGCCCGCAGCGAACGCGTCACCTGCCTTGTAGACACGGCCGTCCCAGCGGACGTCGGTGCGCCGGGAGTGCTCTTGGTAGAGCTTGCGGAAGCGGGCACCCTCGCGGCCGCGGAGTTGTTGCATCGTCGCCTTGGAGACGTCTTCACCGGGAAACCGGAGGCCGTACATAGCGCGGGCGACACCGAGGCGTTCCTTGGGTCGGGTGACCAGCCACGCCTGCCGGTGCAGCAGACCCGCGCCCCGGCTGGGCCCGAGGCCGGCCGCGTACATGCGGACGCCTTGCTCCCCGACCCAGCACACAGCGGTGCCGGAGTCTGCCAACAGCCGTATCGCGCCGTGGGTGACGCGGGTGCCGGGACCCAGCAACAGGACGGCGATCATGGCGGCCGGTACGCGGACCGTCTCCCGCTTGTTGATGATGACGACGGCGTTCTCGTCACGGTCGAGGTGGCTGCGCTCGACGTAGACGCTGGAGACGCGATCAACGATGCGGTGCAGGTCGTGCGGATCGGCCTTCCACCAGATGTCTGCCACGCCTCAGCCCTTTCGTCCCGGGAGCGGAGCGAGGGTGAGCAGACCGCAGCCGTATGCCTTCGAGGGACCGATCCCTTCCAGGAGGCGGGAGGTGAAGACGGCTGGGTCCGTAACGCGGAGACGGCCTTCGAAGGTGGCGCTGTGGAAGGTCACGTGGCGCCGCGCCTCGCCGCTCTTGGCAAAGGAATGCCGACGGCGGTCGGTGATACGCACCTCCCGCGCGGGGTTGCGTTCCCAACGCGCCGCATCCGCCGTCGGGGGATCCTGCGCGGCCGACTGGTCGAGCCCGGGGGCAGGGTGGTCGGTGCGGGATGCGGGGACGGTGAACCCCCATCGTTCGGTACGGACCAGGAACCAGTCGAGCTGAGCGGCTGCGGTGCGATGGCCCATCCTGAAGCCGCGTACCCGTTTGGCATCGGTGTTGGCGGCGAGGTGAGCGGCCTGTGCAGGGGTGGGGTCGGCCGGGGACTGCGTGTTCTGGACGGGGCTGGCGGTCAGGCGGAACGCGAACTCTCGTCCGGCTGCGATTTGCGCGAGGAGAGGGGCGTAGTCACGGACGGCGGCGTGCTCTCCTTCGGCATCGGGCCAGCCGGCCTGTTCGACGACATGGGTCCAGTCGGGCTTGGAACGGGTGAGGACGAACAGGTGCGGACGGTGCGGGTTGTCCGCGTCCAGCCGCCACAGGACGCGTCCGCCGCCCGGGGCCCCGGGGATGCCTCCCATGGCGGCGCCGTGCATGGCGCGTGGGCTGGCGAGCAGTCGGCGGCTCTCGGCGCGCAGGGGGTTGATGCGGATGCGGGACAGGTAGGTCATGGAGGTCACCAGCCCAGCAGGGCGAAGGGATCGTGTCCGGCGTCGTCGTGGTCGTGGTCGTCGACGGTGGGGTCGTCGGGAGGAGGGAAGTCCGTGGGGATGCTCAGCCAGCCGTGCCGCACTCGTCGGCTGGTGAAGCTGCGGGCGTGCGGGTCGAAGGAGAGGGGGGCGTCGTGGAGGACGTCGTCGCCTTCCGGATCTTCCAGGGTGACGGAGCGGTCGATGCGCGCCGGGTACAGGGGGCGGCCGAGGCCTCGTTCGCGGCCGCGTTGGGCGGCATAGAGCTCGTGGGTTCGGCGGGATGCCTGCCAGCGCTTCTCGCGCAGCATCTCTTCGAGGCCTCCCTCGTGCACGCCCAGGAAGAGCGGCTGGGTGGGCGGGCAGGATCGTCGGCCCAGCGCGAGCGGGAACGCGGGGGCCCGGACTGCCTGCCCCAGGGTGGTCAGCAGTGCGCGAGGGCCCGCGAGGGCGGCGACGAACACCGCGTCCTGGAGGTAGTAGCGGGTCGTCACGTGGGTGTGCTTCGCGGGGGAGGTCGGCTTCTGGATGCCCTTGCCGGACACACCGGTTTGGGGCAGTGGACGGCCCCGGTAGTCGCTGACGGTGTGGTAGTCCCGCAGAAGAGTCCCCGGCTGATCGACGCGGATGCCCAGGCGCAGCGGCAGCAATTCGTCGAGTGGATCCTCGCGGGCGAGTCCGGCGGCGGCGGCGAGCAGGCCGATCACTCCGGATTTGGTGGGCTCCGGGCGGGTTTCGCGACGGTTGAAGGCGCTGCGTGAGCCCCATGACTGCAGTGGCCCGGCCAGGCGGAGCAGCAGTACCGCCTGGCCGTCGTCGCGTCCATGGGGCGATGGGGCCGGTGCGGGGCGGGTCATCGGGCAGCCTGCTTGGCGGCATCGGTGAGGTGGCCGCGCAGACTGGTCAGGAGCTCCGGGAAGGCGACCGCCGGTCCGAAGGTGGCCTCCAGCAGCTCCGCGGTCTGTCCGTCATCGGCGAAGGTGTGGCACAGGGAGGTGAAGGTCGGGGTGTCGCCCCAGGCACCGGTGGCTTTGGCGTGCTCACGTGCCAGGCGGCGGGCGGACTGCGCGGCGATGCCCGCGGTGCCGGTAACCGGCTCCTCGAAGGCTGAGGCGAGGTTGACCGGCTGGTCGGCGCGCACCACGACGGCGACCAGGCTGGGCAGGGTGCGGTGCGCGAAGGAGTTGCCGTAGCCGGTGGGCATGGAGCGGGCGAAGGAGGTCACGAACTCCTCGACGGCGGTGACGGCCGCCTCCTCGTCCGTGAGGTTGTGCAGGAGTTGGTGCACGCCGACCGTTGCGTAGCGGTAGAGGGTGGCGGAGTTGAAGCCGATGGTGCCGATCATTCCGGCGCCGGTCTCCTGTCCCTTCTTGGCCTCGTCGTCGACGGCCGTGAAGTAGTCGAACTCGAGCTCGACAGCGTGGGTGGACAGGGCGTGGGCGACCTGCGTGGCGGCGTCGACGTTCAGGGCGGGAATGTCGGCCACCATGCGCCCGAACAGGGCGACGTCCATGGGGTGGCCAGTGCTGAACTTCTCCTGCACGGCCAGCTTCTTGACCTCGGCGGCCAGCTCTGCGTCATCCAGAGCGGCGAGCTGCGCTGCTTTGCCGTGGACGAGAGCGGCTACCTGGTCGAGCTGACGGCGGCCGTAGAAGAACAGGTACGCGGTGTCACCTTCCTTCTTTCCGGCGCTGATCCCCAGCGGTGCCAGCAGGGCGCTCGCCAGGCGGGCCGACGGCTCGGAGTCCAGGCCGGTGCGCTCGGCGATCCGGTCGGTGAGCGCGGCGTTCATGCGCCGGGTGCGCGTCGCCAGATCCTGCTCGGGCACCCGCTCGGTGAAGTGGATGCGAGTGGCGCGCTTCCATGCCTGGGAGGAGACCCGGGAACGGCGTACGCCGCCGAAGTATGCCTCCTTGGGATTGCCCTGGTCGTCGCGGTTGACGTTGGCCGGGGGCACGGTCTGCAGGATGTGAACATCGACGTAGGTGCGGGGCACGGTGATCGCCATGGGATCCTCCGGGTTCGGGCGGCGGGTGCGGTGGTTGGGCGGTCCTCAGCGGGACCACGGGTGCGAGGCGACCGTCTGCGTGTCGCCGTCAGCGTGTGGGTGCGTCCACGGGGGAGACCTCATGGGGGTCTCCGGCACCTCTAGTCGGCTTTCGGGGCAGGTTTGTTGTCCGCCGACGAAGCCCAGGAGTGGTACGACAGGCCCCAGGCGCGACGGACACGTCTGCGCGACTCGGGGTGGTGCCAGTCCTTGATGTCCCTCAGCAGCTGGTCGTAGTCCAACGGCTGCCCGATGGAGCGCAGCTGGGCGATTAGGCCACGCAACCGGTACACCAGTGACGGCACAGAGGTGGTGTTCACGGCGGCCGCGACCCGGCGGTCCACGGCCTCTTCGCTGAAGCGTTCGCTGCGGTGCAGGGCGCGCAGGGCCGCCCCCACCCGCACACCGCGCTTGTGCATGGGCCGGCGCTCGCTCTGCTGGTGCAGACCGTACAGCGACAGGGCCGCGTGTTCGGCCTCGAGCTCCGGCGTGACCCGCCCGTCGGTCACGCTGGTGTAGAACGGCCACAGCGCGGGCACGGTCCCGGCGCTCTGCCCCAGGCCCGAGCGCAAAGCGGCCAGGTCTTCCCCGGGGGCCTCCATCTGCCTTCCGTTCCTGCTGTCGATACGCCAGGTGCCGTCGTCCTTGACGCGTTGACCCCAGTAACGGCGCACGGGGGCAGCGGTGTTGTCGGGCTGAGGGATGGTGGGCACAGCGTTTCACCCTTCCGGTGGAAGGCCATCGGTCTTTGGAGTCGTTGGCAGCCGCTGCGGCGAGCGGTCAGGCCGTTTTACGCCGGGCCGCGCGGCGGGTGAGGATCGCATCCATGCGGTCGCGGAAGCCGCGCTCGGCCGTGCTGAGCCGGTAGACGTGCTCCTTGCCGTCCTTGGTCATTTTCCGGCCCGTGAACAGGCCCGGCGCTGCGGTGGAGAAGACCTGCTCAGCCACCTGCCACGTCTCCTGGCCAGCCTTGTCCTCCCACGCCGCAAGACCCCGCTCGGACTCGTCGAAGTCCTCGCCCACTTTCCGCAGCCCCGCCAGCAGACGCCGCATCAACGGATCAAGAGCATGCAAGAGGGTGTCGCCCGGACGCTGCCCCTTGTCCCAGGGGATCGGTTCGCTACCGGCCGCCCGCCGCAGATCCGCCGAGAGGTTGTTCACCGCGCCGGCGAGCTTCTCCGCCTGATCCACCGCCTCCACGAGGGAGCCGTAGACGATGCCGTCCGGGTCCAGCGCAGTCAGCGGCAGCGGAAGCTCGTCGAAGAAGACGTCCTCGATCACAGCGGACTGGTTGCCGTAGGCGATACCGGTCAGCTCCACCTGCAGCGGATACCCCTGCGGCATCTGATCCCTCACCGCACTGAGCCGACTGAGCAGGACGCTGGTGTGGAAACCGGAGCGGGTGGAAGTCGCCTCCCGCTGGTCGGCGACCCGCTCCAGGGACAGCAGCGCCTCGAGACCGCGCCAGGCGGCCCGCCCGGGCTGGTGCCGACGAGGCCGGGCCGGAGGCGCTGCTGCGCTCTTCCCGGACTTCTTGCCGGTCTTCTTGGCGCGCGAGGCAGGACTGTCAATGATCCACGCGGTGTGCGGTTCGTCATCGGGCGTGGAGTGCAGCCGGTCACCGGCAGCGACGATGACCCGTGTCACCCGCACCCCAGCCGAGGTCTGCTCAGGGACGAGCCGGACGCGCCGCGACTGCCAGGTCCACAGGTCCAGCAGTCCCCGGGAGGCGCGAGTCTGCCAGACGGGCGTGGCACACGAGAGCGTGTCCTCGACCTTTCCCTGCGTCGCACGCCGCCGCCACTGCGGCAGATCGTCCGAGAGCAATGCCTGCCCGAAGGGGATGTTCAGCAGCAGGGTCTCGAAGACAGTGCGCCCCACGGGCATGACGACGCCCAACTGGCCCAAGGGACCAACCGGGTTCCCCGTCGTCTTGCCGGCCTTGACCAGCGGGTCCCCCACTGCCCCGGTCTTGATGGCAGCCGTGTCCCAGCAGTGGGTGTGCAGCAGCCATCGCGCGGCCTGCGCCGGGGTCAGTTCCAGCGGATCGCCCTCGGTACGGGAGGAGAACAGCGGCACATTGTTGCCCGTGGCGGCGGTGGCCACCAGCAGGGCTGATCCCTTGGTCTCCTTCTTCGCGGTGTGCAGACCCGAAACCTGCGCGAAGGGGTTCACGGAGTCGAACAGGTCAAAGAGATGACGATGCTCGTCCATGTAGTCCGACAGGGCTTGGCACTGGCCGACGGAGAAGGCTCCGGCCCTGAACATCGCCGCCCACTCCTCGGCGTTCGCAGGCCGTCCCAGAGCGTCCACGACGATGGGCAGCAGCAGCTGGCGGAAGATCGCCGGCTTCTGAGTGGGGAGGTCAACCACGAGATCCTGGAACTTGTCGGCGTCCAGAAGGAGCTGCCGTACACCCACTTCCGCCACCGCACCGAACCCGCTGGGGCCCGTCCCCAAGACGCCGTCCACCACGCTCGCCGACAGCCACGCTTCATCCAATAAATTGCACAACTCGGCTTCCCCTCAAGCTTCTCCGTCTCCCGAAGCGGCAGCAGCTTTGCACGACCGGCCACGCCGAGGAGGACAAATGCGAGAATTGACAACGGCCCCGGACGACGCCCACCCGCAGTGCGGGTGGGCACCGGGGATCTTCCGCTTCTACGTCTTGCGTGGCGGATCGGCCCCGCACGCGCGGGGACGCGGGGCGGTCGCGGAATCTCGCACCGCCCCGCGACCACTCCCCCACGCTCAGCCGGCCACGCCGTCCTCCACCAGACCGAGATCGTCGTCGTAGCGCAGACAGCGTCCCGCAAGGACAGCACCCCGCCGCCAGTCCAGGACCAGGGCCCGGCTGTAACGCAGCCGTGGATGACCGAGCCAGCCAGGCAGCGGAACAAGCTCCCTGGACGCCTCCGCCGTGTAACGCGCAGGAAGCCTCACCGTCCCACCCAGAACCTCCTCCAACAGGTCCTCGGCCACATCGCCATTCACCGTCAAAGCGCGTCCCGACAGCGTCCGGTACACCCCACCCTCCTGCACCACAACGACAACCTCCACACTTCGATCACCGTCCCGTACCACCGCATCCAAGCCAGCATCACCACCCGCACCCGCCACGGCAGCAAAATGCAGACCGGACAACGTCGCGCCCTCCCTGTCACCACGCCGGGTCAGCACGTAGGAAGCAGCCCTGGCGGCCCGGTCACGCTGCTCGCCCTCCCACCGCCGACGCGCCGACCCCACATCCTCCAGCCAAGCCGCCGGAACGCCCTCAACGCTGCCGCCGTAACCGGCCGCGACGAGCTCGGGCACCTGCCCTGGAACCCTCCAACGACTCTCACCACCTACGATTTCGGGCAGCAGAGCGGCTGCACGCAACAGCAGGTACCGCCCGTAGATGAACTCGGACGCACCCAGGAACCGCGGCACGGCACCGCCGAACCCCGCCGTGACCCCTTCTCCGCCATCCGGCTCCACCGCTCCCTCCCCTCCGGAAAAACCCGTGATGACCACACGCGGCACACCCAACCGGCCAGGACGACGCACATCCGCGTGCCGGTGCAGACGACCGATCCTCTGAAGCAGCAGGTCGATCGGAGCCAGATCAGTAACCAAAAGATCCGCGTCCACATCGAAGGACTGCTCAGCAAGCTGAGTGGCGACCACGACCAGCCGCGACGGCCGCTCCACCCCCTCCTCACCACCAGGTGCACCGAGCAGTCGCAGGCACTCCTCCGCCCGCTCGGCCCGCGGCCCCACAGCCATCCGCCCGTGCAGCAACATCACCTCCTCACCGAACCACCCACGCAGCTCGGTAAAGAGGGACTGCGCCCGGTCGACAGTGTTCCGGATGACCAGCGCACACCCCCCGTCCGCCAGCTCCCGGCCCAGATATGCAACGACCATGCTGTTGGCCGCCGCCTGCAGTGCCCGCCGCTGCTCGCGGGCAGCATGGCGAGCGGGAATCCGCTCCGGCATGAGCTCGACTTCGACATCCAGGTCCTTACGCCAGCTGTCGCAGTCCTCGACAACGAAACGCGGGCCGCTACCGTCCGGCGCCATCCACGCCGCAGTGACCGAGGGATACCCCTGCGGATCGCAGAGATCCTCAGCCATGAACTCCTCACAGCCGACGGCCCCCGACAGATACGCGTCGACCAGATCCCGACGCTGCCGGGGCGGCAGTGTCGCAGACAGCAGCACCACCGGAACCCCCGCCTGACCCAGCCAGCGCAACCCTTCCTTCAGGAACTGCGACATGTAGACGTCCGCAGCGTGCACCTCATCGAGGACCACAACCTTGCCCGCCAGCCCCGCCATACGCAGCATCACATGCTTGGTACGGGTCGCAGCGAACAGCAACTGATCGATCGTTCCCACCACAAACGGACACAGCAGCCCACGCTTGGCACCGAGGAACCACTCCGCAGGCCCCCGCGACGCCGACTGCGCCGAACTCCCCCGTACCTCAGCCACCCCAGCGCCGTACGGATCGTCGTCACAGCAGTCCCCGTACTCATCCACCCCACCGAACCGCGCCTCTGAGTCCCGCGCCCCCTCCACAAGACCGCGCCACTCCTTGTTGAACATCCGCTTGCCGTGCAGCAGAGCGACCTGCGACGCCAACTCCCCGCCAATGCCGCCCGCCCACTTCCTGACCTGCCCGAACATCGGATCGCTCGTGGCCTGCGTCGGCATCCCCACGAACACACCGTCCGCGCCGAACCGCGCCGCCAGGATCTCCGCCGCCAACAAAGCGGCCTTCGTCTTCCCCTCCCCCATCGGCGCCTCGACCACCAGCAAACCCGGACCCGCCATCTGCCGCGCCGTCTCCATCACTAGCGTCTGTGAAGCACGCGGATCCTGACCGAACCGGTCCTTGAACGCCTCCGGCCCCGGCTCGACGAGACGCCCCCAGCCCCCACGCAGGCCAAGCGCAGCCCAAGCCCGGCCGGCCCGCTTCCGCGCGCCCTCCAGCGACACCTTCGACAACTCGTCGAGACCATCGAAGTGCTCCTCATCGCTGGCAATCCAGTCCGCCATCACGATGAGCCCGCTCAAATGCAATTGGGTAGCCCGCGACGGAACCAGCACGGGGGCCGCCGCCGCGAGACTGCTGAAGCCGAGCTCCGACGTGTAGCGCTCCACCAAGGCCCGCTGCACCAGTGCCCAGCGACTGTCACCGGCCAACCGGCCCCTGGCCTTAGCACTCGGCTTCAGGGCCCCTTCGTCCGGAAACACGCCGTGATGCCCCGCCACCAGCGGCCAAATCCAGGCCACATGCTCATCACGCCACCCGACCTCCGGGAGGAGCGCACGCAGCAGATACCCGCCCGCCCGGTCATGCCGCCACCGGTGCCGCGCAACCGTCGGCTCATGCCAGTCCAGCCCCGCCGCACGAACCGCCGCAGCACCCTTCGGCCACATCCGCTGAAAGGCCGGCGTCGCCTTCCCGCAGTCATGCACCCCACAAAGCCAAGCAAAGAATCTGCGCCCTCTGCCCATCCCGCCGGCCACGTCGTCCAACATGCGCTTCGTGGACGGAGCCAGGAAACCGTCCCACATCCGCTCGGCCACTGCGGCAGTATCCAGCAGATGCGACATCAGCAGATTCTTCGTCCCGCCGGCCTTCTCCTCGGACTTCCCCCACAGAACGCCGAGGGCCCTCAGGATGTCCGAACCGCTATCGGGCGCGGGGCTTTGTAACATGTCTCTCCCTAGCTCTGTACGCTAGTTGGGCACCCTAGACCTCACCACTGACAATGCCTCCCACCTCACCGGCAAGCGGGGATGGTTGCTGAATGAGATCGGCGCTGGTCGCGTATAGAAGGGCAGGTCAGCAAGTGTCGGCCCCGCGCGTGCGGGGATGTTCCCCGAATCGCCGTGCCCGAGCTGACGTACATGTAGTCGGCCCCGCGCGTGCGGGGATGTTCCGGGGCCGGAGGGCGCGCCGATCCTGGACCCGGGGTCGGCCCCGCGCGTGCGGGGATGTTCCGCAACGACGTTCGGCAGCACAAAGGTCACGACCCGTCGGCCCCGCGCGTGCGGGGATGTTCCGAAATTCCGCGGCAGCACCCTGCGCACCAGCAGGTCGGCCCCGCGCGTGCGGGGATGTTCCTTCCTCGCCTGTGTCGAGGGCCCATTGGAGGCAGTCAGCCCCGCGCGTGCGGGGATGTTCCGCGGTGTCCCCGACTAGGAGATTGCCGAACTCCGTCGGCCCCGCGCGTGCGGGGATGGTCCCAGCAGCGACCGTCTCAGGCCCGGTCCTTGTACGTCGTCCCCGAGCCAGCCAGGATGGTCCGCCATGCACCACGGACCGCGGCGCCGCGTCGGATCGGCCCCGCGCCTGCGGGGATGGTCCGAGCGTCCGGGTCCTCCCGTTCTTCCCTGTCGGTCCCACGCCAGCGGGAAGCAGAGGGCGATGATGCCAGGCGAGCCGGGGCTGGGTCGCGTAGGCGGGCGAGTCCGGGTGCAGGGCCAGCTGTCTGGTCTTCCGCTGGAAGGCAATGGCCAGCCGGGGCGACGCCGGACTGCGTCGGTGCAGGCTGCTCGTTGGTGGTGGCGCTCGTGGACTTGGTCATCATTGCCTCCTATCCGCGTATCCGACGGTCATCATCGAGCTGCTGTTCGCCAGCTTGAGAACGCGCTGAACCAGGTCAGCGCCGTAGATGTGTACAGCGGCGGCGCGTCCGAGGGTGTCGAGGGTGGTCGTGACAAGCGTGGTATCGCCCGCCATGAACTCGCCGAGCGCCGTTGCCCGCATTTCCGCCAGGTCCTGCGGGCTCAGGTCCTCGATACTGGCGAGCTCGGGCAGCGCCGGTCCCTGGTCGTGAGGCTGTGCCAGGGGGGCGAGCGCCTCGGCCACCAGGCGACGGACGGCCATGCAGCGGGGAGCTTCCCAGTCGCCCTCCCACTCCTGGTGGCGGGCCTGCTCCGCGCGGCGAGAGTCCCGGTACGCCTGGACGGCCCGGGTGCGGCCGTCGGCGTCCGGCCACAGTGCCACCGCGCCGTTCAGCCGCTGGGCGAGGAACCCCGACGGGCGGTCCACCCGGGCAGGGACGTCGCGGCAGTCCAGGAACGCGATGACCTCCTCCGCCGTCCATCCGGCGTCCGAGACCTCCCGCAGGATCCAGGCGATCCGGGGCACCGAGGCACGGCCCATCCACGGCACCTGGCGGATCAGTTCGGAAGCCAGCTGGAAACGGCGCCCCACTGAAGTGAGCTTCCGGCCACGCTTGCCCCTCTTCGGGATGGGGGACTTGCTTCGCCCGCTCGCGCGCTTGCTCTCAGGGGGCAACACAGTAGTACCGGCAGTGGAAAGGCTTGCTGGAATACCCTCCATTAGGGTGCAACGCGATGTTGCCGAAACACTAGTCACAACAGCCCTGCCAGTCCCCTTCCGGGCGCCCTTCGCGGGGGCCTTCGAGGACGTCTTCGAGCGCGGCCTACGGACCTTCCGGGCCGCCTTGTTCGCCAGCTTCGCCATCAACTCCCGGCCCGCCTCCGCGATCCCAGTCATCCGCCGCGTCGTTCCCTCACCCACCGTACGCACGCCCAGGGCGACGTCGAACTCCATCGGGGTCATCCGCGCGAACTCCGACGCCCGCGCGGCTTCGCCGCGTACCCGGGTCCCACGCACCACATAGGCGAGCAGTCCTGTCTCCCGCAGCATCGCCAGGTGGTACTCCACTGCCCGCTCGGACAGGCCCGTACGGCGCTTCAGGTACTCGATGCCCGGGCGGCACGGGGACAGCTCCGCGAGCTCCTGGGCGACGCGCACCGTCGTCGGCCCGAAGCTACGCGGCCCGTGCGACCGATGCCGGCGCGGCTCGTACAGACCCGACCCGGCCACCCAGTGGACTGCCTGTATCCATGAGTAGGCATCCACCGCGATCCGTCCGGACGTCGTCGACACCCACTGAGCCGACTCCGGCACCCACAACCCGGGCAGCACGCCGACCGCCCCTGCCTCGGAGCGTAGGGATGGCACCTGCCCCAACGCGGCCTGCACCGCCACGGCACTCATCGGCCCGCCCCGGTCGACGGCAGGCCATTCGCCCTCGACATGTCTGTCCGGGGCCCCGAACAGACACTCAAACCTTGTGCGACGAGCTGTCGAACGCTCGATGGCACGAGGGCCGCCAAGGGCTCGATTGTCAGCTGGCACCAAAAGCGACGGATCTGGGTGAATCGGCCGTGCCGGGCCTCACTGTGAGGCTTGGGCGCCTGTACACGTGACTGATCCGACAGCGAAAGGTCAACCATCCGGCCATGCCAAAGCTGGCGGACGGCAGCAACGTCATGCAAAATGAGGACCGCCGTTCTTTCCGGAAACTGGACGGCAAGGAGCCCCCTCTCGGAGCTCCGTGGTTCAGGGAGAACCAAAGCGAACTGTTCGAAGCCGGTTCGCCGGGTCGAACAGAACCTCCAAGGCCCTGGCAGGCCGAAGGAGAGCACGGGCGCGGCGCTGGTGACTGGCATCACCAGCGGCCAAGCCCGGGCGGCAAGAAGACCTGTATTTGTGCAGGCGCCGCCCGAGAAGAACTACGTCATTCCCGCCCCCTCAGCACCAGGGGCGCCCACTGCGGCGCAGCACGTCAAAGCACCCGACCGGAGCGACGATCGCGTCGCTGCTACGGCGGACGCCTGGTATGTCCTTGGGCAGGTACGGGTACCCTGCATCATGTCGAGACCTTTCCTACAGGTCGTCGGCCGCCACCCCCGGAGAGCCACCTCGCGGGGGTCAAGCTTGTCTGTATCGATCTTTGCGGGGGCTACATTACTCCCCTCGCGCCACACACAGGTGTACGGTCTGGCAACGGGTCGCACCCTTCGCAAGCAGCCCTGACGTACCGTCTGAACACCTAGAGGCAGCGGTGCCAGCCGCTTCTGCCACCTGTACGAGGCATCATGACCCTCATGAATGCGACCGAGGCTCTGCCCAATGACAGCTACGCCCCGCCTGCCCGGCGACGCGGATATGTCCAGGCGATGCGCAAGATCGCTGAAATGCGGCCGGCCGACACGCTGGTGCGCGTCTACATCAGTGCGCCCCCCTCGGTCATTGAGCGCCCCAACTGGGGGCGCCGCCTCGAAGCCGTCCGCGATGCCCTGCCTGGCGGTGTGGAGCTGCTCTACTTCAACACCGTCTTCCCTGCCGACATCGACATGGCCAAGGCCTGGCCGGAGTTCGCGGAGACACTCGATGGACTCGTGGTCATCGGCAAGAGGAAAAAGGCCGGCAGCCTCGGCCGGACGCTGCAACTCGGCCCCGTGGCCCGCACCGAACTCCTCACCCTCGTGGCGCAAGGCAAGCCGGTGCTGCTTCACACCCTCGAGTACGGTCTCGTCCCAGTACTGGACTGCGCGCCCAATCGCACCGGGCCCAAAGGCCGTGAGCGCCTGAAGCTGAAGATCCCCGATGGGTGGAGTTCCGAAGCCCCGACTCTGAGAGCAGCCCTTACTGCGCTGGCGCCACCCCGCAGGGAAGGAGACGCGGTACAGGCCGACCAGTCGGCTCACCTGGTGCATCCTTCCGGGCCTCCTCACTAATCCGTTGCCTGGCACCGCTTGCCCCCGGCTCCGAACGGATTTCGCCAGCGCAGCCAAGGCGGTTGGGGCAGTTGCCTTCAGATACCCGCCAGGCGGGCAATCGCTTGCTGGGTTTCCCGTGAGGCGGGAAACGCGCCGCCACGGAGCTCGTGAAACGGGGCCCGTGCGGTCACGTCACCTCGCCCCCGCCCGGCTGGAGTGCGATGGCGAAGCAGTGCGGATTTTCCTGCCGGAACGCCGACGCCGTAAACGCTCACCGCGTGACCTCCGGCGCCTGCACGAGGGCGTGGGTGCCGCTGGTGCGCCACTCTTGGTTGGATGCTTCGAGGGTGACCAGTTGTTGCTGGCTCAGTCCGACGATCACGTCGGACTTTAAGGTGCGCAACGCCGCGACGGGGCTGGGGAAGTAACCCGTCAGGTCCTCGTAGGGCGTGGTTGCGTCCCAATGCCGGTCGCCGACGAGGCGACGGTAGTTGAGATCGCCCTTGACGATCGTCACTGAGGAGGCCCCGAACTCGTCTCGCAGATCCTCCGGCATCGCGCTGTACGGCAGCGGGGCACAGAAGAAGGGGTGCGAGCGCACATCCAGGCGACCGGTGCCCATCGCGTCCCACAGGCGCCGGCCGATCTCGCCGGCCTGGCCGGGAGCGTGGACCAGGCGGCGCAGGCTGTCGATGACATCGGACATCGTCGCGTCGGAGACGTAGTACGGATAGGGCTTGACGTGCAGCACGGCGGCCGCCGCGTAGCCGCGCTGGAGCAAGTGGTCGATGAGGACCAGGTCGGGGATGAGTTCGCGGCCGGAGTTGTCTGCCACCACCGCGACGGTCCCGGGCGTTACCTCGGTGAGGCGTGACCACAGCGACGTGCTGTCGTCGACGACCAGGTTCGTCGCGATGGCTCCCGGTGCCGCGTTCTCGATGCGGAACCCCAAATCGGCGCGGTTCCCCCACAGCGACGACTGCAGGAGCATCTCGGCCTGCTCGGGCGCCGAGCGAGACGGGAGCGCATCGAGGGCCCGGAGTTCCTCGTCCACCACGGAGCTGTGCAGCTCTGCCCGTTTGGCCGGGGCGAAGGGGTCAATGCCCTGCCATGGACCGGTCTCGAAGTAGCTGGTGGCGGCGAGTAGCTTGCGGTAGAAGAAGCTCTCCGCCCAGAGGAAGGGCACGTCGAGCCAGGAGCGGCCGAAGTAGTCGCTCCCCCAGGCCGCCCACGCCTCGTGGTCGAACGCGTTGGTGTCCAGGGGCGTGATGCTGCCGTCGGTGATCTCTTCCAGCAGGTTGTCCAGAGCCCGGCGCTGCTGCGGACTGTACGGGTAGGCGCTGCGGACCTGCTGAATCAGCGCCGGGTGGCGCTTTTCCAGGACACCGTGGGCGAACGAGCCCGGGAGGTTGCTCAGGATCACCGGTGCGCCGGCATGGTTTGAGCCCTGGCCGGTCCGGCCGCGGGGTGCTTGCGCGGTCATCGCTGATCAGCCCTTCGTGTCCTGCGCACTGCCTCGCTTCGTACGTACACATCAGCAGGTGGATACGGGTCGTGCCCCGCGAGCCCAGGAGTGACCCACGATGGGCAGACGTCACGATGGTTCATGGTGAGAACGGTCGCTCCCATTCGTGTGCGAGGACGGAGTACAGGACGCTGTCCCGCCAAGAGCTGTTGGTGAACACGTGATCCCGCAAAACGCCTTCCCGTACGAAGCCAAGCTTTTCCACAATGGCGATCGAGGCCGCGTTCTCCGGCCCGATGGCCGCACTGATTCGGTGCAGACCGAGCTCGGCGAAGGCATAGGTGGTCAGAGCGCGGGCCGCGTCCGTGGCGTAGCCGCGGCCCCATTCCTCTGCTGCGATGGCGTAGCCCAGCTTTCCGGCCTTGACCCCGGCGAAGCCGATCCGCGCGAAGCCGATGACGCGGTCGTCATCCTGCTTGGTCACCGCCAGGTAGTACTCAGTCCGCGGCTCTTGCTGAGCGCGTTCGAGAGTTCCATCGATCATGTCGATGGCCTGGTCGCGGCTACGGCTGTCGAAGGACAGCCAGGTGGTGACCTTGTCGTCGCCGACGATCGCCAGGACGTCGTCGATGTCCTGCATGGAGAACTCCCGCAGGACGACGCTGACGCCGGTGACGCGGATCGGATACGGCAACGGGACTCCTAACGAGGCAGGGACTTCAGTGGCGTGCGGGCGAAGATCTCGATCTGCTCGTGCAGGTCGCCACCGGCGTCGGCGAGTGGCGAGTCCCGCAGAAGGGTCACCGGAAGTGCGGCGAGCGATCATCTGCCCCGGATCCAGCATGACGACCGCTGTACGAGCGGAGAAGGTCTGGCTGTAGCAGCGGCGTAGCAGTGGCGTGGAACCATCGTGGAATTCCGCGGCGTCAGCAGCACGGATAGGGTCGCCGACGTGAACCTCGCCCTCTTTGACTTGGACGGCACACTGGTCGACCGGCAAGCTGCCTTCACTGGCGCCGTCGCCGACCTGTGCCGGGCGTACAGCTTCGGGCCCGAGGTCGAAACCTGGATGCTTACCGAACTCGCCGACCGGGCCAACGCCGCGGACTTCGTCCGGCTGCGCGAGGCCTTCGCGCTCACCGAGCCTGCGGCGCAGCTGTGGCAGGCGTACGTCGACCAGGTGGCAGCTGCCGTCTCCTGCCGCCCCGCCGTCCTCAATGGCCTGGCCCGGCTCCGCGAGAGCGGCTGGACGATCGGCATCGTCACCAATGGCGCCTCCGATATCCAGCGCGCCAAGCTCACCGCGACTGGCCTCGCCGACCTGGTCGACGGCGTCGCGGTCTCCGGCGACATCGAGGTCCGCAAGCCCGACCCGCAGCTGTTCCAGCTCGCGGCTGCCCGCTGCCATACGGTGCTGTCCCGCGACGTCTGGATGACCGGCGACAACCCGGCCTGCGACATCGGCGGCGGTCACCAGGTCGGCCTGCGCACCATCTGGCTGCGCGGACGCCCTTGGCCCGACGGCGTCCAGGCTCCGCACCATGCCGTCGACGACGTCACCGATGCCTTCGCCGTCCTGCTCAACGACCGCCCGGAGTAGACCCGTGGACCAGCAGACCGTCGGCATTCTCCACCCCGGCAGCATGGGCGCGGCTGTCGCTGCATGCGCCGCGACCAACGCCGACGCGGTGCTGTGGTGCCCGGCAGGCCGGAGCCCGGGGAGCATCGTCCGTGCGCAGCGGCACGGTCTCGAGCCGGTCGCCACACTCCACGAGCTCTTGGACCGGGCCGACACGGTGATCAGCTTGTGCCCGCCCGCTGCCGCAGAAGATCTGGCACGCGAGGTAGCCGAGCACGGCTTCGAAGACGGTGTGTACGTGGAGGCGAACGCGATCAATGCCGAACGGGCCGCGCGCATCGCGGCGCTGCTTCCACAGACCCGGGCAGTTGTCGACGCCGGTGTCGTGGGGTCACCGCCGGTCGGCGGCAAGACTCCCACGTTGTACCTGGCGGGCCCGGCTGCCGGTACCGAGTGGGTGGAGGCGCTGTTCGCTGGCACCGCGATGCGGACAAAGGTGCTGGGCAGCGCGATCGGGCAGGCTTCTGCTCTAAAGCTTGCGTACGCCACCTTCCAGAAGACTTCCCGGGTGCTCGTGGCTTTGTCGATCGGGTTGGCCCGCGCGCACGGCGTCGACCAGGAGCTCATCGGCATCGCCTCTCGACGCGCAGACTCGTACCTCGCCGAACCGGAGTACGTCGCCAAGACGGCGGCCAGGGCGTGGCGGTGGGGCCCGGAGCTGGAGGAAGCCGCCGACATGCTCGCGGCCGCCGGCCTGCCTCCGGAGATGCTGCGCGCGGCCGCGGCCACGCTGGCACGGTGGGACGACACCAAGGACGACGGCGATCTCACACTCACCGACGCCCTCAACCGTCTGGCCCAGCCGTAGCCCATCGTCATGCCGTCGCCGCTCCCGTCCACGCGTGCAGCAGCTCGTCAATGAGTCGCGCCGACCGCTCCGGCTTGGTCGCCACGGTCTCCACCTTCAGGTCCCAGAAATAGTCCGGGTGCGCGTCCATGTCCTCGCGGGTCGCCTTCCACGCCGCCAGCCGGTCGGCGGTGTCGATGTCCCCGCGCTGCTCGGACCGCTTCGAAGTTACGACCTGCGGGCACCACAGCAGCACCCGCATCCAGGT
The DNA here is from genome assembly GCF_014646055.1 of Wenjunlia tyrosinilytica. GTDB lineage: Bacteria > Actinomycetota > Actinomycetes > Streptomycetales > Streptomycetaceae > Wenjunlia > Wenjunlia tyrosinilytica. Next base: position 36,019 of record NZ_BMMS01000039.1, read on the forward strand.
GGCCGGATAGCCCTCCACCAGGGCGCGGATGCCGTCGATCTGCCCGAGGTGCACCACGGGCACGCCGACTGCGAACGCCTGGTCCAGGCCCGGCCGGTCGATCGCATAGACGTTGCCGTACCGGCTGTTCGCGTAGATGACGTCGCCAGCAGTCTCCAGCTCCTGCAGCTGCTCGGTCGTGCCCATCCGGTAGCCGACGCTCTTGCCCGAGCCGACCTTCAACCGGGCGAACTGCTGGTACCGCCCATCGAGCGCGGCCAACGCCGCGGTGACGGAGTCCTTCCCCGAGGCTGGCGGCCCGTACAGGATGAGGCCCTGGGGGCGGCTCATACGTGCACCGCCCCGATCGCCTGCCGGGCCTGGTCGGCCAGGGACACCGCTGCCCCGAGCCGGTTGTCGACGACCATGTGCTGGACGACCGGGCGCAGCTGCAGGTCGATCGTCGTCAGGTACTCATCCCAGCGCGCCAACTTCCAGGCATCGCGGGCCGCCGACCGGAACGAGATGTACTCGCGCATCGACTCCGCGTCGCACTGCACCCAGATAGGCGCAACATCAACCCCCATCGAGCTGCACCGATGCGTCAGCCGCGCCATCCAGTCCGTGTCCGTCAGCTCCGCGATGAACGGCGCGGTGAGCACCGTGCTGATCCCACAGCGCACGTTCGCCATCGCCGACTGCATCAGGCAGTCGTACTCCACCGGTCGCACCTGCGTGCGGTAGAGGTCGGTGTGCCGGTCGTTCGGGTCCCCGCCCAGCGCCTTCAGCAGCCGCTCCACCAGCGGGCGGGTCAGCGGGTCCTTGTCCAGCAGCGGCCAGCCGGTCAACTGCACGAAGAAGCGCGCGAGCTCGGTCTTCCCGCTGCCGGCGAAGCCGCCGACCAGCAGAAGCGTAGGTCGATGCGGGTCTCCGCCGGTGTGCCGACGCTTCCACGCGTCGATGATCCGCTGCTGAAGCCCCATGTGGTCCGCGGCATCCGTGCCGGGAGTAATGCGGTTGATCGCCCGTTCCACGGCAAGGACGTGCGCGCCATTGCTCCTATCGTCAAGAGGCGTCAGCTTGAACTGGGTCTCCTCGCCGGGCAGGGGATTGCGGAATCCCAGCTCCGGCTCGGTCGCCCGGTACAGCAGGCAGTACGCACGCCGATAGTGCGGACCCGGGTAGACCTCGCCCTGTTCGTGCTGCCACAGCGTCTGCGGATTCGCCGCCGGCACTCCCTTGAGCTTGGCGCGCTCTGCCACCTCCCGAAGGCGCTCACCGGCCTTTTCCAGCGTCAGGCCATGGGCCTCGCGCTGCTCACGCAGCTTGTCGGGTCTCCAGCCCACGTGGTTCCTACCCACCCGCTGAGCCTCCGTCGTCATGATCGGGAGCCTAAGACCAGACCCCGAAATCCCATGTGTACGCGGATGTTGAAAGCCCGTGTACGAGCAGGTGCACGGGCTTCGACAACCCTCCGTGATGTTGCGCTGACGCTACGGCCGGTGAGATGGGCCCACAAGGTGTGCTGGCAGTTAGGAGTCACAGTGCGCGAGTTGAGACGCTCAGGCATCGAACGCATATTCGAGAACGTACGCGGCGCTGTCGAGGGTCATCTCGTTCACCTCGACTGCACGGCCGTCGGCATCGAAGGCCGTGCGGCACAGTTTGATCACTGGGCGCTCCAGGGGCATCTCCAGGCCTTCGGCTTCCTCGGCTGTGGGAAGGCGGCAGCGGACTTCCTCGCGGAAATGGGCCGGCCCGTGGCCGATCTCTGCGAGGCGGGCATAGGCGCCCCCCTCCCCGGTGTCGACGCGAGTGATGGCGGTGCCGTCGACCAGCTCGAACGGCAGGTACGAGGTGGCGAGCATGACGGGCCGCCCGTCCAGGACGAAGCGCCGCGACCGGGCGCACACCGAGCCACCGTCTTCGATATCGAGCATGCGCGCGATGTGCTCCGGAGCTGCGAGGGCGTCAACTCTGACATCGATCGTCACGGGCCGTTCTTCGTCCGCCGACCAAATGGACTTGCCCGCACCCCACTGCGTGCGCGCCAGCCGCTGAATGCCGTGGCGGCGGATCGGGCGGAACGAAAGGACGCGGGCGCCAGCCCCTCTCTTCGTCTCCACCAGCCCTTCGGTCCGCAGGATCTTCAGTGCTTGCCGTGCGGTCAGCACGGCAACGCTGTACTGCTCGGCCAGAGCCGACTCGCCGGGCAGGCGGTCTCCGGGGCCATATCGACCCGACTCGATCGCCGCCTTCAAGTCGTCGGCAATCCGCTGGTACTTCGGCCGCCGCGGGCCCGCCTCACTCGCCATACGTCTCCCTACCTCGTTAGCGATCCTACGGCCGTTAGCTATCGAGGCATCGGAAGGGGCGCCTTGATCCACACGGGAGCTGCGCTCGCCGAGCGGGAGCACCACCCCTACTGCGACGCCGTGTCCATGTGCTCAGGGCCGTGCCGTTCCCTGAGCTGCGGAGACCGTACCCAACTGCCCCTGTAGGCCTCATCCGCGGGAGTTCACTTGAAGCCCGACACCACGTGCCCCCCACAAAGCGAACCGTTGGAAGCAGGAAGAGGTGGGTCAATGGGCGCGGCCATCCGCTTCACAAGGAATGAGCGCGGCGGCCGCAGCGCGAGCGGACACGTACGGCCCGTGCTTCTTGGTGGCTCCCCCGGGTCTGGCGTAACAGTCCTGGAAGGGGCCCGGGCTGGTGGTGTGGATCTCGCCGACGACGTGGCCTTCATCCGCCACCAGGTGTGGCCCGGTCCGCTGCTCGCCGATGGCGTAATGCAGGCCCGACCGCTTGCAGATAGCGGTGGTCACGTCCTGGCGGTGGAGCTCTCGGAGTGCGGCTTCTGCGGTGGTCAGCGCTTCAGGCGTGCCGTCCTGGTCGCTCATGATTGCCCTTGCTCAAGTGGAAGATCGTCGTATGTGAGCTGGATGCGGTCTGCCGGTGCCGTGGTGCGGAGAACTTCCAGGACGCGGCCTTCCGGGCCCTTGGTGACGCGCTCGACAGCTATGACGGGGACCTTGCCGCTGATCTTGAGCTGGGCTGCCTCGCTCAGGGTGGGCATGCGGGAATCGACCTGCTCGCTTGCTGTCACGGGAGGATGGCCAGCTGCGGTGAGCGCACCGAAGACGCCGCCCACGACCTTGCCCTCGCCGGAGATGCCAGCTTCGTCAGCCAGGTCGGCCGGATACCAAACGTGTTGGACCTGGACGATGTCGTCGGACCCGATCATGGCGTACCGGCGACGGTGTAGCAGTTCCGTATCGGCAGGCACGCCCAGGAGTGCTGCAATGTCTTCCGGCCCCTGGCCCCGGGAGACGTGCACGACCTTCATTTGCCCATCGAGCCCCTGCTCGGCGCAGGCCGTCTCCCAGGGTCCCTTGTTTCCGCCCGGTCGGAGGACCCGGCTGTACCGGTTCAAGGGGATGCGGACGCGGGTGCGGTTCCGTACTTGCGTTCCACCTTTGCCCATGGTGACTACCAGGCCTTCGTCGGCGAGTTCCCCGATCGCGTCCCGGACCGTCTGCCGGGAGAGGCTGTAGATCTCCATGAGGTCGATGATCCGAGGCAGGGTCGTACCCGAGGGGTACTCCCCGCTGTTGATACGCCGACGCAGATCGTCGGCCAGCTGTCGATAACCGCGCACCGCAACCTCCCTCCTACAGATAAAGGCTATCCCCTATTGACACGTCAGAGGTAGGGGGTCATCCTAATAGGGGCTAGCCCTTACCTAGGGTAGTTGGCTGGCTCCGCTTCAACGACACCACCGCAAGACTGCAGGAGTCGTCCGCCCCTCACGGGCGGCCGGGGTCGATGGCACCACCAAATCCCCCGGGTCTCTCGACTGATCTGCGTGCACGTCGCAGCGCTGATGCGCTGTCCGTCCATCAGGACGCCGGATTCGCTGTGTGACCTGGTGGGCGGAGAGAGCACCGCGACGCATCCCCTCCCCTTTCGCTCGCGAGGAGATCCACCATGACCATCACGTCCGCGATGCCCACGGCCAAGAAGCGGCCGACTCGGACCCGTACGAAGCGGGTCAGCAACCGCCCCGCCATCAAGCTCTCCCAGCTCCTGCCCTCGCACATCGACCTGCGGGAACCGGTGAAGGCGGTCCTCGTCTGCGAGGACTGCGGGACCTGGTGCCCCATCACCGGCATGCAGAGCCGGGTCCAGAAGCTGGTCCCGCACCACACCGGCAAAGCCGATGAAGTCGACGCGAACCGCTGCCGCGGCAGCAACCGCCGCGTGGAGTTCGACATGACGATCCCCGAGTGGCGCCAGGCCCTGGCCGACGCCGACAAGGAGACGTCGTCCCGTCGCCCGACCACCGTGCTGCGCAAGCCCAAGGTTGCGCCCGCGCCGGCCGTCAGCCAGATCGCCGCGCAGAAGCAGACGACGGCGGAGGAAGAGCCGGGCGACGGCCGGGCCCTGTGGCTGCTGCGGGAGATGAAGTGGGCGTCGACGGAGTCGGCGGTTCGCGAGACCGACACCAGGCGCGCGCAGCGACCCACCGGTGACGCCCCGCTGGACAGCCTCACAGTCCCGCTGACCACGCTCCGCCCCAAGCGCCCCGAGCACTGACCCGCACCCGCACGGACGATCACGGCCCGGCCGTCCCGAGCGATCGGGGAGGCCGGGGCCGTGGCTGCTCGACGAGCCCGCCAGCGCCAATCGCCGTGCCCGTCGGCGCAGGACCGCGACCGGGAGGCCGGCCGCACGGTGGCCTACTACCCGCAGCAGGGCTGGGGATTTGTGTGCAATGTCGTCCTGGTCTTCGAGGTTATGTCGATCTCCGAGCTCCAGGGACTGGTTTGACGTGCTGCCTTGCGAGGTGGACATGTCGTTTCAGCGCCTCTTGGCGAGGGGCTGTGCGAGCTTAGGGGGTGGTGGTCGCCAGCAGTTCGGGCAGGATCCGCATGTCGTCGAACACGACGGTGCCTGGTCCCTCCAGCCGCGAGGACGGGGTGAGGCCGCCGCAGTAGCCGAAGGCCCGCATGCCGGCGGCCCGAGCTGCCTGCACTCCGTATGCGCTGTCCTCGATCACCGCGCACCGCTCGGGTTGTACCCCCATGGAGCGTGCAGCGTGCTGGAAGAGGTCGGGTGCAGGCTTGCCTCGACGGACGTCGGCCGCACTGAAGATGCGGTTCTCGAAGTGGTCCATCAGATCGGCGAGCTCCAGGCTTCGTCGGACGCCGGTGTGGTCACCGTTCGAAGCGACGCAGACGACCGTGGTGAGGCGATTCAGGACTTCTGCGATGCCGTCGACAGAGGTCAGTTCGGCCTCGAAGGCTGCCTCATACAGATGCTGGTATTGCTGCTGCCAGCCCTTTTCCAGGCGCCGTCCGAGCCGTTCCTCCACGGCTGCGGTGTAGATCTCGGTCGACGAGCCCACAAACCGCTCGATGATCTCAGCTTCGGTGAACGTGCACCCCAGGTCGGCCATGATCATCGCGTCTACTTTGACGCATATCTTCTCGCTGTCCACCAGCACGCCGTCACAGTCGAAGATCACCAGTTCAACAGGGCTCTGCGTCATGATCAGCAGCGTAGAGGGGGCGTGCAGGCCCCGCACCGCGTAGGGCAAGCCCATCTGCTCCAGCCAGCCGAAGAAGTCGCGCAAGTCGTAGGCGTAGCCCCGCACCGTGTTCGGCGATGTGCCCCTCGCCGCCAGGTACACGAGGAAGTCCTCCACGGCATCGACGGGCAAGCCGTCGTCCCTCACCACGGTGTCAAGACCGAATCGCCCTCGGACAACCGCAGTCTCTGCACTGCGAACGACACACCACACCCCAGATCGACATGGACAGGCGAACAGAACCCGTCCATGTAGCACCGAAAAGCCCACCTGTGACAGCGGGTTGGACATCAAAGACACCCACAAGACTGATCGGCATAGTCGAGGACACCGGTGACCTGCTGCCCGACGGTCGGATCATCGCCCCGCGCCGCCCGCTCGCGATCACCCCGAACCCGCCCTGTCGGCCAACACACCCACATCTGCACGTGAGACCACGACGGAGGAAGACATGGACTGGAGAGATCACGCCGGCTGCAAGGACGAGGACCCCGAGCTGTTCTTCCCGGTCGGGAACACCGGCCCTGCCCTGCTGCAGATCGAGGAGGCCAAGGCCGTCTGCCGTCTGCGCTGCCCAGTGATGAAGCAGTGCCTGCAGTGGGCGCTCGAGATCGGCGAGAACGCCGGTGTGGGGGGCGGGCTCAGCGAGGACGAGCGCCGCGCCATGAAACGTCGCCGCGCCCGGCGCCGTGCTCGCCAAGGGGCCTGACCGGCCACCGCCGCTGCCGCGCCCGCACCGCTGATGGTGCGGGGCGCGGCCCGGTATCAGGAACGACACCAGCCACCAGGGGCCGTCACCCGCCCCGGACCCCGGGCGGGTGACGGCCCCTGGCCGCTCGTGGAGAGGCCAGAACGACAGCGGGGCCCAGGGACGCACCCCCGGGCCCCGCCTACAGGACCCACCTGATCGAGAGGTAGACCTGATGGCGAACATCATGGCATCGCCGCCGGAGCAGCCCGATGAGGGGCTGCGCCGGTCCCGTGAGACCGACACCCGGCTCACCCGCCCCCGCACCACCCACCGCACCGACCCGGTCACCGCGGCCGACAGCGCCCGCATCTGGAGCGCCGTCACCGCTTCGCGCCGGACGGGCGGTGCCCAGTGAGCAGTCCCAAGCCCAAGCCCACGGCTCAGCTGCTGGCGGACTGCCGCCGGGACTACGAGCAGGCGCGCAGCCCCGAGGCCCGCGCCGCGGTCCAGGCCCAGGCCGACCGGGCGCAGGCCCGCCTCGACCACGGATTCGCCCGGCCGGACGGTGCCCGATGAGCGATGACACAAACCGGCGTATCGAGCGGATCCGCAAGGCCAAGGAGGCTGCCGACCGCGCGGAGGCTCAGCGCCGCGCCCAGCAGCGGGGCGGATCCCAGCAGCAGGGTGGAGAGTCTCGTGGCTGATCACAACGTCAACGGCGGCTACGGCCACGAGCCGCAGCCGACACCGCCTCCGCCTGCGCCTGCGGGCGGTGAGCAGCCCAACGGCACCGGCCGGGGCTGCTGACCGCCCGGCTGTGCTCACACGCCGCACATCGCCTGTCGGTTGCCTCCCCCGCCCGTCCCGGCCGCGTGCCGGTACGGGCGGGGCGAGGGGAGCCGGACAGCCCGAACTGCCGTGCCGCTCCCGCCCACCGGGATCGGCACGCGACTTCCCGCCCGCCCCTGCACCACTTCCACGGCCGGTCGCCCGTACGGCGGGAGGCCGGTTTTCTGCACCCCCCAGGTCCCGGGAAGAGCCCGGACTGTGCTGATAGCTGAAGGGAGTACGACCATGACGAGTCCTGCGGGACTGGCCCGTCCTGCCGCCCCGCCGGTGGCTGAACGTCCTACCGGCTCCGGGCCGCTGCGTGCGCCGCGTGCCGAGTCGGCGGACGTACCGCGGCCCAGGGGCATTGACGGCCGGGAGGAGCCCGGCCTGGCGGCCGAAGACCGCCAGGACACGGAGCGTGCCCCGCGTGAGTACGCCCGGTGGGAGCTGTGGCTCGCGGTCTTCGGAGTGCTGCTGGGCACCGGCGTGGCCACCATCGGCCTCTACAGCTCCTTCGGCGCCCTGTACGACAAGGCCGCGCTGCCGGCCGCGGTGGGGGGCTGGGGCTGGTCGGACCCGTGGATGCTGCCGGTCGGCGTCGACTCCAGCATCCTCGCCTTCGGCATCGTCAACCTGCTGCTCATCCGCACCCGCCGCCGGCTGTGGTGGGTCAAGTGGGTGCCGCGCGGCGGCACTGTCATCACGATCTACCTGAACTGGGAGGCCGCCAACACCGTGCCCGCCCAGCTCGGGCACGCCGCCCTCGCGGCCTTGTGGGTCGTCTTCTCCGAGATCGCCGCGCACCTGTACGCCGCGCACATCGGCGAGGCCCACGGCGAGCAGCGCATGGGCAGGATCCGGCTGTCGCGGTGGCTGCTCAACCCGTTCGCCACCTTCCGGATCTGGCGGCTGATGCGCCTGGAGGAGATGACCTCCTACGAGGACGCGCTCGCCCACCACAAGCGCTGGATGGTCTACAAGCAGCGGCTCGCCGCGAAGTACGAGTCCCGCCGCTGGCACCGCAAGGCCGCTCAGGAGGAACTCGCTCCCTTTCAGCTGGCCAAGGTCGGGCTTTCGGTCGAGGAGGCTCTGGCCGAGCCGCTGCTGGAGGAAGTCAGGGAGCAGCAGAGGCTGGCGGCGGCGGCCTTTCAGCGGGCCGAGGCCGAGATTCAGAAGGTCGACGCCGACGTTCAGATCCGCACCGCGCAGATTCAGGCGGAGGTGAAGCGGATCCGGGCGGAGGGCGAACTGGAGATCGCCAAGGCTGCTGCCGAGAGGGCTGCCCGGGCCGGGATTCAAAAGGCCGAGGCCGCGTTTCAACTGGCCGAGGCCGAGCGTCGGGCGGACATCGCGCTCGTTCAGGAGCGCACTCGGGCCCGCGCCCAGCAACTCGCGGTGGAGGCCGAGCAGCGCCGTACGCAGGCCCGGATCGACGCGGAAAAGGCGCAGGTCTCCTGGCGTCTGGAGCAGCAGCGGCTGAACGCCTCGGCCATGGAGGAGGAGCGGCGGGCGCTGGCGGATGCCGCCCTGCGGGCCGCGCAGGAGGAGGCCGACCTCAAGGCGGCTACCGCCCGCCAGGAGCGGCAGGCTGCCGAGGACGAAGCCGCCCGCATGAAAGCGGTGGAGGAGGTCGCTGAAAGCGCCGCGCGTGCGGCTGAACACCGCGCCCGGGAGCTGAAAGCGGCTGAGGAGCAGCAGCACGCCCGTGAGGAAGCCGCCGCCTCGCAGGAGCGCGAGGCCGCCTCGCTGGAAGCTGCGGCTGAATACCGCGCCCGCGTCGCTGAATGCGAGGCACGTGCGGTTGAAGCTGCGGCCATGGCCCGGATGACCCAGGTCGACTGGGACGTCCAGCGGGTCGCCGCGATGATCCGCGCGCGGGGTTCGGAAGCGGTCACGACCAAGGTCATCGAAGACGAACTGGGCGTGTCCGCCGGCACCGCGCACGACCGAAAGCAGCGCGCCGTGCAGCTGCTGAACGAGATGGACGACACACCCCAGCAGCAGGCGGTCTGACCTGCACGGACCGCCGTTTCGACGGTTCCACCGGCCCCCGAGACGAAGACAGCGCCTCGGGAGCTCGGTGAAGGCGCCGAAACGCCATCTCGCAGCCTTCCATCACGGCTGTCCTCGCACACCCCCAACACCCGGACCCGGAGGTCTTCTGTGAGCAGTAACCCGAACCCCGCACCTCTGCGCGACGTGGCGCAGAACCCGGAGGCAACCGCCCGGTACCTCGCCGACATCCAGCGGGTGCTGCTGGACATCGGCAAGAACCTGGAGACGCTCGCGATCGAGACCCGCGTGCACCTGCGCAAGACACACGTGGAGGGCGACCGCTGGTACCACGCCCGGCTGCGCGCCCTGCCCGTCGAAAAGGCCCTCAAGGACGTGCTTGCGAACCTCAACGGCCTGACCGAGGGGCTGGAAAAGAGCGCCTATAAGCGCCGTGCTCACGACGAGGTGGTCGTGAATACTGCACGAAGCCGCAAGGAAAAGGAGCTGGAAAAGCAGCGGAAGAAGAACCCGCAGCCACTCCAAGCTGCCCCGGAAAGCCCGCAGCAGGGTGCATTGGGCAGTAATCCGGGATATGGTGGCCCCACGTCGATTTACGGCCTGGGTGGCAGGGAGTCGGCGTGATGCGCCCCCTCAGCAGTGTCGAACGCGCAGCAGGAAAGCGGCGCACCTGGCTGGTGGAAGAGGAGCGCAAAGCCCGCGAATCTCGCGGCGAGCAGGGCGCGATGGAATTCTGGCTCCGCCTCACTCGATCCCGGATTGCCAAGGACATCAAAGCGGGACGCGGCGATGTCTACGCCGGATTCACCCTCGTCTGCCGCCTGTTCACGGCGGCGATGGACAAGCGGGCGGCGGGCGACCGGCGGCTGTGGGACGACCTGCTCACGTACGCGCAGCAGGTCGTGGACCACAAGCCCCCGCGTAGCTGAGCGCCACCGGCGAGGCCCCTTCGGACTCCGGCGGGGCCTCGCGCGCGTAAAGCGTGCACACGTGCCCGTGCACGCGCGCACACAAGGCTCACGGTCTGTCAAGTCCCCTGGAAGGAGGTGCACCGTGTCCGAAGACGAAGACAGCGGGACCCTGGTCCGAGGTCCCTGGGGCGGTGATCCCTCGTACGTGCCGCCGCCGATCCCGGCCTACTCCGACACCATCCCGCCGCCGGAGGACATTCCCGAGGCGCCGCCGGAATCACCGGAAGAGACGACCATGGAATTGCCGCCCGTTCCGCGTCCCATGGACCCGGCGGCGGCGCTCGCCTCGGAAGGAATTCCGGCACCGCAGCCGGACGGTGAATACGACGAGGAAGAGGGCCGCGAATACATCCAGCCGCGCTCTCTCGCTGACCGCCTCGGTGACTGGCTGGAATTCCGGCTGGAAGTGGCGCGTGACCGGCACGCCGGAGAAGCGTCGTTCCGGGAGGCGGAAATAGCACGCAAGGCCGCCCTGATGGGGGCCCGCACCGCTCAGGAAGTCGCGATGATGGAGCAGAACGGAAAGCTCCGCCGGGCGATGATGAAAGCGAAGGGCGACAAGGCGGCGGCGCAGGGAAAGGCCGACGCGGACCGCACGCGGTCCTCCGGCTCCGGCCCGGGCTCCGGCAAGGGACGCCCGAAGGCCGGCGCCGGGGGCGGTTCCTCGCGCGGCGGCGGCACCAACTCCGGTGGCTCCGGCCGCGGTACCGGCGCGAACGGGTCCACCGGCGGCTCCGGCCGCAGCTCTGGCGGCGGCAACTCCCCCAAGGGCACTGGAAAGGGCTCTGATCGCTCCGCAGGCGGCCGCAACAGCGGCGCCAAGGGCAATGCGGCCGGTGGCTCCAAAGGCCGCCAGAACGGCGCCGACGGCTCCGGGTCCGGCAGGGGCTCCGGCTCGGGCAAGGGCAGTTCAGGCAAGGGATCCGGCTCATCCGGCTCCGGCAAGGGCGGCTCGAAGGGTGACGCAGGCAAGCCACCGACCTCACCGGCCTCCAGTCCGGCGGCGGAGCGAGCCCGCGGCCGCCAGGAACGGGCCGCCGCCCGCCAGGCGGCACGCCAGCAACGGCGCAGCGCCGACCAGAACGCAGGCCTCGCCGACCGCAGCAAGGACCGCGACCAGGACCGCGCCAACAGGCAGGCCCTGCGGGAGCGCCGGAAGGCGAAAGCCGAACGGGCAGCTGCGGGGAAGGTGAAGCGGGAGGCTGCGGCCGACACGGACCGCACCACCTTGGGCGCGGCCGTTGCGGAGGAGGCGCAGCGCCGCTGGGACAAGCGCCGCACAGACGCCAAGGACAAGGCCGACAAGGCTGAGAAGGAAGGCGAGGCGTCGCAGCCGGACACCGAGGCCAAGGACGCCGACGTCACGACGGAGAAGATGCCCGAGGACGGCCCTGGACCGGCCGCAGGCGGCCCGAAAGGTGCATCCGCGACCAAGGAGCCGGAGGACGGCAAGAAGAGCAGCGAGAAGCCGTCTGACGGCTCCGACGAGAAGGACCCTTCGGGTGCCGCCGGGCCGGACGACGTGAAGGACCCGCCGGGCGCTGGCGACAGCGTCGGCGGGCGCTCGTTCGGAGAGCGGGTCAAGGACTGGTTCAACAAGTCCGGCGATGACGCGAAGGGCACCGCCGCCCCGGAGCCGGAGGAGCCGCCCAGGACGGTCCGGCCCGAAGGCCTCGGGGTCACGGTGGACAGCCCCGGTCGGCCGAACCGGCCCCCGCAGCCGGACTCCCCGGACGGGGAGGACATCCCGGACGCGGTCGTCGTCGACGACCCGGCCGACCCCTTCCGGGTGCATGTCGCCAGCCCGGCGGGCTTGCCTCCCGCACCCGAGCCGCACACCCGGCGTCCCGGCACCACCCGCCCCGATCCCCATACCCAGGAGAACCCCGTGACCTCGCAGGTCAACAAAACCGCGTCGGGCCAGGCCGACATGGAGGCCAAGCACCGCACCGACATCACCTTCGGCGAGTACCTGATGGAGATCGTGAACATCGCGATCGCCGCCGCACTGGACAAGGACCGCGCCCAGGACCTGGCCGTAGCGCTCGGCAACGTCGCCGACGCCCTGCGGGAGATGGCGGCCGATCTGATCGGTGACCACAACATCGCCACCGAGGTCACCGAGCAGGTCTGCGGCCTCGCCGACGCTGCCACCGGCATGAAGCTGCTGGCGGAGCGGTGCGCCACCGAGTGCGAAGTCGCCTGCGAAGCCGCCCGGATCGCCGCGGTCGCGGTCGGCCGAACCTACGGCGAGGACATCAAGGCCATGGACGACGCGGGCCTCGCGCAGGCCTCCGCCGCCGCCCACCACGACTAGGAAGAAGGACCTGCTGATGAGCAGCAACCTCGCGCCCCGCCCGGGCGGCGGCGCTGCCGCCGCGCCGACGGACGGCGACAACCGGTACAAGGCCGTTCAGCACAAGCTCAGGACGCTGGGCCAGGCCATGGACACGGCCGGGAACGAGCTCGAAGCGCTGCTGCGTGGCATGCGCTTGAACGCCCAGCGCGCCGAGGGCCTGGCCACGGACATCGCCAACGCGGAGCTCGACCGCAAGTTCGTGGAGATGACGAACCAGGTGTCCGTCGCCCTGGGCGGCGCCGCCGTGGAGGTCCAAAAGCTCCACGCCACGGCCCAGGAAGTCGGCGGCCTCGCCCACGACGCGCGGCGCACGCACGCGCGGCTGTACGAGGGACTGGACGACATCCGCTCCAGCCGCAAGGAGCGCACCCCCAAGCCGGGCTTCTTCGCCCACTGATCCGACCCACCGAACCCCCTGATGGGCGGCCCCGCCACCGGCGGGGCCGCCCATTGCCACTTCCGAAGGAGAAACCACCGGTGTCCGTGCCGCGCAGCGTCGCCCTGGAGCGCACCCTCTACACCCTGGCCGCGCCGGTCCTCGCCGCGGCCCCGAACCTCTACCCCGACAGCCCGGTGAACACGGTCGTCCAGCTGGCGGGCGCCGCCGGAATCGGCGGCTGGGTCCTGGCCGCCAGGAGCGAGGCGTCCGGCGCCGGACGCAAGATCCTGCGCTGGTCCCCGCTCGTCCTCGCGGCCGCGGTCGACGTCGCCGCCAAGCACACCCCCGGCTGGGGCCCGTGGTGGCTGGACGGGCTGCTCGCCGCCGGATGGGCGGCGGCCGGCCACCTGGTGCTGCCGTACTCCCGGCACGCCCGCCGCCACCACCGGCCCGCCCTCGCCACCCCGACTGCGCAGCTCCAGCCCGCCCCCGAGCCGGAGCTGTCCCCGGCGCCGGACGAAGGCGCCGACCGGTTCACCCGCCAGGTCCGCCGACTGTGGGAGAACCGCGGCATGCCCGGCCGCACCATCGTCGTGACGGCCACCCCCCACCCCGGCATGCGACACGACCTGTCGCTGCTGCTGCGCGCCTGCGAGGCCGGGCGGCCGATCTCCGGCCTGACGCAGGAGGCCGTCGCGGCCGCGTTCGGTGTCGACGTGGCGGATGTGCGTATCGACGACGTGGCCCGGCAGTACGGGCGCGAGGGCGGCCCCGGCTGGAAGGAGGTGCACATAACCCCCGACAGGTCCGAGCGGCTCCGCAAGGACCCCACCGACCACGAGTGGTGGGCCGACCGCGTCGGGGCCGACGGAGGTCCCGTCCCCGGCTCGGTGCTCGTCCGCAAGGTCCGCAACAACGACCGCAAGGTGACGTACTGGACGGCGCACATGCCCGACTCCATGGGCGAGCCGCGCATCAACCTGCCCGCCCTGTGCAAGGCGCTCGGTGCCTCGTTCGACGACGGCCGGGTCTTCGTCACCATGGACGGGGCGGACATCCTCGTGTCGGTGTGGGACACCTCGCCGCTCGCGAAGGTCTATCCGGCCACCCGCGAGCTGCTGACCCCGGACGCCGAAGGGCGCTGGGTCGTCGGCTTCCTCGCCAACGGCCAGCCCGCCCGCAACCGCGTCCACACCGACCGGGGTGCCGCGCACGGTCTGTACGTCGCGCCGTCCGGCGGCGGCAAGACGCAGCTGATGGCCCTGTCCGTGTGCGCCGACGCGAACTACGGCGCGGTCGTGTGGATCGCCTCGGAGGCCGCCGACCAGAAGACCAGCGAGCTCGGTGCGCACGTTCACCGGCAGGGCGTCGGCGCCCTGTACATGATCCGCGCCCTGCGGGCCGCCGCCGCGCTGATGGAAATCCGCGCAGCGATGGAGTGGGCCGACGGCCAGCGCCACGACTGGAGCCCGGGCGCGCAAGGCTGCCCCTACGCCCCGCTCAGCCTCTACCTGGACGAGTTCCTCTCCGCAGCCCGCAACGGCGAGCACGGCACGCAGATCATGGAGCTTGCCGAGATCGTCTCGGTCAAGGGCCGCAAGTACGCGGTGGGCGAGAAGGTCGCCGGCCAAAGCGTCTACGTCCAGGACGGCTTCACGCAGCTGCTCTGCGAGAACCTGCGGGAGCTGTCCATCCCGGTCGTGCTCCGGGTCGCACCGAAGAAGATCTCGGACATGTTCAAGGCGCTGGGAGTCCCCCCGGAGGACACCCCCGACCCGCTGCCGCGTTTCCTTCGCCCCGGCGGAGAAGGGACGCATCGAGCGCGTCATGAACGGCGAGCCCGAGCCCCCGGCCGCCGCCAACACCGGCGGCGTCGGCTGGATCATCGAGGGCAAGCGGCCCGAGACCCTGCGCACGCTCTACATGGACTTCGACGCCGGCATCGCCGACCTGTTCCCCGAAGAAATCACCCAGCTCACCGACCACGAGACCCGCGAGCTCGAAGCGCGGGACCTGTGGTTCGACTGGACCGAGCCCCCCAGGCCCGGCGAGTTCGGCCCCGAGCCCGGCGAAGACGAGGACGACGACGCACCCACGAAGGGCGGCGGCAAGCGCCGCAGCGGCGGGAAGCCCGCGCCGCGACGCGACGCGGTCACCTCGCCCCGCCAGGCGCTGGAGGCCATCAAGAGCCTCAACAACGCCTGAACACCCACACCCCATCCCCCAGGGGCCGGCCTGCCCGAGCACGGCCGGCCGCTGCACGACGCCCAAGGGCGCCGCCGGACGCGATCCCGGCGGCGCCCCTTCGGCGTTGCCTGCCAGGAGCCCCGATGTCCCACACCCCGCTCTCCCCCGCCATGGACCACCCCACCCCGGCCACCCCGGCCAGCGCGGCCGCCGTGCCGTCGGCGGAACCGACCCTCGAGGAACGCCTCGCCCTCATCGACGCGGTGATGACCGTGCGGCTGGACGAAGCGGCCGTCGCCTACGAGGTCAACACCGCCCACATCCCCACCACCCCCGTCGACCCGGCCGACGTCGTCACCGTCCCGGCCGCCCCTGCCGTCCAGCCGCTGCCGGACCTGTACCCGACGCCGGTCGCCGCGCTGCTGCAGCGCGCGCACCACCGGCTGGCCACCGGCGGCTGGTGCAAGGACGTCCTGGTCGACGAACAAGGCGCCCGCTGCTCGTACGGCGCCATCCACGCCGAAGCCCGCGGCGACCAAGGCATGGAAGGCCAAGCCATGGACGTACTCCTGGACGCCATCCGGCGCGCGTTCGGCGAGCACGTGGACTCCGTGCCCGCCTTCAACGACTCCTGGGGCAACGGCCGCATCCCGATGCGCATGCTCGACCAGGCCGCCGGCCTCGCCGACGCCCGCGGCCTGTAACCCCGCCTTCCGGACCATCTGCCTCGCACCCGAACCCCCGCACACGGGTCGGGCGCGGGACAGGCCGCCCGGCCGGCACACCACCCGATCGCGACCAACATCCAGACGAAGGAGCTGAACTGCACATGACCGAGACCCTCACCCCGCCCACCGCCGCCGTTGCCGGTGCGGACTCTCCGCTGGCCCTCCTCTTCGACATCGCCCGCGAGATCGGCACCGTGTCCGAGGACGACCAGCGCGAGGACGCCAAGACGGCCGCCCTGGACCACGTGTGGAACGCCTACCCCGACACCCTCGGCAAGGCCCTGGACGAAGACGACTGGAGCGGCAGGGCCGCCCTGGCCGGGGCCGCTCTGGAGCCGAGCGCCGTCGCCTACCGGACGGCGGCTGGAGGCTGCACCACTGCACCGACGGCGACCAGGACCGCGACGTCCTCACCCTGATCGCACCCTGCACCTGCGGCCACGGCTACGTCGACCGCGTGCTGGACAGCGAGTCCGACTTACTGCAGATCCTCACCGACCTGCGCTCCACCGACGGCCGCTTCCCGCACGACAGCGACCGGCCCGACTGCACCAGCATCCGCCGCCTGCGCGCCTGGGGCGACGGCCGGGCGGTAACAGCCCGAGGGCGGCCGGCGCGCTCACACCGCGCCGGCCGCCCACCGGAACGACCCGTGCAGCCAGACCCGCGCCGACGACGGCCACTTCGAGCTGCAGCTACGCCCCGGGACAGCCGCTCTGCTTGGCGGCTTCGACGGCTGTCCCGGGCCCATCCATCCCGTACGAGACGAGACGGAGAGATCAGTATGGCGTCCACCCTGCGCGTACAGGCCCCGATCGGGCAGCGCGCTCTCCTACTGACCACGGCAGCGATCCCGTTGACCGGCTGGACCGTCCACGCCCTGGCGCTGCACAGGCGTCTCGCCGCCGCGAAGAAGGACCCTCTCACCGGGCTCCTGCGGCGCGACGCCTACACCGCCAAGGCCCGCCAGATCCTCGCCCGCCACGGCGACAGCGCGGCCCTAGTGATGGTCGACGCCGACCACTTCAAGGCCGTGAACGACACCTTGGGCCACGCGGCCGGCGACTCCGTTCTCGTGGCAACCGCGGCCCGGCTCACCGCATGGGCCGGGCCCCGGGCGGCCGTCGGCCGCCTCGGCGGAGACGAGTTCGCGATCCTGCTGCCCCTGCCCCGGGACCGCCGCGAGGTCCGCCTCGCGCAGCTGGTGCGGATGCTGCACACACCGGTCGCCCTCGACAACGGCCAGGCCGTGGCCGTCGCCGCATCGGTCGGCGCCGCTGCCCCGGACGTGCTCGGTACCCGCGACCTGGCGCAGCTCCAGCGCGCCGCCGACGCCGCCCTCTACGACGGCAAGCACACCGGCCGCGCGCACCTCGCCACGGCGGAGCACACCACCGTGCCGTCCATCAACGGACGCCGGGCAGGCCGCCCCGGCACCGCCGCCTGGGGACGCGCCGCATGAACCGGCCTCCCGCGCCCGAGCCGCCCGCCGTACCCGTCCAGCTCCTGGACTGGCGCGACGGAGCGCACTTCTGCAACTGGGGCGACGAACCCTGCGCTGTGCCGCACCCCCACACCGCTGCGCTCCCACCAGGGCGAGCCCGTTCACAAAACGTGCGCGGAGCTCTGGATCGCCCAGCACCCCGGCGAGGTCCGCTTCGTCTCCGGCGCGCCCAGGCGCAGGCGCGACGACGGCCACGCCTGACCTCGCGGCACTCCCCTATTCGATCACTCCGCAAGGAGGGCTCTGCCATGAGCCGCACCGGTAGCCCCAACACCTCCGCGCTCCAGGAGGCCGACCCGCGCGTCCCCTTCCCCCGCTCCCAGCCCCCGACCAGCTGCCAGGACAAGCCCGACCTGTTCGCCCACGAACACGGCGACAACGGCCCCGAGGCACACAAGCGCATCGAGCAGGCCCGCACCCTGTGCGCCGCCTGCCCGCTCGCGAAGCACTGCCTGAAATGGGCACTGGCCAATCCCTCCCTGGTGCCGACCGGGATCTGGGCAGGCACCACCGCCCGGCAGCGCACCGTGCTGCGCCGGCGGCTGGTCGACCGGCTCGGGAAGAACTGGGTCGCCGTCGTCGCCGAAACCGACCGCAACCGGCGCGAGCGCGCCACCGCGGCCCGGCACACCCCGCTGACCGTCCGCGACGCCAGGCTCGTGCGCCTGGACCGCGAGCTGAACGGGCCGATGCCCCGGATCCGACTGCCGCTCACACATGAGCAACAGGAACACAATCGCGCGCGGCTCACAGCCGGCCTCACCGGCAAGACCGTGTAGGAGGCGCCCCATGCCCGCCGACTCGACGAAGGCCCTCGAACCCGAAGGCCTTCCCCTCGAACCGAACTCCAACTACCAGTTCGGCCTCGCGGCCCGCGTCACCGCGCGCCACGCACACGGCAAGGACGACCTGGCCCACCTCCTCGGCGTCCTGGGGCTGCCCCGCACCGAGGACGACCTCGTGCGGCTGCTGCCCCTCCTCAACTCCCCCACCGACGAACCCGACCAGACGGAAGATGCGATGACTACCTCCACCCCCGCGACCAACGCCTACACCGCGGTGGCGGTCTCGATGCTCAACGAGGGAACCGACCCCGACAGCGTCCGCACCACGCTCGGGCTCTCCGAGGAGGAACTCACCGACGCCCTGGAGCATGTCGGCACCGCCGACGCCGACGCGGACGCCTTGCAGGCGGCCGGACTCGAGCCCGTCAGTGCGACGGACCCCGGCGCCGCCGCCCACCGCCCCGCGGCCTACTCCGGCATCGAAGCCCTGCTCACCTGGGGCGAGCAACACCGAACAAAGGGCGTTCAGGCGCTCACCGCCCGGGCCCGCACCGCCCGGGCCCGCACAGCCCTGGCCGAACTCGCCCAGCGCCGCGACACCGAACATGCCGTCGCCGACGCCGAAGCCAAGGTCGGCCAGCTGGAGAGCGAGCTCGCACTCGCCCGGGAGGCGCTGCGGCGAGTGAAGAACGGTAAGCCCACCGCCCCGGCCGCCCCCGCCCCGGTCCTCAAGCGGCGGACCAAGCAGGAACTCGCCGCGATCCGGACGTGGGCCCGCGCAGGCGGCCACCAGGTCGCCGACCGCGGCCTGCCCGCCCAGGCTGTGCTGGACGCGCACGATGCCGCCCACCCCACCACCCCCGCGCAGGCCCGCTGATGGACACCAAGCACCTCGCGGTCGACGGCTACCTCTACGCCGTCCCCACCCCCGGCGCCCGCTGCGGAACCGCCCGGTTCGAGCTGATCTGCTCCCCCACCGACGACGCCGCGGACGACACGGTGCTCTCCTGCACCACCGCAGACCCCCGCATCGCATACGCGCTGCTCACCGAGATCCACCCCGGGGACCTGCTGCGAGTCACCGGCACCCTGGTCCAGCCCGGCGACACCGGCGAGCCCGCCCGGGCCACCGTCGACGCCCTGGAGGTCCTGGCCGCCGCCCCGCTTCGGACGCTGCGCGAGATGGTCCTCGACCGGTACGGGCCCTACCTCGTGGTCTTCGACGCCGACACCGGCACCGTCCCGGTCTTCACCGAGAACGGCGCCTGGGTCGGCGAGGCCGCGAGCCCCGACACCATCGGCGACCTGATCGACGCCCACGAGAACGGCGGTGACAACTGATGTCCACCACCGCGCAGCGCACCGTGCTGGAGCGCTTCCCACCTGGTCGCCCTCGCGGCGCGTGGCCGGCGGAGGAGTACGCCGCCCAGCAGCGCGCCCAGGACCAGGACACCTGCGTCGTCATGGACCTGCGCACCGACCAGTCCCTCTCGGTCACCGACTCCCACCCACTGACACCGCCCACCCAGAGCGCCGTGCCCGCCTCCCGCGCACGGCGCTCCGTCGTCATCCCCTTTCGAGAACAGGAGCCCTCGATGGCCCGCATCACCGTCGGAATCGAACCGGCACGCCGATAACAGCCGCTGCGACCACGCGGTGAAGCCGTCCGGCAAGCCCCGTGACCCTGCGGCAACACGCCTTCAGAGGCGAGGCAGGGTGCGGGATCCGAACCGCATGGGGTCCGAACCTGCGCAGGTCCTCCGGTCAAGGGAACTCTTCGATCGGCGCCGAGAGGCCGTGGCGATCGAGAACGGCGGACACGCCCGACTTCCCCTCTGCCGTTGAGCCGATTCGTGAGCCAGGTCTTCGCCGGTTCTGAATCGGTCGCCGGTCTGCGGGCCCTGCACGCACCGCGGTCGCCAACTCCGGCGCAGAGGAGGGTGCCGACGGCCACCGGCAGTACAACTGCCCGACCACCTGCCCTCGGCAGCAGTTCTGCACAGACCAAGGCCTCCGTCCTCCGGATCACATTCCGGGAGGCGGAGGCCTTCTGTGTTTCTGGATGCGCTGCGCCCTGGCCGAAGGCCTCATCTGGTTGAGACGTGCTCCAGCAAGAGCTGTGCAACCTCGGCCACCTGCTCCTGGGTGAGGTGCCGCGCGAGGTCCCTGGCGATCTGCTCGGGCTCCTCCAGAGTGATCTTCGGTGAGGCGGAGCCGGCCTTCGCCTTCTTCGGCGCTCTGTGTTCATCTGACTGGCTGGCTATCCTGCAGGTGTGTTGCAACCAGTGGCAAGTTCTGCGCACACTGCGCCCGCTGCCGGGCCGTCCGGGTTCGGCCGTCACGGAGCTCTCTTTTCGCAATCCCGGAGCCTCCGCGGTTGATCCTCTCGCGATGCGCGACCTGGACCGGCGCATGGTGGAGATCCGCGACGCCCAGCGCGAACTGCGGCGATGGATGAGCCCGAAGACCGAGCAGCACGTA